>NZ_AP038354.1:0-65660 GCF_059729505.1 Spiroplasma ixodetis | reverse complement strand
AAAAAAACTTTTCTATATGAACAAAGAGATAAAAATAAACAAGAATATTTTTTAAAATAAATAGCTAAAATAATGAATGAAGATTTAGTATATATTGATGAATCTGGAATTGATGATAATGAATTTTATAAATATGGTTCATCTGAAAAAGGTAAAAGGTTATTTGATAATAAACCCGCATATAAAATAAAAAGAATGAGTATAATTGGTTCACTAAATAAAGGTAAATTAAAAGCCCTATGAGCATTTGAAGGACATTGCAACAGTAAAATTTTTGAATCATATGTAAAAAATATACTAATTCCAGTATTAAAGCATGGACAAATTATAGTTTTAGATAATGCAACGTTTCATAAATCTAAATTAAAACAACAATTAATTGAAAATGCTGGATGCAAACTATTATTTCTTCCACCATATTCTCCTAATTTAAATCCAATTGAACATTTTTGATTTGCTATAAAACATAATATAAGAAAAATATTACCAAATTATTGACCAAATATTAAAAAAGAGATTGATTTTGTTTTTCAAGATATGAGTAAACATTACTTTAGTTAGCTATAGTTAAAAGAAAGGAATTATAATTATGGCCAATATTAACTCATATTCAGATGAATTTAAAAAACAAATAGTAACTTTATATCAAAGTGGTAAGTCATTGTCTTGTCTTGCTAAAGAGTACAATGTTACAAGAGCAACTACTTATAATTGAATTAAGCAATTTACTAATTCAGGCAGTTTTAAAACCAAAGATAAACGTTTTGTTGATGAAAATGAATTAATTAAATTAAGAAAAGAATTAAGACAATTAAGAATGGAAAATGATATTTTAAAGCAAGCAGAACTAATAATAGGCAGAAAATAGAAATTATTACTAAAAATAAAGTTAAATATAAAATTCGTACAATGTGTCATTTTTTAAAAATCTCTAAATCAACATATTATTTTAATTTCAAGAAAAAAAAGATAAAATTCAAAATAATATGTATGATGAAACTGTTATTAGTGCTTTTAAAGAAAATAAAGAAGCTTATGGAACAAGAAGATTAAAAGTTGTTCTAAAAGAAAAGAAAATTAATTTATCAAGACGAAAAATTAAAAAAATTATGAATAAACATAATTTAATATCAAAATACACTAAATTATCATAAAAAAATTATCATAATAAAGTCAATGATAGTCAAATTACTAATCTTTTTAATAGAGACTTTAATAATAGGCTTAAAAATGAAGTTATTGTTAGTGATTTAACTTATGTTCAAGTTAATGATAAATGAAACTATATTTGCTTATTAATCGACCTGTACAATCGCGAAATTATTGGACATAGTGTAGGTACTAAAAAAGATGCATCATTAGTATATCAAGCATTTATGTGCTCAAATCGTTGTTTAAAAAATATTGAAATATTTCATAGCGATCGCGGTAATGAATTTAATAATAAAAGTTTATCAATAGTTTTATTAGCCTTCAATATTACCCACTCTTTAAACAAAAAAGGTTGTCCTTATGATAACGCTGTTGCTGAAGCAACTTTCAAAACTTTCAAAACAGAATTTATTAATGATAAAAATTTTACATCATTAATCCAATTAAAATTATAATTATTTGATTATATAAATTGATGCAACAACATAAGAATCCACAGTACTATAAACTACTTAACCCCCATAAAACACCAAGCACAAATGTCTACCAAAAAACAGTCTTAAAAAAGGTTGCCATTCCATGGTTTTGATCAACAAGTTTTTTCATTATAACTAACTAAAGTAATTTTTACTTATAAATAATGTAAAATAATAATACGTAATTTAAACAGTTTTTGAATTTAAAAGTACAATTCAGCAATATTTAAAATAGATTAGGAAGATTAAATTATGCCAAAACCATACAGTGAAGACTTACGAAGAAAAGTAATAGAAGCCTATGAAAGTAAAAACATGAAAATTAAAGAAATTTGTAAAGTGTTCAATATCACTAAAAAGACTTTATTCTTATGAAGAAAAAGAAAAAAAGAAACTAGGAATATAAAACCAATTTTGAATTATCAAAAAGTGTGTCTAATTTACATAAATAATATTTTCAAAATTTGACAAATTATTTTATAGTTTTATAATTATAGTAAATTAATTAAATTTATAAATTTAATTGTCTTGCTTTAAAAGCAAACAAAAAATTGTTTGCTTTTAAAGGAGAACAAAATTATGAAATATTTTAGTCCAAATTATTGATTTAAATTGTGGCTATTAAGTGCACCATTATTTAATGATGAAACTATAGGTATTAATGCTAAATCAATTAATAATAATGAAAAGATTAAAAGTTGAGATAGCAAAAATATTTCAATTTTAGATTTAATAAATCAAAATATAAATCAAAAAAGTATTATAAATCAACCATATTCATTATTAAATCAATCAAATCAAAATTATTTAGATGTACAAAATTATGAAAATAATCTAACTATAAATGATAAATATAATTATCAAAAAAAAATAAATAAGAGAGAAAATGAAAAATGAAAGGAAAATATTATTGAAATACTTGAGGAGTTGTTAATTGATGAACAAAATCCCCAATTTTTTAGAGATAGTTTTCAAAGAATAATTGAAGCATTAATTAATAAAGATATATTAAGAGTTCATTTTGATGTTAGAGAACTTGAAGGTGATACTGGACCATATTTTGGAAGACAAGAAAATTCAAGAATATTTACATTAAATAATAAAATATATTCTCATTTTAGAATAAGAGTTAATATTAGTAAACGAAACAATGTTGAAAGAAATATACAATTAGTTTTTAGAACAGATAATTTATATTTGGAGGGTTTTTTAACTTCAAGTTATAAAGGAACAATAGATAATTATTATACTTTTAATTTTAATAAACAAAGTGATAAATATAAAAAACAATATGGAATAACAAAAGCTCCACATTTAGAAAAAATTAATGGATTTAATTGTATAATTTTAGATGAAATTGGTCCAGATTACAGGGATATGATAAGTGAAGAAAATAGAAAAATTGGTTGAGCAGATGTTGTTCAATCTTTTTGAGAATTAAGTAATGAAAATAATTTTAGTAAGGAAAAACCTGTGGGAAAATTTGCTCAATCTTTAGCTATAGTTATTTTAACCACAGCAGAAGCTTTAAGATTTAGAATCGTTTATTCTTATATTGTAAAGAATCTAATTAATATAAATGACGGATTTATTAATTTAAGAAGAAGTACTGCTCCTGATGAGAATATTATAAATGATTCTCCTATTGATGATATTAATCGCAATCTTTATTGATTTTTAGTAAATTGATCTTCTGAATCAGAATTTATTCGTGATCAAAAACCAAGATCATATTCTGGTCGTGGTAATGGATATTTAAATCGGTTTAGTTGAACACTAAACAAATATAGAAATGATTTATGAACAAGTTTGGAAGAATACATGAATAATAGAATTCCATTAGATGAAACTACAGAAGCTTTAAGACAAAGTACTATACAAATTTTGTTAGGAAAAATTTTATCAAAATCTAGTAAATGTCAAAATAAAAGGAATAAAAGAAAAAGAGATTTACAAAATAATTATTGAAATAATAAATTTTGTGATTTAGAACCTGAAATTAATGCAATTAAAGGAACGATCACAGCAATAAAAATTTTAGATAAAAATAAAAACAACAATTCGGAAAATTGAGAAATTTATTTAGGAACAACTATTGGATTATATTTTATTTCTTTTGATAGTAAAATCAAGTATTTTGATAATTTAAATTTTCCAATAAAAGATATTATTTTAGATGAAAAAAATAACGCTTATATTTTAAATAATAAAGAAGAAATTTATCATTTAAGTTTAAATAATTTTTTTGTTAAAAAATTAAATATTTTTAAAAAACCAATAAAAAATATTTTATTTAATGATAAAAATAATGCATATTTTATAAATCAAACAAATAATAAAGAAGAAATTTATCATTTTTATATTGGAAAAAATATAATTAATAATACAACAACTACTACAACAGAAAAACCAGCAACAACTTCAACTCCGTCAACTACTACAACAGAAAAACCAGCAACAACTTCAACTCCGTCAACTACTACAACAGAAAAACCAAATAAGAAAAAAGAAAAAAAAGCAGAAGAAAAAATAAAAAAAATAAATGATAAAATTGATGATTTTTCTTCAAAAACTAAAGATATTAGTTCTCAAATTTCTAATTTGGGTTCTACTCTTGGGGGTATTGCTGGGGGTATTGCATGTGGTGCTGCATCAATAGCAACTATTACAGCAGCTGCAACTTCTTTAGGAAGTATTGCTGTAACTCTTGGGGGTATTGGTGCAGGTCTTGGGGGTATTGCTTCTATTTTTAAAAACATTTTTGATAATGATGATAGTAGTGATAATTGTGAAATAAATTTTATTTTAAAAGAAAAAGAGTTAGAAGAAATAAATTTATTAGATATTTCAAATCTAATAATAAATAAAAATCTAGGTATTATAGAAACTAATGGTCAAGATTTAACTGAACAAATGATTGAATCTAAACTACCAACAAGTATTCAAAATGAAGTTGATATAAATATTAATTCAAATAAAATATCAGCTACCTTAAAACCAAAAAGAAACTCAACAAAATACAAAGGTGAAGTTATAGTTACTTATAGTTTAGACACAAGAAAAGACTTAAAAATAGAATTAGCAGAAAACAAAAGAAACTTAACTACTATCGAAACTAATGGTCAAGATTTAACTGAACAAATGATTGAATCTAAACTACCAACAAGTATTCAAAATGAAGTTGATATAAATATTAATTCAAATAAAATATCAGCTACCTTAAAACCAAAAAGAAACTCAACAAAATACAAAGGTGAAGTTATAGTTACTTATAGTTTAGACACAAGAAAAGACTTAAAAATAGAATTAGCAGAAAACAAAAGAAACTTAACTACTATCGAAACTAATGGTCAAGATTTAACTGAACAAATGATTGAATCTAAACTACCAACAAGTATTCAAAATGAAGTTGATATAAATATTAATTCAAATAAAATATCAGCTACCTTAAAACCAAAAAGAAACTCAACAAAATACAAAGGTGAAGTTATAGTTACTTATAGTTTAGACACAAGAAAAGACTTAAAAATAGAATTAGCAGAAAACAAAAGAAACTTAACTACTATCGAAACTAATGGTCAAGATTTAACTGAACAAATGATTGAATCTAAACTACCAACAAGTATTCAAAATGAAGTTGATATAAATATTAATTCAAATAAAATATCAGCTACCTTAAAACCAAAAAGAAACTCAACAAAATACAAAGGTGAAGTTATAGTTACTTATAGTTTAGACACAAGAAAAGACTTAAAAATAGAATTAGCAGAAAACAAAAGAAACTTAACTACTATCGAAACTAATGGTCAAGATTTAACTGAACAAATGATTGAATCTAAACTACCAACAAGTATTCAAAATGAAGTTGATATAAATATTAATTCAAATAAAATATCAGCTACCTTAAAACCAAAAAGAAACTCAACAAAATACAAAGGTGAAGTTATAGTTACTTATAGTTTAGACACAAGAAAAGACTTAAAAATAGAATTAGCAGAAAACAAAAGAAACTTAACTACTATCGAAACTAATGGTCAAGATTTAACTGAACAAATGATTGAATCTAAACTACCAACAAGTATTCAAAATGAAGTTGATATAAATATTAATTCAAATAAAATATCAGCTACCTTAAAACCAAAAAGAAACTCAACAAAATACAAAGGTGAAGTTATAGTTACTTATAGTTTAGACACAAGAAAAGACTTAAAAATAGAATTAGCAGAAAACAAAAGAAACTTAACTACTATCGAAACTAATGGTCAAGATTTAACTGAACAAATGATTGAATCTAAACTACCAACAAGTATTCAAAATGAAGTTGATATAAATATTAATTCAAATAAAATATCAGCTACCTTAAAACCAAAAAGAAACTCAACAAAATACAAAGGTGAAGTTATAGTTACTTATAGTTTAGACACAAGAAAAGACTTAAAAATAGAATTAGCAGAAAACAAAAGAAACTTAACTACTATCGAAACTAATGGTCAAGATTTAACTGAACAAATGATTGAATCTAAACTACCAACAAGTATTCAAAATGAAGTTGATATAAATATTAATTTAAATAAAATATCAGCTACCTTAAAACCAAAAAGAAACTCAACAAAATACAAAGGTGAAGTTATAGTTACTTATAGTTTAGACACAAGAAAAGACTTAAAAATAGAATTAACAGAAAACAAAAGAAACTTAACTACTATCGAAACTAATGGTCAAGATTTAACTGAACAAATGATTGAATCTAAACTACCAACAAGTATTCAAAATGAAGTTGATATAAATATTAATTCAAATAAAATATCAGCTACCTTAAAACCAAAAAGAAACTCAACAAAATACAAAGGTGAAGTTATAGTTACTTATAGTTTAGACACAAGAAAAGACTTAAAAATAGAATTAGCAGAAAACAAAAGAAACTTAACTACTATCGAAACTAATGGTCAAGATTTAACTGAACAAATGATTGAAAATGAACTTATCAAAAAAACTATTGATATATCTCAAATTGATATTAAAATTAATTCATCTACTACAACTACAATAACAGCTAAATCAACACCTAATGCTAAATACAAAGGTGAAGTTATAGTTACTTATAGTTTAGACACAAGAAAAGACTTAAAAATAGAATTAGCAGAAAACAAAAGAAACTTAACTACTATCGAAACTAATGGTCAAGATTTAACTGAACAAATGATTGAATCTAAACTACCAACAAGTATTCAAAATGAAGTTGATATAAATATTAATTCAAATAAAATATCAGCTACTTTAACTTCAAAAAGAAACTCAACAAAATACAAAGGTGAAGTTATAGTTACTTATAGTTTAGACACAAGAAATGTAATAAAAAATTTTATTATTACAGGTAATGATGTTTGTTCTTCTGTAGTTGTTTTAAATAATAAAGTTTATTTTGGTTCAAATGATGGTAATGTTTATGAATATGATCCTTCTTCTCAACAATCAAAAAAAGTTATTACTACAGGTAGTGCTGTTTGTTCTTCTGGAGTTGTTTTAAATAATAAAGTTTATTTTGTTTCAAATGATGGTAATGTTTATGAATATGATACTTCTTCTCAACAATCAAAAAAAGTTATTACTACAGATAGTGTTGTTTGTTCTTCTGGAGTTGTTTTAAATAATAAAGTTTATTTTGGTTCAAATGATGGTAATGTTTATGAATATGATTCTTGGTCTCAACAATCAAAAAAAGTTATTACTACAGATAATCGTTTTAGTAATTCTGGAGTTGTTTTAAATAATAAAGTTTATTTTGGTTCAAATGATGGTAATGTTTATGAATATGATTCTTGGTCTCAACAATCAAAAAAAGTTATTACTACAGGTGATTATTTTAGTAATTCTGGAGTTGTTTTAAATAATAAAGTTTATTTTGGTTCAAATGATGGTAATGTTTATGAATATGATTCTTGTTCTCAACAATCAAAAAAAGTTATTACTACAGGTAATGCTGTTTGGAGTTCTATAGTTGTTTTAAATAATAAAGTTTATTTTGGTTCAAATGATGGTAATGTTTATGAATATGATCCTTCTTCTCAACAATCAAAAAAAGTTATTACTACAGGTAATGCTGTTTGGAATTCTAGAGTTGTTTTAAATAATAAAGTTTATTTTGGTTTATTTAATGGTAATGTTTATGAATATGATCCTTCTTCTCAACAATCAAAAAAAGTTATTACTACAGGTAGTTTTGTTTTTTATTCTGGAGTTGTTTTAAATAATAAAGTTTATTTTAGTTCATCTGATGGTAATGTTTATGAATATGATTCTTGGTCTCAACAATCAAAAAAAGTTATTAATACAGGTAATGTTATGTTTTCTTCTGGAGTTGTTTTAAATAATAAAGTTTATTTTGGTTCAAATGATGGTAATGTTTATGAATATGATCCTTTAAAAATAAACTTTGATGTTAATAAAAAACAAAAAAGAAAAATCACTGATAATAATAAATTAAAATGAAATAATGATTTTTCAAAAGAAATAAATAATGAACAATATTTATCAAATTTAGAAAATATAAAAAGTTATAAAAATTTAACAAGTAGAAATTACTAAGAGGCTTTTAGGAACTATTACAGGATTAAAATTATTATTGGATAGTATTGATTTGAGGCTTTTATGTAATCTGTGTATCTTTGTTTTACAAAGTACTAGTTCAGATTAATTCTGCCTTCAAATTTTATCATAAAATGAGCAATTGCTGTATTTCAATTTTGAATGGGCATTGTTCATTTTTTTGTTATATTTTCAATTGCTAAGTAAAATATTTTGAAAACTGTCATATCATTTGGAAAAACTTTTTTATTTCTAATAACTTTTCGTAATTGACTATTAACAGATTCAATAGCATTTGTTGTATAAATCACTCTTTTAGACATATTAGAAAAAAAGTGCCATTGGATTATTTACAAATTCATACAGTATTGTTCAATTTTCGGTAATGTTTAGTAATCTGTGTAACTTACAAAAATAACTATGTTTAATTAATTCTAGTAAATAAAATTAAATATAACTAACTAAAGTAATGTTTACTCATAAATAATGTAAAATAATAATATGTAATTTAAACAGTTTTTGAATTTAAAAGTACAATTCAGCAATATTTAAAATAGATTAGAAAGATTAAATTATGCCAAAACCATAAAGTGAAGACTTACGAAGAAAAGTAATAGAAACCTATGAAAGTAAAAACATGAAAATTAAAGAAATTTGTAAAGTGTTCAATATTACTAGAAAGACTTTATTCTTATGAAGAAAAAGAAAAAAAGAAACTGGGCATATAAAACCAATTTTAAATTATCAAAAAAGACATAGCCACAAAATAAAGGATTTAGATGAATTAAAAAATTATTTAGCGCAAAATAAAGATGTTACAGTTCAAAAAGTGATTGAAAAATTTGGTGATATGACTAAATAAACAGTTTATAAATATTTCAAAAAACTAAATTATACATATAAAAAAAACTTTTCTATATGAACAAAGAGATAAAAATAAACAATAAGATTTTTTAAAAGAAATAGCTAAAATAATGAATGAAGATTTAGTATATATTGATGAATCTGGAATTGATGATAATGAATTTTATAAATATGGTTGATCTGAAAAAGGTAAAAGATTATTTGATAATAAATCCGCATATAAAATAAAAATAATGAGTATAATTGGTTCACTAAATAAAAGTAAATTAAAATCCCTATGAGCATTTGAAGGACATTGCAACAGTAAAATTTTTGAATCATATGTAAAAAATATACTAATTCCAGTATTAAAGCATGGACAAATTATAGTTTTAGATAATGAAACGTTTCATAAATCTAAATTAACACAAGCAATTAATTGAAAATGCTGGATGCAAACTATTATTTCTTCCACCATATTCTCCTAATTTAAATCCAATTGAACATTTTTGATTTGCTATAAAACATAATATAAGAAAAATACTATCAAATTATTGACCAAATATTAAAAAATCTATTTATTTTGTTTTTTAAGATATGAGTAAACATTACTTTAGTTAGCTATAACTAGAAAGAGTGAGTTACGTATGTCTAAAAAACAAAATATTAATAATAATGATCCAATATCAAAAGCAGTAGATTTATTATTAGAAAATACTGAGGATTTAACAACCGTATTTAAAGAGGGAGGTTTATATAAAGAATTAACAAAAAGATTAGTTGAAAAAATGTTGAATTCTGAAATGCAAAATTATTTAGGATATGAAAAAAATCAACATAATAATAGTGATAATGCTCGCAATGGTATAAATTCAAAAAAATTAATAACCCAACAAGGTAAAATTGATATTAATGTACCACGAGATCGTAATAGTAATTTTGAGCCAGTAATAGTTGCAAAAAGACAAAGAAGATTTGATGGTTTTGATCAACAAGTTCTTTCATTATATGCCAAAGGCATGACTTTATCAGATATTAGAATGCAGTTACAAGAGTTATATCATGGTGCTGATATTAGTGAAAGTGTTATTAGTCAAATTACTGATGATGTTAAAGCATGACAAAATCGGACATTAGAAAGTGTTTATCAGATTGTTTATTTTGATTGTATAGTAGTTAAAGTACGACAAGATAAACGCATTATTAACAAATCAGTTTATATAGCATTAGGAGTTGATTTAGAAGGTAAAAAAGATTTTTTAGGTTTATGAATTAGTGAAAATGAAGGTTCTAAGTTTTGATTATCTAATTTCACAAAAATGAAAAATCGAGGCTTAAATGATATTATTATTGCTTGTAGTGACAATTTAACAGGAATGTCAGAAGCAATACAATCAGTTTATCCTAAAACCGAACATCAATTATGCATAGTTCATCAAATTAGAAATAGTTTAAAATATGTTTCATACAAACATAGAAAATAACTAGTTACAGATTTAAAACAAATTTATAGTGCATGTAGTGAAGAACAAGCAATGCAAGCTTTAGAAACTTTTGAAATTAAATGAAATAAACAATATCCTCAAATTGCTAAATCGTGATATAAAAATTGAGATAATTTAATGGTTTTTATTATTTATCCTGCAGAAATCAAAAGAGTGATTTATACAACAAATGCTATTGAATCTGTTAATAGTCAATTACGAAAAGTTATTATAAATAAAAAAGTTTTTCCAAATGATATGGCAGTTTTCAAAATATTTTACTTAGCAATTGAAAATATAACAAAAAAATGAACAACGCCCATTCAAAATTGAAATACAGCAATTGCTCATTTTATGATAAAATTTGAAGGCAGAATTAATCTGAACTAGTAACTTTGTAAAACAAAGATACACAGATTATTAAAAATCCTCCATAAATGCTTGATATACTAATGATGCATCTTTTTTAGTACCTACACTATGTCCAATAATTTCGCGATTGTACAGGTCGATTAATAAGCAAATATATTTTCATTTACCATTAACTTGAAAATAAGTTAAATAACTAACAATAACTTCATTTTTAAGCCTATTATTAAAGTCTCTATTAACAAGATTAGTAATTTGACTATCATTGACTTTATTATGATAATTTTTGTATGATAAGGTAATATGTTGATTTAGAGATTTTTAGAGGCTTTTTAGACATACGTAACTCACTCTTTCTAGTTATTTAATTTTATTTACTAGAATTAATTAAACATAGTTATTTTTGTAAGTTACACAGATTACTAAACATTACCCATTTATGTGCTCAAATCGTTGTTTAAAAGATATTCAAATATTTCATAGCGATCGCGGTAATGAATTTAATAATAAAAATATTGATAAACTTTTATTAGCCTTCAATATTACCCGCTCTTTAAGCAAAAAAAGGTTGTCCTTATGATAACGATGTTGCTGAAGCAACTTTCAAAACTTTCAAAACAGAGTTTATTAATGATAAAAATTTTACATCATTAATCCAATTAAAATTAGAATTATTTGATTGTATCAATTGATACAACAACATAAGAATCCACAGCACTCTAAACTACTTAACCCCCATAAAACACCAAGCACAAATGTCTACCAAAAAACAGTCCTAAAAAAAGTTGCCATTCCAAAAAATATTTTTTTATAATAGATATGTCTATATTTTGTCGGTATACCTAATTACTAAATATTCAATTTTTATAAATTAACTTTATCATATTTAATTTTTCATTACAAATATTATTCAATTAAATATAAATCGTTACCGCTGTCACCGGCAAAGACCACACCAGTAACTATATAATTGTACAATAAATATACTAGTTAGTGAACTATAAATAATATTTTTATTAAATTTCCTAAAATTAATATAGGTATATACTAGAATTAAGAATGTATATTATGTTTAATTTTAACTATTTTTTGTGTTAATAATAGAAAATTAATTAATTTTTTAAATTTTTTTGATAAATTTATTATATTTATTTGTATTTATTATATATTATATGACATTAAAATATCTATATTAGATATATATAATATAGATATAATTCTAGTATATACCTATATTAATTCTAGTATATACCTATATTAATTCTAGTATATACCTATATTAATTCTAGTATATACCTATATTAATTCTAGTATATACCTATATTAATTATGTTATAATTTAAATTATAAATTATATTTAAGGGGTAAATTTATGTCAAATAGTTTATTTGATAAAAAAGAAAAAAAAGTTATTAAAAAATCCAATGTAATTGTAAGAACAATTACAAATGATACATCAGGTTTATTAACTGAAAGGTTATTTAATTTTGCTATTTCTTCAATTAAATTCAATACTAATTTTAATGGTGTTGTTAGGGTAAATTTAAATGATTTTTGTATTTTTCATAATATTAATAATACAAATTTATATGAAAAAGTTGTTCATAAGAAAAAAGAAATGACAATTATAGAAAAAGAAATTGATAATATTACTAGTTTAAAATTTTGTTCACAAGATAAAAATAAAGAAGAATATAGTTTTATAAATCTTTTTGAAAGAGGTACTTGATTTAAAAATCAGGGAATACTTGAATTTAAAGTTGTTCAAGATTTAATTAAAAAACATTATATTGATTTAAAAAAAGATTATACAAATATTTATTTACCTTATACAAAAGAAGTTACGAGCAAATATTCAATGCTTTTATATGAGTATTTGCGAAGTTATTTGTATATGAATGCTAAAACTAAAGGTACACCAACTTATGCACATGAATGAAATTTTGATCAACTTTCTAAAATTTTAAATTTAAGTTTAAATAGTTGTTATTTTAAAAATATTAGTATTTTAAAAAAACAAATTTTAGAACCAGTTAAAAGAGATTTGTTAAAAACTGATATTATTTTTACTTATGAATTGATTAAAAATGGTAGAAAATATAATAAAATAATTTTAAATACGCATTTGGATTTAGAAAAATTTAATGCTCAAAATCCTGAACTTTAAAAAGTAGCAACTAAAAAAGAATATGAAATATGTAAAAAGTATGTGAATAAATCAAAGTTAACAGAAAATAATCTTAAAAAAAACTAAAATAATTAAACAATCACTTTTAAGTGATAAAGAAGTACAAAAAATTTTAGATAATATTGATTGTGACTAATATCATAAAAAATTAAAATAGTTAATATTTTATTATTATAAATGATAATAAAATTAATAATAAAAATGCTAGTAAATTACTATTAATTTATTAATAAATATTATTTTTATTTATCTTTAGTTTTAATAAATAATATCATCTTATTTATAATTTCTGAGTTACTCATTCCAGTTTCTTTTGTTTTAGTTTGAATATAATTTCAGACATCTTCTTCAAAATATATTCCTTTAAAAACTTTAATTTTATTTTTACTTTTTAAAAATGCAAGTGAGTTGTCTTCTTTTTTTGTATAATTTTTTACTATAGGATTTTCACTTTTTTTAGTTACTTTTTTAATATTTTTAATATTTGATTGTGGTTGAAAATTTAAACCAAATAAATTTGAATTTTCACTTGCCATTATAATACACCTCTTTCAATTAATTCGTTATAAACATGATGATAAGGATTTGTTTCCAATTTCACTGATTTTGACAGAGCTAGTGGAATACCAACAATTTCAGATTTTTTTAAAGCTTGTTTACTTCGAATCTGAGTTTTTAATATTTTTTCTTTGAATTGACTGTTACAAATAAATTCAGTAAAATCTTTTGAAATTTTATAATGATCAAAATTATTTAATACTATTGTATTAATATTGTTATTTATTGTTAATTCTTTACACATTTCTTGTCATGTATTAGTTAAAAGGTTTACAGCTGATAAAGAATTAATAGAATTATCACTAACTATTATTATTTCATCAGCAATAACAAAAGCATTTTTGTTTATAATATTAATGCTTGGGTTAGTATCAATAATAACGTAGTCGTATGATTTTAAAAGTTCATAATTTCTAATAAATGTTCTTTGTAATGTTCCCTCTCTTGCTGTGCGATTGATGAGTTCTGTTTCTAGAGTTGTCAGAGCAATATTAGTCGGAATTATATGAATGTTTTCATGTAAATTTATATTTTTAATAATTAAATTAGATTTAATTATATCTACATTTTGCTCAAATAGTTTTTTTGATGAACTACTTGAATTAGTTATTTTAAAATTATTTGAAAGGTTAGCTTGTGGATCTAAATCAATTAGTAAAACCTTTTTATTATTGAATGCTAGTATGCCTGCTAAATTAAATGTAAAGTTAGTTTTTCCAACTCCACCTTTTAATGCACCAACAGTAATAATTTTCATATAACAACTCCTCTTATCATATTATTATATTTATTATTAATATAATAACATTTTTAATTATATTTTTAATAATAATATAATTATTATTAAAAATATTAAAATTACTAGCAATTTTAATAGTAAAAAAATGTAAATATTTATATGACTATTTTTTAAAAAATAGTCATTAATTAAAATATTCATTATAATAAAATAAAAAATAACTTAAAATTAGAGGATAAAAACAAATATGATAAATGATTTAAAACCAGGTAATGATAAGATGAATATGATACCAATTATCAAATTAATTAATAAAATAATTAAATTTTTCAATAAATTGAAAGTAATTATCTATGAAATTATTTTTCATTTTAACAGATAATTTTTGTTTTAATTCTTTATTGTAAGCATTATAATTCAAATTTTTATTATCTCATGATAAAAATTTAATAATTTGTTCATTCATTAATTTTTGTAAATTAAAAAATAATTGCTTCAATCCTTTTTATCTAAAAAATATCTAATATTTTCTAATTTTTTTCTTAATTCAATATCAAAATCACTTTCTGATAAATCAATTATTATCATTTTGATATTTTTATCAAATCAAAAAAATAAATATTTAATCAATATTTTTACTAATTGTTTTGATGGATGGGTTACACTTTATTGGACACTAATTACGTAAACAAGTGAACAAATTAGTTAAAAGAAAGAAATTATAATTATGGCCAATATTAATTAATATTCAAATGAATTAAAAAAACAAATAGTAACTTTATATCAAAGTGATAAGTCAGTGTCTTGTCTTGCTAAAGAGTACAATGTTACAAGAGCAGCTACTTATAATTGAATTAAGCAATTTACTAATTCAGGCAGTTTTAAAACCAAAGATAACCGTTCTGTTGAAGAAAATGAATTAATTAAATTAAGAAAAGAATTAAAACAATTAAGAATGGAAAATGATATTTTAAAGCAAGCAGCACTAATAATAGGCAGAAAATAGAAATTATTATCAAAAATAAAGTTAAATATAAAATTCGTACAATGTCTCGTTTTTTAAAAATCGGTAATGTTTAGTAATCTGTGTAACTTGCAAAAATAACTATGTTTAATTAATTCTAGTAAATAAAATTAAATAACTAGAAAGAGTGAGTTACGTATGTCTAAAAAACAAAATATTAATAATAATGATCCAATATCAAAAGCAGTAGATTTATTATTAGAAAATACTGAGGATTTAACAACCGTATTTAAAGAGGGAGGTTTATATAAAGAATTAACAAAAAGATTAGTTGAAAAAATGTTGAATTCTGAAATGCAAAATTATTTAGGATATGAAAAAAATCAACATAATAATAGTGATAATGCTCGCAATGGTATAAATTCAAAAAAATTAATAACCCAACAAGGTAAAATTGATATTAATGTACCACGAGATCGTAATAGTAATTTTGAGCCAGTAATAGTTGCAAAAAGACAAAGAAGATTTGATGGTTTTGATCAACAAGTTCTTTCATTATATGTCAAAGGCATGACTTTATCAGATATTAGAATGCAGTTACAATAGTTATATCATGGTGCTGATATTAGTGAAAGTGTTATTAGTCAAATTACTGATGATGTTATTGATGATTTTAAAGCATGACAAAATCGGCCATTAGAAAGTTTTTATCCGATTGTTTATTTTGATTGTATAGTAGTTAAAGTATGACAAGATAAACGCATTATTAATAAATCAGTTTATATAGCATTAGGAGTTGATTTAGAAGGTAAAAAAGATGTTTTAGGTTTATGAATTAGTGAAAATGAAGGTTCTAAGTTTTGATTATCTAATTTCACAAAAATGAAAAATCGAGGCTTAAATGATATTCTTATTGCTTGTAGTGACAATTTAACAGGAATGTCAGAAGCAATACAATCAGTTTATCCTAAAACCGAACATCAATTATGCATAGTTCATCAAATTAGAAATAGTTTAAAATATGTTTCATACAAACATAGAAAATAACTAGTTACAGATTTAAAACCAATTTATAGTGCATGTAGCGAAGAACAAGCAATGCAAGCTTTAGAAACTTTTGAAAGTAAATGAAATAAACAATATCCTCAAATTGCTAAATCGTGATATAAAAATTGAGATAATTTAATGGTTTTTATTATTTATCCTGCAGAAATCAAAAGAGTGATTTATACAACAAATGCTATTGAATCTGTTAATAGTCAATTACGAAAAGTTATTATAAATAAAAAAGTTTTTCCAAATGATATGGCAGTTTTCAAAATATTTTACTTAGCAATTGAAAATATAACAAAAAAATGAGCAATGCCCATTCAAAATTGAAATACAGCAATTGCTCATTTTATGATAAAATTTGAAGATAGAATTAATCTAAACTAGTAACTTTGTAAAACAAAGATACACAGATTATTAAAAAGCCTCGTGAATTCCGCTAATGGTAAAGTTTTCTTTTCAAAATAATTTTTCATTTCTTCATCTAAAATAATAGTTTGTTTAGTTATATCAATTTTTGTTGAACCTTGATAATTAGCATCATTCAAACTACTAATTATTTTTACACTTATTTTAGAAATTTTATCTAATTCTTGTTTTTCATTTGTTATTTCTTTATTATTTTAATCATAAAATTGAAGTTGATAACCATCAGTTAATGGTTTTGAATTAAATTCATTAAAATTATTTATATTATTAATTAATTCTTTATATGTTTTACTTGGATTAGCAGTAATATCTAAACCATTTAATTGAGTAATAGTTTTTAAATCAATTCTAGTATCTTGTATTTTTAAATTTATTTTAATTGGTGTTGTTGAACCTTGATAACTAGTATCATTATCATTAGCAGTGATTACTACATATAAATATCCGGCTTTTTGATTTTGATTACTCACATCAATTTTGTCTTGTACATCACTAAAATATTTAATAGTTGGGTTTGTTAAATTTGGATTTAATGATTTAAGTTCATTAGTACTTTTTATTTGTGTAGTTAATTCATTATTATTTTTATTATCATTAGCAGTAATATCAGTTGTTAAACTTGTAATTTTAGTTTTTAAATCAATTTTGCTTGTTGGAGTTGGTGATGGTTTTTCTCCTCCATCACATGCAACTACATTTAATGCTATTGGTGTTGGTATTGCTAAAATTGATAATAATTTTAATAAATTTTTCATATAAAAACTTCTTTTGAAATTTATAAGTTAATTAAATTTTTTTGATTTTTAATTAATCATATACAAAAATTAAATATTTTCCAATATGAGTTTAATATAAATTTTATTTTTCACCAAAAAATCTTTCATCTTTTAAAATCAATTTTAAGTAATCAAATTTGCTTATACACAAACATTTTAAAATTTATATGCGGTGTATAAAAAATAAAAAAGCCTAATTAGGTTTTTTTAAATGAATTTAAAATCCCTATTTTTGAATTTCACTTTCATGTATTTTTTTATTTTCTTCTGCCATTTTTACATATTTATCTTTTTGCTCATTTGTCATTTCTTTTCAATGATTACCAATAATTTTGGCCACTTCTGCAACTTTAGATTTAAGTTCAGGTTTTTGTTGAATAATATCTGTTCTTTTTTTTTACTAAAAAGCATATAAGCATTCATCGGTCTTTTAATTTTAGTTGACATAAATTTTCCTCCAAAACTTTATTTTTTTCATAAGAAATATTACTTAATTAATAATTTTATTTTAAATTAACTTTTAACCTGGGTGTACTTTCTTTTCAATATTAATTTTTATTTTTTACTTCAATAACTATGTAAACAGTACCGCTTTCTTGTTTTTTATGTTTAATATTTGTCATATCACTTGGGTTGTCAGAAGCATATACAAAATTCAATCAATCATTTTGTATAGACTTATTATCTTTAAGTTCATTAGCTTTAAAAATCATATCTCATCAATCATTATAAGTTTTTTTATTATCAGCAGTTATATCTAATCCAGTTAATTGAGTAATTGTGTTTAATTTAGTTCTTGTATCTTTTTGATAAGTTAAAGTAACTTTACCTTTATAATTTTTTTTCCTTCAATTGTAGCATTTGTTGCAGTTGGACTACCTTCAAAATCAAAATCACTTTCAGACAATGTATTTGCTTTTAAATTATTTTCTTTAATACCTTTTAATAATTCTTTTGTAGTTGGAACAGTTCCTAAAATTTCAATATTATCTAAACTAGTTTTTGTAATAATTGTGTTTAAGTTAGTTCTTGTATCTGGAGTGGGAGGAGTTAGTGATGATTTTGGTTCATCACCACCACATGCAATAACACTGGTACTTGCTTTTCAAATTAAAGTCATTGCTCCTAAAATACTTAGTAATTTCTTCATTTTTTTACCCGCTAAAATATTTTTATCTATTTATAATTTTACAATATTTCTGAAATAAGTTCTTCATATGGTTGTTTTTGAGGTCAATAATAATGATTTGTTCAAATACTATTTAAGTTATTCTCAATTGTTTTAAATGTTTCAGAATAAGAAATTTTAGATTTAGATAAATTATTCAATTTCTTTTCATTTAATAAATTCAATATTTGCTTTAAATTTTTGCCTTCTTTAATTCCATTTAATAAAATTTTAATGTTTGGGATATTTTTTGTGTTTCTCTACAAAAATGGTTTAAAGTATTTTGTAAATCAATTAATCCTTTAATACTATTCAATCCTTCATTAATTGGCACAATAATTATATCTGAAATCATTAAAAAACTTACAGATAATTCATTTATTGTTGGAGGATAGTCAATTAAAACACCAAGCACAAACGTCTACCAAAAAACAGTCCTAAAAAAGGTTGCCATTCCAAAAAATATTTGATATCCTAATTTATTTTAAAATGTGTTATAATAAAATTGTATTAAATTAAATTTAAATTAGAAAGGTGATTAAAATATGACTTGATGAATATGAATTATTATTCTTGTAATTTCTATAGTTATTTCTGCAAGTGTTGCTTTTTTTATTGGGAGAAAGACTAAATAAAAATTTTTAATAGAAGTCAAGTAATAGTGGGTTTGATCTTGTTATTTCGTAACTCACTGCAACGAGATAAACTCGGTGGCTAACCTAACAAAAAATTTTTTGTTAGGTTAGCCGTTTTTAAATTTTATTTCGCTTTTTTTAAAAATATTATTTAACGGATTTCTCCTAACATGTACGTGCAGATGAAAAAATGAAAATAGACTGTCAACTTTTTGGATTGGTTACACTATGTCCAATAATTTCGCGATTGTACAGGTCGATTAATAAGCAAATATAGTTTCATTTACCATTAACTTGAACATAAGTTAATCACTAACAATAACTTCATTTTTAAGCCTATTATTAAAGTCTCTATTAACAAGATTAGTAATTTGACTATCATTGACTTTATTATGATAATTTTTTTATGATAATTTAGTGTAATTTGATATTAAATTATGTTTATTCATAATTTTTTTAATTTTTCGTCTTGATAAATTAATTTTCTTTTCTTTTAGAACAACTTTTAATCTTCTTGTTCCATAAGCTTCTTTATTTTCTTTAAAAGCACTAATAACAGCTTCATAATACATATTATTTTGAATTTTATCTTCTTTTTTCTTGAAATTAAAATAATATTTTAATTTAGAGATTTTTAAAAAACGAGACATTGTGCTAATTTTATATTTAACTTTATTTTTAGTAATAATTTCTATTTTCTGCCTATTATTAGTGCTGCTTGCTTTAAAATATCATTTTCCATTCTTAATTGTTTTAATTCTTTTCTTAATTTAATTAATTCATTTTCTTCAATATAACGGTTATCTTTGGTTTTAAAACTGCCTGAATTAGTAAATTGCTTAATTCAATTATAAGTAGCTGCTCTTGTAACATTGTACTCTTTAGCAAGACAAGACACTGACTTATCACTTTGATATAAAGTTACTATTTGTTTTTTAAATTAATCTGAATATGAATTAATATTGGCCATAATTATAATTACTTTCTTTTAACTAATTTGTTCACTTGTCTACGTAATTAGTGTCCAATAAAGTGTAACCCATCCATCAAAACAATTAGTAAAAATATTGATTAAAGATTTATTTTTTTGATTTTATAAAAATATCAAAAAAATAATAATTGATTTATCAGAAAGTGATTTTCATATTGAATTAAGAAAAGAATTAGAAAATATTAGATATTTTTTAGATAAAAAGGATTGAAGCAATTATTTTTTTAATTTACAAAAATTAATGAATGAACAAATTATTAAATTTTTATCATGAGATAATAAAAATTTGAATTATAATGCTTACAATAAAGAATTAAAACAAAAATTATCTGTTAAAATGAAAAATAATTTCATAGATAATTACTTTCAATTTATTGAAAAATTTAATTCTTTTATTAATTAATTTGATAATTGGTATCATATTCATCTTATCATTACCTGGTTTTAAATCATTTATCATATTTGTTTTTATCCTCTAATTTTAAGTTATTTTTTATTTTATTATAATGAATATTTTAATTAATGACTATTTTTTAAAAAATAGTCATATAAATATTCATATTTTTTTACTATTAAAATTACTAGCAATTTTAATATTTTTAATAATAATTATATTATTATTAAAAATATAATCAAAAATGTTATTATATTAATATTATATTTATTATTAAATTTAATATTAATATAATAATATGATAAGAGGATTTGTTATATGAAAATTATTACTGTTGGTGCATTAAAAGGTGGAGTTGGAAAAACTAACTTTACATTTAATTTAGCAGGCATACTAGCATTCAATAATAAAAAGGTTTTACTAATTGATTTAGATCCACAAGCTAACCTTTCAAATAATTTTAAAATAACTAATTCAAGTAGTTCATCAAAAAAACTATTTGAGAAAAATGTAGATATAATTAAATCTAATTTAATTATTAAAAATATAAATTTACATGAAAACATTCATATAATTCCGAATAATATTGCTATGACAACTCTAGAAACAGAACTCATCAATCGCACAGCAAGAGAGGAAACATTACAAAGAACATTTATTAAAAATTATGAACTTTTAAAATCATACGACTACGTTATTATTGATACTAACCCAAGCATTAATATTATAAACAAAAATGCTTTTGTTATTGCTGATGAAATAATAATAGTTAGTGATAATTCTATTAATTCTTTATCAGCTGTAAACCTTTTAACTAATACATGACAAGAAATGTGTAAAGAATTAACAATAAATAACAATATTAATACAATAGTATTAAATAATTTTGATCATTATAAAATTTCAAAAGATTTTACTGAATTTATTTGTAACAGTCAATTCAAAGAAAAAATATTAAAAACTCAGATTCGAAGTAAACAAGCTTTAAAAAAATCTGAAATTGTTGGTATTCCACTAGCTCTGTCAAAATCAGTGAAATTGGAAACAAATCCTTATCATCATGTTTATAACGAATTAATTGAAAGAGGTGTATTATAATGGCAAGTGAAAATTCAAATTTATTTGGTTTAAATTTTCAACCACAATCAAATATTAAAAATATTAAAAAAGTAACTAAAAAAAGTGAAAATCCTATAGTAAAAAATTATCCAAAAAAAGAAGACAACTCACTTGCATTTTTAAAAAGTAAAAATAAAAGTAAAGTTTTTAAAGGAATATATTTTGAAGAAGATGTCTGAAATTATATTCAAACTAAAACAAAAGAAACTGGAATGAGTAACTCAGAAATTATAAATAAGATGATATTATTTATTAAAACTAAAGATAAATAAAAATAATATTTATTAATAAATTAATAGTAATTTACTAGCATTTTTATTATTAATTTTATTATTATAAATAATAATAAAATATTAACAATTTTAATTTTTTATGATATTAGTCACAATCAATATTATCTAAAATTTTTTGTACTTCTTTATCACTTAAAAGTGATTGTTTAATTATTTTAGTTTTTTTTTAAGATTATTTTCTGTTAACTTTGATTTATTCACATACTTTTTACATATTTCATATTCTTTTTTAGTTGCTACTTTTTCAAGTTCAGGATTTTGAGCATTAAATTTTTCTAAATCCAAATGCGTATTTAAAATTATTTTATTATATTTTCTACCATTTTTAATCAATTCATAAGTAAAAATAATATCAGTTTTTAACAAATCTCTTTTAACTGGTTCTAAAATTTGTTTTTTTAAAATACTAATATTTTTAAAATAACAACTATTTAAACTTAAATTTAAAATTTTAGAAAGTTGCTCAAAATTTCATTCATGTGCATAAGTTGGTGTACCTTTAGTTTTAGCATTCATATACAAATAACTTCGCAAATACTCATATAAACGCATTGAATATTTGCTCGTAACTTCTTTTGTATAAGGTAAATAAATATTTGTATAATCTTTTTTTAAATCAATATAATGTTTTTTAATTAAATCTTGAACAACTTTAAATTCAAGTATTCCCTGATTTTTAAATCAAGTACCTCTTTCAAAAAGATTTATAAAACTATATTCTTCTTTATTTTTATCTTGTAATCAAAATTTTAAACTAGTAATATTATCAATTTCTTTTTCTATAATTGTCATTTCTTTTTTCTTATGAACAACTTTTTCATATAAATTTGTATTATTAATATTATGAAAAATACAAAAATCATTTAAATTTACCCTAACAACACCATTAAAATTAGTATTGAATTTAATTGAAGAAATAGCAAAATTAAATAACCTTTGAGTTAATAAACCTGATGTATCATTTGTAATTGTTCTTACAATTACATTGGATTTTTTAATAAATTTGTTTTCTTTTTTATCAACTAAACTATTTGACATAAATTTACCCCTTAAATATAATTTATAATTTAAATTATAACATAATTAATATAGGTATATACTAGAATTAATATAGGTATATACCTATATTAATTTTAGGAAATTTAATAAAAATATTATTTATAGTTCACTAACTAGTATATTTATTGTACAATTATATAGTTACTGGTGTGGTCTTTGCCGGTGACAGCGGTAACGATTTATATTTAATTGAATAATATTTGTAATGAAAAATTAAATATGATAAAGTTAATTTATAAAAATTGAATATTTAGTAATTAGGTATACCGACAAAATATAGACATATCTATTATAAAAAAATATTTTTTGGAATGGCAACCTTTTTTAGGACTGTTTTTTTGTAGACATTTGTGCTTGGTGTTTTATGGGGGTTAATTAGTTTAGAGTACTTTGGATTCTTATGTTGTTGTATCAATTGATATAATCAAATAATTCTAATTTTAATTGGATTAATGATGTAAAATTTTTATCATTTAAATAAGCTCTGTTTTGAAAGTTTTGAAAGTTGCTTCAGCAACAGCGTTAGCATAATGACAACTTTTTTTACTTAAAGAGCGGGTAATATTGAAGGCTAATAAAATTTTATCAATAGTTTTGTTATTAAATTCATTACCGCAATCGCTATGAAATATTTGAATATTTTTTAAACAACGATTTGAGCACATAAATGCTTGATATACTAATGATGCATCTTTTTTAGTACCTACACTATGTTCAATAATTTCGCGATTGTAAAGGTCGATTAATAAGCAAATATAGTTTCATTTACCATTAACTTGAACATAAGTTAATCACTAACAATAACTTCGTTTTTAATCCTATTATTAAAGTCTCTATTAACAAGATTAGTAATTTGACTATCATTGACTTTATTATGATAATTTTTTTATGATAAGGTAATATGTTTTAGAGATTTTTAGAGGCTTTTTAGACATACGTAACTCACTCTTTCTAGTTATTTAATTTTATTTACTAGAATTAATTAAACATAGTTATTTTTGTAAGTTACACAGATTACTAAACATTACCACATTAATATCAATTTTACCTTGTTGGGTTATTAATTTTTTTGAATTTATACCATTGCGAGCATTATCACTATTATTATGTTGATTTTTTTCATATCCTAAATAATTTTGCATTTCAGAATTCAACATTTTTTCAACTAATCTTTTTGTTAATTCTTTATATAAACCTCCCTCTTTAAATACGGTTGTTAAATCCTCAGTATTTTCTAATAATAAATCTACTGCTTTTGATATTGGATCATTATTATTAATATTTTGTTTTTTAGACATACGTAACTCACTCTTTCTAGTTATTTAATTTTATTTACTAGAATTAATTAAACATAGTTATTTTTGTAAGTTACACAGATTACTAAACATTACCAAAATCAATCGCTTTTGTTTTTCAAGATATGAGTAAACATTACTTTAGTTAGCTATATATCATAAATTTCATTTTTATTTTTAAGTTTATTAAAATCAATCTTTTCTTTATACATACTTTCTAAAATAAGTTTAGTAGCTGTTTCATATTTTTTTGTATTTTTTTAAACTACTTATAACATTTTCAACAGCTTCTTGTTTATTAGTTGTTGATGTAGTTGAAGGATTTTCAGGTGTGAATTCCGCTAATGGTAAAGTTTTCTTTTCAAAATAATTTTGCATTTCTTCATCTAAAATAATAGTTTGTTTAGTTATATCAATTTTTGTTGAACCTTGATAATTATCATCATTCAAACTACTAATTATTTTTACACTTATTTTAGAAATTTTATCTAATTCTTGTTTTTCATTTGTTATTTCTTTATTATTTTAATCATAAAATTGAAGTTGATAACCATCAGTTAATGGTTTTGAATTAAATTCATTAAAATTATTTATATTATTAATTAATTATTTATATGTTTTACTTGGATTAGCAGTAATATCTAAACCATTTAATTTAGTAATAGTTTTTAAATCAATTCTAGTATCTTGTATTTTTAAATTTATTTTAATTGGTGTTGTTGAACCTTGATAACTAGTATCATTATCATTAGCAGTGATTACTACATATAAATCTCCGGATTTTTGATTTTGATTACTCACATCAATTTTACCTTGTGCATCACTAAAATATTTAATAGTTGGGTTTGTTAAATTTGGATTTAATGATTTAAGTTAATTAGTACTTTTTATTTGTGTAGTTAATTCATTATTATTTTTATTATCATTAGCAGTAATATCAGTTGTTAAACTTGTAATTTTAGTTTTTAAATCAATTTTGCTTGTTGGAGTTGGTGATGGTTTTTCTCCTCCATCACATGCAACTACATTTAATGCTATTGGTGTTGATATTGCTAAAATTGATAATAATTTTAATAAATTTTTCATATAAAAACTCCTTTGGAAATTTATAAGTTAATTAAATTTTTTTGATTTTTAATTAATCATATACAAAAATTAAATATTTTCCAATATGAGTTTAATATAAATTTTATTTTTCACCAAAAAATCTTTCATCTTTTAAAATTAATTTTAAGTAATCAAATTTGCTTATAGACAAACATTTTAAAATTTATATGTGGTGTATAAAAAATAAAAAAGCCTAATTAGGTTTTTTTAAATGAATTTAAAATCCCTATTTTTGAATTTCACTTTCATGTATTTTTTTATTTTCTTCTGCCATTTTTACATATTTATCTTTTTGCTCATTTGTCATTTCTTTTCAATGATTACCAATAATTTTGGCCACTTCTGCAACTTTAGATTTAAGTTCAGGTTTTTGTTGAATAATCTCCGTTCTTTTTTCTTTACTAAAAAGCATATAAGCATTCATTGGTCTTTTAATTTTAGTTGACATAAATTTTCCTCCAAAAGTTTATTTTTTTCATAAGACATATTACTTAATTAATAATTTTATTTTAAAGTAACTTTTAACCTGGGTGTACTTCCTTTTCAATATGAATTTTTATTGTTTACTTCAATAACTATGTAAACAGTACCACTTTCTTGTTTTTTATGTTTAATATTTGTCATATCACTTGGGTTGTCAGAAGCATATACAAAATTCAATCAATCATTTTGTATAGACTTATTATCTTTAAGTTCATTAGCTTTAAAAATCATATCTCATCAATCATTATAAGTTTTGTTATTATCAGCAGTTATATCTAATCCAGTTAATTGAGTAATTGTGTTTAAGTTAGTTCTTGTATCTTTTTGATAAGTTAAAGTAACTTTACCTTTATAATTTGTTTTTCCTTCAATTGTAGCAGTTGTTGCAGTTGGACTAACTTCAAAATCAAAATCACTTTCAGACAATGTATTTGCTTTTAAATTATTTTCTTTAATACCTTTTAATAATTCTTTTGTAGTTGGAACAGTTCCTAAAATTTCAATATTATCTAAACTAGTTTTTGTAATAATTGTGTTTAAGTTAGTTATTGTATCTGGAGTGGGAGGAGTTGGTGATGGTTTTGGTTCATCACCACCACATGCAATAACACTGGTACTTGCTGTTCCAATTAAAGTCATTGCTCCTAAAATACTTAGTAATTTCTTCATTTTTTTACCCCCTAAAATATTTTTATCTATTTATAATTTTACAATATTTCTGAAATAAGTTCTTCATATGCTTGTTTTTGACGTTAATAATAATGATTTGTTCAAATACTATTTAAGTTATTCTCAATTGTTTTAAATGTTTCAGAATAAGAAATTTTAGATTTAGATAAATTATTCAATTTTTTTTCATTTAATAAATTCAATATTTGCTTTAAATTTTTGCCTTCTTTAATTCCATTTAATAAAATTTTAATGTTTGGGATATTTTTTTGTGTTTCTCTACAAAAATGGTTTAAAATATTTTGTAAATTAATTAATCCTTTAATACTATTCAATCCTTCATTAATTGGCACAATAATTATATCTGAAAGCATTAAAAAACTTACAGATAATTCATTTATTGTTGGAGGATAGTAAATTAATACATAATACATAATCATAATTTTCAAATATTTATTGATTATTTTGATAAATTATATCAGATAATAAATATTTTTCTTTTTCAGAATATGTTGGATTTATTGTAGCTGAAACTTTATTTAATTCTTCATTTGCCATTATTATATCAATATTTTTATATTTTGTTCTTTCAATTAAATTAATAATTTTAACTGCTGATTTTGAAGCAATTATATCTAAAATATCATTTTCCATTTTTAACATCCTTATTAACTTGCATAGTAATTGTAGCTTGTGGGTCTAAATCAATTAACAACACCTTTTTATTTTCTAAGGCAAGTTTATATGCAATATTTTTACAAAGAGTAGTTTTGCCAACCCCCCTTTTTTTATTACAAATAGAAATCATTTTCATAAAAATTTATTCTCCCTTATTAAATCAATCAGTTAAAATTTCATTCATTAAAGTTGTATAACTTCATTTTTTATCCTTAGCTTGTTTTCTAAATTTTCTTACTAATTCAACTTTACATGTCATTGGTGGCATAATATCTTGATAATAAATTTTATTAAATTTTTTATTTTTATTATAACTTGATACGTTTTCAATTGTTTTTAAAATATCTTTATTTGAAATATCATTCTCTAAAAATGAATTTATTATTTTTTTTATTTGTGGCATAAAATAAAATCCTATTATATTTATAACATAAATAACATTAAATATAAATAGTTACTCAATAATATTTATAAAATTTATCAAGATAAAAAATTATTATTATTTTTGTATAATTAACTTTATAAAGGTTTTAGATTATAAGGAGAGTTAAATGTGAAAAAGATACAAGCACATATTTTAAAAATCAAAAAATGGAATCAAAAATTAGATAAAATCAAAGAAGAAAAAATGAATTTATTAAATGAAATTAAAACGATAAATGAAACAGAAAATAGCCAACAAATCACAAGTGATAATTTAAAACCGCCTAATTTTTAAAAATATAGTTGTTTTAGTATTGTTGTGATCTTAATTATTTATTTTTAATTATTTATTTATTGTTATAATTAAACTACTATAAGAAAAGAGTATTTATGCTGTTATAGCACTATGCTTTCTTATAGTGCTATTTTTTATTTGTCAAAGGGTAGAGCATAGTTTTTTATTTATTAATATTTCTAACAATCAAATTTCTTATTTTTAATGGCTTTTATCATTTTATGTACTATTTTTAAATTTTATCACATAAATGGAGATAAAAGCCTATTATTATTTCAAAAATTATTATTTATTAAATTAATTGTTTTATCATTTGATGTTTTATTTTTTCCTTTTATTGCATTTCTTATTTTTTAAATTAAACTAAATATGTTATTGAATTCTTCTATTGTTTTCATTTGTTCTAATATTTTATTTTTGTTTGATATTAAATTAATTACTTCTTTTTTATCAATATTTTTAAATTCTTTAAAAAAGTGTTTTAAAAAGTAATTAGCATATAAATTCTCAATTTTATTGGCAACAGTTATATATTGATTTTCATTAATTAATTTATCAATTTGATTAAATTAATTCTCGATTTCTATTGAAATTTCTTCTTTAAAAAATAGTTTTAAATTTTCTTTTTTAATTATACTTATTTCAATATCATAATTATCTACAAACTCACTAATTAAAACTAATAAATTTTGCATATCTTTAATATATTATTCATATGAACAATAATAAGTATCTTTTCTTTCATTAATTCAATTAGCAATTTTAGAAAAAATTAGTTCTTGTCTATTATTAATAATTTGTTTATTAAGTATTATTTTTAATAAACCATTTTTGTTATTATAATCAATATTTTCTTTTTCAATAATTAAATTTATAATTTTAAAAAATAATTTTCAATCGTCAATATTAGAAATCATTTGAGTAATTATATGTTTAAAATCAATCCTATCTCCGCCAAAATAAGTTTGAAATAAATTTTTAAAATTATCGTATATTTGTAAAATTTTATCTCTTTAAACAATCATTTTTATATTTTTCTTTTTATTAATTTAAAATAAAATTTATAATAATGAGTCATTATATCTCTTAAAAAAGATATTGTTTGATATTTTTTATCTTTTAACTTTGATTCAACTTTAGATTCTATTATTGCAATCAATTCAAATTAATCTTTATCTAATAGTTCTTCAATATTATCTTTAATTTTTCAATATTTAATTTTTTATTATACTTTTGATTTATTGAATTTGAAAATATTTTTTCAAATTCAATAAATTTAATATAGTTAAAAAATTATTATTTTTTAATTAAATTTTTTTATTCTTATTTAATTTTAATTGATTTAAAGCTGATTTTATTTTTAATTTATCTTCAAGTTGAGTTACTTTATTTAATAATTGATCTTCTTTTATATCAAATAATCTTTGAATACAATTAATTTCATAATTTTTATTATAAAATGATAAACCTATTTTATATCTTTCTAGTGGTAATAATCAAATAGAATTATTTTCAATTTATTTTTCAATAAAAATACTTTTAGGTGTATAATGTTTTTCATCTAAACTTGAAAAAATTGAATTTTTATGGAATGGCAACTTTTTTTAGGACTGTTTTTTGGTAGACATTCCATTTTGTTTTTTTTGAAAAAAGTTTTATACTATTTATGGATATTTTACAATGTAGAAAAAAATAATCTAAGTTTTTTCTATTAAAAGGAGCATATTTTGTTATGGATAAAGAAGCAAAAGAAAAAAAATTATTACATGAAGCAAAACAACAAAGTAGAAAACTTGATTTATTACTTGCTGAAAGTGAAAGACAAGCTGAGAGATTAAAAAACTTACAAGATTCAAAATCATCAGTAAGTAAATCTAAACTTTCTAAATCACCCAAAATGTAATTATTATTTGTTTTTAAATTAGAAAAGTATATAATAAAACCAAACTTAAAAATAAAAATGCAACAGGCGTATTTACAAGATACCCTATTGCTGACAGGTTACCTACTAAAGTCCAACCTGCATTTAAATTATATATTTTTTCATATTTTTTTGCAAACGACATTCTAGATGTAACATAAAATGTCGTTTTTCTTTTTTAAAGTTTATAAAAAAAGAAAGGAAGTAAAAATTATGTTTTTATTTAATTTAGGCTTTTATCCCTTTATATACTATTTTTAAATTTTATCACATAAATGGAGATAAAAGCCTATCTACGGACTTCTCCTCACATTTTTAAATCAAACATAGCATTACAGTTTCAAAACTAGGTATCTTATTGAATTTATATGCAGCCTCTTTAGCATATAAATTAACATGATGTTTTGCAACTTTGATATGTGTTTTAAATGTTCTTCTTATATGTTTTCAAACTGATTCAATTTGGTTGGTATTTACACCAGTTTTTGAAACATAGCCATCTTGATGGTTAACTGTTTCATGCTTAGTAAAAACTGATTTAAAATCGCAATATCCTTTTCAAGAATCAGTATATACAAGACATTTTGAAGAAATGTGGTTTCTTGCAAACTGCAAAAGATTTTTACTCTTTGCGTTTTTCAATACTTTTACAATTAAATTATTGGTTGTTTTTTGATAAATTCCAATAATCAAGGTTTTATTCACCAAGGATCTTCCTTGTTTTTTAAAACCTACATGTGAAAGATACATTTCATCCATCTGTGCTGTGCCATCATCAATGAACCCTGCATCTTGATTCCAAATTCTAGTTCTGATTTCATGACACCATTTTTCAAGCTGTTTTATATGTCACACACAATTCCCTTGCAACATCTATTGATAGTATACCATGCTTTGTGTTTATTCATCTAAATATGAGATAAAACCAAGATGTCAAAGGTGTTTGTGACTTGTGAAAAATGGTGTCATGAAAAATACTAAATGTTTGATGACATTTCAAACATCTTATTCTTTTTAAATCAGAAGTATTCAAATTAAAACTAAAACACCTAATACATTTGTTTTCTTTCAAATTTGCTATATATGCAAGACTGGAATGGCAACTTTTTTTAAGACTGTTTTTTGGTAGACATTTGTGCTTGGTGTTTTATGGGGGTTAAGTAGTTTAGAGTACTGTGGATTCTTATGTTGTTGTATCAATTGATATAAGCAAATAATTCTAATTTTAATTGGATTAATGATGTAAAATTTTTATCATTATTAAACTCTGTTTTGAAAGTTTTGAAAGTTGCTTCAGCAACAGCGTTATCATAAGGACAACCTTTTTTGCTTAAAGAGTGGGTAATATTGAATGCTAATAAAACTATTGATAAACTTTTATTATTAAATTCATTACCGCGATCGCTATAAAATATTTCAATATTTTTTAAACAACGATTTGAGCAAATAAATGCTTGATATAATAATGATGCATCTTTTTTAGTACCTACACTATGTCCAATAATTTCGCGATTGTACAGGTCGATTAATAAGCAAATATAGTTTCATTTACCATTAACTTGAACATAAGTTAAATCACTAACAATAACTTCATTTTTAAGCCTGTTATTAAAGTCTCTATTAACAAGATTAGTAATTTGACTATCATTGACTTTATTATGATAATTTTTGTATGATAATTTAGTGTATTTTGATATTAAATTATGTTTATTCATAATTTTTTTAATTTTTCGTCTTGATAAATTAATTTTCTTTTCTTTTAGAACAACTTTTAATCTTCTTGTTCCATAAGCTTCTTTATTTTCTTTAAAAGCACTAATAACGGTAATGTTTAGTAATCTGTGTAACTTACAAAAATAACTATGTTTAATTAATTATAGTAAATAAAATTAAATAACTAGAAAGAGTGAGTTACGTATGTCTAAAAAACAAAATATTAATAATAATGATCCAATATCAAAAGCAGTAGATTTATTATTAGAAAATAATGAAGATTTAACAACCGTATTTAAAGAGGGAGGTTTATATAAAGAATTAACAAAAAGATTAGTTGAAAAAATGTTGAATTCTGAAATTCAAAATTATTTAGGATATGAAAAAAATCAACATAATAATAGTGATAATGCTCGCAATGGTATAAATTCAAAAAAATTAATAACCCAACAAGGTAAAATTGAGATTAATGTACCACGAGATCGTAATAGTAATTTTGAGCCAGTAATAGTTGCAAAAAGACAAAGAAGATTTGATGGTTTTGATCAACAAGTTCTTTCATTATATGCCAAAGGCATGACTTTATCAGATATTAGAATGCAGTTACAAGAGTTATATCATGGTGCTGATATTAGTGAAAGTGTTATTAGTCAAATTACTGATGATGTTATTGATGATGTTAAAGCATGACAAAATCGGCCATTAGAAAGTGTTTATCCGATTGTTTATTTTGATTGTATAGTAGTTAAAGTACGACAAGATAAACGCATTATTAACAAATCAGTTTATATAGCATTAGGAGTTGATTTATAAGGTAAAAAAGATTTTTTAGGTTTATGAATTAGTGAAAATGAAGGTTCTAAGTTTTGATTATCTAATTTCACAAAAATGAAAAATCGAGGCTTAAATGATATTCTTATTGCTTGTAGTGACAATTTAACAGGAATGTCAGAAGCAATACAATCAGTTTATCCTAAAACCGAACATCAATTATGCATAGTTCATCAAATTAGAAATAGTTTAAAATATGTTTCATACAAACATAGAAAATAACTAGTTACAGATTTAAAACCAATTTATAGTGCATGTAGCGAAGAACAAGCAATGCAAACTTTAGAAACTTTTGAAAGTAAATGAAATAAACAATATCCTCAAATTGCTAAATCGTGATATAAAAATTGAGATAATTTAATGGTTTTTATTATTTATCCTGCAGAAATCAAAAGAGTGATTTATACAACAAATGCTATTGAATCTGTTAATAGTCAATTACGAAAAGTTATTAGAAATAAAAAAGTTTTTCCAAATGATATGGAAGTTTTCAAAATATTTTACTTAGCAATTGAAAATATAACAAAAAAATGAGAAATGCCCATTCAAAATTGAAATACAGCAATTGCTCATTTTATGATAAAATTTGAAGATAGAATTAATCTAAACTAGTAAATTTGTAAAACAAAGATACACAGATTATTAAAAAGCCTCACTTTAAAGTGTAACCCATCCATTATCATGATCAAAAAATATTAATTATAGAAGCATCAGAAATAAATTTTGATAATATAGCTAACTAAAGTAATGTTTACTCATATCTTGAAAAACAAAATCAATCTCTTTTTTAATATTTGGTCAATAATTTGGTAATATTTTTCTTATATTATGTTTTATAGCAAATCAAAAATGTTCAATTGGATTTAAATTAGGAGAATATGGTGGAAGAAATAATAGTTTGCATCCAGCATTTTCAATTAATTGTTGTTTTAATTTAGATTTATGAAACGTTGCATTATCTAAAACTATAATTTGTCCATGCTTTAATACTGGAATTAGTATATTTTTTACATATGATTCAAAAATTTTACTGTTGCAATGTCCTTCAAATGCTCATAGGGCTTTTAATTTACCTTTATTTAGTGAACCAATTATACTCATTCTTTTTATTTTATATGCGGGTTTATTATCAAATAACCTTTTACCTTTTTCAGATGAACCATATTTATAAAATTCATTATCATCAATTCCAGATTCATCAATATATACTAAATCTTCATTCATTATTTTAGCTATTTATTTTAAAAAATATTCTTGTTTATTTTTATCTCTTTGTTCATATAGAAAAGTTTTTTTATATGTATAATTTAGTTTTTTGAAATAGTTATAAACTGTTTCTTTAGTCATATCACCAAATTTTTCAATCACTTTTTTAACTGTAACATCTTTATTTTTCGCTAAATAATTTTTTAATTCATCTAAATCCTTTATTTTGTGGCTATGTCCTTTTTGATAATTTAAAATTGGTTTTATATGCCCAGTTTCTTTTTTTCTTTTTCTTCATAAGAATAAAGTCTTTTTAGTAATATTGAACACTTTACAAATTTCTTTAATTTTCATGTTTTTACTTTCATAGGCTTCTATTACTTTTCTTCGTAAGTCTTCACTGTATGGTTTTGGTATAATTTAATCTTCCTAATCTATTTTAAATATTGCTGAATTGTACTTTTAAATTCAAAAACTGTTTAAATTAAATAGTATTATTTTACATTATTTATGAGTAAACATTAATTTAGTTAGCTATAATACTAAAATATAATTGGAAAAAATCAGATATTTTTTAGATAAACAAGATTGAAGTATTTATTTTTTTGAAATACAAAAATTGATGCATGAACAAATAATTAAATTATTAGCTTTAAAAAATAAATCACTTAATTATAATTCTTACATTGAAATTTTAAATCAAAAATTAAGTTTTTATATTAATGATTTAAATATTGTAAAAAATTATAATGAAACCATTAAACAAATAAATTTATACCGTAATCTTTTATCAAAAGCTACGTCAATAATTCCTAGTAATACAATTGAATGAAATTTTATCAATGATTTAACTAAAAAATTAATAGCATGAAAATTATATTTTTCTTTAACAGAATTAATTAATTGTTTTAATTTGCTTTTAGATAAAAAAAATATATAATGTAAATATAAAATGTGTATATAGTTTTTAACGTATTGCTTTGTTTTATTAAAAGTAAATAAATTTTATGCTTTTAAAAAGGAGTGAAAAACATGCCAAATACAAAGGAAAATCAAATTTGATTAGTTCAAGATAAAGTTGATTTTAAAACTTTAAAAGATAAAGTTATTTTTATAGAACAAAATTATTTATTAGATATTGATAATTCTATAAAATCAAAACTTAATAGCAATGGTGATAATGATAAACATATTGAATTTAATTCTGTTTTTGAAACTATTAATAATATAAAATTACAATTAAATTTATTACGAACTAATTTAAAACCTTTAAAAAAAAGAATTGTTAAAAATTTAGAAAGTAAAAAAATAAATTTTTTTAAAAATTTTGTGATTAGATTTTTTACTTTTGGAAAAATTAATAGAAACAGAGACATTAAAAATGAGATATCAAACTTTAATTTTAATTACCAATATATAAAAAATAAATGTGAAAATGTAGTTGAAAAATTAAATGATAAAGCAAATGAACTTTTATTTGAGATAGAAAAAAGACATTATGATATAAAAATAGAAAGAGACCAATTAAAACAATCAAATCGCAAACTTGAAACACTAATTGAAAGTGGGAAAGAAAAAATAAAACAATTAGAAAGTAACATGCAAGAAAATCGAAACAAAATTAGTAAATTAGAGCAAGAAAATCAAGAACATATTAATTTTATAGATAGTAAAAATATTAAATTTGATAGTCAATGTGTGACTTTAGAAAATATTATTAGAAGTCAAAAAGAAGAAATTGAATTTCATATGAAACAAAATCAAGAATTAAAACAAGAAATTAAATTAAGAGATTCTGGAATTGAAAGTGCTTCTGAGGTATTTTATTCAGATATAGATAGTTTTAATAAAGATAAAATAAATGTAGAACAAAACAAGCATATGACAAAAAAAGAATTAAGGCACGAATTGTACAAATAAATTAATTCTTTGTAGATAACTCTTTTCAAAAAGAGTTATCTTTTTTTGAGGCTTTTTAATAATTTGTGTATCTTTGTTTTTGGTTATTATTATCATTTTTATTAGAATTATCTTTCATATTATTATCAAAAATTATGTTTGCTATTTTTTTATATTTTTCGATTATTTTATTTTTTATTTGTGATTTTTTGTCATCAAAATGACTAATTTCGCGCATCAAATATTTAATTTTTGTATTATTTTCTTTAATTTTGTGATTTAATTTTTTCTTTTTTAAAAAATTAAATAATCCAAAACTAATTACATTTAAAAAAGTGTATTTTTTGATAGCTGATTTTTTATTTAAATTTAATTCTAATTCTTTATGTAGTGGTTCTATTTCTAAAACTATGTTTTTTATTTTTTCATCTAATTTTATAATTTCATTTTCAAAAATTTCAATTTCTTTTTCTAATTCTTTCTTTTTATCTCTCATCTAAACTTTCCTTTCAAAATAAAAACTTAATTACTTTAAAATTAAAGTAATTAAGTTAAAAAAATGTATTAATTTTATATAAATAAATTATACAAAAAAATTTCTTGTATAAAATAAGGAATTAAAAGTTTTAAAGGTTATTTGAAATTCGTATTTATATTTAAATTTTATATTCATTTTTTTTAAAATTATTTGTTCTATAAACAAAGAACAGTTTAATTATAACCCTTTTATTTTATTTTTTAAAACTTATTTAAGTTGAATATTTTAATTAAAATTATACAAATAAAATTGTTAAATAAACTGCACAATTGTGCAGTTTTAAAAATATTAATATTTACATTTTTTGTGATTTTCTATTAGAACTTTGATTTTTACTTGTTGAAGCTTCGCTATTTACTTTTGATTTATCTTTTTCAAATCCAAGAGCATTGGCAACTCTTTCTCGTCTTTCACTTTCGTTTTTTTCTCCTCAAGCTTTATTCATTCTATCAGCATTTTTATCATGTGTATCTTTTTTTTCTTGACTTCATTTTTCAGATGGTGTTCATGGCATAATTTACATCTCCTCTCTTTATTACTTTTGAATATTTTTTCTACTGTTAAAATACCCAAGAAAAATTATATATTTTTAAAACGAAAAATGTGTAAAAAATCACTATTTTTAAAAATAGTGATTTGACATAAAATAAATTATAACATGGAATTTGAATGATATATTGTATTTGTTGAAGATTGTAATTCTTGTTGGTTTACTATATTTCGTATAGATGAATCAAAATCTTGATTATTTTCTAATTGAATAATTGAATTTTCTAGAAGAATGTTTGAATTATGATTTATTGTGTTGTTATTTATTAGTTCTTCGAGATTTTTATTTTTTCTATTGTCAAGTTCTTGTTTTAAAATATCATATTGTGTTTGTAATCTAGTTTCTAGTTTATCACTAGTTAAATTTTTAAGGAAATTATCCCCACATGTACTAGTGTTGAGGAAAAAATGAATTGAAATGAATTCAATAGCATATTTCAAAATGAAAACGATTGTTTGAAATATATAGCGAAGTTGAAAGTAATGAAATGTATCAGGTGTGCTTCTTCTAGTTTGAATGTTTCTGATTTGAGAAGAATAAGATGTTTGAAATGTCATCAAACATTTAGTATTTTTCATGACACCATTTTTCACAAGTCACAAACACCTTTGACATCTTGGTTTTATCTCATCTTTAGATGAATAAACACCAAACATGGAATTCCATCAACAGATGTTGCAAAAGAATTGGGAGTGACTTTGAAAACTGCCTGAAGAATGGGTCATGAAATAAGAACTAGAATTTGGAATCAAGATGCAGGGTTCATTGATGATGGCACAGCACAGATGGATGAAATGTATCTTTCACATGTAGGTTTTAAAAAACAAGGAAGATCCTTGCTGAATAAAACCTTGATTGTTGGAGTTTATGAGAAAACCAGCAACAAACTAATTGTGAAAGTATTGAAAAAAGCAGATGAGAAAAACCTTTTATGATTTGCATTGAAACACATTTCTACTGGGTGTTGTCTATTTACGGATTCTTGGAAGGAATATGGAGGTTTCAAAAAACTTCTATCACAAACATGAAATCGTAAATCATGAAGTTGGGTATGTGTCATCAACAGGTGTAAACACAAACCAGATTGAATCTGCATGAAAACACATCCGACGAACTTTCCGAACACACATAAAAGTTTCAAAACACAATATTCATTTATATTCAAATGAAGCTGCATATAAATTCAATAAGATACCTAGTTTTGAAACTATAATTTTGTGTTTGATTTATATACATGTGGGGATAATTTCCTAGATAGGCTTTTATCTCCATTTATGTGATAAAATTTAAAAATAGTACATAAAGGAATAAAAGCCATTTTTAATTATTGATTGATGTTCTTTTTTTTCTTTATCTTTTTTGTCTTCATTTTTGCATAATTTATTATATCATCAAGATTCTACTTTTTTTGTTGCAGGCGAAAATATTGATGTAAATCCTTTAAATATTGTACCAAGTGCAGTAGCAGAGGCAGCAATTGCAATTTTTTCAACTAATAGTAATCCTACTGCGGCAGGTAAAATTACAGGTACAGCAAAACTAAGAATAGGAGTTAAAATAATAAGAGATAAAGAAATTATTGTAATAGTTCATCATATTTTTTTGGAATGGCAACTTTTTTTAGGACTGTTTTTTGGTAGACATTTGTTCTTGGTGTTTTATGGGGGTTAAGTAGTTTAGAGTACTGTGGATTCTTATGTTGTTGTATCAATTGATATAAGCAAATAATTCTAATTTTAATTGGATTAATGATGTAAAATTTTTATCATTATTAAACTCTGTTTTGAAAGTTTTGAAAGTTGCTTCAGCAACAGCGTTATCATAAGGACAACCTTTTTTGCTTAAAGAGTGGGTAATATTGAATGCTAATAAAATTTTATCAATAGTTTTATTATTAAATTCATTACCGCGATCGCTATGAAATATTTCAATATTTTTTAAACAACGATTTGTGCACATAAATGCTTGATATACTGATTATGCATCTTTTTTAGTACTACACTATGTTCAATAATTTCGCGATTGTACAGGTCGATTAATAAGCAAATATAGTTTCATTTATCATTAACTTGAACATAAGTTAAATAACTAACAATAACTTCATTTTTAAGCCTATTATTAAAGTCTCTATTAACAAGATTAGTAATTTGACTATCATTGACTTTATTATGATAATTTTTGTATGATAATTTAGTGTATTTTGATATTAAATTATGTTTATTCATAATTTTTTTAATTTTTCGTCTTGATAAATTAATTTTCTTTTCTTTTAGAACAACTTTTAATCTTCTTGTTCCATAAGTTTCTTTATTTTCTTTAAAAGCACTAATAACAGCTTCATCATACATTATTTTGAATTTTATCTTCTTTTTTCTTGAAATTAAAATAATATGTTGATTTAGATATTTTTAAAAAACGACACATTGTACGAATTTTATATTTAACTTTATTTTTAGTAATAATTTCTATTTTCTGCCTATTATTAGTGCTGCTTGCTTTAAAATATCATTTTCCATTCGTAATTGTTTTAATTCTTTTCTTAATTTAATTAATTCATTTTCTTCAACAGAACGGTTATATTTAGTTTTAAAACTGCCTGAATTAGTAAATTGCTTAATTCAATTATAAGTAGCTGCTCTTGTAACATTGTACTCTTTAGCAAGACAAGACACTGACTTACCACTTTGATATAAATCTACTATTTATTTTTTAAATTCATCTGAATATGAGTTAATATTGACCATAATTATAATTTCTTTCTTTTAACTAATTTGTTCACTTGTTTACGTAATTAGTGTCCAATAAAGTGTAACCCATCCAAAAATCCATGAATTCATTAAAGAATAATTATCTAAAGAATATTTTATTGAGATTAAAAATGAAAATTATATAGAACCTATTATTCAAAGATGTGCTGGAGAAATTTTAGAAGTACGTGTTGTTCAAAATCCTTTAGATAATGTTATTGATGGTTGTGTAAAATACCGCGATACAATTTATAAACAAATGATGGATGCTCAAAACCCTAATTCCAAAGATATTTTGGAAAAATAAAAATTTAATTATTATTTTATTAAAATGTTATTATTTATTTAATGTATTTAATGTATTTACATTAAAATTAAATTATAATAATGATATAAATAAAATGATAAAATTATATTAATAAATTTTAGGAGATTATTTATAGCTAACTAAAGTAATGTTTACTCATATCTTGAAAAACAAAATCAATCGCTTTTTTAATATTTGGTCAATAATTTGGTAATATTTTTCTTATATTATGTTTTATAGCAAATCAAAAATGTTCAATTAGATTTAAATTAGGAAAATATGGTGGAAGAAATAATAGTTTGCATCCAGCATTTTCAATTAATTGTTGTGTTAATTTAGATTTATGAAACGTTGCATTATCTAAAACTATAATTTGTCCACTCTTTAATACTGGAATTAGTATATTTTTTACATATGATTCAAAAATTTTACTGTTGCAATGTCCTTCAAATGCTCATAGGGCTTTTAATTTACCTTTATTTAGTGAACCAATTATACTCATTCTTTTTATTTTATATGCGGGTTTATTATCAAATAATCTTTTACCTTTTTCAGATCAACCATATTTATAAAATTCATTATCATCAATTACAGATTCATCAATATATACTAAATCTTCATTCATTATTTTAGCTATTTCTTTTAAAAAATCTTCTTCTTTATTTTTATCTCTTTGTTCATATAGAAAAGTTTTTTTTATATGTATAATTTAGTTTTTTGAAATAGTTATAAACTGTTTCTTTAGTCATATCACCAAATTTTTCAATCACTTTTTGAACTGTAACATCTTTATTTTTCGCTAAATAATTTTTTAATTCATCTAAATCCTTTATTTTGTGGCTATGTCCTTTTTGATAATTTAAAATTGGTTTTATATGCCCAGTTTCTTTTTTTCTTTTTCTTCATAAGAATAAAGTATTTCTAGTAATATTGAACACTTTACAAATTTCTTTAATTTTTATGTTTTTACTTTCATAGGCTTCTATTACTTTTCTTCGTAAGTCTTCACTGTATGGTTTTGGCATAATTTAATCTTCCTAATCTATTTTAAATATTGCTGAATTGTACTTTTAAATTCAAAAACTGTTTAAATTACATATTATTATTTTACATTATTTATGAGTAAACATTAATTTAGTTAGCTATATGTCAAAAGCAGAGAAAAATCAGAAAGTTAAAAGAACTAAAAAATAAAAAATCCTAATGCACCTAAACCACCAATAAATGCTTATTTCTTTTTCCTTATAGAACAAAGATCAGACTTTAAAACAAAATACCAAAATTTAAAACCGTAATAATTAGTTAAAAAAATTTATGAAAAATGGATTGAATTAGATATAAATGAAAAAGAAAAATATCAAGCGCTAGCTAATGCTGATAAAGAACAATATTTGCTGGCTAAAACTAACAAAAAATAAAAAATTAAAGAATTAATTTTTTAGTTAAGTGATCAGAGTTATCAGTAGAGTATTGAGTGATAATAGGATTGTCTATAATTATTGTGTTATTAATTTTGTCTTTATTATTAGTTTTTTCTGTTTATAAAAGAAAAAAATTTAAGTTTAAAATAAATGATATTGTAAGCGATAATTTAATAAAAATAGGTAAAAAAAATTATAAATTTTCTAGCAAAAACTCTTTTGCTCTTTTTAATCAAATTAAATCAATAGTTTTAGAAAAAGAAAAAGGTTACAAAGAAGGAAATTTAAATAATAAACTTTTTGATGTGGTTAAAAAATATTATTTAAAAAATGAAAAAGAATTAAATAAGAAACCACAAAATTTAAATGTTGATACTAAAAAATGGTAATGTTTAGTAATCTGTGTAACTTACAAAAATAACTATGTTTAATTAATTCTAGTAAATAAAATTAAATAACTAGAAAGAGTGAGTTACGTATGTCTAAAAAACAAATACTAATAATAATTCATCGAATACTGAACAAAAAGATTAGTTGAAAAAATGTTCAATTCTGAAATGAAAAATTATTTAGGATATGAAAAAAATCAACATAATAATATTGATAATGCTCGCAATGGTATAAATTCAAAAAAATTAATAACCCAACAAGGTAAAATTGAGATTAATGTACCACGAGATCGTAATAGTAATTTTGAGCCAGTAATAGTTGCAAAAAGACAAAGAAGATTTGATGGTTTTGATCAACAAGTTCTTTCATTATATGCCAAAGGCATGACTTTATCAGATATTAGAATGCAGTTACAAGAGTTATATCATGGTGCTGATATTAGTGAAAGTGTTATTAGTCAAATTACTGATGATGTTATTGATGATGTTAAAGCATGACAAAATCGGCCATTAGAAAGTGTTTATCCGATTGTTTATTTTGATTGTATAGTAGTTAAAGTACGACAAGATAAACGCATTATTAACAAATCAGTTTATATAGCATTAGGAGTTGATTTAGAAGGTAAAAAAGATGTTTTAGGTTTATGAATTAGTGAAAATGAAGGTTCTAAGTTTTGATTATCTAATTTCACAAAAATGAAAAATCGAGGCTTAAATGATATTCTTATTGCTTGTAGTGACAATTTAACAGGAATGTCAGAAGCAATACAATCAGTTTATCCTAAAACCGAACATCAATTATGCATAGTTCATCAAATTAGAAATAGTTTAAAATATGTTTCATACAAACATAGAAAATAACTAGTTACAGATTTAAAACCAATTTATAGTGCATGTAGCGAAGAACAAGCAATGCAAGCTTTAGAAACTTTTGAAAGTAAATGAAATAAACAATATCCTCAAATTGCTAAATCGTGATATAAAAATTGAGATAATTTAATGGTTTTTATTATTTATCCTGCAGAAATCAAAAGAGTGATTTATACAACAAATGCTATTGAATCTGTTAATAGTCAATTACGAAAAGTTATTAGAAATAAAAAAGTTTTTCCAAATGATATGGAAGTTTTTAAAATATTTTACTTAGCAATTGAAAATATAACAAAAAAATGAACAATGCCCATTCAAAATTGAAATACAGCAATTGCTCATTTTATGATAAAATTTGAAGATAGAATTAATCTAAACTAGTAACTTTGTAAAACAAAGATACACAGATTATTAAAAAGCCTCTAAATTATAACATGGAATTTGAATGATATATTGTATTTGTTGAAGATTGTAATTCTTGTTGATTTACTATATTTCGTATAGATGAATCAAAATCTTTATTATTTTCTAATTTAATACTTGAATTTTCTAGAAGACTGTTTGAATTATGATTTATTGTGTTGTTATTTATTAGTTCTTCGAGATTTTTATTTTTTCTATTGTCAAGTTCTTGTTTTAAAATATCATATTGTGTTTGTAATCTAGTTTCTAGTTTATCACTAGTTAAATTTTTAATTATTGATTGATGTTCTTTTTTTTCTTTATCTTTTTTGTCTTCATTTTTGCATAATTTATTATATCATCAAGATTCTACTTTTTTTGTTGCAGGCGAAAATATTGATGTAAATCCTTTAAATATTGTACCAAGTGCAGTAGCAGAGGCAGCAATTGCAATTTTTTCAACTAATAGTAATCCCACTGCGGCAGGTAAAATTACAGGTACAGCAAAACTAAGAATAGGAGTTAAAATAATAAGAGATAAAGAAATTATAGTAATAGTTCATCATATTTTCTTTTCACTTTTATTTGGTTTTAATTTGAAATCATTTTGTTGTTTTATAAAGTCTTTAGTAGATATTTCAGAAAAAGATATATATTTTTTATTACTTGAAATTTTCTTAATTAAAGAAAAATCATTTTTATATTTATTAATATTTTCGTATTGTTTGATTTGTTGTCAAATTGAAATTTCATTATTTTCATCATTCTTAAAATATATTATTTTTTCAGAAATTGATTCATTAGCATATACAAAAGTCATTATATAACAATAATTATTATCTATTGATAAAATTTCTTCGTAAATCTTTGTAACCTTTTTACTTTCTACTGTTCATTGGTTTTCAATTTCATTATTTAAAAAATTAATATTTTCTAATATTTTTTCTTTAGTTTTTAAATTTAAGTTTTTTTCTTCAAACTTTTGTTGTAAGTCTAATCTTTTATTAATTTTATCTTTTAAAGATAATGACGGTATATTTAACTTATTAATATATTTATCTTGTTTTTCTTTAAGTTGAGATATCTTTGTTTCTGTATGTTTAATATTAAAATTAATAACTTGCTTTGATTTTTCAATTTTTTCTTTTAGTTTTTCTTGTTGATTTATCCTTATTTTAATTTTTTTAATATCTGCTTTAAGAGAATATAATTTTCTTAATTCGACATCACTTCTTCATTTGTTTGTTTTATTGCTTATCATTATTTTTAACTTATTACTTAAAAAGTTAAGGTCATAATATTCATTTTCTAAAAGATTATTAGCGATTTGTATTGAATTTGACTTTAAATTATCATATTCTTCTTTTTGAATTTTTAATTGTTTTTCTAACTTAAAAATTTCTTTTCTTGTGTTTAATATTTTTTTATCTTCTAAAATCGTTACAGCATTATATGATTTAGTGAAATTATTAAAATTTTTTTCTTCAATCACATCAGTTTGTGTTGCTATTTCTTTAGTAGTTGATTTGAAGTCAATAAAAATTTCATTTGTATCATAATGGTTTAATTTATTATTTATTACTACTTTTGGAGGCTCTTCTTCGTTACTATAAGTAGAAAATTTTACTGTTAATCCGTTGTGTCTTTCTTTAAAAATTCCTTTATTATTTTTTAATGTGATATTTGGTTGTTCAAAAATATTTTTAATATCTTGTTGTTCTGTTATTTGTTGAAATGTTTGTGATTTAGTTTTGTCAGTCATGTTAATATCTCCTTTTAAACATTAAAACCCATTTACTTTTAAAATAAAGTAATGGGTTAAAACTTATATATTGTATAACAACTATATTTTATCAAATTTTGTGTATTTTACAATTAGTTAAGTTTTAACCAAAATTGATTATTTGATTTTTGAAAGTTGCTATTTTTCAGTTATAAATTTTGATTTGCTCATCAACAAATTTTTTCATGCTTTCATTTGGAACTAGAAATGGAATGGCAACTTTTTTTAGGACTGTTTTTTGGTAGACATTTGTGATTGGTGTTTTATGGGGGTTAAGTAGTTTAGAGTACTGTTGATTCTTATGTTGTTGTATCAATTGATATAATCAAATAATTCTAATTTTAATTGGATTAATGATGTAAAATTTTTATCATTAATAAATTCTGTTTTGAAAGTTTTGAAAGTTTCTTCAGCAAAAGCGTTATCATAAGGACAACCTTTTTTGTTTAAAGAGTGGGTAATATTGAATGATAATAAAAGTTTATCAATAGTTTTATTATTAAATTCATTACCGCAATCGCTATGAAATATTTGAATATTTTTTAAACAACGATTTGAGCACATAAATGCTTGATATACTAATGATGCATCTTTTTTAGTACCTACACTATGTTCAATAATTTCGCGATTGTACAGGTCGATTAATAAGCAAATATAGTTTCATTTACCATTAACTTGAACATAAGTTAAATCACTAACAATAACTTCATTTTTAAGCCTATTATTAAAGTCTCTATTAACAAGATTAGTAATTTGACTATCATTGACTTTATTATGATAATTTTTGTATGATAATTTAGTGTATTTTGATATTAAATTATGTTTATTCATAATTTTTTTAATTTTTCGTCTTGATAAATTAATTTTATTTTCTTTTAGAACAACTTTTAATCTTCTTGTTCCATAAGCTTCTTTATTTTCTTTAAAAGCACTAATAACAGCTTCATCATACATATTATTTTGAATTTTATCTTCTTTTTTCTTGAAATTAAAATAATATGTTGATTTAGAGATTTTTAAAAAACGAGACATTGTGCTAATTTTATATTTAACTTTATTTTTAGTAATAATTTCTATTTTCTGCCTATTATTAGTGTTGCTTGCTTTAAAATATCATTTTCCATTCTTAATTGTTTTAATTCTTTTCTTAATTTAATTAATTCATTTTCTTCAATAGAACGGTTATATTTAGTTTTAAAACTGCCTGAATTAGTAAATTGCTTAATTCAATTATAAGTAGCTGCTCTTGTAACATTGTACTCTTTAGCAAGACAAGACACTGACTTACCACTTTGATATAAAGTTACTATTTGTTTTTTAAATTCATCTGAATATGAGTTAATATTGGCCATAATTATAATTCCTTTCTTTTAACTAATTTGTTCACTTGTTTACGTAATTAGTGTCCAATAAAGTGTAACCCATTCAGTTGTCTTGCTAAAGGGTTACCATTCCAAGCATATGAAGAACTTATTGCGGAAATAATGTAAAATAATAGTATATTTAAATTTAAGGAGGTAAAAATATATGAAGAAATTATTAAGTATAATAGGAGCAATGACTTTAATTGGAACAGCAAGTACAAGTGTTATTGCTTGTGGTGAAGAAAAACCAACTCCACCTTCTCCAGATACAAGAATTGATATTTCAAAGCAAATAACAAGTCCAATATTTTTAGGACAATTATCTGAAAATACAAAAACAGATTTCTTAGTAAAATTACAAACATCATTAGCAGGAATTCCAAACTTAAATACTATAACAGCTAGTGATTATGATGTTTATAAAGCAGGAACTACAATTGAAATACAAGACTCTGATATTACTGTAGATAATTTTTTAAATATTAAAATTGTTGCTAAAGGAAGTAAATTTCAAGGTACTAAAGACAACATTACCACTAACTATACTCGAAAAGATACAAGAATTGATATTTCAAAGCAAATAACAAGTCCAATATCTTTAGGACAATTATCTGAAAATACAAAAACAGATTTCTTAGTAAAATTACAAACATCATTAGTAGGAATTCCAAACTTAAATACTATAACAGTTAGTGATTATGATGTTTATAAAGCAGGAACTACAATTGAAATACAAGACTCTGATATTACTGTAGATAATTTTTTAAATATTAAAATTGTTGCTAAAGGAAGTAAATTTCAAGGTACTAAAGACAACATTACCACTAACTATACTCGAAAAGATACAAGAATTGATATTTCAAAGCAAATAACAAGTCCAATACCTTTAGGACAATTATCTGAAAATACAAAAACAGATTTCTTAGTAAAATTACAAACATCATTAGCAGGAATTCCAAACTTAAATACTATAACAGCTAGTGATTATGATGTTTATAAAGCAGGAACTACAATTGAAATACAAGACTCTGATATTACTGTAGATAATTTTTTAAATATTAAAATTGTTGCTAAAGGAAGTAAATTTCAAGGTACTAAAGACAACATTACCACTAACTATACTCGAAAAGATACAAGAATTGATATTTCAAAGCAAATAACAAGTCCAATACCTTTAGGACAATTATCTGAAAATACAAAAACAGATTTCTTAGTAAAATTACAAACATCATTAGCAGGAATTCCAAACTTAAATACTATAACAGTTAGTGATTATGATGTTTATAAAGCAGGAACTACAATTGAAATACAAGACTCTGATATTACTGTAGATAATTTTTTAAATATTAAAATTGTTGCTAAAGGAAGTAAATTTCAAGGTACTAAAGACAACATTACCGCTAACTATACTCGAAAAGATACAAGAATTGATATTTCAAAGCAAATAACAAGTCCAATATCTTTAGGACAATTATCTGAAAATACAAAAACAGATTTCTTAGCAAAATTACAAACATCATTAGCAGGAATTCCAAACTTAAATACTATAACAGCTAGTGATTATGATGTTTATAAAGCAGGAACTACAATTGAAATACAAGACTCTGATATTACTGTAGATAATTTTTTAAATATTAAAATTGTTGCTAAAGGAAGTAAATTTCAAGGTACTAAAGACAACATTACCACTAACTATACTCGAAAAGATACAATAATTGATATTTCAAAGCAAATAACAAGTCCAATATTTTTAGGACAATTATCTGAAAATACAAAAACAGATTTCTTAGTAAAATTACAAACATCATTAGCAGGAATTCCAAACTTAAATACTATAACAGCTAGTGATTATGATGTTTATAAAGCAGGAACTACAATTGAAATACAAGACTCTGATATTACTGTAGATAATTTTTTAAATATTAAAATTGTTGCTAAAGGAAGTAAATTTCAAGGTACTGCAGATAATATTAAAACTATCACCTCATCAAAAGAAAAAATTGATTTAACTAAAATTATTCAAGTAACTGAATTTAATTTTGCTGCTAATACTAATGAAAGAAATACAGATGATAAGTTATGAAGTTCAATTTTCGAAGCTCCTGAATTGAAAAAATATAAAAATTTAATTCAATCTAATGGAAATTGATTCAAAGAAGTATTTTCGCAATTTGATCAATTAATTACTAGTGATTTTCAAAAACCCGGAATTATATATCTAGTTGTTAACACTACAACAAAAAATGAATATTGTAATGGAAGAACTAAAAAACTAAAAGTGACTTTAAATTAAAATTGAGGATTTTTAATAATTTGTGTATCTTTTTACAAAGTTACTAGTTTAGATTAATTCTATCTTCAAATTTTATCATAAAATGAGCAATTGCTGTATTTAAATTTTGAATAGGCATTGCTCATTTTTTTGTTATATTTTCAATTGCTAAATAAAATATTTTGAAAACTTCCATATCATTTGGAAAAACTTTTTTATTTCTAATAACTTTTCGTAATTGACTATTAACAGATTCAATAGCATTTGTTGTATAAATCACTCTTTTGATTTCTGCAGGATAAATAATAAAAACCATTAAATTATCTCAATTTTTATATCACGATTTAGCAATTTGAGGATATTGTTTATTTCATTTACTTTCAAAATTTTCTAAATCTTGCATTGCTTGTTCTTCACTACATGCACTATAAATTGGTTTTAAATCTGTAACTAGTTATTTTCTATGTTTGTATGAAACATATTTTAAACTATTTCTAATTTGATGAACTATGCATAATTGATGTTCGGTTTTAGGATAAACTGATTGTATTGCTTCTGACATTCCTGTTAAATTGTCACTACAAGCAATAAGAATATCATTTAAGCCTCGATTTTTCATTTTTGTGAAATTAGATAATCAAAACTTAGAACCTTCATTTTCACTAATTCATAAACCTAAAACATCTTTTTTACCTTCTAAATCAACACCTAATGCTATATAAACTGATTTGTTAATAATGCGTTTATCTTGTCGTACTTTAACTACTATACAATCAAAATAAACAATCGGATAAACACTTTCTAATGGCCGATTTTGTCATGCTTTAACATCATCAATAACATCATCAGTAATTTGACTAATAACACTTTCACTAATATCAGCACCATGATATAACTCTTGTAACTGCATTCTAATATCTGATAAAGTCATGCCTTTGACATATAATGAAAGAACTTGTTGATCAAAACCATCAAATCTTCTTTGTCTTTTTGCAACTATTACTGGCTCAAAATTACTATTACGATCTCGTGGTACATTAATCTCAATTTTACCTTGTTGGGTTATTAATTTTTTTGAATTTATACCATTGCGAGCATTATCACTATTATTATGTTGATTTTTTTCATATCCTAAATAATTTTGCATTTCAGAATTCAACATTTTTTCAACTAATCTTTTTGTTAATTCTTTATATAAACCTCCCTCTTTAAATACGGTTGTTAAATCTTCAGTATTTTCTAATAATAAATCTACTGCTTTTGATATTGGATCATTATTATTAATATTTTTTTTTAGACATACGTAACTCACTCTTTTTAGTTATTTAATTTTATTTACTAGAATTAATTAAACATAGTTATTTTTGTAAGTTACACAGATTACTAAACATTACCTTAAAAATAGGCTTTTATCCCTTTATGTACTATTTTTAAATTTTATCACATAAATGGAGATAAAAGCCTATCTAGGAAATTATCCCCACATGTATCTAAATCAAACACAAAATTATAGTTTCAAAACTAGGTATCTTATTGAATTTATATGCAGCTTCTTTTGCATATAAATGAATATTGTGTTTTGAAACTTTTATGTGTGTTCGAAAAGTTCGTCGGATGTGTTTTCATGCAGATTCAATCTGGTTTGTGTTTACACTTGTTGATGACACATACCCAACTTCATGATTTACGATTTCATGTTTGTGATAGAAGTTTTTGAAACTTCCATATCCCTTCCAAGAATCCATAAATAGACAACACCCAGTAGAAATGTGTTTCAATGCAAATCATAAAAGGTTTTTCTCATCTGCTTTTTTCAATACTTTCACAATTAGTTTGTTGCTGGTTTTCTCATAAACTCCAACAATCAAGGTTTTAAAAAACAAGGATCTTCCTTGTTTTTTAAAACCTACATGTGAAAGATACATTTCATCCATCTGTGCTGTGCCATCATCAATGAACCCTGCATCTTGATTCCAAATTCTAGTTCTGATTTCATGATTCATTCTTCAAGCTGTTTTATATGTCACACCCAATTCCCTTGCAACATCTGTTGATGGTATACCATGCTTTGTGTTTATTCATCTAAAGATGAGATAAAACCAAGATGTCAAAGGTGTTTGTGACTTGTGAAAAATGGTGTCATGAAGAATACTAAATGTTTGATGACATTTCAAACATCTTATTCTTCTCAAATCAGAAACATTCAAACTAGAAGAAGCACACCTGGTACATTTCATTACTTTCAACTTCGCTATATATTTCAAACAATCGTTTTCATTTTGAAATATGCTATTGAATTCATTTCAATTCATTTTTTCCTCCACACTAGTACATGTGGGGATAATTTCCTTAATTAATTCATTTTCTTCAATAGAACGGTTATATTTAGTTTTAAAACTGCCTGAATTAGTAAATTGCTTAATTCAATTATAAGTAGCTGCTCTTGTAACATTGTACTCTTTAGCAAGACAAGACACTGACTTATCACTTTGATATAAAGTTACTATTTGTTTTTTAAATTAATCTGAATATGAATTAATATTGGCCATAATTATAACTCCTTTCTTTTAACTAATTTGTTCACTTGTCTACGTAATTAGTGTTCAATAAAGTGTAACCCATCCAGAGCTAATCGATATTCGATTAAACTTAATTCAAACCAACAAAAAATTACTTCATACCTACAAATTCAACACTTACAAACATTATTTTTTAAAATTTAATAAAAGGTTACTTTAATTGTCCACTTTTCTTGACAAGTTCATAAAAAAAAGATTGCAATTGCAATCTTTTAGAATATTTAATAATTAAGCATAAGGCTCACGACAATTTAATACATTTATAACTTTTACATTTCCGAATTTTATAGTCAAATATGCATTTCCAGTTGTAGGATAAGTAGTTATAGGATTTTGTCCAACACTATCAGAAGTTCAAATTAATTCTTCTTTAAATGATTTAAAACAATTAACATATTCTTCATATTTTTTTTTCATATCGTCTTTTTTTCAAGGTAAAGAAGTAAGAACATTTCCACCCTGCACATATCCTTTCTCTTTACTTAAATCTAATGTTGTTAAGACAACAACATTAGACAATAAAATTGGAAGACTTAATGTATCATTTTTAAGCGTTTTGATAGTGAAAGATTTTAAAATTTTAGCATTATCTTCATCTTTATCCATAATGTTTACTTGAGAGATTCCATCAGAAACTTTAAAATCAGTTGTCCCGCTTTCTTCAATTTTACCTGGATTGTTATTTGTAACTTTGGCAATTAATTTAGTAATAGATGCAACATCAGCATCTGAATAATATTTACTGTCACTACCAGATTTAAAACCTAATTCAGATAATAATTTTGTAGCTTCAGAATTTTTTGCTTTAAACTTATCTGCAACAGAACCTTGAATTAACAATTTATCTTTAAAAAGATTAGCAGAATTTATCTTTGAATTATCAGCAATAATTGATAAAACTTTAGAATTATTATAACCAATAATTTGTCTAATTAAAGTGTTTCCTTGTGCATCATATCAATTTAATAATTTTGCAACATCAACATTTATTTCTGGTTCAGGTTTAGATCCACATGCAACAACTGAACTTGCTGCAACTGTAGTTAAACTAACTGCCCCTAATAATCTTAGTAATGTTTTCATACTTCTCATAATTTATTCCTCCTCTAAATCTAGAAAATTACAATTATTTTTAATGACCAATAAAAAATAAACACTAAAAATAATTTTCTAATATAAATTATATCAACTTTTTGGATTATAGTTATTTGATTAATTTTTAATCAAATAAATAACTCTTATAGTATAATTTATTATTTATTATCAAAACATAATTTTAAAAATGATAAAATTTAATTGTTTAATATTGAACATTTTCATATTTCTTATATTATGTTTACTGTACAGTACTTCCAAGATCATTGAGTAATATAATTTAAAACCCAAAAAAAACTTTTTTTCGGGTTTTTATAAATTTATTTAGGTTTTTCTCTCTTTATGTACCATTTTAAAAATTGGAAAAATATTAAATATTTTTGTTCATTAGACATATTCTGTAATTAAATTATAGAAAAATGTAATAAAGAATATTTTTTTAAAAAAAACATGGAATGGCAACTTTTTTTAGGACTGTTTTTTGGTAGACATTTGTGCTTGGTGTTTTATGGGGGTTAAGTAGTTTAGAGTGCTGTGGATTCTTATGTTGTTGTATCAATTGATACAATCAAATAATTCTAATTTTAATTGGATTAATGATGTAAAATTTTTATCATTAATAAACTCTGTTTTGAAAGTTTTGAAAGTTGCTTCAGCAACAGCGTTATCATAAGGACAACCTTTTTTGCTTAAAGAGTAGGTAATATTGAAGGCTAATAAAACTATTGATAAACTTTTATTATTAAATTCATTACCGCAATCGCTATGAAATATTTGAATATTTTTTAAACAACGATTTGAGCACATAAATGCTTGATATACTAATGATGCATCTTTTTTAGTACCTACACTATGTCCAATAATTTCGCGATTGTACAGGTCGATTAATAAGCAAATATAGTTTCATTTATCATTAACTTGAACATAAGTTAAATCACTAACAATAACTTCGTTTTTAAGCATATTATTAAAGTCTCTATTAACAAGATTAGTAATTTGACTATCATTGACTTTATTATGATAATTTTTTTATGATAATTTAGTGTAATTTGATATTAAATTATGTTTATTCATAATTTTTTTAATTTTTCGTCTTGATAAATTAATTTTCTTTTCTTTTAGAACAACTTTTAATCTTCTTGTTTCATAAGCTTCTTTATTTTCTTTAAAATATCATTTTCCATTTTTAATTTTTTTAATGCTTTTCTTAATTTAATTAAGGATTTTATCCCTTTATGTACTATTTTTAAATTTTATCACATAAATGGAGATAAAAGCCTATCTAGGAAATTATCCCCACATGTATCTAAATCAAACACAAAATTATAGTTTCAAAACTAGGTATCTTATTGAATTTATATGCAGCTTCTTTTGCATATAAATGAATATTGTGTTTTGAAACTTTTATGTGTGTTCGGAAAGTTCGTCGGATGTGTTTTCATGCAGATTCAATCTGGTTTGTGTTTACACCTGTTGATGACACATACCCAACTTCATGATTTACGATTTCATGTTTGTGATAGAAGTTTTTGAAACTTCTATATCCCTTTTAATAATCCGTAAATAGACAACACCCAGTAGAAATGTGTTTCAATGCAAATCATAAAAGGTTTTTCTCATCTGCTTTTTTCAATACTTTCACAATTAGTTTGTTGCTGGTTTTATCATAAACTCCAACAATCAATTTTTTATTCAACAAGGATCTTCCTTGTTTTTTAAAACCTACATGTGAAATATACATTTCATCCATCTGTGCTGTGCCATCATCAATGAACCCTGCACCTTGATTCAAAATTCTAGTTCTGATTTCATGACCCATTCTTCAAACTGTTTTATATGTCACACCCAATTCCCTTGCAACATCTGTTGATGGTATACCATGCTTTGTGTTTATTCATCTAAAGATGAGATAAAACCAAGATGTCAAAGGTGTTTGTGACTTGTGAAAAATGGTGTCATGAAGAATACTAAATGTTTGATGACATTTCAAACATCTTATTCTTTTTAAATCAGAAGTATTCAAATTAAAACTAAAACACCTAATACATTTGTTTTCTTTCAAATTTGCTATATATTTCAAACAATCGTTTTTATTTTGAAATATGCTATTGAATTCATTTCAATTCATTTTTTCCTCCACACTAGTACATGTGGGGATAATTTCCTTAATTAATTCATTTTCTTCAACAGAACGGTTATTTTTGGTTTTAAAACTGCCTGAATTAGTAAATTGCTTAATTCAATTATAAGTAGCTGCTCTTGTAACATTGTACTCTTTAGCAAGACAAGACACTGACTTATCACTTTGATATAAAGTTACTATTTGTTTTTTAAATTCATCTGAATATGAATTAATATTGGCCGTAATTATAACTCCTTTCTTTTAACTAATTTGTTAACTTGTCTACGTAATTAGTGTTCAATAAAGTGTAACCCATCGATTCTTTAAAAAATAAACTTTTATTAATAAAAAAAGGTTATAATAAAAAAATGAATATTTTTATTTTACATCGAGACTTTCGTATACATGATAACAAAGGTTTAATTGCCTTATCAAAAGAAGAAAAAGAAATTTATTTAATTTTTATCCTAACAAATGAACAAATTAAAAATAATAAATGTTTTAATCTAAAGTCATTTCAAGCAATGATTTTTTGTTTAAAACAATTAAATAAAATAATTGATATTAATGTTTTAAAAGCAGAAAACGAATTAAACGCAATCAGAAATTTAATTAATCAAGGAATAATTATTAATAAAATTTACACTAATAAAGATTTTAGCCCTTATGCTCTAGAAAGAAGTCAACAATTAAAAAATTTAGCAAAAGAAATTGGTTTTATTTATCGTGAATTTCATGATTATATGCTTTTTGCTAATCATGAAATAAAAAAAGATGATGGTAGTTTTTATCAAATTTTTACTCCTTATTGAAATGCAATTAAAACAAATAAATTTAATATTACAATATCAAAAACTCCAAAATTTCGAGCTATGAAACTACCAAATTGCGAAGATATTAAACACTTAAAAGATAATGACTTTAATTTACCATTAACAAGAGAAAAAGTAGAAATTATTGTTACTCGTTTATCAAAAGATTATCAAAATCAACGTGATAAAATTGATTTAATTAAAAACAGTACTTCTAATATTAGTACAGCCATTAAATATGGAATAGTTTCTATTCGTGAAGTTCATTTTTGAGCAATTCAAAGATTTGGTTATTTTGATAATAGTTTTTCTAGACAATTGATATGAAGAGATTTTTTCTATCAAGCAACTTATAATGCTATGATAGAAAAAAAATGAAAATTTGGAACAAATTGAATTAAAAAAATGAATGATATTATTTGAGATAATAATATAGAAAATTTTAAAAAATGATGCAAAGGAGAAACTGGTATTCCTTTAATTGATGCTGGAATGAATGAATTAAATAATTATGGTACTATGCATAACCGTGTACGTATGATTTGTGGTTCTTATTTAGTAAAAAATTTAAATATTGATTGAAGATGAGGAGAAAAATATTTTGCTCAAAAATTAATTGATTATGATCCAATTGTTAATCAATGTTCGTGACAATGAGTAGCAGGAACAGGATTTGATGCTCAACAATATATTAGGATTTTTAATCCTTATTTACAACAAATTAAATATGATCCTAATTTTGTTTATATTAATCATTTTTTATCAAGAACAAAAAATATAAAAGAAATTGTTGATTTTAAAAAATCAGTTCAAGAGGCTAAAAAAAGATACCAAAATTTAAAAAGTAATATTCAAATTTATAATATTAAAAATAATAAATCACAAAAAATTTAAATATAATAATTAATTCAAAACTGCACAATTGTGCAGTTTATTTAGCAATTTTGTTTTTTCTTTTTAATATTAATGAAAATATTTAACTGGATGGGTTACACTTTATTTTCATTTTTTCATCTGCACGTACATGTTAGGAGAAATCCGTTAAATAATATTTTTAAAAAAAGCAAAATAAAATTTAAAAATGGCTAACCTAACAAAAAATTATTTGTTAGGTTAGCCACCGATTTTATCTCGTTGCAGTTAGTTACGAAATAAAAAGAGCAAACCCACTTTTCTTTACTTCTATTAAAAATTTTTATTTAGTCTTTCTCCCAATAAAAAAAGCAACACTTGCAGAAATAACTATAGAAATTGAAAGAATAATAATTCATATTCATCAAGTCATATTTTAATCACCTTTCTAATTTAAATTTAATTTAATAGCATTTTATTATAACACATTTTAAAATAAATTAGGATATCAATATTGGATGGGTTACACTTTATTGAACACTAATTACGTAGACAAGTTAACAAATTAGTTAAAAGAAAGGAATTATAATTATGGCCAATATTAATTCATATTCAAATGAATTAAAAAAACAAATAGTAATTTTATATCAAAGTGATAAGTCAGTGTCTTGTCTTGCTAAAGAGTACAATGTTACAAGAGCAGCTACTTATAATTGAATTAAGCAATTTACTAATTCAGGCAGTTTTAAAACCAAAGATAACCGTTCTATTGAAGAAAATGAATTAATTAAATTAAGAAAAGAATTAAAACAATTAAGAATGGAAAATGATATTTTAAAGCAAGCAACACTAATAATAGGCAGAAAATAGAAATTATTATCAAAAATAAACTTAAATATAAAATTCGTACAATGTCTCGTTTTTTAAAAATCTCTAAATCAACATATTATTTTAATTTCAAGAAAAAAGAAGATAAAATTCAAAATAATATGTATGATGAAGCTGTTATTAGTGCTTTTAAAGAAAATAAAGAAGCTTATGGAACAAGAAGATTAAAAGTTGTTCTAAAAGAAAAGAAAATTAATTTATCAAGACGAAAAATTAAAAAAATTATGAATAAACATAATTTAATATCAAAATACACTAAATTATCATACAAAAATTATCATAATAAAGTCAATGATAGTCAAATTACTAATCTTTTTAATAGAGACTTTAATAATAGGCTTAAAAATGAAGTTATTGTTAGTGATTTAACTTATTTTCAAGTTAATGGTAAATGAAACTATATTTGCTTATTAATCGACCTGTACAATCGCGAAATTATTGGACATAGTGTAGGTACTAAAAAAGATGCATCATTATTATATCAAGCATTTATTTGCTCAAATCGTTGTTTAAAAAATATTGAAATATTTCATAGCGATCGCGGTAATGAATTTAATAATAAAAGTTTATCAATAGTTTTATTAGCATTCAATATTACCCACTCTTTAAGCAAAAAAGGTTTTCCTTATGATAACGCTGTTGCTGAAGCAACTTTCAAAACTTTCAAAACAGAGTTTAATAATGATAAAAATTTTACATCATTAATCCAATTAAAATTAGAATTATTTGATTGTATCAATTGATACAACAACATAAGAATCCACAGCACTCTAAACTACTTAACCCCCATAAAACACCAAGCACAAATGTCTACAAAAAAACAGTCCTAAAAAAGGTTGCCATTCCATACTTATTTTACTGTAAATCATTTGGATAGAAAATTTCTTAATGATTTTAAAAATATGGCCAAAAAAGAAAAAATAAACCATTTAGGTTCTAAATACGCCAAGTTTGGTTACCCAGCAAGACAAGACACATTACTGCTTTGCCATATCCGTAGAAGAAGAATTGCTTTGTACATTAATATTATACCATTATAGTATAAAAAATCAATTATATATAATTTACATCGTTCTGATGAATTAGATCATGAAAATGGTAGACAAGCAATTTGATTATGATTTAAGTATACTAAATTTTTATTATGATTAGGGACATCTAATAAAGATAATAAATCAAAAGAAAAACCATTAATGGTTTTTATAAATAATAGAAAAACATATTTTTATTCAAGTGGTATTGGGCGAGTAGAAAGTAAGTATTTAATTGGTCATTGAATAGATTATTCAAACAAGAATAAATCAAATGAAGCAAAATCTTATAAATTATCTGTTAGTGAACAACAGCAGTTAATTTCTAAATTTGCTAGTTTTAATTTAGAACAAGACCCTTATTTATAAATTAAAAATTTGAAACAAGAAATTCAGGAACTTAAAAAGCAAATTTGTGTACAAGCCTTAAAGTTAAAAAATCGTAATCGTGGATAGATTTTATTTTAAAATCATGTAAAATTATAGTAAGAAAATTTAGGGGGTAAAAATATGTCAAATAAAATTAAAAGACCAATGAATGCTTATATGCTTTTTAGTAAAGAAAAAAGAGCAGAGATTATTCAACAAAAACCAGAAATTAAATCTAAAGTTGCAGAAGTAGCCAAACTTATTGGTAATCATTGAAAAGAAATGACAAACGAAGAAAAATCTAAATATGTAAAAATGGCAGAAGAAAACAAGAAAATATATGAAAGTGAAACTCAAAAATAATTATTTAATTGATTTACAAATTGTAATTTTAAACACAATGGTATATGAGACAATTCATATATCGTTGTGTTTATTTTAAAAAATAAAAAGAAAGGTAGATATTATGAATGTAGAAATAATTGGTTGATTAGCAGTTGCTGTAAATAGTTTTATTTTTTTACCTCAAATTATAAAAATAATAAAAACAAAAAGAGTACGTGATTTATCATTTTTCATGTTATTAATTCAATTTTTATCTTGTTTTTTATGAATAACTTATGGAATATTCATAAAAAATTGAGAAGTTGTAAGTTTAGATTCAATAATCTTAATATCTACAATTATTATTTTATGGTTTAAATTAAATATTCATTACAAAGAACCATAAAAAATCAACTCCTTGAAATAAATTTAAATTTCCTTAATAGGAATGTGGAATGGCAACTTTTTTTAAGACTGTTTTTTGGTAGACATTTGTGCTTGGTGTTTTATGGGGGTTAAGTAGTTTATAGTACTGTGGATTCTTATGTTGTTGCATCAATTGATACAATCAAATAATTATAATTTTAATTTGATTAATGATGTAAAATTTTTATCATTAATAAATTCTGTTTTGAAAGTTTTGAAAGTTGCTTCAGCAACAGCGTTATCATAAGGACAACCTTTTTTGTTTAAAGAGTGGGTAATATTGAAGGCTAATAAAACTATTGATAAACTTTTATTATTAAATTCATTACCGCGATCGCTATGAAATATTTCAATATTTTTTAAACAACGATTTGAGCACATAAATGCTTGATATACTAATGATGCATCTTTTTTAGTACCTACACTATGTCCAATAATTTCGCGATTGTACAAGTCGATTAATAAGCAAATATAGTTTCATTTACCATTAACTTGAAAATAAGTTAAATCACTAACAATAACTTCATTTTTAAGCCTATTATTAAAGTCTCTATTAACATCATCAGTAATTTGACTATCATTGACTTTATTATGATAATTTTTGAGGATTTTTAATAATCTGTTTATCTTTGTTTTACAAAGTTACTAGTTCAGATTAATTCTGCCTTCAAATTTTATCATAAAATGAGCAATTGCTGTATTTCAATTTTGAATGGGCATTGTTCATTTTTTTCATATCCTAAATAATTTTGCATTTCAGAATTCAACATTTTTTCAACTAATCTTTTTGTTAATTCTTTATATAAACCTCCCTCTTTAAATACGGTTGTTAAATCTTCAGTATTTTCTAATAATAAATCTACTGCTTTTGATATTGGATCATTATTATTAATATTTTTTTTTAGACATACGTAACTCACTCTTTTTAGTTATTTAATTTTATTTACTAGAATTAATTAAACATAGTTATTTTTGTAAGTTACACAGATTACTAAACATTACCTAGATTTTTGTTATCAAGAAAAAATGAATTTTTATTTTTATCATTAACTATTGCTAATTTATCATTAATAGTTAATAAATTATAATATGAAAATCAATTCCCTAAATCTGTTCAGTTTCTACTTTTGTCTAAAAGATAACTTTTATCTCTTGTTGAAAATAGTCCAACTTCATCATTAATTTTTATAAAATTACCTTTTTTCCCTAAATCTTGAAAATTTTTATCACTATCTAATAAAAAACTTTCTCCAGTACTATCATTAAAAACACCTTTAAAATCATTAATTGGAGAATAAACTTCACCTTGACTTGCTTCTTTGAAAAGACTTTCAAATGAACCATCACTATGTAAAAAATACGCAATTTTATTATCTCCACGTACATCGCTTACTACTGCTAAATTATCATTGACTTTATTAAAACTAATTTACCTAAATTCTTTACTTAGTTTAGTTAGATTTCCACTATCAGATAATAAAAATCATTGTTCTAAATCTCCACCACTAGCAACATCTCCACGAAATAGCGCTAAATGTTCACTTCAACTATAAAAATTTGTAATTGATTTAGGATTATCATCAGCAATATTTTTGCTTAGTTTAGTTAGATTACCATTGTCATCAATCAAATAAGCATCCATACCATTTTTTTCACTACCAACAACATCAACCAAAAGACCTAATTGATTGTTAATTCTATAAAATTGATAATTATGATAAAAACTTCAATTACTAGTTTTGATAATTTTTGTAACTTCTCCTTTATCATTAACAAAAGATATTTCTTGTTTTTTTTCTCCAGTATTATCATTAATTGAAACTGCTAAGTGTTCATTAAATTTAATAACTTTTCCAAGATTTGTATCAATTTTTTTAATATAGGTTCAGCACTTATTTTTGACCTATTATTTACACTTGTATTTAAAATCAATTGACTAAATGTTGGCGTTGATGTACTTGCAATTGTTGAAAGTGCCAGCATACTTAATATTTTATTCATATTATTAATTTTCCTTTTTTTTTATTTGTGGCATTTTTAATTTATAAATTAACTAAATTAAACATACTTTATTCACCTTTAACTTTAATTTTATAAACATGATATCCAAAAATTAAAATACTTAATCAAAATAAAATAGGTGTAATAATAGCAGCAAAAAATGCACCAATCTTTAATTGAATTAAATTAGGAAACAAATTTATATCAAAAGATTGCTCATTATGTAATTGTAAAACTTCTCCAACACCTAATCACTTTAAAGTTAAAAATTCTTCTTTAACTGTTCCAATCAAAATTAAACCTAAAATCATTATTAATAAAGCATTTAAAAATAATACTAGACTTCATTTTTGTAATTTATTTAATTTAATTCATTTTTCTTTTATAATTGTACCTCCACCTAGTTTTTCTTATAAAATAATCATATTTGCTGTTTTTAGCGATGTTTAAGAATATGAATACAAAACATTAATATTCTTAAATTCAACGCTTTATATTTGTTTAAAGACCATATTATTATACATTGTTACATATTGTTTGTAAATTTGATTTTCCTTTAAAAGTTTTTAAAATAAAAGCTTTTTCAATTTTTATTATTTCTTCTAGTGAAAAAGATTTATTAAACTTCTCACCTAAAGTTTTAATATAAAATTGTCATTCTTCATTATTGATTTTTAATCATAAGGTTTCACTAATCATTTCTTCTAATTCTCACACTTGAAACACCAAAATAGAAGTTTTAGAAATAAAATAGGCATTACATTTATCACTTAAATTCTTTGTAATTAATCAAGTTTGATAAGCTGATAATATTTATTGTTCTTTATTTGATAATTGCATGGTTATCACCTGCTTTATTTTTACTTTTACTATTTAAATAAACAATTTCCTCTTTGCTATGAGTATTACATAAATACATATCAAAATTTACTGATTCGTGTTTTGTTTTTACTACAATAGTTGGTCTTCTATGACAATAATTACATTTCATAAAAAACCTTCCTTTCAAAGTATTTTTAAAAATAAAAATTACAACCAAAGTAATAGGTTGCAACACACTTATTTTTAAACTTTTTATTTAAAAGAAAGATAAAAATGGAAATTCTTAGATAGGCTAATGATTTGAAGGGTAGACCTAATACTTAGTATTTAATTTTTATAATTTAATAATATCATAAATTAATTTAATTTAACAAATAAAAATTTTAATTTCATGAACTTCTTTGTGTCAATTATAATGATTAATTTGTTCTTGTAGTAATTTAGCCATTTTTTCATCTGGTACAACTCAAATTACTTTATGGTTTTCTTTTATGTGTTCACGCATGTTATCAAGTTTGTCTTCTATACGTTCTTTTGATTTGCGTGTTCGTTCAATTTCAACTCAAGCTTTAGTTCCGTTTTCATATTCAATCATTAAATCGAGGTATCTGTCTTGTTTTGAATTTCAACTTTTAAGTTCAAGTTCATTTTGATAAATTGCTATGTGTTTCTGATTAGATATTCATTTAATCATTAAGTCTTGGTGAGCTAGTTGGTTTAAATTTAGTTTTGATTTGTTGTTTTCTTTTCCTAAATAGCGTTTTCCTAAATTTGAAAGATAGTAAATGTTTTTTCTTGTTACTTGATTTATTAAAACTACTTGTTTTTGTTTTATGAATCTTAAGTGAGTTTTTACAGTTTCAATATCTTTGTTTAATAATAGTGCGATTTGATAAGCGTCTAAGTACCTTCAACAGTTTATGATTTCTAAAATTTTTATTTGTTCCATTTTTTGAGTCTCCTTAATTTAAAAAATCTTAAAAGGTTTTTTTCTTTCTTTTTGAAGCGACTTCGTCGAGGTCTTTTCTTTCTTTTTTGCAAAAAAGAAAGAAAAGACTAACAATCACTCCCAACGCAAGATTTGACGCCACAATCACATAAGTTTTCGTTGGGATTGTGGCGTCAAATCTTTAAAAGCACAAAAGTGCTTGAAAGTTGGGAGTGATTGTTAGTCTTCATTTACTTAATAGTAAGTAAATATTATGTATAAATATATTATAATATTTTTTATTTGAAATTTCAAAATATTATATAATTTTTTAAATTTATAAGTTATTTTCAAAATATAATATATTAATTTATATACATATATTTATATTCTTTATCTATTCTTGTATTTCTTTTATAGTATAACTTACACCACAGTCAGAGTATAACTTACACCACAGTCAGAGTATAACTTACACCACAGTCAGAATTTAATTTATTTAATAAATTTTTAATTAAATAAAAATTTTAGTTTACAATTAATTTTGTTACTAATGTGGTCAGGCAGAGTGCATTAGTAACAATTTATTATATGAAATGGTTTCAACTCACAAGTTAAAAATAATTTGATATAATACTTCATAAGTAATAGATAACTCTGCCAAAAAATAGTACCTATCTGTATTAAATAACTTTAATAGCCTTATAAGATAAGTACGCATTATCCTATTACAAAAAAAACTATATAACTTATATATTTAAAATAGGAGCGTTATTGATGAATTCAAAAATTAAAAAAGAAATAATTAAAAAAATAAATAATAATACTTTTTTATATCAAATTAAGAAAGTTCACTATTCAAATGTAGTTGCAAGAATGTGTAGTAAATTTACATTAGAAGAAGAAAAAGCATTACATTTAATTTTTTCTTATATAAAACCTTTTAATTTTAAAAATTCAACTACTATAAAAATTGAAAAGAAATATTTTTTTGAAAAATTAAATTTAATAGGTGATGATAAATATAAAAGATATAAAATATTAATTTCAAAGTTAAGAAAGCAAACTGAAACAGAAATAATTGGTAATCACTGAAATTATGAAGGATTTATGATTATAGGTTCTAATTGATTTTATAAACAAACTTTTTTTGAAGTTGATTTAAATCCTAAATTTATGCCATATATTGAACAATTAAAAAAACATTATACAAAAGTTGATTTAAATACTTTATGTTCTTTTAAGTCAAAGCATGCTTTGACTTTATATAAGTTTATCTCTAGTTGAACCAATGAAAGTAAAAATGAAAATAAAAGATATTTAAATACAAAAGAATTAAAAGAGTTATTTGGTTTGTCTATTAATGATTATGTTTATAATAATAAGTTTGTTCGAAGTTTATTTGAAAAAAAAACAATTGATGTTGCTATAAAAGAAATTAACCAATATTCAGATTTAAAAATAAGTTATGATAAAAAGAAAGAAAATGGTAAAGTAAAAAGTTATCAGTTTATTTGAATTCAAATAAATAAAAAAACAGGACAAAAAAATATGTCAAATAAAATATCACAAATACTTAGTGATATTGATAAAGACAGTCAAGTTGTTTTTGATAATTAATTTAAAAAATATTTTTTTGAAATCTTTTTATTTATAATTCAAAAATTATATAATTTATTGTACAATTACTTAGTTACTAGTGAGGCTTTTGAAGGGTAGCACTAGTAACGTTTTTTATTTAATCTTAATATCAAATAGATACTTTAAATTGTATTCAAAATATATTTAGTATAATTTAATCATAAACACAAATTCCAAATAACCCCTAAAAACTTTAGTTCCTTAATTTTATATAGGAACTTTTTTTATTTTTTTAAAAAAAATTTCATAATTTACAAAAAAATGTTATAAATTATGAAAAATTTAATATAAGTTTTTAACCTATTTACTTTTATATAAAAGTAAATAGGTTTTTTATAAAATTGTAATAAAATAAGAATAGGTATAAAAAAATATATGAAATTGAAACTCAAAAATAACTGTTTAATTGATTTACAAATTGTAATTTTAAACACAATGGTATATGAGACAATTCATATATCTTTTTTTTATTTTTTTTAAAATAAAAAGAAAGGTAGATATTATGAATGTAGAAATAATCGGTTGATTAGCTATTATTGTAAATAGTTTTATCTTTTTACCTCAAATTATAAAAATTCTTAAAACAAAAAGGGTACGTAATTTATAATTTTTTGGTAATGTTTAGTAATCTGTGTAACTTACAAAAATAACTATGTTTAATTAATTCTAGTAAATAAAATTAAATAAATAGAAAGAGTGAGTTACTTATCTCTAAAAAACAAAATATTAATAATAATAATCCAATATCAAAAGCAGTAGATTTATTATTAGAAAATACTTAAGATTTAACAACCGTATTTAAAGAGGGAGGTTTATATAAAGAATTAACAAAAAGTGGATGGGTTACACTTTATTGGACACTAATTACGTATACAAGTGAACAAATTATAGCTAACTAAAGTAATGTTTACTCATAAATAATGTAAAATAATAATATGTAATTTAAACAGTTTTTGAATTTAAAAGTACAATTCAGCAATATTTAAAATAGATTAGGAAGATTAAATTATGCCAAAACCATACAGTGAAGACTTACGAAGAAAAGTAATAGAAGCCTATGAAAGTAAAAACATGAAAATTAAAGAAATTTGTAAAGTGTTCAATATTACTAGAAATACTTTATTCTTATGAAGAAAAAGAAAAAAAGAAACTGGGCATATAAAACCAATTTTAAATTATCAAAAAGGACATAGCCACAAAATAAAGGATTTAGATGAATTAAAAAATTATTTAGCGAAAAATAAAGATGTTACAGTTCAAAAAGTGATTGAAAAATTTGGTGATATGACTAAAGAAACAGTTTATAACTATTTCAAAAAACTAAATTATACATAT
>NZ_AP038353.1:0-1468519 GCF_059729505.1 Spiroplasma ixodetis | reverse complement strand
ATATAATTATTGTGGATAAATTGTGGATTAATGTTGATAACTTTTTTATAATTATAATCTGTATTATACTTTTAAAAAAATAAAAAAAATAATATTTATTATTTAATATTATAAATGATTTATTTTTTTGTTAAACTAATATTGTTTGTAAATTATCCCCACATGTACTAGTGTAGAGGAAAAAATGAATTGAAATGAATTCAATAGCATATTTCAAAATGAAAATGATTGTTTGAAATATATAGCGAAGTTTAAAGTAATGAAATGTATCAGGTGTGCTTCTTCTAGTTTGAATGTTTCTGATTTGAGAAGAATAAGATGTTTGAAATGTCATCAAACATTTAGTATTCTTCATGACACCATTTTTCACAAGTCACAAACACCTTTGACATCTTGGTTTTATCTCATCTTTAGATGAATAAACACAAAGCATAGTATACCATCAACAGATGTTGCAAGGGAATTGGGTGTGACATATAAAACAGCTTGAAGAATGAATCATGAAATAAGAACTATAATTTGGAATAAAGATGCAGGGTTCATTGATGATGGCACAGCACAGATGGATGAAATGTATCTTTCACATGTAGGTTTTAAAAAACAAGGAAGATCCTTGCTGAATAAAACCTTGATTGTTGGAGTTTATGAGAAAACCAGCAACAAACTAATTGTGAAAGTATTGAAAAAAGCAGATGAGAAAAACCTTTTATGATTTGCATTGAAACACATTTCTACTGGGTGTTTTCTATTTACGGATTCTTGGAAGGGATATGGAAGTTTAAAAAACTTCTATCACAAACATGAAATCGTAAATCATGAAGTTGGGTATGTGTCATCAACAGGTGTAAACACAAAGCAGATTGAATCTGCATGAAAACACATCCGACGAACTTTTCGAACACACATAAAACTTTCAAAACACAATATTCATTTATATGCAAAAGAAGCTGCATATAAATTCAATAAGATACCTAGTTTTGAAACTATAATTTTGTGTTTGATTTAGATACATGTGGGGATAATTTCCTAGATAGGCTTTTATCTCCATTTATGTGATAAAATTTAAAAATAGTACATAAAGGGATAAAAGCCTATTGTTTTTATTAAAAATAAACAGAATAATTTGTTAATATATAAATATTATGTTAGAATACTCTTAATGATTTTTTATTAGAATTTTTAAAAAAAGGAAAAAAAAATGAAACCTACATATCAACCAAGTAAGAGAAAACATCAAAAAACTCATGGTTTTTTTGCAAGAATGAAATCTGCAACAGGGATTAATGTTATTAAAAGAAGACGTCAAAGAGGACGTAAAAAATTAACAGCATAGTTTAAAAAATAAAATAAGGTGAACAAAATATGGAAAAAAAATACCGCCTTTTGAAAAATCATCATTTTAAATATTTAATTAATGAAGGAAAAAGTATTTCAAATAGTCAATTTTTTATCTATTATATGAATAGAGTAGATTTTGAGACTATACGAGTAGGCGTATCAGTAGGAAAAAAACTAGTTCGTTTTGCTTTTGCACGTAATAAGATTAAACGTCAAGTACGAGGAATGTTAGTAGATATTAAAAAAGATTGACCAGTAGATATAGTAATTATGATTAGAAAAAATTATTTATCTAATACATATGAAGAAAATCTTAGTTCTTTATTACATCTTTTAATGAAAATCCCATTATAGGAGAGTAAATTTAATGCAATATAAAAAGTTTTTATTTCCTGAACAACAGAAAAAAACGTTTGATTAAAAATAACATGAAAATGAACTAAAATTATTTTAGGTACCTTTTTATTGATTTCAACACTTTGAGGTTGTGGTCAGACTATGGGTGATCCTAATGTTGCAACTAGTGATGTTATTTCAGTTTATGATTTTCAAAGATATAATGTAGCCGCTGTTTTTTTTGAATTACTTATTTGTAACAGTGATGTAGCAAAAAATCACATTTTTCATTTTAATGGTAATAATATTTATGAATATGGATTTACAGGGATTAGAACATGAAGTGAAGCTTGAACGCAAACTAAATCACCGTTCTTTGGAATGTTTGTTTATCCAATCGCTTGAATCTTAGTTAGTATTTCTGCCGGATTAAGTGGTAGAGTTGATGTAAATTCAAAATACTGATCAGTAAGTGTTATTTTTGCTATTATTTTTACAACGTTAATTATTAAACTTATTACATTAGTATTTACTTTTAAAGCCCAACAAAATCAGGAAAAAATGCAATCAGCGCAAATGAAAACTTCCAAAATTCAAGCCAAATATAAACATTCACGTGATCCAAGTGCAAAACAAAAACAACAAATGGAATTAATGGCTATTTATAAAAAAGAAGGAATAAATCCTTATGGCTGCTTTTATTCCAATGTTTTTATCATTTCCTTTCTTAACAGCTATGTTTACTGTTATGAAATCAACTAATTTATTAAAAAAACTGTTGTTGGTGCTATTAGTTTAGTTGAACAACCATGAACTATGGTTACTCATGGCCAATTTATGTATTTAATAATTATTGTTATATATATAACAACACAATTAGTTTCTATGTTATTACCGATGTTTTTAAATCGTTCACGAAGATTAAAACTAAAGAAGCAAAAGTTGCATTAAAAAAACAAGTTATTATTCAAAGCGTTATGATTTTTATGTTTTTATTTTATGTATGTGTTGCTCCTTCAGGATTAGGCATTTATTGAATTATTTCTGGAATATTACAAATATTTTAAACTCTTGGTTTTCATTACTATAATAAACATAAACGTAGTCGTTATAAAAAAATGGTACAATTAGTACACAATTTTCAAGTAAGATTAAAAAGATATTTACAAAATCTGAAATAGTTGTTCAACCTAAAAAATAAGTAATTTATTATAATGTGGAGAAAAAAAGATGGAAATTAAATCATTTAAAAAAATATTGATTTAGAAAAAACTATCAAAAATTTGCCCCCCCAAAACATTTTATATAAAATTAGGTATAGAAAAACGTTTATTTAAAACTATTACTAAAATTTTTATTTTTAATGAAAATGATGTTAAAAATTATTTGAATGATAAATGACATGATTTATTGGAACTTTTTAATATAAAAAATTATCAAGAAGAAATAATATTAAATGGTAATAAATTTTATAGGAAATTATCCCCACATGTACTAGTTTGGAGGAAAAAATGAATTGAAATGAATTCAATAGCATATTTCAAAATGAAAACGATTGTTTGAAATATATAGCGAAGTTTAAAGTAATGAAATGTATCAGGTGTGCTTCTTCTAGTTTGAATGTTTCTGATTTGAGAATAATGAGATGTTTGAAATATCATCAAACATTTAGTATTCTTCATGACACCATTTTTCACAAGTCACAAACACCTTTGACATCTTGGTTTTATCTCATCTTTAGATGAATAAACACAAAGCATGGTATACCGTCAACAGATGTTGCAAGGGAATTGGGTGTGACATATAAAACAGCTTGAAGAATGGGTCATGAAATCAGAACTAGAATTTGGAATCAAGATGCAGGGTTCATTGATGATGGCACAGCACAGATGGATGAAATGTATCTTTCACATGTAGGTTTTAAAAAACAAGGAAGATCCTTGTTTTTTAAAACCTTGATTGTTGGATTTTATGAGAAAACCAGCAACAAACTAATTCTGAAAGTATTGAAAAAAGCAGATGAGAAAAAACTTTTATGATTTGCATTGAAACACATTTCTACTGGGTGTTTTCTATTTACGGATTCTTGGAGGGTATATGGAAGTTTCAAAAACTTCTATCACAAACATGAAATCGTAAATCATGAAGTTGGGTATTTGTCATCAACAGGTGTAAACACAAACCAGATTGAATCTGCATGAAAACACATCCGAAGAACTTTCCGAACACACATAAAAGTTTCAAAACACAATATTCATTTATATGCAACTTCTTTTGCATATAAATTCAATAAGATACCTAGTTTTGAAACTATAATTTTGTGTTTGATTTAGATACATGTGGGGATAATTTCCTAGATAGGCTTTTATCCCCATTTATGTGATAAAATTTAAAAATAGTACATAAAGGGATAAAAGCCTTTAAAAGAAACTATCAAATAGTAATAAATGTTAATAATTATTTAAATATTCAAAAACAAAATTTTAAAATTAGAATATATGAAATTATAAAAAAAATAAGAATAAGTAAAGAAATGTTTCATTTTGAATCAATGCCTAATAACCAAAGAAAAATTATACATGAAATAGTTAAAAATATTGAAGGAATATCAAGTTTTTCTGAAGGTATAGGTTATAACCGACATGTAGTAATTAGATTGGAAAATTAGAGTAATCTAAGATTTAAAATCTTAGATTGTTTAAATTAAAAGAGGAAAAAATGTTAAATGATACTATTACTGCAATTGCAACTGCACCTTTAAATCAAGCAATCAGTATTATTAGAATTTCAGGAAAAGATACTTATGAGTTATTAAATAATGTTTTTGATAAAAATATTTTAAATCAGAAAGGTCACACTTTAATAACAGGATATATTATTGATCATAATAAGAATAAAATTGATCAAGTTGTTTTGGCATGTTATCGCGCTCCCAAATCTTTTACAGGTGAAGATACAATTGAAATTAATTGTCATGGTGGAGTGCTAATAACACAAAAAATTTTGCAATTATTACTATCTACAGGTATGATAATGGCAACAAGAGGAGAATTTACGAGAAGAGCTTATTTAAATGATAAAATTGATTTAATTGAAGCAGAAGCTATTAATGATTTAATTATGGCTGAAAATAATACTATTTTAAAAACCGCTATTAATAGTTTAAGTGGTAAAATAAGAGTACTAATTGATGAATTATCTTCAGAATTACTAAATTTAATTGCTAATATAACAGTTAATATTGATTATCCTGAATACGATGGAGTTGAGGAAAAAACAATTAATAATGTTATTCCTTTAGTTGAAAAATTTTTAAATAAAATAAAAGTTATTAAAGAACATAGTAAAATTACTAAAACTATAAAAGAGGGAATTAATACAGTTATTATTGGAAAACCTAATGTTGGAAAATCTTCCCTATTAAATGTGCTTTTAAATGAAGATAAAGCTATTGTTTCTAATGAAGAAGGAACAACAAGAGATCTGGTAGAAGGCAAAATTAATTTGGGTGATATTAGTTTAAAATTAATTGATACAGCAGGTATACGTCATACTTTAAATGATATCGAAAAAGCAGGTATTGATAAATCACATAAGGCTTTAAACGAAGCAGATTTAATAATATTAGTACTTGATGGTTCAAAAGATTTAAGTGTTGAGGATAAACAATTATTAGGAAAAATAAAACATAAAAATTACCTTATTGCTATTAATAAAACGGATTTAAGGTTAAAATTAAAATTAGACATTAAAATTATTTTTAATGTGGTAAAAGTTAGTGCAATAATGGGCGAAATTGAAAATCTAATTTTAGGAATAAAAAATAAAATTATAACTACTGAAATTAATTTTGATAAAGAATTACTTTTTGCGAATACAAGACAATTAGCATATTTGGATGAAATTGAACTTAGTATTTCAGAAGCATTAAAAGATTTAAAAAGGAATATTTCAATAGAATTAATTATTGTTCACTTACAAACTGCATGAAATAAGATTTTAGAAATGCAAGGTAAAAAATTTGAAACTGATTTATTAGATGAAATTTTTAAAATATTTTGTTTAGGAAAATAAAAGGGAAGTTAAAATATATGGCTAATAATGGAATTTTTGATACTCATTGTAATTTAATGTCAAAACATTATGATGAAACAGAAATATTAAAATTATTAACTGATGCTTATTCATCAGGTGATAGCATTGGTAGTATTTGTAATGTTGGTTTTGACTTAAATACTAGTAAGCAAACTGTTAGTCAAATTTATGAATTTGAGAGTGAAGAAAAAATTACTAATCTTTATGCAGCTGTAGGTATTCATCCAACATAAGTAAATACTTGCGATAGTAATACTATTTCAGAATTGAAAAAATTAATAGCAACCGGTAAAGTAGTTGCTATTGGTGAAATTGGATTAGATTATTATCATAAATTTACAGAACCACAATTGCAAAAAAAATGATTTATTGAACAACTAAAATTAGCTAAAGAACATAAATTACCTGTATTATTACATATTCGTAATGCTTTTGAAGATGCTTTTGAAATTATTAAAAAAGAAAATATTACTAATGGTGTTCTTCATTGTTTTACAGGAACAAAAGTAATAGCTGAAAATTTATAAAACAAGGTTTTTATATTTCTTTTGCAGGTAATGTGACATATAAAACAGCTTTGAAGTTACAATAGGTGGCAAAAAATATACCAATTAATAAAATATTAGTTGAAACAGATGCGCCATATTTAACTCCTAAAACAAAAAGAGGTAAAAATCCCAAAAATGGATTAATAATTAATCATCCAAAAAATATAATATTTACAGTTAATAAAATAGCTGAATTAAAGAAGATCCCAAAACAAAGTATTATTAATGCAACTAGGGAAAATGCTATTAATGTTTTTAAATTAAATAATGAATTGAAAAGAAATAATGAGTAATAATGAGAATTTTAAAGTAGCTATTTTTTTAGCAACAGGCTATGAAATGGGTGAATTAATAATTACTATTGATCTATTAAGAAGGGCTAATATTGTTATTGATTTAGTAAGTATTGAAAATGACTTAAAAATCAAATCAAGTCATAATGTTTTTATTTTATGTGAAAAGAAAATCAGTGATATTGATTTGTTAAGTTATAAGATGCTAATTTTACCGGGTGGTAAAATTGGAGTAGAAAACTTAAGCAAAAATGAATTATTAAAATCAATGTTAGTTATTTTTGCTAAAGATAGTAATAAGTTTATTGCTGCTATTTGTGCAGCACCCCAAATTTTAGGGCAATTAAATTTAATAGATAACAAAAAAATTACGCATTATCCAGGCACTAATATTGGTTTAAATAAAAGTATTATTTTAGATGAAAAAGTAGTAGTTGATAATAATATTATAAATGAAAAATCAATTGGTGCTGCATTTGAATTTGGTTTAAAGTTAATTGAAGTTTTAGAAAGTAAAGAAATTTCTGAACAAATTAAAAAACAATTAGTTTTTTAATTTGTATTTTTTTATATAAAGTTAAAGTTATTACTTTTAAAATAGTTAATGGCCTATAGTTTTTATACAGTTAAAATAATAATTTTAAATATAATAATATAATAAGTGTATAAAAAAGAGGGTTTTTATAAAAATGAAAAAATGATTAAATATTTTAGGAACGATTGGATTTACAACAGTAAGTACAACAGCATTAGTTGCTTGTAAAACATCAGAAAGTATTTTAAGTAAATCATTTGCTTCTAGTTATAATGTTGATGACTTTAGTAATTTAGAAGGTTTTGGTATTAAATATAACGAAGAAAATAATACATATGATTTTCTTTGATCAAAATTAACAGTAGATTTAGCAACAATTATAGTACCAATTAATAATACAGTTCCGGTTCAAAAAATTTCCAAAGATAAAAATATTGAAGTTAAAGAAAATGAATTAGTAGCAATATATTCTGCAGAAGATCAACAAGGTTTAATTATTGGTTCAGAAAATTTTATTACAATTAAAATTAAATTAAATTTATATAAAGGAGTAAAACAAGAAACAAATAAAGTTGAACTAGTAGATCAAACAGTAGAATAAGATGTTTCATTAAATTTATTTGTTAAACAAAACTTAAAATTTTTAACAACTCCAACTGTAAATTGTAAAGCAGATATTGCTGAATTTAAAACTATTTTAGTAAAAGAATTAAAAAAAACAAAATGGTTTTTCAAAATTAGATATTAATATGATTAATATTGTAAAAGTAGATGGCGATCCTTTAACTACAGAAGATTTAAAAGAACATGATAAAAATGTTAAATTAACATTAACAGATGAGGGAAGAAATCATTTTATTGGTGAAAATAATGATTTAAAAGTTAATTGAGTTCCAGAAGTTTAACAAAATAAATTATGGAATAGTTATAAAAATAAAAATATTATATTTTAATTTATGAAAGGAAAATATATAGGAAAACTTTAGTAACATTATTAGGAACAATTGGTTTAGCATTTACAAATGCAAATAATGGATGGGTTACATTTCTTGGACACTAATTACGTAGACAAGTGAACAAATTAGTTAAAAGAAAGGAGTTATAATTATGGCCAATATTAACTCATATTCAGATGAATTTAAAAAATAAATAGTAGCTTTATATCAAAGTGGTAAGTCAGTGTCTTGTCTTGCTAAAGAGTACAATGTTACAAGAGCAGCTACTTATAATTGAATTAAGAAATTTACTAATTCAGGCAGTTTTAAAACCAAAGATAACCGTTCTATTGAAGAAAATGAATTAATTAAATTAAGAAAAGAATTAAAACAATTAAGAATGGAAAATGATATTTTAAAGCAAGCAGCACTAATAATAGGCAGAAAATAGAAATTATTACTAAAAATAAAGTTAAATATAAAATTCGTACAATGTCTCGTTTTTTAAAAATCTCTAAATCAACATATTATTTTAATTTCAAGAAAAAAGAAGATAAAATTCAAAATAATATGTATGATGAAGCTGTTATTAGTGCTTTTAAAGAAAATAAAGAAGATTAAAAGTTGTTCTAAAAGAAAAGAAAATTAATTTATCAAGACGAAAAATTAAAAAAATTATGAATAAACATAATTTAATATCAAAATACACTAAATTATCATAAAAAAATTATCATAATAAAGTCAATGATAGTCAAATTACTAATCTTGTTAATAGAGACTTTAATAATAGGCTTAAAAATGAAGTTATTGTTAGTGATTGAACTTATGTTCAAGTTAATGGTAAATGAAACTATATTTTCTTATTAATCGACCTGTACAATCGCGAAATTATTGGACATAGTGTAGGTACTAAAAAAGATGCATCATTATTATATCAAGCATTTATGTGCTCAAATCGTTGTTTAAAAGATATTCAAATATTTCATAGCGATTGCGGTAATGAATTTAATAACAAAACTATTGATAAACTTTTATTAGCCTTCGATATTACCTACTCTTTAAGCAAAAAAGGTTGTCCTTATGATAACGCTGTTGCTGAAGCAACTTTCAAAACTTTCAAAACAGAGTTTATTAATGATAAAAATTTTACATCATTAATCCAATTAAAATTAGAATTATTTGCTTATATCAATTGATACAACAACATAAGAATCCACAGTACTCTAAACTACTTAACCCCCATAAAACACCAATCACAAATGTCTACCAAAAAACAGTCTTAAAAAAGGTTGCCATTCCAAGTTTTTGAAACTTCTATATCCCTTCCAAGAATCCGTAAACAGACAACACCCAGTAGAAATGTGTTTCAATGCAAATCATAAAAGGTTTTTCTCATCTGCTTTTTTCAATACTTTCACAATTAGTTTGTTACTGGTTTTCTCATAAACTCCAACAATCAAGGTTTTATTCAACAAGGATCTTCCTTGTTGAATAAAACCTACATGTGAAAGATACATTTCATCCATCTGTGCTGTGCCATCATCAATGAACCCTGCATCTTGATTCCAAATTCTAGTTCTGATTTCATGAACCATTCTTCAAGTTGTTTTATATGTCACACCCAATTCCCTTGCAACATCTGTTGATGGTATACCATGCTTTGTGTTTATTCATCTAAAGATGAAATAAAACCAAGATGTCAAAGGTGTTTGTGACTTGTGAAAAATGGTGTCATGAAGAATACTAAATGTTTGATGACATTTCAAACATCTCATTCTTCTCAAATCAGAAACATTCAAACTAGAAGAAACACACCTGATACATTTTATTACTTTCAACTTCGCTATATATTTCAAACAATCGTTTTCATTTTGAAATATGATATTTAATTCATTTCAATTCATTTTTTCCTCCAAACTAGTACATGTGGAGATAATTTCCTAATGTATTTTAAGTATGATTATTATTTTTTTTATTTTATATAGTAATTTATTATTTATATAAGTAAAAAATGCACTTCTATAAATTTTAAAAGTGCATTTTATTTAAACTTATTTTTTATCCTAAATCTTCATCTTTTGTTAGAATTTCGCGGTTAGGATTTTGTTCAACTATTAATTGTTTGTAAATTGTATCACGATATTTTACACAACCATCAATAACATTATCTAAAGGATTTTGAGCAACACGTACTTCAAAGATATCTCCCTCATATTTTTGACGAATTGGTTTTGTAGCTTTTTCAGTTTTAACTTCGATGAAATATTCCTTAGCCAATTCTTCTTTAATAAATTTATCAATTTTTTTAATGTAAGCTCCACCACCACAAATTGTGATTCCCTTACCTTTTTTCTTTAAGTCACTAACACTACCAGCAGCTTTTTCCCCAGAAGTTCTTAGTACTCTACGAATTGATGGAATAACATGTTCTCTAAATTGAACTTGCATTACATTTTCACGAATTTCTTCTGGTGTAATTTCAATAGTTTTAGAAATTGACATTGTTTCTCCTGGCTGAGAGTCTAATCTAGGTAATGAAACACCTGAAATAGTGTATGGTTTTTCATCTTGATATTTCATAAGTGAACCGATGTTCTTTTTAACATCTTCTGCTTCTTTAGTACCAATTTTTAAAGCATGCTTTTTAGCTATGTATTCTTGAATTTTTTGTGTTAAATAGTCTCCAGCACAATGTGTTGTATATGAATATAGGATTGAATCGTTGCTAAGTACGGCAATATCAGTACTTCCCCCACCAATATCAACACACATAATTGCAGTTCCAAAAATATCTTGGCCTGAACCTAAAGCTGCCATTTTAACTTCTTCTTGAACAAATCCACGAAGTGCTCCTAAACGATGAACTATATTTTCTAATGCTTCTCTTTGTACTGAATTAATTTCACTTGGTGTTGCCATTAAAACAATTAAATTACGGTTTTTATCAGTTTGTTTTGAATCTTTAATTTCAAGTCTAAAATCTTGAAAAATTTTAGAAAGGATACGTTGTAAAGCATCTGGATCAGCAATATTACCATCACGAACTGGACGTTTAATAACAACATTTTCATTTGTTTTATCAATTAAAGCTTTAGCTTCTTCACCATAAATAATAACATTTTTTTCATAGTCTTCAGCAAGATAAGTTGGAGCATCATATGTAAGTCCAATGTTAACATACCTTGCTTTAAAGTTTTCTGTTCCAATATCTAAAGCTAATCATTGGTAGTCATTAATAGACTTAATATTACTTTTTTTATTTAAGTTTTCTTTGGGTTTTTTATCAAATAATCCCATTTTTTTTCCTCCTTCTACACACCTGGAATTTTAATTACTTGGTCTAATAAATCCTTTTTCATATACATCTTGTTTATGAGTTTCATAGGCTTGAGTCCCTCTAATTACACATTCTCTTGGATTATTAGCAGATACCACATGTTCTAAATTTAGTCGTTTTTTTAGATAAGTTGTAATATTTTCAAACAAAGCACCCCCACCAGTGATAGTTAAACCGTTTTTCATAATCATTTCTGAAAAGGCAGGTCCAGCTTTATCAATAATGTCACTACATAGTCCAACAATTGGTTCAAAGGCTTCAGTAACTACTCTAGCTACTTCTTGCTTAGGAACTGTAATTTGTTCAGGTTTTTTAGTTTTAGTACTTTTTCCATGGATAGTAATTTTATTTTCACTATCTTTTTCACCATCTATTCAAATAGCAGCACTAATCTTTGTTTTTTCAGCCTCCATTGAGCTAAGAGATATATAATGCATTTTTTCAAAATGTTCTTTAATACTACGTTCAATAGCATTTCCAGCAATTGGAATTGAATCTTGAACAATAACTTCTCCACTTGATAAAATGGAACAGTCAGAAGTTCCACCACCAATATCAAGAATAAATACTCCTGAAGCATCTCAAAGTGCTTCCCCAGCACCAATAGCCGCCAATTTTACTTCAGGAACAATAACAACTTTTTCAGCTTTCATTACGCTTTCATTATTTGCATTATATCTATTGGGAAATTTATCACTATAAATTGGAATTTTAGCTATTTTTTTTCCTTGTAGAATTTCACGTAAAACAGTTCTATCTAATTTATAAACCTTAGATGGAATAGCTACAAGTGCTACTGAATTTTCTCAAATTTTTTCAGCTTTCACATCAATAATTTGTGTAAAAATTTCAGTTAATAAAGCAATCAAAGCATTATTATCACTAATAACACCATTAGCCATTGGTTCTCTGAAAATTTTATTCGCTGGAGTTTTTTCTTTCATTAATAAAGCGGCTTCACCAATGAATACTTCTCCGTTTTCTGTATCAAATACAATTGCTGATGGTTGACTATAAACAACCCTTCCATTAACTCTGACAATTAAATTTCTTGTTCCTAAATCTAGAGAAACAATATTAACGTCTTGGTTATTGTGTCCGTCATTAGCAACCTCTATTTTTGTTGCCATATAAAAATCATCTCCTTTTCCCACTCAAATTAATATTTATTTATTAAGTTGATATATGTTAATATTACCACATGTAGATTTGCTAGTAGTAAATTTAGCATATATGATTAGTTGGCTAACTATTTATTTAATTATTACTAGTATATAAATTAAATAAAAATGTGAATCGGAGAATAATAATGGAAAATCCAAAAAAAATATTGAAAAAATACGACTTACATGTAGTTAAAAAGTTTGGGCAAAACTTTTTAATTAACAATAATATAATTGATAAAATTGTTAAAAATAGTAATTTTAAAGATGAAGATGGCATTGTTGAAATTGGAGCGGGCATTGGTCATTTAACTAATAAATTACTCAGCACTGCGCAAAAAGTTGTGACAATTGAAATTGACAAAAAATTAATTCCTGTTTTAGAAAAGGAGTTAAATGAATACAAAAATTTAAAAATTATAAATGATGATTTTTTAAATTTAGATTTAAAAAAAATCATTAATGAAGAATTTTCAATAAATCAAAAAATTCATGTAATTGCAAATTTGCCTTATTATATTACTTCACAAATTGTTTTAAAATTATTAGAAAATATTGAATTATTTGATTCATTTACATTAATGATGCAAAAAGAAGTTGCACAAAGATTTTGTGCTAAACCTAAAACTAAAGTATATAATAATCTTTCTGTTATGTGTCAATTTTATTGTGATGTTAAAATTATTTTTGATGTTAGTGCTAATAATTTTACTCCGATACCTAATGTTACAAGTAGTGTTGTTTATTTTAAAGTAAATCCTAAATTTCAACTTGATGAACCACAATTATTTTGAAAATTTGTAAGAAGTTGTTTTGTTAATAAGAGAAAAACATTAGTTAACAATTTGGGTATTTATTTAAATAGCAAAGAAAAAGTCGTTAATTTAATTAACGACTTATCTTGATCATTAACAATAAGATCTGAAGAATTAACATTTTCAATGTTTTACCAGTTATTTACTATTATTAATAAATACCTTTCAGAATAATTATTAAAATTAATGATATTAGAATGTGGATAATAAGTATATAAAACACCTCAGCAATAATCCTTGTTTATTAATAAACGTATTTTTAAATATTTATTATCCGTTAACTATTATAATGATTTTATTTTTTCTTGCAAAAGATATAACTTTTTATTAATTATCTTTAATTAATAGTCTTTAAATTTAATATACTTAAATTGTAATAAACATTGTATAATGAAATTATAATTATAATTTTTTAGAAACATGTAAAGGAGGATTTAATGAATAATGTAGAAAAAATTGTAGTTTTTGGTTTAAGTGCTAATCAAAAATTTACACAAGAAGTTTGTAAAAAACTTAATATTGAACCTGGAAAAGCAGAAATTAGTCGTTTTGCTGATGGTGAATTTAATATTCAATCTATAACATCAGTACGAGGGAAAGTGGTATATATTATCCAATCAACTTCGCCGCCAACTAATGATAATTTAATGGAATTATTAATTTTTGTTGATGCTTTAGTTCGTGCATCTGCTGCTAAAATTCATGTAGTAATTCCTTATTTTGGTTATGCTCGTCAAGATCGAAAACAAGGTGGTAGACAACCTATTACTTGTAAACTTGTTGCAAATTTATTAACTGTTGCGGGTGTTGATCGTGTTATTACTGTTGATTTACATTCACCACAAGAACAAGGATTTTTTGATGTTCCTGTTGATGATTTACGAGCAACTCAAGATTTAGCATCTTATTTAATTGAAGAAAATTTAACTAATTTAGTTGTTGTATCTCCAGATCATGGTGGTGTTACTCGTGCTCGAAGATTAGGCAATTATTTAAGTGTACCTTTGGCAATTATTGATAAAAGAAGAACAACTCCTAATCAAAGTCAAGTTAAGTTTGTATTAGGAGATGTTAAAGAAAAGAATGCTATTATTATTGATGATATGATTGATACAGGTGGTACTATTATTAATGCAGCAAAAGCTATTAAAGAACATGGTGCAAAATCAGTTTATATTTTGGCTACTCATGGTATTTTTAGTGGTCAAGCTTCAAAAAATTTGAAACAAGCTGTTATTGATGGAATTATTAAAGAAGTTGTTATTACTAATACTATTGAAATTTCTGAGGAAAAAAAGTTTAATGGTTTAAAAATTATTTCAATTTCTGATTTTATTGCAAAAATGATTGATGCTTCAATTAATAATAAATCATTAACAAAAGTTTATGATGATAAAACAAATGAATTAATAAAAAAAATTAATAATAAAAATAGTAAAAAATAATAAAGAGGAAATTTAAAGTAGATGAAATTAGTTATTGGATTAGGAAACCCAGGTAAAGAGTATGAATTGACACGTCATAATATTGGTTTTATTATTATTGATATGATTTGTGAAACATTACAATTAAAAATTAATCAAACTAAATTTAATGGTCAATATGTTAAAACTGTTGTTAACAGCACTGATGTTATTTTTTTGAAACCATTAACTTTTATGAACTTATCAGGTTTTTGTGTTTCAAATTTTATGAATTATTTTAAAATTAAAATTGAAAACGTGTTAATTATTCACGATGAAGTTGACTTAAATTTTGGTCAATTTCAATACAAACAAAAATTTAGTGCTGCTGGTCATAATGGAATTAAAAGTATTTTTAATCAAATTGGTAGTAAAGATTTTCAAAGATTAAGAATTGGTGTTGGTAAAAATCCTAATTTTAACACGGCTGATTGAGTTTTGAGTAAGTTCAGTAATGATGAGTTAAAGAATATAAAGGATCATAAACAATTTTTTGTAGAAAGCATTAGTAGTTGAATTACTGATAGTAAATTTGAAAATATTATGAATAAATATAATAAAAAATAATGGGAGCGTGTCGAAGATGTCAATAACTAAAAAGTTTTAAAAATAGCTCCTTTCTTTTTTAAACCCTTAAATTAAAAATAATTGATAAAAGACGAGAATAAAAATCTCGTCTTTTATTTGTAATTGTAAAATTTTAAAGTTTTTAATAAACCTCTTTAACGCTATTATCAACACGTGTTAGGGAACTAAAAAAGTGAACTACAACAAAGTTGTTAAAAATAGTAGCTAAAGCATGTGGACTTGCATGGATAAATAAAAAGTGGAGTGATACCTAATAAAATATACTAACCATTTAATGGTAATCCTTGGGGTGGGAGCGGATTGGAAACTAGTATATATAGACCTGCTTAGGGAAACTACTATATTAATTCTATTCTTTATTTAACCAACCTTGCCACTCCCCAGTGAGCAAGTGTTGGTTTTATTTTTTATTTTTTTTGAAAAAATTTTTGAGCCCAGAATTTTTGGAATGAATAAAACGAATAGTATTAATAATATAAAAATAAAAATATATATTCTTTATGCTACAAGCAACAGAATATATTAGAAAGAACTATTATGAAAAAGTATTTTTGTTGAACATGTAAACAACATAAATTAGATTATTTATTCTTTAATACTGATGATATAAAAACAAGACAAAACTTTTTAAGAGACAAAAATAATAAAGCAATCTGTTATGACTGTATTTTAAATATTAGGTTAAGTAGTAGGTATAAATATGAATAAACAAAAACCATTTTCTTATAAAGACCAAGAAATTATTAATGAATATAATAAAAATCGTAATCAAGAAATAATAAAAGAACATTTAAATAATATAGAAAAATTAAGAGAAGATTTTAAAAAAGAAGTAATTAATGAATATAAAGAAAAAATAATTAATAGAATACTTGATTATGAAACCTTTTATATTGGTGATACACAAGGTTTAACTCCATTCGGATTTATTATTAAATTAAGAGATGAAATTAAAAATGGAGAATTTGATTAATAATGCAATATGAAATAAATATTGGTATTGACCCAGCTGGTATTGGCAATAATGGAATTGTTATATATTCAAATGAAACTAATAATATTATTTTTCATGAAACATTCCAAGCAAAAACTATTTTAGAATGTAAAAATATTTATAAAGAAAAATTAAAATATTTTAAGAAATTTTTAAATAATAAAAAAGTATTAGTAAGTGTAGAAAATTTTTATTTAAACCCAAAACAATTATTAACCAATCCCTTAGCAACACCTAAAATTATTGGTGCATTAATGGTATTAGTACAAGATATTATGAATCGAGATTATCAAGAAAACCATCCAAAAAATAAAGATAAAATACCAAATTATCAAGGAAATATAAAATTAACAAAACATGAACAAGATGCGTATAAGCAAACCAAATTATAAGGAATTATAAAAATGAAAGATAAATCCAATTATGTGAAATTAACAGTAAAACTAAGTAACACTATTGAAGCAAAATATTATGAAAAAGGTAATAAAGAATTATATTATAGTGCTCGAGGTCAATGAAATGGATTAAACTATGTTACTTTAATTTTTAATAACCCAAAATTTTATAAACGATTTATTTTATTAAACAAAAATGATGAAATTATAGTAACTGGTCAAATCTTTAATACTTTAAACATTCCTAAAATCGTGCATTTTGTTCAATAAATGTTAAATGATTTAAAAAATGAAAAGAGTAAAAAATGATATTATGAAAAATTTTATTAATAGTACCAATATTAATAACAAGCATAACACTAATAATATTTTTAATATTTATTATTAAAGAATTAAAAAATTAATATAAAGTATTAAAAATATTAAGTGAAATTGCTAATTAAATTAAAAATAAGGAGAATAAGTAATGAATAGATGTACATGAACTGAAAAAATAACATTTGAAAAATTTATTCATGAACCACATTATGATGAAATTAAAAATGAACAAAGACAAAGACAATGTGAAAATATGACAGATGAGCAATTTGATGAATATTGTAGAGCATATTGTAAAGAACATAGAATTAAAGTTGATGAAATTAATAAATCAAGGCATAAAAATTGTATTAATAAGGAAAAATTAATTAAGGAAATTATCCCCACATGTACTAGTGTGGAGGAAAAAATGAATTGAAATGAATTCAATAGCATATTTCAAAATGAAAACGATTGTTTGAAATATATAGCGAAGTTGAAAGTAATGAAATGTATCAGGTGTGCTTCTTCTAGTTTGAATGTTTCTGATTTGATAAGAATAAGATGTTTGAAATGTCATCAAACATCTTATTATTCTTCATGACACCATTTTTCACAAGTCACAAACACCTTTGACATCTTGGTTTTATCTCATCTTTAGATGAATAAACACAAAGCATGGTATACCATACTATTTGCCATTTGTTGATGAAATCACATACCTGGATGAAATTCATCAAAATAAAAATATTTAGAGGCTTTTTAATAATCTGTGTATCTTTGTTTTACAAATTTACTAGTTTAGATTAATTCTATCTTCAAATTTTATCATAAAATGAGCAATTGCTGTATTTCAATTTTGAATGGGCATTGTTCATTTTTTTGTTATATTTTCAATTGCTAAGTAAAATATTTTGAAAACTACCATATCATTTGGAAAAACTTTTTTATTTCTAATAACTTTTCGTAATTGACTATTAACAGATTCAATAGCATTTGTTGTATAAATCACTCTTTTGATTTCTGCAGGATAACTAATAAAAACCATTAAATTATCTCAATTTTTATATCACGATTTAGCAATTTGAGGATATTGTTTATTTCATTTACTTTCAAAAGTTTCTAAAGCTTGCATTGCTTGTTCTTCACTACATGCACTATAAATTGGTTTTAAATCTGTAACTAGTGATTTTCTATGTTTGTATGAAACATATTTTAAACTATTTCTAATTTGATTAACTATGCATAATTGATGTTCGGTTTTAGGATAAACTGATTGTATTGCTTCTGACATTCCTGTTAAATTGTCACTACAAGCAATAATAATATCATTTAAGCCTCGATTTTTCATTTCTGTGAAATTAGATAATCAAAAATTAGAACCTTCATTTTCACTAATTCATAAACCTAAAAAATCTTTTTTACCTTCTAAATCAACTCCTAGTGCTATATAAACTGATTTGTTAATAATGCGTTTATCTTGTCGTACTTTAACTACTATACAATCAAAATAAACAATCGGATAAACACTTTCTAATGGCCGATTTTGTCATGCTTTAACATCATCAATAACATCATCAGTAATTTGACTAATAACACTTTCACTAATATCAGCACCATGATATAACTCTTGTAACTGCATTCTAATATCTGATAAAGTCATGCCTTTGACATATAATGAAAGAACTTGTTGATCAAAACCATCAAATCTTCTTTGTCTTTTTGAAACTATTACTGGCTCAAAATTACTATTACGATCTCGTGGTACATTAATCTCAATTTTACCTTGTTGGGTTATTAATTTTTTTGAATTTATACCATTGTGAGCATTATCACTATTATTATGTTGATTTTTTTCATATCCTAAATAATTTTGCATTTCAGAATTCAACATTTTTTCAACTAATCTTTTTGTTAATTCTTTATATAAACCTCCCTCTTTAAATACGGTTGTTAAATCCTCAGTATTTTCTAATAATAAATCTACTGCTTTTGATATTGGATCATTATTATTAATATTTTGTTTTTTAGACATACGTAACTCACTCTTTCTAGTTATTTAATTTTATTTACTAGAATTAATTAAACATAGTTATTTTTGTAAGTTACACAGATTACTAAACATTACCAATATTTATTTAAATTACTTTCATTAACTCCAGAATTAAAAACTGGTTTATAAGAATATTTTGTTTCTTTAGACATCATTTTACAAATTGTAGCACTAGTTTCAACAATTCCATCTGGAATTTTATTTTTAAAATTATTCATATCAGTTGCTAATTCTCTTTAAAGAAAAAAAGGTGTAATAATATTTTTATAAATTACTTTCATTTCTAATATCATTTTCTTTCATTGTTTTTGATATTCAATACATGTTTTACGTGCTATTTGTATTTTTTGTTGATTATTATGTAACATCTTTTTAATTTTTGGTGTTAATGTTAAGTCAGGAACATCACTAATAATAATTTTATTTGCACCATTTTTAATTAATAATTTTATTGCTTTTTTTCTTCATTTATTACATTATTAATTTTACTGTTAATAATAATAGGATCTGTTTTATTCATTAAATTACCAATATCATTAGCTCCCATTTCTATTCAAATAACATCTTTTTTTTGTAAAGAATGTTGTAATAACAACATTTGTGTTTGATGAGACAAATCAAAAGTTTTAATAATATCTAAATTATTATCACTGCTATTAGCAACTTCTCCTCCATAAGCATAATTATTACCCAAACTTTGAAATGTTTTACCATTGATTTTAAATAATCACCCAGGTTTAAAATTAATATGGCTTTTATCCCTTTATGTACTATTTTTAAATTTTATCACATAAATGGAGATAAAATCCTATCTAGGAAATTATCCCCACATGTATCTAAATCAAACACAAAATTATAGTTTCAAAACTAGCTATCTTATTGAATTTATATGCAGCTTCTTTTGCATATAAATGAATATTGTGTTTTGAAAATTTTATGTGTGTTCGGAAAGTTCGTCGGATGTGTTTTCATGCAGATTCAATCTGGTTTGTGTTTACACCTGTTGATGACACATACCCAACTTCATGATTTACGATTTCATTTTTGTGATAGAAGTTTTTGAAACTTCCATATCCCTTCCAATAATCCGTAAATAGACAACACCCAGTAGAAATGTGTTTCAATGCAAATCATAAAAAGTTTTTCTCATCTGCTTTTTTCAATACTTTCACAATTAGTTTGTTGCTGGTTTTATCATAAACTCCAACAATCAATTTTTTATTCAACAAGGATCTTCCTTGTTTTTTAAAACCTACATGTGAAATATACATTTCATCCATCTGTGCTGTGCCATCATCAATGAACCCTGCATCTTGATTCCAAATTCTAGTTCTGATTTCATGACCCATTCTTCAAGCTGTTTTATATGTCACACCCAATTCCCTTGCAACATCTGTTGATAGTATACCATCCTTTGTGTTTATTCATCTAAAGATAAGATAAAACCAAGATGTCAAAGGTGTTTTTGACTTGTGAAAAATGGTGTCATGAAGAATACTAAATGTTTGATGACATTTCAAACATCTTATTCTTCTCAAATCAGAAACATTCAAACTAGAAGAAGCACACCTGATACATTTCATTACTTTCAACTTCGCTATATATTTCAAACAATCGTTTTCATTTTGAAATATGCTATTGAATTAATTTCAATTCATTTTTTCCTCCACACTAGTACATGTGGGGATAATTTCCATTAATATTTAATTTTTCAGCAATTAATTGTGAAGATACTTTATTACTGCTTCAACAATTATTATAATATGGTTTATCTAATTGAAAATGTTTAAATTTACTATTACTATTTTCTAAATATTGATTTTGTGCAAATGTTCCTGCACCAGTATCTGATAAACTATCCCCTAAAACATAAAATTCACTAATAGTATCTTGCTTATTTTTACAAGCAATTATATTTAAATTAGTAAAAATTAAAATAGTAAACATACTTAACAATTGTAATTTTTACTTCATTATTTTTTATCTTTTCTTAGTTTATTAATTAAAAATAACTATTTTATTTAGTTATATCATATTATTTTTCTCCAATTGGTAAAACTAGTTGTAATAACCCAGTTTCTTCTTCACTATCAATAATTGTATAATTTTTTGGTCAATAAATTTTTAAATTTACTTTTTTACATTTATTAAACGATTTTAAAGCATTAATAATTAATTTTGAATTAAAAACTACTTTTATTTCTTCTTTTAAACTTTTAGATTTTACAATATGAAATTTTTTAAATTGTTCAATTACTTCACCTATACTATCATTATTAGATAAACAATTAATTTTAAAATCATTTTTTTCTACATTTATTCAAAATTGAATCATAGGTGAAGTATCTTTTTTTGCTAAAATTATTGATAATTCAATAATTTTTAAAAATTCTCTAACGTTATTAATTTCAATAATATTTTTTTCTTTTTCTATAATATTTTTAATAATATCATCCGTATTTGGATAAGTACCCTCAATAATTCGTGTTTGAAATAAAAAAAATTCAATTTCAATAATTAAATTATAATCATTTTCAAAATAAAAATTTATATTTGAATTTAAATCACTAGTAATTTTATCAATTTCATTTAATAAATGAACTGGAATATTAAACTCTTTATTATTAAATTCTAATTTTTCTTCAAAAGAAAATCACTTTTTTGCTAAACAATATCCATCAGTTGCTGTAACAAATAACTTTTGATCATTAAATTTAAAATTAATTCCACTTAATTCTCGTTTATTATTGTTTGTATTTGTTGCAAAAGCAATTTGTTCATTTATATTTTGTAACAAACTTTTATTAAAAGATACTTTATTTTTAATATTTTTGTTAAAGTTGATTTTTGGAAATTTTTCAATTGTAATTGTACTTAATTTAAAGATAAAATCATTATAATCATTTTTAAAATTACTAATGATTAAATTATTAATTTTAAGTTCAAATAAAATTCATTCATCTTCTAGTTTACTAAAAATATCATAGATAATTTTAGTATTAATTAATACTGAACCGATGTTTAATATTTTTAAATATTTTTCATTATTATTTAGTTCATATTTTAATGATAAATTACCATTAGATGCAGTTAAAATTATTTTTTCTTTTTCAACTTCTAATAAAAAACAAGATAATTCTTCATAAGTATTATTAAAAATTGTTATTTTTAATATTTTTTTTATTATTTTGAATAATATAGAACTTTTGATTTCAATTTTCATAAATATCTCCCATTTTTAAACATTAATAATTAATTATATATTATATATATTAATTATTATTTATTTAATTATTAATAATATTATGATGTGGATTAATGTGAATAACTAATTTTAACTTATAAAATAAAGAAAAAATAACAATCTTATATGTTAATAATTTATGATTAAAATAGTGGATTAATTGTGTTTTAAACATTCACGTGATAATCTTTCAATATGTTCTATCAATTCCTAATTAGTTTCAATATTTTTTTTAATTTTGTTATAAGCATTCATTACTGTTGTATGATCTTTACCTCCAAATTCAGAACGAATTTTTGTATATGATTCATTTAAAAGTGTTTTTATTAAATACATTGCTACATGGCGTGCTATTGTTATTGTTTTAACTCTAGAAGTACTAATCAATAATTTGATTGGAATATTATAATATTCAGATACAATTGTTTTAATTTTTTTAATAGTTAGTTTTTCTTTTAATGAAGTATTTGATGTTTTAAAATCTTTTATAACGTCTTCAAGCACTATTAAATGATTAGGCTTTATATATAAAATGCTGTAAAAAATTAATCTATTTAATGATCATTCTAATTTTCTAACATCACTATTAAAATTTAAAGCAATAAAACTTAAAGATTCTTCAGTAAAAATGCTTGGATCATAATTTAAAGACTTAATTTTTTCTTTTAAAATAATTAATGAATTTTCAAAATCTGGTGAATCAATACCAACACTTAAACCACTTTGAAATCTTGAAACATTTCTTTCTTTAAAACCATATAAATCATCAGGATGTTTATCTGATGTAATAACAATTTGTTTTTGTTTGTTAACAAAGCTATTAAATATATGAAAAAATATTTCATTTGTTTTACTACGATTAGCTAAAAATTGAATATCATCAACGAGAAGAACATCGTATTGATTAAATGAATCTTTAAATTTTTCAATATCATTAATATTTTGTTTAATAATTTCTGGTACAATACGGCCAAATTCTTCAGAAGATAAGTAAAGTACTTTTTTTTGATTATTATATTTTGTTAATATTTTATTTTCAATAGCATGAAGTAAATGTGTTTTTCCTAATCCAGAATTACCATAGATAAATAAGGGATTTTAATACCTACCAATTTCTATGGTAATTGAAAATGCTGCTTGATAAGCATCGTTATTTGATTCTCCTTTAACAAAGTTATTAAATTGAAATTGTTTTTTAATTTGTTGAATAATTCTTTCTAAAATTTCTTTAACTTTAAATGTTATATTTTTAGTTAAAATTTCTTTTGCGAATAGTGAATCAACAATAATTAAACATTTATTTTCAAAAATATCATAAATATAAGTGTTTTTAATATAGTTATTAAAAACACTTGGATCAATCATTTCATCATATTGAAGAAAATTTCTAACTTTATTTCAAATGTTTTTAAAGTTTTCTCGTTTATTATCAGTGTTATTAATTTTAAAAAAATATTTAATTAATATAATTATTGTGGATAAATTGTGGATTAATGTGGATAACTTTTTTATAATTATAATCTGTATTATACTTTTAAAAAAATAAAAAAAATAATATTTATTATTTAATATTATAAATGATTTATTTTTTTTTAAACTAATATTGTTTTTATTAAAAATAAACAGAATAATTTGTTAAGATATAAATATTATGTTATAATACTCTTAATAATTTTTTATTAGAATTTTTAAAAAAAGGAGAAAAAAATGAAACCGACATATCAACCAAGTAAGAGAAAACATCAAAAAACTCATGGTTTTTTTGCAAGAATGAAATCTGCAACAGGGATTAATGTTATTAAAAGAAGACGTCAAAGAGGACGTAAAAAATTAACAGCATAGTTTAAAAAATAAAATAAGGTGAACAAAATATGGAAAAAAAATACCGCCTTTTGAAAAATCATCATTTTAAATATTTAATTAATGAAGGAAAAAGTATTTCAAATGGTCAATTTTTTATCTATTATATGAATAGAGTAGATTTTGATAATATACGAGTAGGCGTATCAGTAGGAACAAAACTAGTTCGTTTTGCTTTTGCACGTAATAAGATTAAACGTCAAGTACGAGGAATGTTAGTAGATATTAAAAAAGATTGACCAGTAGATATAGTAATTATGATTAGAAAAAATTATTTATCTAATACATATGAAGAAAATCTTAGTTCTTTATTACATCTTTTAATGAAAATCCCATTATAGGAGAGTAAATTTAATGCGATATAAAAAGTTTTTATTTCCTGAACAACAGAAAAAAAACGTTTGATTAAAAATAACATGAAAATGAACTAAAATTATTTTAGGTACTTTTTTATTGATGTCAACACTTTGAGGTTGTGGTCAGACTATGGGTGATCCTAATGTTGCAACTAGTGATGTTATTTCAGCTTATGATTTTCAAAGATATAATGTAGCCGCTGTTTTTTTTGAATTACTTATTGGTAACAGTGATGTAGCAAAAAATCACATTTTTCATTTTAATGGTAATAATATTTATGAATATGGATTTACAGGGATTAGAACGTGAAGTGAAGCTTGAACGCAAACTAAATCACCGTTCTTTGGAATGTTTGTTTATCCAATCGCTTGAATCTTAGTTAGTATTTCTGCCGGATTAAGTGGTGGAGTTGATGTAAATTCAAAATACTGATCAGTAAGTGTTATTTTTGCTATTATTTTTACAACGTTAATTATTAAACTTATTACATTAGTATTTACTTTTAAAGCCCAACAAAATCAGGAAAAAATGCAATCAGTGCAAATGAAAACTTCCGAAATTCAAGCCAAATATAAACATTCACGTGATCCAAGTGCAAAACAAAAACAACAAATGGAATTAATGGCTATTTATAAAAAAGAAGGAATAAATCCAATGACTGCTTTTATTCCAATGTTTTTATCACTTCCTTTCTTAACAGCTATGTTTACTGTTATGAAATCAACTAATTTATTAAAAAATACTGTTGTTGGTGATATTAGTTTAGTTGAACAACCATGAACTATGGTTACTCATGGCCAATTTATGTATTTAATAATTATTGTTATATATATACCAACACAATTAGTTTCTATGTTATTACCGATGTTTTTAAATCGTTCACGACAGAAGATTAAAACTAAAGAAGCAAAAGCTGCATTAAAAAAACAAGTTATTATTCAAAGCGTTATGATTTTTATGTTTTTATTTTATGTATGTGTTGCTCCTTCAGGATTAGGCATTTATTGAATTATTTCTGGAATATTACAAATATTTCAAACTCTTGGTTTTCATTACTATAATAAACATAAACGTAGTCGTTATAAAAAAAATGGTACAATTAGTACACCATTTTCAAGTAAGATTAAAAAGATATTTACAAAATCTGAAATAGTTGTTCAACCTAAAAAAAATAAGTAATTTATTATAATGTGGAGAAAAAAAGATGGAAATTAAATCATTTAAAAAAAATATTGATTTAGAAAAAACTATCAAAATTTGCCCACCCAAAACATTTTATATAAAATTAGGTATAGAAAAACGTTTATTTAAAACTATTACTAAAATTTTTATTTTTAATGAAAATGATGTTAAAAATTATTTGAATGATAAATGACATGATTTATTGGAACTTTTTAATATAAAAAATTATCAAGAAGAAATAATATTAAATGGTAATAAATTTTATATTAATATTAATTGTAAGAATAAAAATTCAATTTTAATTGGAAAAAAGGTTATACAATTAGTGCTTTACAAAATTTACTTATTACTTATTTAGAAACAAAATTTAAAAGAAACTATCAAATAGTAATAAATGTTAATAATTATTTAAATATTCAAAAACAAAATTTTAAAATTAGAATATATGAAATTATAAAAAAAAATAAGAATAAGTAAAGAAATGTTTCATTTTGAATCAATGCCTAATAACCAAAGAAAAATTATACATGAAATAGTTAAAAATATTGAAGGAATATCAAGTTTTTATGAAGGTATAGGTTATAAAAGACATGTAGTAATTAGATTGGAAAATTAGAGTAATCTAAGATTTTAAATCTTAGATTGTTTAAATGAAAAGAGGAAAAAATGTTAAATGATACTATTACTGCAATTGCAACTGCACCTTTAAATCAAGCAATCAGTATTATTAGAATTTCAGGAAAAGATACTTATGAGTTATTAAATAAGGTTTTTGATAAAAATATTTTAAATCAGAAAGGTCACACTTTAATAACAGGATATATTATTGATCATAATAAGAATAAAATTGATCAAGTTGTTTTGGCATGTTATCGCGCTCCCAAATCTTTTACAGGTGAAGATACAATTGAAATTAATTGTCATGGTGGAGTGCTAATAACACAAAAAATTTTGCAATTATTACTATCTACAGGTATGAGAATGGCAACAAGAGGAGAATTTACGAGAAGAGCTTATTTAAATGATAAAATTGATTTAATTGAAGCAGAAGCTATTAATGATTTAATTATGGCTGAAAATAATACTATTTTAAAAACCGCTATTAATAGTTTAAGTGGTAAAATAAGAGTACTAATTGATGAATTATCTTCAGAATTACTAAATTTAATTGCTAATATAACAGTTAATATTGATTATCCTGAATACGATGGAGTTGAGGAAAAAACAATTAATAATGTTATTCCTTTAGTTGAAAAATTTTTAAATAAAATAAAAGTTATTAAAGAACATAGTAAAATTACTAAAACTATAAAAGAGGGAATTAATACAGTTATTATTGGAAAACCTAATGTTGGAAAATCTTCCCTATTAAATGCGCTTTTAAATGAAGATAAAGCTATTGTTTCTAATGAAGAAGGAACAACAAGAGATCTGGTAGAAGGCAAAATTAATTTGGGTGATATTAGTTTAAAATTAATTGATACAGCAGGTATACGTCATACTTTAAATGATATCGAAAAAGCAGGTATTGATAAATCACATAAGGCTTTAAACGAAGCAGATTTAATAATATTAGTACTTGATGGTTCAAAAGATTTAAGTGTTGAGGATAAACAATTATTAGGAAAAATAAAAAATAAAAATTACCTTATTGCTATTAATAAAACGGATTTAAGGTTAAAATTAAAATTAGACATTAAAAATAATTTTAATGTGGTAAAAGTTAGTGCAATAATGGGCGAAATTGAAAATCTAATTTTAGAAATAAAAAATAAAATTATAACTACTGAAATTAATTTTGATAAAGAATTACTTTTTGCGAATACAAGACAATTAGCATATTTGGATGAAATTGAACTTAGTATTTCAGAAGCATTAAAAGATTTAAAAAGGAATATTTCAATAGACTTAATTATTGTTCACTTACAAACTGCATGAAATAAGATTTTAGAAATGCAAGGTAAAAAATTTGAAACTGATTTATTAGATGAAATTTTTAAAAGATTTTGTTTAGGAAAATAAAAGGGAAGTTAAAATATATGGCTAATAATGGAATTTTTGATACTCATTGTCATTTAATGTCAAAACATTATGATGAAACAGAAATATTAAAATTATTAACTGATGCTTATTCAGCAGGTGATAGCATTGGTAGTATTTGTAATGTTGGTTTTGACTTAAATACTAGTAAGCAAACTGTTAGTCAAATTTATGAATTTGAGAGTGAAGAAAAAATTCCTAATCTTTATGCAGCTGTAGGTATTCATCCAACAGAAGTAAATACTTGCGATAGTAATACTATTTCAGAATTGAAAAAATTAATAGCAACCGGTAAAGTAGTTGCTATTGGTGAAATTGGATTAGATTATTATCATAAATTTACAGAACCACAATTGCAAAAAAAATGATTTATTGAACAACTAAAATTAGCTAAAGAACATAAATTACCTGTATTATTACATATTCGTAATGCTTTTGAAGATGCTTTTGAAATTATTAAAAAAGAAAATATTACTAATGGTGTTCTTCATTGTTTTACAGGAACAAAAGTAATAGCTGAAAAATTTATAAAACAAGGTTTTTATATTTCTTTTGCAGGTAATGTGACATATAAAAAAGCTTTGAAGTTACAAGAGGTGGCAAAAAATATACCAATTAATAAAATATTAGTTGAAACAGATGCGCCATATTTAACTCCTGAACCAAAAAGAGGCAAAAATCCCAAAGATTGATTAACAATTAATCATCCAGAAAATATAATATTTACAGTTAATAAAATAGCTGAATTAAAGAAGATCCCAAAACAAAGTATTATTAACGCAACTAGGGAAAATGCTATTAATGTTTTTAAATTAAATAATGAATTGAAAAGAAATAATGAGTAATAATGAGAAGTTTAAAGTAGCTATTTTTTTAGCAACAGGCTATGAAATGGGTGAAGTAATAATTACTATTGATCTATTAAGAAGGGCTAATATTGTTATTAATTTAGTAAGTATTGAAAATGACTTAAAAATCAAATCAAGTCATAATGTTTTTATTTTATGTGAAAAGAAAATCAGTGATATTGATTTGTTAAGTTATAAGATGCTAATTTTACCGGGTGGTAAAATTGGAGTAGAAAACTTAAGCAAAAATGAATTATTAAAATCAATTTTAGTTATTTTTGCTAAAGATAGTAATAAGTTTATTGCTGCTATTTGTGCAGCACCCCAAATTTTAGGGCAATTAAATTTAATAGATAACAAAAAAATTACGCATTATCCAGGCACTAATATTGGTTTAAATAAAAGTATTATTTTAGATGAAAAAGTAGTAGTTGATAATAATATTATAACTGGAAAATCAATTGGTGCTGCATTTGAATTTGGTTTAAAGTTAATTGAAGTTTTAGAAAGTAAAGAAATTTCTGAACAAATTAAAAAACAATTAGTTTTTTAATTTTTATTTTTTTATATAAAGTTAAAGTTATTACTTTTAAAATAGTTAATGGCCTATAGTTTTTATACAGTTAAAATAATAATTTTAAATATAAAAAATACATTTTAATCAATAAAAAATATTGTTGACATTTAAAAATGTATTTTTTTATTTTTTTTAAAAATAATAATATAATAAGTGTATAAAAAAGAGGGTTTTTATAAAAATGAAAAAATGATTAAATATTTTAGGAACGATTGGATTAGCAAATTATAGTAAATGAACAGAAAATAATATTAATCCTATTATTCCTACAACACCAACTCCAATAACTACTACAACTACAACAGAAGGTCCTCCATGATTATTGTTAAATAAACAAGAAAATCAGTCATTAATAGATTGAGATACTTATATTAGTTTAAATGCTTATGGTATATCAAATCTTATCAATGGATTAACTGAATTAATTCCTAATAGATTTGAAACTATTCGTAAAATAGCAAATAGGGCTAATGGTGGTTGTTTAATTTCAAGTGGTGTTGCTATGGGTATTAATAATGCTTATGCAGTACCTACTATAGTTGCAGGAATAAGTGAAATTATTCATAATTTATTGCCTATAGAAACTACACATCATAATCAAGAAATGCAAGAAACACCATTTAATAATGAAACCTCACGTTTAATTAATGATAATAGTTTACTATTAATAGTGAAACAAGTAGTCAATATGGTAGTGAAAATATGAGTGAAGTACCATTAAATCATGATAATGCTTCACTAAATTGAGATTATAATCACATGAGTTTATAAAGTAGGTGAATAATTTAATTATATTTTTTATAAAAATTACTTGAATATTATAATAATGAAATTCATACATATAAATAGAGAATGGAACAATTAAATAAAGAAATTGCCTTATTAGTAAGCATTATAAGTAATTCAAAATCGATGATTGAAAGAATTAATGGTGGTCAATTTGATGAATAATTAAAAAATAAATAATTGAAAGGAAAATATTGAAATGAAAGAATTTTTACATGAATTAATAATTATTGGAACAATTGTTGTAACATTAATTTGCAGAGAAATTATTGTTTTATTAAAAAGATTTATCACAACTCCAAAACATGTTAGAGCAAATAACAAAATTATCAAACATCAAAAAAAATTAGCAAAATTAACTGAAAAGATTAATAAAAGAGAAAAATAATATGACAAAAATTGAATTTAATGAAAAATATAGAAAACAAGATATTAGTATTGATAGAGATTTTGATTTACATATTGATAATTGTTTTAAATTTTCTGATATTGATACATTAGAAAATGCAGTTAATGATTATAAAAAATTAATAAGTGAAATGCCACAATTAGTTAAAGATTGATTATTGGGATAAGATTAGGAGAATGTTAAATGTTAGAAAATGAAGATAATGTTCAACAAACAACTGAACCTTTAACTGAAAATAATGCTCAACAAGAAATAGAAAATAAAGTTAATGAAGCAGAAAATAAGTTAAATAAACTTAATCAAGAAATTAAAGAAAAAGAAATAATTAATATATTTAAAAAATATCAAGTTAAAACTGAATTTTATGATTTTTTAAAATTTAAAACAAGTAATATAGAAAATTCAAAAATTGAAGAATATGTAATGGCAAATTTTTTTAGGACTGTTTGAGGCTTTTTAATAATCTGTTTATCTTTGTTTTACAAATTTACTAGTTTAGATTAATTCTATCTTCAAATTTTATCATAAAATGATCAATTGCTGTATTTCAATTTTGAATGAGCATTGTTCATTTTTTTGTTATATTTTCAATTGCTAAGTAAAATATTTTGAAAACTGCCATATCATTTGGAAAAACTTTTTTATTTCTAATAACTTTTCGTAATTGACTATTAACAGATTCAATAGCATTTGTTGTATAAATCACTCTTTTGATTTCTGCATGATAACTAATAAAAATCATTAAATTATCTCAATTTTTATATCACGATTTAGCAATTTGAGGATATTGTTTATTTCATTTACTTTCAAAAGTTTCTAAATCTTGCATTGTTTGTTCTTCACTACATTCACTATAAATTGGTTTTAAATCTGTAACTAGTGATTTTTTATGTTTGTATGAAACATATTTTAAACTATTTCTAATTTGATGAACTATGCATAATTGATGTTCGGTTTTAGGATAAACTGATTGTATTGCTTCTGACATTCCTGTTAAATTGTCACTACAAGCAATAAGAATATCATTTAAGCCTCGATTTTTCATTTCTGTGAAATTAGATAATCAAAAATTAGAACCTTCATTTTCACTAATTCATAAACCTAAAAAATTTTTTTTACCTTCTAAATCAACTCCTAGTGCTATATAAACTTATTTGTTAATAATGCGTTTATCTTGTCGTACTTTAACTACTATACAATCAAAATAAACAATCGGATAAACACTTTCTAATGGCCGATTTTGTCATGCTTTAACATCATCAGTAATTTGACTAATAACACTTTCACTAATATCAGCACCATGATATAACTCTTGTAACTGCATTCTAATATCTGATAAAGTCATGCCTTTGACATATAATGAAAGAACTTGTTGATCAAAACCATCAAATCTTCTTTGTATTTTTGCAACTATTACTGGCTCAAAATTACTATTACGATCTCGTGTTACATTAATATCAATTTTACCTTGTTGGGTTATTAATTTTTTTGAATTTATACCATTGCGAGCATTATCACTATTATTATGTTGATTTTTTTCATATCCTAAATAATTTTGCATTTCAGAATTCAACATTTTTTCAACTAATCTTTTTGTTAATTCTTTATATAAACCTCCCTCTTTAAATACGGTTGTTAAATCCTCAGTATTTTCTAATAATAAATCTACTGCTTTTGATATTGGATCATTATTATTAATATTTTGTTTTTTAGACATACGTAACTCACTATTTCTAGTTATTTAATTTTATTTACTAGAATTAATTAAACATAGTTATTTTTGTAAGTTACACAGATTACTAAACATTACCGACTGTTTTTTGGTAGACAATTGTTCTTGGTGTTTTATGGGGGTTAAGTAGTTTAGAGTGCTCTTGGATTTTTATGTTGTTGTATCAATTTATATAATCAAATAATTCTAATTTTAATTGGATTAATGATGTAAAATTTTTATCATTAATAAACTCTGTTTTGAAAGTTTTGAAAGTTGCTTCAGCAAAAGCCTTATCATAAGGACAACCTTTTTTGCTTAAAGAGCGGGTAATATTGAAGGCTAATAAAAGTTTATCAATAGTTTTATTATTAAATTCATTACCGCGATCGCTATGAAATATTTGAATATTTTTTAAACAACGATTTGAGCACATAAATGCTTGATATAATAATGATGCATCTTTTTTAGTACCTACACTATGTCCAATAATTTCGCGATTGTACAGGTCGATTAATAAGCAAATATAGTTTCATTTACCATTAACTTGAACATAAGTTAAATCACTAACAACAACTTCATTTTTAAGCCTATTATTAAAGTCTCTATTAACAAGATTAGTAATTTGACTATCATTGACTTTATTATGATAATTTTTGTATGATAATTTAGTGTATTTTGATATTAAATTATGTTTATTCATAATTTTTTTAATTTTTCGTCTTGATAAATTCATTTTCTTTTATTTTAGAACAACTTTTAATCTTCTTGTTCCATAAGTTTATTTATTTTCTTTAAAAGCACTAATAACAGTTTCATCATAAATATTATTTTGAATTTTATCTTCTTTTTTCTTGAAATTAAAATAATATGTTGATTTAGAGATTTTTAAAAAACGACACATTGTACGAATTTTATATTTAACTTTATTTTTGATAATAATTTCTATTTTCGGCCTATTATTAGTGCTACTTTCTTTAAAATATCATTTTCCATTCTTAATTGTTTTAATTCTTTTCTTAATTTAATTAATTCATTTTCTTCAACAGAACGGTTATCTTTAGTTTTAAAACTGCCTGAATTAGTAAATTGCTTAATTCAATTATAAGTAGCTGCTCTTGTAACATTGTACTCTTTAGCAAGACAAGACACTGACTTATCACTTTGATATAAAGTTACTATTTGTTTTTTAAATTCATCTGAATATGAGTTAATATTGGCCATAATTATAACTCCTTTCTTTTAACTAATTTGTTCACTTGTCTACGTAATTAGTGTCCAATAAAGTGTAACCCATCCAGTTTGTCAAAATCATCATTATTATCATTTTGAAAACTGTCATTATCAAAATTTCATTTCATTTTTTAAGTTTCTTTTACTATTTTATTTTAATAACAATATTTTAATAATCATTATTAAATAATTATATAATTAATTTATAAATTTATAAATACTTTTTTTGAGTATAAAGGAGACAATATGAAAGCAAAAAAAAATATAATCAAACCAACAATAGAAAAGGCAAAAACTAAAGTTGAACGACTTAATAAAACTATTAAACCAAAAGTTAAATATGTAAAAAAATCAACTAAAGTAAAAACGCAATCAATAAAAACTGACACTGTTAAGCCAATCATTAATAAGATGAAAGTAGATTTTGAAAAATCAAAACATATAATAAAAGAAGAAAATCAAAAAATTGCTAATAAAATTGTCGATACTAAAAATATTTTAATATCAAAAATCGATCAACCAAAACCATTTAAAACTACTGCTATTATTGGTTGTCAATGAGGTGATGAAGGAAAAGGTAAAATAACTGACTATTATAGTCAAAATTCTGATGTTATTGTTCGTTGAAGTGGTGGTGATAATGCCGGACATACAATTGTTTTTGATCATCAAAAATATAAATTAAGTATTATTCCTTCTGGTATATTTAATAAAGATTCATATTGTGTTATTGCTAATGGTTGTGTTGTTAATCCAGAAAAATTAGTGTCTGAAATTGAATATTTAAAATTTGTTGGTTTTAGTTGTCAAAATTTACGAATTTCTGATCGTGCTCATATTATTTTACCTTATCATTTAGCATTTGATAAATATGAAGAAAAAATTAAGGGTGATAAAGCTATTGGAACTACTAAAAAAGGTATTGGACCTTGTTATGCTGATAAAGTTAATCGAATTGGAATTCGAATGGGTGATTTATTAGATAAGGATCGGCTATTAGAATTGATTACTGATAATTTGTTAATTAAAAATAAAATATTAAAAAATGTTTATGGATATGAAAAAGAATTTAATGCGCAAACAATATATAATCGTTTATTAGAATTATTACCATACTTTAAAGATTTAATTATTGATACTGGTCAATTTTTAAATGAACAATTAGTTAGAAATAAAAAGATATTATTTGAAGGAGCACAAGGTACTTTATTAGATTTAGATCATGGTACATATCCTTTTGTAACATCTTCTAATCCAAGTGCTAGTTCAATTGCTATTGGTTCAGGTATTTCTTTAAAAGCAATTAATGAAATTATTGGTGTAACTAAAGCATACAGTACAAGAGTTGGTGCTGGTGGGTTTCCTAGTGAAGTTTTTGGTAAATTAGCAGATTATATTCGTATGACTGGTAATGAATATGGCACAGTTTCAAAAAGACCAAGAAGAATTGGATGATTTGATGCAGTTATTGCTAAGTATAGTGCACAAATTAATGGATTTACTAGTTTAGCTATTATGTTGTTAGACGTGCTTACTGGTATTGAAACATTAAGCATTTGTACGCATTATACTTTAAATGGTGAAATAATTAGATACATACCTTCTCAAATTAATAACTTTAATAAATGTCAACCACATTTTATTACTATGCCTTGATGAAATGAAGATATTACTAATATTACTAGTTATGATGAATTACCAGAAAATGCTAAAAATTATTTAAAAAAAATTAGTGAGTTGGTGGGTGTTCCAATTAGAATATTTTCTGTTGGTCCAGATCGTAAACAAACTATATTTATTAAGGAGTAAAAATGATTGAACGTTACGAAACAAAAGCAATGACTAATATTTGAAATATGAAAAATCGTTTAAACTTATGAATGAATTTTCAAATTGATGTTTGTGAATCATTACAACATTTAAATATAATTCCTCTTAAAGATTTTCAATTAATTAAAAAAAATGCTAAGTTAGATATTGAATTAATGAATAAATTAGAATTAGAAACTAAGCATGATGTAGTTGCTTTTACTAGAATGTTAAGTGCTAACTTAAAAACTGAAAGTCGTTGAATTCATTATGGTTTAACTTCAACTGATATGGTTGATAGTGTCCAAAATCTACAAATAAAATTTTCAAATGAAATTATTGAAAAAGCTTTAATTACTTTAAAATTGAAATTAAAAGATTTAGCGTTTAAATATAAAAATCAATTAGTAATTGGTCGAAGTCATTGTATTTTTGGTGAACCAACTTCATTAGGATTAAAATTTGCTTTATGATACGATGAAATAAATAGACAGTTAGTAAGGTTGGAATTAGCAAGAAAACAAGTTGAAGTTATTAAGATTACGGGTGCTATGGGTAATTTTGTTCATATTTCGCCAAAAGTTAGTGAATTTATTGCCAAAAAATGAAAAATGGAAGTTGACAGTTGTGCTACGCAGGTAGTACAACGTGATCGTTTGATTTTTTTAATTACACAATTAAGTTCAATTGCTACAACAATTGAAAAAATAGCTTTAGAAATTCGTTTGAGTCAACGTAGCGAAGTTAATGAACTTTTAGAGGGATTTTCTATTTCACAAAAAGGTTCAAGTTCAATGCCACATAAAAAAAATCCAATTGGTTCTGAAAATATTTGTGGTTTAGCAAGATTAGTTCGAAGTTATAATAGTATAGTATATGAGAATAATTTATTATGGTATGAACGTGATATCTCACATAGTTCTAATGAACGCATTATGTTACCTGATATTTATCATATATTAGATTTTATTATTAATAGAATGACAAATATTTTAGATAATTTAGTGATTAATACTAGTGCTATGGCAAATAATATTGCTAAAGCTAATGAACTTTATTTTTCACAAGTAGTTTTATTGGCTATTATTAAAAATAATCCAAAAATAACACGTGAAATTGCTTATGATTTTATTCAAAAATGCACTTTAGAAGCACAAAATAAAATGATTAATTTTAAAGATGTATTAATAAAGAATAATATTAATCAATATTTAACTAGTGAACAGTTAAATGAATGTTATAATAATAATATTTTTTTAATAAATGTTGATTATATTTTTAAAAAAGTTTTTAAAGATAAATAATGTTTAATATTAAATTTAATTAGCATTTAATTTTTTAATTTTTGTTTTTTTATTTTATCTAATAATCAATAAATATAAAAGATTAAGAAAATATTGTAATTAGTCACTAGATTATGTCAGTTTAAGGAGTGAAAATTATGAAGAAATACAAAATCGATAATAGTTTTCCTTTTATAGATCAACATTTTAATTTTATTACAAGCCATGATGATAATGAAGAACATTTTTATGATGTTTTAGATGATCTATACTTAAAATATAATGGAGAATTAGATATTAATTTATTAAAAAAGAAATTTAATAAAATAAAAATAATATTATATTATATTAGTAATAAGAAATATAAATGTGAAAAAACATTGCAGTCATATATTAAAAAACAATCTATATTTCTTTCTTATAATATAAATAGTCTTAAAAAATTAGAAATTTTCGAAAAAAAACAAGTAAAATTTTTAAATTTAAAAGTAAATTAGTTAAGTTTTTAACTTTTGGTTATTATAATTTTGAAAAAAAACAAATTAACAAAATAGTATGCGAAAAAGTTAATATAAGTAATCAAAAAGAAGAATTGAAAAAGGTTGGATTAAAAATTTTAAAACTTAATAATATTTTAGAAAAAATAGAAAAAGAAAAAAGAAGACAATGAGAAAAAAATGATCTTTTGAGACATTGATATGATTTTGTAATTTTCTTGAAATTGCAAAATCAACCATTAATGAGTAATGGTAATCAGTATTTACCAATAAATAATTTTGATAATGAAAAAAATAGTGTTATTTCACGCGTAAATAGTGATTATCAGTTTTACTTAAATGTTGATATAGATGCTGTTAACTCTGATAATGTTTTTAATAAAAATCAATATCAACAAAAATGTTCCATTTTATAAAAAAATAAAGATTAATAAAATATTATTAATTTAAATAAGTATTACAATAAATAATACTATTTTAATGTAAAATTATAATTATTAAATTTAGGAGCAAATAATGACAAAAAAATTTTATATTACTACCCCTATTTATTATCCTAGTGCTAAGTTACACTTGGGACATGCTTATACAACAATTATTGCTGATGTTTTATCATGCTATAAGAAAATGCAAGGTTATGAAGTATTCTTTTTAACTGGAAGTGATGAACATGGTCAAAAAATTGCTAAAAAGGCGGATGAAAATAAACAAACTCCACAAAAATTTGTTGATGATATTGTTGTTGGGTTTAAGAATTTATGGAAAAACTTAAATATTGATTATGATAAATTTATTAGAACAACTGATAAAAATCATATTTTAAGTGTTCAGAAAATATTCAGCAAATTATTAAAACAAAATGATATTTATTCGGGAAAATATGAAGGCTCATATTGTATTTCTTGTGAAGAATTTTTGACAGATAGTCAAATTAATAAAAATAATAATACATGTAAAATATGTCAAGGTAATATTACTACTTTATCAGAACCATCATATTTTTTAAAATTGGAAAAATATACTAAACAATTATTAAAATATTATGATGAACACCCATTATTTTTATGACCACTTAATCGTAAAACGGAAATGATTAATAATTTTATTACGCCAGGCTTAGAAAATTTAAGTGTTACTAGAACGAGTTTTACTTGAGGCGTACCAGTATTAGAAAATCCAAAACATGTTATTTATGTTTGAATTGATGCATTAAGTAATTATTTAACAGGATTAGGTTATTTACAAGATGATGACATTAATTTTAAAAATTTTTGACTAGATTCAAATTGTGAAATTGTGAATTTAGTTGGTAAAGAAATTAGTCGTTTTCATATGATTTATTGACCAATTTTATTAATGGCATTAAACTTGAGACAACCAAATCGAATTTTGGCTCACGGTTGAATTACTAATGAAGAAGGAAAAATGTCAAAATCAAAAGGTAATGTTATTGATCCTTTAGTATTAGTAAATCGTTATGGTGCAGATGGATTACGATTTTTTTTAATGAAAGAAATTATTATTGGTCATGATGCAAAATATAGTCATGAATTATTTTTAAATTGTTATAACTCTTATCTTGTTAATGATTTAGGTAATTTGCTTTCGCGAACAGTTACAATGATCATTAAATATTGTGATGGTAAAATTCCCAAAGTTAATTTAAATAAGTTACAACCAGAAGCAATAGAAATAATTAAAATTATTAAAAGTACTATTAATGATTTTAATATTGAAATGGATGAATATCAAATTCATGAAGCAATTAATGTCGTTTTTAAATTAATAACTAGTGGTAATAAATTAATTGATTTAACAAAACCATGATATTTACATAAAAATAATAAAACTATTGAATTACATAATATTTTAAATTTATTAGCAAATATTTTAATTATTAGTAGTGCTTTATTAAGGCCAATTTTGGTTAATAGTTCATTAAAAATTCATGAACAATTGGGTGTCTTAAAAATTACTAAGCCAATAGTCAATATTAACTTGAATGAAGTTTTTAATAAATCTGTTAATAAAAAAGAGTTATTATTTCCAAGATTAAATATTGAAGATGAATTATCATTTTTAAACAATGCATTTAAATAAAATTGGAAATTATCCCCACACTAGTACATGTGGGGATAATTTCCATAGAAAATTTAGAAAATAATGATGTATTAATATTTGAACAAATATTTAAAAGTAATAGATTATCAATTAAAGAAAAACTAAAATCAGCATCAGATTTTATAATAATCTTTATATTAAACCAATATGGAGGCATTTATTTAGATGGTGATGTTGAATTAAAACGTTCAATCCCTAGATTTCTTTATGCTTGTTATGGTATTTTATTAAATATTAAAATTAAAAAAAATGATAATTATAAATTATATTTTGATACAGATTTTTATGATGTAATTGTTGTCACAAATCATTCTAAAATTATTAGTAAGGTCATAAATGAATTAAGAGAAGAATTAGATCAAAAAAATAATCCAACATATGATTTAGGAGAATTGGTAAAAATTCAAAAAATTGTTAATGATATAATTGAAAATAATTTTAAAGAAGAAGAAAAAGAAATATTATATGATGCTAATAGTCAATATATAGGAGTATATTTTCATTGAAGACTTTTAGAAAAATGGCATTTCCATCAGAATTATTTTCTTCTTTTGATATTGGTTATCAACACGGTTCCAATAATTGAAATGAAATAAATGAAACCGAATATAATAAACAAAGAAGATTACAAAAAATATCAGAAGAGTATGTAAAAAAAATAAAAATAATAGAAAACATTTCAATAATGATTACATTTGAGGGTAATTATAGTGAAAAAGATAAATTTTTATTTCAAAAGCATTTTCAAAAACTTAAAGAGATTTATAATGATTATATATGAGTAATAATTAATATTAAAACTGATTTAGGAGAAAATAAGTTAAAAGTTATTGAATGAAGTAATAAAAGTAAAGATGAAATAAATATTGAAGGTAAAAAAAGAGAATACAGTTTAAACTATCAAGCAGAAGAAAATCAAAAAAATACAACAAAATTTTTATAAAAAAATAAAAAATGTATAATTTTTTATACATTTTTGGTGAAAATTAAGAGTTAAATATGAAATTTATTCAGGTTCATAAAACGGAACAATAACTTTTAAAGTATCTGGCTCTTCAGTTTTTAGTAAACATTTGTCAATTTTATAAAGATTACTATTAGACATTGCAATTCAATCCAATAAGTCTTTTTCATAAGCAATTTCTTCATAGAAATCAATTAAGAATCAGTCATAAAATTTCGCAGTTAAATTATCATTATTTTCACGAGCACTTTTAACAAGTTTATTGGTAAAATCAAGTAATTCTTCTTTAGTAGATTTTAATTTTTTTAATGCTTCTTCAATGTTTTTTGTAGTAAAAGTTGGAACTTTAATGTCTTTAATTTCAACTTGAGCATCTTGATCCATTAAATAGTTACAAATTTTACGAATATGAACAACAGCATCAGTTGCTTCTACTTGGAAGAAGCGTGCAAACCCAGGATATCCTTTTTGATTTGCATCATTACTTAATTTAAAACTAAGCATTTGATATTTTAGATGTTCGCTAATATAATCATTTAGTTCATCGTTAATTTTTTTAATCATTAAATACACTTTCTTTCTTGGCTTTATATGTATTATACTACTTTAATACTATATATTAAAATAAATTAAGAATAAAAATATTGTTAATTTATTGTTTTTTAGTTACATTTTTTATGAAGTAAGTTCAGTGAATAGTTCAAGACCAATTTGATCATGTGCTCATTTATTTGGATGAACATAATCAAACAAAAAATTATTATTAATAGTTTCTGTAGTTGTTCCATCAATATATCTTGGATTTAAATTTAAAGTTAAACCGGGAATTGATCATTTTATTGATTCATTAGTAATATTTTTTCCTATTTCTTGTGATTAAGATAATAAATCACTAAAATTAGTTTCTAAGTCAAAAGTTCTGATATTAATATCAGAATTATTTTTCATTAATTCAGTAATTTTATCATTTCATTTGATAAGTAGTTTGCTACTTCTTTAACAGATTGTTTTTCATTAACATATTTTGGAATATTACTAATGTTAGGCACATTGGCAATTATTAAATTTTTAGCACCAGCATTAATTAATGTATCAACAGTTTCAAATTCAGTTGTTATTGCATTATTAATAATTGGCTCTTGTTTTGCTGTTGAATTCTGATCCATAGCAGAAAGCAGATCATTACCACCTATTTCAATAAAAATATCATCATTTTTTTGTATTTTATGATCTTTTAATAATTGATTAGCTTGGTGGTAAATAGAATAATGATTTAAGAATAATTGATATTCTCAACTATGATTTTGTCCGTTTTGTGCTCCACCTACAGCATAGTTATTACCTTTTTGATATCAAGCTGGTAATAGTTCTGTTCCTAGTTTTTTCGCTAAAATACTAGCAGCAACATCGCCATTAGTAAATGAATTGTGATAAAAAGGTTCTTGAAATTTAACTTTATCTATATTTCAAGTATCATAAGTAAAAATATTAGCTAAATTACCATTATCTGATAAACTGTCACCAAGGACATATAATTGTGATTTAACACTTATTTGTTCATTAAAATGTTTTGCTATCATTTCATTTCCAGCAGTTAAAGTTATTGCTGTTAGAGTGATGTTTATTAAAAATGTTTTCATTTGATAAATTTCTTTTCTCATTAAAAATTAATAACTTAACTTAATAGTAAGTTATTAATTTTATATTACCATATTAGTAGTAATTAGTAAATAAGGTTTTATTACAAAAATAAACATTGATTTTAAAGAATGATTATATAAATTTAATGCAATTTTTAAGAATAATTTTATTGTAAAAAAATAAAATGTGTTAATTTTAAATCAAAAGATTGGTTTTTTATAAAATATTAAAAGGTAATAGGAAAAATGAGTAGAAATATAGCAGTAGCAATTGAAAATTTAGTTAATTTGAAAATAGTAGAAGAGTGAGTTTTTCTTTTTGAACAAAAAGTTGAAAAAGAAAAATTAAGAAATTCAGAATATATGAAGTTACACAGCAAAGATATATTTTTTAAATATATGTTTTTTGATGAAGATGAAAAAATTGAAGAAATTGAAAAAGCAGAAAAAAAGATAAAAATAAAATTAAAAAAAATAGAAAAAATTGAAAAAAAATTAAATTTAAAAGATAATATTTTTCAAGTTAGGGTTGTTAAAGAAGCAATACCAGATAAAGATAAAAAAATCGCTTGTTTGCATTTACTTATAGATGATAAAAAAGAAGAAGTAAAATATTTAAAGTTACAAAGATGTAAAATATTAGAAGAAAAAAGTAAAAATGAGAAAAATAATTTCTTATCAAAAGAAGATAGAAAAATACGAGATATTGAAAATAAAATATGAAAAATTATTTTAGATAATTATTTTCAAGATAAAAGTAATAAGAAACTTATATTAAAAGAATATGATGAATATGCAAGTAATTTTAAAAAAACTATTAAAGAATTAAAGATTGGTGATAAAAAATGTTATGATGCATTATTAGATATAGTTACAACCATATATAAAGACGTGTCAAGAGACAAATTATTTTTGGCTTTTATCCCTTTATGTACTATTTTTAAATTTTATCACATAAACGGAGATAAAAGCCTATCTAGGAAATTATCCCCACATGTATATAAATCAAACACAAAATTATAGTTTCAAAACTAGGTATCTTATTGAATTTATATGCAGCTTCATTTGCATATAAATGAATATTGTGTTTTGAAACTTTTATGTGTGTTCGAAAAGTTCGTCGGATGTGTTTTCATGCAGATTCAATCTGGTTTGTGTTTACACCTGTTGATGACACATACCCAACTTCATGATTTACGATTTCATGTTTGTGATAGAAGTTTTTGAAACTTCCATATCCCTTCCAAGAATCCGTAAATAGACAAAACCCAGTAGAAATGTGTTTCAATGCAAATCATAAAAGGTTTTTCTCATCTGCTTTTTTCAATACTTTCACAATTAGTTTGTTGCTGGTTTTCTCATAAAATCCAACAATCAAGGTTTTATTCAACAAGGAAGATCCTTGTTGAATAAAACCTACATGTGAAAGATACATTTCATCCATTTGTGCTGTGCCATCATCAATGAACCCTGCATCTTGATTCCAAATTCTAGTTCTGATTTCATGACCCATTCTTCAAGCTGTTTTATATGTCACACCCAATTCCCTTGCAACATCTGTTGATGGAATTCCATGTTTGGTGTTTATTCATCTAAAGATGAGATAAAACCAAGATGTCAAAGGTGTTTGTGACTTGTGAAAAATGGTGTCATGAAGAATACTAAATGTTTGATGACATTTCAAACATCTTATTCTTCTCAAATCAGAAACATTCAAACTAGAAGAAGCACACCTGATACATTTCATTACTTTCAACTTCGCTATATATTTCAAACAATCGTTTTCATTTTGAAATATGCTATTGAATTCATTTCAATTCATTTTTTCCTCCACACTAGTACATGTGGGGATAATTTCCTTATTTTTAGAAAGAGAAAACATAAAAACTGATGGTTGACAAGATATAAATTTAGATGAAGATTCAACAAAATTACAAAATTTATCTTTAGAAAATAAGTTTAAACCATCTTTGTAGTCAAAAAATAGAAAGAGAATAAAAGATGAAAGAAACTATAGAAAAGATAAATAATGAATTAAAATAATTTTGAAATAAAAATCAAAAAAACATCCTGATATTTGTAAAAATTTAGAGTTATTAGGAATTGTGGTTATAAAAGGTGGTGTTCCTATGATTGGAGGTGCTTTATTTGGTGCTTTAATTGGAGTTGCGGTAGGACCTATTGGTATAACTGTGGGCGTACCTATTGGTATATTACTAGTTTTTAAAGGTGCACTTCTTCAATTTAAACCAAGTATTGATGAAAAATATAACCAAATTAAAAAGACAAAAAAACTAGAAAAATTATTGAAAAGACTAGAAAGTATTGTAGAAGAAGTAAATTTGCAAGAAGAAAATATTATAACAATAGTGGATGGATTACACTTTATTGGACACTAATTACGTAAACAAGTGAACAAATTAGTTAAAAGAAAGGAATTATAATTATGGCCAATATTAACTCATATTCAGATGAATTTAAAAAACAAATAGTAACTTTATATCAAAGTGGTAAGTCATTGTCTTGTCTTGCTAAAGAGTACAATGTTACAAGAGCAACTACTTATAATTGAATTAAGCAATTTACTAATTCAGGCAGTTTTAAAACCAAAGATAACCGTTTTGTTGATGAAAATGAATTAATTAAATTAAGAAAAGAATTAAGACAATTAAGAATGGAAAATGATATTTTAAAGCAAGCAGAACTAATAATAGGCAGAAAATAGAAATTATTACTAAAAATAAAGTTAAATATAAAATTCGTACAATGTGTCATTTTTTAAAAATCTCTAAATCAACATATTATTTTAATTTCAAGAAAAAAAAGATAAAATTCAAAATAATATGTATGATGAAACTGTTATTAGTGCTTTTAAAGAAAATAAAGAAGCTTATGGAACAAGAAGATTAAAAGTTGTTCTAAAAGAAAAGAAAATTAATTTATCAAGACGAAAAATTAAAAAAATTATGAATAAACATAATTTAATATCAAAATACACTAAATTTGGATGGGTTACACTTTATTGAACACTAATTACGTAGACAAGTGAACAAATTAGTTAAAAAAAAGGAATTATAATTATGGCCAATATTAATTCATATTCAAATGAATTAAAAAAACAAATAGTAATTTTATATCAAAGTGATAAGTCAGTGTCTTGTCTTGCTAAAGAGTACAATGTTACAAGAGCAGCTACTTATAATTGAATTAAGCAATTTACTAATTAAGGCAGTTTTAAAACCAAAGATAACCGTTCTGTTGAAGAAAATGAATTAATTAAATTAAGAAAAGAATTAAGACAATTAAGAATGGAAAATGATATTTTAAAGCAAGCAGCACTAATAATAGGCAGAAAATAGAAATTATTACTAAAAATAAAGTTAAATATAAAATTCGTACAATGTCTCATTTTTTAAAAATATCTAAATCAACATATTATTTTAATTTCAAGAAAAAAGAAGATAAAATTGAAAATAATATGTATGATGAAGCTGTTATTAGTGCTTTTAAAGAAAATAAAGAAGCTTATGGAACAAGAAGATTAAAAGTTGTTCTAAAAGAAAAGAAAATTAATTTATCAAGACGAAAAATTAAAAAAATTATGAATAAACATAATTTAATATCAAAATACACTAAATTATCATACAAAAATTATCATAATAAAGTCAATGATAGTCAAATTACTAATCTTGTTAATAGAGACTTTAATAATAGGCTTAAAAATGAAGTTATTGTTAGTGATTTAACTTATGTTCAAGTTAATGGTAAATGAAACTATATTTGCTTATTAATCGACCTGTACAATCGCGAAATTATGTAGGTACTAAAAAAGATGCATCATTAGTATATCAAGCATTTATGTGCTCAAATCGTTGTTTAAAAAATATTCAAATATTTCATAGCGATTGCGGTAATGAATTTAATAATAAAACTATTGATAAAATTTTATTAGCCTTCAATATTACCTACTCTTTAAGCAAAAAAGGTTGTCCTTATGATAACGCTGTTGCTGAAGCAACTTTCAAAACTTTCAAAACAGAGTTTATTAATGATAAAAATTTTACATCATTAATCCAATTAAAATTAGAATTATTTGATTATATCAATTGATAGAACAACATAAGAATCCACAGCACTCTAAACTACTTAACCCCCATAAAACACCAAGCACAAATGTCTACCAAAAAACAGTCCTAAAAAAAGTTGCCATTCCACATTTTTTAAAAAGTAGTTCTAAATCAAAATCAGCAAAATTATAAATAAAAAATGATGTATACTGTGATTGTAATTTGTATTAATCAAGAATGGAAAGGGAAATAATTCTTGTATATTTAAATTAAATAAGCGGCAAGCAAGTTTGAAAGAAAATATAATAATTAATGTGATTACTGTTTATATTAATGTAATTTAATTTGTAGTTTACTTCTCTTTTATTTTTAAAATTTAGTTTATAACTATATGAATTTGATTTATTTGATAACTCTTTAGGTATTAAAAAGTAGTATTATCGTTATCAATAAATTCTATGTTATGATAAATATAGTTATTAAAGGGTATATAGAATCAAGAAAGTGTATTATCAATAATTTCAAAAAATGTAATTGATATTACGTTAATCTTTGAAAATATAAGCAACGAGTTTTAGTAAAAGTAAAATTTAATTTATTAAATGTTTTTTTATTTGGAGGGAGAAAATTTATATATTAAGATAAATTAATTGTAATCATATATTATGGGAGGCAAAAAATGAAAATTGTATTATCTGGTGTAGTTGGTGTTGGTAAGAGCACTATTAGTAGAAAATTAGCAAAATTATTAAAATATAAAATTATGGACGAGCCAGTTACTAGTAATCCCTATTTAGATGATTTTTATCAAAATCCTTTAGAATATGCTTTTAAAATGCAAGTATTTATGTTGATGGCACGAAGTAAACAATTAAAAGAAGCACAAAATTTTAACAATGTTATTTTTGATCGCAGTATTTTAGAAGATCCTATTTTCGTTGAAGTATTAAAAGTTCAAAACAATATGAATGATAGAGATTATGAAGTGTATTTAAATTTTTATAATAATGTTATTATTTCATCACTTTATTTTGATCCACAAATTAAGCCCGATTTAATTGTCTATTTAAAAGCAAATCTTGAAAACACAATTGAACGCATAAACCTTCGTGGTCGTGAATCAGAAAAACATGTACCTCATGAATACTGAAGTTTATTAAATAAAAAATATGAACAGTGATATGAAAAAGAAAAAAATAACTTCAATTTTTTAGTAATTGACACTAATGATTTAACTCCTAAGGAAATAGTGCAAAAAATAATTGATTATATAAAATAAAATTTATTATTGAAATCAAATTTTTATTTAGTCATTTTTTCTCATATTATATTAATAATTATTGTTATTTTTCCTTTACTTTAAAGGTAATTACGTTATAATATTGTATGAGTCAAATATTTAAAAATCAAACTTAATATATTTACTCCTTGCTCATCAGAGCCATATGCCCAAAAGGAGGTCTTCGAACATTGGAAGATTTAAAACAAAAGCATAATTATGAAATTATGTACATCGTTGATGATCAAAATCAAGAAAAAGCACAATTAATTAAAAAAGAATTTTGTGAAATTTTAACTAAAAATGCTGGAAAAATTACTAAAGAACAAGATTCTATTCGTCAATTTGCTTATCCTATTAACAAAAAAGTTAAGGGTCATTATTTTATTATTGAAGTGCTAACTTCACCAGAAAACATTGCTAACTTTAATCGTGTAGCTTTAAATAAACAAAGACAATTAGACGTAATGCGTTTTTTGGTTATTAATTTAGATAGTGAAAAAATTAATAAGTTTAAACCAAAACGTCAAGTAGAATCTAGTTCTTTCTCTCGACCAACAAGACCAGGAAATCGTCCTTCTTATAATCGTGATGAAAATGGTGAAAGAAAACCAAGACCAATCGCTGGTACTGAATCATCTTATCGTACAAAAAATAATTACCAAAATTCAAAAACAAATACTAATAATAATTCATCGAATACTGAACAAAAAGATTAATAAAATCTAAGTTAAAAGTGAGGATAAAAAATGAATATTGTTACATTAATTGGTAGAATCACTCGTGATTTAAAGTTACATCAAACTTCAACAGGAAAACCTTTTACTTTTTTTACACTTGCAGTTAATAATATTCAAAATCAAGTTGATTATATTTCGTGTGTGGCTTGAAATAAAGTTGCTGAAAATATGACTAATTATTTAGTTAAAGGTTCTTTAATTTCAGTTTCAGGAAGACTGTCAGTAAGAAAATCAACCGATCAAAATGGAAAAGAACTATATATTACTGAAGTGGTTGCACAAACTGTTACTTTTTTAGATAATCGTAAAAAAGATAGTAGTGGTAATAATACTAATATTAATTATTCAAAACCAAGAGATGAGAATAAAATTCATTTAGATGATGCTTTTAAAAGTCCTAATTATAGTACTGATATTGCCTTTACTAATACTAATCAGTTTCAAGAAAAAGAAGCTGCTATTCAAAATATAGAATTTGATGAAGAAGATATCATTTGAGATTTAAATAATTAAAGGAGGATAATTATGAACACTGGTAAACCAAGAAATTTTACAAGAAGAAAAACTTGTTTTATTACTAAAAATAATATTACTTATATTGATTATAAAGATATTGAATTACTAAGTAAATTTATGGGTAATAATAACAAAATTTTGCCAGCAAGAACAACAGGTAATAATCCAAAGTATCAACGTTTAATTGCTAAAAATATAAAACGTGCCCAAATCATGGGATTATTAAGATATTCAAGATAAAAAAATTGAGTAAGTTTACAAATCTTACTCAATTTTTATTTATTTTTTTATCTTAAAAATATTTTAATTTTAAATAATAGTTTAAAATTAAAATAAAAAGACCTTAATAGTATTATAATACATAAAAGATAATGGCTGTTTTTAATATTAGTGTTATAGTATAATTAATAATGGAAATTATCCCCACATGTACTAGTGTGGAGGAAAAAATGAATTAAAATGAATTCAATAGCATATTTCAAAATGAAAACGATTGTTTGAAATATATAGCGAAGTTGAAAGTAATGAAATGTATCAGGTGTGCTTCTTCTAGTTTGAATGTTTCTGATTTGAGAAGAATGAGATGTTTGAAATGTAATCAAACATTTAGCATTCTCACAGGCACCATTTTTCACAAGTCACAAACACCTTTGACATCTTGGTTTTATCTCATCTTTAGATGAATAAACACAAAGCATGGTATACCATCAACAGATGTTGCAAGGGAATTGGGTGTGACATATAAAACGACTTGAAGAATGGGTCATGAAATCAGAACTAGAATTTGGAATCAAGATGCAGGGTTCATTGATGATGGCACAGCACAGATGAATGAAATGTATCTTTCACATGTAGGTTTTATTCAACAAGGAAAATCCTTGTTGAATAAAACCTTGATTGTTGGAGTTTATGAGAAAACCAGCAACAAACTAATTGTGAAAGTATTGAAAAAAGCAGATGAGAAAAACCTTTTATGATTTGCATTGAAACACATTTCTACTGGTTGTTGTCTGTTTACGGATTCTTGGAAGGGATATGGAAGTTTCAAAAACTTCTATCACAAACATGAAATCGTAAATCATGAAGTTTGGTATGTGTCATCAACAGGTGTAAACACAAACCAGATTGAATCTGCATGAAAACACATCCGACGAACTTTCCGAACACACATAAAAGTTTCAAAACACAATATTCATTTATATGCAAAAGAAGCTGCATATAAATTCAATAAGATACCTAGTTTTGAAACTATAATTTTGTGTTTGATTTAGATACATGTGGAGATAATTTCCTAGATAGGCTTTTCTCAGCATTTATGTGATAAAATTTAAAAATAGTATATAAAGGGATAAAAGCCTTAATAATATTAGAAGGAAGTGACAAAGTGTTCAAATCGTTAAGAAATTATCATTTAATAATGATTGTTTGATTAGTAATTGAAATTTTAATTGGCTTGACTTATTTTATTGTTAATATTGAGACAGCAGAACAAGTGGTCACTATTACTGTAATTTTAAGTTTAGTTTTAGGTAATTTTATTATTGTTTGTCTTTATATTTTTTTATTTAGTTTATGAATTCGTCATCGTTATATTAACACAGCTGAAATCATAAAATTAAATAATGCACAAGCTTTAACTTTTGGTAGTGTTGGTATGATTGTTTTAGATAGTGATTTATCAATTATGTGAGTAAGTGAATTTTTAGAAGATAAAGGTTTAGGTAGATTAATTGGAAAATCAATTGTTAAACTATCAAGAGATTTAGAACAATTAATTAGTAATAATATTACTCAAATTACACTTAAAATTGAAGATATGCTTTATGATGCTATTTATTTAGTACAAACTAGAACAATTTTGTTACAAGAAACAACTAAATATCATTTCTTATATAATAAATTACAGCAAGAAAAATTAGTTTTTGGTGTAATTAGTATTGATAATTTTTATAATTCTTTACAAAAATTAAGAGTTGAGAATCAAATTCGTGTTGAAGCATTTATTAAAACTGAATTAAATGATTTTGCTAATAATTATTCAGGTTTATTATTAGGTAATATTGAAGATAGTTACAATATTTTACTTTATCAAAATGAATTTAATAAAGCAAGAAATGATAACTTTCCACTTATTAAAAATATTCGAGAAGGTGTTAAAAAATTTAAAGCAGATATTACGTTATCTGCTGGTTTCTCTTATGGTAATGCTATTAGTAAAGATCTATATGATTTGGCTATTGAAAGTAAAGAGTTAGCAGTTTATCGTGGTGGTGATCAAGTAGTTATTCGTGAATTTGGTGGTAATACAGTTTTTATTGGAGGTACTATTGAAGCAAAACAATCAGAATCTAAAATTAATATTAGAATGTTTGCACAATCATTATATAATGAAATAAAATTAGCAGAAAACATTTTAGTTATGGGACATGCGGCTGCTGATTTTGATAGTATTTCTTCAGGAACAGCTATTATTGAAATTGCTAAAAGTTTAAATAAAAGTGCTCATTATGTTATTAATCAAAATGAAGTTGATGAAAAAACATTAAAAATTCTTCATGAACTTGTTCCTGAAAGTTATATTAGTCGTAATTTTATTACAGGTAAACAAGCACTTAAATTTCTTCATTCAAATACTTTATTAATTGTTGTTGATACTCATAATCCGCAACGCGTTGATAGTCCTGATTTATTAAGTAAAGCTGTAAAAATTATTGTTATTGATCATCATCGTGTTTCTGATGAATCAATTAGTAGCACCATTACTTCTTATATTGATGCAGGAACCTCTTCAACAGCTGAAGCAATGACAGAAATTATTTATTATAATGATTTTAATAATATTGAATCAGAATTTTTATGAAATATAATGTTTGCAGGTATTTTAATTGATACTAATAATTTCCAAGTAAGAACAACAAGAAGAACTTTTGAAGCCTGTGGATTATTAACTGATTGAGGCGCTTCTCCTTCTAAAGTTAAAGGATTATTGAAAAATAGTTTAAATGAACTAATTGATAAATTTGCTTTAATTAGTCACGCCCAAGAAATTAAAAAAGGATTTTTAGTTGCTGTTGGTGATGAAAACTTAGAAGTACATACTTCATATTTAGCCCAAATTTCAGAAATGTTGTTAGACTTACGTGATTGTAAAGCATCATTTACTATTGCTTATGATCGTCAAGGACGTGCCTGTTTATCAGCACGAAGCAACGGTGAAATAAATGTTCAAATTATTTGTGAAAACTTAGGTGGTGGTGGTCACTTTAGTGCTGCTGCTGTCCAAAGTAGTAAATTGGGAATTAGAGCATTGTATGATGAATTGGTAAAACTAATTGAAAGTGGCGTATATCAAAGTGAAAGTTCTACTACTGAAAGGTAATAAAAATTATTAAAATAGAAAGTGAGATGTTTACAATGAAAGTTGTACTTTTAACGGATGTTAAAAATTATGGTAAAAAAGGTGAAGTTGTTAATGTTAGTGATGGTTATGGTAAAAATTATTTATTACCTAGAAAATTAGCTGTAATTGCTACATCAGAAGCATTAAAAATTAATCAAAAAGTAATTGAAAATAAAAAAATACAACGAGAAATGGAATTAGAAGATTTACAAAAAATTAAAGAACAATTAGCTTTAATTACTTTACAATTTAAATTAAAAAGTAATAATGGTAAAGTTTCTGGTGCTATTTCTTCAAAAAAAATTTGTGAACAACTAGTGCAAAAATATAACATTAAAATTGATAAACATAAATTTGTTAAATTTAATCATATTAATGAATTAGGTATAACTAACATTAATATTAAATTAGATGTTACAATTATTGCACAATTAAAGGTTGAAGTTTTAGGAGAATAATTATGTCTAACAATGGTCAATATATAAATAATGCAGAAGTTAATGTTTTAAGTGCGATGATTCAATCATCACCAGCATGTGAAAGTGCATTAAATTTATTGGCACCACATGACTTTACAATTAATTCTAATCAAATTATTTTTAAAACAATTACCAATCTTTATAAAAATAATTCTGGTATTGATGTAACAACTATTGCCGAAGAATTAGTTAAGCAAAATAATTTGGATAAAATTGGTGGAATTGAATATTTATCTTCTTTAGTGGCTCAATATATTACTGATGCTAATTTAAAAGAACACATTGATATTTTGATTGAAAGAACTACTAAACGACAATTAGAAAATGCTTTAAAAAATATTGGTAAAGAGTTACAAAGTGAAAAGTCAATTAATGAAGTTTTAATTGCTGCTGAAGCTCAAATTGTACAAGTAAGTAATGAACGTAATCATGAAGAGATGTTGCCAATTAGTGAACACATTGATGATGTGGTAACTAAAATTGAACAACTACAAAAATCAACAGTTAATATTACTGGTACAAGTTCAGGTATTAACAATTTGGATATGATTACTAGTGGTTTTCAACGAGGTGACTTAATTATTTTAGCAGCTAGACCTTCAATGGGTAAAACCGCTTTAGCACTTAATTTTGCTTTAAATGCTGCTAATGAACAATATAATAAAAACGATGTTGTTGTTATTTTTTCATTAGAAATGCCAAAAGATCAATTAATTACAAGAATGATTTCTTGTCAAGGACATTTTGATGCTAATCGTTTACGTAATAAGTCTAAATTTACACAGGCTGATTGAAATCGTATTAGTGCTACTGCTGAGCAATTGAAACAAAAAAGAATTATTATTGATGATACACCTGGTTTAAGAGTTTTAGAGTTGCAAATTAAATTAAGAAAATTAAGTCGTGAAAATAGCATTAAGTTAGTAATTATTGATTATTTACAGTTATTAACTGGTAGAGATAGTGAATCACGTCAACAAGAAGTTTCAAATATTTCTCGTAGTTTAAAAATTTTGGCAAGAGAATTAAGAGTACCAATTGTTTGTTTATCACAATTATCAAGAATGGTGGAGAGACGTGAAGAAAAACGTCCTTTAATGTCTGATTTACGTGAGTCAGGGGCTATTGAACAAGATGCTGATGTAATTATGTTTTTATATCGTGATGATTATTATAAGGAAAAAAATAGCGAAGAACCAACTAGTTCACAAGAAAGTAATCTTGCTGAAATTCTTATTTCTAAACATCGAAACGGCCCGACAGGAAAAGTAGTAACTGTTTTTATTCCAAAATGAGGTAAGTTTGAAAATTATACAGGATAAAAATAATAAAAAACCTAAAATTAAATTTTAGGTTTTTTTAAAAGAAGTTAATAAATTAAATTAATTAGTTTTTATTATCCTTCTGGATTTAAACTTTTAAATAGTTTTCCTTTATTATCACTAATTTTAGTTCCAGCGTAAACAATACCATTGGCATTTAATAAACTATGTACTTCACCACCACTGCTACTTCAACTAAAAATACCAATTGCTACTGTATAGACAACTTTAAATAATCTTCTTTTACCATCAGTAGTTCTTGTTCCAACAAAGATTGTATTATTATCATTAACTAGACTTAAAACTTCACCATTAGTATCTTTTCAGTTAGTTACTACTGTATTTTTACCATCTTCTTTAACTTTATATAAATATTCTTGATCATCACCAGTTTTGGTTCCAATATAAATATTTTCGTTTGTTGAATTAGTTAAACTATAAATTTCACCATTGTTTAGATTTCGTTTTGATAATATTGTTATTGTGTCATCTTTTGTAATTTTAATTAACTTTCCTGTATATACATTATCAACGGGTGTTGTTTTAGTTCCAACATAAATTGTGCCATTGACATTTAGTAAACCACGAACTTCACCATTAGTATCTTTTCAATCAGATAGTGCTGTTATTGTATCATCATCAGTAATTTTAAATAAATTATTTTTGCCATCGCCAGTTTTTGTTCCAACATAGATCGTATCATTAACATTTAATAAACTTTGAACTTTACCATTACTTTCTTTTCAATTTGTTAAAGTTGTTGTTTTGTCTTCTTTTGTAATTTTAAATAAATTACCTTTGTCATCACCAGTTTTGGTTCCTGCATAAATAATATTTTTATTATTAACTAAGCTTTGAATTTCACTATTATTTTCTTTTCAATTTGTTATTTCTTGAAAATTACTTGTTATATTACTTATACATGCAGTGACATTGCTTTTTGTTGCTGCTGTAAATCCTAAAACACCTACAATTGATAGTATACTTTTTAAATTTTTTATAAAATACCCCTTTTTCAAACTTTAACCTCTTTTATAAAATAATTTTACATTATTTCAAAAATAAAATAGTATTTATAATACTTTTGAGTGTTATTTATGAAGTTAATGCAAGTATTTTAGAAAGATATTAAATTAGAAATCTATATTAAATTTTTTTGATTAATATATGAAGTATTTACAAAAGGTTCATTTAATAAATCATTAATTTCTTCGATATTTATGATTTTTTCTGTAGTTATTTCTTGAATTTTATTTCAACTTAAACTTAAAAAATTATTTATTTCAGTATCATTTAATTTTAAAATTTTGCTTATTATTTCCAAAATATTATTTGTTATTTTAACAGTTTTTTTAATTTTTTTATAATATAGTGAAACATCAGCTAGTAATTCTAAGTTACTATAAAATTTATTTTCTTCTTTTTTTGAATTTATAAGTTTTACTAAGAATTCTTTGATTTGATCATTTTTATATTGTTTTTCTAAAATTAATTTAACTTCTAAGTCACATTTTTCATCTTCATCATTCATTGTTATATTGTCCCTTTTTCATTATTATAATTAATAAATTTAGCTTAAATATGCACTATTTATTTGAAGTTTAAAGTGTGCTCCTTCTACAGCATTTTTTGATTCTTCTTTTAAATGAATAGATAAATATATATTGCCATTATTACTATATCAAAAAAATGCTTGAGCATAGATATGAATAAAAACTAAAGGAGTAAGTCAACTGCCATAATAATACATAAATTCTATATTTCAAATTTTGTTTTTTTTCATCATTTGTGTTGTTTGATGTGTTAATTTTTGCTGTATTAACTGATAATTTAGGTCCTGTAATTTGATATGGTAAATTATGTCATATACAGTTTTTATATGTGGCAGTTTCAACTTTAATAATTGATTTATCATCAAAATTTAACAATTGATACTTTTTAATAAATGATTGTCAATTTAAATGATATTTTTTTCAAGACATTATATTGATATTGTCTACAATATTGCCTTCATATTGAGAACTTGTGCCATTAAATCATTCTTCATTTTCGTACAAAGGTTTTGATTTGTGAGGGTTGTTATCAAAAAAAGTCACAAGCGTTAATGTTAATAGTAGTTAATGCACTAAATGTTAAACAACTTAAAATATTTAATATTTTTTTCATTTTAGACCTCTTTAAAATTTTTAAAATTATGGTGACATATTCAAATATATCATTTATTTATTATAATATTTTTACATCTTTTTTGAGTGTATAAAAGGTAATCTATTTTATTTCATTTCAAGGATATATGAAATTATATATGTATAAAATTAATAATGTCACTACCTTATAATTTCTCCAAACACTACTATAAATGAATTAATGAAGTAAAATATTAAATATTTTTCCAATTTTTAAAATTAGTTAGTTGCGTAATATGTCTAAAGTTTTAAAGTATCTAAGATTTATATTTTTTATAATTTATTACTAAAACTTTGACCTTTACTTGTTGAAACTTTGCTATTTTCTTGATTAATAAATTCTATATCTGTTTTATTTCATTGTGAATAAAATGGTATTTCTTTTCATAATATTTTACTTAAAATAGTTTCAGTAAAATTTATAGATGCATTATTTCAATCTTCTGCTACTGTTATTGATTTTTTAAGAATTTCTTCAACTACTTTTGTATATTCTTTAATAATTTTTAATTTCAATGAATCATTTTTCAAACACAAATCAATTATTTTATCACTAAAGTTTTCATAAGCATTTGCTTCAGATTTTAAATTTGGATAGAAAATTAATAATGTCTTAAATTCAAATAATTCATATTTAAAAAAGTCTTCAAATTTTTATTTATTCATGCAAGTCCACATGCTAGCCACTATTTTGAACAACTGTGTTGTGGTTCACTTTTTTAATTCCTTAACACGTGTTGATAATAGTATTAAAGAAAGTTATTAAAAATTTTAAAATTTTACAATTACAAAAAAAGACAAGATTATTTCTTGTCTTTTTCCTTAATAAGTTTGAGAATAATTTTTTAAATGTATCTTTTTTAAAATACGTCGAATATAAATTTAAATTTAAAAGTTAAAGAGAGTAATTTTGTCTAATTTTCATTATTTTTCAAATAATTCATTTTTGGAAATAAGTTACTAATATAAGAATAAATTATGGAAATTATCCCCACATGTACTAGTGTATAGGAAAAAATGAATTGAAATGAATTCAATAGCATATTTCAAAATGAAAACGATTGTTTGAAATATATAGCGAAGTTGAAAGTAATGAAATGTATCAGGTGTGCTTCTTCTAGTTTGAATGTTTCTGATTTGAGAAGAATAAGATGTTTGAAATGTCATCAAACATTTAGTATTCTTCATGACACCATTTTTCACAAGTCACAAACACCTTTGACATCTTGGTTTTATCTCATCTTTAGATGAATAAACACAAAGCATGGTATACCATCAACAGATGTTGCAAGGGAATTGGGTGTGACATATAAAACAGCTTGAAGAATGGGTCATGAAATCAGAACTAGAATTTGGAATCAAGATGCAGGGTTCATTGATGATGGCACAGCACAGATGGATGAAATGTATCTTTCACATGTAGGTTTTATTCAACAAGGATCTTCCTTGTTGAATAAAACCTTGATTGTTGGAGTTTATGAGAAAACCAGCAACAAACTAATTGTGAAAGTATTGAAAAAAGCAGATGAGAAAAACCTTTTATGATTTGCATTGAAACACATTTCTACTGGTTGTTGTCTATTTACGGATTCTTGGAAGGGATATGGAAGTTTCAAAAACTTCTATCACAAACATGAAATTGTAAATCATGAAGTTGGGTATGTGTCATCAACAGGTGTAAACACAAACCAGATTGAATCTGCATGAAAACACATCCGACGAACTTTCCGAACACACATAAAAGTTTCAAAACACAATATTCATTTATATGCAAAAGAAGCTGCATATAAATTCAATAAGATACCTAGTTTTGAAACTATAATTTTGTGTTTGATTTAGATACATGCGGGGATAATTTCCTAGATAGGCTTTTATCTCCATTTATGTGATAAAATTTAAAAATAGTACATAAAGGGATAAAAGCCTTAAATTTAATTAAATTTGATTTTATACTTCTTCCTTTAAATCATATCGAGTTAATATAAGAATACTTAATTGCAATTATTAAGGAAAAATCATTTTTTAAAAATTTAGGTTCATTTTCTAAAATAGGTAAAACTGAATCAATATTTTCAAAATATCATTTTTCATTAATTAAAAAATGATTAAAAGTAAATAAATCATCCCTATCTATTATTAATGGAGATTTTAAAGTATTATCAATATATTCATAAACTTCACTTTCTAAATCAGATTTTAAAGTTTTTATTTTAGGATTATTTTTTTTATCTACTGCTTTTTCTCCTAACTTAAACGTTAATAAAATATTTGTCATTCTTTTTTTAAAAAAATAAAATAAGAATTAATTGTTGGAAAAGTATCCAAAATTTTGTCATTAGAATAATGTTTTTTATATATTTTTTCTGCTTGTGTATGAATATTTTTAAATTCAAAAGAACTTTTATTTTTCTTATTACTAGTAATACCTATAGTAAAACTATTTCCAGTAATTATATTTCTCTTCGATTCATTTTTGATAAATTTTTCTATTGTAGAAAATTTAATTTTTTTTAAATTTTCTTGTTCTTTAAAATACATTTCGGCTAATACTTTAGCCCCATAAACTCCCATATTATTAACCTTTTCTTAAATTATTTTAAAATATACTTTAATTATATTTTAAAAATATAATTTTTAAACTTTTAAAGGAGGTTTTATTCATATAAAAACAATTTTTAAGTTTTAAATTTCAATAAAATATATAATTTAAAAAAAATAAAATTCATGATATCTAGTTAATTGAATTAGAACACATTTTTACAACACAATCTACCAAAATAAAAACTCTATCTATCATTAATATTTATTTGCTTTTTTATATTGTTAATGATATTATTTTTAAGTACTTTTTATTAATAGTAATTTTATAAGTGAGGTAAAACCATGGCAAAAGCAAGCATCCATCCAGAGTATTTTCAAACTAAAGTAACATGTATAACATGTAGCAATAATTTTATAAGTGGTTCAACTAAGGGTAAAGAAATCCGTGTTGATACATGTTCAAGTTGTCATCCATTTTATACTGGAAAACAATCATTTGTTTCAGCAAAAGGAAGAGTTGAACGCTTTAATACAAAAGCAAGTAAACAAGTTGAAACAAAAACAAAAACTGTTGAAATAAACAAAGCAAAACCACAAAATACTAAAACTATTGTATTAGAAACAGCAAAAGATGTTCTAAAACTAAGTGATACTAAACAAGTTAAAAAATAATTTTAATTAAACTAGAAACTAATCATAGTTTCTTTTTTTTATACTCTAAAAATAAAATTATTTACAGACATATTTAACATTAATTAAGTTAAAATATTGTATGTATACAACCCAATAAATATAGAATATAATTTTAATAGTATATGAAATAAAAAACTTTAAGGTAGGGAATGGTTTTATGGAAAAATCATCTGATTTTAATAAATTTGTAATAAGTAAAGGTATTAGATATAATACTGAGCAAACTAGTAACTTTAATTTTAGTATTATTAATTTATCCGTTGAAAAAGCTGTAAAAGATTTAAGTTTTGAAGGAAAATATCCTAGTTGCTTGGCAATTTTTAGTAATGATGAAGATAATATTGAAAAATTAATTAATTCTCTAGCAGGTTCTTCTGCTATTATGGAGGGTAAAATTTTAATTGATGATATTGATGTTACTTATAATAGTATTGGTTTTGAACGAAAAATGGCTTATGTTAGTATGCATTTACAGAGTTGAAATAAATTATTTAGTATTCAACGTAGCTTAGCAAGAACAGCAATTACTAATAAACCTTTTTTACAAGAAATAAGTAATATTAATCAAAAAATTAAGACTGATATTGAAAACTTAAAAAATACAGGTTTAAATTTAGACAGTGGTTATTTTAAAGAAAAATTAATTAATATTATTAAAAATTTTATTAATGAGACACAAAGCACTCGTAATAATTTTATTAAAGAATATCAATATCAAATTAATCATTTTCATAAAAACTTTGCTCAAGAGAAATTTAATTTTGCTGGAAGTGAAAAATTAACAGATATTCTAATTAAAAAATTCACTGCCGAAGAAAAAAATATTATTGCAAATAATAACTTGTTATTTTTACAATCTTTGCAAGATCGTATTTCTAGTTTGGAAAGTTTAGTGGGACCATGTTTTTGTAGATGTAATCCACCAAAAGAAAGAAAATGAGAGTTTCAACTACGAGAAATTAGTTTTGTTATTAAAGAAATAAATAATTATTTAAATAGAGAGATTAGTACTACTAGAAGTGAAATTAGAACTACATTAAAAACTTGTAATAATCATAATCAAAATTTTAATAGTGAACTTAATCATTTAGTTTCATATCAACAAATTAAATGTACTCGTAGTCAAATTGATCAAATTTTAGACCAGTGAATTGACTTAGCAGAAGTACAAAGAATTAAATTTAATATGAAACAAGATTTTGTGGCAATGCAACTTTTACCAGATGAAATGCATTTACTTTTAAAAAATATTAAAGATAAAATTAAAATTTATCATGATAAAATTTTAAAAAATCCACAGTTACAAGATAAAGAAACATATCAACAACAATTACAAACTTTATATTCACAGTTAATTGATGTCCGTGATTTAATTAGTGAAAATATTGTTATGATATTTAAACATTTAGATCTAAGTCATTTATTGTCATTACGTTTAACACAATTAACAATAGTAGAGCGACAAATAATAAAAATCATTCAACAATTAATTGTGCCTACTAAAATTTTAATTTTACATAACCCATTTGAACTTTTAAATGTTGATAATAAAGAACAATTAGCAAATTGAATTAAAAAATTACAAAAATTTTTGAAAATAATTATAATTTTTACAACCAATAATCAAGTTGATATTAATTTATTAGCAACTAATGTTACTGTTATTGAAAATGAAATAATTATTCAACAAGGAAATGTTAGTGAAATCACTGATAAACCATTATCTTTAAATTTATTAAAAGAAATAAATGAACAGCATATTAATATCGCAAAGGGAGAATGAAATGCTCATAATTTATATTTTTATAATGTAAATTTAGGTAAGTTTGGTGCTAAAACCACTTCTACTATTGCTTTTAAATCAAATGCCATTTTGTTTAGTGCAAAGAAACCACGATTTACTTTTTTAAAAAATTCAATTATTATTAATGGTGTTATTAAAAATATTACTAAAGTTAATGATAAAAAAGCATATTTATTGGTTGAAACTACTAAATCAGAACAATTTGAAGTTTTAACCAATAATAATGATAATTTAGAAGTGGGAACCGTTGGTTGAATTATTATTACTAAAAATTCAATTTTTGTTTTTGATGATGAAACAAAACAATTAATTGGTACATGATAGAAAGGATATATAATATGAATAAGTTTAAAAAAGAAGCACAAGCAATTTATGAATTAATAAAAATTAGTAATCCAATTATTATTCATCGTCATATTAATCCTGATGGAGATGCTTTGGGTTCACAATGGGGATTAAAAAAAATTATTGAAGATAATTTTGAAAATAAAAAAGTACTTGTTCCAGGTGAAACAAATGAACATATGGCATCATTATTTCCACAACCAACTTTTGTTAAAAAAGAAGATTATGAAAATGCACTAGTAATAGTCACTGATACAACCAATCGCGAACGAATTAGTGGTGAATTTTGAGAAGAAGGAAAAAAAATAATTAAAATTGATCATCATCCAATTGTTGATAAATATGGTGATATTCATTTAATTGAAGAAAAGGCTTCTGCTGCTTGCCAAGTAGTGGCAAAATGAGCACAAGTATTGAATTTAAAAGTTTCTGCTTTAGCAGCTAGAAATTTATTTCTTGGTTTAGTTACTGATTCTGGTAGATTTTTGTATCGCTCTGTTAATGAAGAAACTTTTCAGATTGCTAGTTTTTTAGTTAAACAAAATTTTAATTTATTAGACTTATATCAAAGTTTATATATTCAAAATTTAAAAATCGCAAAATTGAAAGGATATATATTATCAAATTTTAAAATTACTGATAATGGTGTTGCTTATATAATATTTAACGATAAAATAATTACTGATTTACAAACAAAAATTATTAGTCAAAATAAAATATTAAATATTAAAGGTGAAGTTGTTTTAACTAGAGAAGATTTAACTAGCCAAGTTAATGTAATGTCAAATATTGATGGTATTAAAATTTGATTAATTGCTGCTTATGATCAAATGAATAGTAAAATCAAAGTTAGTGTTCGTAGTGCAAGATGAATAATTAATGATACTATTGCCAAGTTTGGTGGTGGTGGTCATCAGACAGCAGCTGGTGCATATTTACAAAATATTAATGAAGTTGAAAAATTGATTGATAGTTTAGATAAAATTGCTAGTAAATCACCAGAATTAACAAACAATTAAAATTAGAGATGGAGTTGGATATAAATGTATAGTCGTTATAATGAGGGATGAATTGAAGTAATTACTGGTTGTATGTTTGCTGGAAAAACAGAAGAGTTTATGCGACGTATAAATCGTTTACAGTATGCTAAACGCAAAGTGCTAGTTTTTAAACCCAAGGTTGATATTCGTTATGATGCTAAAAAAGTAGTAAGTCATAAAGGGGTATCTATCACAGCGATAGTAATTGATGATCCAATGCAAATATTAAAACATGTAGATAAAGAAATAGAAGCAGTTGCAATTGATGAAGTACAATTTTTTAAACCATCAATTATTGAAGTGATTAAAACATTAGCAAATCAAAATAAGCAAGTTATTGTTGCGGGTTTAGATCAAGATTTTCGTGGTGAACCATTTCCTGTTACTAAAGAATTATTAGCCTTAGCAGAATTTGTAACTAAATTAGATGCTGTTTGTGTAAAATGTGGTAAAGCAGCAACAAGGACACAACGTATTATTAATGGCCGAGAAGCTAGATATGATGATGAAATTATTTTAATTGGTGCGCAAGAACAATATGAAGCTCGATGTCGTAGTCATCATCGTGTCTTAACAAATAATCAGAATAGATAAATCAGGTGTGATATTATGAATGAAAAAACATTAGAACAGTTAATGCAACTTACTAAAAAATATAGTGAAATTGAAAAGCAGTTAGAAAATCCCGAATTAATTCCTCGTGATAAATACACTGAATTAACAAAAGAACATAGTAGATTAGAACCAATTATTGAACGATATTGAAAATATGAAAAAATTAACAAAGAAATTATTGAAGCAAAAAAGGCATTAGCAACCGAACAGGATCAAGAACTTTGTGAAATGCTTAAAATAGATATTAAAGCAAATGAAATAGAATTAGAAAAAGCAGAAAATGAATTAAAACTAACACTAATTCCTAAAAATATAAATGATGATAAAAATGTTATTATTGAAATCAGAGGAGCTGTTGGTGGTGATGAAGCAAATATTTTTGCTGGTGATTTATATCGTATGTATAGTAAGTATTGTGAAATTCAACGATGAAAAATTGAAACTATTGAGGCAAAGGAAGCAATAAATGGTGGATTTAGTTATATTGCTTTTATGGTTAAAGGTAAACATGTATTTGCTAAATTAAAGTTTGAGGCTGGTGGACATCGTGTTCAGAGAGTTCCAAAAACCGAATCACAAGGACGAGTTCATACTTCAATTGCAACGGTTGCTGTATTGCCAGAAGTTAATGAAGTTGAAATTAAAATAAATAATTCTGATTTAAGAATTGATACTTATCGTTCTAGTGGTGCTGGTGGTCAACATGTTAATACTACCGATTCAGCAATTAGAATTACTCATATTCCAACAGGTGTTGTTGTAACTTCACAGGACGGACGAAGTCAACATGATAATAAAGATAAAGCAATGCGGGTATTAAGAGCTAAACTTTATGAAAAAAAAGTTGAAGAAGAACAGGGAAGAATTGGTAATTTAAGAAAAACAGCTGTTGGTAGCGGTGATCGTTCAGAAAAAAATAGAACATACAATTATCCACAAAATAGAGTAACCGATCATCGGATTGGATTATCTTTATTAAAGTTAGATCGTATTATGGAAGGTAATATTGATGAAATTATTATTGCTTTAATTAGTAGTGAACAAAAAGAAAAATTAGAAAATCTTGATGAAAATATTACAGTATTAAAGTAAAAAAGGAAGAAATTATTATGGATTTTAAGATTTTAGACTCTAGAACAAAAATTTTGTTTTTAATATCAGTTATTTTTTTATATGCGACATTAGGAACATTTATTACATTAACTTTTAGTAGTGGTATTATTCACATTTTATTTTTAGTTTTAACATTATGATTTGCTAGTGCATCTATTTTAATTTTTCATTATTTATTATGAAAAAATTTAGAATTTTTACGAAATATTAATGGTAATAATATTAATAATTTTGGTTTTATTATTAGTATTTGTAGTTACATTATTCTTTTTCCAATTATTTGTTTATTAACAATTAGTTTTTTATTTATTTTTAGTATTATTGTTTTAATTCTCGTTGTTAATAATTTAATAAAAAAAACTTCAAGAAATAATAATTCATCTGTTAATTTTCAATAAAATATTTATTTTTGGAGTATAAATTAATGACTTATAGAGATTATCTTTTATTAGCAAAAAAAATTAATAAAAAAAATGAACAAATTAATAAGATAATTTTATTAAAGTTTATTAATAAAGATTTATCTTGATTGTATGCAAATCTTAGTCAAACAATAGCAATAGATTTTTTAGAATCATATTTACAACTAGTTAAAAAATTTGTTGCTTGTTATCCTTTACAATATATTATTGGTTATCAATGATTTCTTGATCATAAGTTTGTTGTTGATAATAGAGTATTAATTCCTCGTAATGAAACTGAAGAACTAGTTAAAAATGTTTTTGTCTATGCACAAAACATTTTTAATAATGATAATTTAAAAGTATTAGATTTAGGGACAGGCAGTGGTGCTATTGCTATTATTTTAGCGTTAAAGAAACCTAATTGAAATATAGTAGCAAGTGATATTAGCAAAGATGCATTAACTATTGCTAAGATTAATAATGATAATTTTAACCTAAAAAATATTAATTTTGTTGAAAGCGATATATTTACAAATCTTAAAAATCATAAATTTAATATTATTATTTCAAATCCGCCATATATTGATGAGACAGCGAATACTTTTTCAAAACATAATTTACAATATGAACCAAAATTAGCTTTATTTGCTGATCATAAAGGATTATATTTTTATGAAGTAATTTTTCAACAATGTCATGCAGTTTTAGAAAAATCTTTTTTATTAGCATTTGAATTTGGTTTTGATCAAAAAGAAGCACTAACTATTCTTATTAAAAAGTATTTACCACAATATAATTACAAATTTATTAAAGATATTAATAATAAATGAAGAATGCTATTTATTTGGTAAACATTATAACATATAAAAATAATTTAAGAACAATAATTTTGTCACTCAAAAGGTGACTATTTTATTTTTTGAAAAGGAAAATCTCATTTAATCTTTCAATTAGGATAACGGGGGCAGTTTTAATGTGGCGTATCATTGAAATATTAAAATATTTTCAGTATTATTGTTCGGTTAATATAGCATTTCTAATGGAAAAATTTAATGTTACATTTCGAACTTTACAAAGAAATATTAATTTTATTAATACAATGTTAATAAAAATTAGTAATTGCAATATTTCCAGAAAGCAAGATTACTTTGTAATTAATGGTGACAATTAAATAGTAGCAATAAATACTTTTGCTTACACAGTTTATCCACATATCAAATGAATATCCTTTTGTTAGAATTAGTAATTTGTTCTTAATATGTGTATGACAAAAAAAATATTTAAGTAGTGAGTGACTTATCAATATAAGTAACACAAATAAGTATAATTTAAAAAAAACATTATTTACTTGAATAACTTTTTCTTTGAACAAAATTTAAGATTAAAATTAAAATTTGAAAATAATAAAGGGTTTCAATTAGATGGTTATAATGACATTTAAGATTTATAACTGCTATTATTATTATAAAAATTATTAGTAAAGATAAAAAAAATTCTCTTAACTAATGATAAAGTCCTAACCTATATATACAAAAAAATAGAAATTATAATGATCAATATCGGTTATAAAAAATATTATGATGATCAACTAATATGATTTTTAACAATTCATGTACGAAAAATTAAACTTAATTTTTTTCTTGAAAAAGATGAACAAATTGAATTTAATTTAAACTTAAGTATAAAAAGAGAAGTCGAACATTTTAGATTAATAATTGATAAAGAGTTTGCTATTGAGTTTGATAAGTTTGAAACCAATTATTTTAATTTCATTTGTTTACTTAATATTAAAGTTGACAGTCAATTATTTCCAAGTGATAATTGATTTAAATTACAATTTAATTATTATAGTGATATTAGTTTTGCCTTGGATGATACTTTTAAAATAGAAAGTGACTACCAATGAGGGCAACAACTCCTTTTTATTATAAATTCGCAATTAAAAAATATTATTTTCCCAATCTTAATCTTTTACAAAATAAATTTTTAATGATTACTTTTCATAAAAGTTTTATAGCAAATGAGAACTGAAACATTCCCTTATATATTCTTAATTGATGACTCCTATGCTAATAAAATTCAAATAACTTCATTTATAAAAGTAAATTTCCCTAATATTTTAATTATTTCCCTAAAAAATAACTTAAGTAATAATTTTAAAAATCATGAACAAAATCAAAAAACTTGTATATTAATTGAAAAAGTAAATATCTATAGTAATTATAATTTAGATAAATATAATAATATTTCTGTTATTAATATTAATGAAAATTCATGAAATTATGAATTAGAAAAAAATATTAATGAAAAAATAAAATGAGTAATGTTAAAAAGAATTTAATATTCAATTGTGGTATTTAATTTTTATATCCAAGAAAAATTTTATAGTATTAAATCTATTTTGTGAGCATTTCAAAAAACATTTATCAAAAAATATAATTTAAATTTAGAATTTTTAGATATTGATGAATGTTCTATAATTAAAAATCATATTTATGAAAAAATATTATTAATAAATCAATTAGTACCTATTCCTAATTACGAGTTCCCTATTATTCTTTTATATATAAAAAACCCTTTGATATTTCAAAACAAATTTAAAATTCATTTTATTTTCATTTTATTTACTAATAAAAAAAATACTCAAAATTATAATTGAATCAATTTGTGAATTTCTTTATTTAAGAAAATGATTAATACTAATATTAAAAGTATTAGTCATATATATAAAATAATACAATCAATCATGACAATTTAATGTTAATTTCCCTTACATTTTTATATAAAATTAATAGTACAAATAAAAAACAAATTATGAAATCATTTATTTTAATAAATTTAATAATGATTATTTAACTAAATTAGCATCAGAAAGATAAATCTTAACTTTCATTATATTTTTGGTAAATAAGAATTAAATTTAATATAATCTATTTCTGCATCTTTAAATTCAGTTTCTAATTTTATAATTTCTTTTTTTATAGTGCTATCTAATTCTTTATTGGGAAAAATCATTTTTGTAAAATCATTATTATTAAATTTTTTATCAATTGTTTTTTCAATGATATTTTGAATACAAATTGTTTCTATTATAAATGGTTTATTATCATTATCTTCATTTTCTTTTCTTATTTTTTCAATTTCTTCATTAGTATGTTGTATTCCTATTTTTCTTTTGGGCATATTTTTTGATTCTCCTTCTATATTTAATTTAATAAAAATCTAATATAAATATTAATCTATATTAAATTAAGATGTTTATTAAACCATTAATTAATGATTTTCCAATCCTTAATTAGTAATTTTAAGGTTTATTTTAAATTACAAATATTATTTATAAGTTTTTTATTCATTATTTTGAAACAACTATTATATTTAAAATAATAGGTGTATAATTTAGTTAAAATTTATAGTGGTGTTTTCATGATAACTTTACAGCAAAATAAAATTAAAGAAATTAGCCAAATCATCGCTAATGGCGAAGTGGTTGCTTTACCAACAGATACAATTTATGGTCTTGTTTGTAAATTTGATGATGACAAAGCTATTAATAAAATTTATCAAATTAAAAAACGTGATTATAGTAAAGAACTGCCAATTTTAGTTGCTAGTTGAGAGCAAGCTAAAAGCATTGGTATAATTAGCGATCAATTACAGTCATTTTTAATAAATAATTTTAGTGCTGGTAAAGTTACTGTTATAGTTTTAAAACAACCTAGTTTAAACACATCATATTGAATAAATAAAAAGACAATAGCAATTAGAGTTATTGCTTCACATTTTATTCAAAAATTAATTAAATTAACAGGGCCTTTAGTAGCTACAAGTTGTAATTTAAGTAATAAACAACCAATTAACGATTATCATAATATAAACTTGCCTAATTTAAGGTATAGAGTAGCAGGTGAGATTTTAACAAATAAACCATCAACTATTTTTAATAGTTTTAATAATAAAATTATTAGATAATAATTAGATAACAGTATTAAAAAAGGAGATAATACTATGAATTGATGAATAATTTTAATTATTATTGCATGCACAACAATATTGATTTTATTAATTGCAATAATTTTATTAATTAAAAAAAATAAACAAAAGAAAATATTAAAAATTACTAAAGATATAAATACTTTATATAAATACTTAAAATTAAAAAAAATAAATACTAAAGAATTACCAGTCTCAATAGAAAAAATTAAAGAAGATATTTATTATAGCGACAAAGTCATTTTAGGAAAGTATGAAGAACTTAATAAGATTTCTGGCCAAAATATTTTGCTAAAAACTGAATATAGTGCTGCCAAAAAATTATTTTTACGTTATAAAATTAAAGACGTTAATCTTATCAAATCATCAGATTTTATACCTTTAAATCAAATAGACTTGTTAATTTCACAAAATAATCTTTATTTTATTGATTCTTTTAAACTACAAATAATATCATTAGTTGATGTTAAAAGTATTACATTTTTTTGAGAAAAAAATAATTATATAAAAAATAAACAAAAATATATTGGTATTGAAATTAATTTTCAAAATAAACGTTTATTTTTTCTTTTTAATAAATATGAAGAAGCAATTAGTTTTGCTGTTCATGTTATTAGTTTATAACAATTATTATTTAATAATTAAAAATTTTGCTTTTTTTGTGAAAATGATATAATTATACAAAATATATTATTAGGAGCAAAATTATGTCAAAAAAACACTTTAAATTTAATAATTGAAAGTTTATTCAATTTTCTGGATTTTTTTTAATTACTTTAGGAATTATTTTTTCTTTTTCTTCTTTTAAAGTTAGCCTATTGTTATATTTTGGTTTAGTATCAGTATTAATAGAACCTATTAATATTTTAAAGGCTTTTATCCCTTTATGTACTATTTTTAAATTTTATCACATAAATGGAGATAAAATCCTATCTAGGAAATTATCCCCACATGTATCTAAATCAAACACAAAATTATAGTTTCAAAACTAGGTATCTTATTGAATTTATATGCAAAAGAAGCTGCATATAAATGAATATTGTGTTTTGAAACTTTTATGTGTGTTCGGAAAGTTCGTCGGATGTGTTTTCATTCAGATTCAATCTGGTTTGTGTTTACACCTGTTGATGACACATACCCAACTTCATGATTTACGATTTCATGTTTGTGATAGAAGTTTTTGAAACTTCCATATCCCTTCCAAGAATCCGTAAATAGACAACACCCAGTAGAAATGTGTTTCAATGCAAATCATAAAAGGTTTTTCTCATCTGCTTTTTTCAATACTTTCACAATTAGTTTGTTGCTGGTTTTCTCATAAACTCCAACAATCAAGGTTTTATTCAACAAGGATATTCCTTGTTTTTTAAAACCTACATGTGAAATATACATTTCATCCATCTGTGCTGTGCCATCATCAATGAACCCTGCATCTTGATTCCAAATTCTAGTTCTGATTTCATGACCCATTCTTCAAACTGTTTTATATGTCACACCCAATTCCCTTGCAACATCTGTTGATAGTATACCATGCTTTGTGTTTATTCATCTAAAGATGAGATAAAACCAAGATGTCAAAGGTGTTTGTTACTTGTGAAAAATGGTGTCATGAAGAATACTAAATGTTTGATGACATTTCAAACATCTTATTCTTCTCAAATCAGAAACATTCAAACTAGAAGAAGCACACCTGATACATTTCATTACTTTCAACTTCGCTATATATTTCAAACAATCGTTTTCATTTTGAAATATGCTATTGAATTCATTTCAATTCATTTTTTCCTCCACACTAGTACATGCGGGGATAATTTCCATTTTAATTTACTATATTTTTATTGGAACAAATAGTTATAAAAAATATTCAATAAAACAAAATAATAATAAGTTAATAATCAAAAATAATTAAGAAATATAAAGTTAAAACTAAGAAGATTAGTTTTTTCGAGAGAATAATAGGTGAAAAACTATGAGAAAAATATTAAAAGTATTTAAAGCGATGTTTTTAACGAGCATTATTTCTTTACCGCTTATTGCATGTGATAAGGTAAATGATGCAAATCAAAAATATGTTGATATTAGTAATATTAATATGGAAGTTACTAATGCTCCTGTTGAATTAAATAAAGATATTTATAATACAGCTTTAATTAAATTTAAAACTAAAGTAAAAACTGAAATTAGTAAATTAGTTCCAGAAGGAAAAAAGCCAGAAAATGGTACTGATTATAAAATAACAATTCTTAATCATAATGATATGTATGCTAAAATTAATAAATTTGAATCACTTACTGTTAATGTATCTGCTTCAAATAATAGTAATTTTTTAAAAGGTAGTTTTAATGCTTGTGTAAAATTAGTACCAAAGGCTAAAGACATTAGTAATATTAATATTGATAAGCAAGAAGAAAAAATTAAAATTAATACCACTACTTTTGGTGAAGCAATTGCTTTACGTTGTTTATCATTAATTGAAAGTAAAATTAACGATATTGTTCCAATAGCAAAACAAGATAGTGACTATGTTGTTAATGTAGAAGGTCATACTTTATCAGAATCTATTAAAACATTTGATGATGTTCATATTAATGTTAATGCTATTGAAGATGATTATCATTTTTTATTACATGGTAGTTTTAGTTTTGTCTTAGCATTTGTTAAAGATTAATTTATATTATTTTGGGTAATAAAAAAGATAAATTAATTTTCATTATTATCATAAAAATAAAGTAGTATAGTATGGGGTAAGCATGTCAGAAGTAGAAAAGTTATTAACAATGAATTATGAAAATGTTTGTAATTTTTTAAAAAATAAATATGGATGTATTTCAAAAAATTATTTTTCAGATGCAACAATGTCTAAGAAATCACAAGGAATAACAAGTGGAAAAGAAGGTTTATATATTCATCATATTGATGAATATAAAGCAATTTTGTTATCTACTCCCAAATGAGCTCAAAAGTCACCATTTGCGTATCAATATGCTGATTGATTAGTTTATTGTAATTTATTAGAAAATTTGGTTTTACATATTAAAATTTTTGAATATCCTCATCCAAATAAACATAATTTTATGGAAGTTGGTGTTGGTGGAATTTATGCTTTTATTATTCGTTAATTAAATGATATTTATAGTGGTATTCAATATAAACAACCATGAAAACAGAAAGTTACTGAAGTTGTTTTACCATTAAAAGAAGATTATTTTAAATGTATTAAAAAATTAGTAGAACTTGGGTTTTCTTATCCTTTGCTTACTTCTTTTAATCATCAATTTGGTACATGAAATAATAGAAATAATAATAAAGTTATATGAAGAAATGAAAAAAATGGGTGTTAAACAGTAACTTTTTTTGGCTTTTATCCCTTTATGTACTATTTTTAAATTTTATAACATAAATGGAGATAAAAGCCTATCTAGGAAATTATCCCCACATGTATCTAAATCAAACACAAAATTATAGTTTCAAAACTAGGTATCTTATTGAATTTATATGCAGCTTCTTTTGCATATAAATGAATATTGTTTTTTGAAACTTTTATGTGTGTTCGAAAAGTTCGTCTGATATGTTTTTATGCAGATTCAATCTGGTTTGTGTTTACACCTGTTGATGACACATACCCAACTTTATGATTTACGATTTCATGTTTGTGATAGAAGTTTTTGAAACTTCCATATCCCTTCCAAGAATCCGTAAATAGACAACACCCAGTAGAAATGTGTTTCAATGCAAATCATAAAAGGTTTTTCTCATCTGCTTTTTTCAATACTTTCACAATTAGTTTGTTGCTGGTTTTCTCATAAACTCCAACAATCAAGATTTTATTCAGCAAGGATCTTCCTTGTTTTTTAAAACCTACATGTGAAAGATACATTTCATCAATCTGTGCTGTTCCATCATCAATGAACCCTGCATCTTGATTCCAAATTCTAGTTCTGATTTCATGACCCATTCTTCAAGCTGTTTTATATGTCACACCCAATTCCCTTGCAACATCTGTTGATGGAATTCCATGTTTGGTGTTTATTCATCTAAAGATGAGATAAAACCAAGATGTCAAAGGTGTTTGTGACTTGTGAAAAATGGTGTCATGAAGAATACTAAATGTTTGATGACATTTCAAACATCTTATTCTTCTCAAATCAGAAACATTCAAACTAGAAGAAGCACACCTGATCATTTCATTACTTTCAACTTCGCTATATATTTCAAACAATCGTTTTCATTTTGAAATATGCTATTGAATTCATTTCAATTCATTTTTTCCTCCACACTAGTACATGCGGGGATAATTTCCCTTTTTTTTATTGTTATTTAATCATAAATAAAAAATGTTAGTAACTTACCAACATTTATTTTTATTAAGTTTATTAAAAAGTTAATTGACAATGATTTTGATTAATTATTGGTAATTGTTCCCTATTAATACTTGTTATATCGTTATTTCTTAATAATGGAGTTTTTTCAGATATTTGTTGTTCGTTATTACTTTCAACATTAATATCAGAAATATTTGTTGGAAAACATTTATCATAAATATTGAAATGGAAGTGCCAATTCCATACCCTAGTTTAGAGCCTAAAAATGCTCCAATAAAAGTTGAACCTGCTATAGTAAACATTATTCCAAAGAGTGCCATTCCTGCTTCTGGATCATGGAAAACTTCCTTATTTTTTGAAATTAAATCATAATAAAAATAACTTATACCACCTAATGCTGTACTACCACCTAATATTCCGCTTGTATATGTAAAGTATTTTTTATTTTCTTTCATTTTTTCTCTTTTCAAAATAAAAAAAATTATTTATTTTAAAATTAAAATAATAGTTTAAAAACTTGTATGAAGTTTTATATTTTAATTTTAACATAAGATTTTTTTTGATAAAAATAAGACAAAAATTACTATTAATAGTTTATTTCAAATATATAATTTTCTATATCAATAAAAGAAATTTATTAAATTTATATTTTAGATTATATTTTTTAAAATAAAAACAAAGTTATTAAAATAAAATTTATAAATTATATTTTTATTTAGTTAATTTTGAACTATAAGAATGTTATTAACAATTAAAAAAATAATTTTTGAATAAATCTTTTATCTTTTTTCGTTATTTTTATTGTTATTTTATTGATTTATAAATTAAAAGGCGTAAAATCTCATATTAGTATATATTTTAAATTATTGAAAATATACGCATTAAAGATAAAGGAGTGTTTTTAGTGGAAAGTAGTAAAAATCTGTTTATTGTTAATCATCCTTTAATACAAGATAAATTAACAAGAATTAGAAATCACTTAATCCAAAAAAAAGATTTCAAAGAGAATTTAAGCGAAATTGCAACGTTAATGGCTTATGAAGTATTTAAAGATATTCCTCTTGATGAAATTGAAGTTGAAACGTTCATTACTAAAGTTATTGGTAAAACATTAACCAAGACAATCATTCTTTCTCCGATTTTAAGAGCAGGATTAGGGATGACAAATGGATTTGAGTATGTGGTACCTAATGCAATTATTAGTCATGTTGGTTTTTATCGTGATGAAGAAACTTTAAAACCACAAAAATATTTTTTTAAATATCCCAAAAATATTAAAAATATAAGTGATGCATTAGTATTTATCTTAGATCCAATGCTTGCTACTGGTGGTACTGCTGATGCTGCTATTAAAGAATTAAAAAAAGTAGGTTTTAAAAACATTACTTTAGTTTCCATTGTAGGAGCACCAGTAGCTATTAAGAAAATTAATCATAATCATCCTGATGTTAAGATTTTTTTAGCAGCGTTGGATAAAGAATTAAATGATGATGGTTATATTGTACCTGGATTGGGTGATGCTGGTGATCGAATTTTTGGAACTAAATAAATATTTTAATGGAAAAAATTAGAAATAACCTTTTTTTTTCAATACTTTTTACAATGTTATGCTATTGATTGTTAATTAATGTAGGATTAATTATAACAGTTATAATTAATACAAACCATTGGTTATTAATTGCTGGATTTAATATTGGTTTTGTAGGAAGTATGATTGGTTTATGATTTTTATATTTATCGTCAAAATTATTAACCAGCGGAATACATTTAAAACAAACCTTAGCATATTTTGGATTCTTATTAAGAATGTTAATTTATGGTTCAATTATAGTTTTGAATATTTTCTTTAATTTTGCTAATATTTTTACTATAATTGCCGGAATGTCAATATTAATGGTTGCTACTATTACTGCAACATTATGTGTATATCAAAAAAATAACTTAAAAGAAGGAATTTAAATGGAAACTTTAGCTGGATTGGAAAGTCGGAACTATTTACAAATTATGTCACAATTGGTAACAATTTTGATAACAACAGTCTTTATCAGTGTTATTAGTTATATTTATTATTATAAAGTAAAACGAATGAAGCCTGATGAAGATCCAAGAGGTATTGTTTTAGTTTTTGAATTAATAATTAAATCAGTTGAGAAAATTGTTGTTGATGTTCTTGGTGTAAAGTATAAAAACCTGACAGTTTATTTGTTATATTTAATGGGTTATATTTTAATTGGTAATTGATTATCGATTATTGGTCTTGAACCACAGTCATCAATGTATACGGTTACTTTATCAATGGCATTAGTTACTTTTATTGGAATATATTATATTGCTATTAAATTTCAGAAACTTTTATTTTTTAAAAAATTTATTATTAACCCTCTAGAATTAATTACTCAATTTGCACCTTTGATTTCTTTATCTTTTCGTTTATTTGGTAATATTTTAGGTGGAAGTATTATTTTGGCAATGCTTTATGAGGTAACTGCTAATATTTGAAGTAATATCCCAATTATTGGTCAGATGAATTTATTAATTGGTGTAATTGGACCATTTTTACATATTTATTTTGATTTATTTGCTGGAAGTATCCAAGCCTTAATTTTTGGGACCTTAACTCTTGTTTATTGGAAGTTACAAATGGAAGAAGGAAGTTCTCATAAGGGAGAACTTACTATTAAATTACCAAAAAAAATTCGTAAACAACAAGCAATAAATCATGAAGAAGAAATTTATACCGAACGTTCAATTATGGAAAAAAAATAAAACACAAAAAGGAGAATTTATTTATTATGGAATTATTAACAACAGTAATGACACATGTCTTTCATTTTTTTAATAATTTAGCAGCTGATCCTAATGGATTGATGAATTTAAAGTTTGTTGGAGCTGGAATTTCAACTATTTCTTGTGCAGGAAGTGGAATTGGTCAAGGTTTTGCTGCTGGTAAAGCTGTTGAAGCGGTTGCCCGTAATCCTGAAGTAGAATCTAAAATTAGAACACAATTTGTTATTGGTGCAGCTATTGCCGAGTCAGGTGCTATTTATGGATTGGTTGTTTCTCTAATTTTAATATTTGTAGCATAAGGTATTAAAAAATAGGAAATTATCCCCACATGTACTAGTGTGGAGGAAAAAATGAATTGAAATGAATTCAATAGCATATTTCAAAATGAAAATGATTGTTTGAAATATATATCGAAGTTGAAAGTAATGAAATGTATTAGGTGTTTTAGTTTTAATTTGAATACTTCTGATTTAAAAAGAATAAGATGTTTGAAATGTCATCAAACATTTAGTATTCTTCATGACACCATTTTTCACAAGTCACAAACACCTTTGACATCTTGGTTTTATCTCATCTTTAGATGAATAAACACAAAGGATGGTATACTATCAACAGATGTTGCAATGGAATTGGGTGTGACATATAAAACAGCTTGAAGAATGGGTCATGAAATCAGAACTAGAATTTGGAATCAAGATGCAGGGTTCATTGATGATTGCACAGCACAGATAGATGAAATGTATCTTTCACATGTAGGTTTTAAAAAACAAGGATCTTCCTTGTTGAATAAAACCTTGATTGTTGGAGTTTATGAGAAAACCAGCAACAAACTAATTGTGAAAGTATTGAAAAAAGCAGATGATAAAAACTTTTTATGATTTGCATTGAAACACATTTCTACTGGGTGTTGTCTATTTACGGATTATTGGAAGGGATATGGAAGTTTCAAAAACTTCTATCACAAACATGAAATCGTAAATCATGAAGTTGGGTATGTGTCATCAACAGGTGTAAACACAAACCAGATTGAATCTGCATGAAAACACATCCGACGAACTTTTCGAACACACATAAAAGTTTCAAAACACAATATTCATTTATATGCAAAAGAAGCTGCATATAAATTCAATAAGATACCTAGTTTTGAAACTATAATTTTGTGTTTGATTTAGATACATGTGGGGATAATTTCCTAGATAGGCTTTTATCTCCGTTTATGTGATAAAATTTAAAAATAGTACATAAAGGGATAAAAGCCAAAAAATATTAAAAAGTAGGTGATTTTATGAATTTTAATTTCAATGATTTAGTATCAGGTGATGATATTGTTAATCAATTATTTCCCAATCTTCCTGTTTTTATTGCTCATATTTTTGCAACATTAATTTTATTAATGGTACTTTGAAGATGAGTTTATGCTCCGTTTCGTAAGGCTTTACATTCGCGACATTTAGTAATTAAAGAAAAACTTGATGATGCTGCTTGCAAGCAATCATTAGCTAATCAAGATCGTGGTGAAGTTAGTCAAATATTAAAAGCTGCTAAAATTGAAGCTCAGGAAATTATTGCTAATGCACAAAATGATGGTTACAATAAGCGTAAACAAATTATTGATAAAGCGCAAGAAGAGAGTATGCGTATTACTAATCAATCAAATCGTGATTTAGTTCGTGCTCGTAAAGAGGCAGAAGCAAAGATTAACGAAGAAATCAAAGTAGTAGCATTAGAAGCAGCTAAAAAAATTATTGGTGCTGAAATGAATGCTAAAAAAAATGAACAATTAATTACTGATTTTATTAAGAATTTGGAATAGTGGTGAAGTTAAATGATAGATGAAGGATTAGCTAATCAATGAAGTAATGGTCTTTTTCAATTAGCAAGAGAAATAAAAAAAATTACTCAATTTGCTGAAGAAAGTAATAAATTAATTGATATTTTTAATACTTATCCAAAATTTATTGATATTACTAGTAGTAGTAATTTAACTATTGAAACACGTAAACAAATTATTAGTGAAACTTTTAAAAATCATATTCAACCATATATGTTAAATTTTTTCTTTTTGTTGATTGATGAACATCATTTCCAGTGTGTTCGTTTCATTTTAAAAGAATTTCGCAAATTATGTAATGAATATCAAGATGTAAACTATGGCATTATTTATTCAGTAATAGAACTTTCAAACCAACAAATAAATCAAATAAAATTGAAAATTGAGAAAGTCATTAAACATAAGATTAAAGTCGTTAACAAGATTGATAAATCATTAATTGGCGGTATTAAAGTTAAAGTACGGAATCAAGTTTTTGATGGTTCAGTTAAAGGTCAAATTGATCAATTAAAACAAGAATTATTAAGTCATGAATAGAGGTAAAACAAATGTCCTTAAACGTTAATCAAATTTCAGAAATTATAAAAAGCCAAATTAAAAATTATGGTAAAAAAATTAGTGCTAATGAGGAAGGCATTGTTGTTACTGTCGGTGATGGAATTGCACTAATTCATGGTTTAGATAAGGTTGTTAATGGTGAATTAGTATTTTTTCCTAAAAGTAATATTTATGGTATGGTTTTGAGTTTAGAAGAAACTTCTGTTGGTGTTATTTTGATGGGGGATGACACGGGTATCAAAGAAGGAGATATTGTTAGTAGAACAGGTATTGTTGTTGAAACACCAGTTGGTAATATGCTTTTAGGAAGAGTTGTTAATGCACTAGGGCAAAAGATTGATGGTAAAGGTCCAATTAAAACTACGAAAACTAGACCGATTGAAAGAATAGCGCTGGGTGTGATGACTAGAAAATCTGTATCAGAACCTTTAGCAACAGGATTATTATCAATTGATGCAATGATTCCGATTGGCAAAGGTCAAAGAGAGTTAATAATTGGTGATCGTCAAACTGGAAAAACAACGATTGCTATTGATACTATTATTAATCAAAAGGGTAAAAATGTTTTTTGTGTTTATGTTGCTATTGGTCAAAAGGCTTCAACTGTTGCTCAAATTGTTGATAAATTAACACAATTAGGGGCAATGGAGTATACAACTATTGTTGCTGCTACTGCTAGTGAAGTTGCTCCTTTGCAATATATTGCTCCTTATACAGGAGTAACTATTGCCGAAGAATGAATGGAAGAAGGTAAAGATGTCTTAATTGTTTATGATGATTTGAGTAAACATGCAGTGGCCTATCGTGCTATTTCTTTATTATTAAGACGACCACCAGGAAGAGAAGCTTATCCAGGAGATGTTTTTTATCTTCATTCACGTTTATTAGAACGTGCAGCTAAATTAAATGAAAAACATGGTGGTGGGAGTATTACTGCCTTACCTATTATTGAAACACAAGCCGGTGATATTTCTGCATATATTCCTACTAATGTTATTTCAATTACTGATGGTCAAATTTTTTTAATGTCAGAATTATTTAATGCTGGAATTCGTCCAGCAGTTGATGTGGGTTTATCAGTTTCACGGGTAGGTTCATCAGCACAAATTAAAGCAATAAAACAAGCAGGTGGAACATTAAAATTAGAATTAGCACAATTTCGTGAATTACAAGCTTTTTCACAATTTGGTTCTGATTTAGATGAAAATACTAGAGCTGTTATTGAACATGGTAAACGTGCCATTGAAATTTTAAAACAAAAACAAAATGAACCATTAAATCAAATTGATCAAGCAATTATTTTATTAGCAATTAAAAATAAGACAATTAAATGATTACCAGTAGAAATGATGGATTCTTTTAAAAAGGAAGTAATAACTTATTTTCAAAAACAACAACGAAAAAGTTATTTAAAATTACAGCAAGATCAAGCGTTTAGTGAAGAGTTACAAGTGAGCATTAGTCAAGGTATTATGCAGGTTGTTTATAATTTGACCAATAAGCTAAATGACTATAATCCTAAAATATATGGTAGTCTTGAAGAATGGGAAACATTAATTAAAACATTCAAATAATGTATTTAGGAAGGTAAGGTGAAATATCATGGCTCAAAGCATGGAACAAATTAGACAAAAAATTAAATCTGTTAATACTAGTTATAAAATTACTAAAGCAATGCAACTAGTATCAACAGCTAAATTAAAAAAAGTAGGTAAAAGAATTGAGATGATTAAACCTTATTATTCTGAAGTTTATGATACATTCAATCAACTAATACCTAAATTAAGTAATTCAATTTATTTAAAAACAAAAGATCAAGTTATTAATAAAACAATATGAGTCGTTTTTAATTCTAATTTAGGATTATGTGGTGGTTTTAATACTAATTTAAATAAATTAGTATTAGAACAATATAAACCACAAGATGAAATAGTTGTTATTGGTAGTAAAGGAGTTTCATACTTTACTAATCATCATTGTAAAATTATGCAATCTTATACTGAAATTAACATTCAATCATCATATAATGATTCACAAGAGATATCTTTGTTGTTACTTTCTAAGTTTAATAATAAAGAAACTGATGCTATTAAAATTGCATATACAAAATATGTAAATACGGTAACAACAATTCCAACAATTATTGATTTATTGCCAATTGTTTCTATTAAAACTAATCAACATAGTAATTTAATTCAAACCGATTTTGAACCAGATGCTAATACTGTTATTAATAGTGCTATTCCTTTATATGTTGGTGCAATTGTTTATGGTGGATTAGTAGAATCACAAGTGTCAGAGCAAGCATTACGAAGATTAGCAATGGAAAATGCTTCAAATAATGCCAAAGAAATGAAAGATAAATTATTAGTAAGTTATAATCGTGCCCGTCAAGGTGCTATTACCCAAGAAATTTCAGAAATTATTGGTGGCGCTGATGCCCAATCATCATAATAAAGGAGTAAACTAAAATGAAAAATGCAACTAGTAAAAAACCTATAACAATTAAAGAAAAAAAAGTTAGTGATAAAAATTCTTTAAAAAATGATAATACTAAAGTTATTGCTAAAGTAAAAGCAAAAGTCACTAAAAAAGTAGTTAATAGCAAAGAAAGTGTTAAAACTAGTAAAAAATTACCAACTAAACGAAATATTGGAAAAATTGTTCAAATTTCAGGTCCAATTATTGATATTCGTTTTAATGATAATAGTTTACCTAATTTAAATAATGCTATTAGTATTGATAATAATGGTCAAAAATTAATTGTTGAAGTTGCAAAACATATTGGTGATGATAGTGTTCGTTGTATTTCAATGGGTCCAACTGAAGGATTACTACGTGGTCTTGAAGCAGTTGATTTAGGAATACCAATTAGTGTTCCTGTTGGTGAAGAAGTTTTGGGTAGACTTTTTAATGTATTGGGTGAAGTCATTGATGAGGGTAAAGAACTTAAAACTAAATTAAAATATCCTATTCATCGTACAGCTCCTAGTTTTGATGAATTACAATCAAAATCAGAAATTTTAGAAACTGGAATTAAAGTTATTGATTTATTAGCACCTTATGCTAAAGGTGGAAAAATTGGTTTATTCGGTGGAGCTGGAGTTGGTAAAACAGTTTTAATTCAAGAATTAATTAATAACATAGCTAAAGAACATTGTGGTATTTCTGTCTTTTCAGGAGTTGGCGAAAGAACACGTGAGGGTAATGATTTATATTATGAAATGCAAGAGTCAGGTGTTATTAGTAAAACTGCTTTAGTGTTTGGTCAAATGTCAGAACCACCAGGTGCTAGAATGCGTGTTGCATTAACTGGTTTAACAATTGCTGAATACTTCCGTGATGAAAAACAGCAAGATGTATTATTATTTATTGATAATATATTTCGTTTTACACAAGCTGGTAGTGAAGTATCAGCCTTATTAGGAAGAATGCCTTCAGCAGTAGGATACCAACCAACATTATCGACAGAAATGGGTGCTTTACAGGAACGTATTGTATCAACAACACGTGGTTCTATTACATCTGTACAAGCAGTATATGTACCAGCCGATGATCTAACTGATCCAGCTCCTGCGACAACATTTACTCACTTGGATGCTAAAATTGTTTTAGATCGTAATATTGCTGCTTTAGGGCTTTATCCTGCTGTTCATCCTTTACAATCTTCATCAAGAATGTTAGATCCTGCTATTGTTGGTCAGGAACATTATGATGTTGCACAAAGAGTTATTGAAACAATTCAACGTTTTTCTGAATTAGAACCAATCATTGGTATTTTAGGAATGGATGAGTTGAGTGAAGAAGATAAAAAAATAGTAGCTAGAGCAAGAAGAATTCGTAATTTTTGTTCACAACCATTTCATGTTGCTGAAAAATTTTCGGGTTTAAATGGTATTTATATTCCTATTAGTCAAACTGTTAATAGTTTTAAACAAATTTTAGATGGTGAATGTGATGATTTACCAGAGCAAGCATTTTTATATGTAGGAACTATTGAACAAGCAATTGAAAAGGCAAAGAAATTTAGATAATTGAAGGTGATAGTATGGCATTAAATCTTAAAATTATTACTCCTGATGGTATTTTTTTCGATGGAGAAGTACAGTGAGTTAATGTTAAAACAACTGAAGGCTATGTTGGTATTCTTGAATGGCATACACCTTTGATTGCTAATATTCAAATATCAAAAATGTCATTTAAAATTAAAGAAAAAATTCGTAATTTAACGATTTCTGGTGGACTTTTGGTAACTGATTTACATATGATTCGTATTATTAGTGATAAAGTTGAATATACATCAATTTTAAAAGAGCAAGAAACAAAGGTATTTGATGAACTTATTAAAAGGGTTAGTGGAGGTTAATAAATATGCATGATTCACATTTAATAAAATGAATAATTGAAATAAGTATTTATCTTTTTAGTTTTATTGCTAGCGGATTTGCTGTAAAAGCAATTCCTTTTAATAAATTTCTTGATCATAAAAGAGTAAAAGAATCATGAATTTTATATATGTTAACAACTTTAGTTTTTACTTATTGTATTGGTACGTTAATTATTAAATTTATTGGTTTAGATATTTGATTTAATTTAAATTAATACTTAAAATTAAAAAAATAAAAATAAGTAAGTGTTTTAAAATATTTACTATTTTTTTAATTACAATATACTATTAAAATTTATAGTAGTTATTAATAATATCTATATAGATTATAAATTTTCTCCGAAATTACTATTATAGTAGTAAAAAAATCGTTTTTATTTATTTTATTGTTGTTTTTACTATTATATATATATATAATATTTTTATCTGTATAGAATAAAATTCTCATCTGTATAGATAAATATAGAATGGAGGTGAAAAAATGAGTAAATTTTTTCATAGTAAACAAACATCTCCTGAAGATAAGAAAAATCCTAGTTTTACTTTTAAAGGAACTTTCAATAAATTAGGTGGCAAAATGTTTGGTAAAATGCAAAACTTATCAAGAGCCATTGTTTTACCAATAGCTACATTACCAATAGCTGGTTTATTGTTAGGAATTGGTGGTGGATTTGCTAGTGCTTTAAAGCAATTACCTAATCATGATAGTCTTGTTGCTATTATTAATATTTTTTCAATTATGCAATCAGCCGGAAACGTTGTTTTTGCTAATTTAGGATTGATTTTTGCTATTTCTATTGCTTTTGGTTTTGCAAAAGCTAGTAAAGGTGTAGCTGCTCTTTCTGGATTTATTACTTTTATTGTTATGACTTCAGTTATTAGTGGCATGTTTTTTTGAAATCCTAAAACAGGAATGTTGGGGTTTGATCCATGAGGTTTAGGTGAAGGTGCAAAGATTACTCCAGAAAGTGGTAAATCTTCTGGTTTATTTTCTTCTGTCTTAGGATTATTTCCTACTTTTGATACTTCAGTTTTAGGTGGCATTCTTGTTGGTTGATTAGTATCAATTGTTCATAATCATTCATACAATATTCGTATGCCAAGAGTATTAGCTTTTTTTGGTGGTGAACGTTTTGTGCCAATTTTAGCTGTTTTTGTTGGAATAGGAATGGGATTAGCTTTTTTCTTTATTTGACCAATGTTATTAATTGCTTTTAGAGAAATTGGTAATGGCTTAGCAGCTGGTATGAATACAGGTCAACTTACTGATGGACAGTTAACTGGTGATAATTTTCATCCGACAGTTGGTGGAGCATTTATTGCAATGTTTTTTGGAATTACTGAGCGTTTATTAATACCAACAGGATTGCATCACGTTCAATATGCGCCTTTCTGATATACTGGAATTGGTGGAAATTGAATTAATGAATCTGGTGATCATTTTGTTGGAGCGTACAATATTTTCTTTGGACAATTTGCTTCTAATGCAGTAGGACACATGAATCAAACACCGGGAACAATGTTTATGAGTGGGCGATTTGCATATATGCAATATGGCTATCCATTTGCAGCTCTTGCTATGTGAATGTTAGCACGACCAGAAAATAAAAAAATGGTTGGTGGTATTTTAGGTTCTGCTGCTCTAACTTCTTTCTTAACAGGAGTTACAGAACCATTATTGTTTTCATTCTTATTTGTAGCACCATTATGTTTTGTTTTCCATGCATTTATGGCAGGAATTAGTTTTATGATGGCGTATTTATTAAATATAGTTGTTGGTCAAGGCTTTGCTGCTGGATTTATTGACTTTTCTTTCTTTGGAATATTACCAAGTATTCTTGGTAAAGAAACAGGATTCTATTGAGTATTTGTTACTGGATTAATTATGGCACCTGCTTATTTCTTTGGGTTCTATTACATTATTAAGTGAAGAAATTACAAAACTTTAGGTCGTGAAGAAGGAGAATTAGCAACCAACTTAGCTTTACAAAGTGTTGAAAGTTCTTTAGATAAGTCTTCAAAAAAAGGTAGAACAAAAGTAGAAAATTTATTACTTGGACTTGGTGGAGCATTAAATATCATTGATGTTAACGCTAAAGATAAAGTATTAGTTGCAACTTTAAAAGATGCAAATATTTATTCAAAAGCTTTATTAAGATTAAGTGGAACTAAAAATATTAAAGTAATTTCCAATAAAGTTGAAATTACCTATCTTGATGGTGCAGAGTCTATTCATAAAACTTTACAAGCAGAAATGACAAAGAAACAAACATTAACACCTGATACTAATAAAGATAAAAATAATGATATGTTAGAAAATATTTTTAAAGGTCTTGGTGGACGAAGTAATGTTAAATTATTAGACAATTGTGCTACAAGATTGCGTGTTACAGTTTTTGATGAAACTAAAGTTGATGATAATATTTTAAAATCAACTGGTGCGGTTGGTATCTTTAAAAAAGGTACAGCTATTCAGGTAATTTATGGGCCACAAGTAGGTAATATTAAAAATGATTTATTAAAAACTTGAACTCCAAAATAAACTATTACTAAAATATAAAAATGAGCAACTTTTTGAGTTGCTAATTTTTTTAGTTTTAGTTACGGATAATGTTAAAATTATAATATAGGATAAAGGGAAAAATATGTTTTTTGATGATAATGAAGAAAAGTTAGAAGAAGCTAGGTATGAAGAAATACAAACAAATATACAAAATTTAACATTAACAATTGATGTTAATATTGTTGTTAAATATTTATTTAAATATATTAAATTAAAATGTACACAAAAAATTAGAATTATGGATATATTAGCATTGTTTTTATCAATATTTTCAATAATTCTTTCAATATTATTAACTGTTATTGATAAAACTGATCAAAAAATTAGTTTTGAACTTCAAAAATTATTGTATGTGGTAAATATATTTAAAGATTTAACAGTGGTAATGTTATTAGTAATTGCATTTGGATGGGTTACACTTTATTGGACACTAATTACGTAAACAAGTGAACAAATTAGTTAAAAGAAAGGAATTATAATTATGGCCAATATTAACTCATATTCAGATGAATTTAAAAAATAAATAGTAGCTTTATATCAAAGTGGTAAGTCAGTGTCTTGTCTTGCTAAAGAGTACAATGTTACAAGAGCAGCTACTTATAATTGAATTAAGCAATTTACTAATTCAGGCAGTTTTAAAACCAAAGATAACCGTTCTGTTGAAGAAAATGAATTAATTAAATTAAGAAAAGAATTAAAACAATTAAGAATGGAAAATGATATTTTAAAGCAAGCAGCACTAATAATAGGCAGAAAATAGAAATTATTACTAAAAATAAAGTTAAATATAAAATTCGTACAATGTCTCGTTTTTTAAAAATCTCTAAATTAAAATATTATTTTAATTTCAATAAAAAAAAGATAAAATTCAAAATAATATGTATGATGAAACTGTTATTAGTGCTTTTAAAGAAAATAAAGAAGCTTATGGAACAAGAAGATTAAAAGTTGTTCTAAAAGAAAAGAAAATTAATTTATCAAGACGAAAAATTAAAAAAATTATGAATAAACATAATTTAATATCAAAATACACTAAATTATCATACAAAAATTATCATAATAAAGTCAATGATAGTCAAATTACTAATCTTGTTAATAGAGACTTTAATAACAGGCTTAAAAATGAAGTTATTGTTAGTGATTAACTTATGTTCAAGTTAATGGTAAATGAAACTATATTTGCTTATTAATCGACCTGTACAATCGCGAAATTATTGAACATAGTGTAGGTACTAAAAAAGATGCATCATTAGTATATCAAGCATTTATGTGCTCAAATCGTTGTTTAAAAAATATTCAAATATTTCATAGCGATTGCGGTAATGAATTTAATAACAAAACTATTGATAAAATTTTATTAGCCTTCAATATTACCCGCTCTTTAAGCAAAAAAAGTTGTCCTTATGATAACTCTGTTGCTGAAGCAACTTTCAAAACTTTCAAAACAGAGTTTAATAATGATAAAAATTTTACATCATTAATCCAATTAAAATTAGAATTATTTGATTATATCAATTGATACAACAACATAAAAATCCACAGCACTCTAAACTACTTAACCCCCATAAAATACCAAGCACAAATGTCTACCAAAAAACAGTCCTAAAAAAAGTTGCCATTCCAAGGAATCTTTTAATAAAAGTAATATTAAATCATATAATAATCAAGTTTTTTATAGTAATTAAAATAATTATAGTAAATTATTTTTTCTTTCTCTTTGAAGTTAGAAAAAATATAATATAAATACAATTTTTTTTGGGTACTAAGTTTTCTAAGTTTTTTTATGTTAAAATAATAAAGATTTTATTACTTTACAAGTAATAATAAGTATAAGTAATAATAAAGAAAAAAATGGTGATTTACTTTATGTGAGATCGTAAAATTTTACGAAAAATTAATAAACAAGTTAAGGAAATAATTAGCCTTGATGAAACAATGAGAAAAATTAAAGATGAAGAATTAGCAATTAAAACAGTTGAATTCAGAACCAGATTGGCAAAAGGTGAGACTTTAGATGATATTTTAGTTGAAGCTTTTGCGACAATTAGAGAAGCAGCACGAAGAATTAGTGGATTACATCCATATCCTGTTCAATTAATTGGTGGTATTGTTCTTCATAATGGTGATGTTGCTGAAATGCGAACTGGTGAAGGAAAAACTTTAACTGCTGTGATGCCAATTTATTTAAATGCTTTAAGTAGTAAAGGTGTTCATGTTATTACTGTTAATGAATATTTAGCAGCAAGAGATGCTGAATTAAATCGACCAATTTTAGAATTTTTGGGAATTACTATTGGCGTTAGTCTTCGTAATCATTCTACTAATCAAAAACGTGAAGAGTATTTAAAAGATGTTACCTATACAACTAATTCAGAATTAGGCTTTGATTATTTGCGTGATAATATGGTTAAGGTTTATCCAGAAAAAGTTCAACGTCAGCTTAATTATGCTATCATTGATGAGGCGGACTCTGTTTTGATTGATGAATCAAGAACACCTTTAATTATTTCTGGTGGTTCAAAAAATCGTACTCCTTTATATCAAGCATCAGATGTTTTTGCAAAAACTTTAATACCTGAAGATTATAAAATTGATTGAGAATCACGTCAAATTGCATTAACAGTAACGGGTGTTAATAAAGCTCAAAAACAGTTTAATTTAAAAAATTTATTTGATATTGATAACTCGGAATTATTTCATCATATTCAAAATGCACTTCGTGCTAATCATGTTTTCAAATTAGATGTAGAGTATGTTGTTAAAGATGGTGAAATTGTGCTAGTTGATCAGTTTACTGGTAGATTAATGCCTGGTAGAGTATATAGTGATGGACTTCATCAAGCTTTACAGGCTAAAGAAAATGTTACAATTCAACAAGAAACAACAACAGTAGCTACTATTACTTATCAAAACTTTTTCCGTTTATATAATAAACTAAGTGGTATGACAGGAACTGCTAAAACCGAAGAAGAAGAGTTTGTAAAAATTTATAATATGAGAGTAATTAAGATTCCTACTAATAAACCAATTATTCGAGAAGATAAACCCGATCATGTTTTTGCTTCATTAAATGCTAAATTTAAATCTTTAATTGCAGAAGTTAAAGAACGACATACTAAAGGACAACCAATTTTGATTGGTACTGCTAATGTTGATGTATCAGAAAGAATTGCTAATATGTTAACTTTGGAAGGAATTAAGCATGATATTTTAAATGCTAAAAATCATGCTCGTGAAGCTGATATTATTGCTAGAGCTGGTGAAAAAGGTTCAATTACTTTAGCAACCAATATGGCAGGACGTGGAACAGATATTAAACTTGGTAAGGGTGTTATTGAACTTGGTGGCCTTGCTGTATTAGGTACTGAAAGAAACGAAGCACGAAGAATTGATAATCAATTACGTGGAAGAGCCGGAAGACAAGGTGATCCTGGATTTTCACGATTTTATGTTTCAATTGAAGATGATTTGATGTTACGTTTTGGTGGTGAAAAATTAAAAAAAGCTTTTGCAAGTTTAGGTGAAGACTATATTAGATCAAAAATGTTAACTAGATCAATTACTAGAGCACAACAAAAAATTGAAGGTATGAATTTTGATGCACGAAAAAACTTATTAGATTATGATAATGTTATTGCTCAGCATCGTGAAGTTACATATCATCAACGTGATAATATTTTACTTGCTGATGATTTATTAGATTTAATCAAAAATATGCACAGAACAGTAGCGCGTGATTTACTAAATATTTTTAATAAAGTTGTTGATAGAGAACAGTTTATTGATTATGATGAATTAGTTAAAGGTATTGAAAATAAATTAATTAAACCTAATGATTTAATAGCAGAAAAGTTAAATCGATTAAGTACTGAAGAAAATATTGATTTAATTGTTGAAAAATCTTATAATTTTTATCTTGAAAAAAGAGAAAAATTAAATGATGTTATTATAAAACAAATTGAAAATAGTGTTATTTTACAAACTTTTGATCAATATTGAATTAATCACATTGATGCTTTAAGCAAACTGCGTGCAGGAATCCATTTGCGTGGTTATGCGCAGTTAAATCCCTTACAAGCTTATATTGAGGAAGCTTCAAAATTATTTAATCGTATGAAAATCAATGTTGCTCATCAAGTTATTATTATGTTACATAGCATTGATCCAGAACAACATCAGGTTCGTGGTGGTCAAGATGTATTGGATACAGTATTAGCAAGTAATGTTGAAACTAAAACTAAAATTGGATAATTAATCTTTATTTAAAAAACTAAGTATTAAAATACTTAGTTTTTTAAATATATTTTTTTTATTCTATTTGATTTTTTTCTTTATGTTTTCATGACTTCTTTTTAAATATGTTTGGCTTTTCTCCCTTTATGTACTATTTTTAAATTTTATCACATAAATGGAGATAAAACCCTATCTAGGAAATTATCCCCACATGTATCTAAATCAAACACAAAATTATAGTTTCAAAACTAGGTATCTTATTGAATTTATATGCAGCTTCATTTGCATATAAATGAATATTGTGTTTTGAAACTTTTATGTGTGTTCGAAAAGTTCGTGGGATGTGTTTTCATGCAGATTCAATCTGGTTTGTGTTTACACCTGTTGATGACACATACCCAACTTCATGATTTACGATTTCATGTTTGTGATAGAAGTTTTTGAAACTTCCATATCCCCTCCAAGAATCCGTAAATAGACAACACCCAGTAGAAATGTGTTTCAATGCAAATCATAAAAAGTTTTTCTCATCTGCTTTTTTCAATACTTTCACAATTAGTTTGTTGCTGGTTTTCTCATAAACTCCAACAATCAAGGTTTTAAAAAACAAGGATCTTCCTTGTTTTTTAAAACCTACATGTGAAAGATACATTTCATCTATCTGTGCTGTGCCATCATCAATGAACCCTGCATCTTGATTCCAAATTCTAGTTCTGATTTCATGACCCGTTCTTCAAGTTGTTTTATATGTTACACCCAATTCCCTTGCAACATCTGTTGATGGTATACCATGCTTTGTGTTTATTCATCTAAAGATGAGATAAAACCAAGATGTCAAAGTTGTTTGTGACTTGTGAAAAATGGTGTCATGAAGAATACTAAATGTTTGATGACATTTCAAACATCTTATTCTTCTCAAATCAGAAACATTCAAAATAGAAGAAGCACACCCGATACATTTCATTACTTTCAACTTCGCTATATATTTCAAACAATCGTTTTCATTTTGAAATATGCTATTGAATTCATTTCAATTCATTTTTTCCTCCACACTAGTACATGTGGGGATAATTTCCATATGTTTTCATTTTTTTACTGTCATAAGTGACTGAAGTTGTTCAATGGAGGAAATTATTACCTTTAGTAACAGCATTATTATTATTCATGGGTACTAAATTTTTAATATAATTAGTTCCATCTGCTGTGGTGGGGCGTTCATAAATAATAGTTCAATTTAAACTTTCAATTGAATCATTAAGCTTCGGTTGTGCAATAAAATTATGTCAAAACATTAAGGCACCCGCATAATCTCGACGGTATAATTGTGGATTAAAATTATTGATAATTTTTCCTTTATTTCATACTTCTTCAATTTGTTGTGGTGTTCATATTTCTTGTTCATTATTATTATTATTATTATTATTTGTTGAATAAGTTATGTTTTGATTAATTTCACTTTGTGAATATAGTGCTTTTGCTTCTAGTGACATATATTTCTTTTTTCTACTTTTTTTAATAAAGCATATACAAGAAATTATTAAAACTATAAAATAAAAAAATTCTAATCCTCATGGAATAATGAAAAATAGTTTTTTACGAATAGTTATCACAGAAGCAAATTTATAAAAAGAAGCATATCCACCAAAGGAAAAAAATAAAATTGATCCAATAATAAAAAATAATGATATTCATAACATAATTCTAGTTAATATTAGAGAAATAAAATCATTATTTTTAAAAAGATAAAAGGAAAGGCAACAATACCTAAAATTATGAAGCCAAACCCAAATACTGCAATTGTCAGAGTTGGAAAAGTTAAATTGAATTTAAAAAATTTCTTAGTGATTAAATTATCAATAAGGATTAATAAATCAGTAGTTTCTCTTTTAAAGAAAATAATTCATAAAAATCAACTAATTATTAAAGTTATACTTGTTAATCATGAAAAAATTATAATAAGTCAATTATTATAATAGTTAATACTTTTCTTTGTTGAATAATTATCATCAACAGTTTCTTTAAATATCTTTTTTTTATTTTTAAAAACCTTATAATATTTTATTGTTAATCAGTTCTATTAATTTTTCTTTTTTCATAATATCTCTCCCTTATTGGGTGAGTAAAGTTAATAGTTATAATTTAATTTTCTTTAAATAAAAGACAACATTAAATTATTAAATTATTAAATTATTAATTTTTAGTTATATTATATACCTTTTTACATTTATAATCAAGTGTTTTAAGTTATTATTTTACAATTATCTAAACTAAAAATTCCTAACTATTTAGGTTTAAATTTATTAAGTTTTAAAATATTAAAGTAAAAGATTTAATTTATTAATTATTGCTGAATTAATTATAAGCATATTATCAAGTACTTTATCATTATAAATTTTAGCACCATATCCTTTTAAAGATTTAACTAAATGTGATACATCGCTTTCAGAACAAACTCCTTGATTTCAATTTTCTTTTTGATTTATAACTCCTTCTTTATTATTTTTAAAATATTTATATATTTGCTCATCAACTTTATTTTCTTTTAAAAAAATCTAATAATTGATAATATTCACCATTAACAAATAATTCATATGCATTTGTTAATTTTTTATTATTTACTTTTCTATTAATAATAAATCCTTTTTTAAGTGCTTTAAATGCATGATGTCTATCAATTACATAATGAATATTTTCATTTTTAGCAGTAGTTTTAATTCAAGGCGCACCATCACCAATAAATACTAAACTACTTTTAGAATAAATATATTGTAAATCAAGAAATTCATAAATTTTATCAATTAATTCTTTGACCATTTTTAGTTTTCATATAAGTAATTTTTTTATCTTTTAAAACATTTCTACTTTTAGTATATTTTTCTAAATCTTTACCTTTATTTGCACTAATTTTACGAATACGATTTTTTTGTTTTTTATTATCAAATAAAGAACTTATAAAACAATCATCCATATTTACAAATAATTTTTCATTTGGTAAAACTACTTTTTTTCTTTCGCTACCAGACAAAATGACAACAAAATTTCTTGAAAGATTATGATAAAGCATGTCAAAAAATTGCTAATTATTTATTACGAAATGCTATGAAAGACCCAAAATATCAATGAGAATATTTAAGAAAATTTCATCCAGAAGAATTTGATGATTTACAAAATAATTTAGAAGAAAATAACTCAAAAAGTAATATAATTATTAATCTTTGTGAACCAAGAAAAATAGAAAATAATGATTAAAAACCTATAATAAATATAGGTTTTTTCCTTTATTTTAAAAGATAAAAATGATATAATATAATAAAGCGATTATTAAACAAGGGATCATTTTTATGTCTAATTTTGAAGTTAAAGAAAATAAAGAAACTTATACTTTTGAAGAATTACAAGAAACTTCAAAACAACAAAGAAATGTTGTATATTCTCAAGCAAAAGATGAATTTCTTAAAAAAGAATTAGAACCTAAATTAAGTGAATATGAAACAAAAATAAAAGAATATGCAAATAAAATTAATAGTTTTGAAGAGCAACAATTATTTTCTAATATTAAAGATACTAAAAAAGTAAATTTAATTAAAAATTTAATGAGTATTGATAATTATAAATCTTTATCTAAACAAGAAGCATTTAATAAAATAAATGAAGATTATAAAGATTTTTTAATTGATAAAATAGAACCTATTAAACAAGAAAATAAACTTAATTCAAATGATTTTAATCCTAAAACTCTTTTAGATTTACATACAAATAGTATTAATCCAGAAGAATTAGAAAGGAAATTAAATGAAAAAGCAAAAACTACAGGTATTACTGATGTTAATGAATTAGAAAAACTTGTAAATTTAGCAAGAGGAAATGCATTTCAATCTATTAAATAGAAAGAGGATAAAATGGCAATTCCACAAATACCTAAAGCATTTATTATTGGTAGTAATTCTCCTACTGAAAATGCTTTTTTAAGTGTACTTGAAGCACAAGTTCGTGGTGAATTAACTGCTGAATTAAGTACTTTATTTATGATAAATACTGTTACTGCTGACCAAATAGCAAATATTAGTGGTGTAGCAATGGCAATTTATAGAGCAACTGTTCGTGTATTATGAGGTTCAACATGAGATGAATTTACTGGTACTAAAAGACAAAAAGGAATAGTTAAAACAACAACATTAATTATTGATAAAGAATTAACAATTGATTTTAATATTCCAGAATTTGATATTGAAAGATTTATGACTTCACCAGCAAATGTAGCAACACAAATTGTTTCAAATTGAACAAGTTCATTTATGAGAAATTTAAGAGAAAATTTTGAATTAATATTGGCTTTTCTCCCTTTATGTACTATTTTTAAATTTTATCACATAAATGGAGATAAAACCCTATCTAGGAAATTATCCCCACATGTATCTAAATCAAACACAAAATTATAGTTTCAAAACTAGGTATCTTATTGAATTTATATGCAGCTTCTTTTGCATATAAATGAATATTGTGTTTTGAAACTTTTATGTGTGTTCGAAAAGTTCGTGGGATGTGTTTTCATGCAGATTCAATCTGGTTTGTGTTTACACCTGTTGATGACACATACCCAACTTCATGATTTACGATTTCATGTTTGTGATAGAAGTTTTTGAAACTTCCATATCCCCTCCAAGAATCCGTAAATAGACAACACCCAGTAGAAATGTGTTTCAATGCAAATCATAAAAAGTTTTTCTCATCTGCTTTTTTCAATACTTTCACAATTAGTTTGTTGCTGGTTTTCTCATAAACTCCAACAATCAAGGTTTTATTCAGCAAGGATCTTCCTTGTTTTTTAAAACCTACATATGAAAGATACATTTCATCTATCTGTGCTGTGCCATCATCAATGAACCCTGCATCTTGATTCCAAATTCTAGTTCTGATTTCATGACTCATTCTTCAAACTGTTTTATATGTCACACCCAATTCCCTTGCAACATCTGTTGATGGTATACCATGCTTTGTGTTTATTCATCTAAAGATGAAATAAAACCAAGATGTCAAAGGTGTTTGTGACTTGTGAAAAATGGTGTCATGAAGAATACTAAATGTTTGATGACATTTCAAACATCTTATTCTTCTCAAATCAGAAACATTCAAACTAGAAGAAGCACACCTGATACATTTCATTACTTTCAACTTCGCTATATATTTCAAACAATCGTTTTCATTTTGAAATATGCTATTGAATTCATTTCAATTCATTTTTTCCTCCACACTAGTACATGTGGTGATAATTTCCTTAATATTTTTACAAGGTACAAAAGATTATGCAATTGCTAAATCATTAGTATTACCTTTAAATTTAAATAATATGACTAAAGAACAAGCATTAAATGCTTATTATACAATTGGAGAAAGAAATAATAAATTAATTAAAAAAGTAGATGATATTACAGTTGGTATTAATAAAGTAGATTTAACTGGTGCTGGTGGTATTGATAGTAGTTTTAATCTTGCAAAAGCATTTATATTATTAAATTATGGACAAATTGCAGCAAATACTTTAGCAACTGGTAAAAGATATACAAATCAAATTATGGTAATGGAATTTTATGAAAGTTTTTATTTAGAACAAGATTTTATTCATGATACTGTTTCTGTTATGAATTTAGAAAAAGATTATAAATTATTAGATTTATTTGGTTTATTTTATAACAGATATATGTGAGGTATGCCTATTTCATTTACTAAAGTAAGAAATAAATTAGATAATGCTACAGATAATATTCGTATTATTGGTAAAGCATTATATTCATTACCAGCAGCAATAATACCTAATTTAATGTATATTATTCAAGAAAAAATGCCAACAATAGATGAAATTAAAGAAGCAAGAGCAAAAAATTATAAAGTTGATACAACTAATATTAACGCAACATATCAAAGTACTGATTATGATAATATGAATATTTTAGATTTACAAGATGTAATTTATTATAAAAATTTAGGAAAAATTACTATGGCAGGAACTACTCCTACTAATGATGAATTAGAAACTATAATAATAAATATTGGTAATAATGGTTATGAAAAAGGTAAAACAACATTTAGTAATATTACATCAACAAGTGCTATTATTTCTGGTAATAATAAAGATTATTATGGAACAGTAAAACTAGAATTTACTAAAAAATAATTATGGAATTTATATATAAATATTTTAATGAAAAAGCACATATTACTATTTATTCTCCTAAACCAGAAGATTTAACTACAAGTAATGATATAAGAGCAATTTTATTAGATGAATTTCCTAAATTAAGAAATGATTATTTTATATTAAGTGATGTACATGATAATTTTGCTATATGTGTTGGAAATAATATAAATTGTCAAGGAACAGTTAGAATTCAAATTAAAAAAACTAATCAATTATTAAAAGGAGAAAATAAATATGCCACAACAAAATTCTGAGAATACACAATTGAGTAACTATACTTTATTAAAAATAATACGTTCTTCAATAAGTCCATTATCTGGTATGATAGGTATTTCTGCATATTATGGTCAACTTATAGGTAATCCAATATTAGGTTCAATTAATAGTTTATTATTTGGTAAAAAATTAGGTTTAGATATATGAAATTTAAATCAAAGACCAACTGCTAAAACTAAATTAATTAATAGTAGTAAAAAAATATTATTAGGATTAGGAACAATTGGTTTAGAAAATTATAGTAAATTTACTAATTCTTCAATTAATCCAAATCCAACAGAAAATCCAATAACAACTACTACTGTTGACCCTTTTCCACCAGATTTATTATTAAGTACTACTAATACTACTGATAATCATTTAATGGATTGAGATACATATATTTCATTAAATGCTTATGGTATTTCAAATCTTATTAGTGGAATTCTAGAATTAATTCCAAATAGATTTGAAACTATACGTAAAATAGCAAATATGGCAACTGGTGGTTGTTTAATATCTTCTGGAGTTGCTATGGGTATTAATAATGATTTTAATAATGCTTATGCCATTCCAACTATTGTTGCTGGTGCAAGTGAAATTATTCATAATTTATTACCTATGGAAAGAAAATTTGATGTAGAAATGCAAGAAACAAGTTTTACAAATGAAACAGCACAGTTAATCAATGATAATAGATTTTCAATTAATAGTGAAACAAATACTCAATATGGTAGTGATAATATGAGCGAAGTACCATTAAATGATGATAATGGTTCATTAACTTGAGATTATAATCATATGAGTTTATAACGTTTCCTTTAATTATTGAATGAATATATTATGCATTAGCAAGTAATGATATTAAATTAGCATTAATAAATGCTTTAAAAAATTATTATAAAAATCAATCATTAAAAGCAGTATTTTATAGTGAAAATGTTAATGAAAATGAAATACATCAACCTTATTCATTTTTAAATCCAAATATACTTAAAAAATTAATAAGTATATTAAAACCAAGTGAATTAAGTATACTTCAACATGAAATTAATAAATTTAAAAATCCAATAAATAGTTTTAAAAAATCTATTATGCCAACAGAAATTAGAACAGTTAAAAATTATGTAAATAAATTTAATAATTTATTTAAAGAAAATGAAGAAGAAATACCAGATAATGCATGAGAAGTATTATCAAGTTCATGATTTAAAAAAGAAAGATTTATTGTTGATAATAAAAATTTAAAAATTGGAACTTTAACAACATTATTTCAAAGTGATAATGATAAAAAACAAATATGATATGGTCCATATACTTATCCGACATTTCCACAAGAAATATGAATATTAATGACACAAGCAAAAGGTAAAAATGGTACTGGTGCTGGAACTATATTTTGAAAATTTTGAAATAGAAAATGATTACCAAGTAAATTAAGAAAATATGTTAAAAGTGAATTAGCAAAAAAAGGTAAATATTATGGTTCACAAGATACTAGTGTAATTTATCCAAATAATATTAATGTACAAAAAACTATGAATTTTATTAATAGATTAGAAAAGGGATTTTTTAAATTAAAAGAATATAAAACTTTATCTAAAAATGAAATAGGAAGTAATCAATGAAGATATGAAAGAAAACAATTATTAAAAAAAATCTTTACATACAAATAAATATATAAAAATTAAAAGAAATTCTAATTTTTATAAAACATGAAAGTAGGTGATTATATGGATATAGATTTAACAAAACCAATTAAACCAATTGGTATATGAAATACTATTAATCCAATATCAAAAGATAATAAAGAATATAAAAGATTAAATAAGATTTGATTTAATAAAAATAGTACTCATATAGATAAAATTAAAATTTTAATATCAAATATTTTAAAAATAACAAGTCATATTATTGGTATGTTAATAACATTATTTTTTACAATAACACCTTGATTAATACCTAAAATACCAATAGAAATGGGAATAAGTAATTATACTAATCAATATAATTTTACTTGACCAGACCATTTAATATTAACTTTATTTCCTATGTTTGGTCATATTGGATTAAATTTAGTAACTAAATTAGGTAATTATGGAAAATTAATTAAATATTTATTAATAACTATACCAATTATTATTACAAGTCCTTATTTAATATATCAATATAAAGAAATTAAAAAACATAAAAAAGAATGTCATTTATGTAAACAACATTCAAATAAAATACAATCGGAGGAATAAAAAATGAATTTTTCAATAGAATTAATATCAGCAGTAATAGGAGGAGCAGTTGCTAGTGGAATATGTATTACTTTAGCATTTCTATTATTTGGCAAATCAATTAAAAAATCAAAACAATCAAATTTAGCAAAAGAATTAAAACGTAATAAAGAATTATAATTTATTACAGCAAATATTAAACAATTAAATACTCATTTACAATTAGAAACTACATCAACTGCAAAATTACTTGATAATTTTAATGTAGATAAAGAACAAGTAGATAATTTTTTTTTATTACAAAAATCTAAAAAGAAAGAATTAACTGAAAAAGATAAACAAAAAGCAACTAAATTTAAAATTTAAAGGGTTTAAATAACCTTTATTTTACATTAAGGAGTAAATTATTATGGCTATTAAAGACCCAATTTTATTTATAACAGTTCAAGAATTTAAATCATCTAAATATTTTAATGATTTATTATTTGATAAAGTTACTACTCCAGATAATGAAATTTGATTTGCAACATCTGTAGCAATTAGTAATATTGATTATTTAAGTGGTTTTACTATTTCAAAAAAATGACCAGAAATAACACCAACTGATTTTACTGATAATATTCAAACAGCAACTACTCATTATGTTAGATTTTTTATTAACTAAAGATGTAGATTATTTACGTGGTCAAGGTTCAATTAGTCAAGGTGGATTAACTTATAGTGAAACTAATCCAGATGATCATTATTTTATACCACCAGAAGTATTTAATTGTTTAAGAAAAATTAAAGAATATCCAAATATTAAAGGTTTTAAATTAAAAGATATAGAACCACAAAAAAATAATTGATTTAATAAATTTATTTCAAATTGTGGTGAAGATAGTCCATTAAATGCATATATACCATATAATAATATAAAATCATTAGATTTTAGAACTAAAATTACTATTAGTCATCCACAAAATTTATTAAGACCAATAGTTAATATTGATACTACTGGTATTAAAACAGATATTGATAATTCATTATGAGAAGTTGATAAAGATAATCCTAATTTTATTAAACCAAAAGATGATAAAGGTATTGATGTTAATGGTAAAAGAATAATTGATGTTGGAACTCCTACATTTTTAAGTGATGCTAGTACTAAAGAATATGTTGATATAAAAATAGATGAATAATGTGGATATTTAGATACTATTAAACAAAATAAATTAACAGCAGGTAAAAATATTACTATTGATGATGATATTATTAGTGCTAATGGTGGTATTGGTGAATCATTATGAATAATAGACCCTAATTCTCCTAATATTATTCAACATAAAGAAAAAAGAATTATTACTTCAAATAATACTATAATTGTTGATATAGGAGACCCTACACAACCACAAGATGCTGTAAATAAAAGATATGTTGATAATAAAATACAACCAATTCCAAGTATTCCACAATGAAAAGAAGTTGGAACAAAAGTTAATATAAATCACATTAAATATATTTTTAAAACAAATACTAAATATAAAATTTATTACAATTTTTAAAGTCAAACAAGTATTAAAAAATTTGCTTTTATTTGTAAAGAATTTTTATATGGTGAGTTAAATACTGAGGTTCAAACTTTGGATTGAGATAATATTAATGGTAGAATAATGCTTTCTTTACAAATGCAGAAGGATACAATTGCTATTGTTAGTGACCCTATAAGATATGGTCAACTTTTAAAATTAGAAGAATTACAGGAATAATATTATTAATAAAGAATTTACTTATTTACATGAAATTAGTTATTGATTATTAAATAAAAGTGATTTTACTCATAGTGAATATAATTTAAGTGGAAGTAGATATTCAAGTAAAACATATAGTATTGCTAATTCAATTAAAAATAATAAATCAATTGCTATATATTGTTTTAGAAAATTAAATAAAGATATTAATGATTTAGTTAAAGAAATATATAATGCTTTAATAACAATTGGATTAAATGATTATAAAGATTATAATTTAAAATATCCAAATAAACAAGAAGATTTTCGTTTTAAAGGTTCAAAATCATTTATTAGAGTTATGGGTGTATATAGTAATAGTAATGATAGAATACCTTTAAAAGGGCTTTCTAGAAGTGAAATAAAAGGTTTTGATTTAGCAATTGAATGATGTGAAGAAGCAAATGAATTTAGTCAAGCTGAATTTCAAGCAATTACATTTGCATTAGGTAATGCTAAAAAAATAATTAAAATTAGAAGTTGTAATCCAGATAATATTTATCAATATTTTATTGAATATATTAATAAAATAGTACCTTTTAATTTAGAAATTATGAAAACTAATAATGAACAAATTAATTCAGTATTTGATAATAATATATTTAAATTATTTCATTATTCAAATTGAAAAGTAAATGCTCATAATTTAACATTAGATATGATTAATGATTTAGAAGAATTAAAAGTATTAGACCCTATTAAAGCACAAAGTTGATATTATGGTGTACCTAGTGTTTTACAAGGTGCTATATTTGCAAGATATTTAGATAAAGTAAATACTAAATTAGATTTTCAAGTAGAAAGATTAACTGGTGGATTAGATATTGGTATGGCAACAAGTTCAAGTGGTCATCCTACTGCTGGAAGTTTATGATTTATTGGTGAAAATGAAAATAGTAGAAGAGCGCATAAAGAAAGTGAATTTTATCATAGTAATGTTACTATGCAATATAAAGATACTGATACTTTAGCAAATGATATTATTAATTATTATTTAAATGAAAGTAAACGTTATATAGCAATGTTATTTGGTTTTATTTGTTATGTTGATTATGGTAATGGTGGATTAGTATTTATTGATGTTTTAAAAAGTTGAGTTAAAAAACGTAATATAACATGATTAAAATTTATAGCAGTAGATAAATCAATTTTATATTTAAATGATAGAATTGATTTTACAACAATTTGTATGCTTAAAAATATTATTAGTTTTAATTGAGAAAAATGTCCAGAAACTAAAAGACAATATAGTTTAATGCAATGATTAGATAAAAAGAAATTAGATAGTAATAATAATACTCCTAAAATGTTAGATTTACATTATGATACTTGAGATAGTGATATTTATGCTTTAATGCATGAAATGAAATGATTAATTAATGGTATTAATAATAAATGGCTTTTATCCCTTTATGTACTATTTTTAAATTTTATCACATAAATGGAGATAAAAGCCTATCTAGGAAATTATCCCCGCATGTATCTAAATCAAACACAAAATTATAGTTTCAAAACTAGGTATCTTATTGAATTTATATGCAGCTTCTTTTGCATATAAATGAATATTGTGTTTTGAAACTTTTATGTGTGTTCGGAAAGTTCGTCGGATGTGTTTTCATGCAGATTCAATTTGGTTTGTGTTTACACCTGTTGATGACACATACCCAACTTCATGATTTACGATTTCATGTTTGTGATAGAAGTTTTTGAAACTTCCATATCCCTTCCAAGAATCCGTAAACAAACAACACCCAATAGAAATGTGTTTCAATGCAAATCATAAAAGGTTTTTCTCATCTGCTTTTTTCAATACTTTCACAATTAGTTTGTTGCTGGTTTTCTCATAAACTCCAACAATCAAGGTTTTATTCAACAAGGATTTTCCTTTTTGAATAAAACCTACATGTGAAAGATACATTTCATCCATCTGTGCTGTGCCATCATCAATGAACCCTGCATCTTGATTCCAAATTCTAGTTCTGATTTCATGACCCATTCTTCAAGCTTTTTTATATTTCACACCCAATTCCCTTGCAACCTCTGTTGATGGAATTCCATGTTTGGTGTTTATTCATCTAAAGATGAGATAAAACCAAGATGTCAAAGGTGTTTGTGACTTGTGAAAAATTGTGTCATGAAGAATACTAAATGTTTGATGACATTTCAAACATCTTATTCTTCTTAAATCAGAAACATTCAAACTAGAAGAAGCACACCTGATCATTTCATTACTTTCAACTTCGCTATATATTTCAAACAATCGTTTTCATTTTGAAATATGCTATTGAATTCATTTCAATTCATTTTTTCCTCCACACTAGTACATGTAGGGATAATTTCCTAATAAATTATTAATTAATAAAAATAAATTTAATGGTGATGAATTATGATAAATACAATGGAATATTTAAGTTGTGATAAAAGTAATTGATATATTGATATACCTATGATTATTGCTCAAAAATCAACTAAATTATGATTAGGTAAAGGTTTTTTATTTAATTCAAGTAAAAAAGAAATATTAGATTATTTAAATGAAATGAATTTAAAAGATAAATGATTAGAAAAATTTTATAAATTTGGTTTACAAAATAGTTTAATGGGTAAAGTATTTGTTATGATTATAGTTAATGAAGATAATAGTAAATCACTTAAAATATTACCTAATAGTTTTTGTGGTAGAGTTGCTAAATATAATGAACAAGAACAATCAGCAGAATTTTATTTTATTAATGAACAAGCAGATAGTGCAACTTTAACATGAGTAACAATACAAAATGGAAAAGTTAAATATGAAACATATAAAGATAATAATAAAGATATTATTTTAGTTTCTACAAGAACAAAATTAAAACCAAATATTATTCCATTAAAAATTTATGAAATTAAAAATCCATTTAATTATATACCTATTTTTGAAATAACAAATTTACCAATAATAAATTTATATGGTAATGCAACTACTTTAAATGCTTATCCAGATTGTACACCAGTATGAGATTTTATTTGAGATTTAAATCGTGTAATTAGACAAAAAAGATTAGAAAGAGAATTAAACGTTACTACTTTATTTGCTGCATTAGATAATGAAACAGTTAAAGAAATGCAAGAAAATGGTAATATTGCAGAAAATCCTAAAAAAGATATGTTTGTTAATGTTGGTAGTGCTGGATATGATAAAAATGGTAATGGCGGTATGCAAATTATTCAAGGTGACCCAAAATTTAATGAATATTGATTAGATTATAATGGTACTGCTAAAGCAATATTTAATGGTGCTGGTTATGATTATGATGAACATGGTAATGATGTTTATACTAATAAAACACAAAGTATGTTTAATAATAAATATGATATGGAAACTACAGAAATAAAAATAGCATTTTATAGTGCTTATTTTTATCGTATATTTGATTTATTACTTATTAGTGAAAATTTATGAAATGGTATTGGAGAAAGACCTTATAGTTTTAAATTTATTCCAATTGCTATGACTGACCAAATAGTACAAGACCAAATTATTAATTCAAGATTAAATAATGGCACAATGACAATAATTGAAGCAATTGGTGAATATGATAATATTGACCAATTAATGGCTGAAAATAAATTAGAAAATATTATTAATGAAAATCAAAAATTAAATAAAGATTTAGGAGATAATGAAAATGAGCAGACATAAACAAATACAATTAATGAAACACGCTCACATGAGATTAAATATGCAACAAATAATGATTAAAAAACAATCACATTGAAAAATATTTCCATTTATTATAAATAATGGTGCAATACCTTTAACTGAAACTGGTTATAAACCAATTAATAGTAAAATAAGTTATTTTGGTCAATATGAATTAATATTAACTGGTAATACTCCAGTTGTATGTATTTGAAAAAATAGTACAAAAATATATCAAAAAAATAAAGGTAAAATTGACCCAGTAACTCATAAAGTTACAGGTCAAGATGAATTTTATACAAAACAATATAAAATTGGTGATTATTGAAATGCTTATTTAATTGATGATACAAGTGGTGTTGATTTTAGTAATTTACCAAATAATCAAATATTTAAAACAGTACAAACTAAAAGACAATATACTTTAGTAATGTTTGAAGAACATATTACAATTGATGATTATTTACAATTTTTTTGTGTATTTAATGATGAAAATGAAAATATTGGTGGTAATAGTGGTAAAAATCAAGATAGACAATTATTATATATTTCAAATGTAACAAATTATTATAGTCCTTATAATGGTGCATTTATTATGCAATTTTTAACTTTTAGTAGTTTAAATGATATAGTAGTTTCTAGTGGTCAAAATACACTTGATTTTGTACAATATGCAAGCCCGGGTAGTGGTTATGCTTTTACTACTATTCAAAAAGGAAAAGTAACATTAAATCGTACTTTAATGAAAGATATAGGAGTAAGATATAGTCATAGACAAAGTTATGGATTAGAATTATTATCAAGTTGTTATTATTATGTAAGACCAATAATACAAGGTCAAGAACCAATACAACAAAATAATGAAGAAATATTTGAAAGTAAAGTATTTGCTTCAAGAAGATTATTTATTGCTGGTAATAATGAAAAATCTACAACTAATATTAAAAATAATGGTGGTTTACTTGCTGGTATAAATGATAAAATAACAACAAGTAGTCATCCAGAAACAACATTTTATAATATTATGGATGCTAAACCTACTGGATTTACTAATTTTAAAAATTTTACAGAATGATTAAAAACTTCATTAAATTTTCAAGATAATTTATTTGTAACAAAAGATTTTAAAGGTATGCTTTCTTTTGATAAAGATAAAGCAACAAAAAGTAATGGAACAGCAATTGGTAATGCTAAATTCTTTTGAGATTCAGAGTGAAATATAAATAATATCTCTGGTAATTATAATGTAGATATGAGTAGTAATTTTAAATATAAAGACCCAGATACACATTTAATTATAGGAAGTTCAACTGTTGATTATAGTAAAATATCACAAAAATATATGTCAGCAATATTAAATTTTAATATTGTTGTATTTTCTCCATTAATACAAATGCCTTATGATAGTAATCAATGATTACCTTTTGCATTAAGTGATATTCCTTTAATTGTTAAATTATTAAATTCTTTAACATTAGGTATATGAAGTAGTTGAGTTATTACTCAAAATATTCGACAATATAAAAAAATGTTATATTTTAATGGTTTTATGAGTGCATTTTTTACAAGTAATTTAGAAAGTATTATTGGTAATGGTGGTTTAATTCCATTAAATGTATTTACAAATAATAATGATTTTACTATTGGTAAATTATTAGGTGCTAATGTTTCAACAACTGCTATGACAATGAAATTAAGTGATAGAATAAGTGTTTATCCATGAAACCCTACTACTGGTAAGAAATTAGAAATTAAAGAACAAATATCAACTGTTGATTTATCACAAAAGAAAAATAATAAAGTTTATATTTTAGCAGAAGATACTGAGTTTTTAGATATAGCAAGTCCTTTTACAAATGAAGATACTAATTGTCAATGAAATCCAACAGCAAATGATGTTATTGATGGTTCAAATTATGCTTATATTATTGATACAATTGTAACTCAATCATTACATCAAGGTGAAGAAAGACATACATTTTATAGTGATAATCCTTTTACTTATCAAGGTGATTATAATGAAATATCAGTTGCTCAATTTCGTTATAATAATATGGGTTATTTGACTAGTAATGCTTTTAATTGAACTACTTTATATAAGTTAAATCATGATGAATATGAAGAAAGTGAAGAAACTACTTTTAGTTATCCAGCAAAAATATTACCACCAAGTCCACAAAATATAGAAAAAACAATAATTATTAATCCAGATTTAAAAATAGAAATGACAGCAAATAATTTACCTTTAACAGATACAAGTTCAATACCGGTGAAAGATAATCTTGATAATTGATGAAATGTAAATTCAAATAAATTAGTTAATTGTGAAGTTGATTTAAAATCTTTATTAGACCCTACATTATTAATTAAATCTTTTAATGATTTAAAAAGATATTATAAATCAATTACTTTTTATTATAATTATGATATTAAAACTATTGAGAATATACATAATGCACAATTTGAAGCTAATTTTTCTACAACTGAAACTTTTAAACCTGCGAAAAATGAAGATACAAGTATAACTATTGATTTAAAAGATTTAATTTTAAGAAATTATGCAACACAAAATACTATAGATGAAATTTTTTGAGGTCATGCAAATAATCAAGATAGAACAGGTATAAGTTATATTTATGGTAAAACAACTACTGATTATAATTTTAATAGTTATGATTTTACTTTAAAGGAAAAAAACTCTTTCAGTTAGTAAGATTGTAAATAAAAATTCGATTGGTATGACTATAAAAGATAATAATTTAAAATGAACATTTTATTTGCAAGGAACATTAGCAAAAATAGAAGGAAGATATAATTTAAATCAAGGAATATTTTATGGAGAAAGATTTATATCTAATATTAAATCAAATGTTTATAAGATTATTTTAAATACAAGATAAAAAAAGTTACCTATATGGTAACTTTTTAATTAGGTGCCAACCTAATCATATACAGTTAGAATTATTATACTTACTTATTTAGGTAAGTTTAGTTATTATACATTAATATTAAAATTATCAAAAAATATTATTTTCTTTTATTATATAATAAACAACAACCTAAAATTAAACCAAAAATATTTAATGAAATAAATAATAATAAAATTCCAAGTGCATTATTTTTATTACATAATTTTATACCAAAAATTGTTAATAGTAATCAGATTATAACACCAATTATTATAATAATTGTAATAATACTACTGTCCATCTTTATCTCTTTTTTTATTTTATTATAAACTTGTTATATTACTTTTAACAAGATTAGTATTATTAATTACTAGTAAATTTTGTTCATTATTAATTGATTTTGAGAAATCATTATTTCATTCAATTTCATTTTTTATTTCTCTTTTTTGTTTTGAACTTGTATCTAAGTCATCATTATATAATCTAATTCCATTACCTAATTTTATATCACATCATTTTCATCTAGGGCAATATTGTAATGTAAATACTTTTAAATAATAATTATCGTTTTCTCAATATCAAGTTAAACCAAATCTTTGATTTACTATTTCATAATTGGATATAGTTGTATCTTTAAATTTTTGTAATATTTGTTCTTTATTTGGTGATACTTGGTTTTTTGTATTTTCAATGATATCATGAAATTCATTATTTCTATCTTTTAAAAATTTTTTAATACTTTTATTTTCACCATTTAATTCTCATTTTTGAACATCACCAGTACCTGATGCACAATTATTAGTATAAACTCAAATTTTGTTTCCCCTTCAAAATGAAGTCATTGTTCCTCAACAATTATTATCAACATCGCCCAAAAAATCTATTTTTTTATAATTTAAAGGATTTATTTTATTTAAATTTAAAAGTTTAAATTGTGTATTATAATCATCTGAATCTGATTTAAAATTAATTTGAACATTACTTTTATAATCATTATAATACAATTTTATCTCTTTATTTAAATCACAACTTTCAGCATTATTTAATATTTCTCCAAATAAAAGACCATCATTTGAAAGTCTATCTGTTCTCAAAAAATAAATTTCATTTCTTTTTGTTATTATATAAAATTTATCTTTATCAAATACTTTTATACTTGTTACTTCTTCATCAATATTATTAAACTTTTGAACATCACCGTTACTATGAATTAAATAAAAACCATTAGTTGTACCAACATAAACCTCTCCTGATGTTAATTTACCTTTATTATTTTCATCTAAAATTTTTATTGTAGTTATTTTTCCTTGAATTTTATCAATTTGTGGTTTTAAATCACAAAATTTTTCATGTCAATAATTATTATTTGTTATTTGTCTTGCTTGTCTTCTATTACAATTATTTAAATTTGGTTTAATAAAATAAGATAATATAATTCTAATATTGCTATGTGCCAGAATATTTGTAAGTTGATTTATTGGCAAAATTAATATTCTTGATAAGAAATTTACAAAATTTTCATCGTCTCTTCTTCTTAAATAGCCAAATTCAGTCAATATATTTCTTGATTCTTGATTTGAATTTGGATTAGGTCTTCTATCATTTGGAGTTGAAAGTAAATCTATTATAAGAGATTGAGTACGAGATTCTTCACTTCAATTAACTAATGTATTGTAAATAGGATTGCGATTATTACGTCCTAAAGTAATATATTGATTATTATTAACTAATTGTTGAATAATATGAGTATGAAGTGATCAAAATCTTAATGATTCTGCAGTAACTAAAATTACATCACCCAAAGATCTAGCTAAATTCCCTAAAGCACCTTCTATCAAAATTCCTTGCTCATTAAAATTATAATCCATACGATTTATCAATTGAAAAAAAGAACCAAAAATATTACTTCAATAAATATTTTCATCGTTTTCACGTATCATATCCCTGTAATCTGGACTAATTCCATTTAACACTATATTATTTTGTATTCCTTCAATTCGTTCTAAAAGAGGAATTGAACCATCTCTAACAGCTTGTGGTTGCATATTCATATTGATATTTCTAAAATCAAAATGATAATAATTATTATTAACTATAAATCCTTGAAGATATAAATTATCTGTTCTTAAAACTAATTCTAAATTATTTTCAATACTTTGTGTATTTTGTTGTCATCGAATTGCAACTGGTAATCTAAAATAACCATAATTTGATTCAGGATTTAAAGCAAAAATAGTATTATCTTCAAAAATAAAATTAGCATTAACTAATACATTTAGATCTCTAATTCTTGTTAATACTCCTCTATCAACTAATTCATTAATAATAGTTTGAAAACTAGTTTGATATTCTATTCGATTATTTTCATTAATAATTAATTTTTCATTTAATTTAAAAATTTCTTTAGATGGTCTTGGATTTGGTGTAACTTGTTTTTTAATTCTTTTACTTTTTTTATGTCGATGTTTATGTTTACTTGTTTCTAAATCTGTTTGATAAATTGGATTAATATTTTGATTTGTTTCATTTAAATTATATACTTGATAATTACTTATATTTGTAAAACTGTTTAATTCATTTATTGATTCTAAACTAGTGGTATTGTTGTTAGCTCAATCTTTAATCTTTTTATTATCAATTGACTTAGCATTAATACCTTGTGTTTTATCATTAAATAATGGTGCAGTTAATACTCATAATTTAAATCAATAACTTGGATTAAAATATTTCATTTTTTTATACCTCTTTCCTCTTTATTTTAAAAAAAATCCCATATAGTTTAAAATAAAGTAATGAGTTAAAAACTTATATTAAGTTTTATAATTTTATTATACACCATTATTTTTTTTATACTTGTTTAAACTTTTTTATAATATTCTTTTATTTCTTTAACTTTATTTTTAAATTGTTTTTTATGAAAAAAACACATATTAAAAAATTGTTCTATACTACTTTCTATATCTAAATTTTTTAAAGTAACTAATACTTTACTATTACAATCTTTAACAATACATTTAAGTAATACTTTTTCTTGTTTTTGTTTTTGCATTAATTATTATCCTTTTTACAATTACATAAATTAATTGATATGTTTAATTGTTTTAATTTTTTTAAATTTTCTGATGATTCAATAATTGCATTTTTTGTAAAAATATCCATATCAAATTTTAATTCCATTATTTATTCTCCTTATTTAAATAATATCAACCAATTAATAACCTATCTGCTTCATCATGATTATTAACTGTTATATTTCATTTATTTTCTTTAATAATTTCTTCAGCAACATATATACTTAATTCTTTATCTCAAGGTCTTAATCAAAAAATTGGTGGGTCATAATGTTCATATCATTTCTTTCATTCACTTGGACTTATTAACATATCTTTTGTTAATAATTTATTAAATGTTCCTGCAATAAATCCACGTAAATGTTCTTGAGTTCCAATACCATTTTTTGAATGAAAAGTACCACGTTCCATTAATAAATCATATTTATTCATATCAATTAAATAACTTATTTGTTTTTGTATTTTTTCTCAATCATAATTATAATTTTTAAAAATATAACTATTTATTCATATTGGTTTTTTATTTTCTCATAATGTAAATCCAGTATTTTTTATTGATGGGTCAATTGAAAGTAAATAATTATTCATAATTTCTATACTCATTTTTATTATTATTTTTTAAATTTTTAAATCTTTCACGAATTTCTTTAAATTTATCAAATAATACTTTTAAATAATTTTCACCCATTAATATTAAAAAATCTTTATTATTACTTGAATTTAATTTTTCCATATCTTCTCTTATACATTCATCAAATAAAACTGTATTTGTAATCATATATTTTTCAAAATAATCTAATTGTTTTTGACTTGGTTCTCATTTTTCATTAGATGTTTTTATATTATTAACGTAATTATTTTGTGGTTTATTATTTTGAATTAAATTAACACTATCATTATCTGGGTCAAGTTCATCTTCACTTAATAAAAGTAAATTCATTAAGAAATATCTATAAGCATAAGTTTCTGCACTACCTTTTGCTTTTGCTATATCTGTATTTTTAGCACAAGCAAGTATATCAAAATATTTTAATTATTTATCATTATCTAAATCAATAATTATATATCTTTTAAAATAAGTTATTTCTACTTCTTTAGTATCTAAATAATTTATTTTTCTATCAGTTGTTAATATATATTCATGTGTAATAACAATATTTAATTCTTTACATAATAATTTAAATTTATTAAAAATACCACTTAATAATCAATATTTATAATTTCCAAATTTATTAAAAGCATTTTTAGGTGTACTACCAATTTCTAACTGTAATTTAAGTATTTTTTTATATAAATTATTCATTATAATCACTCTTTCTATTTATTGCTTTTTAATTAAACTTCTTATAAAACCATTAATTTTCATATTTTTTTCTTCACAAATTTCTTTTAATTTTTCATAATCTTTTTCAGTAAATTTTAAATGAATAATAATTTGTTTAATCATTAAATCTTCTGGTTTCTTTTTAGGTGCTGCTGTCATATTTATTCACTACTTTCTTCTTTCATAAATAATTCTTTAATTCTTTGACCATATTTACCATTTTCTATATCTTTAAAAAATATTTGTAAATCATTTTTGATATCTTGAAAATCTTTATTTTGCATATTATTAAACTCCTTTAAAATTTTCTAATTGTAATTCATTAATATAATATTCATATAAAGAATCTCAATTATTTGATGTTAAATACATATCTTCTTCAATCATGTCATTAATACATTTATTACAATAATATGTATTTTCTAATTCACTAAATCATATATTTTTCATTATGAATATTACATTTCATTATTTTTACCAATTAATTTATAAAAACATTTATTACAAGTTCTATTTCCATATGATGAATTTTTATGACAAATATCACATGAACCTTTAATTCTATATTCTCTACATTCCATAATTATTAATCCCTTTCTATAATTTTTAATATTTCATCTATTTCAATATATTTTTGATTTTTAAGTAATTTTTCATTACATAAATTTTTAATTAATTCTATTTTTTCAACATTTAATAACATATTAATTTCTTTTAATACTTTAAATAAAATATTTTTTCATTATGAGTATTTATATCTTTCATTGGTGTAACAATATAATTAATTGCTAAATAATTATCGTTATATGGATTATTTATTTTAAAACTTTTCATGCCTTGTTATCATGTAATGTTATATTTAAAAAATTCTTGATTTTTATCATTTTTAAAAATATAATAACCATTATATTGTTCATAAAATTCACAAGATATTAATTCATTTTCATTTCTAGTAATATTTGGAATATTTTTAATATATTTTAAAATATCACTACCTTTAACACTTTTAATATATTTTGTAATTTATTTTTTACCTAATTTATAATAAAAATCTTCAATTATTTTTAATGCTATTTTTTTATTTTTTTCATCAATAATAGTATCTTTAATAGGAAATCATGTTTCATATTCACCAATTTCTAATAACATACCTTTAGTTGTTTCTTTAATTTTATTTTTAATATCTAAATTAACATTAATCATTACGTATCCTTTCTATGTATAAGCCTTATCACCTACAGTGATAAAAAAGGCTTATATACTACTAACTACTTATCTACTATACGTAAGGCTTTGCTACTGTAAGTAGCAAAGCCTTGGAGGGTAGGGGTTCTAGGGGAAGGGAACCAAAAAAATATCAAATTGTAAAAGAGCAACACAAAAATTACTATTGGAATATTCCAGCACAATAGTCTAAATAATTTTTTTTATTTAGTTATGTAATAATTAATTACTTTAATAAAGTGCTGGTTTAATAAAATAATTAATTATAATTGTTTAACAATTAAAAAATGAGAGTGTTATCTCTCATTTAAGTTCTTATTAAATTTAACCATTAACTTGATGTGCCCCTTTTTTATAAATATATTGTAAATCAAGAAATTCATAAATTTTATTAATAAATTCTTGTTTTTTAATTCTTTGACCATTTTTAGTTTTCATATAAGTAATTTTTTTATCTTTTAAAACATTTCTACTTTTAGTAGATTTTTCTAAATCTTTACCTTTATTTGCACTAATTGTACGAATACGATTTTTTTGTTTTTTATTTTCAAATAATGAAGATATAAAACAATCATCCATATTTACAAATAATTTTTCAGTTGGTAATACTATCTTTTTTTCTGTTACTTTTTCAACATTTATTACTGGATTTTTAATTACATTAGTCATATATGTTTTAGAAAAATTAGTATTTTTTATTATATCTTGTACATCAGATTGTCTTTTACCATTACCTTAATTTTTTATTATTGTATGTTCTAAACTAGTAAGTGTTCTTTTTCTTTTTTTTAATTTTTATATAATCATCTAAAGGATAATAATATTTATTAGTTTCTAATATTAAATAACCTCTACGATAAAAATTATTTATTTTACCATATTGAGTATTTGGGCTTCTTTTTGCAGTTTTAACATATTTATGCTTAGTTTTATCATATATATTTTGATGTCAAAAATCATCATATGCTTTTAATAGATTTGTAAAATAATTTAAACCATTATTTTTAATTTGATTATCAAGTTCATCATAATTAAGTTCATTGTTAAGAAAATTCATAATATTATTTCCTTTCTTAATTTATGATTTTGATTATAGTAATTTTAGAAATAAAGTTTAAAAATATGATAATTGTAAAACGATATAATTAAATATATATGTTTTAAAATAAGGTGATAATATGTCAGCAAAAAAAGAATTAGGAAATTATGATGTTACAATTAGTAATTATTTAAGAAATAAAAATAAAACATTAACACCACAAGGATTAAATAATGCACTTGGAATTGATAGAAAATTTGTTTATGATTGCCGACGTAGAAGCAATCCATGACGTAAAAATTTTATTAAAGATTATGATAATGCAAGAGCAATAATTTCAACTCATATTTTAGAAAAATCATTAGTAAAACCAGAATTAATTTATACACATTGATTAAAATCTCATCCAAATGAATTTGATATTAATGAAGATGATAATAGTATAAAAAGTAATATAATTATTAATATTTATGAACCTAGAAAAATAGAAAATAATGATTAGAAACCTATAATAAATATAGGTTTTTTTCTTTATTTTAAAGGATAAAAATGATATAATTATATAAAATGAATATGTTAAATAACATATATAAAAGTGACCTATTAAACAAGTGAATTATTAAAAATTAATAAAGGGAGATTAAAAGTATGAGTGATTTTACTTTTGATGAAAAAGAGAATTATAGTTTAGATGATGTTAAAAATTTACTAAAACAACATAGAAATGTAGTATATGCTGAAAGTAAAAAAAATATTGAACCTAAATTAAGTGAATATGAAACTAAAATAAAAGAATATGAAAATAAAATTAATAGTTTTGAAGAGCAACAATTATTTTCAAATATTAAAGATACTAAAAAAGTAAATTTAATTAAAAATTTAATGAGTACTGATAATTATAAATCTTTATCTAAACAAGAAGCATTTAATAAAATAAATGAAGATTATAAAGAGTTTTTAATTGATAAAACATTAGAACCTATTAAACAAGAAAATAAATTTAATTCAAATAATTTTAATCCTAAAACTCTTTTAGATTTACATACAAATAGTATTAATCCAGAAGAATTAGAAAGAAAATTAAATGAAAAAGCAAAAACTACAGGTATTACTGATGTTAATGAATTAGAAAAACTTGTAAATTTAGCAAGAGGAAATGCACTTCAATCTATTAAATAGAAAGAGGATAAAATGGCAATTCCACAAATACCTAAAGCATTTATTATTGGTGGTAATTCTCCTACTGAAAATGCTGTTTTAAGTGTACTTGAAGCACAAGTTCGTGGTGAATTAACTGCTGAATTAAGTACTTTATTTATGAGAAATACTGTTACTGCTGACCAAATAGCAAATATTAGTGGTGTAGCAATGGCAATTTATAGAGCAACTGTTCGTGTATTATGAGGTTCAACATGAGATGAATTTACTGGTACTAAAAGACAAAAAGGAATAGTTAAAACAACAACATTAATTATTGATAAAGAATTAACAATTGATTTTAATATTCCAGAATTTGATATTGAAAGATTTATGACTTCATCAGCAAATATAGCAACACAAATTGTTTCAAATTGAACAAGTTCATTTATGAGAAATTTAAGAGAAAATTTTGAATTAATATTTTTACAAGGTACAAAATATTATGCAATTGCTAAATCATTAGTATTACCTTTAAATTTAAATAATATGACTAAAGAACAAGCATTAAATGCTTATTATATAATTGGAGAAAAAAATAATAAATTAATTAAAAAAGTAGATGATATTACAGTTGGTATTAATAAAGTAGATTTAACTGGTGCTTGTGCTATTGATAGTAGTTTTAATCTTGCAAAAGCATTTACATTATTAAATTATGGTCAAATTGCAGCTAATACTTTAGCAACTGGTAAAAGATATAAAAATCAAATTATGGGAATGGAATTTTATGAAAGTTTTTATTTAGAACAAGATTTTATTCATGATACTGTTTCTGATATGCATTTAGAAAAAGATTATAAATTATTAGATTTATTTGGTGTAGTTTATAACAGATATATGTGAGGTATGCCTATTTCATTTACAAAAGTAAGAAATAAATTAGATAATGCTACAGATAATATTCGTATTATTGTTAAAGCATTATATTCATTACCATTAGCAATAAGACCTAATTTAATGTATATTATTCAAGAAAAAATGCCAACAGTAGATGAAATTAAAGAAGCAAGAGCAAAAAATTATAAAATTGATGCAACTAATATTAATGCTACTTATCAAAGTACTGATTATGATAATATGAATATTTTAGATTTACAAGATGTAATTTATTATAAAAATTTAGGAAAAATAACTATGGCTGGTGATAAACCTACTAATGCTGAATTAGATATTGCAATAGTAAAAGTTGGTAATAATGGTTTTGAATCAACTAAAGCAAAATATAGTAATATAACTGATACATATGCTATTATGACTGGTAATAAAACTTATTATTATGGAACAGTAAAATTAAGTTTTACAAAGGCATAATATTATGACTTATATTTATGATGTTTTTAATAATAAATCACATATTATTATAAATTCACCAAAACCAGAAGATTTAAATAGTTCAAAAGATATATTAGCAATATTACTTTATGAATTTCCAACTTTAAATCCAAATTATGTTATTGTATCAAATCCACATGAAAGTTTTGCTGTTTGTGTTGGAGATAATGTTAATTATAAAGGTAAAATACTTATTCAAATTAAAAAAAAATACTAAATTATTAAAAGGAGAAAATAAACATGCCACAACAACATGTTGATACTACACAATTGAATAATTATACTTTAATTAAATTAATAAGAATTGGAATAGCACCATTAAGTGCAATGATTGGTACAAGTGCTTATTATGGTCAATTAATAGGTAATCCAGTATTAGGAAGTATAAATGCTTTATTATTTTCAAAAAAATTAGGAATTGATATATGAAATTTAAATCAAATTCCTAGTATTAAAACTAAATTACTTAATAGTTCTAAAAAAATATTATTAGGATTAGGAACAATTGGTTTAGCAAATTATAGTAAATTTACTAACTCTTCTATTAATTCCAATCCAACAGAAAATCCAATTACTACAACAACAGTAGACCCTTTTCCAGATTTATTATTAAGTAATACTAGTATTACTAATAATCATTTAATGGATTGAGATACATTTATTAGTCTTAACTCATATGGTATTGCTAATCTACTTGCTGGTATTACTGAATTAATACCTAGCAAGTTTGAAACTATACGTAAAATAGCAAATATGGGTACTGGTGGATGTTTGATTAGTAGTGGTGTTGCTATGGTTATAAATAATGATTTTAATAATGCTTATGCAATGCCAACAATAGTTGCTGGTGCATCTGAAATTATTCATAATTTATTACCAATGGAAACTAATAATCATATTGAAGAAATGCAAGAAACACCATTTACTAATGAAACTGCAAGATTAATTAATGATAATGCAAGTCAATATGGTAGTGATAATATGAGTGAAGTACCATTAAATTTTGATAATGCTTCATTAAATTGAGATTATAACCATATGAGTTTATAATGTTACCTTTAATTATTAGAATTATCTATTCTGCATTAGAAACTAATGATATTAGAACTGCAATTATTAGTTTATTAAAGTTATATAGTAAAAATCAAAGTTTAAAATCAGTTTTAGATAGTGAAAATATTAATGAAGATGAACTTGACCAACGATATTCAACATTTAATCCAAATATTATTAAAAAACTTATTTCAATTTTAAAACCTAATGAATTAACTCAATTAAAAACTCAATTAGATAAATTAGTATTTAAACCTATAAATAAAATTAATAAGTTATTTAAAGAAAATGATAATAAAGAATCACAATCTAATGAAAAAAATAATAAAGATGATAAAGGTTGAGTAATATTATCAAGTTCATGATTTAAAAAAGGTTTATTTTATAAATCTAATCAGTCATTAAAAGTTGGAATATTACAAGCTTTATTTCAAAGTGATACATCTAAAAATAAACGTTTATATGGTGTATATACTTATCCAAATGTACCAGAAGAAACTTGAAATTTAATGAAAGTTCAAAAAGGTAAAAATGTTAATGGCGCTGGAACAATATTTTGAAGATATTTTTTAAGAGGGTTTTTACCAAGTCAAATACGTCAATATGTAAAGAAACAATTAAAAAAACAGAAAGGTATTAGTAAAGGTAAACAACGCTATAACATTATTAAATCAACTAATATTAATGTTTTAAAAACAACTGCATTTATTAATAGATTAGAACGCGGATTTTTTAAACTTAAAGAATTTAAAACTTTACCAAAAACTGAATTAGGCAGTAGAGCATGAAGAGTATAAAGAAAAGAATATTTAACTTTTCATAAAACTAATAATTTAAATAAAAATATTGGTATTTCAATTTATAAAAATAAAAGTAAATATAAAACATGAAAGTAGGTGATTATATGGATATAGAGTTAACAAAACCAATTAAACCAATTGGTATATGAAATACTATTAATCCAATATCAAAAGATAATAAAGAATATAAAAGATTAAATAAGATTTGATTTAATAAAAATAGTACTCATATAGATAAAATTAAAATTTTAATATCAAATATTTTAAAAATAACTAGTCATATTATTGGTATGTTAATAACATTATTTTTTACAATAACACCTTGATTAATACCTAAAATACCAATATCACTGGGAATAGGTAATTATACTAATCAATATAATTTTACTTGACCAGACCATTTAATATTAACTTTATTTCCTATGTTTGGTCATATTGGATTAAATTTAGTAACTAAATTAGGTAATTATGGAAAATTAATTAAATATTTATTAATAATTATACCAATTATTATTACAAGTCCTTATTTAATATATCAATATAAATAAATTAAAAAACATAAAAAAGAATGTCATTTATGTAAACAACATTCAAATAAAATACAATTGGAGGAATAAAAAATGAATTTTTCAATAGAATTAATATCAGCAGTAATAGGAGGAGCAGTTGCTAGTGGAATATGTATTACTTTAGCATTTCTATTATTTGGCAAATCAATTAAAAAATCAAAACAATCAAATTTAGCAAAAGAATTAAAACGTAATAAAGAATTAGAATTTATTACAGCAAATATTAAAAAATTAAATACTAATTTACAATTAGAAACTACATCAACTGCTAAATTACTTGATAGTTTTAATCTAGATAAAGAACAAGTAGATAATTTTGTTTTATTACAAAAATCTAAAAAGAAATAATTATCAGAAAAAGATAAACAAAAAGCAACTAAATTTAAAATTTAAAGGGTTTAAATACCCTTTATTTTACATTAAGGAGTAAATTTTAATGGCAATTAAAGACCCAATTTTATTTATAACAGTTGAAGAATTTAAAAATTCTAAATATTTTAATGAATTATTATTTGATAAAGTTACTACTCCAGATAATGAAATTTGATTTGCAATATCTGTAGCAAGTATTAATATTGATTATTTAAGTGGTTTTACTATTTCAAAAAAATGACCAGAAATAACACCAACTGATTTTACTGATAATATTCAAACAGCAACTACTCATTATGTTAGATTTTTTATTAACTAAAGATGTAGATTATTTACGTGGTAAAGGTTCAATTAGTCAAGGTGGATTAACTTATAGTGAAACTAATCCAGATGACCCTTATTTTATACCACCAGAAGTATTTAATTGTTTAAGAAAAATTAAAGAATATCCAAATATTAAAGGTTTTAAATTAAAAGATATAGAACCACAAAAAAATAATTGATTTAATAAATTTATTTCAAATTGTGGTGAAGATAGTCTATTAAATGCATATATACCATATAATAATATAAAATCATTAGATTTTAGAACTAAAATTACTATTAGTCATCCACAAAATTTATTAAGACCAATAGTTAATATTGATACTACTGGTATTAAAACAGATATTGATAATTCATTATGAGAAGTTGATAAAGATAATCCTAATTTTATTAAACCAAAAGATTATAAAGGTATTGATGCTAATAGTAAAAGTATAATTGATGTTGGAACTCCTACATTTTTAAGTGATGCTACAACTAAAGAATATGTTGATAATAAAATACCTAATTTAACTGATTATTATAAAAAAGAAGAAACTGATAATAAATTGTTATTAAAACAAGATGAATTAACTGCTGGTGAAAATATTAAAATTGATGAAAATAATAAAATTAGTGCTACTGGTGGTTCTACTGATTTATCTGATTATTATAAAAAAGAAGAAGTAGATAAAAAATTAGAAGATAAAATGAATAAAGACCATTTTAAATATGCTTTTTCTATTAATACTATTAGTACTGAAATTCCTATTTTAGAAACCACTAATAAAACTATTGCTGCTGCTATTAATGAAATTAACAAAAAAGAACCAGCACCTAGCCCAACTCCAACTATTCCACAATGAAAAAAAGTAGGAACGAAAGTTAATATAAATAACATTAAATATATTTTTAAAACAAATACTAAATATAAAATTTATTATAATTTTGAAAGTGAAACAAGTATTAAAAAATTTGCTTTTATTTGTAAAGAATTTTTATATGGTGAGTTAAATACTGATGTTCAAACTTTGGATTGAGATAAAGTTAATGATAGAATGACACTTTCTTTACAAATGCAAAATGATACAATTGCTATTGTTAGTGACCCTACAAGATATGGTCAACTTTTAAAATTAGAAGAATTACAAGGATAATTTTATGAATAAAGAATTTACTTATGCTTTTATCCCTTTATGTACTATTTTTAAATTTTATCACATAAATGAAGATAAAAGCCTAAATTATTTCATTATTCAAATTGAAAAGTAAATTCTCATAATTTGACATTAGATATGATTAATGATTTAGAAGAATTAAAAGTATTAGACCCTATTAAAGCACAAAGTTGATATTATGGAGTTCCTAGTATTCTTACTGATGCTATATTTGCAAGATATCTTGATAAAGTACGAACTAAATTAGATTTTCAAGTAGAAAGATTAACTGGTGGATTAGATATTGGTATGGCAACAAGTTCAAGTGGTCATCCTACTGCTGGAAGTTTATGATTTATTGGTGAAAATGAAAATAGTAGAAGAGCGCATAAAGAAAGTGAATTTTATCATAGTAATGTTACTATGCAATATAAAGATACTGATACTTTAGCAAATGATATTATTAATTATTATTTAAATGAAAGTAAACGTTATATAGCAATGTTATTTGGTTTTATTTGTTATGTTGATTATGGTAATGGTGGATTAGTATTTATTGATGTTTTAAAAAGTTGAGTTAAAAAACGTAATATAACATGATTAAAATTTATAGCAGTAGATAAATCAATTTTATATTTAAATGATAGAATTGATTTTACAACAATTTGTATGCTTAAAAATATTATTAGTTTTAATTGAGAAAAATGTCTACTAAAAGACAATATAGTTTAATGCAATGATTAGATAAAAAGAAATTAGATAGTAATAATAATACTCCTAAAATGTTAGATTTACATGATGATACTTGAGATAGTGATATGTATGCTTTAATGCATGAAATGAAATGATTAATTAATGGTATTAATAATAAATTATTAATTAATAAAAATAAATTTAATGGTGATGAATTATGATAAATACAATGGAATATTTAAGTTGTGATAAAAGTAATTGATATATTGATATACCTATGATTATTGCTCAAAAATCAACTAAATTATGATTAGGTAAAGGTTTTTTATTTAATTCAAGTAGAAAAGAAATATTAGATTATTTAAATGAAATGAATTTAAAAGATAAATGATTAGAAAAATTTTATAAATTTGGTTTACAAAATAGTTTAATGGGTAAAGTATTTATTATGATTATAGTTAATGAAGATAATAGTAAATCACTTAAAATATTACCTAATAGTTTTTGTGGTAGAGTTGCTAAATATAATGAACAAGAACAATCAGCAGAATTTTATTTTATTAATGAACAAGCAGATAGTGCAACTTTAACATGAGTAACAATTCAAAAAGGAAAAGTTAAATATGAAACATATAAAGATAATAATAAAGATATTATTTTAGGTTCTACACGTACTAAATTAAAACCAAATATTACTCCATTAAAAACTTATGAAATTAAAAATCCATTTAATTATATACCAATTTTTGAAATAACTAATTTACCAATTATTAATTTATATGGTAATACTACAACTTTAAATGCTTATCCAGATTGTACACCAGTATGAGATTTAATTTGAGATTTAAATCTTTTAATTAGACAAAAAAGATTAGAAAGAGAATTAAATGTTACTACTTTATTTGCATCATTAGATAATGAAACAGTTAAAGAAATGCAAGAAAATGGTAATATTATTGAAAATCCTAAAAAAGATATGTTTGTTAATGTTGGTAGTGCTGGTTATGATAAAAATGGTAATGGCGGAATGCAAATTATACAAGGTAATACAAAATTTAATGAATATTGATTAGATTATAATGGTACTGCTAAAGTAATATTTAATGGTGCTGGTTATGATTATGATGAACATGGTAGTGATATTTATACTAATAAAACACAAAGTATGTTTAATAATAAATATGATATGGAAACAACAGAAATAAAAATAGCATTTTATAGTGCTTATTTTTATCGTATATTTGATTTATTACTTATTAGTGAAAATTTATGAAATAGTAATGTTGAAAGACCTTATAGTTTTAAATTTATACCGATTGCTATGACTGACCAAATAGTACAAGACCAAATTATTAATTCAAGATTAAATAATAATACAATGACAATAACTGAAGCAATTGGTGAATATGATAATATTGACCAACTTATGGCTGAAAATAAATTAGAAAATTTTATTAATGAAAATCAAAAATTAAATAAAGATTTAGGAGATAATGAAAATGATCAGACATCAACAAATACAATTAATGAAACACGCTCACATGAGATTAAAGATGCAACAAATATTAATTAAAAGACAATCACATTGAAAAATATTTTCATTTATTATAAATAATGGTACTATACCTTTAACTGAAACTGGTTATAAACCAATTAATAGTAAAATAAGTGATTTTGGTCAATATGAATTAATATTAACTGGTAATACTCCAGTTGTATGTATTTGAAAAAATAGTACAAAAATATATCAAAAAATAAAGGTAAAATTAATGAAGAAACTCATAAAGTTACAGGTCAAGATGAATTTTATACAAAAAAATATAAAATTAGTGATTATTGAAATGCTTATTTAATTGATGATACAAGTGGTGTTGATTTTAGTAATTTACCAAATAATCAAATATTTAAAACAGTACAAACTAAAAGACAATATACTTTAGTAATGTTTGAAGAACATATTACAATTGATGATTATTTACAATTTTTTGTTGTATTTAATGATGAAAATGAAAATATTGGTGGTAATAGTGGTAAAAATCAAGATAGACAATTATTATATATTTCAAATGTAACAAATTATTATAGTCCTTATAATGGTACATTTAGTATGCAAGTATTAACTTTTAGTAGTTTAAATGATAGAGTAGTTTCTAGTAATCAAAATACACTTGATTTTGTACAATATGCTTCACCAGGTAGTGGTTATGCTTTTCCTACTATTCAAGAAGGAAAAGCAACTTTAATGCGTGATATTGGTGTACGTTATAGTCATAGACAAAGTTATGGATTAGAATTATTATCAAGTTGTTATTATTATGGAAGACCAATAATTCAAGGTCAAGAACCAATACAACAAGGAACAGAAGAAATATTTGAAAGTAAAGTATTTGCTTTAAGAAGATTATTTATTGCTGGTAATAATGAAAAATCTACAACTGATATTAAAAATAATGGTGGTTTACTTGCTGGTATAAATGATAAAATAACTACAAGTAGTCATCCAGAAACTACATTTTATAATATTGTGGATGCTAAACCTACTGGATTTACTAATTTTAAAAATTTTACAGAATGATTAAAAACTTCATTAAATTTTCAAGATAATTTATTTGTAACAAAAGATTTTAAAGGTATGCTTTCTTTTGATAAAGATAAAGCAAGATTAAGTAATGCTGAAGATATTGGTAAAGTTAAATTCTTTTGAGATAGTGAATGAAATATAAATAATTTAACGGGTAATTATAATGTTGATATGTCAAGTAATTTTAAATATAAAGACCCAGATACTCATTTAATTATAAGAAGTCCAACTGTAGATTATAGTAAAATAACACAAAAATATATGTCAGCAATATTAAATTTTAATAGTGTAGTATTTAGTCCTTTAATACAAATCCCTTATGATTCAAATCAATGATTACCTTTTGCATTAAGTGATTCCTTTAATTGGTAATTTCCTATTGAATTTAATAACAAACAATCAATGGTTTTATCAATAGTTAATAATAAATTAAAATGAAATTTTTATTTACAAGCAACATTAGGAAAAATTGAAAACAGAATTATTATTGATACTGTACCGGCTCAATATGGTTATGGTTATATTACAATCAAATCATTAAAAGTAAGTATTTATAAAATAATATTGAATAATAGATAATATTGATATAATTTAAGTAAAATTATTTAAAAAAAACAAAGGAGTTATTATGTTAAGAGGTATTATTTCTTTAATAGCAATATTCATTATAATTGGAATATTAGTTTTTGTATATTTAATTAATAAAGGTACAAAATTATGTAATGAAAATAATACTTATGGAATTTTATTACTTTTTATTGCATTAAATGTTTTTGGATTAATTTTTGGTTGTTGTATTATTTCAAATTTAAGATATAAAGAAAAAAAATATTATATGATAAATTAGATAAATTTTTGGATGGACAACAATCAGAAAAAAATAATAAAATTGAAAAATCTTAAATATCTCATGCTATAATCTAATGATACTTACATAAGTAAGTATATGATGATGATAATATTAATTTTTTCAAACTTATGTTTTATTTATAAATAATTAAGTTGGCACCTAATTAAAAAGTTACCAATTAAAGTAACTTTTTTGTTTATATTTTTAAATTTTATTATAAACTTGTTATATTAGTTGTAGAAAAATTAGGTTTATTATCAATTGGCAAATGTTCTTCATGATTAATAAATTTTTTAAATTAGACACCCGCAATAGCACAAGCACTAGAAGTCATAGTTGCAACAGCACTACCAACAGTTCCAAATACAGGCACTAAGGAAATAAAACCACCTGCAAATGCTACTGTATTAGCACACAATTTGGTAATGTTTAGTAATCTGCGTAACTTACAAAAATAACTATGTTTAATTAATTCTAGTAAATAAAATTAAATAACTAGAAAGAGTGAGTTACGTATTTCTAAAAAACAAAATATTAATAATAATGATCCAATATCAAAAGCAGTAGATTTATTATTATAAAATACTGAGGATTTAACAACCGTATTTAAAGAGGGAGGTTTATATAAAGAATTAACAAAAAGATTAGTTGAAAAAATGTTGAATTCTGAAATGAAAAATTATTTAGGATATGAAAAAAATCAACATAATAATAGTGATAATGCTCGCAATGGTATAAATTCAAAAAAATTAATAACCCAACAAGGTAAAATTGAGATTAATGTACCACGAGATCGTAATAGTAATTTTGAGCCAGTAATAGTTGCAAAAAGACAAAGAAGATTTGATGGTTTTGATCAACAAGTTCTTTCATTATATGCCAAAGGCATGACTTTATCAGATATTAGAATGCAGTTACAAGAGTTATATCATGGTGCTGATATTAGTGAAAGTGTTATTAGTCAAATTACTGATGATGTTATTGATGATGTTAAAGCATGACAAAATCGGCCATTAGAAAGTGTTTATCCGATTGTTTATTTTGATTGTATAGTAGTTAAAGTACGACAAGATAAACGCATTATTAACAAATCAGTTTATATAGCATTAGGAGTTGATTTAGAAGGTAAAAAAGATTTTTTAGGTTTATGAATTAGTGAAAATGAAGATTCTAAGTTTTGATTATCTAATTTCACAGAAATGAAAAATCGAGGCTTAAATGATATTCTTATTGCTTGTAGTGACAATTTAACAGGAATGTCAGAAGCAATACAATCAGTTTATCCTAAAACCGAACATCAATTATGCATAGTTCATCAAATTAGAAATAGTTTAAAATATGTTTCATACAAACATATAAAATAACTAGTTACAGATTTAAAACCAATTTATAGTGCATGTAGTGAAGAACAAGCAATGCAAGATTTAGAAACTTTTGAAAGTAAATGAAATAAACAATATCCTCAAATTGCTAAATCCTGATATAAAAATTGAGATAATTTAATGGTTTTTATTATTTATCCTGTAGAAATCAAAAGAGTGATTTATACAACCAATGCTATTGAATCTGTTAATAGTCAATTACGAAAAGTTATTAGAAATAAAAAAGTTTTTTCAAATGATATGGCAGTTTTCAAAATATTTTACTTAGCAATTGAAAATATAACAAAAAAATGAACAACGCCCATTCAAAATTGAAATACAGCAATTGCTCATTTTATGATAAAATTTGAAGATAGAATTAATCTAAACTAGTAAATTTGTAAAACAAAGATACACAGATTATTAAAAAGCCTCCACAATTTCAACTTGAAACATTTTCTAGATTTTGAACTCTATTATCTAAATCATTAATTTGATTTTTTATATTATCAAAAGTTGATTTTATTTCTTGAACATTTTTATTTAATTCATCTAATTTTAATTCATGTTCAATTAAAGTCGAAACATAACTTCAATCTCTTATATAACTTTTAATGATTTCTTTTTCTGTATTTTTTGTGATTCATTTTTAACTATCAATATAAGTTTTTAAATGTTCTATTTTAGTTCGTAAATTTTTATTGTAATTATTGATATGTTCTAGTCATTGTTTAACTTTTGGATCATTTTCTATATAATTTGATAATTCATTAATTTTATTTTGTGTTATATAAGAAAAAGTTTCTTTTGATTTACCATTAGAATATTTATTACCAATTATTTTTATTTTACAAGAAAAAAATGGTTTAAAGTGTGAATAATCAGTTTTATCTACAATTTCAAAACTATCTATATCTAATTTAGGATATTTTATTTTTATTGCATGTATAATTTCATAATCTTTATTTATATTTATTATTCCTAAATTGATTGTTTTATTTGAACCTCAATCAGAAAAATCTGCTTTTAATTTATCAAATTATTTATTTTCATAATTAATTGTGTCTTCATATATTATAAAAGTTTCAATATCAGAAAAAAATAAATCACCAACAAAAGTTCTATCTAAATATATGCATAATTTTATTCTTTTATACTTAGAACTTTGTTGTCATATATTATCTATTTTTTCTCAATTTTCTCAAATTTTTTCACCAAAGAATTTGAGAGTTCTAACATTATCATCACTATTTGATGGATGTAATACAAATTGGTTTTTAACCCATGAAAGTTTTAACATGAAACTATTTTTAAATTCTGGTTTATTATTTGAAAATTTTAAGTCTACAATTTATTCTCAAAATTCAGGAGTAAAAATTCCTCCTCAATTACCCGATGAAGTTAATCCTACATTATATCGATAAATATCAGTTAAAGCATTAATATGTGCTTTTTTTCATTTTTTTACTAGATTGTTATTTTGTCTTTTAAATCTATTTCTACTTTTTTCATGTCGATGTTTATGATTACTTGTTTCTAATTCTGATTGATAGATTGGATTAATATTTTGATTTTTTTCATTTAAAATATATGATTGATAATTATTACTTGAATTTGTATAATTAATTGCTTGATTTATTGAATTTATTGATTCTAAACTTGTATTGTTGCTAGCTCAATATTTAATCTTTTGATTATTATCAATTGACTTAGCATATATACCTTGATTTTCAGAATTAAATAATTGTGCACTTAATACTCATAAGGCTTTTATCTCCATTTATGTGATAAAATTTAAAAATAGTATATAAAGGGATAAAAGCCATAATTAATTATAATTGTTTAACAATTAAAAAATGAGAGTATTATCTCTCATTTAACTTCTTTTTAAATCTAACCATTAACTTGATACGCCCCTTATTATTTTTGTGTATATTTTGTTACTGTATTATTGAATGCTTGTTGATAACATTTACCACTGCAATATATAAATTTATCAAGATATAAAGAGTCAAATGTATATTCTTTCTCACATGATGAAATATAGCATTTAGTTGTAATAATTGGCATAATCTAATTAACCCCTTTTAAATTTATATTATACATTTTACATGATTTTTGTTTTATCATTTTATTAATTATTTTTTTATATTTTAAGTGTTTTATATATTAAAATTTATATTATTTTAAATAGTGCAATAGATTTAGTTAATAAGTTATTAGTATACAATTTTATGAAAAAACTGTTAAAAAATAATAAAAATTATGTAAAATATATTTATCTTCTTAAACTTAAGAAGTTATTGGTAAAAATTGAGGGGAATTAATTTATGAAAATTGGATGGGTTACAATTTATTGGACACTAATTACGTAAACAAGTGAACAAATTAGTTAAAAAAAAGGAATTATAATTATGGCCAATATTAATTCATATTCAGATGAATTTAAAAAATAAATAGTAGATTTATATCAGAGTGGTAAGTCAGTGTCTTGTCTTGCTAAAGAGTACAATGTTACAAGAGCAGCTACTTATAATTGAATTAAGCAATTTACTAATTCAGGCAGTTTTAAAACTAAAGATAACCGTTCTATTGAAGAAAATGAATTAATTAAATTAAGAAAAGAATTAAAACAATTAAGAATGGAAAATGATATTTTAAAGCAAGCAGCACTAATAATAGGCAGAAAATAGAAATTATTACTAAAAATAAAGTTAAATATAAAATTAGCACAATTTCTCGTTTTTTAAAAATCTCTAAATTAAAATATTATTTTAATTTCAAGAAAAAAGAAGATAAAATTCAAAATAATATGTATGATGAAGCTGTTATTAGTGCTTTTAAAGAAAATAAAGAAGCTTATGGAACAAGAAGATTAAAAGTTGTTCTAAAAGAAAAGAAAATTAATTTATCAAGACGAAAAATTAAAAAAATTATGAATAAACATAATTTAATATCAAATTACACTAAATTATCATAAAAAAATTATCATAATAAAGTCAATGATAGTCAAATTACTAATCTTGTTAATAGAGACTTTAATAATAGGCTTAAAAATGAAGTTATTGTTAGTGATTTAACTTATGTTCAAGTTAATGGTAAATGAAACTATATTTGCTTATTAATCGACCTGTACAATCGCGAAATTATTGGACATAGTGTAGGTACTAAAAAAGATGCATCATTATTATATCAAGCATTTATTTGCTCAAATCGTTGTTTAAAAAATATTGAAATATTTCATAGCGATCGCGGTAATGAATTTAATAATAAAAGTTTATCAATAGTTTTATTAGCATTCAATATTACCCACTCTTTAAGCAAAAAAGGTTGTCCTTATGATAACGCTGTTGCTGAAGCAACTTTCAAAACTTTCAAAACAGAGTTTAATAATGATAAAAATTTTACATCATTAATCCAATTAAAATTAGAATTATTTGATTGTATCAATTGATACAACAACATAAGAATCCACAGCACTCTAAACTACTTAACCCCCATAAAACACCAAGCACAAATGTCTACCAAAAAACAGTCCTAAAAAAGGTTGTCATTCGAATTTAATATTATTGTAAAATTAAAATAAACAATAGAGGAGTCATAATTATGGCAAGTAAATTTTATGCAGTAAAAAAAGGTAGAGTCATCGGAATATTTGAAAACTGGAATGAATGTGAAACACAAATGAAAGATTTTGCTGGTGCTCAGTATAAAAAATTTGCAACCAAAAAAGAAGCTCAATATTATTTAGATGATAAAATTCAAATAAAATCTGAAAATCACTATAAATATGAAGTAATAGCATATACTGATGGTAGTTTTAAAGAAGAAATTAATCAATTTTCTTATGGACTTGTTTTCTTAAATAATGGCAAAAAAGATATATTTTATGAAAAATTTAATGATGAAAATTGAGCAAAATTAAGAAATGTTGCTGGAGAAATAATGGGTGCACAAAAAGCAATGCAGTTAGCTTTGGAAAATAATATAAAATCAATTTTAATTTGTCATGATTATGTTGGAATTAGTAAATGATGTACTGGTGAATGAAAAACTACTAAAGTAGAAACAAAGGCATATAAAGCATTTTATGATAAAATAGCAAAAGATGTTAATATTTATTTTAAATGAGTTAAAGGTCATAGTGGTAATATATATAATGATGAAGCAGATGCTCTTGCTTGAAAAGCATTTAATTTAAAAAAAATATCTAAACCAATAATTTAAATATTAAAAAGGTGGTAAATAACATGATTAATAAAAAAATAATATTAGCAAGTTGTTTAGGAAATATTATTGGAGGTAGTTTGTTTGCTCTTTCTGATTTATATCAAAAAAGATAACAAAATATTTTTGAATTTGATATTATTTCAGTTGTAACAGTGTTTTCAGGGTGTTTTGCTGGTGATCTTTTTGGTTTTATTTCAGGTCTTTTTTGTTTTTTAAATGATGGAGAAGATAATGGTTATTATAGAGAATTTTTTGAAAGTCAACAAATCATTTATAATAACCATTCTTTTCAATCTTCAAACGAATTTGTGCCTTTATTGCAAGAATATATTCTTGAAATTAATGATGAACAATTCATTCCTAATAATAATGCAGATCTTGTTTTTAATCCTCGTTTAGTTTATTAAATATAATAAAAATTATTCAAATAATTTAATACCTTGATCATTAATAACTTTATTAATATCAATTTTATTATTAAGGATGTCTCTAATTTTTAAATCAATATTATTAGCACAATATAAATTAATAATTTCTCTAGTTTTATTATCGTTTAATTGAGTTGGAAAAAAGCGACTTTCAGCTTGCTCATTTTCTTTTTGGTTTAATTCACGATCTAGAAAAATCATAACATCACCTTCATCTAATGTGATACCAACATTAGTAGATTTAATATTACATAAAATAATTTTAAATTTTTTACTTTGAAAATCACTAATAGCTTTAAGTCTTTGTTCATGATTTACTTTACCAGTAATTAATTGATGATTTAATTTATGTTTATCTAAAATGTTAATTCCTTTATCACTAAAACTACTATAAATAATAATTGAATCATTTTCATTATCATGTAAGTAGTATAGTAGTCAATTAAATTTTGCTCCTAATTCTTTCATTCCCTCATTAATAGGTGTTGAACAAATAGTTCTTAATTTGGTAAATATTTGTAAAAAAGTTATTTTAGATTTTTTATTATAAAATAATTCTTGTTTCATAGTTTCAAGAGTATCATAATAAATTGCAGTTTGTGCTTTGGGCATAGTTAAAATTAAATCATTTTTATTAATTTTTGGCATTTCATTACGTACATCAATTTGTTTACACATAGTTGATATTTTTTTAACTAAATAATCAAATTCTGCTGCTAGTTGTGGTTTAACATTTGGTTTTGGTATATTAATAGTTACAAAATTGGTAATACGTTTTCTAATTATTACAAAGTAACGAGCAACAAAATCTCAATAATCAATATTTTTATATAGTTTATTATCAATAATTTTTAATATACCAAAAATATCACTAGGATGATTATTAGCAGGAGTACCAGTTAAAAAATAAACTGATGATACTTTATTTGCAACTTCCAAAATTGTTGAACTTTGTGCAGTTTTGTAGTTTCTTAAAAAATGTGCTTCATCAATAACTAATGTAAAATTAAATTTAGTTAATAATTTATTTTTTATATCATTTTTAAAAGTGTTTTTAGAAACTACTAAAATACAATTATTACTATTTTTAAATTGATTATATTTTTCTGTTCGCACTTTAGTAATATCATCTTTAATAGTAATACAATTATAGGTAGTTCATTTTTTAATTTCAGGAACCCATGTTAATAAAATAGTTGACTTAGGAACAACAAATAATATTTTATTAGTTTTCATTTCTGATAATGCTGTTAAAATAGTGGGTGTTTTACCGGTACGCATTTCATTAAATAAACCAAATCTTTTATTTACTTTTAAAATTGCAACATCAACACGTTGATAATGTCTTAGTTTAGGATTACCTGGATAATCATTTAAGTTTTTTTCTTGTTGAATTTTTTTTCATGATATTAGTGAGTGCTCATATATTTGTTTTAATTTATCATTATTATTTGTATATTTAAGTAGTATTTCAAGAGCAAACGGAGTATTAAATATTTTAAATTCATTAGTATTATTGATATCAATAATACCTAGTGCATTTAAAATTTCTTTTTTATTTTTTTTCACTTTAATTGTAATATGTTTATTATTAAGACTTATGATTTCTAACATTATTAACCTACTTTAGTGTTTGTATATGATATTAAATATTATAATAAAATTAGGCTTTTATCCCTTTATGTACTATTTTTAAATTTTATCACATAAATGTAGATAAAAGCCTATCTAGGAAATTATCCCCACATGTATATAAATCAAACACAAAATTATAGTTTCAAAACTAGGTATCTTATTGAATTTATATGCAGCTTCTTTTGCATATAAATGAATATTGTGTTTTGAAACTTTTATGTGTGTTCGGAAAGTTCGTCGGATGTTTTTTCATGCAGATTCAATCTGGTTTGTGTTTACACCTGTTGATGACACATACCCAACTTCATGATTTACGATTTCATGTTTGTGATAGAAGTTTTTGAAACTTCCATATCCCTTCCAAGAATCCGTAAATAGACAACACCCAGTAGAAATGTGTTTCAATGCAAATCATAAAAGGTTTTTCTCATCTGCTTTTTTCAATACTTTTACAATTAGTTTGTTGCTGGTTTTCTCATAAACTCCAACAATCAAGGTTTTATTCAACAAGGATCTTCCTTGTTTTTTAAAACCTACATGTGAAAGATACATTTCATCCATCTGTGCTGTGCCATCATCAATGAACCCTGCATCTTGATTCCAAATTCTAGTTCTGATTTCATGACCCATTCTTCAAGTTGTTTTATATGTCACACCCAATTCCCTTGCAACATCTGTTGATAGTATACCATGCTTTGTGTTTATTCATCTAAATATGAGATAAAACCAAGATGTCAAAGGTGTTTGTGACTTGTGAAAAATGGTGTCATGAAGAATACTAAATGTTTGATGACATTTCAAACATCTTATTCTTTTTAAATCAGAAACATTCAAACTAGAAGAAAAACACCTGATACATTTCATTACTTTCAACTTCGCTATATATTTCAAACAATAGTTTTCATTTTGAAATATGCTATTGAATTCATTTCAATTAATTTTTTCCTCCACACTAGTACATGTGGGGATAATTTCCTAAAATTAATATAAATTAAAAAATAATTTATTTTTGTTAGTAAATATTAGATTATTAATAAAGAAATTATCTCCATTTATGTGATAAAATTTAAAAATAGTACATAAAGGGATAAAAGCCATTAATAATTTATTTTAAAATAATTATAAGTTATTGAATTGTATATAGAAAATAGTATTAATGTATATATCATGTAAATTTATTATATTTATATACAATGTAAAAGTAAAACTAAATATAGTTTTCAATCTATTATTTTTTTAAGAAAGTAATGATTTTTTTTATATTAAATAAAAAAGAAAGGAAGAAGTTAGTGATAGAAACAATTAGAAAGGAATCAAAAATTTTTAAAGAATAAATCAAAAAAATAGATACTGTAATAAAAACAAAACAAAACAAAATAATATTTTTAAGGATTGAAAAAAAATTAGAAAAAGAAAGAAAAAAAACATTTTGAACAAATTAAAAAAATAGACAAGATTATAAATATTAATGAACTTTATGAAATCCAAAAACAAATAGAAAAAAATAGAGAAGAAATATTAAAATTAAAAAATCAATTACCAAATAAACAATTACAAACAACATATATGATAAAAAAATGAAAAGAAAACATAGTAGCATTAGATGAAGAAATATCCAAAGAAATGATACGAGAAGAGAAATTAGATAGTGAAATAAGAGTATTGGAAGTTGAAGAAACAAATATAGAACAGCAAATTGAAAATTTTAATGCTCATGATTTAACTAAAAAATTAATTTTATTAAAGTTAAAATTAAAAACAGCAAGATTAGCTGTTAAGTTAGAAAGAAGAACATACAAAACAAAAAGAATATTTTGTAAAATTGCTAGAAATGAACTTGAAATAGCAAATAAATTTTTTTCAATAAAACAAGAAAATTGATGATTATGTCCAAATCTAAAATTAGAAAAAGAGGTTTTAGATGCAAGATTAAAAATAAGATTAAAATTGAAGATGGAAAATATTTGCGATTTAAATCGTTGGATGGGTAGAAGAAATTTAGATATTGCAAAAATAGATAAAAAAATTGCAAAATTAAATGTTAGTAAAAATAAAATTGATGTAAATATGAAGTAACGTTAAATCAATATCAAGCTCAATTAGAAAAATTAGAAAAAGAAATCCAAAAATTAGAAACAGATAAAGGAGGGCGAAATTTTTCTAATAAATTTTGAGTTATTATTAGTTGTGGTCGTTTTAATAATAGTAGAATTAATGAAATTAAACAAAAGATTTCTGGATTAAGAAATCAAGCAACTATGCAATCTCAACCTTCAACATCTAGACATGCTGTATCTTGAAATGAAATGGATCCCAATCGCTGTTTCAATGAAATTGGATATAACGATAATAGGAGGTTTACTTCTTCGTTTTAATATATTAAACTAAAATGTGTTATTTTTTATACTTCATCTAAAGATGAGTAATATGTAATAGAAGTACTTCCTTCAAGTTTCTTAATTAAATATTAAAATTAGATTTAAATGCTTTAATTTCTTCCAAATTGGGTTCAAGTTGTTCTCTTTCAATTTGAACAAATATATTCGAAGGTGGTTCGGGACATTGTAATAGTTTTAATCTTGTTTCTAATTCATTAATTTGAAAATCAACAGAAGTATTAAAAACAGAAGTAGATGTTGTAATAACAGAAGGAGCATGTAAATTAATACTGTCACTTTTATAATAACTAGTTGAAGGTGGTAATGTTTAGTAATCTGTGTAACTTACAAAAATAACTATGTTTAATTAATTCTAGTAAATAAAATTAAATAACTAGAAAGAGTGAGTTACGTATGTCTAAAAAACAAAATATTAATAATAATGATCCAATATCAAAAGCAGTAGATTTATTATTAGAAAATACTGAGGATTTAACAACCGTATTTAAAGAGGGAGGTTTATATAAAGAATTAACAAAAAGATTAGTTGAAAAAATGTTGAATTCTGAAATGCAAAATTATTTAGGATATGAAAAAAATCAACATAATAATAGTGATAATGCTCACAATGGTATAAATTCAAAAAAATTAATAACCCAACAAGGTAAAATTGAGATTAATGTACCACGAGATCGTAATAGTAATTTTGAGCCAGTAATAGTTTCAAAAAGACAAAGAAGATTTGATGGTTTTGATCAACAAGTTCTTTCATTATATGTCAAAGGCATGACTTTATCAGATATTAGAATGCAGTTACAAGAGTTATATCATGGTGCTGATATTAGTGAAAGTGTTATTAGTCAAATTACTGATGATGTTATTGATGATGTTAAAGCATGACAAAATCGGCCATTAGAAAGTGTTTATCCGATTGTTTATTTTGATTGTATAGTAGTTAAAGTACGACAAGATAAACGCATTATTAACAAATCAGTTTATATAGCATTAGGTGTTTATTTAGAAGGTAAAAAAGATGTTTTAGGTTTATGAATTAGTGAAAATGAAGGTTCTAAGTTTTGATTATCTAATTTCACAAAAATGAAAAATCGAGGCTTAAATGATATTCTTATTGCTTGTAGTGACAATTTAACAGGAATGTCAGAAGCAATACAATCAGTTTATCCTAAAACCGAACATCAATTATGCATAGTTCATCAAATTAGAAATAGTTTAAAATATGTTTCATACAAACATAGAAAATCACTAGTTACAGATTTAAAACCAATTTATAGTGCATGTAGTGAATAACAAGCAATGCAAGATTTAGAAACTTTTGAAAGTAAATGAAATAAACAATATCCTCAAATTGCTAAATCGTGATATAAAAATTGAGATAATTTAATGGTTTTTATTAGTTATCCTGCAGAAATCAAAAGAGTGATTTATACAACAAATGCTATTGAATCTGTTAATAGTCAATTACGAAAAGTTATTAGAAATAAAAAAGTTTTTCCAAATGATATGGCAGTTTTCAAAATATTTTAATTAGCAATTGAAAATATAACAAAAAAAATGAACAATGCCCATTCAAAATTGAAATACAGCAATTGCTCATTTTATGATAAAATTTGAAGATAGAATTAATCTAAACTAGTAAATTTGTAAAACAAAGATACACAGATTATTAAAAAACCTCTTGAAGGTTGTTGTGTTAAATTACTTTCTGGTTCTAACTTATTTACTTCTTTTTCTCATGATTGGTGTTTAGTTTTCAAATGTGTTTTCTTTTATTACTTATATCATCATCTGAATCGTTCATAACGAATAATGAATTAGTAGTATTTGTATTTTTTTAAGTTCAGCTTATTTATGACATCTTATTTTATATTTTTCATAATATTTTTCTTGCTCGGCTATTACTTTCATGGTTAATCCTTTATTTATTTCATTTTGAATTTGTTTTATTTGTTTATTAATTAACTCTAAATTGTGCTTATTTGTTAAATCAAAACCCGTTTTTTCAAAAAATCTTTCTAGTATTCGTTTTTTGGCATTTTCACTTAAAAACATATGTCCAAAACCACGTTCTTTTTCAACTAGTTCACAAATTATTTTGAATCAGAAATAATAGAATAATTTTTATATGTGTATTTATTATTTTTAGCTATTTTACTTTCCATAATTGTTGCAGAAGAAAAAGAACTAGATTTTATTTTAGGATGTGATATTTTTATTATTTCTTTTTCTAAAGTTTCTGTTTTTTTCTTTCTTTTCTTTTTTTTCTTCCTCCTTTTTAAAAACCTTTTTTTGAATTTAGTTCATATTGTTTCATAATTACTTTCACTTTCAGAATTTTGAGTCAATGTGTAAGATTCAGTAATTTTATCATCATTTGCATATTTGATGTTACTTCTTGCTTCTGGTTGTTTTTCTTCTATAGAGAATGATTTTTGAAAACATTTTTTTCTTCATTTTTAATTGAACAATTATTTCTCAGCGTAATGAAAGCTTGAAGTTGTTCATTAGTTAAAGCCGAGACTTGTTTTTTTGTTAATCAATCAGTTTGCTTTTTTAGTAAGCAGTCAATTTGTAATAGTGTTATTGCTTGTATTTGTTGTGTTGTGAATGCTGGTATTTGTCATTCTGTAAATGCTGGTATTTGTTCTTTAGTAAAAACTTGTATTTGTTCTGTTGTGAAATAGGGTATTTGTTTTTGAGTAAATTTGGAATAGCAACCTTTTTTAGGACTGTTTTTTGGTAGACATTTGTGCTTGGTGTTTTATGGGGGTTAAGTAGTTTAGAGTGCTGTGGATTCTTATGTTGTTGTATCAATTGATATAATCAAATAATTCTAATTTTAATTGGATTAATGATGTAAAATTTTTATCATTAATAAACTCTGTTTTGAAAGTTTTGAAATTTGCTTCAGCAACAGCGTTATCATAAGGACAACCTTTTTTGTTTAAAGAGTGGGTAATATTGAAGGCTAATAAAACTATTGATAAACTTTTATTATTAAATTCATTACCGCGATCGCTATGAAATATTTCAATATTTTTTAAACAAGGATTTGAGCACATAAATTCTTGATATACTAATGATGCATCTTTTTTAGTACCTACACTATGTCCAATAATTTCGCGATTGTACAGGTCGATTAATAAGCAAATATAGTTTCATTTATCATTAACTTGAACATAAGTTAAATCACTAACAATAACTTCATTTTTAAGCCTATTATTAAAGTCTCTATTAACAAGATTAGTAATTTGACTATCATTGACTTTATTATGATAATTTTTTTATGATAATTTAGTGTATTTTGATATTAAATTATGTTTATTCATAATTTTTTTAATTTTTCGTCTTGATAAATTAATTTTCTTTTCTTTTAGAACAACTTTTAATCTTCTTGTTTCATAAGCTTCTTTATTTTCTTTAAAAGCACTAATAACAGCTTCATCATACATATTATTTTGAATTTTATCTTCTTTTTTCTTGAAATTAAAATAATATGTTGATTTAGATATTTTTAAAAAACGACACATTGTACGAATTTTATATTTAACTTTATTTTTGATAATAATTTCTATTTTCTGCCTATTATTAGTGCTGCTTGCTTTAAAATATCATTTTTTATTCTTAATTGTTTTAATTATTTTCTTAATTTAATTAATTCATTTTCTTCAACAGAACGGTTATCTTTAGTTTTAAAAATGCCTGAATTAGTAAATTGCTTAATTCAATTATAAGTAGCTGCTCTTGTAACATTGTACTCTTTAGCAAGACAAGACACTGACTTATCACTTTGATATAAAGTTACTATTTGTTTTTTAAATTAATCTGAACATGAATTAATATTGGCCATAATTATAACTCCTTTCTTTTAACTAATTTGTTCACTTGTTTACTTAATTAGTGTCCAATAAAGTGTAACCCATCCATTTGTTCTTTTTTCAAAAATCTTATAAAACATTGAATTTGCATATCTGTAAAAAACGGAATTTGTTTTTTGGTAAATTCTTTTATTTGTGATTGTCGTAATATTGTTATTTGTTCGTTTGTAAGTGCTTGTATTTGTTGTATTGTGAGTGCTTGTATTTGCACAAGTTTTAATTCTTTAAGGCTTTTATCCCTTTATGTACTATTTTTAAATTTTATCACATAAATGGAGATAAAAGCCTATCTAGGAAATTATCCCCACATGTATCTAAATCAAACACAAAATTATAGTTTCAAAACTAGGTATCTTATTGAATTTATATGCAGCTTCATTTGCATATAAATGAATATTGTGTTTTGAAACTTTTATGTGTGTTCGGAAAGTTCGTCGGATGTGTTTTCATGCAGATTCAATCTGGTTTGTGTTTACACCTGTTGATGACACATACCCAACTTCATGATTTACGATTTCATGTTTGTGATATAAGTTTTTGAAACTTCCATATCTCTTCCAAGAATCCGTAAATAGACAACACCCAGTAGAAATGTGTTTCAATGCAAATCATAAAAGGTTTTTCTCATCTGCTTTTTTCAATACTTTCACAATTAGTTTGTTGCTGGTTTTCTCATAAACTCCAACAATCAAGGTTTTATTCAACAAGAAAGATCCTTTTTTTTTTAAAACCTACATGTGAAAGATACATTTCATTCATCTGTGCTGTGCCATCATCAATGAACCCTGCATCTTGATTCCAAATTCTAGTTCTGATTTCATGACCCATTCTTCAAGTTGTTTTATATGTCACACCCAATTCCCTTGCAACATCTGTTGATGGTATACCATGTTTGGTGTTTATTCATCTAAAGATGAGATAAAACCAAGATGTCAAAGGTGTTTGTGACTTGTGAAAAATGGTGTCATGAAGAATAATAAGATGTTTGATGACATTTCAAACATCTTATTCTTCTCAAATCAGAAACATTCAAACTAGAAGAAGCACACCTGATACATTTCATTACTTTCAACTTCGCTATATATTTCAAACAATCGTTTTCATTTTGAAATATGCTATTGAATTCATTTCAATTCATTTTTTCCTCCACACTAGTACATGTAGGGATAATTTCCTTTTTTAATTTTTGTTTTTGTTAATTTATTCATAATTACCCCCTAATAAGTATCAATAAAATATATCTTATTTATTATACTTTTCTTTTCAAAATATAAAAATTTTAAAAAGAATCTATTAAAATATATAAATTTGTCAGGTAATTATGAAACTAAAAATTAATCAATAATGGTAATCATACTATATGAAATTAAACAAAAGATTTCTGGATTAAGAAGTCGCAACTATGCAATCTCAACCTTCAACATCTAGACATGCTGTATCTTGAAATGAAATGGATCCCAATCGCTGTTTCAATGAAATTGGATATAACGATAATAGGGGGTTTACTTCTTCGTTTTAATATATTAAACTAAAATGTGTTATTTTTTATATTTCATCAAAAAATGAATTAATGACTTTACTTTTACATAACTTGGATAGATGGTTGATTTGAATCTGGATGATCTATCGGTTCGCTTTCATTTATTAAGTTTGCATTAAATGCTTGAAAATTAAATTGTTTTATTAATTTTTTAAAACTATAATTTTGTGCTTGTTGATTACCAAATCTTTCTATTCCTTTTGCAATTGAAATTTTTGTTCAAAATCAATCAAAATAAGAAAAAGAACAAGAAGTAAGAGTACTTTCAAAAATTACTGTTAATAGTGTTAATGGAAGTGCTTTTTTAATTTTTTCTAAATTTATTTCTTTTTTTTCGCCATAAAGACCAGTTAATATATTTTTAAAACTTGATACAAAAAGAAGCATACTAACAGTACTACCATATTTAATAATTTTTGAAAAGTTTTCATTTTTTAAATTTTGTCATAATTTTTCAATGCAAGGTTGAGCGATTTTATCAAAAATTAATTCTTCAATTAAAATACTAGTAAAAAAAATACTTATTCTTTCTATAAAAGAGATGAAGTTTAAATTTTCTTCACTAACATATAAATATAAAAATTGATCTCAAATACTAATACCACCAATTACTAAAGAAAAAGATAAGTATTTTCATTTATTTTTTAAAGAAATAAGTTTGTAATTTAAATACGATAAATTCATTACTGTAATACCACTAATACCACTCATTAATACATCTCAAAAATTATGATAAAGATTTTCAGGTAACTTTTCTTTATGAAAATAATTTTTAGCTTCAAATAATAATACTGATCCGAAAGCAAAATTTAAAAAAAATGTATTAGGTAAAAACATATATTTTGAACTGAAAAATTTTTTTAAAAAATTAGGTTTTTCTTTATTTATTGGTAAAAAAATAGTTAAATCCAAGTCATTTAAATTATTATTGTATTCTCTTTCTTCTTCATTATTGTATATTTTATATTTTGTTTCAATTTTTTTATTTTCATTTAAATTTGATAATTCTAAAATAACTCTGCCATCATTTAATATAATTTCTTTCATTAAATATAATTGATTATCAATATTTGCTATTTTTTCATTTAAAATATCATCTGTTATAAATTTCGTATTATATTCTCAATTACCATTAATATCTAATCTTTTCTGTGTTTTTCCACCATAACGATCATCAGTATCCGTTCAATCATTGCTAAAATTAACAATAGTATTTACTGAATCACCATCAAATAATAAACTGTTTAAATTATTATTTTCTCTTCCATTTGTTATTTGATCATCATCTAAAGTTATAATACTTTCAGTACTAGATGAATCATTATGATTTATTGACATATTTGAATTATTAATTCCATTATAATTAATATGTGCACTTGTTTCTAATAAAGGTAATTTTGCTTTATTAATCATCTTTTCATCCCCTTCAAAATAAAAAACCATTTACTTTGAAATGAAAGTAAATGGATTAAAAAACTTATATTAATTTTTATATTTATTATAAAGAAATAAAACGTATTTCACAATATATTTTTGTCTGGTATTTTAAATAAAGTTTATTTAATTCATTATATTTTATTAAAATATAATTGAATATAAACTAAAAAGCAAAAAAATATGGAAAAAAGTAAAAAAAGTAAAACTATTAAAGAAGATATCATAAAGAAATGTAATCAAAATAAATATAAAATAATGATAAAAAATCAGAAAAAAATTTCAGACAAAGTAGTTCAAATATTAAAAATAATTTAATCATTAGATTCTTTAATATCATTAAACAATTATGCCGGTGAATTCAATTATCATCATAGGCTGTTTGATTTGCTTATATTTTAATAAAAAACAATTCTGGGTACCCAGAATTGTTTTTAAAGAAAAATTAAAAGTTATTAACGATCGTCACCATTATTAATAGTACCTTTAACAATAACATAATCACATTTTGTTAATGCAGATAAATCTTTACCGCCAGCATAAGAAATAGCAGATTGTAAATCTTCTTCCATTTCTTTATAAGTATCAGCAATTGAACCTTTATATGGAACAAGTATTTTTTTACCTTCAATATTTTTCGCTTCCGCTTTGTTAAAAATACTTGCTGATCCAAAATATTCTTTGTAAGATTGACCATTTATTGTAACAATTTTGCCAGGTGATTCATCATAACCCGCTAAAATACTTCCTGCCATAATCATAGTGGCACCAAAAGCTATTGCTTTAGCAATATCACCATTACATCTAATACCGCCATCTGCAATTAATGGTTTAGTGGTGTTATTGGCAACATCTTGTAAAGCATTTAATTGTCAACCACCTGTACCAAATCCAGTTTTTAGTTTAGTAATACAAGCTTTTCCTGGGCCAACACCAAATTTAATTGCATCAGCTCCTCATTTTTCTAAATCTTTAACAGCGGTTTTTGTCATAACGTTACCAGTAATAATAAAAGGTTTAGTATTTGTTTTAGCAAAAGTAGTTTTTATAAATTTAATCATTTCTTTCATAGCATTACTATGACCATGAGCAATATCAATAGTAATAAATTCAGGAATTAGATTCAGTTTGATTAATTGTTCAAGTAACTCTTTATCCTCTTTTTTAACACCAATGCTAATTGAAGCATATAATTTTTGTTCATGCATACTTTTAATAAATTTAATTTGATCGATATTAAAACGGTGCATTACATAAAAGTAATTATTTTTAGCCAATCAAATACATAATTCTTGGTTAATGACAGCACTCATATTTGCCGGAATAATTGGAATTTTAAAAGTAAAATCATTTATTTTAACGCTGGTATCACATTCTTTTCGTGATTTAACTATTCCTTTATTTGCAATTAGATTTATATCTTCAAAATCAAATTTCACATTCATTTTTTATTTATTCTCCTTAGTCTTTACTAATTGTAATAGTCAAAATATGTACATATTATTTTATAACGTTTTAAATAAAATGCTAAAAAACTAAAACACCATTAGTATTATATATTATTTTTTGCAATTTAATTATCTTTATTATTAATTAAGTCTGATAATTGGTTAATCATTTTCTTTAAATTAGTAATTAATGGATTATAAACATCAATTTGTGTTAAATCAACACCCGCATCTTTTAAAATATCTAATGGATATTTGCTGCCACCAGTTTTTAAAAAGTTAAGTAAATTTTCTTTTTTACCATTTTTAACATCTTCATAAAGTTTATAAGAAACGGTAATTGAAGTAGCATATTTATAAACATAATAAGGTGAGTGGAAAAAATGAAGAATTCGTGGTCATGAGTATTCTTTTGCTTTTTCTTCGTATTTATCTAATGCTTTTTGTCCATATTTATTAGCTGTATTTTCAAATAAATCAGCCAAAATATCGGCGTTTAATGGCACTTCTTTTTCTACTAATTTATGTGCTTCTCATTCAAATTCAGCAAATTGAATTTGACGAAAAAAAGTACCAATTACAGTTTCAATATGAGTTTGTAGTAAGTAAATGCGTTCTTGATTATTTGACGCTTTATTATATAAATAATCAAATGCTAGATGTTCATTAACTGTTGAAGCAACTTCAGCTAAAATAATTGGATAGTCAGCATTTGGATATTTTTGATATTTTTCTGAAAATAGGGTGTGAACAGAATGACCTAATTCATGAGCTAGTGTATTAAGTGAATTAATAGTATCATCTCAATTCATTAAAATAATGGGTTCTACGCCATTACCACCTGTTGAATAAGCACCAGTTCGTTTATTTGTGTCTTCATAATAGTCAATTCTACCTGGTAATAATGCTAAGTTTAATTGTTCTAAATATTCATCACCTAAGATACTTAAAATTTCTTTGATTGAATTAATACCTTCTTCAACACTGAATTTTTTGGTTGGTATTGTTGTCATTTTTAAACTAGTATCGGTACTATAAAATTTTTTAAATTTAAAAAATTTACGTTTTAAATTATAAAATTCTTCTACTAAAATAGCGTGTTTCTGTCCCGTTTTTATTAAATTTTCATATAGTATTAATGGTACATCATCACTTAATAAACTATATTCTAAAGTAGTTAAATGTTTTTTATTATCTTTTTCTTTATCGTTGTTACGAATTTTTATTTCTTCAACAGCTACTTCTAAAATACTTTCATAAACTTTTGCTAATGAATGTTTTTTATTTTTAATATCTTCATAAAATTTTTTTGAAATATCAATTCTTAATTGTTGATCTTTTACTGGATTACTATTTTCTAAAATGTCTAAATATAAAGTTTGTGTTAATTCTTGTTCTTTATTTTGATAATTAAACATTGTTTTTTGTTTATCAGCATAAACCAAACTATCATATAAACCACCACCAGCACTTCTTGATTTACTAACTTTGCTTAGTAAAGTTTCATCGTGCTCACTTAAAATAAATTTTTCAAATTTAAAGAAAACTTCCATATCATGTTTATATATCATTAATGAGGGATCATTATTAATCCAGTTTTTAATAGTTTGTAAACCAATAGTTTTAATTTCTGATTCAATCCATGCTAACTTTTCCGATAACTTACTTTGTTGAGTCGCAAATAAACTAGATAATTGTTGCAATTCTAAGTTAGTTTGATCTAAATCTCCATAATGTAAATATTGTACAACTTTAGAGCCTAACATTGATATTTCTTTGCTAATTACTAAATATTTTTTAAAGTTATCAATATTATTTAATTTTCCTTTAAAAGTTAAAAGTTGATTGGCAAATTTATCAAACTCAGGTAAAGCTTTTTTTCAAGATTCATTATTAATAAATAAATGCTTAAAATTTCAGCAGTACTTTTTTTTATTTTTTTCATTTAATTCAGAACGCTTCATAGTTTTTGCTCCATTCTATGTTAATATTACAATACAATAATAATATAATAATAATACAATAATATTGTTTAACTTATCTATTTTTGTTGTAATTTTTGAAAATATTAATTCAGATATATTGTAATTATTTTAATATTACCATTTAGGAGTGAAAATATGGATAAAAATATTCTACTTAATGTTAGTAGTAAACTTGAATTAAAATTAACAGCGGTATTTGCTGATAAAGTTCCTCATGAGTTGATTGCTAAAGAAAAAAATAAATTAACATTAATTTCTGAAGATAAAACTTATTACCTATATTTAGGTGATAGTAAGGGCTTAACTCGTAATGATGTTTATAATTTTTTTGTAAATTTTAGTAGTAATAATAGTCAAGATTTGGATATTGATGTCAAATCTTTTGTTACGAGTAATTTAGATGAAAGTATACTTTTACAAACTATATATGAAGCATTATGATTCGGTACTTTTAAAGAATATACTTTAAAAAGTAAAAAAATTGAAGAAAAAAAAGTTAAATATAATGTTGTTTCAACAGCAAAATTCCCTAACTATACTTCACAACAACAGATCGAAATTCAAGGAGAAAGTATTAATTTAGCACGTAATTTGCAAGATTTGCCACCTAATTTATTATATCCCGAAGTTTTTGCAAAAAAAATTCAAGATGCAGCAAAAGGTATTAAAAATTTATCAGTAAAGGTTTTAGGGCAAAAAGAAATAACAGAACTAAATATGAATTTATTATTAGCAGTTAATGCCGGAAGTAATTTTGATGCTCGTGTTGTTGTTTTAGAATATAAAGGTCATCCACAGCATGCCGATGATATTTTAGGATTAGTTGGTAAAGGAATTACTTTTGATAGTGGTGGTTATTCACTAAAACCTTCTTCAGCAATGAAAGGTATGAAATTTGATATGTCGGGTGCAGCTAGTGTATGTAATGCTGCCATTGCTGCTGCTAAATTACAATTAAAAATAAACTTTGTCGCTGTTGCTTGTTTAACAGAAAATAAGATTGGTGGTCATGCTACTTTAGTAGAAACAGTCTTTACTTCAATGAATGGTAAAACTGTAGAAATTAATAATACCGATGCAGAAGGAAGGTTGGTATTAGCAGATGGTATGACATATGCTTTACGTAAAGGAAAAGCAAATCGTATTATTGAATTATCAACTTTAACTGGCGCAATGCTAGTGGCATTAGGTAGCTATATGACTGGTGCTTTTGCTACTGATGATAAATTATTTAATGATTTTGATTTATCATCACAACAAACTAATGAAGAAATTTGAAGAATGCCAATTCATCAACAAAATATTTTAAATATGCGTTCATCTAAAATAGCTGATTTAAGTAATCTTTCTAAAGATCCATATGGTGGTTCATCAAATGCTGCTGCATTTTTAAAAGAATTTAGTGAAGATAAACCATTTTTACATTTAGATATTGCGGGAACTGCTTATAAAAATGATCGTGGTATGGGTGTATTAATTAAAACATTAGTTCAATATATGAAAAATTATAGTACAAGTAAATAAAGTTATAAAAAGGAATAATCATAACAATTATTCCTTTTTTATTTTATAAAAAAGTTATTTGACAATATTTTTAGTTAATTGGTATTGAAAAAATATTTGATTCTATTTTTTGTAGTGTTTTTAATAATAGTGGTAGTTGATAATTATTAATTTTATTAATATTTAATCGATTACTTGTATCAATAGTATCATTTAATTTAATATTTATTTTTTCTAAGATTTTAATATTTTTATTAAATTTTTCATAATAATTTTTGACTAATTTTTCTAAATTTTCTTCAGTAATATTTGAATTTAATTGGAAAATTGAATTGTTTGAGTAAACAGAGTGATAATATTTTAGGAAAATTACATATATAACTTAATGCTTGACAAGTATATGTATTTTTAAATTTTTCTCAACAAAAATCAGTAATATTAAGTTTAAATGAAAAACCAATTTGGGCTATTATTGCAACTATTATATTTTCTTTAGTTATTAGTAGTTTTAAATCTTTTATAAAATCTATTTTTTTGTTAGCACTTATTTGAGCAGTAATAATATCAAAATAACTATCAAGTGTCATTGAAGAAACTATTTATATTAATCAAGTAAATAAATATTTAATATTTTTACAAATATTGCTATTGTAGTTATTATTGGGATTTAAAGTTTGTATTTCTAAAATTTTTTGTATTTCATTTAAATTAAATTCTAGTTTAATAAAACTTAAATCATATCATCTTTTTAAAACAGTTATTTTTTCATATTCTAATTCAATATTTGCTTCACTAACAGTAGGTTTATTAATAATTTTTTTAATGCATTTTCATAATAATGAGTGTTTAATATTTTTTAATCCATTTTCAAATAGATTAAATTTTAATTTAAAAATTATTAATGCTAAAAAGGATACAATAATAGTTTCAAGAGCAGTAAAAGTTTTAACAAAGGATGTTGGATTTAAAGGTAAATCATTGGCTATATCGTTTTTATAGAACTAGCAAAAGCTACTCCGCTAGTAAAAACTGCGAAAGTAGCAATAATTTTTATTAATTCATTAGTAATTATTGAATATGCTTTAAGATTGTTATTAATGTTTTCTTCAATGGTTAATATAATATCATTTTCAGTATTATTATTTAAAAGAGTTTTAAACTTTGTAACTAATTGTTGACATAAGTTTGAAAACTCTTTCATTTGTGTTTCTAATGTATTTTTATTTGTTTCAAGAACATTAATTTTAGTTTTTATTTCCTCAAAATTAAGGTTAGTTGTTTCAGTAGTATTAGTAAATACTTTATCTTTTATTTTATTTCATACTTTATAAAATAAAGTTTTTTTTCTAATTGACTATTACCGAAATTTGTTAAACATTTCTTTAGAAATGAAACAAAGAGTAAAATAGTAGTATTGCCAAGTACTTCTCATTTAATTAAAGTAGTAAATGCCTTTTTAAAATCTATATACTCATTACTATTTACTTGAGTACTAATAATGTTTAAACTAGCAATTGTAATAATAACTGATGATATTCATAACGACCCCGAAACTAAATGTTTAATTTCTTGGTAAAATTCATTAGTTCAATTTTAATAGTTTGTTTTCATGTGCCAGTATTATTTGATAGTGGTAATAAAGGTGTGGTTTCAGTTATTAATGATAATGGCATTAGTATTCTCCTTAATTACTTAAAATATTTGTTTTTTTAATTCTTTATAATAAATTCAAATAAAATATTTTATACAATATTTACTTTTAATGTTATTTATAATATTACTATTATCAATATTATAAGTTTTCGTATAAATTAAATAATTAATTATTACTTATTTATATAAGAATAAAAGATAAAATTTGTTAAAAATAATGTTAATTTTAAATAATTTCCATGGAAAATATTATTAAAGATATCAATAATACAATTATTCCAAAAAATGGATGAGTAGCAGATGGTAATTATGAAATACCAATTTCCATGAAGGATTTGATTCAAAAAGAATATGATAAATATTTTACTGGCAAAGAAGGTACTTTAAAACCAATAAAGACTGTTGCTAAAGATGAAAATATAGTAGATTCTTTTCAAGACATTTATACTAATAGTTTTAATACCAAACAAATTTATCAAACTCAATCACAATCTAAAACTATTACTAATACTAATACTTTTTCTTGAAAAATATTAGAAAAAATTGGAGTTAAAGTTAAAGCTGAATTTAAAATTCTTTTAGTTGGTAAAAGTGATGTTGAAACTAGTGCTGAATTTGGTTCAGAGCAACAAGGAACTAAAACTACTAGTGATAGTGAAACATTAACTAATCTAAGTCAATCATTTAAATTAAAATCACATTCAATAGGAACAGTTTTATATACTATTAAGCAAGGAACGTATCATAATGAAGGGAAAATTAGTTATCCAGTAAATTTAACTGATACTATTAGTTATTCATATTATTGATCACAAACGGGTCAATGAAGTAAAAGTGACTATACTATTAAAGATTTGATTAAACTTTTAGTTGATAACGGTTATAAAGAACAACTTAAAATTGGTTCTAACACTTATTCAATTATTTCAACAGATAATCCCGATAACCCAAAAACTGTTTTTTTTAAATTTACCTATTTCTTGAGATTCACAGGGTGGAAAATTAAATGTAACATTTGATGAAAAATCTTTATAGTTTAATATGAATATAATCTTAGTTAATCATTAACTTTTTTTAATAAAATTGAAGTTTAAACTTCAATTTTATTTTTTTGTATTAATAAATAATTAATGTTTTTATTTTGTTTAATGAATTTTTCTTCATATTCAGTTTTAATAAATGCTTCATCATTTTTTATTATATTATTATCTTGATGTAGATTAATTTTATATTCTAATAAATTTCATTTATTTTTTTGAAATTCTAAAAGTGAATAATTAAATAAATTGTTATTATCTGTTTTAAAGTGAAGTTGACCATTTTTTATTAAAATTTTTTTGTATATTTCTAAAAATTTTTGGTATGTTAATCTTCTTTTAAAATGTCTTTTTTTAGGTCATGGATCATAAAAATTTAAATAAATTTTGGAAATTATCCCCACATGTACTAGTGTGGAGGAAAAAATGAATTAAAATGAATTCAATAGCATATTTCAAAATGAAAACGATTGTTTGAAATATATAGCGAAGTTGAAAGTAATGAAATGTATCAGGTGTTTTTCTTCTAGTTTGAATGTTTCTGATTTAAAAAGAATAAGATGTTTGAAATGTCATCAAACATTTAGTATTCTTCATGACACCATTTTTCACAAGTCACAAACACCTTTGACATCTTGGTTTTATCTCATCTTTAGATGAATAAACACAAAGCATGGTATACCATCAACAGATGTTGCAAGGGAATCGGGTGTGACATATAAAACAGCTTGAAGAATGAGTCATGAAATCAGAACTAGAATTTGGAATCAAGATGCAGGGTTCATTGATGATGGCACAGCACAGATGGATGAAATGTATTTTTCACATGTAGTTTTTAAAAAAAAAGAAGATCCTTGTTGAATAAAACCTTGATTGTTGGAGTTTATGAGAAAACCAGCAACAAACTAATTGTGAAAGTATTGAAAAAAGCAGATGAGAAAAACTTTTTATGATTTGCATTGAAACACATTTCTACTGGGTGTTGTCTATTTACGGATTCTTGGAGGGGATATGGAAGTTTCAAAAACTTCTATCACAAACATGAAATCGTAAATCATGAAGTTGGGTATGTGTCATCAAAAGGTGTAAACACAAACCAGATTGAATCTGCATGAAAACACATCCGACGAACTTTTCGAACACACATAAAATTTTCAAAACACAATATTCATTTATATGCAAAAGAAGCTGCATATAAATCCAATAATATACCTAGTTTTGAAACTATAATTTTGTGTTTGATTTAGATACATGCGGGGATAATTTCCTAGATAGGCTTTTATCTCCGTTTATGTGATAAAATTTAAAAATAGTACATAAAGGGATAAAAGCCTAAATTTTATTAATTTCATTATTGGCAAAAAAATCTTTTAAATTTATGGCATCTTCTATAATTATTTTTAAATTACATAATTTATTTTCAATTAATTTTTTTAATAATATAGTTACAATAGAAATATTTTTTTCAATAGCAATATAATTTTGATTTGAATTTTGTTTAGCAAGATTTATAATGAAATTTCCTTTGCCACTTCCAATTTCAATATTGATTGGATTTTTATTTTATAATATTCTTTTATTTCATTTCCCTTTGTAATTATAGGGAACATTAATACATAAATTATTATTTGTTAAAATAAATTCTTTTGCTCATGGCTTATTTCTTACTCTCATTATAATTCCTTTTCTAATTTAATCAACATAGTTGTTATAAAAGTGTAACTTACTAATTTTAGAATTATATCAAAATTGAAGTTTAAATATCTTTTGCTAAAAGAATTTCATTATTATATTTATATCATGTAATATTTTTATTTAAATAAATTTTGTGAAATATTATAATTATATATTACCTTTTACTTGTTTAAAGTAAGAAAATAATAAAGGAAATTATCCCCACATGTACTAGTGTTGAGGAAAAAATGAATTGAAATGAATTCAATAGCATATTTCAAAATGAAAACGATTGTTTGAAATATATAGCGAAGTTGAAAGTAATGAAATGTATCAGGTGTGCTTCTTCTAGTTTGAATGTTTCTGATTTGAGAAGAATAAGATGTTTGAAATGTCATCAAACATTTAGTATTTTTCATGACACCATTTTTCACAAGTCACAAACACCTTTGACATCTTGGTTTTATCTCATCTTTAGATGAATAAACACCAAACATGGAATTCCATCAACAGATGTTGCAAAAGAATTGGGAGTGACTTTGAAAACTGCCTGAAGAATGGGTCATGAAATAAGAACTAGAATTTGGAATCAAGATGCAGGGTTCATTGATGATGGCACAGCACAGATGGATGAAATGTATCTTTCACATGTAGGTTTTAAAAAACAAGGAAGATCCTTGCTGAATAAAACCTTGATTGTTGGAGTTTATGAGAAAACCAGCAACAAACTAATTGTGAAAGTATTGAAAAAAGCAGATGAGAAAAACTTTTTATGATTTGCATTGAAACACATTTCTACTGGGTGTTGTCTATTTACGGATTCTTGGAGGGGATATGGAAGTTTCAAAAACTTCTATCACAAACATGAAATCGTAAATCATGAAGTTGGGTATGTGTCATCAAAAGGTGTAAACACAAACCAGATTGAATCTGCATGAAAACACATCCGACGAACTTTTCGAACACACATAAAATTTTCAAAACACAATATTCATTTATATGCAAAAGAAGCTGCATATAAATCCAATAATATACCTAGTTTTGAAACTATAATTTTGTGTTTGATTTAGATACATGCGGGGATAATTTCCTAGATAGGCTTTTATCTCCGTTTATGTGATAAAATTTAAAAATAGTACATAAAGGGATAAAAGCCTAAATTTTATTAATTTCATTATTGGCAAAAAAATCTTTTAAATTTATGGCATCTTCTATAATTATTTTTAAATTACATAATTTATTTTCAATTAATTTTTTTAATAATATAGTTACAATAGAAATATTTTTTTCAATAGCAATATAATTTTGATTTGAATTTTGTTTAGCAAGATTTATAATGAAATTTCCTTTGCCACTTCCAATTTCAATATTGATTGGATTTTTATTTTATAATATTCTTTTATTTCATTTCCCTTTGTAATTATAGGGAACATTAATACATAAATTATTATTTGTTAAAATAAATTCTTTTGCTCATGGCTTATTTCTTACTCTCATTATAATTCCTTTTCTAATTTAATCAACATAGTTGTTATAAAAGTGTAACTTACTAATTTTAGAATTATATCAAAATTGAAGTTTAAATATCTTTTGCTAAAAGAATTTCATTATTATATTTATATCATGTAATATTTTTATTTAAATAAATTTTGTGAAATATTATAATTATATATTACCTTTTACTTGTTTAAAGTAAGAAAATAATAAAGGAAATTATCCCCACATGTACTAGTGTTGAGGAAAAAATGAATTGAAATGAATTCAATAGCATATTTCAAAATGAAAACGATTGTTTGAAATATATAGCGAAGTTGAAAGTAATGAAATGTATCAGGTGTGCTTCTTCTAGTTTGAATGTTTCTGATTTGAGAAGAATAAGATGTTTGAAATGTCATCAAACATTTAGTATTTTTCATGACACCATTTTTCACAAGTCACAAACACCTTTGACATCTTGGTTTTATCTCATCTTTAGATGAATAAACACCAAACATGGAATTCCATCAACAGATGTTGCAAAAGAATTGGGAGTGACTTTGAAAACTGCCTGAAGAATGGGTCATGAAATAAGAACTAGAATTTGGAATCAAGATGCAGGGTTCATTGATGATGGCACAGCACAGATGGATGAAATGTATCTTTCACATGTAGGTTTTAAAAAACAAGGAAGATCCTTGCTGAATAAAACCTTGATTGTTGGAGTTTATGAGAAAACCAGCAACAAACTAATTGTGAAAGTATTGAAAAAAGCAGATGAGAAAAACCTTTTATGATTTGCATTGAAACACATTTCTACTGGGTGTTGTCTATTTACGGATTCTTGGAAAGAATATGGAAGTTTCAAAAACTTCTATCACAAACATGAAATCGTAAATAATGAAGTTGGGTATGTGTCATCAACAGGTGTAAACACAAACCAGATTGAATCTGCATGAAAACACATCCGATGAACTTTTCGAACACACATAAAAGTTTCAAAACACAATATTCATTTATATGCAAATGAAGCTGCATATAAATTCAATAAGATACCTAGTTTTGAAACTATAATTTTGTGTTTGATTTATATACATGTGGGGATAATTTCCTATATAGGCTTTTATCTCCATTTATGTGATAAAATTTAAAAATAGTACATAAAGGGATAAAAGCCATAATAAAAAAATAATGGTATTTTATTATTTTTTTAATAAAAATCTTTATTTTTTACAACTAAATTAATAGTTAAAAGATTATGAGCAAAAAACCCATTATTTTTTTTGTATTTTTTGTATTTTGCTATTCCCTTTTACAATTACACTATGTTATACTTACAAGGCGTGATTGTTATGTATAAATGCTGATACACTGATATCAGTTGTCATTATATCACATGTTTTGTTCTTTATTTTATTAAAAATCGTTCTAAGGAGGATATAGCCAATGGCAATCATAGGAGACAAAGTAAAAATTCGTTTAGAAAGTTATGATCACTCAGCTATTGACCAAATAGCACAGAAAATTAAAGATGTGTTAAAAAAAGAAGGTGCTGAAGTGGTAGGTCCAATTCCATTACCAACTCATAAAGAAATTTTCACTATTCTTCGTTCACCGCATAAACATAAAGATTCACGTGAACAATTTGAAAAGAGAACTCACAAAAGAATTATTGGTGCTCAATTATCACCAAAATCTTTAAATGCTCTAAGTGGACTTACTATCCCTAATAGTGTTAGTATCTCTTTGATAATCGAATCTAAAGATGAAAAAAAATCAACTTTAAATCAAGTATCAAAAAAGATTAATAAAAAAAAATATTAAAATCGATAAATATTAATTATTTACAACATATTCCAAGGAGGAAATTATGAAAGGAATCTTAGGTAAGAAACTAGGAATGTCACAAGTTTTCTTAAACAACGGACAACTAGTTCCAGTAACAATTATCGAAGTACAACCAAATGTAGTAAGTCAAGTTAAAACAAATGTAAAAGACAAATATAGTAGTTTACAACTTGCAACGTTCGATCTTCGTGTTACTTTATCAAACAAACCAACAATCGGACACTTTAAAAAAGCCGACAGTAAACCTAAGCGCTTCGTGAAAGAAATTCGTAACATGAACGGATTTAATCATAAAAATCTTATTAATGTTGCTGACGTATTCACAGCAGGTGAATTCGTTGATGTTCAAGGAACTTCTAAAGGTAAAGGATTTACAGGACGCATTAAACGTCATAATCAATCACGTGGTCCAATGGGTCATGGATCAGGTTTACATCGTCAAATGGGTTCAACAGGTTCTATTAATGCTAACCGTGTGTTTAAATCACAACCAATGCCAGGGCAAATGGGAAATGTTAAACGTAGTGTTGCTAACTTAGAAGTTATTAAAGTAGATAAAGAAAATAATTATCTTTTAATAAAAGGTTCAGTTCCAGGACCAAAACAAGGCTTTCTTGTTATTAAACAAGCAGTTAAAAAACCAATTCTCAAAACCCCAGTATCATTAGTTGTTAGAAATCAAAATACTACAACCGAAGTTACTGATGGTCAATAAAGTTAATTATGGAGGATAGCAAAATGAAAATTAATGTTGTTAACAACGTTGGAACAAAAGTTAGCGAATTAACTTTAAACGAGAAAATTTGAGGAATTGAACCCCACAAGCAAGTGCAGTTTGATAGTTTATTAAGTTATAATGCTACAAAACGTCAAGGAACACACGCTGTTAAAAGTCGTGCTGAAGTTGCTGGCGGTGGTAGAAAACCATGAAAACAAAAAGGAACAGGGAATGCGCGTCAAGGCTCAATTCGTTCACCACAATGAAAAGGTGGGGGGATTGTTTTTGGACCAAATACTGATCGTAATTATTTAATTGGATTACCAAAAAAAGTAAGAAGATTGGCAATAAAATCAGCATTGGCTGCCAAATTTCAAAATAAAAACATAGTTGTAATTGATGAATTAAACTTTGAAAAACCTTCAACTAAAATTATGTTAGAAACTTTAAAAGTTTTAGAATTAGCAAACAATAAAACACTAATTGTTTCAGGAATAAGCAATAAAGAAACAGTTATTAAATCAGGTCGCAATTTACCTAGAACAACAACAATCACTGCTAATAGTATTAATATTTACGATTTATTAAATGCTAAAAAAGTATTGTTTACTACTGAGGCAATTAAAATCGTTGAGGAGGCTTTAATTTAATATGCATTTAAGTGAAGTTATAGTAAAACCAGTATTAACTGAGAAAACTTATAAACAAATGGCTGAAGGTATCTATACATTTACTGTTAACCGTAAAGCTAATAAAAGTCACGTTAAAAAAGCCTTTGAACAGATTTTTGAAGTTAAAGTAGCAGACGTTAATATTATTAATAGTAAACCAAAAACTAAAACTGTTGGTAGATTTGTTGGAAAAACATCGGCAGTAAAAAAAGCTCTTATTAAATTAGCTCCTGGTGAACAATTAAGTTTGTTTAGTTCTGAAGAACAAAGCTAATGAGATTGGAAGGAGAAAAAAACAATGGCAATTAGAAAAATTAATCCCACTACTGCAGGAAGACGTAATATGACCGTTCTGGATTATAAACAGAACTTAACTATTGGTAATAGCCCTGAAAAATCTTTATTAGTAAATTTAGTTAAACAAGCTGGTAGAAATAATCAAGGTAAAATTACAGTAAGACATCAAGGTAATGGTCATAAGGTTAAATACCGTATTATTGATTTTAAACGTAACAAAGACAATGTAGTTGGAACAGTTAAAACAATTGAATATGATCCAAATCGTAATGCTAACATTTGTCTTATTTCTTATCTTGATGGTGAAAAGCGTTATATCTTAGCACCAAAAGGAATCAAAGTAGGAGATAAGTTATTAAGTGGTGAAAACAGTGATACTGTTAAAATTGATATTACTGTTGGTAACTGTTTACCATTATCACAGATTCCACAAGGAACAGTTGTTCATAATGTTGAATTAAAACCAGGTAAAGGTGGACAAATGGCACGAAGTGCTGGTGGTAGTGTTCAAATTCTTGGTCGTGATGAAACAGCTAAGTATACATTATTAAAATTAACATCAGGTGAAGTTAGAAAAGTATTAAGGAATTGTCGAGCTACAATTGGTACAGTTGGAAATGATGATCATAACTTAGTAAACATTGGTAAAGCAGGAAGAAATCGTTGAAAAGGAATTAGACCTACTGTTCGTGGTAGTGTTATGAACCCAAATGATCACCCACATGGTGGAGGAGAAGGTAAAGCCCCAATCGGAAGAAAAGCTCCAGTAACACCATGAGGTAAAAAAGCATTAGGTTTAAAAACTCGTGATAGTAAAAAAGCATCAAATAAATTAATTGTACGAAGAAGAAATGCAACAAAGTAGGAGGAAAAAAGTAATATATGTCAAGATCTTTAAAAAAAGGACCCTTTGCTGATAGTCATTTATTAAACAAAGTGGAAACTCAAAATAAAAATAAATCAAAAAAAATTATTCAAACTTGATCTCGTCGTTCAACAATTTTCCCACAATTTGTTGGACATACATTCGGTGTACATAATGGCAAAACACATTTACCTGTATATGTAACAGAAGATATGGTTGGTCATAAATTAGGAGAATTCGCACCCACACGTAAGTTTGGTGGTCACGGTTCTGACAAGAAAAAGCGTTAGGAGATAGAAATTATGGAAGCAAAAGCTCATTTAGATAAATTACGCATTAGTCCAAGAAAAGTGCGTTTAGTAGCCGATTTAGTTCGTGATAATGCTGTTGCCAAAGCTCTAGTAATTCTAGCTCATGAAAAAAAACGCGCAGCACAGCCAATTATAAAATTAATTAATTCAGCAGTTGCTAATGCTGCTAATAACTATGGAATGGAAGCCAACAAATTACGTATTAAGGAAATATTTGTAAATGAAGGTCCAACTATCAAAAGATTTATGCCCCGTGCTCATGGTAGAGCATATCAAATCTTAAAAAGAACAAGCAAAATCACTATCGTGGTTAGCGATAATTAGGAGGTAAATAAGTAATATGGGTCACAAAGTTAGTCCAAATGGATTAAGATATGGTATCAATAAAGATTGACAATCACGTTGATATGCAACTAGTAATGAAGATTTAGCAAAATGAATTTTAGAAGACCACAAAATTAGAAAAGCACTATTTGCGCATTTAAAAACTTCTGGTATTTCTAAAATTGAAATCGAAAGAACTAAATCACAAATTACCTTATTTATCCACTGTGTTCGTGTTGGTTCAGTTTTAGGGCAAGGCGGTTCAAACATTGAAGTATTAACAACACTAGTTCGTAAAACAATTAAAAATCGTAAAATAGGTATTAGAATTAATGTTGTTGAAATTAAAAATCCTGATATTGATGCGCAAACAATTGCTAATACATTAGCACAACAAATAAGCAATCGTATGTCACATCGTACAACACAAAAATTAGCAATTCGTAAAGCACTTCGTGCTGGAGCAAAGGGAATTAAAACTCGTGTTTCAGGAAGACTTGGTGAAGCGGATATGGCACGTGTTGAAGGTTATTCAGAAAGTAGTGTTCCTCTAGCAACATTACGTAGTAATATTGATTATGCTACTGCTGAGGCAAAAACAACTTTTGGTCAAATTGGTATTAAAGTTTGAGTATATAAAGGTGAAATTTTATCAGGAACTGACTCAACTCAACCTGAAATTATTTCAAAATATAATCAAAGAAATAATAACAATCGCCGAAATAATTACCCACAACAACCACGTAAGGAGGTAAAGTAAGATGGCTATACCTAAGAGATATAAACACTCTTGCGTTCACCGTTTAAGTTATGAAGGAACTGTAAAAGGTTGTAAAACAGTTGCTTTTGGAACTTACGGACTTCGTGCTGAAGAAGGTTCTTACATTACTGAAAGACAAATTGAAGCAGCCAGAGTAGCAATGACACGTTACATGAAACGTGGTGGAAAAGTTTGAATTAGAATCTTTCCACATTTACCAATTACTAGAAAACCAGCGGAAGTACGTATGGGTTCAGGAAAAGGTTCAATTGATCATTGAGTCTCAGTAGTAAAAGCAAAAACAGTTATGTTTGAAGTATCATATCCTAATGAAGCAACAGCACGTGAAGCATTGCGTCTTGCAATGCACAAGTTGCCAATCAAATGTAAAATTGTTACTAGAGAAATAAAACCAACAGAAGAAGTAAAGGGTGCTAAAAATTTAACAACAGAATTGGGTGAAGCAAATGGAAATGCAAGTAATTAAAAATAAATCAACTTTAGAATTACAACAAGACGAAGAAACTCTTCGTGCACAATTGTTTGCTTTACGAATTCAAAGTTCGTTAGGTAAACTAGAAACTCCGCATATGATAAATAATCTTCGTAAGGATATTGCTCGTATTAAAACTGAATTAACTATCAGAATTAATAATGGTGAAAAAATCAAACCATTAAATATTAATAAAATGGTATTACCAGAAGAAAATAAAGAAAGCAAAAAAACTAAAAAAGTTGCTAAAGTTGATGATAAAAAAGATATTAAAGTTAAAACAATAACTAAATCAGAAGTTATTAAAGAATCAGATAAAATTGCTAAAAAAGAAGTTACTAAAAAAACAAATAAAGAAAAATCATCAAACAAAGAAGTTAAAAAAGTTACTGCTACTAAAGTAGAAAAACCATCTAAAAAACCTACAGTTAAGAAAACTGTAACACCAGTTAAGGAGGACAAAGAATAATGACAAATATTATTCCAAACAAACAACGTAAAACTTTTGTTGGAATTGTAAGTTCTGACAAAAATGATAAAACAATTACTGTTGTTGTTGAAACTTCAAAACGACATCCAATGTACCATAAAAGTTTTAAGTCAACTAAAAAGTATCATGCCCATGATGAAACTAACCAAGCTAAAATTGGTGACAAGGTTGAAATCATTTCAACTCGTCCACTTTCAGCTCTAAAACACTTCCGTTTGTTAAAGATTATTGAATCTAAAACAAATAAAAAAGTTTAATTAACCAGGAGGATAAGAAAGATGTTACAAAATCTATCATGAGCCAATGTGGCTGACAACACTGGTATTAAAGAAGTTATGGTTATTAGAGTTTTGGGTGGTAGTACTAAAAAATTTGCTAAAATTGGTGATACTGTTGTTTGTTCAGCAAAATCAGTAATACCTAATAGTGCAATGAAAAAAGGACAAGTTGTTAAAGCAGTTGTCGTACGTAGTAAATTTGGTGTAAAACGTAATGATGGTTCTTGTGTAAAATTTGATGATAATGCAGTAGTAATTATTAAAGAAGATAAAACGCCACGTGGTACTAGAGTATTTGGTGTCTTGGCTCGTGAAGTTAAAGAGCGTGGTTATAATAAAATTGCTTCTTTAGCAGAAGAAATTGTTTAGGAGGATGAAATAAATGGCAAGCAAAAAGAAACCAGTTATTAGTCTTGATACTAAATTAAAAAGAGGCGACCAAATTAAAATCATTGCAGGAAAGCATAAAGGTCATACCGGACCAATTATCCAAGTACTTCGTGAAAAAAATCGTGTTATTATTGAAGGTATTACTGCTAAGAAAAATAAAAAACCTACTCAAAATGATCAAGAAGGTGGAATTGTGGAAGTAAAAACTAGTGTTCACATTTCTAATGTAATGATCCTTGATGGTAAAAAAGATAAAAAAGTAACAAAAATTGGGTACAAAATTGATAAAGATGGCAAAAAAGTTCGTATTGCACGAAGATCTGAAACAGAATTACGATAATAAAGGAGTAACAGCATAAAAATGAATCGTTTACAAGAAAAATATAATAAAAATATTATTCCCCAATTGCAAAAAGAATTAAATTTTACATCAATAATGCAAGTACCCAAAATTGAAAAAGTTGTTATTAATATTGGTGTTGGAGATGCAAGTAGTAATCCAAAAGCCATTGATAATTCAGTATCTGAATTATCAAAAATTACTGGTCAAAAACCAATTATCACTAAAGCGAAAAAATCAATTGCCGGCTTTAAATTAAGAGCAGGAATGCCAATTGGTTGTAAAGTTACATTACGTGGCGAAAAAATGTATGATTTTCTTGATAAATTTATCTCAATTTCTTTACCAAGAATTCGTGATTTTCAAGGTTTATCAGTTAAAACATTTGATCAAAATGGTAATTACACTGTTGGTATTAAAGAACAAATTATTTTTCCTGAAATTAATTATGAAGAAGTAGATAAAGTTCGTGGTATGGAAATCTCAATTATTACCACAACATCAAATAATGCAACAGCATTATTGTTATTAAAAAAAATAGGATTACCGTTTAAAAAACAAGGAAAGCAGGTGGCATAAGATGGCAAAAACTTCATTAAAAGTAAGACAAGCCCGTAAATCAAAGTTTAGTACGCAAGCATATACACGCTGTCAAAAGTGTGGCCGTCCTCATGCGGTTATTCGTAAATTTATGTTATGCCGTATTTGTTTTCGCAGTTTAGTATACCAAGGACAAATTCCTGGTATTAGAAAAGCATCATGATAGGAGGTATATAATTATGATGACAGATCAAATAAGTAATATTTTAACAGTTATTCGTAATGCTATTAGCGCTGCGGATAGCAGTAAACATCGAGTAGTTAGTGTACCTTCTTCAAAACAACTAGTTAAGATAGCCGATATCTTGCAAAAAAATGGTTATATTGAAAAATATCGTGTTACTAAAGAAAATCCTAGCAAACCTAAATTAGAACTTTTATTAGTTCATACTGGTAAAAGTCCAATTCTTGGTTTAAAAAGAATATCTAAACCAGGATTAAGAATGTATGCAAAATGTGAAGACTTACCAAGTGTGTTAAATGGTTATGGAATTGCAATCATTTCTACATCAAAAGGTATTATGACAAATAAACAAGCAAAAAAACTTGGTCTTGGTGGCGAAGTTCTTGCTTATGTATGATAAGGAGGAAACTATATGTCACGTATTGGTAACCGTATCCTTACCATTCCAGTAAATACTTCAATAACACTAGATGCAAGTAACTTGTTAACTGTTACAGGAGCAAAAGGTTCTTTAAAAAAACTATTACCAAATGTTATTAAAATTAACGTTGATGAAGAGAAAAAAACAATTACTACAACAAGACCTGATGATAACAAAAAAAATAAACAACTTCACGGAACAACTAATTCATTAATTAATGGAATGTTAGTTGGTGTATCAACAGGTTTCATGAAAGAATTAGAAATAAATGGTGTTGGATATCGTGCTGCTGTCCAATCTAATATCTTAAATTTAACATTAGGATATTCTCATCCTATTAAGTTTGAAATTCCGCAAGGAATTACCATTGTTGCTCCTAAACCAACAGTATTACAAATTAGTGGTATTGATAAACAATTAATTGGAGAAGTTGCAGCCAAAATTCGTAAATTCCGTAAACCAGAACCATATAAAGGTAAAGGAATTAAATATAAAAATGAACACATTCGTCGTAAGGAAGGAAAAACTGCTGGTAAAGGTAAATAATCTTATACTGGCACTTAAGGAGAATAGAAAATGATTAATAAACAACAAGCTCGTAAAGTTCGTCATTATCGTATTCGTAGTAAAATTATGGGTACTAGTGAAAGACCACGCTTAAATATCTTTAAATCTAATAATAGTTTTTATGCTCAAATTATTGACGATACTGCTTCAAATACAATTATTGGTTTATCAACATTAACATTTAAAGATTTAGCATCAAAAAGTAATATAGATGCTGCTACTAAACTTGGAGAAAAAATTGCTAATTTAGCTATTAAGAAAAAAATTAAAAAAGTGGTTTTTGATCGTGGTGGATATTTATATCATGGTAAAGTGAAAGCATTCGCAGAAGCAGCGCGTAGTGCTGGATTAGAATTCTAAAAAAGGAGAATTAAAAGTATGAGTTTAGAAAATAAAAAAACAATTATTGATGATAAAGAAAATACTGAAGTTCAAAAATTAGTAGCAAAACCTTCTGTTAAAGCAGAAGTAAAAAATCCTAATGGTAATGAAAATAAAATTAGACATACTAATTCATCACAACCAAGAAATAGCCACGATAAAAAAGAAAATAAAGTTCGTGAACCACGTAAAAATTTTGAACGTAAACCAAAAACTCCAAGTGAATTTATTGAAAAAGTGATTTGAATCAGAAAAATTAACAAAGTAACAACTGGGGGAAGAAGATTGCGTTTCTCTGCTGCTGTTGCTATTGGTAATGGTAAAGGAGTAGTTGGTTTTGGTATATCTAAAGCCAATGAAGTTCCTGATGCAATTAAAAAGGCAATTGAAGCTGCTCACAAAAATTTAACAACAATTACGATAACTAAAAACAATAATTCTATTGTTCATGAAGTTAAAGGTAAATATTGTGGAAGTGAAATTTTATTAAAACCAGCTAAAGAAGGAATCGGAATTAAAGCTGGTGGATCTGCTCGTGATATTTTAGAATTAGCTGGTATTCATAATATTTATTCAAAAGCATTTAGATCTAGAAATAAAATTAATTTAGCTAGAGCAACAATTGCAGGTCTTGGCAATGTTAAACCAGCAGAATATTTTATAAAAAATAAAAATCTTACTACTAAGCGTAGTAATGGTTAGAGGTGGATTATGGAAACAACATTACATAACTTAAAACCAACATTAGGTTCTCGTAAAGACATTAAACGTTTAGGTAGAGGAACTTCATCTGGAAAAGGTAAAACGGCTGGTAAAGGGACAAAAGGACAAAATGCCCGTACCGGTGGTGGAACAAGACCCGGATTTGAAGGAGGACAAACACCACTGTATCGTCGTATTTCAAAACGAGGGTTTACTAACTTTACTACAACCAATTATAGTATTATTAACTTAGAACAAATTGATTTAATTAAAGAGCATGAAATAACACCTGAACTTTTATTTCAATTAAAATTGATTAGAAGTAAAAAAGATGGTATTAAAGTTCTTGGTAAAGGTAAATTAACAACACCAAAAACAATTAAAGCTCATAAATTTTCAAAATCAGCAATTACTGCTATTGAACAAGCCGGAGGAAAAGTGCAGGTGATCTAAGTGTTCACAACAACCCGTGAATTAATAAAAAAGTATAAAGAAGTTATAATTAGAATTTTATTTACCATTTTTATTTTATTTATCTTTCGTGTTGGAGCATTTATTACAGTTCCAGGAGTAACTTTGAATGAAGATTTAAGTAGCAGTAATAGTAGTGGTATTGAATTCTTTAATTTAATTTCAATGTTAGGTGGTGGTGCTATTAGCAGATTTTCTGTTTTTGCACTTGGAGTGTCACCTTACATTACTGCATCAATTATTGTGCAGTTATTATCAACTGATGTTGTTCCTACTTTAACAAGATGAGCTAAATCAGGAGAAAAAGGTAAGAAAAAATTAGAGTTAATAAATCGAGTATTAACTGTCCCGTTTGCTATTATGCAAGGTTTTGCCACAATCTTTGGTTTACAATCTCAACATATTATTAGTGTTGATTGAAGTTCGGGATCGGGAGCAGTTGGACCAGAAGTTTTCTATTATGTATTGATTCCAGCTATTTTACTAGCAGGGACAATGTTATCATTATGAATGGCTGATCAGATTACTAATCGTGGTATTGGTAATGGAATTTCACTAATTATTTTTGGTGGAATTGCTGCTAATTTACCATTTAACTTAGCTTCAACTTTTAAGTATTGAGTAGGACCAGATACTAATAATGGTGTTATTTTTCAAGGATCTTTAAAATTTGCTCTTTATTTTGCAGCCTTCCTACTGATTATTCTTGTTGTTGTATTCTTTAGTGAATCAGAGCGACACTTACCAATTCAACAAACTGGTAGTGGTTTAACTTTAAAGGGTGATAAAAGTTCTTATTTACCTTTAAAAGTTAACTCAGCTGGAGTAATTCCTGTTATTTTTTCTTCGGCACTAATTACTGCTCCAATGACAGTGGCGCAAATTGTTGATCAAAATAGTGGTTTTGCTAATTTTGCTAGAAATTATTTATCTTTACAGTCGTGGCCGGGAATTAGTATTTTTGCTATAATGACGATTATGTTTACTTTTTTATATGCACAAGTGCAAATTAATCCCGAACAAATGGCTAAGAATTTTCAAAAATCAGGAACTTATATTCCTGGCGTTCAGCCAGGGAAGGAAACAGAAATTTATATTAAAAGAATGTTAAATCGTTTAAGTACGATTGGTTCCTTTTTCTTAACTGCTGTTGCAGTAACCCCATTTTTAATTTCTAAATTTACTAATCTACCTTCTTCATTAGCAGTTGGTGGAACTGGATTAATAATTATGGTTGGAGTAGCACTAGATACAACAAAACAAATTAAGGGACGAATTACTCAACATTCATTCTTAAATTATAAGGAAAACAAAGATGTTAAAGAACACTTATGGTCTTAGGGGGTAACGATGAATTTAATTATTTTAGGTCCACCAGGATCAGGGAAAGGGACACAGTCACAGTTTCTGAAAGAACAATATAATTTAATGCATTTATCAACTGGTGATTTGTTTCGTGATGAAATCACAAAACAATCACCAGTAGGTAAAAAAGTTCAAACTTATGTTAATAAGGGTCAATATGTTCCTGATGAGATTACAAACGAGATTATTAGTAATACTTTAAAAGATATTAAACATAATTTTATTCTTGATGGTTATCCAAGAACAATTTCACAAGTAGCATCATTAGATAAAGTATTAACAAGTTTGAATGAAACGCTTTCAATGGTATTGTATCTAGATATTAATGAAGAAACAGTTATTAAACGTTTGTCTTCAAGAGTTACTTGTCCTCAATGTAAAGCAATTTATAATCTTAATTTCCTACCACCAAAGATTACTGGAATTTGTGATAATGATGGGGTAAAATTAATTAAGCGAATTGATGATAGTGATGAAAAGACAATTATCAATCGTTTAAAAACTTACAAAGTAGCAACGGCACCATTGGTAGATTCTTATCAAGAACGTGGACTGTTAAGAACAGTGGATGCCAACCAAGATAATAGTGATATTAAAAAACAAATTAAATCATATTTATCATCATTAAAAAGAAATAAAAATAATGGTTAGCATTAAAAGTCAAAGTGAAATTCAAAATATCAAAGCCGCTAGTCAAGTTGTAGCACTTATTCATAAAGAGTTAGCAAAGATAATAAAAGTTGAAATAACTGGTAAAATGCTCGATAAAGTGGCAGCACAAATTATTAAAGAAAATAATGCTATACCTTCTTTTTTAAACTATCATGGTTTTCCTGCCACGATTTGTGTTTCAGTTAATGAACAATTAATTCACGGTATTCCTAATGATAAACCTTTTAAAATGAATGATATTGTGAAAATTGATGCTGGTGCTGCTGTTAATGGTTATCATGCAGATGCTGCCTTTACAATGTGTGTTGGTGGTAAACCAACACCAGAACAAGCAAAACTTATTAATGTGACTAAAGAGTCATTAAATAAAGCAATAGCAATTATTGCACCAGGAGTTAGAATTGGTGATATTAGTAACACCATTCAAACTTATGTAGAAAGCGAAGGCTTTTATTTACCAACATCATATACTGGGCATGGTATTGGTAAAAAACTCCACGAAGACCCAGCTATTCCTAATGTTGGTAAGCCCAACACCGGAATAAAATTGCAGTCAGGAATGACAATTTGTATTGAACCAATGGTTCAAACAACAACTGATAAAATTCTGGTTTTAAGTGATAAGTGAACAGTAGTTGCTGCTGATAAACAACAAACTGCTCACTTTGAACACACTATCCTAGTAACTAATGATGGATGTGAAGTACTAACAATACTTAATGAAAATCAAAAAAATAATGAGGAATGTAATTAATGGCTAAACCAAAACAAGTAGTTAAACCCAAAGTTCAAAAAGTAAAAAAAACTAATGATAGTACTATTGAATGTGAAGGTATAGTAATAGAAGTCTTACCTAATGCTACATTTAAAGTAAAGTTGAATGAATATGACTTTACTCCTATTGTAAGACCATCGGGTCGTATGCAAACACATAAAATTAAAATTATCAAAGGTGATCATGTAAAAGTTGAATTATCAACTTATAATTTAACTGAAGGACGAATTACTTTTCGTAACAGAATGGCTACTACACATTTACCGATAAATAAAGATGATGAAAACAAAGAAAACTAATAGTTTAACAGGAGGAAAATGATGAAAGTACAAGCATCAGTTAAAAAAAATTGTGACAAATGTCAACCAATCAAACGTAAAAAACGTAATGTAATCATTTGTGAAAATCCTAAACATAAGCAACGTCAAGGATAGAAACATTAAGGAGGAAAAATAAATATGACATCAAATACTAACAATGCAAGTCGAAGAATTGCGCAAGTAAATATTCCTGGAAATCAACATATAGTAATTGGTTTAACAAGAATTTATGGAATTGGTCGCAGCAAATCTTCAGAAATATTAAAAGAACTAAAAATTGAAGAAACTAAAAAAATTAATGAATTAATAGAAAAAGAATTAAGTTCAATTAGTCAATTAATTGAAAAGAAATATAAAACTGAAGGTGAACTAAGACGTGAAGTGTCTTTAAACATTAAGAGATTAATGGAAATTGGATGTTATCGTGGTATTCGTCATCGTAAAGGATTACCAGCCAGAGGACAATCAACAAAAACTAATGCAAGAACTTGCAAGGGACCACGTAAAACGGTTGCTAACAAGAAAAAAGCAAGTTAATTAGGAGGAAAAAAATAATGAATATAAAAACAACAATAAAGAAAAAAATTAAAGTTAATCCTAATTTTATTAAAGCAAAAGCATTTATTAAAGCAAGTTTTAATAATACTATTGTTACTATTACTGAACTTAATGGTAATGTTATTGCTTGATCAAGTGCTGGAGCAGTAGGTTTCAAAGGAACTCGTAAATCAACTCCTCACTCAGCACAGTTAGCAGCTGAAGCTGCAGGTAAAACTGCTATGGAACACGGAGTTAAAATTTTAAGTGTTTTTGTTAATGGAACAGGACCAGGAAGAGAACCATCAATTCGTAGTTTACAAGCAGTAGGTTTTGAAATCAAAGATTTAAATGATGTGACACCAATCCCTCATAATGGTTGTCGTCCACCAAAAAAACCAAGAAAATAAAGTAGGTGAAAATAAAACATGGAACAACAATTTTTAAAACCAAAATTTAGTTTAAACAGTGAAAATAGCGCTATTAATTACAGTGAATTTATTGTGAGTCAATTAGAACGTGGTTATGGAACAACTTTAGCTAATGCCTTAAGAAGAACATTATTATCTTCAGTACCAGGTATTTCTGTATATGCAATTAGAATAAGTGGTGTATCTCATGAATTTACTGCAGTTAAAGGTGTAATTGAAAATGTTTCTGAAATAATTTTAAATGTTAAGGACTTAGTTTTAGCCTTTGATGGTGATATTCAAAAGGACGAAAAAATTGCTAATTTAAAAATTAGTATTACTGGTGAACAAGATATTATTGCTGGAGATATTATTTGTCCAACTGATGTTAGAGTAGTTAATCCAGAATTAATTATTGCTCGAACAACTTCAAGAAATGTTCTTTTTGAAATGGAATTAATGGTAAAGAAATCTCGTGGTTATTCTTCATTTGAGGAAAATAAAAAAGAAATTGCTAATAGTTCAGGCATTATTGCTATTGATTCAAACTTTTCACCCGTTGAAAAAGTTGATTATAAAATTGAACCTGTAACTAAAACATTAAAAGGTATTGAATATGAAAAATTAATTCTTGGTGTACAAACTAATGGTTCAGTTAAAGCAGCATCAGCTATTGCAATGGCAGCTAAAATTTTAATGAGTCATATTGAATTTTTTGTTAATTTAGATGATAATGTTAAAAACTTTGAAGTTATTTCAATTACTAATGAGCAAGAAAATAATAATTTAAACAAAGCCTTAGAAGAATTGAATTTAACTGTTCGTTCATACAATTGTTTAAAACGTGATGGTTATAAAACTTTGGGTGATATTGTAAGTAAAAGTTTAGATGAAATTAAACAAATTAAACATTTAGGTTCAAAATCAATTAAAGAAATTGAAGATTGTGTATCAAAACATAATTTAGAGTTTTCTATTAAAAACTAAGAAGGAGGATAAGAAAAAATGTCATATATTAACGATATTGGAAGAAATAGTGCTAAAGTAGATGCTGAAATCCGTAATTTAGCAAGTGAATTAATTGTTCATGGAAAATTAGTTTTGTTAGAAAAAAGAGCAAAAAGATTACAAATATTTATTGAACCTTTAGTAACATTAGCTAAACGTGGTGATTTGCATTCAAGAAGAATGGCATTTGCTAAATTACGTAAAATTACAACTAAAGAGCATCCAAAGAATGGTGTTATTCCAACATTATTTGGCAATATTGCTGAAAGATATAAAGACCGTAAAGGTGGATATACAAAGTTAATTAAAGTAGATAATAGAACTGGTGATAATGCGCCAATGGTATTAATTACTTTTGTTTAATTAAAAATATTAAAGCAAGAAAATTTTTGGAAAGAGTAAAGCATTTTTATGTTTTCTCTTTTTTATTTTGTCCCACTTTTAGTTATTTTTAATAATTAATTTATAGTTAATATTTAAAAATTTTTTATTTTGTCCCAAAATATTTAATTTTGTTCCAAAAATAAAAAAAATATTCTAATTTAATAGAAAATAAGAAAGGGGCATTTTAATAAAATGAAAAAAGTAATTGTTGATATAATTGAAGCAGTAGTTAATTTAAACAGAGCAGCAGTTATATAATTAGTAAAAAAATTTGCAATTGAATTAAAAAATGAAGAGAAAACTAAAGATACTGATTATATTACTTCTATTATTGGTAATACATCAACCATATCGATTAATTCAATTAATGATGAATATTTAGTTGTTAAAAGAGAAGAGTTATCAAATAAAATTATTTGAGAAAATTATGAATCATTACAAAAAATGATTTATTTTTTAGGAGATCATAATAAAACTTCTAAAATTGGAGCAGTTAAAATCTTAATTACTGGTCGTCCTGGAACAGGAAAAACATCATTTGTAAGTGATATTGCAAAATCACTTAATAAAAAATTATTTTCAATTAGTGCTCCAAATTTAACTTCTCATAAATTAGGTGAAACTCAAAAAAAATCCAAAAATTATTAATAGATATTAGAAAAAATTATATAAATTCTATTTTTATAATTGATGAGTTTGACTCTTTTATTGGTTTTAGAAATAGAGAAATAAATGATGAATATCAAAGAATGATTGGAACATTTAATATAATTTTAGACTCATTACCAAAAGGGACAATTTTATTTTCAATTTCTAATCAAGTCAATTCCATAGACTCAGCAACTTTAAGAAGATTTAATGTCAATATTAAGATGAATAATATTAGTTTAGAAATTTTTGAAAAAGAATTATTTTCTTTAACTATTTTAAATAACATTAAGTTTGAAAAGGAAATTTGTCGCAAAATATTAACATATAAAAAAAAGAAATAGATTATTCTTTAGTTGAAAGAATTATAACTGAGTCAATTATATATGATTATTCGGTAGAAAAATCAATTGTTAAAATTTTAAATATTGAATTAATTGAATTATTAAAAAAAATGGGATTATCTTTAAGAGAAATAGAAAAAATAGTGTTAATTAGTAAATCAACAATTCAAAGAGGTTTAAAAAACGGCAATAATTAAATTTAAATCACCAGAAAAGATAATACCAAATAATTCTGGCGGCGGAATAGATTATTCTAAACGAACATTCAATATTAATACTTTAATTAATTTAAAAAATAAATGTGAAAAAATGATTAACATGTATGAATATTTTTCAAAATTTATTTATTTACCAATAAATTTATCATTTTCAAAAGTAATGCTTAAAACAAAAAGAATTAAAGAAATTTTTAAAAAAGATTCAAAGAAACCAATTCAAATTGGTTCAAATTATGTATTTAGTGATAATAATGAACTAAAAAAAATTAATTTGGTATATTCATGTAGTAAAAAGGATTTACTTGAAACCATTAATTTAATTTCTGAAACAATTGGTGCTATAACTAACTAAGATGATATTGAAATAAATAAAATTTATAATGATAATGTAAGTTCTAATAAAATAAGAAAAGAAAAAATAAGAAAGTATTTAAATGATAAAAAATTATGAAAATATAAATTAATTTTGAATGATTTGATTTATATTTAAGATATTACAATTAAATTTGGAAATTATCCCCACATGTTGGAATGGCAACTTTTTTTAGGACTGTTTTTTGGTAGACATTTGTGATTGGTGTTTTATGGGGGTTAAGTAGTTTAGAGTACTGTTGATTCTTATGTTGTTGTATCAATTGATATAATCAAATAATTCTAATTTTAATCGGATTAATGATTTAAAATTTTTATCATTAATAAATTCTGTTTTGAAAGTTTTGAAAGTTTCTTCAGCAAAAGCGTTATCATAAGGACAACCTTTTTTTCTTAAATAGTGGGTAATATTGAAGGCTAATAAAACTATTGATAAACTTTTATTATTAAATTCATTACCGCGATCACTATGAAATATTTCAATATTTTTTAAACAACGATTTGAGCACATAAATGCTTGATATACTAATGATGCATCTTTTTTAGTACCTACACTATGTCCAATAATTTCGCGATTGTACAGGTCGATTAATAAGCAAATATAGTTTCATTTACCATTAACTTGAACATAAGTTAAATCACTAACAATAACTTCAATTTTAAGCCTATTATTAAAGTCTCTATTAACAAGATTAGTAATTTGACTATCATTTACTTTATTATGATAATTTTTGTATGATAATTTAGTGTATTTTGATATTAAATTATGTTTATTCATAATTTTTTTAATTTTTCGTCTTGATAAATTAATTTTCTTTTCTTTTAGAACAACTTTTAATCTTCTTGTTCCATAAGCTTCTTTATTTTCTTTAAAAGCACTAACAGCTTCATCATACATATTATTTTGAATTTTATCTTCTTTTTTCTTGAAATTAAAATAATATGTTGATTTAGAGATTTTTAAAAAACGAGACATTGTGCGAATTTTATATTTAACTTTATTTTTAGTAATAATTTCTATTTTCTGTCTATTATTAGTTCTGCTTGCTTTAAAATATCATTTTCCATTCTTAATTGTTTTAATTCTTTTCTTAATTTAATTAATTCATTTTCTTCAATAGAACGGTTATCTTTGGTTTTAAAACTGCCTGAATTAGTAAATTGCTTAATTCAATTATAAGTAGCTGCTCTTGTAACATTGTACTCTTTAGCAAGACAAGACACTGACTTACCACTTTGATATAAAGTTACTATTTGTTTTTTAAATTCATCTGAATATGAGTTAATATTGGCCATAATTATAATTCCTTTCTTTTAACTAATTTGTTCACTTGTTTACGTAATTAGTGTCCAATAAAGTGTAACCCATCCAAAATTATGCAGCAGAAAAAATTGGTACTCCTTTACAATGTGCAATTGTAGGTGCTAGTGTTGATACAACGGGCCTACCTAAAGAGGGAATGCCTTGAGTTAATCCATTAGGTTACTTTAGATTTATATCAAATAATGATATAGGTATAAAGGACAGTAGAACTAAAATTTTAGTTGAAAATTATAAAGAAATTGTAAAAAGATTGCTTTCTATTTTGTCTTATGATCAAATTAATTCTAACGACACTGAAGGAGATAGTCCAATTCATGATTGTGTACTAAGATCTAATGTTGAATTATTAAAATTAGTATTAAACGCAGGTGGTGAAATAAATATACAAAATAATTTAGGATATACTCCCTTGCATCAAGCAGTTCTTTATTCTAGATTTGAAGTAATAGAAGAACTGTTACAAATACCTAATATTGATTTAACAATAAAAGATAAAACTGGATTAACTGCATATGATTTAATTGTGAAAAAAAGTAATAGAAAAGATAAAATTAAAATAATAAATTTAATAGAAGATTATCTCTTAAGTAAAAATATTAAATTTGAACGTTTTTTTGAAGTTATTATTGATAATAATATATCTGATACTAATAGTTATTATGATGAGGTTCCTTATTAAGTAATGATTATACAAGTGATGTAGACAGTATAATTTGAGAATCTAATAATAATTTTCCAGATAGTTTAATTACTGATACTTTTTCTTATACAACAAGATTTTAGTGTTTAAAAATAAACTTTTTTAATGATTCTTAAATATTTTATAAAAATTTAAAAGTGTTATCTAGCAAGTATAATATATATTCAATAAAGTTTATATATAATATAGATGAAAAACTAAATATAGTTTTCAATCCATTATTTTTTTAAAAAAATAATTGATTTTTTTATTTTGAAAGGAAGATTTTGATGCAGTTACTGAACAAGAAAAACGTAAAAGAGAAAGTTCAGAAATAAAAAAAGGAATTAAAACCTTTGAAAAAGAAATCGAAGAAAATGATAAACAAATTAAAAATGAAAAAAAGAAATAAAAAAATGAGAAAAACTAAAATTAGATATTAATGATGAAAAAAAAGAATTAAGTAAAGAAGTTAAAAATCTTGAGATAGCTTTAAATAAAATTAAAAATAAATTAAAGGAAAAAAAACGAGAATTAAAAGATATTAAAAAATAACTAGAAAAATTATCAAAAAATAATGTTTCAAATAATGACCGGCAACCTTCAACTTCATCAGCAGTACCCAGCTCATCTAAAAGTTGAAGTGAAAAATTATTGAAATCAACAGAAGAAGTAACAAAAAATGATTCTTTATTAAAATAAAATTCTAAAAATCCGGATATTTCTTTACATTAATTTTATAGAATAGAAATTTATATAACTTTAATTTATAAACTGAATTTTATTAGAAAATAAACAATAATTTTACTTCAATTTTGAACAGATATTGTTCATTTTTTTTATTTTTTTATAATTTTTATAAATTATAAATTGATATATATAAAATTACTGTTATAATTTTACTAGCATAATATTTAAAATGGAGTTAGAAGTAATATGAGTAAATCTAAAATTTCATTAAGTTTAAAAAATGTTGAATTTCGTTATAAACCAGAATACAATAACGCTGTTGATAATGTTAGTTTTGATATTAATCATGGTGAATATATTACTATAATTGGTCATAATGGTAGTGGTAAGTCAACACTTTCAAAAATTATTATTGGTGTTTTACACAAACAAAAAGGTACAATTCAATTATTTGGTGAAACAATTACTAATAAAAACATTAAACAATTACGTCGTCACTTAGGTATTGTTTTTCAAAATCCTGATAATCAATTTATAGGTTCAACTGTTCGTGATGATATTGCTTTTGGCTTGGAAAATCATTTAGTTGAACCCAGTGATATGCCAGCAATTATTGACAGAGTTTCTAGGGCAGTGGGTATGGAAAAATATTTAGATCATGAACCGCTATGATTATCTGGTGGTCAAAAACAACGTGTAGCTATTGCTTCAGTTTTAGCTTTAGAACCTGATATTATTATTTTTGATGAGGCAACTAGTATGCTTGATCCAAAAGGTAAACGAGAAGTTAAAGAAATTATGTTAAAATTACAAGAACAACGCAATAAAACTATTATTTCTATTACTCATGATATGGATGAAATTATTAATGCCGATAAAATTATTGTTATGAATAAAGGTAAGTTAGTTCGTTATGGAACTCCATCTGAAATATTAAAAGAATGAGAGTTTTTACAAAGTATTCATTTAGATATTCCTTTTGTTTTAAAAGTATCGTTAGGTTTAAAAAATAAGGGGATTAATATTAATGAAACATTAAGTGAAGAGGAGCTGATTTCTAACTTATGTCAATTAAATTCAAAGAAGTAAGTTATACTTATTCTCCAAAAACCCCTTATCAATATCAAGCATTAAAAGATATTACTATTGAAATTGTTGAACAAAAAATAGTTGCTATTATTGGTGAAACTGGTAGTGGTAAATCAACTATTATTCAACATATTAATGGTTTATTAGTTCCAATGGCAGGTTCAGTTGCCATTAATGATTTTATTATTAAGGCTAATCAAAAAAAAATTCGTGATATTAAAAAAATACGTAAACAAATTGGCTTAGTCTTTCAATTTCCCGAATATCAGTTATTTGAAGAAACTATTGAACGAGATATTATGTTTGGACCAGTTAATTTTGGTGAGAAAAAAGATAAAGCACGAGAGTTAGCAAAAAAATATATTAATTTGGTTGGATTAGACGAAACATATTTATCAAGAAGTCCATTTGATTTGTCTGGTGGTCAAAAACGAAGAGTTGCTATTGCTGGTATTTTGGCATTACAAGGTCATACTTTAATTTTAGATGAACCAACAGCAGGACTTGATCCCGATGGTGAAAAAGAATTAATTAATTTATTTTATGATTTAAATCATAAAGAAAATAAAACTATTATTTTAGTAACTCATAATATGAATCATGTACTAATGGTTGCTGATGAAGTTATTGTATTACATAATACACATATTTATAAAAAAGCAGATCCAATTACTATTTTTAGAGATAAAAAATTAATTACCAAAACCGGAATTGAACCACCAAAAATTTATAGTTTTTTATATAAATTAGAAGCAGCAGGATTTGATACATCAAAAATTACTGCTAGAAGTGATTCAGAATTAATTGACCAGCTATCAAAAATATTATCCAAAAAAAATAGCAATAAAAAGTAAGGAGTAATAAATAATGAAAGTTAGTTTTGGTCGTTATTTACCTTTAAATTCAATTATTCATCGTGTAGATCCAAGAATTAAATTACTAGTTTTAATTTGTTTAATTGCTTCACTTTTTTTTCATACTGGTTTTGAAGGTTACGCTCTTATTGGTTTTACTGTTATAACAATTTTCTTTTGTGCAAAATTACCTTTTATGATGTTATTAAAATTAATGCGCCCCATTTTATTTATGGCATTTATTTTATTTATAATTAACTGTTTTTTAACTGATGGCCCTAATGTTGGAATGATTTGACGTTGGCACGGTATTAAGGTATCATATAAAGCTATATTTGTTAGTATTTATATTGCTCTTAGAATTTATTTAATGATTTTAATTACAACAATTTTAACAACCACAACACAACCATTAGATTTAACATTAGCATTAGAAGATTTAATGTTACCATTAAAATTAATTAAATTTCCAGTACATATTATTTCAATGATTATTTCTATTGCTCTTCGTTCAATTCCTACATTATTAGATGAAGCCGGTAGAATTTTAAAAGCGCAAGCATCACGTGGTGTAGATTTAAAAAATGGTCATTTTAAAGAAAAAGTTAAATCGTTAGTATCATTAATTATTCCCTTATTAGTTTCTTCATTTCAAAAAGCAGAAGATTTAGCGTACGCTATGGATTCAAGGGGTTATGATCCACAAGGTAAAAGAACACGTTTTCGTCAATACCATATTGATTTTAAAGATATATTTTTCTTTATTATTGGTGTAGGATTGTTAGCATTTCTTATATCTTATACTTATCATCCAGAAATTTTTTGAAGAATTCCATTTATTGATGATTATTATTCACAATAATAAACGTATATGAATTAGCTTTACTAATTTTAAATGTTATTAATATTAAATTTAATTAAAAATTTTGCAACAAGTGTCATAATATTTATCATTTTTTTCTTATACTCACTATTATTTTTTTAATTAAAAATTCTTAATTTAAATTTAAAATATATTAATAATTAAAATTAATTAAGGAGTAAGTCCGGTTGATAAATTATAGGTAATGTTTAGTAATCTGTGTAACTTACAAAAATAACTATGTTTAATTAATTCTAGTAAATAAAATTAAATAACTAGAAAGAGTGAGTTACGTATTTCTAAAAAACAAAATATTAATAATAATGATCCAATATCAAAAGCAGTAGATTTATTATTAGAAAATACTGAGGATTTAACAACCGTATTTAAAGAGGGAGGTTTATATAAAGAATTAACAAAAAGATTAGTTGAAAAAATGTTGAATTATGAAATGCAAAATTATTTAGGATATGAAAAAAATCAACATAATAATAGTGATAATGCTCGCAATGGTATAAATTCAAAAAAATTAATAACCCAACAAGGTAAAATTGAGATTAATGTACCACGAGATCGTAATAGTAATTTTGAGCCAGTAATAGTTGCAAAAAGACAAAGAAGATTTGATGGTTTTGATCAACAAGTTCTTTCATTATATGTCAAAGGCATGACTTTATCAGATATTAGAATGCAGTTACAAGAGTTATATCATGGTGCTGATATTAGTGAAAGTGTTATTAGTCAAATTACTGATGATGTTATTGATGATGTTAAAGCATGACAAAATCGGCCATTAGAAAGTGTTTATCCGATTGTTTATTTTGATTGTATAGTAGTTAAAGTACGACAAGATAAACGCATTATTAACAAATCAGTTTATATAGCATTAGGTGTTGATTTAGAAGGTAAAAAAGATGTTTTAGGTTTATGAATTAGTGAAAATGAAGGTTCTAAGTTTTGATTATCTAATTTCACAGAAATGAAAAATCGAGGCTTAAATAATATTCTTATTGCTTGTAGTTACAATTTAACAGGAATGTCAGAAGCAATACAATCAGTTTATCCTAAAACCGAACATCAATTATGCATAGTTCATCAAATTAGAAATAGTTTAAAATATGTTTCATACAAACATAGAAAATCACTAGTTACAGATTTAAAACCAATTTATAGTGCATGTAGTGAAGAACAATCAATGCAAGATTTAGAAACTTTTGAAAGTAAATGAAATAAACAATATCCTCAAATTGCTAAATCGTGATATAAAAATTGAGATAATTTAATGGTTTTTATTAGTTATCCTGCAGAAATCAAAAGAGTGATTTATACAACAAATGCTATTGAATCTGTTAATAGTCAATTACGAAAAGTTATTATAAATAAAAAAGTTTTTCCAAATGATATGGCAGTTTTCAAAATATTTTACTTAGCAATTGAAAATATAACAAAAAAATGAACAATGCCCATTCAAAATTGAAATACAGCAATTGCTCATTTTATGATAAAATTTGAATATAGAATTAATCTAAACTAGTAAATTTGTAAAACAAAGATACACAGATTATTAAAAAGCCTCAAATTATAATCATAAATATCACTATCAAAGTTACTTGTAACTACAATACTTTTATTTCATTCAACATTTTGTTTTGCTATTTTTTCACTAACTAACAATTGTTCAATAGTTTTATCTAATAAATTTAATTGATCTAATTCTAAATTATTTAATACATTTTTTATAACCTGTTCATCATATACATCATCACAATTAAAATTACTTAAATCAAAAATTTGTTTTGAACTAGAAACATGATTATATTGAAATTCTCTTTGTTTTTTTTGCTTTTAGTTCGGGTCTTTGTTCATATTTTTGTTGTTGCTTTTTAATAAGTTGATATCTTTTTTGGTCATATTTTTTTCTTTTTTGCTTTTACTTCAGGTTTTTGATTATATTCTTTTATTCTTGCTTTTACTTCGGGTTTTTGCTTATATTCTTTCATTTTTTCTTTATTTTTTTGCTGTCACTTTTGATTATATTCTTTTATTCTTGCTTTTACTTCGGGTTTTTGCTTATATTATTTCATTTTTTCTTTATTTTTTTGCTGTCACTTTTGATTATATTCTTGTTTTTTTTCTTTTAGTTCGGGTCTTTGTGCATATTTTTGTTGTTGCTTTTTAATAAGTTGATATCTTTTTTGGTCATATTTTTTTCTTTTTTTTATTTTTTTGATATCATGTTTGTTGAGATATTCGTTTTTTACTTTTTTTAGTTTGTTTATTAACTATACTTAAACTATTATTCATGTCTTTTATTCCCTAAATAAAATTAACTTTAATTTTATTTAAACTTTTATTATATATATTTTGCTATTTATTAAAAATAATATTTTTTTGATACATAAAAATTATATGGTAGATTGTCAAAAATCCGGAATAAATTATTTTATATATAGTCTTATTATTATGTTAGACAAGAAATAATTTGGATTTTTATGAAATTGTACTTAAATAATATAATTTTTTTTAAAATATTGCAACTAAAATACTTATAATTAAAGGAAATTATCCCCACATTTACTAGCGTGGAGGAAAAAATGAATTGAAATGAATTCAATAGCATATTTCAAAATGAAAACGATTGTTTGAAATATATAGCGAAGTTGAAAGTAATGAAATGTATCAGGTGTGCTTCTTCTAGTTTGAATGTTTCTGATTTAAAAAGAATAAGATGTTTGAAATGTCATCAAACATTTAGCATTCTCACAGTCACCATTTTTCACAAGTCACAAACACCTTTGACATCTTGGTTTTATCTCATCTTTAGATGAATAAACACAAAGTATGGTATACCATCAACAGATGTTGCAAGGGAATTGGGTGTGACATATAAAACAGCTTGAAGAATGAATCATGAAATCAGAACTAGAATTTGGAATCAAGATGCAGGGTTCATTGATGATGGCACAGCACAGATGAATGAAATGTATCTTTCACATGTAGGTTTTAAAAAACAAGGAAGATCCTTGTTGAATAAAACCTTGATTGTTGGAGTTTATGATAAAACCAGCAACAAACTAATTGTGAAAGTATTGAAAAAAGCAGATGAGAAAAATCTTTTATGATTTGCATTGAAACACATTTCTACTGGGTGTTGTCTGTTTACGGATTCTTGGAAGGAATATGGAAGTTTCAAAAAACTTCTATCACAAACATGAAATCGTAAATCATGAAGTTGGGTATGTGTCATCAACAGGTGTAAACACAAACCAGATTGAATCTGCATGAAAACACATCCGACGAACTTTCTGAACGCACATAAAAGTTTCAAAACACAATATTCATTTATATGCAAAAGAAGCTGCATATAAATTCAATAAGATACCTAGTTTTGAAACTATAATTTTGTGTTTGATTTAGATACATGCGGGGATAATTTCCTAGATAGGCTTTTCTCAGCATTTATGTGATAAAATTTAAAAATAGTACATAAAGGGATAAAATCCTAATTAAATTTAGTAAGTGCTAAAATTTTAAAGTCAATTAAGGAGAATTTAAAAATGAAACTTAAAAAATTACAGTTATTAACTGTATTAATATTTGTTTTAACTATTTTAATTATGATTACTGGATTATTATTACTAAGTTTATTTCATGGAAAAGAAGTAGTAACTATTAAAAATAATTATTTATTTAAAAAGACAAAACCTTTAATATATGAATATAATGGATTTAATTTATGAAGTAAATATAGTTGATATTACATATTAACTAATAACAATATTTGCCTTAATAATTTTGGAAGTTATTATATTATTCATAATTATTATAATTATTCTTTATTATGGTTAAAAATTGTAATTATTTTTTTTACAATTGTAATTCCAATTTTTATTTCTACAATTTTGTCATTAACATTTTTAATTATTGGTTTAAAAAGAAAAATAAAAAATAATAATTTTTGAGATGCTATTGCAAATTGTGAAATAATAAGTAATTATTACATTCATTAAATTATGTTTCTAAATTTATCTTATTACATTTAAAAATAACCATTTTAATATAAATTAAAATATTATATGTTCTATTACCAAGCATTTCTTTTAAAACATGTCAAATATTTGTTTCAGTAAAACAACCTATATTTCATTTTGCACCTTGATTTTCAATACCTTGTTTATTATTTTTAAAATACTGTTTCTTTAATTTTTTATGATTATCTAATTGGTTATATAAATAATCAATTAATTGTTCATATTGACCATTATTAATTAAATTTTTACAGTGATTATATTCTTTTAAATATTTTCCTTTATTTCCAGCCATGATTCCAAGATATAATGTTCTAATTAAATGAAATTTATCTAAAACAAACTTTGCACCTAAATAATCTGCTACATCTTTAATTCAGCCTGCACTAACACCACAAATAATAATTTTGTCTTGCTCAATATTTTCATAAAATTTTTGACAATGCTCTTTAACAAATTCAGCAGTCTTTTGAACTCCAATTTTTGTTTTTGTTAGTCTAATAATTGCTTTTACTCTTTTATTTTGTACTTTATGATTAATATTATCTGTATATGTTACTATTAATCTCATAGAATGTTTTATACCTTTACGTTTAAAATTTCAAAATTTTCGATGACCATCATCAATCGCTACAAAAATACGTTGATTTTTTTCTAATTTTACTTTAACTGGGTTTGCTTCAAGTATTTCGAAATTTTTAAAAAACTCTATGAACACTACTAACACTAATACCTGCTTTTTTACAAATAGCACAAATATCACGATATCTTTTGCCATCTGCAAAATTTTCAATAATAGTATCTTCAATATCTTCACCAATTCTTTTATATTTTGGTAATTGTAATATTTCATCAACTAAACAAACACGAATTCATTTTTGTAATTTTTCATCAAAATATTCATAAATTCTTCTTTTATATGTTACCATTCCATATAATGTTTTTCTTGTTTGATATTGGTAATCAACAATTTGATATTTCTTTTTATCTCTTGTATTTTTTATTCTTTAATCTCATTTTTCTCATTTCTTTGTTATATGTTCTAGAATTAAATTATCAATTTTAGGATATTGTTCTTTATAAGTTCATTTATAATTAAAATCCATATTATTCTCCTAACTATTTTTTAAAAATCTAAATTTATTGTAAATATTTTTAAAATATAATAAACAATTTCAATACAAATAATAGTATAAGTGTCATAAAATAACGCCTTTAATTTAGGCGTTATTTTGTATTTAAAAGCATACTTGTAAAAATAATCAAAAATAGTACAATTTATAAGTAAAATCAAAGAAAAAAAGAGAATTTATGAGTAAAAAAAGAAGCAAAGTTTGAAAAAAAGTAAAAAATAAGCAAAAACAATTTAAAATGATGAATGATAATTTTGATGAGGATGTAATTTGTCAAAGAAAAAGATGCAATATTGTATCAGATAATATTATTCAATTAAGAGTTGACGAAAAAAAAGTAACCAATGTTTTTTTATGTAAATAACATGCAGATGAACTTGAATATGAGTTAGCACCTGAATGGTTAGAAGAAATTAAAAAAGAATTAAAAAATGATAATGAAATTGATAATGTAGAATTGTTAGTAAATTATTTATAATAAAGGAGTAAAAAAAATATGAAAACATGAATAAAAACAAATTTAAGTAAAATAACGGTAATGTTTAGTAATCTGTGTAACTTACAAAAATAACTATGTTTAATTAATTCTAGTAAATAAAATTAAATAACTAGAAAGAGTGAGTTACGTATGTCTAAAAAACAAAATATTAATAATAATGATCCAATATCAAAAGCAGTAGATTTATTATCAGAAAATACTGAGGATTTAACAACCGTATTTAAAGAGGGAGGTTTATATAAAGAATTAACAAAAAGATTAGTTGAAAAAATGTTGAATTCTGAAATGCAAAATTATTTAGGATATGAAAAAAATCAACATAATAATAGTGATAATGCTCGCAATGGTATAAATTCAAAAAAATTAATAACCCAACAAGGTAAAATTGAGATTAATGTACCACGAGATCGTAATAGTAATTTTGAGCCAGTAATAGTTGCAAAAAGACAAAAAAGATTTGATGGTTTTGATCAACAAGTTCTTTCATTATATGTCAAAGTCATGACTTTATCAGATATTAGAATGCAGTTACAAGAGTTATATCATGGTGCTGATATTAGTGAAAGTGTTATTAGTCAAATTACTGATGATGTTATTGATGATGTTAAAGCATGACAAAATAGGCCATTAAAAAGTGTTTATCCGATTGTTTATTTTGATTGTATAGTAGTTAAAGTACGACAAGATAAACGCATTATTAACAAATCAGTTTATATAGCATTAGGAGTTGATTTAGAAGGTAAAAAAGATTTTTTAGGTTTATGAATTAGTGAAAATGAAGGTTCTAAGTTTTGATTATCTAATTTCACAAAAATGAAAAATCGAGGCTTAAATGATATTCTTATTGCTTGTAGTGACAATTTAACAGGAATGTCAGAAGCAATACAATCAGTTTATCCTAAAACCGAACATCAATTATGCATAGTTCATCAAATTAGAAATAGTTTAAAATATGTTTCATACAAACATAGAAAATCACTAGTTACAGATTTAAAACCAATTTATAGTGCATGTAGTGAAGAACAAGCAATGCAAGATTTAGAAACTTTTGAAAGTAAATGAAATAAACAATATCCTCAAATTGCTAAATCGTGATATAAAAATTGAGATAATTTAATGGTTTTTATTAGTTATCCTGCAGAAATCAAAAGAGTTATTTATACAACAAATGCTATTGAATCTGTTAATAGTCAATTACGAAAAGTTATTAGAAATAAAAAAGTTTTTCCAAATGATATGGCAGTTTTTAAAATATTTTACTTAGCAATTGAAAATATAACAAAAAAATGAACAATGCCCATTCAAAATTGAAATACAGCAATTGCTCATTTTATGATAAAATTTGAAGATAGAATTAATCTAAACTAGTAACTTTGTAAAACAAAGATACACAGATTATTAAAAAGCCTCAGAAAATTTGATGTAGAAATGCAAGAAACAAGTTTTACAAATGAAACAGCACAGTTAATCAACTATAATAGATTTTCAATTAATAGTGAAACAAATACTCAATATGGTAGTGATAATATGAGGGAAGTACCATTAAATGATGATAATGGTTCATTAACTTGAGATTATAATCATATGAGTTTATAATGTTTCCTTTAATTATTGAATGAATATATTATGCATTAGCAAGTAATTATATTAAATTAGCATTAATAAATGCTTTAAAAAATTATTATAAAAATCAATCATTAAAAGAAGTATTTGATAGTGAAAATGTTAATGAAAATGAAATACATCAACCTTATTCATTTTTAAATCAAAATATACTTAAAAAATTAATAACTATATTAAAAACAAGTGAATTAAGTATACTTCAACATGAAATTAATAAATTTAAAAATCCAATAAATAGTTTTAAAAAATCTATTATTCCAACAGAAATTAGAACAGTTAAAAATTATGTAAATAAATTTAATAATTTATTTAAAGAAAATGAAGAAGAAATACCAGATAATGCATGAGAAGTATTATCAAGTTCATGATTTAAAAAAGGAAGATTTATTGTTGATAATAAAAATTTAAAAATTGGAACTTTAACAACATTATTTCAAAGTGATAATGATAAAAAACAAATATGATATGGTCCTTATACTTATCCGACATTTCCACAAGAAATATGAATATTAATGACACAAGCAAAAGGTAAAAATGGTACTGGTGCTGGAACTATATTTTGAAAATTTTGAAATAGAAAATGATTACCAAGTAAATTAAGAAAATATGTTAAAAGTGAATTAGCAAAAAAAGGTAAATATTATGGTTCACAAGATACTAGTGTAATTTATCCAAATAATATTAATGTACAAAAAACTATGAATTTTATTAATAGATTAGAAAAGGGATTTTTTAAATTAAAAGAATATAAAACTTTATCTAAAAATGAAATAGGAAGTAATCAATGAAGATATGAAAGAAAACAATTATTAAAAAAAATCTTTACATACAAATAAATATATAAAAATTAAAAGAAATTCTAATTTTTATAAAACATGAAAGTAGGTGATTATATGGATATAGATTTAACAAAACCAATTAAACCAATTGGTATATGAAATACTATTAATCCAATATCAAAAGATAATAAAGAATATAAAAGATTAAATAAGATTTGATTTAATAAAAATAGTACTCATATAGATAAAATAAAAATTTTAATATCAAATATTTTAAAAATAACTAGTCATATTATTGGTATGTTAATAACATTATTTTTTACAATAACACCTTGATTAATACCTAAAATACCAATATCACTGGGAATAGGTAATTATACTAATCAATATAATTTTACTTGACAAGACCATTTAATATTAACTTTATTTCCTATGTTTGGTCATATTGGATTAAATTTAGTAACTAAATTAGGTAATTATTGAAAATTAATTAAATATTTATTAATAACTATACCAATTATTATTACAAGTCCTTATTTAATATATCAATATAAAGCAATGAAAAAACATAAAAAAGAATGTCATTTATGTAAACAACATTCAAATAAAATACAATTGGAGGAATAAAAAATTAATTTTTCAATATAATTAATATCAGCAGTAATATGAGGAGCAGTTGCTAGTGGAATATGTATTACTTTAGCATTTCTATTATTTGGCAAATTAATTAAAAAATCAAAACAATCAAATTTAGCAAAAGAATTAAAACGTAATAAAGAATTAGAATTTATTACAGAAAATATTAAACAATTAAATACTCATTTACAATTAGAAACTACATCAACTGCAAAATTACTTGATAGTTTTAATGTAGATAAAGAACAAGTAGATAATTTTGTTTTATTACAAAAATCTAAAAAGAAAGAATTAACTGAAAAAGATAAACAAAAAGCAACTAAATTTAAAATTTAAAGGGTTTAAATACCCTTTATTTTACATTAAGGAGTAAATTATTATGGCTATTAAAAACCCAATTTTATTTATAACAGTTCAAGAATTTAAATCATCTAAATATTTTAATGATTTATTATTTGATAAAGTTACTACTCCAGATAATGAAATTTGATTTGCAATATCTGTAGCAAGTAGTAATATTGATTATTTAAGTGGTTTTACTATTTCAAAAAAATGACAAGAAATAACACCAACTAATTTTACTGATAATATTCAAACAGCAACTACTCATTATGTTAGATTTTTATTAACTAAAGATGTTGATTATTTACGTGGTCAAGGTTCAATTAGTCAAGCTGGATTAACTTATAGTGAAACTAATCCAGATGACTCATATTTTATACCTCCAGAAGTATTTAATTGTTTAAGAAAAATTAAAGAATATCCAAATATTAAAGGTTTTAAATTAAAAGATATAGAACCACAAAAAAATAATTGATTTAATAAATTTATTTCAAATTGTGGTGAAGATAGTCCATTAAATGCATATATACCATATAATAATATAAAATCATTAGATTTTAGAACTAAAATTACTATTAGTCATCCACAAAATTTATTAAGACCAATAGTTAATATTGATACTACTGGTATTAAAACAGATATTGATAAGGCTTTTATCCCTTTATATACTATTTTTAAATTTTATCACATAAATGCTGAGAAAAAACTATCTAGGAAATTATCCCCACATGTATCTAAATCAAACACAAAATTATAGTTTCAAAACTAGGTATCTTATTGAATTTATATGCAGCTTCTTTTGCATATAAATGAATATTGTGTTTTGAAACTTTTATGTGTGTTCGAAAAGTTCGTCGGATGTGTTTTCATGCAGATTCAATCTGGTTTGTGTTTACACCTGTTGATGACACATACCCAACTTCATGATTTACGATTTCATGTTTGTGATAGAATTTTTTGAAACTTCCATATCCCTTCCAATAATACGTAAATAGACAACACCCAGTAGAAATGTGTTTCAATGCAAATCATAAAAAGTTTTTCTCATCTGCTTTTTTTCAATACTTTCACAATTAGTTTGTTGCTGGTTTTCTCATAAACTCCAAAAATCAAGGTTTTATTCAACAAGGATATTCCTTGTTGAATAAAACCTACATGTGAAATATACATTTCATCTATCTGTGCTGTGCCATCATCAATGAACCCTGCATCTTGATTCCAAATTCTAGTTCTGATTTCATGACCCATTCTTCAAGCTGTTTTATATGTCACACCCAATTCCCTTGCAACATCTGTTGATGGTATACAATGCTTTGTGTTTATTCATCTAAAGATGAGATAAAACCAAGATGTCAAAGGTGTTTGTGACATATAAAACATCTTATTCTTCTCAAATCAGAAACATTCAAACTAGAAGAAGCACACCTGATACATTTCATTACTTTCAACTTCGCTATATATTTCAAACAATCGTTTTCATTTTGAAATATGCTATTGAATTCATTTCAATTCATTATGAGAAGTTGATAAAGATAATCCTAATTTTATTAAACCAAAAGATGATAAAGGTATTGATGTTAATGGTAAAAGAATAATTGATGTTGGAACTTCTACATTTTTAAGTGATGCTAGTACTAAAGAATATGTTGATAGAAAAATAGATGAAGAATGTTGATATTTAGATACTATTAAACAAAATAAATTAACAGCAGGTAAAAATATTACTATTGATGATGATATTATTAGTGCTAATGGTGGTAGTGGTGAATCATTATGAATAATGGACCCTAATTCTCCTAATATTATTCAACCTAAATAAAAAAGAATTATTACTTCAAATAATACTAGAATTGTTGATATAGGAGACCCTACACAACCACAAGATGCTGTAAATAAAAGATATGTTGATAATAAAATACAACCAATTCCAACTATTCCACAATGAAAAGAAGTTTGAACAAAAGTTAATATAAATCACATTAAATATATTTTTAAAACAAATACTAAATATAAAATTTATTATAATTTTGAAAGTCAAACAAGTATTAAAAAATTTGCTTTTATTTGTAAAGAATTTTTATATGGTGAGTTAAATACTGAGGTTCAAACTTTGGATTGAGATAATATTAATGGTAGAATAATGCTTTCTTTACAAATGAAGAAGGATACAATCGCTATTGTTAGTGACCCTATAAGATATGGTCAACTTTTAAAATTAGAAGAATTACAGGAATAATATTATGAATAAAGAATTTACTTATTTACATGAAATTAGTTATTGATTATTAAATAAAAGTGATTTTACTCATAGTGAATATAATTTAAGTGGAAGTAGATATTCAAGTAAAACATATATTATTGCTGAAGAATTAGCAATATTAATTGCTATTTCAATTAAAAATAATAAATCAATTGCTATATATTGTTTTAGAAAATTAAATAAAGATATTAATGATTTAGTTAAAGAAATATATAATGCTTTAATAACAATTGGATTAAATGATTATAAAGATTTTAGTATAAAATATCCAAATAAACAAGCAGATTTTCGTTTTAAAGGTAGTAAATCATTTATTAGAGTTATGGTTGTATATAGTAATTCAAATGATAGAATACCTTTAAAAGGACTTTCTCGTAGTGAAATTAAAGGTTTTGATTTAGCAATTGAATGATGTGAAGAAGCAAATGAATTTAGTCAACAAGAATTTCAAGCAATTACATTTGCATTAGGTAATGCTAAAAAAATAATTAAAATAAAAAGTTTTAATCCAGATAATATTTATCAATATTTTATTGAATATATGAATAAAATAGTACCTTTTAATTTAGAAATTATGAAAACTAATAATGAACAAATTAATTCAGTATTTGATAATAATATATTTAAATTATTTCATTATTCAAATTGAAAAGTAAATGCTCATAATTTAACATTAGATATGATTAATGATTTAAAAGAATTAAAAGTATTAGACCCTATTAAAGCACAAAGTTGATATTATGGAGTTCCTAGTATTCTTACTGGTGCTATATTTGCAAGATATTTAGATAAAGTAGGAACTAAATTAGATTTTCAAGTAGAAAGATTAACTAGTGGATTAGATATTGGTATGGCAACAAGTTCAAGTGGTCATCCTACTGCTGGAAGTTTATGATTTATTGGTGAAAATGAAAATAGTAGAAGAGCGCATAAAGAAAGTTAATTTTATCATAGTAATGTTACTATGCAATATAAAGATACTGATACTTTAGCAAATGATATTATTAATTATTATTTAAATGAAAGTAAACGTTATATAGCAATGTTATTTGGTTTTATTTGTTATGTTGATTATGGTAATGGTGGATTAGTATTTATTGATGTTTTAAAAAGTTGAGTTAAAAAACGTAATATAACATGATTAAAATTTATAGCAGTAGATAAATCAATTTTATATTTAAATGATAGAATTGATTTTACAACAATTTGTATGCTTAAAAATATTATTAGTTTTAATTGAGAAAAATGTCCAGAAACTAAAAGACAATATAGTTTAATGCAATGATTAGATAAAAAGAAATTAGATAGTAATAATAATACTCCTAAAATGTTAGATTTACATGATGATACTTGAGATAGTGATATGTATGCTTTAATGCATGAAATGAAATGATTAATTAATGGTATTAATAATAAATTATTAATTAATAAAAATAAATTTAATGGTGATGAATTATGATAAATACAATGGAATATTTAAGTTGTGATAAAAGTAATTGATATATTGATATACCTATGATTATTGCTCAAAAATCAACTAAATTATGATTAGGTAAAGGTTTTTTATTTAATTCAAGTAAAAAAGAAATATTAGATTATTTAAATGAAATGAATTTAAAAGATAAATGATTAGAAAAATTTTATAAATTTGGTTTACAAAATAGTTTAATGAGTAAAGTATTTATTATGATTATAGTTAATGAAGATAATAGTAAATCACTTAAAATATTACCTAATAGTTTTTGTGGTAGAGTTGCTAAATATAATGAACAAGAACAATCAGCAGAATTTTATTTTATTAATGAACAAGCAGATAGTGCAACTTTAACATGAGTAACAATACAAAATGGAAAAGTTAAATATGAAACATATACAGATAATAATAAAGATATTATTTTAGGTTCTACAAGAACAAAATTAAAACCAAATATTATTCCATTAAAAATTTATGAAATTAAAAATCCATTTAATTATATACCTATTTTTGAAATAACAAATTTACCAATAATAAATTTATATGGTAATGCAACTACTTTAAATGCTTATCCAGATTGTACACCAGTATGAGATTTAATTTGAGATTTAAATCGTGTAATTAGACAAAAAAGATTAGAAAGAGAATTAAATGTTACTACTTTATTTGCTACATTAGATAATGAAACAGTTAAAGAAATGCAAGAAAATGGTAATATTGCAGAAAATCCTAAAAAAGATATGTTTGTTAATGTTGGTAGTGCTGGATATGATAAAAATAGTAATGGTGGTATGCAAATTATTCAAGGTGACCCAAAATTTAATGAATATTGATTAGATTATAATGGTACTGCTAAAGCAATATTTAATGGTGCTGGTTATGATTATGATGAACATGGTAATGATGTTTATACTAATAAAACACAAAGTATGTTTAATAATAAATATGATATGGAAACTACAGAAATAAAAATAGCATTTTATAGTGCTTATTTTTATCGTATATTTGATTTATTACTTATTAGTGAAAATTTATGAAATGGTATTGGAGAAAGACCTTATAGTTTTAAATTTATTCCAATTGCTATGACTGACCAAATAGTACAAGACCAAATTATTAATTCAAGATTAAATAATGGCACAATGACAATAATTGAAGCAATTGGTGAATATGATAATATTGACCAATTAATGGCTGAAAATAAATTAGAAAATATTATTAATGAAAATCAAAAATTAAATAAAGATTTAGGAGATAATGAAAATGAGCAGACATCAACAAATACAATTAATGAAACACGCTCACATGAGATTAAAGATGCAACAAATAATGATTAAAAAACAATCACATTGAAAAATATTTCCATTTATTATAAATAATGGTGCAATACCTTTAACTGAAACTGGTTATAAACCAATTAATAGTAAAATAAGTGATTTTGATCAATATGAATTAATATTAACTGGTAATACTCCAGTTGTATTTATTTGAAAAAACAGTACAAAAATATATCAAAAAAATAAAGGTAAAATTGACCCAGTAACTCATAAAGTTACAGGTCAAGATGAATTTTATACAAAACAATATAAAATTGGTGATTATTGAAATGCTTATTTAATTGATGATACAAGTGGTGTTGATTTTAGTAATTTACCAAATAATCAAATATTTAAAACAGTACAAACTAAAAGACAATATACTTTAGTAATGTTTGAAGAACATATTACAATTGATGATTATTTACATTTTTTTTGTGTATTTAATGATGAAAATGAAAATATTGGTGGTAATAGTGGTAAAAATCAAGATAGACAATTATTATATATTTCAAATGTAACAAATTATTATAGTCCTTATAATGGTGCATTTAGTATGCAAGTTTTAACTTTTAGCAGTTTAAATGATAGAGTAGTTTCTAGTGGTCAAAATACACTTGATTTTGTACAATATGCAAGCCCGGGTAGTGGTTATGCTTTTCCTACTATTCAAAAAGGATAAGTAACATTAAATCGTACTTTAATGAAAGATATAGGAGTAAGATATAGTCATAGACAAAGTTATGGATTAGAATTATTATCAAGTTGTTATTATTATTGAAGACCAATAATACAAGGTCAAGAACCAATACAACAAAATAATGAAGAAATATTTGAAAGTAAAGTATTTGCTTCAAGAAGATTATTTATTGCTGGTAATAATGAAAAATCTACAACTAATATTAAAAATAATTGTGGTTTACTTGCTGGTATAAATGATAAAATAACAACAAGTAGTCATCCAGAAACAACATTTTATAATATTATGGATGCTAAACCTACTGGATTTACTAATTTTAAAAATTTTACAGAATGATTAAAAACTTCATTAAATTTTCAAGATAATTTATTTGTAACAAAAGATTTTAAAGGTATGCTTTCTTTTGATAAAGATAAGGCAAGATTAAGTAATGGTACATCAGTAGGAGAAGCTAAATTCTTTTGAGATAGTGAATGAAATATAAATAATTTAACCGGTAATTATAATGTTGATATGAGTAGTAATTTTAAATATAAAGACCCAGATACACATTTAATTATAGGAAGTCCAACTGTTGATTATAGTAAAATATCACAAAAATATATGTCAGCAATATTAAATTTTAATAGTGTTGTATTTTCTCCATTAATACAAATGCCTTATGATAGTAATCAATGATTACCTTTTGCATTAAGTGATATTCCTTTAATTGGTAAATTATTAAATTCTTTAACATTAGGTATATGAAGTAGTTGAGTTATTACTCAAAATATTCAACAATATAAAAAAATGTTATATTTTAATGGTTTTATGAGTGCATTTTTTACAAGTAATTTAGAAAGTATTTTTGGTAATGGTGGTTTAATTCCATTAAATGTATTTACAAATGATAATGATTTTACTATTGGTAAATTATTAGGTGCTAATTTTTCAACAACTGCTATGACAATGAAATTAAGTGATAGAATAAGTGTTTATCCATGAAACCCTAATACTGGTAAGAAATTAGAAATTAAAGAACAAATATCAACTGTTGATTTATCACAAAAGAAAAATAATAAAGTTTATATTTTAGCAGAAGATACTGAGTTTTTAGATATTGCTTCACCATTTACAAATGAAGATACTAAATGTCAATTAAATCCTACAAGTAATGGTGTAATTGATGGTTCAAATTATGCTTATATTATTGATACAATTGTAACTCAATCATTACATCAAGGTGAAGAAAGACATACATTTTATAGTGATAATCCTTTTACTTATCAAGGTTATTATAATGAAATAGCAGTTGCACAATTTCGTTATAATAATATGTGTTATTTGACTGGTAATGCTTTTAATTGAACAACTTTGTATAAATTAAATCATGATGAATATTCAGAAAGTGAAGAAACTACTTTTAGTTATCCAGCAAAAATATTACCACCAAGTCCTCAAAATATAGCAAAACAAATTGTAATAATTCCAAAAAATCCAAGTATAGAAGTTAATATACCACAAACAGTTATATTTACTCATACACAAGATAAATTAATATGAGATTATAATTCATGAGTAGAAAATATAGTTCCTAAAATCAAACCATTAGAAATAAATATTAATTTTAAAGATTATTTAGACCCTACATTATTAATTAATACTTTTAATGATTTAAAGAGATATTATAAAAGCATAGATGTATATTTAAGTTATGAATATGAAACAGAAGAATGATTTAATCTTGAATTAAGTAGTTGTTCTACAACAGAAAACTTTAACCCATCTAAATCTCAAACTTTTGTTTTTTCAAGACAATTAAAAGAATTAGCAATATACAATCAACCATTAAAGTTAAAACATTATGAAGATAATAAAATAACATATCAATGATATCATCAAGGATTATATGCTGGATACTGAGGTAACGGTAAAATAGGATTAGAAATTAATAGAAATGAATATAATTTATATAGTATTGAAAATACTTATATGCAATCTAAAATTGATGATTATATTGTTGCACAAATCATTGAAAATAAAAAAGATACAATGTTAGGATTTTTTGATTTTTATGATAAAGAATTTAATTTAATTGTCCAATTATTTCCAAATATCATGCAATTAGAACTTGCGCTTTTTAGTGAAAAAAATATTTTAAGACCAATAACACAATATATAAGATATTATAAATAATATAAATTAACTATTTCAAAAATAGTATTTAATTCTAGATAATGTGCTATAATAAAAACCATTAATGATAAGTAGGTGAATAATTTCATGAAAAAATTAATTAGAATTTTAACAACAATAATTTTATCAAGTACATCTAGTGCTAGTATAATTGCTTGTAATAATAATCCAGATGTTTTACCACAAAAATATGATATATTTTTTAGTGAAATTAAAGAAATTAATGTTGAAACATTTTACAAAAAAAACCTTTTATTTTCTTTAAAATTGATAAAAAAAATATTATTGGTAAAAATTCTATACCGGATGATATAAATTCTCTTTATGAAAAAGCAAAATATGTTTATTTTGTTGTAAATAATAATAGTAATTTAAAACAAATTTTAAATGTATATAAACTTAATGAAAACTCTACAGAAAAAGAAATAAAAGATAAATTATCTAATACTGTTATTAAAAATGCTAATATTAATGTTTCTAAAAACGGTTCTCCTTATTTTAATATTATTGTAAATTTTTTTTCAGGAAAAATATAAAATAATATTTTTCCACAATCTTAAATAATGTATAATATAAAAGTACTTACTTGAGGCTTTTTAATAATCTGTGTATCTTTGTTTTACAAATTTACTAGTTTAGATTAATTCTATCTTCAAATTTTATCATAAAATGAGCAATTGCTGTATTTAAATTTTGAATGGGCATTGCTCATTTTTTTGTTATATTTTCAATTGCTAAGTAAAATATTTTGAAAACTTCCATATCATTTGGAAAAACTTTTTTATTTCTAATAACTTTTCGTAATTGACTATTAACAGATTCAATAGCATTTGTTGTATAAATCACTCTTTTGATTTCTGCAGGATAACTAATAAAAACCATTAAATTATCTCAATTTTTATATCACGATTTAGCAATTTGAGGATATTGTTTATTTCATTTACTTTCAAAAGTTTCTAAAACTTGCATTGCTTGTTCTTCACTACATGCACTATAAATTGGTTTTAAATCTGTAAATAGTGATTTTCTATGTTTGTATGAAACATATTTTAAACTATTTCTAATTTGATGAACTATGCATAATTGATGTTCGGTTTTAGGACAAACTGATTGTATTGCTTCTGACATTCCTGTTAAATTGTCACTACAAGCAATAAGAATATCATTTAAGCCTCGATTTTTCATTTCTGTGAAATTAGATAATCAAAACTTAGAACCTTCATTTTCACTAATTCATAAACCTAAAAAATCTTTTTTACCTTCTAAATAAACTCCTAATGCTATATAAACTGATTTGTTAATAATGCGTTTATCTTGTCGTACTTTAACTACTATACAATCAAAATAAACAATCGGATAAACACTTTCTAATGGCCGATTTTGTCATGCTTTAACATCATCAATAACATCATCAGTAATTTGACTAATAACACTTTCACTAATATCAGCACCATGATATAACTCTTGTAACTGCATTCTAATATCTGATAAAGTCATGCCTTTGGCATATAATGAAAGAACTTGTTGATCAAAACCATCAAATCTTCTTTGTCTTTTTGCAACTATTACTGGCTCAAAATTACTATTACGATCTCGTGGTACATTAATCTCAATTTTACCTTGTTGGTTTATTAATTTTTTTGAATTTATACCATTGCGAGCATTATCACTATTATTATGTTGATTTTTTTCATATCTTAAATAATTTTGCATTTCAGAATTCAACATTTTTTCAACTAATCTTTTTGTTAATTCTTTATATAAACCTCCCTCTTTAAATACGGTTGTTAAATCTTCAGTATTTTCTAATAATAAATCTACTGCTTTTGATATTGGATCATTATTATTAATATTTTGTTTTTTAGACATACGTAACTCACTCTTTCTAGTTATTTAATTTTATTTACTAGAATTAATTAAACATAGTTATTTTTGTAAGTTACACAGATTACTAAACATTACCACTTACTTAAGTAAGTATACATTCTGTATATGATTAGGTTCGCACCTAATTAAAAAGTTACCATATAGGTAACTTTTTTTATTTATATTTTTATAAACTTGTTACATTATTTGTAACAAAATTTGTTTTATTATCAATTGGTAAATGTTGTTCATGATTAATAAAATCGGTAATATTTTTATTTCATTTTAATGTGTTTTGTAATTCATTGTTTTCTTCTAAATCATCTATAACAGATATTTCTCTTTTCTTTCTATTCTTTTCTACTTTATCATTACTTCATCCTATGAAATGTAAATGATATTTTTCACCTATATTATTTGTTACAAAAGCACTACCATGACCATCAAGTTCAATATTAACTATTGGAAAATTTAGATTATCAAATCTACTAATATCTGGGTTATCTTTAAATACTTGATCACCATTTACAAAATAAACACCATTTTCAGTACCAATATATATTGCTTTGTTAACTACATGATCTTTATCATCAGTATGAGTTACTGCTTTTACAATATTTACTTTAAAATTATCTTTATCAATTTTTGTGTGACCTCATCCAAACAAATTTAAACGAAATAGTTTTCTTGCATTGTTAATAACGTAAGCACTACCTTTGTGGTCTAAAATTATATCTTTTATTGAAAAATTTAAATTATCAAATCTTTCAGTATATGGATTATCATTATACACTTTATCACTATTTATAAAATAAACACCGTTTTCAGTACCAATATACAATGCTCCTTTAACAATATGACTACCTTCATCAGGTTCTTCATTCATACATTTGATAATATTTACTTTATTTCCAGTATTGATAGTTCCCGTTTTTCTAATACCTCATCTATTATCAAAACCATAATATTTAGTAAAAGTGTAAATTATTCCCATATTATTTGTTACATAAGCGTTTCCATTATTATCTAATATAATATTTTCTACCGGAAAGTTTAATTCTTCAATTTTATCAATTATTTCTCCATGAATTAAATATACTCCATTATCTGTACCAATATAAATATCTCCTGCTTTTAAATTTAAACCTTTACCACCAACTTTTTCATCTAAAATTTTTATTGTAGTTATTTTTCCTTGAATTTTATCAATTTGTGATTTAAAACCACAAAATTTTTCATGTCAATAATTATTGTTTGTTATTTGTCTTGCTTGTCTTCTATTACAATTATTTAAATTTGGTTTAATAAAATAAGATAATATAATTCTAATATTGCTATGTGCCAGAATATTTGTAAGTTGATTTATTGGCAAAATTAATATTCTTGATAAGAAATTTACAAAATGTTCATCGTCTCTTCTTCTTAAATAGCCAAATTTAGTCAATATATTTCTTGATTATTGATTTGAATTTGGATTAGGTCTTCTATCATTTGGAGTTGAAAGTAAATCTATTATAAGAGATTGAGTACGAGATTCTTAACTTCAATTAACTAATGTATTGTAAATAGGATTGCGATTATTACGTCCTAAAGTAATATATTGATTATTATTAACTAATTGTTGAATAATATGAGTATGAAGTGATCAAAATCTTAATGATTCTGCAGTAACTAAAATTACATCACCCAAAGATCTAGCTAAATTCCCTAAAGCACCTTCTATCAAAATTCCTTGCTCATTAAAATTATCATCCATACGATTTATCAATTGAAAAAAAGAACCAAAAATATTACTTCAATAAATATTTTCATCGTTTTCACGTATCATATCCCTGTAATCTGGACTAATTCCATTTAACACTATATTATTTTGTATTCCTTCAATTCGTTCTAAAAGAGGAATTGAACCATCTCTAACAGCTTGTGGTTGCATATTCATATTGATATTTCTAAAATCAAAATGATAATAATTATTATTAACTATAAATCCTTGAAGATATAAATTATCTGTTCTTAAAACTAATTCTAAATTATTTTCAATCCTTTGTGTATTTTGTTGTCATCGAATTGCAACTGGTAATCTAAAATAACCATAATTTGATTCAGGATTTAAATCCAAAATAGTATTATCTTTAAAAATAAAATCAGCATTAACTAATACATTTAGATCTCTAATTCTTGTTAATACTCCTCTATCAACTAATTCATTAATAATAGTTTGAAAACTAGTTTGATATTCTATTCGATTATTTTCTCTTACATATGTATAAATTCTTTTACTTTTTTTATGTCGATGTTTATGTTTACTTGTTTCTAAATCTGTTTGATAAATTGGATTAATATTTTGATTTGTTTCGTTTAAATTATATACTTGATAATTACTTATATTTGTAAAACTGTTTGATTCATTTATTGATTATAAACTAGTGGTATTGTTGTTAGCTCAATCTTTAATCTTTTTATTATCAATTGACTTAGCATTAATACCTTGTGTTTTATCATTAAATAATGGTGCAGTTAATACTCATAATTTAAATCAATAACTTGGATTAAAATATTTCATAATTTTATACCTCTTTCCTTTTTATTTTAAAAAAAATCTCATATAGTTTAAAATAAAGTAATGAGTTAAAAAATTATATTAAGTTTTATAATTTTATTCTACACCATTATTTTTTTTATACTTGTTTAAACTTTTTTATAATATTCTTTTATTTCTTTAACTTTATTTTTAAATTGTTTTTTATGAAAAAAACACATATTAAAAAATTGTTCTATACTACTTTCTATATCTAAAGTTTTTAAAGTAACTAATACTTTACTATTACAATCTTTAACAATACATTTAAGTAATACTTTTTCTTGTTTTTGTTTTTGCATTAATTATTATCCTTTTTACAATTACATAAATTAATTGATATGTTTAATTGTTTTAATTTTTTTAAATTTTCTGATGATTCAATAATTGCATTTTTTGTAAAAATATCCATATCAAATTTTAATTCCATTATTTATTCTCCTTATTTAAATAATATCAACCAATTAATAAACTATCTGCTTCATCATGATTATTAACTGTTATATTTCATTTATTTTCTTTAATAATTTCTTCAGCAACATATATACTTAATTCTTTATCTCAAGGTCTTAATCAAAAAATTGATGGGTCATAATGTTCATATCATTTCTTTCATTCACTTGGACTTATTAACATATCTTTTGTTAATAATTTATTAAATGTTCCTGCAATAAATCCACGTAAATGTTCTTGAGTTTCATAACCAATACCATTTTTTGAATGAAAAGTACCACGTTCCATTAATAAATCATATTTATTCATATCAATTAAATAACTTATTTGTTTTTGTATTTTTTCTCAATCATAATTATAATTTTTAAAACTATAACTATTTATTCATATTGGTTTTTTATTTTCTCATAATGTAAATCCAGTATTTTTTATTGATGGGTCAATTGAAAGTAAATAATTATTCATATGAAAGTAAATAATTATTCATAATTTCTATATTCACTTTTATTATTATTTTTTAAATTCTTAAATCTTTCACGAATTTCTTTAAATTTATCAAATAATACTTTTAAATAATTTTCACCCATTAATATTAAAAAATCTTTATTATTACTTGGATTTAATCTTTCCATATCTTCTCTTATACATTCATCAAATAAAACTGTATTTGTAATCATATATTTTTCAAAATAATCTAATTGTTTTTCACTTGGTTCTCATTTTTCATTAGACACTTTTATATTATTACTATAACTTTGTTGTTTATTATTATTTGTAATTAAATTAACATTATCATTATCTGGGTCAAGTTCATCTTCACTTAATAAAAGTAAATTCATTAAAAAATATCTATAAGCATAAGTTTCTGCACTACCTTTTGCTTTTGCTATATCTGTATTTTTAGCACAAGCAAGTATATCAAAATATTTTAATTATTTATCATTATCTAAATCTATAATTGTATATCTTTTAAAATAAGTTATTTCTACTTCTTTAGTATCTAAATAATTTATTTTTCTATCAGTTTTTAATATATCTTCATGTGTAATAACAATATTTAATTCTTTACATAATAATTTAAATTTATTAAAAATATCACTTAATAATCAATATTTATAATTTCCAAATTTATTAAAACCATTTTTAGGTGTACTACCAATTTCTAATTGTAATTTAAGTATTTTTTTATATAAATTATTCATTATTTATCACTCTTTCTATTTATTTATTTATTTATTGCTTTTTTAATTAAACTTCTTATAAATCCATTAATTTTCATATTTTTTTCTTCATAAATTTCTTTTAATTTTTTATAATCTTTTTCAGTAAATCTTAAATGAATAATAATTTGCTTAATAATTAAATATTCTGGTTTCTTTTTAGGTGCTGCTACCATATTTATTCACTACTTTCTCTTTAACCTTTAATAATTATTTTATAATCAATAATTACTTGTTCTAATTGATTTACATTTTTATAATTAAAATAATCACAACTAATTTTTAAATCACCATCAGCATTAATGTTAATTTCTAAATCTTCATATTTACTATTAAATTCTTCTTGTAATTCTTCAAATTTTTCTATTAATTTCATTGCATTTTGTAATTCTAATTGATTCATTTTTACACTCCTTTAAAATTTTCTAATTGTAATTCATTAATATAATATTCATATAAAGAATCTCAATTATTTGATGTTAAATACATATCTTCTTCAATCATGTCATTAATACATTTATTACAATAATATGTATTTTCTAATTCACTAAATCATATATTTTTCATTATGAATATTACATTTCATTATTTTTACCAATTAATTTATAAAAACATTTATTACAAGTTATATTTCCATATGATTAATTTTTATGACAAATATCACATGAACCTTTAATTCTATATTCTCTACATTCCATAATTATTAATCCCTTTCTATAATTTTTAATATTTCTTGTATTTCAATATATTTTTTATTTTTAAGTAATTTTTCATTACATAAATTTTTAATTAATTCTATTTTTTCAACATTTAATAACATATTAATTTCCTTTAATACTTTAAATAAAATATTTTTTCATTATGAGTATTTATATCTTTCATTGGTGTAACAATATAATTAATTGCTAAATCATTATCGTTATATGGATTATTTATTTTAAAACTTTTCATGCCTTGTTCTCATGTAATGTTATATTTAAAACATTCTTGATTTTTATCATTTTTAAAAATATAATAACCATTATATTGTTCATAAAATTCACAAGATATTAATTCATTTTCATTTCTAGTAATATTTGGAATATTTTTAATATATTTTAAAATATCACTACCTTTAACACTTTCAATATCTTTTGTAATTGATTTTTTACCTAATTTATAATAAAAATCTTCAATTATTTTTAATGCTATTTTTTTATTTTTTTCATCAATAATAGTATCTTTAATAGGAAATCATGTTTCATATTCACCAATTTCTAATAACATACCTTTAGTTGTTTCTTTAATTTTATTTTTAATATCTAAATTAACATTAATCATTACGTATCCTTTCTATGTATAAGCCTTTTTTATCACCTACAGTGATAAAAAAGGCTTATATACTACTAACTAATTATCTACTATACGTAAGGCTTTGCTACTGTAAGTAGCAAAGCCTTGGAGGTTAGGGGTTCTAGGGGAAGGGAACCAAAAAAATATCAAATTGTAAAAGAGCAACACAAAAATTACTATTGGAATATTCCAGCACAATAGTCTAAATATTTTTTTATTTAGTTATGTAATAATTAATTACTTTAATAAAGTGCTGGTTTAATAAAATAATTAATTATAATTGTTTAACAATTAAAAAATGAGAGTGTTATATCTCATTTAAGTTCTTATTAAATCTAACCATTAACTTGATACGCCCAACTATTGATAAACTTTTATTAGCCTTCAATATTACCCGCTCTTTAAACAAAAAAGGTTGTCCTTATGATAACGCTGTTGCTGAAGCAACTTTCTAAACTTTCAAAACAGAATTTATTAATGATAAAAATTTTACATCATTAATCCAATTAAAATTAGAATTATTTGATTATATCAATTGATACAAAAAAATAAGAATCCACAGCACTCTAAACTACTTAACCTCCATAAAACACCAAGCACAAATGTCTACCAAAAAACAGTCCTAAAAAAAGTTGCCATTCCAACTTTTATGTGTGTTCGGAAAGTTCGTCGGATGTGTTTTCATGCAGATTCAATCTGGTTTGTGTTTACACCTGTTGATGACACATACCCAACTTCATGATTTACGATTTCATGTTTGTGATAGAAGTTTTTAAAACTTCCATATCTCTTCCAAGAATCCGTAAATAGACAACACCCAGTAGAAATGTGTTTCAATGCAAATCATAAAAGGTTTTTCTCATCTGCTTTTTTCAATACTTTCACAATTAGTTTGTTGCTGGTTTTCTCATAAACTCCAACAATCAAGGTTTTAAAAAACAAGGATCTTCCTTGTTTTTTAAAACCTACATGTGAAAGATACATTTCATCTATCTGTGCTGTGCCATCATCAATGAACCCTGCATCTTGATTCCAAATTCTAGTTCTGATTTCATGATTCATTCTTCAAACTGTTTTATATGTCACACCCAATTCCCTTGCAACATCTGTTGACGGTATACCATGCTTTGTGTTTATTCATCTAAAGATGAGATAAAACCAAGATGTCAAAGGTGTTTGTGACTTGTGAAAAATGGTGTCATGAAGAATACTAAATGTTTGATGACATTTCAAACATCTCATTCTTCTCAAATCAGAAACATTCAAAATAGAAGAAGCACACCTGATACATTTCATTACTTTCAACTTCGCTATATATTTCAAACAATCGTTTTCATTTTGAAATATGCTATTGAATTCATTTCAATTCATTTTTTCCTCCACACTAGTACATGTGGGGATAATTTCCAAAATTAAAATAAGATTTCATATACCACGAATTGCAAAAATAAATTTAGAATGTTTATATTCTTCAATTAATTTAAGTGTATTAATTATTTCTTCTATTGCTACTAATTCAACTTCCATTTTTGATAAAGAAAAAGTATTATTTTTATTTTCTTTCTTTTTAATTTTATTTTTATATTGTTCATTTCTTTCAAGTAATTCTTTTGATATCTTTGTGACTGTATCAATATTCTCTCTTATTTCATTTCTTTTAAGAAGAAACAATTTATAATCAACCAGTATATCGTATTTTTTAATAATTGACATTTCTCTAATATATTTTAGTATTTTTTTGGTAAAAATAGGTAATTGTTCCATATATGTTTTAAATATTTTAGTATTTATAATTTCAAGTGCATCATTAAAAAGATTAAAAGATATTACATCTTCTATTTTTAATTTAGACTTTTATTTTTCAATATTTAAATTATATTTTCTTTGAAAAGTTTCATCAAAAAATACATCTAAAAATAAAGTTTGTACTGCATCAGTTATTATTTTAATATTTTCTAAATTTATTTATTCAAGTTCATTCATTCTTATATTAGCAAATTCAATAAATATCTTTGCTCATTGTTCATATTCAGAAAAATCTAACGTTTTGCCTTCTATAGTAGTATCATTAAAATATAATAATAATAATATTTTTAAATAAATAATATGTTCCATTTCCCGTTTTGGTGCATTATCATGTAGTTCTAATAAAATATTATGTATTTCTTCCAACATATTTGCTTTCTTTTCTAAGTTTTTTATTAAAAACATTTTTTTATTATTTTCCTTTTTTAAAAAAATAGAATTTAATTTTTTTATTTTTTTATTATCAGGAACTGTTTCTGTTCTTAATTGTTCTCTAATTTTTTCTTTATTTTTTAAAAATTCATCTAAATCATAAAAAAATTCATATATTGACATTCACCATTTAATATGATTTCTTTATAATCATTAAAAAAAATCTTTATTTCATCACTATTTTTTAGTAAAATAAGAAATTTGTTTATTCTTTCTTTTTCTAAATGTTCTAATCTTGGCATTAAAATTTCTCCTCATTATAATGTTAATTTAAAATATAAATTATAATATTAAAAAACCTTATTAATAAATAAATCTATTAAAAGGCTAATTTTGCAAATATTATAATTACTATTGATAATACACTACTATAAAATAATAATTAAAATCAAACTATACAAAATACTTATTTTATAATCATTTATTTATATTCTTTAAATTATTTTTAATTAAATATTCAAAACCTTAAAAATACAAAAAAGCATATTAATTGATAGATTAAAAAAATAAATTATAATTTTATTAATTTAATAATTGTTTATTCCTATTATAGATATTTCTATAATAGAATTTTTATTAAATTACTAAAAAAGAAGCATTAAAAGATATGACTAAAAATGAGAAATTAATGATTGCTATTGAAGAAAGTAATTTAAAAAAAACTATGAAATTAGTAAAAATGGCGCCACTGTCAATTATAGAAACTTTAAATATTCCATTTGTAAAAAACTTACCGGTAAAGTGACTTCTTATCCAGATAAAAATACTAGTGGTAATACTCCATTAATGAAAACCGCCAAAAAAGGATATTTAAATATAGTTAAATTTTTGGTAGAAAATGGCGCCAATGTTAATCAAATAATTAATTATAATAAAGAAAGTGCTTTAACACGAGCTGCTCAAAATAATCACTTAGATGTTATTAAATTTTTAGTAAAAAATAACGCTGATATTAATCATACAAATCAAAATGGTAAAACTGCCCTAATCCTAATTGCTGATAATAATAATATAGAGGGAGTTAAGTTTCTAATAGAAAATGGTGCTAAAATTGAATGTATAGATAATTTTTGAGAATCAATAAATAAAGTGAATCTAGAAGTGAAAGAATATTTGCAATCATGAATTTTAAACTCAAGTAAAAATGAAATAAATTCACCTAACTCTAGTAATCAACAAACAACAAATATCAAAAAAACAAAGTTTGCTAATGATCTAATTAAAAGTCTAAAATAACTTTTATTATTTCTTAGTTTTAATATTTCTAACTTCTTTTAATTGTTTTTTTAACATTTTTAATTGTAATTGTAAATCTTCATATGATGGTAAATCATCACTTTTAATTTCTTCTTTTTCGTTTTTACTATAATCATTAGTTTTTTTTGATAATTGTGGATGATTAACTCATAAATTTTTTAAGCCATATCAAAAAATAGTAAGTAAACTTAAACCAATACCTGCTCAAGGAATTGTTCATAAATCTTTAAAAGGAATAGCTTGAAAATTTATAATATTAAAGTAATTAAAAAGTACTAATACAAAAAGTATCAATACTAAGGTTATTAATAACATGTGTATAGCAAAAAATGATCTTGAAAAAGGTTTTTTAATAAAAATTAATGGTATTAAATAAGTTAAATTAAAAATCAATAATGTTCCAAAAGTATATAAAGAAACTATACTATCACTAGTCATTAATTGTTTATAAAAACTACTAGTGATTGGTTCTTTATTAAAGATTAAAGTAATAATAATAGCAATATTGTTTTTTAATGGAACACCCCAATTAAATAATGGAAAAATTGATAAACTAATTGTTACTGTTAAAACACTAATAATAACTAATGTTTTACTTAAAATTAAATTATTTTTTTTCATATTATCCATCTCTCATTATCAGTTTATTTTTTCCCTCTAATAATATTTTATCATTATTAAAGCAAAAAAATAACTATCAAAAATTAAGATTAAGATTTATTTTTAGTTTTAGCTAAATTTAATGCAATTTTTCGCGCAGCAAATGGATCACGAGGATCATAATGTCAATAATTAGTAAAATATTTTTTAAAATTATTAGGTAATGTTGAAGAAGCAATATTAATAGCATGAAAGCGATTAGCTTTTGCTTTTAGTTGTAACATTAAATTAATATTATTTTTAGTAATATTAGCAGATAAAAAATCAGAAACTACCAATAAGTCTGTATTATGATATGTCTTAGATTGCATAATTGTTAAAGCATGACTAATAGTTGGATTAATATTAGTATGTCCTTTAAAACTATGACCTAAAAAACGAATTAGATTGGGAATTGATGAAACTAAATTAGATAAGTCATAAGTTTCAAATTTACCAGAAAAATTAATCATATAGCACGGTCTTTTTTCTTGTAAAGCAATTTTACTAATAGCCAGCGCAATTGATTTTGCAATAATTTCCGGACTATGACTCATTGATTTAGATGTATCAATGCATAAGATAAAAGGGCCTTCACTTTCGGGAATTGGTACTTCTACAACTTCTTCAACAAGATGTTCAGTGGCAACTAAATCCATTGATTCAAACTCTGTAATTGATAACTTTTCTTCAACAAATTTTTTATAAAAAATGGCATTTAACTCTGGAATAGCAAAATTAACTAATTCTAATGGTAATAAATGTTCTAAATCTTTACCCTCGGTAATTCCTACTATTTCTTCAGGCCATTTTCCTAATGGCTTTAATTCATATTCAATTTGTACTTTTTGATGAACCTGCTTTTCTGTTAAACCTGAAATTCCTTTTCAACGACCAAGTAGTCTAGCAATTTCAATAATAGTTGGATTCTTATTTAAAATTTCACCATATTGTATAATAGTATTTAAATTATTTTTTTTAAAATCATTTAAATCTCCTTCTCAAAATCGTCCAAAAAAATTTCAAGCAAAACCAACAATATGCCTTACTTCATTAATAATTTTAATATTATTACTTCACATTGTTAAATATTTTTGACGCATTTGCATAGTTTCAAATAACTTATAATTTACAATTCTTTGAACAATTAAACTTTCTCAATGTCTTGTAAAATTATCAAAAGTTAATTTACTATTAAGTTTACGATCCTTAAATTTTTCTTGAAAATAATGAAAATAATTAATCATTAGTGAATCAAGAGTTTTTGCCCTAGTGTAAATTTCTTGTCAATTATTTTTTAATCTATCAATACCATTAATCATAACTCAGAAATATAATCGTAATTCTCTTTTAATGATGGGACTAATAACAATATTTTTACTTTTTTCTAAAACTTCATTTAAATAAAAATGACTAATTTGTTGATCAAATTCCGGAGCTAATCAAGCAAAATTTTTTTTAAATCAAGCAAAAATACTTAAATTTGTTTCTGATAAAGACATTTTTTTTAATTTAGTTTCTAAAATTTGTGAAACATGGGATTCAATTAATTGTTCCATACTAATCACCTATTTTAATTAACATCAGAATTATTATTAGCGTCATTAACATTTGGGATAGTTATTGGTGAATCTTCAGTTAGTGATTCTGATGAAAGAGTCTTTTCGGTTTCTGCTTCAGGTATTTGTGAAATTTTATCAAAAAATGCCATTTCTAATAGTGATTTAAATTGTTCATCAAAAAATATAGAATCGGTTTTACTTAAACGATGATATTCTTGTTCAAAATGTACTTTTAATTCATTAATTTGTTGCTTTAAATCTTTAATTTGACTATTAATATTTCCAAATTGTGATTTACTATCGGTATTAGTTAATTCAACTTGAATTATAGAATTATTTGTAATATTTATTAATTCACTAGAATTCTTTAATTGTAGTTCAAACTTCTGATTACCTTCCATTTTACTTAAACTTTTACCATAAAATAATTGAATATTATGACTTTTTTTATTACGTCGTAATAATAACTGAAAATCCTTTCTACTAATAAAACAAATTGGAAATTCATCGCTATGTCATAATAAACGATAATATATACCTTTAATTTCTTCAGAAAATGGATTGGAGTAAATAGATGGTTGATTTTGACTATCTTTAATGTTTTCGGCATTATTACTTAATGTTTCCAACTCACTTTCCAGTTCAATCTGATTTTGTTTTAATGTGTAAGTTAAATCTTCACAATATGTTTCATTGAAAAGTTTTGTATATTCTTTTTCTTGATCTTCATTATCTCAAATACAGTAAGGAATAATCAATAAATCAGGCTTATCAGTAGTTGTTCTACCGTTATAATAAGCTGAATCTTTTATTAATTTTGCAATTTTTTTTCATCTTCGATCAGAAATGTAAACTTTACCATTAGTTGCTTCTGTTAAAATTTTACGAAAACGAGAAATAAAACTTAATGTTTCTTTGCTTAAAGTAACAGTAGTTTCCAATTCTTTTAATCACTTTTCATATTCAGATGTTTTAATTTGTAATTCAAGCGGAACTTTTACTTCTAAACTAGTAATACTTTCTAGCATATCATTAAAATTTTCTTCATTAGTTAAACCATAAACTATCATTCTAATAATAAAACGATCAAATAAAGCTTCTAAACCTTTACCGCTTTCTGGTAACTCATTGGAAGCTGAAATTAATAGTTTTAATGGTACTTTGATATCAAAACCACCATTATGAAAGATTTTTTCATTAATAATAGTTAGTAAAGTATTTTGAATTGAAGGACCTGCTTTTCAAATTTCATCCAAAAAAGCAATATCAACAGCAGGTAAATATTGATCAATAATTCTTACATAGTTACCTTTTAATAAATCTTTGATTGAGATTGGTCCAAAAATTTCTTCTGGAGTAGAAAAACGATTCATTAAATATTCAAAATTTTGCCCATCATGAAGCGCATATTTAATTCGTCGTGAAATTAATGATTTAGCAATTCCTGGTAATCCTAATAAAAATATTGATTATCATGATAATAACGCCAAAATAGCAAGTTTAAAAACAGTTTTTTTTCATAAACATCAGCGCTAATTACTTTAATTAATTGTTCAATTCGCTTAGAAAGTAAACTATCTGTATTCATTATATTCTCTTTTACTTATTATTTATTCGACACTTAATTCTCTTCTTACATCATCACTTTTAACAATTAATAAACAAGCAGCAATTAATCATAAAACAGTTATTAATAAAACAATAATCATAAATATTGGAACTTCTGCAGAAACAGTTTCATTTACTAATGCATTAACCACTAACAAAATTGTACAAAATACTTCTAAAACTATAAAATAAGCAATTGCTAAAATAATATAAACAATTGATCATCCAAACATAGCACTAGCAGTGCGACCAATCGCTACTGGTAAATAAAATATAAAATTAAATCCCAGAGTTATAATTAAAAATATATAAATTATATAAGTTGGGTTCATGTTACTACCTTTATTACTCAAAATTTAATTAACCAAATTGTTAGCTAAAAAATAAGATAAAATTAAATGAAAACATGAAAATGTAAGTAACAAAATACGAGCAATATTTTCCATTTTTGAACTTCAATACATTCTTTTAAATTTAATACTATCACTTAATAACGGATTATAAGTAGTAAAACGTTGTTCTTCAATATCTTTAAATGATGGATTATCATTATTTGATTTGATAATAATATTATCAACATTTGACAATGGAGTATTTTTTAAGTCATCTTTTTTTTCTTCTATATATCTAACGCTCCTTATTTTTTATTTATATTATAACTTATTTTAGGTATTAAAACTTAATAATAGTATCTGATATAAATCAAAATTATAAGCGTTTAATTTTACAAAATTATTAAATAAACATATTATCAAATTTAAATTTATTTTTTTAAGATATAATATGACAAAATTAAAAAACAAAAAAATAATTTTTAAATAAATAATAAATTATAAATCAATATATAAAATAAAATATTTTGTTGATTCACTAAAGATAATACTTAATATATTTTAAAAACAAAATACCTAATGAACATAATAACTGTTAATTATTTAACATTTTTGGATTGCATCTCAAAAATTATTATTGGCTTTTATCTCCATTTATGTGATAAAATTTAAAAATAGTACATAAATGGATAAAAGCCAAATATAATTTACACTCATATAATTTAATAAACTAAATCCATTTGTTATTTCTAGTGTTATTTCTATAATAAGTCTTTTTTCTTTATATAATTTAAGATTTTCAAAAAAACTTTTATCAAAATTTGAAAAACCAATTAACATTAAACCAATTACCATAATTAAAATAGTTAAAATAAATAAAAATAAGGTTGCTAATTTTAATTTTTTATATTTTTGCAATATCATTTATAATTTTCCTTTCAAAATAAAAAACCCATTTGCTTTTATCTCAACAAACAATGGGTTAAAAACTACTAAATTATTTATATTTTTTATCAAGTATATAGGGGCAAAGCCCCTAGTTGCTTCGCAACTCACCCCAGTGGCGTAAACGCCACGGCCAACCAAGGTTCTGGTTGGCTTCGACCAATAATATAGGTTTACTCTATTTTAACATCTTTCTTATTTTTCTTAGAATATTTATTTCTATAATAACAAGTACGGCATACAGTATTTTCAATTTCTTTCTTTTCAGTTTGTAATATATTATCCAACTTATCTAATCCTACTGCTCTAATATCATCAGCATTTATATCTAATGCTTGTGATTGTTCATAATCTTTAACAGTACTTAATTCACTCTTTAACGAATGAATATAATTTAAAGCACAACTATTATATCTTTGTAAATAAGACCTAGAAAATCATAAACTAAAAGTCATAGTTTCACCACTATAACTAGGTGGTAATCCACCACGTTTAATTATTCGCTTTGGTTGTCTTTTAGATAATATAAATTTATTATAATCATCATCATTAGTATAAATATTTAGTTTAAACTTAACTAAAAATAACAAAATACGCATTATTTTAACTTGCACAATATATTCCACTTTTTCACGTGCTTGTTTTGGTATTCTATCGGGGTGTTGTTCAATCATATACATAATTCCATTAAAATTATGACCTATTAATTTACAAAACATTCCCAAACTTTCTTGTGTTTCTTTAAATTCGAGTGACAAATCATTACTATTAATTTTTAAACCTAATTCATCAAAAACAAGCATATCATTCTCTTTAAAAGCATAATTACTATTTAATTGATTAAATTTAAAAACATCATTATAAGAACAACGATAACTATATTCATTAAGTACTTTAATAGGAATAAAACTTACTACCCTACCTTTATGTTTTTGTGCTAAACAACAAGCAAGAGCAGATTTACCAGTACGTGGTGGCGCTGAAATAATATAACTACCTACACGTTGTAATATCTTTATATTTTTTCTAGTTATTGATGATGATATTATTAGTGCTAATGGTGGTAGTGGTGAATCATTATGAATAATGGACCCTAATTCTCCTAATATTATTCAACCTAAAGAAAAAAGAATTATTACTTCAAATAATACTAGAATTGTTGATATAGGAGACCCTACACAACCACAAGATGCTGTAAATAAAAGATATGTTGATAATAAAATACAACCAATTCCAACTATTCCACAATGAAAAGAAGTTGGAACAAAAGTTAATATAAATCACATTAAATATATTTTTAAAACAAATACTAAATATAAAATTTATTATAATTTTGAAAGTCAAACAAGTATTAAAAAATTTGCTTTTATTTGTAAAGAATTTTTATATGGTGAGTTAAATACTGAGGTTCAAACTTTGGATTGATATAATATTAATGGTAGAATAATGCTTTCTTTACAAATGCAGAAGGATACAATCGCTATTGTTAGTGACCCTATAAGATATGGTCAACTTTTAAAATTAGAAGAATTACAGGAATAATATTATGAATAAAGAATTTACTTATTTACATGAAATTAGTTATTGATTATTAAATAAAAGTGATTTTACTCATAGTGAATATAATTTAAGTGGAAGTAGATATTCAAGTAAAACATATAGTATTGCTGAAGAATTAGCAATATTAATTGCTAATTCAATTAAAAATAATAAATCAATTGCTATATATTGTTTTAGAAAATTAAATAAAGATATTAATGATTTAGTTAAAGAAATATATAATGCTTTAATAACAATTGGATTAAATGATTATAAAGATTTTAGTCTAAAATATCAAAATAAACAAACAGATTTTCGTTTTAAAGGTAGTAAATAATTTATTAGAGTTATGGGTGTATATAGTAATTCAAATGATAGAATACCTTTAAAAGGACTTTCTCGTAGTGAAATTAAAGGTTTTGATTTAGCAATTGAATGATGTGAAGAAGCAAATGAATTTAGTCAACAATAATTTCAAACAATTACATTTGCATTAGGTAATGATAAAAAAAGAATTAAAATAAAAAGTTGTAATCCAGATAATATTTATCAATATTTTATTGAATATATGAATAAAATAGTACCTTTTAATTTAGAAATTATGAAAACTAATAATGAACAAATTAATTCAGTATTTGATAATAATATATTTAAATTATTTCATTATTCAAATTGAAAAGTAAATGCTCATAATTTAACATTAGATATGATTAATGATTTAGAAGAATTAAAAGTATTAGACCCTATTAAAGCACAAAGTTGATATTATGGAGTTCCTAGTATTCTTACTGATGCTATATTTGCAAGATATCTTGATAAAGTACGAACTAAATTAGATTTTCAAGTAGAAAGATTAACTGGTGGATTAGATATTGGTATGGCAACAAGTTCAAGTGGTCATCCTACTGCTGGAAGTTTATGATTTATTGGTGAAAATGAAAATAGTAGAAGAGCGCATAAAGAAAGTGAATTTTATCATAGTAATGTTACTATGCAATATAAAGATACTGATACTTTAGCAAATGATATTATTAATTATTATTTAAATGAAAGTAAACGTTATATAGCAATGTTATTTGGTTTTATTTGTTATGTTGATTATGGTAATGGTGGATTAGTATTTATTGATGTTTTAAAAAGTTGAGTTAAAAAACGTAATATAACATAATTAAAATTTATAGCAGTAGATAAATCAATTTTATATTTAAATGATAGAATTGATTTTACAACAATTTGTATGCTTAAAAATATTATTAGTTTTAATTGAGAAAAATGTCCAGAAACTAAAAGACAATATAGTTTAATGCAATGATTATATAAAAAGAAATTAGATAGTAATAATAATACTCCTAAAATGTTAGATTTACATGATGATACTTGAGATAGTGATATGTATGCTTTAATGCATGAAATGAAATGATTAATTAATGGTATTAATAATAAATTATTAATTAATAAAAATAAATTTAATGGTGATGAATTATGATAAATACAATGGAATATTTAAGTTGTGATAAAAGTAATTGATATATTGATATACCTATGATTATTGCTCAAAAATCAACTAAATTATGATTAAGTAAAGGTTTTTTATTTAATTCAATTAAAAAAGAAATATTAGATTATTTAAATGAAATGAATTTAAAAAATAAATGATTAGAAAAATTTTATAAATTTGGTTTACAAAATAGTTTAATGGGTAAAGTATTTATTATGATTATAGTTAATGAAGATAATAGTAAATAACTTAAAATATTACCTAATAGTTTTTTTGGTAGAGTTGCTAAATATAATGAACAAGAACAATCATCAGAATTTTATTTTATTAATGAACAAGCAGATAGTGCAACTTTAACATGAGTAACAATACAAAACGGAAAAGTTAAATATGAAACATATACAGATAATAATAAAGATATTATTTTAGGTTCTACAAGAACAAAATTAAAACCAAATATTATTCCATTAAAAATTTATGAAATTAAAAATCCATTTAATTATATACCTATTTTTGAAATAACAAATTTACCAATAATAAATTTATATGGTAATGCAACTACTTTAAATGCTTATCCAGATTGTACACCAGTATGAGATTTAATTTGAGATTTAAATCTTGTAATTAGACAAAAAAGATTAGAAAGAGAATTAAATGTTACTACTTTATTTGCTACATTAGATAATGAAACAGTTAAAGAAATGCAAGAAAATGGTAATATTGCAGAAAATCCTAAAAAAGATATGTTTGTTAATGTTGGTAGTGCTGGATATGATAAAAATGGTAATGGTGGTATGCAAATTATTCAAGGTGACCCAAAATTTAATGAATATTGATTAGATTATAATGGTACTGCTAAAGCAATATTTAATGGTGCTGGTTATGATTATGATGAACATGGTAATGATGTTTATACTAATAAAACACAAAGTATGTTTAATAATAAATATGATATGGAAAATACAGAAATAAAAATAGCATTTTATAGTGCTTATTTTTATCGTATATTTGATTTATTACTTATTAGTGAAAATTTATGAAATGGTATTGGAGAAAGACCTTATAGTTTTAAATTTATTCCAATTGCTATGACTGACCAAATAGTACAAGACCAAATTATTAATTCAAGATTAAATAATGGCACAATGACAATAATTGAAGCAATTAGTGAATATGATAATATTGACCAATTAATGGCTGAAAATAAATTAGAAAATATTATTAATGAAAATCAAAAATTAAATAAAGATTTAGGAGATAATGAAAATGAGCAGACATCAACAAATACAATTAATGAAACACGCTCACATGAGATTAAAGATGAAACAAATATTAATTAAAAGACAATTACATTGAAAAATATTTCCATTTATTATAAATAATGGTGCAATTCCTTTAACTGAAACTGGTTATAAACCAATTAATAGTAAAATAAGTGATTTTGGTCAATATGAATTAATATTAACAGGTAATACTCCAGTTTTATGTATTTGAAAAAATAGTACAAAAATATATCAAAAAAATAAAGGTAAAATTGACCCAGTAACTCATAAAGTTACAGGTCAAGATTAATTTTATACAAAACAATATAAAATTGGTGATTATTGAAATTCTTATTTAATTGATGATACAAGTGGTGTTGATTTTAGTAATTTACCAAATAATCAAATATTTAAAACAGTACAAACTAAAAGACAATATACTTTAGTAATGTCTGAAGAACATATTACAATTGATGATTATTTACAATTTTTTTGTGTATTTAATGATGAAAATGAAAATATTGTTGGTAATAGTGGTAAAAATCAAGATAGACAATTATTATATATTTCAAATGTAACAAATTATTATAGTCCTTATAATGGTGCATTTAGTATGCAAGTTTTAACTTTTAGTAGTTTAAATGATAGAGTAGTTTCTAGTGGTCAAAATACACTTGATTTTGTACAATATGCAAGCCCGGGTAGTGGTTATGATTTTCCTACTATTCAAAAAGGAAAAGTAACATTAAATCGTACTTTAATGAAAGATATAGGAGTAAGATATAGTCATAGACAAAGTTATGGATTAGAATTATTATCAAGTTGTTATTATTATGGAAGACCAATAATACAAGGTCAAGAACGAATACAACAAAATAATGAAGAAATATTTGAAAGTAAGGTATTTGCTTCAAGAAGATTATTTATTGCTGGTAATAATGAAAAATCTACAACTAATATTAAAAATAATGGTGGTTTACTTGCTGGTATAAATGATAAAATAACAACAATTAGTCATCCAGAAACAACATTTTATAATATTATGGATGCTAAACCTACTGGATTTACTAATTTTAAAAATTTTACAGAATGATTAAAAACTTCATTAAATTTTCAAGATAATTTATTTGTAACAAAAGATTTTAAAGGTATGCTTTCTTTTGATAAAGATAAAGCAAGATTAAGTAATGGTACATCAGTAGGAGAATCTAAATTCTTTTGAGATAGTGAATGAAATATAAATAATTTAACGGGTAATTATAATGTTGATATGAGTAGTAATTTTAAATATAAAGACCCAGATACACATTTAATTATAGGAAGTCCAACTGTTGATTATAGTAAAATATCACAAAAATATATGTCAGCAATATTAAATTTTAATAGTGTTGTATTTTCTCCATTAATACAAATGCCTTATGATAGTAATCAATGATTACCTTTTGCATTAAGTGATATTCCTTTAATTGGTAAATTATTAAATTCTTTAACATTAGGTATATGAAGTAGTTGAGTTATTACTCAAAATATTCAACAATATAAAAAAATGTTATATTTTAATGGTTTTATGAGTGCATTTTTTACAAGTAATTTAGAAAGTATTATTGGTAATGGTGGTTTAATTCCATTAAATGTATTTACAAATAATAATGATTTTACTATCGGTAAATTATTAGGTGCTAATGTTTCAACAACTGCTATGACATTGAAATTAAGTGATAGAATAAGTGTTTATCCATAAAACCCTACTACTGGTAAGAAATTATAAATTAAAGAACAAATATCAACTGTTGATTTATCACAAAAGAAAAATAATAAAGTTTATATTTTAGCAGAAGATAATGAATTTTTAGATATTGCTTCACCATTTACAAATGAAGATACTGAATGTCAATGAAATCCTACAAGTAATGGTGTAATTGATGGTTTAAATTATGCTTATATTATTGATACAATTGTAACTCAATCATTACATCAAGGTGAAGAAAGACATACATTTTATAGTGATAATCCTTTTACTTATCAAGGTGATTATAATGAAATAGCAGTTGCACAATTTCGTTATAATAATATGGGTTATTTAACTGGTAATGCTTTTAATTGAACAACTTTGTATAAATTAAATCATGATGAATATTCAGAAAGTGAAGAAACTACTTTTAGTTATCCAGCAAAAATATTACCACCAAGTCCTCAAAATATAGCAAAACAAATTGTAATAATTCCAAAAAATCCAAGTATAGAAGTTAATATACCACAAACAGTTATTTTTTCTAATAATTTTTGATTTTCTAAATTAATATGAGATTATAATTCATGAGTAGAAAATATAGTTCCTAAAATCAAACCATTAGAAATAAATATTAATTTTAAAGATTATTTAGACCCTAAATTATTAATTAATAATTTTAATTATTTAAAGAGATATTATAAAAGCATAGATGTATATTTAAGTTATGAATACGAAACAGAAGAATGATTTAATCTTGAATTAAGTAGTTCTTTTACAACAGAAAACTTTAACCCATCTAAATCTCAAACTTTTGTTTTTTCAAGAGAATTAAAAGAATTAGCAATATACAATCAACCATTAAAGTTAAAACATTATGAAGATAATAAAATAACATATCAAGGATATCATCAAGGATTATATGCTGGATACTGAGGTAACGGTAAAATAGGATTAGAAATTAATAGAAATGAATATAATTTATATAGTATTGAAAATACTTATATGCAATCTAAAATTGATGATTATATTGTTGCACAAAGCATTGAAAATAAAAAAGATACAATGTTAGGATTTTTTGATTTTTATGATAAAGAATTTAATTTAATTGTCCAATTATTTCCAAATATCATGCAATTAGATCTTGCGCTTTTTAGTGAAAAAGATATTTTAAGACCAATAACACAATATATAAGATATTATAAATACTATAAATTAACTATTTCAAAAATAGTATTTAATCCTAGATAATGTGCTATAATAAAAACCATTAATGATAAGTAGGTGAATAATTTCATGAAAAAATTAATTATAATTTTAACAACAATAATTTTATCAAGTACATCTAGTGCTAGTATAATTGCTTGTAATAATAATCCAGATGTTTTACCACAAAAATATGATATATTTTTTAGTGAAATTAAAGAAATTAATGTTGAAACATTTGACAAAAAAATCTTTTATTTTCTTTAAAATTGATAAAAAAAATATTATTGGTAAAACTTCTATACCGGATGATATAAATTATCTTTATGAAAAAGCAAAATATGTTTATTTTGTTGTAAATAATAATAGTAATTTAAAACAAATTTTAAATGTATATAAACTTAATGAAAACTCTACAAAAAAAGAAATAAAAGATAAATTATCTAATACTGTTATTAAAAATGCTAATATTAATGTTTCTAAAAATGGTTCTCCTTATTTTAATATTATTGTAAATTCTTTTTCAGGAAAAATATAAAATAATATTTTTCCACAATCTTAAATAATGTATAATATAAAAGTACTTACTTAGGTAAGTATAATTCATTCTGTATATGATTAGTTTGGCACCTAATTAAAAAGTTACCAATAGGTAACTTTTTTTGTTTATATTTTTATAAACTTGTTATATTACTTGTAGAGAAATTAGGTTTATTATCAATTGATAAATGTTGTTCATGATTTATAGATTTTGTAAAATCATCATTTCATAGATTTTCTTTTTCAAATTCATGGTAATGTTTAGTAATCTGTGTAACTTACAAAAATAACTATGTTTAATTAATTCTAGTAAATAAAATTAAATAACTAGAAAGAGTGAGTTACGTATGTCTAAAAAACAAAATATTAATAATAATGATCAAATATCAAAAGCAGTAGATTTATTATTAGAAAATACTGATGATTTAACAACCGTATTTAAAGAGGGAGGTTTATATAAAGAATTAACAAAAAGATTAGTTGAAAAAATGTTCAATTCTGAAATGAAAAATTATTTAGGATATGAAAAAAATCAACATAATAATATTGATAATGCTCGCAATGGTATAAATTCAAAAAAATTAATAACCCAACAAGGTAAAATTGAGATTAATGTACCACGAGATCGTAATAGTAATTTTGAGCCAGTAATAGTTGCAAAAAGACAAAGAAGATTTGATGGTTTTGATCAACAAGTTCTTTCATTATATGCCAAAGGCATGACTTTATCAGATATTAGAATGCAGTTACAAGAGTTATATCATGGTGCTGATATTAGTGAAAGTGTTATTAGTCAAATTACTGATGATGTTATTGATGATGTTAAAGCATGACAAAATCGGCCATTAGAAAGTGTTTATCAGATTGTTTATTTTGATTGTATAGTAGTTAAAGTACGACAAGATAAACGCATTATTAACAAATCAGTTTATATAGCATTAGGAGTTGATTTAGAAGGTAAAAAAGATGTTTTAGGTTTATGAATTAGTGAAAATGAAGGTTCTAAGTTTTGATTATCTAATTTCACAGAAATGAAAAATCGAGGCTTAAATGATATTCTTATTGCTTGTAGTGACAATTTAACAGGAATGTCAGAAGTCAGAAGCAATACAATCAGTTTATCCTAAAACCGAACATCAATTATGCATAGTTCATCAAATTAGAAATAGTTTAAAATATGTTTCATACAAACATAAAAAATCACTAGTTACAGATTTAAAACCAATTTATAGTGCATGTCGTTAAGAACAAGCAATGCAAGCTTTAGAAACTTTTGAAAGTAAATGAAATAAACAATATCCTCAAATTGCTAAATCGTGATATAAAAATTGAGATAATTTAATGGTTTTTATTAGTTATCCTGCAGAAATCAAAAGAGTGATTTATACAACAAATGCTATTGAATCTGTTAATAGTCAATTACGAAAAGTTATTAGAAATAAAAAAGTTTTTCCAAATGATATGGCATTTTTCAAAATATTTTACTTAGCAATTGAAAATATAACAAAAAAATGAACAATGCCCATTCAAAATTGAAATACAGCAATTTCTCATTTTATGATAAAATTTGAAGATAGAATTAATCTAAACTAGTAAATTTGTAAAACAAAGATACACAGATTATTAAAAAGCCTCAATATTATCATTAGTCAAAGTCTCTGTTTTTTATTTTTTCAATTAATAAATTTAAAAAACTATAATGGATTTTTTTAGTTAATTTAAGTCTCTCAAAAATTATTATATTTTTAATATATTCAAGTAATTTTTCTTTATTCATGATTTAACCTTTCTTTCCTAACTCTTTTATTTTGTTTTTTTTTACATAAGTTATTACATTTATGAGCAAAAACTCTACCATAACCACATTTATTATTTTTTTTAATTTTTATTATCATTATCAAATTCACCATTTTTTATAGATTGTATAATAGTTAAAATAATTGCTTTTGCTCCTCAATTATCATCAGTAATTTTTAAAAATTCATCTAATTTTTTACTAAATAAGAACCACAAATCATACGTACACGGTTATGCATAGTACCATAATTATTTAATTCATTCATTCCAGCATCAATTTCTTTTATATTTGGGTTTTTAAAACAATTTTTACAATTTGGTCAATTATAATTTTCTTTACAAAATTTACACGTTTTCATTATTATTCTCCTTATTTTTATTATGATTAGCAATTTCACTTAATATTTTCAATACTTTATATTCATTTTTTAATTCTTTAATAATAAATATTAAAATTATTATTAGTGTTATAGATGTTATTAATATTGGTACTATTAATAAATTTTTTCATAATATCAGTTTTTACTCTTTTCATTTTTTAAATCATTTAATATTTATTGAACAAAATGCACGATTTTTAGGAATGTTTAAAGTATTAAAGATTTGACCAGTTACTATAATTTCATCATTTTTGTTTAATAAAATACATCGTTTATAAAATTTTGGGTTATTAAAAATTAAAGTAACATAGTTTAATCCATTTCATTGACCTCTAACACTATAATATAATTCTTTATTACCTTTTTCGTAATATTTTGATTCAATAGCATTACTTATTTTTACTGTTAATTTCACATAATTGGATTTATCTTTCATTTTTATAATTCCTTATAATTGGGTTTGCTTATACGCATCTTGTTCATTTTATATTTCCTTGATAATTTGGTATTTTATCTTTATTTTTTGGATGGTTTTCTTGATAATCTCAATTCATAATATCTTGTACTAATACCATTAATGCACCAATAATTTTAGGTGTTGCTAAGGGATTGGTTAATAATTGTTTTGGGTTTAAATAAAAATTTTCTACACTTACTAATACTTTTTTATTATTTAAAAATTTCTTAAAATATTTTAATTTTTCTTTATAAATATTTTTACATTCTAAAATAGTTTTTACTTGGAATGTTTCATGAAAAATAATATTATTAGTTTCATTTGAATATATAACAATTCCATTATTGCCAATACCAGCTGGGTCAATACCAATCTTTATTTCATATTGCATTATTAATCAAATTCTCCATTTTTAATTTCATCTCTTAATTTAATAATAAATCCGAATGGAGTTAAACCTTGTGTATCACCAATATAAAAGGTTTCATAATCAAGTATTCTATTAATTATTTTTTCTTTATATTCATTAATTACTTCTTTTTTAAAAACTTCTCTTAATTTTTCTATATTATTTAAATGTTCTTTTATTATTTCTTGATTACGTTTTTTATTATATTCATTAATAATTTCTTGGTCTTTATAAGAAATTGGTTTTTGTTTATTCATATTTATACCTCCTACTTAACCTAACATTTAAAATACAGTCATAAAAAATTGCTTTATTATTTTTATCTCTTAAAAAGTTTCATCTTGTTTTTATATCATTAGTATTAAAGAATAAATAATCTAATTTATGTTGTTTACATGTTCAACAAAAATACTTTTTCATTTTATTTACCTACATTTTCTTGTTTTTTATCAATAATATAATCAATGGTTATATTTCTATAATTATTAAAATGAGTTTTACATAATCATAATTTTGTATCTTTTTTAATTGAACAAACATATATTTCTTTATTACTATTATTATTTTTACAACCATAACTATCACAATATCATAGTCATTCATAATCATTGCTCATTATTAAATTACCTTACTTACTTTCCTAATATGTTATGTTGCTTCTAGCATAAAGAACATATATTTTGATTTTTAGATTATTAATAATACTACTATTATTTTTATTAATTCCAGCAATTCTGGGCTCAAAAAAAATAAAAAATAAAACCAACACTTGCTCACTTGGTAGTGGCAAGGTTGGTTAAATAAAGAATAATGGTTGGTCCCTACAACAGGTCTATATATACTAGTTTCCAATCCGCTCCCACCCCAAGGATTACCATTAAATGGTTAGTATATTTTATTAGGTATCACTCCACTTTTTATTTATCCATGCAAGTCCACATGCTAGCCACTATTTTGAACAACTGTGTTGTGGTTCACTTTTTTAATTCCTTAACACGTGTTGATAATAGTATTAAAGAAAGTTATTAAAAATTTTAAAATTTTACAATTACAAAAAAAGACAAGATTATTTCTTGTCTTTTCCTTAATAACTTTGATAATAATTTTTTTTAAATATATATTTTTTAAAATACGTCGAATATAAATTTAAATTTAAGGGTTAAAGAGAGTAATTTTGTCTAATTTTCATTATTTTTCAAATAATTCATTTTTGGAAATAAGTTACTAATATAATAATTAATTATTTCGTAAATTTGACAACCGTTCAAATGTATATTATAACTTTTTCAAAGTTTTAATAATAAGATTAATAAGATATATAAATTAAAATTATATAAATTATACCAATTTTAAATTTTTTTTAAATCTGTAAATCAGGGTAGTTGTTTTGTTTTTGGTGTTCTTAATTAAAATTAATTGAGAAAGGAATGAGTATATTGCTAAATTTTTAATCATAAGTATTAGTATCTAAATTACTTGTAAGTTAGTATTATCAATAAAGTTTGATTAATAAATTGATTTAATAAGATATTATCTATTACATTTTATGCGTTTTATTAAGGGCATAAAACTTTATTTTAAATTGTGTTCTAATTGTTAATAGTAGCATTGTTTTTTATTATTGTTACTGTTATATATGAAAATTAGATGATTATTTTTGTAGTTTTATGAAAAAAAATATTAAAAACTGATAAATTTATTGTATAATATTTAACAGTTTTACTTATAGAAACTAATATGGCGACTGTGGCGTAGCGGTCTAGCGCATCAGTTTGTGGAACTGACATTCGCGGGTTCGAATCCCGTCAGTCGCCCCATTTAATAAAATTATGTTTTTTTTACTACTCCTTTTTGGAGTTTTTTCTTTTTTAAATAAATATTATTATAAATTTATTTTTCGCTTTTTATTTACTAAATAAATAATGGTATAATTATTATGTTTTATGATTTGCAGAAAGTTGAGGTTTAAATGTATATGTACCTTAAAGAAGGGCAAATACTTTCAATTCATGCATATAAGCATAATGGCGATTTATATCGTAGTTGAAATAATTCAATTGTTTTAGAAGATACTGAAAAATATTTAGTTTTAGTAAATGAGAATGTAACAATTACTGAAATTAATGGTCGTAAATGAACAACCGTTGATCCAGCAATTTGGTTATTTTTTAAAAATGATTGATACAATATTATTTGTATGATTCGTAATGATGGTGTTCATTATTATTGTAATATTGCCAGTCCCTTTATTTTAGATTCGCAAACAGTTAAATACATTGATTATGATTTAGATGTTAAAGTATTTCCTAATCGTTCTTATAAACTGTTAGATTTGAAAGAATTTAAAACTAATCGTCGAATATGAAAGTATCCAATACCTTTACAAAAAATATTATGACAAAATATAAATAAATTAAAAAAAGGAATTAAAAAAAATGAAATTAATTTATTTAATGATGATGTAATTTTAAATTATTGAAAAAATTACCAAAACCAAAGTTTACAAAAATAGTAAGAACATATGTTCTTACTATTTTTTATATTAAAACTTTTTATAATTAAATTAAATTTTTTTATAAAATAGGTAATTTTTTTGCATAATTATGTTCTCTCATAATACTGTTTATATTACTTTTTTTACTTTTATTTTCAATACCATTATTTATATTTTGAATATCTATATCATTAAATTGTATGTTTTTTTTGTAATTATGATAATTAATAGCATATGTTCTTAATTTTTTTATTTCTTTAAACATTAATTTTTTTATTTCTTGTTCAATTTCTTTATTCATTTTTTACTCCTTTTAAAAATAAAAATTTATTTACTTTAAGAAACAAAGTAAATAGGTTAAAAACAATATTTAGTTTATAGTTATTTTTAACATCTTTTTGAAAATTTACAATTAATATATATATATATATATATCAAATATATTAATTTTATTTAGAGATTGAATATTAATTTTTGTAAATTATTTTCATATATTTTCATATTTTTTTGAAATAATGTTTTAGTAAATTTAATCAATTATCTAAATTAGAACCATATTTTTTTTCTAAATCTCATAAAAAATTACCATATACATCATTACCACCAACCAGTAAATAAGTTTCTTTTCAATTAATTTTTCCTTCTTCTAGTTTAATTTCTTTTACAAAACCAAGGTTTTTTAGATCACTATCAATTAAACTATTTTTTTCATTTTCTTTTCAATAATGTTCTATTATTTATCCATTTTCATTTTTTGTAAATCAAAATTCATCTCCCACTTTACCAATTAAGTTATTAAAATTTTTATTATTTATTAATTCATTTTTTAATGATATTTTATCAATTAATTTTGAATTAGTTAAATTAGAATGAAAATCATTAATGTTATCACCCAATCTCATTACAATATGTGATGGTACATTTTTTATTGGTACTAAATCTTTTTCTCAATTTTTTATTTGCATACTATTTTTATCTTTTGATGATAATTTAAATTTTTTATTATTAATATAATTAGGAAATTATCCCCGCATGTACTAGTGTGGAGGAAAAAATGAATTGAAATGAATTCAATAGCATATTTCAAAATGAAAACGATTGTTTGAAATATATAGCGAAGTTGAAAGTAATGAAATGATCAGGTGTGCTTCTTCTAGTTTGAATGTTTCTGATTTAAGAAGAATAAGATGTTTGAAATGTCATCAAACATTTAGTATTCTTCATGACACCATTTTTCACAAGTCACAAACATCTTTTCCATCTTAGTTTTATTTCATCTTTAGATGAATAAACACCAAACATGGAATTCCATCAACAGATGTTGCAAGGGAATTGGGTGTGACATATAAAACAGTTTGAAGAATGGGTCATGAAATCAGAACTAGAATTTGGAATCAAGATGCATGGTTCATTGATGATGGCACAGCACAGATTGATGAAATGTATCTTTCACATGTAGGTTTTATTCAACAAGGATTTTCCTTGTTGAATAAAACCTTGATTGTTGGAGTTTATGAGAAAACCAGCAACAAACTAATTGTGAAAGTATTGAAAAAAGCAGATGAGAAAAAAACTTTTATGATTTGCATTTAAACACATTTCTACTGGGTGTTGTCTATTTACGGATTCTTGGAAGGGATATGGAAGTTTCAAAAACTTCTATCACAAACATGAAATCGTAAATCATGAAGGTAATGTTTAGTAATCTGTGTAACTTACAAAAATAACTATGTTTAATTAATTCTAGTAAATAAAATTAAATAACTAGAAAGAGTGAGTTACGTATGTCTAAAAAACAAATACTAATAATAATTCATCGAATACTGAACAAAAAGATTAGTTGAAAAAATGTTGAATTCTGAAATGAAAAATTATTTAGGATATGAAAAAAATCAACATAATAATAGTGATAATGCTCGCAATGGTATAAATTCAAAAAAATTAATAACCCAACAAGGTAAAATTGAGATTAATGTACCACGAGATCGTAATAGTAATTTTGAGCCAGTAATAGTTGCAAAAAGACAAAGAAGATTTGATGGTTTTGATCAACAAGTTCTTTCATTATATGCCAAAGGCATGACTTTATCAGATATTAGAATGCAGTTACAAGAGTTATATCATGGTGCTGATATTAGTGAAAGTGTTATTAGTCAAATTACTGATGATGTTATTGATGATGTTAAAGCATGACAAAATCGGCCATTAGAAAGTGTTTATCCGATTGTTTATTTTGATTGTATAGTAGTTAAAGTACGACAAGATAAACGCATTATTAACAAATCAGTTTATATAGCATTAGGAGTTGATTTAGAAGGTAAAAAAGATGTTTTAGGTTTATGAATTAGTGAAAATGAAGGTTCTAAGTTTTGATTATCTAATTTCACAAAAATGAAAAATCGAGGCTTAAATGATATTCTTATTGCTTGTAGTGACAATTTAACAGGAATGTCAGAAGCAATACAATCAGTTTATCCTAAAACCGAACATCAATTATGCATAGTTCATCAAATTAGAAATAGTTTAAAATATGTTTCATACAAACATAGAAAATAACTATTTACAGATTTAAAACCAATTTATAGTGCATGTAGTGAAGAACAAGCAATGCAAGCTTTAGAAACTTTTGAAAGTAAATGAAATAAACAATATCCTCAAATTGCTAAATCGTGATATAAAAATTGAGATAATTTAATGGTTTTTATTATTTATCCTGCAGAAATCAAAAGAGTGATTTATACAACAAATGCTATTGAATCTGTTAATAGTCAATTACGAAAAGTTATTAGAAATAAAAAAGTTTTTCCAAATGATATGGAATTTTTCAAAATATTTTACTTAGCAATTGAAAATATAACAAAAAAATGAGCAATGCCCATTCAAAATTGAAATACAGCAATTGCTCATTTTATGATAAAATTTGAAGATAGAATTAATCTAAACTAGTAAATTTGTAAAACAAAGATACACAGATTATTAAAAATCCTCATCATGAAGTTGGGTATGTGTCATCAACAGGTGTAAACACAAACCAGATTGAATCTGCATGAAAACACATCCGACGAACTTTCCGAACACACATAAAAGTTTCAAAACACAATATTCATTTATATGCAAATGAAGCTGCATATAAATTCAATAAGATACCTAGTTTTGAAACTATAATTTTGTGTTTGATTTAGATACATGTGGGGATAATTTCCTAGATAGGCTTTTATCTTCATTTATGTGATAAAAGCCTATAATTAAAACGATTTTCTTTTTATATTAAATCTTTATAATTATTTGAATCATATTTAGTTACTCCTTTCATTCATCAAACATAACTATCAAGAAATGCCTTTGGATAATAATTATTTTCTAGTAGTTTTTTAGTTGGTATTGCTTCATCTCCATACTTGATATTTTCCCCTTGAAAACGATTTGAATCAAATAAAAAAATACCACCGCTTTTCCATACATGTTTAACAAATTCTAAAACTTCATTATAAAGTTTTTCTTCAAAATTTTCTTGATGATCAACTCATTTTTTAAATTCATAATCCATATCTTTCATTTTTGGATTAAAAAATTTATAAATTGAAAAACCAATATTATTTATGAATGTTTCATCGAAATCAGTAATAACAATAGGTACATATTTATTAGCTTCAATTTTTAATTCATTATAATGCACAGTATAATTTTTATCTTCTTCATCATTTTTGGCATTAGGTTTATTTGCGGTTGCGTAAATAACATCTAATGATAAATGTTTTATTTGCTTCTATAACATCATCATACTGTTTTATTGCTGCACGAAAAGTATTTAATAAGGATATTTTTTTTCTGCTGATTCTTGTCAAATTATTGATTGTCCCACTTTTAAATCATAAATATTGTTATTTTTATAACATCCAATAGCGCTTAAACTTGTACTTGTAATAATTATTAAACCACTTATTATTTTTAATATTTTTTTCATGTTTTTTCTCCTTTTAAAAATAAAAACCTATTTACTTTGTTTCTCAAAGTAAATAGGTTAAAAACTATATTTAGTTTGTAGTTTTTTTAATATTTTTTTTGAAATTTTACAATCAATAAAGATAATATATTTATTTTTAAAATTTAAAAGACAAGATATAATTATTTTTAACTATTTAAATTACGTATTATTGTTGATTTATATTGGCTAAATGTTAAGATAAATGTAAAATTAGATACTTAATTATTAATTACATTTAGTTTTTAATAATTTTAATAATTTTAAAAATGATTGATAAATAAAATTGTTGTTGGCTTTTATCCCTTTATGTACTATTTTTAAATTTTATCACATAAATGGAGATAAAAGCCTATCTAGGAAATTATCCCCACATGTATCTAAATCAAACACAAAATTATAGTTTCAAAACTATGTATCTTATTGAATTTATATGCAGCTTCTTTTGCATATAAATGAATATTGTGTTTTGAAACTTTTATGTGTGTTCAAAAAGTTCGTCGGATGTGTTTTCATGCAGATTCAATCTGGTTTGTGTTTACACCTGTTGATGACACATACCCAACTTCATGATTTACGATTTCATGTTTGTGATAGAAGTTTTTGAAACTTCCATATCCATTTTAATAATCCGTAAATAGACAACACCCAGTAGAAATGTGTTTCAATGCAAATCATAAAAGGTTTTTCTCATCTGCTTTTTTCAATACTTTCACAATTAGTTTGTTGCTGGTTTTCTCATAAACTCCAACAATCAAGGTTTTATTCAACAAGGATCTTCCTTGTTTTTTAAAAACTACATGTGAAAGATACATTTCATCTATCTGTGCTGTGCCATCATTAATGAACCATGCATCTTGATTCCAAATTCTAGTTCTGATTTCATGACCCATTCTTCAAACTGTTTTATATGTCACACCCAATTCCCTTGCAACATCTGTTGATGGTATACCATGCTTTGTGTTTATTCATCTAAAGATTAGATAAAACCAAGATGTCAAAGGTGTTTGTGACTTGTGAAAAATGGTGTCATGAAGAATACTAAATGTTTGATGACATTTCAAACATCTTATTCTTCTCAAATCAGAAACATTCAAACTAGAAGAAGCACACCTGATACATTTCATTACTTTCAACTTCGCTATATATTTCAAACAATCATTTTCATTTTGAAATATGCTATTGAATTCATTTCAATTCATTTTTTCATCTGCACTAGTACATGTGGGGATAATTTCCTTATTGTTTATAGATTTTAAATTTTTTTTGCATAAGATGTTAAAAATAAAGTACAAATATTTTACTAGAAATATTGCGAAATAATAATTATAAAGAGGTAAAAAGGATGTTAAAATTTTCAAAAACATTATCTAACATTGGTATTTATCTACTTTTGACAACATTAATGCCGGTAATAGTTATTTCTATAATTATGATTTCTTTAAAAGAATTAATGGAAAGTTCTTATGAATTATTATGGAAGTTTGGAAAATGATTACAAGAAGTTTTTGATTCTGGATTAAGTACTATTCAATGATTAGGATGAATTATATTGATAGTTTGTCTAACAACTTATGGTATTCTTATATTTATTTTAGTTATGATAAATTAAAGAAAAGCATTTGAACAAAGAATTGGTTATATTCTTGGTTTAGTAATTGGAGTTGCTTCAATTGTTGTTACATTATTACCATTAATTATTGTTAGTATTGCTAGTCTTAGCAATGGAGTAATAACTTTAGTATTAGGATTATCATTTGTTTTTATTGGATTGAATGGTGGTTTAGTTGCTTGTGGATCATTATTTGGTTTAATTAGTGCAAAAAAAAACATTATAAATTTATGAGATGCAAAGAAAAAGTAGATTATATCTACTTTTTATTATTTATATATTTACTTCATGGTAATTGTAAATTTGTTAATGTATAATGCATTAATTGTCGATGTATGCTAATAATTAAAACGTTAAATATTGTTACAATAAGTAAAATTCATCAATGATCGTTTAAAGTATTAAAATAATCAAGTTTGCTTTTAAAAACGGCAGTTTCAACTAACATAAATAATGCATTTAAAATGAAAAAAATTAATCAACCAAAACTAAATAGAATAATTAGATAACGACAAAATTTAGTTTGAAAAGTACTACCTTTGACTTTAATTTGATAAACCGTTTCATAAGTATAATGATTAATAGAAAAAGCAAACAAAATTAATAGAATTAAACTATTTATGCCAACTATTAATAAAATATTAATTATTTTTTTGCTAGTAGTATTTATTAAAATTGAACCTATTATTATAAATATAATTTGAACAATTAATCACAAAATGCTAACATAAAAAAAACTTTTTTTTGTTCAGTATTTAATTAATTCATTTTCCATTTTGTATCACCATATTAATTTTAGTATATTTTATGCAAATATAGAATAAAATTTATCTTTTTATAATTTTTCATAACATAATAAGTTTGGGAATAACTAAAATTAGAGAGGTCAATGAAATGGCAATTGAAGTAGAAATTAGGCGTATACGTCTAAGACTTGGTTGAACGCAAGCATATTTGGGGAAATTAGTAGGTGTTCGTCAAGCAACAATTAGTAGAATTGAGAGTAATGCTAAAAATTCTTCATGAGGAATAATTCATAAAATTCTTTTAGCATTATTAGTAGATATGAATGATATAAAAGGTTTTACGCATGATTTTGTATTAAAAGAAAATGATTTTGAACTATTTATTAAACTGTTAATGGCTAATTCACAATTAAAAACTAATATTTTATATAATCCTGTTCATTGCGCACGAATCATATAATAGAGGAAGGCTTTTATCCCTTTATGTACTATTTTTAAATTTTATCACATAAATGGAGATAAAAGCCTATCTAGGAAATTATCCCCACATGTATCTAAATCAAACACAAAATTATAGTTTCAAAACTAGGTATCTTATTTAATTTATATTCAGCTTCATTTGCATATAAATGAATATTGTGTTTTGAAACTTTTATGTGTTTTCGGAAAGTTCGTCGGATGTGTTTTCATTCAGATTCAATCTGGTTTGTGTTTACACCTGTTGATGACACATACCCAACTTCATGATTTACGATTTCATGTTTGTGATAGAAGTTTTTGAAACTTCCATATCCCTTCCAAGAATCCGTAAATAGACAACACCCAGTAGAAATGTGTTTCAATGCAAATCATAAAAGGTTTTTCTCATCTGCTTTTTTCAATACTTTCACAATTAGTTTGTTGCTGGTTTTCTCATAAACTCCAACAATCAAGGTTTTATTCAACAAGGATTTTCCTTGTTGAATAAAACCTACATGTGAAAGATACATTTCATCTATCTGTGCTGTGCCATCATAAATGAACCCTGCATCTTTATTCCAAATTCTAGTTCTGATTTCATGACCCATTCTTCAAGCTGTTTTATATGTCACACCCAATTCCCTTGCAACATCTGTTGATGGTATACTATGCTTTGTGTTTATTCATCTAAAGATGATATAAAACCAAGATGTCAAAGGTGTTTGTGACTTGTGAAAAATGGTGTCATGAAGAATACTAAATGTTTGATGACATTTCAAACATCTTATTCTTCTCAAATCAGAAACATTCAAACTAGAAGAAGCACACCTGATACATTTCATTACTTTCAACTTCGCTATATATTTCAAACAATCGTTTTCATTTTGAAATATGCTATTGAATTCATTTTAATTAATTTTTTCCTCCACACTAGTACATGAGGGGATAATTTCCTAGAGGAATTATTAATTTTGATGAAAAATATGGTAAAAATAAAGTATAAAAAAATTGTAAATAAATATTAATATTTTTACTGTATTACATTTTTTTATTTATAGGAGAAATTTATGAAATATTTTTTAAAATTATTAATTATTACTTTGTTAATAAATAGTTCATCAGTAGGATTAATTGGATGTAGTATTCCTAGTGTTGGTGATATTTGAATAATTACTGATGGTGGTGATTTATTTGATAAAGCTTTTAATCAGCAAGTATTAGAAGGTTCAAAAGAGTTTACTAAAACATTTAATGATAATCGTATTATGATTAGTAATTTACCCGGTAATGAAGTTTGAAAAACTTTCAAAATGAAAACACGTTGAATTATTTCACGAGATAGTACTGTTTCAACTTTACAAAATAATTATAATTTAGCAACATTTGCTGGTGCTAAAACAATTATTGTTGTTGGGTTTAATCATCTTGGTGCATTAACACCAGCTATTCAAAATCAATATAAAAAGTTAGGTGTTCGTTTTATTTTAGTTGATGCTAAATTAGAAAAACCAGTTGATGTAGCGTGTTTAAGTTATTCAGAAGAACAATCAGGGTTTTTATCAGGATTAGCAGGAGCAATATGATTAGTTGCTAATCATGAAACATATGATAATGGTTTAAAAATGTCAACTTTTGGTGGTTTACCAGCTGATACTATTGTTAGTTATATGATGGGTTATTATTGAGGTGTATATTATTTTAATAAATATCGTAATAGCAATGATAATTTATTGGAAATGACTAATGCCATTAGAATTAAAGAGGGTAAGGAAAAAATTGAAAAATGAACTAATAAATTTGATATTCATTTTGATAAAATTGCTAAACAATTTACAGGTAGTTTTGAATCTGGTACAAAATCATCAAAAGCAATAACTTCACAATTAATTGATGGATATAAAGATGATATTGTAATGCCTGTTGCAGGAGCACAAACAATTGATTTAGTATCAGCTGTTAAAAACTCTACTACTAATAGCAAAGCAAAAATTATTGGTGTCGATGTTGATCAAAGTGTTCAATATAGTTATGCTAAAGATATTTTTATTACATCAGCTTTAAAAGGAATTCATAAGTCAGTTAATACTTGATTATGACATTCTTTTAATTTAGATTATAATAAGGATGATCAACATTCAGTTATTAAACCTATTAATGGTGAACAATACTTTGATGGCAGCATACCACAACCAGCATTAGGTGGTCAGCAATATCTTGGAATTGCTAATAATGATTCTATTAGTGCTATTTATAATAACTTAATTATTGATAGTAATGATTATTGACGTTTAGCACAAAAGGTAACTGATGCTTATAATAAATTAGTTGCTGATTTAGCTAATGATTCTACTCGTGATAAGTGAGAAAATGCTTGAAAAAATTATGTTGATGAAAGTGTTGAAAAGTATAAACCACAGTTTTAATAAAACTTTACTATATATTTTAAAAAATTTATAATTATTCTTGAATTTTTAAAGAATAAGTTTTATTATCTTATATAATGGTAGTTATGCCATTAAAGGAGAAACTAGTGTTTAGAGTTAATTGTGAAAATAAAAAAATAATTAATATTAAATACATATATACTGTATTTTTTAATAGTAAGTTATTCCCACCTATTTATTTTCAAAATTTATTTATACACAGTTTTATTTTATTTTGAATAATTGAATTAAGAAAGCAATGTTTTTGCTTTCTTTTTTTATATTTTTTATATAAATATTTATATATAATTGCAGGAGGAATATAATAGTATGCGTAAAATTTTTACTTTATTTAGTGCAATATCATTATCAGTAATAATGATATTACCAATCATTGCTTGCAATAGTCAGTTTAATGATCCAAATATTTATCGAATAACTGTTGTAACTGATGGACATACTATTAATGATGCTTCTTTTAATGAATCATCATATAATGCTGCTCTCAAGTTTAAACAAGAGTTTAATGATTGAACACATAGTGATTATGTTGATCCTCAATATAAAAATAAAAGAGTTGAGGTTTCTTGAGATAATCCCCAATTAACTAATACTGATGATTTAATGACATCATATAATAAAGCCATTTTCATAAATAGTAAAGTAATTATTGCTTCAGGATTTTTACATCATAATGCTTTGGTTAAAGCACAAAATACTATTTTAAAACATAAAGTGAAATTTATTTTTATTGATGGTGATACTCCAAATAAAGAAGTACCAAAATCTAATAAACAATTGGCTGGCTTACTTTACAAAGCAGAACAATCAGGTTTTTTAGCCGGATTGGCGGGGGCAATATGGTTAATTGCGCATGCTAATCAATATGGTGGCCTTGATAATTTAAAAATGTCAACCTATGGTGGACTTGATATTCCGGCAGTTACTAATTATATGTATGGTTATTATTGAGCCATACAGTTTTTTAATAATAAATTTAAAAATAAAGAAGATGAAGAAAAATTAATATCATGGGTTAAAATTTTAAATTCAGATTTTAAAGAACCATTACCAAATATTAAATTTACTAATTCAGGCACTCAATTTAGTGGTGATTTTATTCAAGGTTCAAAAGGTTCACAAGCAATTAATGATGATCTTGCTCGACAAAAAACTAATATTATTTTTCCAGTAGCAGGACCACAAACCGAAGATACTTTATCATCATTAAAAAAATCTGGTCAAGGTAAAATTATTGGTATTGATACAGATCAACAACTTCAATATCCACAATCTGCAGATAGGTTTATTACTTCTTCAGAAAAAGATTTAATTAGTTCAATTAAACTTATTCTCTGAAAATCAGTTGGTAAAACTAATCAGAATCCAGTGCATCCAACTGATCCAACTGCCGATCAAACATTTATTGATGATGCACCATACAGAGGTGGACCTAATTTTACTGGAATAGCACCAAATAAAGCAATTAAAGATGGTGATAAAGATATTTACACACCATTAATGACAGAAACTACTAATTGATTAGATAAAATTTCTGCTGGATGACAAAAAGTACTCAATTTAAAAGATCATTATTGAATTAATGGTATTAAAAAAGAATATGATCCATTTAAATAATTAAGAAGGGTGATAAAATGCAAGTAAATATTGAAAAACAGAACTTACAATATGCTGTTGAAATGGAAGGTATTACTAAAGTTTTTTTAGATACTATTATTGCTAACAATAATATTTCTATTAAAATTAAAAAAGGAGAAATTCATTCTTTGGTTGGTGAGAATGGTGCAGGTAAATCGACACTAATGTCAATCTTATTTGGACTATATCAACCAACAAAAGGTATTATTAAAATTAATGGTAAAGAAGTAGTAATATCAGGACCAATTAGAGCAGGTGAATTAGGTATTGGAATGGTACATCAACATTTTAAATTAGTTGATAACTTCACTATTTTACAAAATATTATTTTAGGTAGTGAACCAGTTCATAAATGACAGTGAATTAATTATAAAAAAGCAAAATCTAAAATTTTAGAAATTTCAAAAAAATATAAATTAGACATTAAACTTAATTTAAAAATTGAGAATGCTAGTGTTGGTATGCAACAACGTGTTGAAATTTTAAAAGTTCTTTATCGTGGTGCTAGTATTATTGTACTTGATGAACCAACCGCGGTTTTAACACCACAAGAAATTACTAGTTTATTAACAATTATTGAAGAACTTAGACGTGATGGCAAAACTATTATTTTTATTAGTCATAAATTAGAAGATGTTAAACAAGTTGCTGATAATGTTACAGTAATTCGTTTAGGTAAAGTTATTGAAACTTTTGAATCTAAGAGTAAAACTAAAAAAGAAATTGCTACTTTGATGGTTGGTAGAGATTTAGTTGATATTAGAAATCAAGGTAATGTTGTATTAGGGCCAGTATTATTAAAAATTGATAATTTATTTGTTCATAAAATTGGTAATAAGAAATCAATAATAGGTCTTTCTGATTTTAGTTTAGAAGTTAAGTCACGAGAAATTGTGGCTATTGCTGGTATTGAAGGTAATGGTCAAACCGAATTAATTTCAGCAATTACTGGTTTAATTAAGCCAGAAAAAGGTGATATTTTTTTTGGTAATAAGAATATGAAACACAGTTCAATTCAAAGTTTATATAAAAGCGGTTTAAGTCATATTCCTGAAGATCGTCATAAATATGGACTTGTTTTAGATTATAATGTTATTGATAATATGGTTTTACAAAATATTAGCGAATATCCTTTTTCTAAGCATGGTTTGATTCGCAGTAAAGCTATTCAATCTTATGCACAAAATATTATTAATAATTATGATGTTCGTGGTAGTAAAAGTGGTTTTGCTTTAGTTAGAGGCTTGTCGGGTGGTAATCAACAAAAAGCGGTTGTTGGTAGAGAATTAACAAGAAAACATACAATTTTAGTTGTTGCTCAACCAACACGTGGCTTGGATATTGGTGCTATTGAATATATTCATAGTCGTATTCTTGATGAAAAAAATGAAGGTAATGTAGTATTATTAATTTCTTATGAATTATCAGAAGTTATGTCATTAGCAGATCGAATTGTTGTTTTACATGCTGGTAAAATTACTGGTAATGTTAGTACTAAAAATGTTACTCGTGAACAGTTAGGATTAATGATGGCGGGACAAAAAATGTTAATGGAAGGAAATGAAGATAATGTTTAAACAAAAAACATGATTTTTAAAACGACGAAGTCGTTTATATCTTGGTTCAAAAGAAATGAATAGTAGTCTTACTAAATTTAAGGGTTCAATTTTTGCCATTATTTTTGGATTAATTATTGCTTGTTTTGTTATAATTGGTTCAGGTCAAAATGCTTTTACTTATTTTCAGTTGTTATTAACATATTCTTTTACAAGTTGGCCAGCTAATAATTGAGATAATACTTTAGTTTGATGAGCAATTTATATTGTAGCAGGATTAGCACTAGTTATTTCTTTCCGCTCAGGAATGTTTAATATTGGAGTTGCTGGTCAAATGTTAGCAGCAGGAGCTGTTGTTATCGCAATTGGTGTTCGTTATGACTTATCACAACCATTAGCTATAATTAGCGCGTTTTTTGCTGGAGTATTAGCAGCAATATTGGTGGCGTTGGTAACAGTGTTATTAAAAGTTTTTTTTAATGTTCATGAGGTTGTTACTTCTATTTTATTAAATTGAACAATTTGATATTTAGTAAAATGACTATTTAAAATCAATAAAGATTTATATGATGCTGATCACGGAACATCAGCAACTATTCATGATAGTATGAGTATGAGTATTAATGGTTATAATTGTATACTACCATTATTAATTTCTATTATTTTAATAATAACAGTTTGATTCTTATTGAAAAAAACAACTTTAGGTTATAAAATTCGAACAGTAGGTTTAAATCCATTTGCTGCGGTTTATAGTGGTATTAATCATAAACATTATTGCATAACATCATTTGTTATTTCAGGAGCATTAGTAGGAGTAATGGCTGTTATTTATTACATTGCCAAAAATCCTTCAATTAGTTTTTTAACTGATGATTTGCCGACTATTGGTTTTGATAGTATAGCTGTTGCTTTAGTTGGTCAAATTAATCCAATAGGTGTTGTGGGTTCTGCTTTTCTTTGAGGTTTAATTAAGAGCGGTGGTTCAATTGGTTCAGTATTAACATTACCAACAGCAACTGGTGATATTATTTTTGGTGTTATTATTTATTCAGCTGCCTGTGCAGTTTTATTATCTCGTTTACAGCCAATTAAATTTTTAATTCGTTATTTAAATATAGCCTTTGATGGAGAAAAACGAAAAGTTACAAATAGTTTTATTGCCAAGATGTACTATCATTTTATTGAAAATTTTAAAATAAAGAGACAATATAATAAGTTAAAATCAGATTTAATTAAAGAAAAAAATATTAAAATTAATCACTTAAAGATAGAATATAATAAATCACTATCAGATTATGAGTCAAAAGTTAAAAATTTAAAACAAAATCTTTCGCAAGAAATTAATAAAGTTAATAGTGATATCAACTTACAGTTACAAGCAGTTATTAATAATAAAAATGATAAAGTTGGTGTTAATTGAGCACAATTTTTCCAAGAAAATAAAGCTTTAAATCATTATATATATAAACAATATAATGCAATTTGAAAAAAAGGTAAAATTGGTAATTGAAATAATTTTCAACAAGAAATAAAAACGATTTATGGTGAAAGTTTAAATATGTATATTAATGAAAAAATGAAATATGAAAATAATGTTTATAACTATAAGCAAGATTTAATTCGAGAAATAACATTATTAAAAAAACAAAAAGAAATATTAGATAAGTCAAGAGTAAAAGACTTAAAATTAAATCTTTATCGAGAAATTAATAAATTGAAACAAGAATTAAGTGATGAATTAAAGTCATTAAAAAATCAAAAAGTTAAAACTGACGATAAAAAAATAAAAAAACAATTAATTTTAGCAAAACATCAACTTCAAACTAATTATAAAAATAATATTAAAGAGTTAATTAAAAATTATAAAATTAACAAACAGCAATTAAAAAGTCAAATTATCCCAATTAATAGTAATATTAATATATTAACCAAACAATTTACTAAAAAAGCGGAAATTGAAAAGACAACTTTTATTAATAAATTTACTGATATATTTAAAAATGAACAACAAGCAATTATGAAAATAAAAACCGAAAGAACAGGAGGAAAAGTTAATGGAAGCACTCAAAATAATTCTTGAACATTCTAGTTTAATTTTTGTTGTTTTAGTAGTTGGTGCATTATCTGGATTAATTTCAGAACGTGCTGGTGTTGTTAATATTGGTATTGAAGGAATGATGACAATTGGTGCTCTTGCTTTTTCTTCATTTGGGAAAAATATAGGTGTTAATTGAGGTAATTGATCACAAATTATTGCTTTATTAGTAGGTGGATTAGCGGGAATGGGATTTGCTTGTTTCCATGCTTTTGCATCAGTTACTTTAAAATCTGATCAAATTATTTCTGGCGTTGCAATTAATATTTTAGCAGCAGCAATTGCAGTTTTTGTTGTTCAGTTACCAGGGAATAATGGTTTTATTTCATTAACAAATATTTATCAATTACCAAAAATTGGTAATAATGAATTTTTTAATTTATATTTATTTTTAGCAATTATAGTTTTAGTAAGTATTGCTATTATTTTTAAATATACTAAATGAGGATTACATCATGTTGCGACTGGTGAAAATCCCAATGCAGTTGATGCTGCGGGAATTAATGTTATTAAAAAACGATATGTTGCTGTATTATTATCTGGTTTTTTAGCAGGACTTGCTGGTGGTATTTTTCCAATGTATGCTAGTCAAACTTTTCGTGGGACAGTTAGTGGAAATGGTTTTATTGCTTTAGCTATTTTAATTTTTGGACAATGAAGGGTACCATTGATTACAATTGGTGCTGCCTTATTTGCTATTGTTGAAACAACAGGTGCCAGAATTACGTTTTTACCAAATATTCCTCAATGAATATCAAGTAATTCTGATATATGGAATATATTGCCTTTTGTAACATCTTTATTAGTTTTAGTGTTTACATCAAAATGAAGTAAAACACCAAAAGCATTGGGTATTGCTTTCAATAAATCTAAACGATAAAATTAGTTATTAATAATTTTAATGATGAATTAATTTTGAAATTAAATTTTACTTTTTTAGTAATATTTTCCAAGATTTAATTAAAAATATAATAAAAAATAAAAAATTTTATGGTTATTTTATACTATAAAATTTTTTATTTTATTAATAATTTGAAAAAAATTCACAATAATACAGTTTTATTTATCAAAAAAAATAAATATAATTTTTGATAGATAGAAAAATGTGGTAAAAGTTTAAATTAAATTAATTATGTTTACAGGGGGAGCAAAGCATATGGATAATGAAAGTATAGTTATTAATGTACCTTATTTATTTCAAAAAAATAAAGAAAAAAGACAAGAATATAAACAAAGGCCTGAAGTGAAAGCAAGGAGGAGAGAATATGATAAAAAAAGATACCAAGTTAATAAGAAAGAAAAGCAAAAACAAAGAGAATTACAATCTGATTATGTTTTTAGTTCAAAACAAAATTTTGAGTTAAGCAGTTTTAATTGTGATGATATGTGTAGTGAACAAATAAAAAATATTGCATGAGATGTTTTAGAATTACAACTTTATTCAGAAACACAAGAAACAGAATTAGATAAGTTGTTAGAGAAAATAGAGTTTGAATATATGGTTAATGAAGATCAAAATTTGGTACTAAGTAGTGAAAATTTGTTATATAATTTAATAGATGGGTTACACTTTATTGGACACTAATTACGTAGACAAGTGAACAAATTAGTTAAAAGAAAGGAATTATAATTATGGCCAATGTTAACTCATATTCAGATTAATTTAAAAAACAAATAGTAGCTTTATATCAAGGTGGTAAGTCAGTGTCTTGTCTTGCTAAAGAGTACAATGTTACAAGAGCAGCTACTTATAATTGAATTAAGCAATTTACTAATTCAGGCAGTTTTAAAACCAAAGATAACCGTTCTGTTGAAGAAAATGAATTAATTAAATTAAGAAAAGAATTAAAACAATTAAGAATGGAAAATGATATTTTAAAGCAAGCAAAACTAATAATAGGCAGAAAATAGAAATTATTATCAAAAATAAACTTAAATATAAAATTCGTACAATGTGTCGTTTTTTAAAAATCTCTAAATCAACATATTATTTTAATTTCAAGAAAAAAGAAGATAAAATTCAAAATAATATGTATGATGAAGCTGTTATTAGTGCTTTTAAAGAAAATAAAGAAGCTTATGGAACAAGAAGATTAAAAGTTGTTCTAAAAGAAAATAAAATTAATTTATCAAGACGAAAAATTAAAAAAATTATGAATAAACATAATTTAATATCAAAATACACTAAATTATCATACAAAAATTATCATAATAAAGTCAATGATAGTCAAATTACTAATCTTGTTAATAGAGACTTTAATAATAGGCTTAAAAATGAAATTATTGTTAGTGATTTAACTTATGTTCAAGTTAATGGTAAATGAAACTATATTTGCTTATTAATCGACCTGTACAATCGCGAAATTATTGAACATAGTGTAGGTACTGTAGGTACTAAAAAAGATGCATCATTAGTATATCAAGCATTTATGTTCTCAAATCGTTGTTTAAAAAATATTGAAATATTTCATAGCGATCGCGGTAATGAATTAATTAAGGAAATTATCCCCACATGTACTAGTGTGGAGGAAAAAATGAATTGAAATGAATTCAATAGCATATTTCAAAATGAAAACGATTGTTTGAAATATATAGTGAAGTTGAAAGTAATGAAATGTATCAGGTGTGCTTCTTCTAGTTTTAATACTTCTGATTTAAAAAGAATAAGATGTTTGAAATGTCATCAAACATTTAGTATTCTTCATGACACCATTTTTCACAAGTCACAAACACCTTTGACATCTTGGTTTTATCTCATCTTTAGATGAATAAACACCAAACATGGAATTCCATCAACAGATGTTGCAAGGGAATTGGGTGTGACATATAAAACAGCTTGAAGAATGGGTCATGAAATCAGAACTAGAATTTGGAATCAAGATGCAGGGTTCATTGATGATGGCACAGCACAGATGGATGAAATGTATCTTTCACATGTAGGTTTTATTCAACAAGGATCTTCCTTGTTGAATAAAACCTTGATTGTTGGAGTTTATGAGAAAACCAGCAACAAACTAATTGTGAAAGTATTGAAAAAAGCAGATGAGAAAAACCTTTTATGATTTGCATTGAAACACATTTCTACTGGGTGTTGTCTATTTACGGATTATTGGAAGGGATATTGAAGTTTCAAAAACTTCTATCACAAACATGAAATCGTAAATCATGAAGTTGGGTATGTGTCATCAACAGGTGTAAACACAAACCAGATTGAATCTGCATGAAAACACATCCGACGAACTTTCCGAACACACATAAAAGTTTCAAAACACAATATTCATTTATATGCAAAAGAAACTGCATATAAATTCAATAAGATACCTAGTTTTGAAACTATAATTTTGTGTTTGATTTAGATACATGTGGGGATAATTTCCTAGATAGGCTTTTATCTCCATTTATGTGATAAAATTTAAAAATAGTACATAAAGGGATAAAAGCCTTATTTGATTATATCAATTGATACAACAACATAAGAATCCACAGCACTCTAAACTACTTAACCCCCATAAAACACCAAGCACAAATGTCTACCAAAAAACAGTCCTAAAAAAGGTTGCCATTCCAATTATTAAAATCATGATTTTTAGCAGGTAACTATAATTTATTTATTTCTACAAATAATAAATTTCATGATGTTGAATTAGAAATAAAAGATAGACCACCAATTGATAGTTTACAAAAAGTATTATTAGATATGCTAACTTATACATATACTTATAACAGAAAATTTGATGGTGCATCATTAACTAATGACCCAACTAAAATTAATGATTTAGATAAAATTCGTGCTAAATTTGAAGGTCAAAAACCAAGTGATGTTATTACTAATTTATTTAAACAACGAGAATTAGATTATTTAAATTACATAAATTTACCGCAAATTAAAGTATTAAAACAAATAGTTACAATGTTATCAAAAAATATTTATTCAACAATGTCAATTAATAATGGTCTAAACGATGATTATAAATTATTATTGCCTTATTATTTTGAGTTAAAGTCAAATTTTATTCATTCTACATCTGATAAAGTTTGAGAATTTAAAGATGTAAAAGTGATATTAAAATCTGAATATTTTGATTTTACAGATATTAATAACATTAAATTAAAAAATAATGACATTAGTCAAAATAAATTATTTAAACTTGATGATAATCAATTCAACTGATTATCTATTACAAACGAATTAGAAAGTAATAACATACCTTCATTAATTCCAGTAGATTGAACATTAGGTAATGGTGAATACGGGAAATACTTTACAAGGATACTGATTAATAAGAATAAAATCAAAAATGCTTTAAATTTATATGGTTCAAATAAATCTCAATTATTTTCTAAATTAGAATTTTATGAAGAAATTTCGCAAATTGCCAATAATGATAATGACTTTTAATTACAAATTAAAAATCCGATTAATAACTTAAATCGGATTGAAATTAGTGGAATATTTGGTGCCGTTAATTATGATTTAATTTTAATAACGGATAAAAATATTGATATCACTTTAAACAATATTAGTTTATTTGAAAAATACAATGAAAATATTTCTTATATTAATTTAGAAATTTAAATTATTTATTAAAATATCCATCAGGATATGTACCATCTCATTTTATGGCATCATCTGTAAATTTATTAATAGCAAAATATAAATCCATTATATCTTTACTATGATTTTTATTTTCTCATATTGTTGAAGTACCAAAAACTATTTGTTTATTGTGGTCTAAATAATGTTTAACATTAGTACCTATATTATGGGTAAGCACCCCCCATGATTAATCCTATTGTTCCGGTTGTAGCACCAGTTAGTGCTAATGTTAATGTTATTTTACTTAAATTTCTTTTTATTCATGTTTTCATAATAAATCTCTCTTTTTTTATTTTATTATTTTTTCTTAATTCTTCACAAGTTTTTAATCATTTTGGTAATAATTCATACTCAAAATTATGGGCATGATTTTCACAAAGAAAAAAATTAATAGTTATTGATTTTAATTCTAATAATATAATATTAGTTCATTTTTTATTACAATTTTTATTTTGACAAATAACTTTCATAATATAAAATTTCTTTTAAAAATTTCATTTTATTTATAGTTTTTAACTCTTTTTCTTTATTTATCATAACTTATTCTCTTTTTCATGACATTTTATTACTTAATTGTACTTATTTTTCATTATTTTTACAAGTATTTTTTTAAATGCAAAATAACGCCTAAATTAAAGGCGTTTATTTTATGAGACCTATACTATTAATTATATTGAAATTATTGATTATATTCTAAATATAAAACTTATTTTTTAAATAATTTTTATTTTATTTAAAATTAAACTTATAAATGTATATAATAAACAAGTAAATTAATATTTTAAAAATATTTACAATAAATTTAGATTTTTAAAAAATAGTTAGGAGAATAATATGGATTTTAATTATAAATGAACTTATAAAGAACAATATCCTAAAATTGATAATTTAATTTTAGAACATATAACAAAGAAATGAGAAAAATGAGATTGAATAATAAAAAATACAAGAGATAAAAAGAAATATAAAATTGTTTATTATCAATATCGAACAAGAAAAACATTATATGGAATGGTAACATATAAAAGAAGAATTTATGAATATTTTAATGAATAATTACAAAAATGAATTCGTGTTTGTTTAGTTGATGAAATATTACAATTACATAAATATAAAATAATTGGTGAAGATATTGAAGATACTATTATTGAAAATTTTGCAGATGGCAAAAGATATCGTGATATTTGTGCTATTTGTAAAAAAGCAGGTATTAGTGTTAGTAGCGTTCATAGAGTTTTTAAAAATTTCGAAATACTTGAAGCAAACCCAGTTAAAGTAAAATTAGAAAAAAATCAACCTATTTTTGTAGCGATTGATGATGGTCATCGAAAATTTTGAAATTTTAAACGTAAGGGTATAAAACACTCTATGAGATTAATAGTAACATATACAGATAATATTAATCACAAAGCACAAAATAAAAGAGTAAAAGCAATTATAAGAACAACAAGAACAGCAATTGGAGTTAAAAAAAACTTCTGAATTTGTTAAAGAGCATTGTCAAAAATTTTATGAAAATATTGAGCAAGCCAAAATAATTATTTGTGGAGATAGTGCAGGATGAATTAAATATGTAGCAGATTATTTAGGTGCACAGTTTGTTTTAGATAAATTTCATTTAATTAGAACATTATATCTTGGAATCATGGCTGGAAATAAAGGAAAATATTTAAAAGAATATAATCACTGTAAAAATTTAATTAATAATGGTCAATATGAACAATTAATTGATTATTTATATAAAGAATTAGATAATCATAAAAAATTAAAAAAACAGTATTTTAAAAATAATAAACAAGGCATTAAAAATCAAGGTTCAAAGTTAAATATTGGTTGTTTTACATAAACTAATATTTGACATGTTTTAAAAGAAATGCTTGGTAATAGAACATATAATATTTTGATTTACATTAAAATGGTTATTTTTAAATGTAATAAGATAAATTTAGAAACATAATTTAATGAATGTAATAATTACTTATTATTTCACAATTTGCAATAGCATCTCAAAAAATATTATTTTTTATTTTTCTTTTTAAGCCAATAATGAAAAAATTTAATGCTATAATTATAAATATAAAAATCGGCATCACTATTATTAATAAAATAACTCCAATTTGCAATTGAATTCAATTATAATAATTTTGATTATTTTGAAAAATATGAAATAAAAATATATGATTTGCACAATGACATAAAATAAAATATGTACTATAAATTTTTAAAATATTAAATCCATTTGTAATTTTAATCTGTTCATAATTATTATAACTAAAATTTGAAATACCAATTAATATTAAAGCAGTAATAGTTATTAAAATAGTTAAAACAAATATTAATACAGTTATTAACTTTAATTTTTTAATTGCTTTAAGTTTCATCTTTAAATTCTCCTTAATTTTTACAATAATTTTAACACCTAGATAACTTAATTATAAGTATTTTAGTTGCAATATTTTAAAAAAAATTATATTATTTAAGTACAATTTCATAAAAATCCAAATTATTTCTTGTCTAACATAATAATAAGACTATATATAAAATAATTTATTCCGGATTTTTGACAATCTCCATAATTTTTATCATTCAAAATATATTTTTTGTTGTAAATATTTTTAATTTTCAGAAGAATTTTTCATTTTTCTTTTATTTCTTCAATACCTATTACTGCATTTTTTATTTTCTTTAATTAGTATGAAAAGTTATAAAATTAAATTTAATTTTTAAAATAAAAAACCAGTCATTAAAAATATTAATGTTGTTACTAAATTAACAATATATTATAATAACTATTATTATTTAAAAAAAGGAGAATATATGGAAACTAAAGAAAAAATTCCAACAGCTCATATTAAAGCTGCTCTTGATCAAATTGCAAAAGTAGTAATTATGCCAGGCGATCCATTACGTGCTCAATTCATTGCTTCTAATTTTTTACAAGATTGAAAACAAGTAAATAATGTTCGTAATATGCTAATGTTTACTGGAAAATATAAAGGATATAATATTACTATTGCTGCTAGTGGTATGGGTATGCCTTCAATTGGTATATATTCATATGAGTTATTTAAATTTTATGATGTTGACTGTATTATTCGTGTTGGTAGTGCTGGTTCATATCAAAAAGATGTTAAAGTTTATGATATTATTAATACTACTAAAGTATATAGTGAATCTACTTTCGCTAAATATGCTGCTAATATTGATGAAAATCAAATTGAATCTGTTGGTAATATTAGCAAAATTATTAATAAAGTGGCACAAAAAATTGATAATGAATTTGATCAGCAAAAAAATGAAAATTCTTCGTATATAGTAAGTGAAAAAATAAATTTAAGATCAGGTTTAATTCATTCAAGTGATGTATTTTATCGTATTAATGATAATGATTATAAAACTAATCCTTTAATTAGCAAATGCTTAGCAGTAGAAATGGAATCTTTTGCTTTATTTGTTAATGCAAAACATTTAGAAAAAAATGCTGCTTGTTTATTAACAATTTCTGATTCTTTTATTACCGGTGAATCAATTTCAGCAACATTACGCGAAACTAGTTTTAAAAAAATGATGATTTTAGTTTTAGAATCAGCAGTTGCTTATTATAAAGAAGAGGATATTGATGATAATCTTAGCAATAGAAACTAGTTGTGATGAAACTAGTGTTGCTGTTATTAAAGATAAAAATGTTTTAAGTAATATTATTGCTTCACAAATTAAGCTTCATCAACAATATGGTGGTGTTGTTCCAGAATTAGCAGCACGAGCTCATAGTGAAAATATTGCTACTGTCTTACAAACAGCAATTGAAAAATCTAACATTTCAATTATGGATATTGATTTTGTTGCTTATACTAATACTCCTGGTCTTGCTAGTTGTTTACACGTAGGTAAAATTATAGCAGAAACTATTGCTGCTTATTTAGAAAAGCCATTGCTTCCATGTAATCATTTGTATGGACATTTGTATGCTTCTTTAATTAATAATGAATGAGAATTTCCAGTACTTGGTTTAGTAGTTAGTGGTGGTCATACACAGTTGATGTTGGCAAATGAACATTTAAATTTCACTATACTTGGTCAAACATTAGATGATGCTGTTGGTGAATGTTATGATAAAGTTGCAAGAATGTTAGGTTTAAAATATCCCGGTGGTCCTGAAATTGAACGAAGTGCTAAATTGGGAAAGCCAACTTATAAATTACCATTACCTAAAAATGATAATAGTTTAGATTTTAGTTTTAGTGGTTTAAAATCAGCATGTGCTAATTTGATAAATAAAGAAAAAGGTAAGTTACAATTTAATAATTTTGCAGTTTCTTTTCAAACAACAGTTATTCAAGTGTTAATTAATAAAATTGAATTAGCATTAAAAAAACATAATCCAAAAACTTTAGTTTTAGCAGGAGGAGTTACTGCTAATCAGCAATTAAGATTAGCAGTATTAGATTTAAAAAATAAATATCCAAATTTAAAAATAATTGTTCCAAAATTAGAATACTGTACTGATAATGCAGCAATGATTAGTATTCTTGCAAGTTATCAAATTGAACATAAGTAAGGGTGAACTCATGATTATTGGTATTATTGGTGAAGCGGGAGTAGGTAAGACAACCGCTACAAATTTTTTTCAAAATAAAGGTGCGTATGTTATTTTTGTTGATAAAGTTGTTAAACATATTTATACACTAAAAGAAACAAAAAAAGCATTAATTAATGAATTTGGTAATACTTTTATTAATAGTGATAAAACAATTAATAAAATAAAATTACGGTATGAAGCGTTTCAACAACCTCATATTTTACGTAAATTAGAAAATATTATTTGACCAAAAATGGTAAAAATTGTTGAAGAAGATATTATTCGTAATAAAATACACCAAGAATTAATTGTTATTGATTGTGCAGTATTATTTAATACAAATTTAAATTTATTAGTTGATAAAATTCTTTTAATTGGGGCTGAGGAAGATAAAAAAATCCAACGAATAAAAGAACGTGATAATGTTAATGATTTACAAGTTATTTCACTATTAAATCAACAAAAAAAATATTTAATTTTAAATAAAGATATTGATTTTATTATTAAAAATAACGGTACTATTAATGATTTTATTAAACAATTACAAAAAGTTGAAAAAAAGTTGAAAAAAAGTTATTAACAAATAAAGTATAAAGATTAATGTTTTTTTACTTTAAAAAACAATAGTAAAATATATTAAATTATTTTTGTATATTAAAATGAAAATTTTCATAATAAAAAAAGAAAATTATCCCCACATGTACTAGTGTGGAGGAAAAAATGAATTGAAATGAATTCAATAGCATATTTCAAAATGAAAACGATTGTTTGAAATATATAGCGAAGTTGAAAGTAATGAAATGTATCAGGTGTGCTTCTTCTAGTTTGAATGTTTCTGATTTGAGAAGAATAAGATGTTTGAAATGTCATCAAACATTTAGTATTCTTCATGACACCATTTTTCACAAGTCACAAACACCTTTGACATCTTGGTTTTATCTCATCTTTAGATGAATAAACACCAAACATGGAATTCCATCAACAGATGTTGCAAAATAATTGAAAGTTACTTTGAAAACTGCCTGAAGAATGGGTCATGAAATCAGAACTAGAATTTGGAATCAAGATGCAGGGTTCATTGATGATGGCACAGCACAGATGGATGAAATGTATCTTTCACATGTAGGTTTTAAAAAACAAGGATCTTCCTTGTTTTTTAAAACCTTGATTGTTGGAGTTTATGAGAAAACCAGCAACAAACTAATTGTGAAAGTATTGAAAAAAGCAGATGAGAAAAACCTTTTATGATTTGCATTGAAACACATTTCTACTGGGTGTTGTCTATTTACGGATTCTTGGAAGGAATATGGAGTTTTCAAAAAACTTCTATCACAAACATGAAATCGTAAATCATGAAGTTGGGTATGTGTCATCAACAGGTGTAAACACAAACCAGATTGAATCTGCATGAAAACACATCCCACGAACTTTTCGAACACACATAAAAGTTTCAAAACACAATATTAATTTATATGCAAAAGAAGCTGCATATAAATTCAATAAGATACCTAGTTTTGAAACTATAATTTTGTGTTTGATTTAGATACATGTGGGGATAATTTCCTAGATAGGCTTTTATCTCCATTTATGTGATAAATTTTAAAATAGTACATAAAGGGATAAAAGCCTAAAAAAATTAAGAATAATTTTAAAATAGTTGAGTTTAAAAAAATACATAGTAATGTTTTTATAAATTACCAAAATAGTTTTTCTTGTAGTAGAATATTTATACAACTAAATAACAAGGAACTTTAGATGTTCGGGAAAAAGATGAGAATTATTTGCTGCCCCAGCAACTGTGATGTTGATGAACGTTACAAAACCATTGAAGATAAAACTTTGAGAAGAGTAACAAGTAAAATGAAGCTAAGCCAGTAGACCGGTCTAATTTTTTAAGTGATATTATATTCCTGGGTGTGAATTAATGATTATTTTTAATAATTACTTTTATTTTTTAATATTTGTAATTTTAATAAAGTAATTTTTAATAATGACAACATCCTTTATATAATATAGGGGATGTTTTTAGTTGTGTAATTAAGTAGAAAGGTAATAATAAATGGCAAAAGATAACAAATATTTTCAACAATCACAGTCACCATTAGAGTATATTATGAAAAATTTTAATGGAAAAATGCGATCTGTAAATTGAAATGTAATCAATGATGAAAAAGATTTAGAGGTTTGAAATCGTATTACTCAAAATTTTTGGTTACCAGAAAAAATTCCTGTTTCTAATGACTTGAATTCTTGAAAAACATTAAATCCAAAATGACAAGAGTTAATAACAAGAACATTTACAGGTTTAACTTTATTAGATACAATTCAAGCAACGGTTGGTGATATTGCACAAATACCTAATTCTTTAACTGATCATGAACAAGTTATTTATACAAATTTTGCTTTTATGGTAGCAGTTCATGCTCGATCATACGGAACAATTTTTTCAACTTTATGTTCTAGTGAGCAGATTCAATCTGCTCATGAGTGAGTAATTAATAATGAAAGTTTACAAGCCAGAGCACGTGCACTAATTCCTTATTATACAAGTGATGATCCTTTAAAATCGAAAGTAGCTGCCGCTTTAATGCCAGGTTTTTTATTATATGGTGGTTTTTATTTACCATTTTATTTATCTGCTCGTAGTAAATTACCTAATACTTCAGATATTATTAGATTAATTTTACGTGATAAAGTTATTCATAATTATTATAGTGGCTATAAATATCAAAGAAAAGTTGAAAAATTACCAAAAGAAAAACAAGAAGAAATGAAAAAATTTGTATTTGATTTATTGTTTAAATTAATTGATTTAGAAAAGCAATATTTGACAGAATTATATCAAGAATTTAATTTAGTTGAAGACGCTATTAAGTTTAGTTTATATAATGCTGGTAAGTTTTTACAAAATTTAGGATATGATTCACCTTTTAGTGAAGAACAAACAAGAATTAAACCGGAAATTTTTAATCAATTATCAGCTCGAGCTGATGAAAATCACGATTTCTTTTCAGGTAATGGTTCATCTTATGTAATGGGCATTACTGTAGAAACGCAAGATGAAGATTGAGAATTTTAATTTTAAAGGAGAAAAAAATGCATAATGATGTTGTAAAAGTTTCAAACCAAAAAATATTAAAGCCAGAAGGAAAAATTCATGTTGTTTATTTTTCTTCTTTGTCAAATAATACTCATCGTTTTATTCAAAAATTAGAGGTTTTAAATTCAAGAATTCCTCACGATTTACAAGAGGAAATTTTAGTTGATAAAGATTATGTGTTAATAACACCAACATATAGTGGGGGTGGTGATATTAAAGAAGGTGCGGTTCCTAAACAGGTAATTAAATTTTTAAATAATAAGCAAAATCGTAATTTTTGTCGTGGTGTTATTGCGTCGGGGAATACTAATTTTGGTGATACTTTTGCAATTGCTGGGCCAATTCTTTCAAAAAAATTAAATGTCCCACTATTATTTCAATTTGAATTATTAGGAACTCATAATGATGTATCAACAATAAAAAATATATTAGTAGATTTTTGAGATAAAGATAAAAAAAATACTAATGAAATAAATACTTTATCTGGAACTTTAGAAAGTGATGAATATGTTACTTTAAATGCTAGAGCAAAAACTACTAATAATGCACAATTTGATTTGCAAGCAGCACAATCTTATATGAAAAATCATATTAAAGCAAATTTATTGCTTTTTAAAACGGTTAAAGAAAGAATAGAATATTTAGTAAAAAATCAATATTATGATGAAACAATAATTAATAAATATTCAATTACGGAAATTGAACGATTAACAAATGAAGCATACAGTTTTAATTATCAGTTTACAAGTTTTATGGGTATTTTAAAATTTTATAATTCTTATGCTTTAAAAAGTTTTAATGGTAAACAATATTTAGAAAATTATGAAGATAGAGTTGTTATGAATAGTTTATTTTTTGCTGATGGTAATATTGAACATGCTAGTAAAATTTTAAGACAAATTATGTCTGGTAGATTTCAACCAGCTACTCCCACATTTTTAAATGCAGGGAAAAAACAAAGAGGTGAATACACTTCATGTTATCTTTTACGAATTGAAGATAACATGGAATCAATTGCTCGCGCTATTACTACTTCATTACAGTTATCAAAACGTGGTGGTGGAGTTGCTTTGTGTTTAACAAATTTAAGAGAATTTGGAGCGCCAATTAAAAATATTAAAAATCAAGCAACAGGGGTTATCCCGGTTATGAAAATTCTTGAAGATTCATTTTCATATGCTAATCAACTAGGTCAAAGACAAGGTGCTGGGGCAGTTTATTTAAATGTTCATCATCCAGATATTATGTTATTTTTAGATTCAAAGCGTGAAAATGCAGATGAAAAAATTCGTATTAAATCAATGTCTTTAGGAGTAGTTATTCCTGATATTACTTTTGAATTAGCAAAAAATAATGAACAGATGGCACTTTTTAGTCCTTATGATATTGCAAAAGTTTATGGTAAAGCAATGACAGATATTTCTATTACTAAAGAGTATTATAATATGTTAAAAAACCCTGATATTAGTAAAAATTTTATTAGTGCTCGCAAATTATTTCAAATGATTGCTGAATTACATTTTGAAAGTGGATATCCTTATTTATTATTTGATGATACAGTAAATAAAAATAATGCTCATCCTGGTAGAATTGTTATGAGTAATTTGTGCAGTGAAATTATTCAAGTAAGTATAGCTAGTGAATTTAATAGTGATTTAAGTTTTAAAGAAATTGGTGAAGATATTAGTTGTAATTTAGGAAGTATTAATATTGCAAAAGTAATGGAAAGTGGAATTGAATTTGGTGAGGTTATTTTTCAAGCAATTCATTCATTAGACCACGTATCAAGAAGTAGTGATTTTTCTAGTGCTCCATCAGTTGCATATGGAAATAAAAAAAATCATGCTTTGGGTTTAGGCGCTATGAATTTACATGGATTTTTAGCAACAAATCATATTTTTTATGATTCAAAAGAAGCAATTGATTTTACTAATATTTTCTTTTATGTTATGGCTTATTATGCTTTTAGTGCTTCAAATAAATTAGCATTAAAATTTGGAAGTTTTAGTGGATTTAAAAATTCAAAATTTGCTGATGGTTCATATTTTGATAAATATATAAAATGTCAGTCAGATAAATGAACTCCTGAAACAAAAAAAATACAAGAATTATTTGCAAAATATAACATTATGATTCCAACTCAGAAGCAATGAAAAGAATTAGTAATAAAAATTAAAGAAACGGGATTGGCTAATTCACATTTAATGGCAGTAGCACCCACTGGTTCAATTAGTTATTTATCTTCATGTACACCAAGTCTACAACCAGTAGTTGCTCCTGTTGAGGTACGAAAAGAAGGGAAATTAGGTCGTGTTTATGTTCCTGCTTATAAGATTGATGATAATAATTTAGCATATTACACTGCAGGTGGATATGAATTAGGCCCTAATCCAATTATTGATATTGTAGCAGCAGCACAACAACACGTCGATCAAGCAATTTCTTTAACTTTATTTATTACTGATAAAGCGACAACTCGTGATTTAAATAAAGCTTATATTAGAGCCTTTAAAAAAGGTTGTTCATCAATTTATTATGTTCGTATTCGTCAAGAGGTTTTAGAGGATAGTGAAAATTATCAATGCAATGTTTGTGTTGTATAAATTAATTAGATTATTGAATAGTAGTTTCAAGTAATAAATAAATTTGTAACAAATTTAGTAATATATTATTTATTTAATTTAAAAAATAGTGAAATTTTATTTTGGAATATAGGATTTTTAAAAAAAATTAAAAAATACATAGTAAATTTTAAAATTAAAGTTATAATAATAATTGTAAAAAAAATAATTATTATAACTTTGGAGTGGTACTCAAGAGGCTGAAGAGGACTGATTGCTAATCAGTTAGGACGGGAAACTGTCGCGAGAGTTCGAATCTCTCCCATTCCGCCATTATTTAAAAAGCATTAATTGCTTTTTTTACTTTTAAATAATAAATTTATTAATAATTAGATATAATTTAATAAAGAACTCTTTATATTAAGGAGAAATCATGCGTAAACGAGTAAACTTACTTTTATCATTAATCTTATATATTGCTTTGATTGCAACAATAGTTTTCGTTATATTTAATTATATTAAATATTCATGAATTATTTTGATGATAATTATTACTTTAACTATTTTAACTGGTATTATTATTTTTATTACCAATCGTATGCAAGATGCAAAACTATCATGAATTATGGTTACCTTATGTTTGCCAATCATCGGTATTTTTTTATATTGAACTTTTGGTCGTCCTTATCGTTATCGACGAAAACAAAAAGCTTATTTAAAAACAAATAGTTATTTTTATACCCAAGAAGATTGAACTTTTGCTAATTCAATTTTAGAATCAAAAAAAATAACTTTGAGTGATGATACTTTATCTTTATTTAACTATACAACAAGAATTTCTCATCGACCATTTTATAATAATACTGATGTTCAAATTTTAAATAATGGTCCTAATAAATTTGTTAAATTAATTGAAGATTTAAAACAAGCAAAAAGTTATATTTTTATTAATTATTTTATTCTTGGTGAAGGGGAACTATTAGAAGTAATTATTAATGTTTTAAAAGCAAGGATTGAAGCAGGAGTTAAAGTTTATATGATTTATGATGCTGTTGGTTCATATTTTAGTTTATCTAAATATAAAATATGAAAAATGAAAAAAATGGGAATTATTATTCATAAATTTTCACCAGTTAGATTACCATTTATGACAGGAAATTATAATTTTCGTAATCATCGTAAAGATATCATTATTGATGGGAATATTGGCTATGCTGGTGGAGTTAACTTAGCAGATAACTATATTTATCTTTCTGCAAAGTATGGCTTTTGAAGAGATACCCAAATTAGAATTGTCGGGGAAGTTGTTAAATCAATTGATTTAATATTTAGACAAGATTGGCATTTTATTACTGGTAATATTCTTGATATTAGTGCTGAAAAATCTGAAATAAAAATTAAAAATAATATTATTGTCCAAGTAATTGATGATGGACCGATTACTAAAGAAACAATTCAAAAAGATTTATTTATTAAATTTATTAGTAATGCTAAAAAGCGAGTTTGAATTAGTACTCCTTATTTAATTCCAACTAGCGATTTAATTACTGCATTGCGTAATAGTGCTTATTCTGGTGTTGATGTTAGATTATCATTACCCGGAATTACTGATAAATTTTTATCATTAGATATGTCAAGAACTTATTATGATTCATTGATTGAGTCAGGTGTTAAAATTTATGAATATAATAATGTTTTTAACCATTCTAAGTCTGGTATTTTTGATGATGATATTACTATTATTGGTTCAACTAATTTTGATTATCGTAGTCTTTATTCAGATCATCAAACTTTAGTAATTGTTTATGATAGTAAAACAAATAGTGATTTATCTGCTTCATTTGAAAAAGATTTTATTCATTCTAGTTTAATTATTAGTAATCCACTACTACATCGTAGTTTTGCCTATCGGGGTGTATTTTTATTATTGCTTAGAATTTTAGCACCATTATTTTAAAAAAATTTAGTATAATTTTAGGTAAATATTAATAATAAGGTGGTCATAATTTATGGGTTGAAGTCGACGAATTAAAAAAATTAAAGAATATTTTAGTGATGAAAATCAACCTAATTTGGATATTTCTAAATTATCAGAAGACAATGAAAAAAAAACTCCCTTTTTTAATAGGTTTAAAAAACAAAAAAAATCTAATAAATCTTCTACTTTAACGAATAATAAAAAGCGCAATAATATTTTTTTAAATTTTAGAAGAAGATCAACTATTCAAATTATTAAACATTTAGAAAATAAAAATATTTTTAACTTATTTTTTTATACTGATGTTAGTAACATTACATTAATATTAGAACAAGGAATTAAACCTTCTTCACAAATTAAATTATTGCCAAAGCAAGAATATATTGTTTGAACTTATTTAGAACACATTACTTATTTAGAATTAGAGTTAGGTAATTCAACACGTCATTTTTTTTGAAAGTGATGTGCAGAGCAAAATGTTGATGTTAATAAAATAACTGTTATTTCTGTTGATATTCATAAATTATTTCAAAACACTGTTAAAGATTGAGGTTTAAATGTTGATACTAATCGTGTTCAAATATATGAAACAATTCCTGTTGAAGCTATTGATTGAATTTTGGTTAAAGATCGCAAAATGTTTCGTTTAGCTAAATTATATATTGATAATCAAAGACTAAAGTTAAAACTTTTCCAAGGAAATAATGGTAATATTACTTTAGGTTCTGATTAAATGGAGGTAAAATTATGCGTTGATCTGCAATTGTAATTATTGCTTTAATTCCTTTTATGACAATAATAATTATTTTATTTATGCGTTTAAATCATCGTAATAATCAATATTATAATGTTATCCATGGTGATTTGTTAAGTTTAGTTCCATTGAAAATTGATTTAAAAAATGAAATTATTACTTTTTCTGAACGCTTAGAAGTTTTAAATCGTAAAAAACGAATTTCATTGTTTGTATTTAAATCAATGATGAATCGTAAAACTAAAGTAAAAATTGAAATTTTTATTCAAGATTTATTAGTGAATAAAGTTCCATTTGAGCCGTGTCATTTTTCGGTTTCTTTTCAATTAGGAAGTAAAGTTATTGTTTATGATTTATCAATTGATTATTTTGATAATAATAAAGTTTTGTATGGTCAAATGCAAAGTAATATTCGTTATAATCGTTTTGCTATTTCACAAGCAATTATTTTACAACAAAATGAGTTAACAGTGGTAAAGTCAGTTTTTGTGCAAACTATTTTAGATAATTTTAGTCAAAAAAAATATAATAAAAAAATAAATAGTCAATTTGAATATATGATTTTAATAAAAATAAAAAATTATTTAGCATTAGAAAATATTTTAACTGTTAATAATATTGAACAAATGGAATTATTAATTTCATATTATAGTAAAATAACTTTAGGATTAGATGATACTATTATTTGTAAATATTATGATGGTCAGTTTTTAATTTATTCTAGAAATAAGAAAATAAATTTATATCGATTCCAAAAAAAAATAAATAGTTATATTAAACGTAATTTAGTAGAAAAAAGTAGTTATTTGCAGATTCAAAGTCAAATATTATGTGTTTATGCTTCAGTAAAAACTGATGCTTCAAATGTCTATATATTATATAATAAAATTATTGATAAGAATCAATTAGAAGTAGTACAAAGTAGAGACTTAATTGAAATTAAATTGAAGACAAATGATATTTTAAATTATCCTGATTATAATCATTATTCACTTCTACAATCAGAGCAAATGAAAAAATTATTAAGTGTTAGTATTAGACCAGTATATAAAAGTGATAATTCAAATGAGCCAAATTGTTACTATGCTTGATGAAATTTTGTTAAAAACTCTTATTATGTTTCGTTTATTGTTTTGATGCGTAATATTCAAGATTCAGGATTGTGATGAAAACTAAATGAACCTTTATTTATTCAAACATTTGAAAAATTTGCGAAATTAAAACAAGAAAAAAACCTTATTCTTTCTGTTAGTTTAATTGAGTTACAAGATAAAACTATTTTAACAAAGTTGATTGCTCTTGTTAATAAGAGAAAAAATCTTTTTGAAAATTGTGATTTAATTTTTGATTTTCAAGATATTGGTGAAATTAATAGTTGGAATAAGTATGATTCAATTATTAAAACTATTCGTAGTAATAAAATAAAAATTTCTTTTACTCATGATTTACGTCATATTGATAATTTTAAATTAATTAATCATTTTAAGCCTGATTATGTAGTTTTAACTTCTAATTTATTAGAACAAGTTACTTTTAGTTTTAGTAAATATATTGATGTTATTATTTGTTTGCATTATTTAAGAATTTTAGGTATTAAAAATATTTTAGCTCGTGGTATTATTAATGTTCCTGAAATTATTGTTTTAAAAGGATTAAAGGTTGACTATTTACTAGGAAAAGTATTAGAATCAGAACAAGCAAATAAAGTGCTAGATGCTTTAAATTATCCAAATTATTGGAAATGACATAAAAGTCAATCAACGAAAGGTGAATAGATCATTATGAATAATGCAAAGAATAAAAATATTACAGCAAGAGAGATTGATTTTGCCAAATGATATACTGATGTTATTAAGCAAGCAGAACTTTGTGATTATGGTGCAGAAAATGGTTCGGCAGCCGGTACCATTATTTTTCGTCCTTGCGGATATGCAATTTGAGAAAACATTCAACATTTATTAAATCAAAAATTTAAAATTTTAAATATTGAAAATGTAATGTTACCACTTTTAATTAGTCAAAAAGCATTTCAAGTTGAAAAAGATCATATTGAGGGTTTTGCACCAGAATGTGCAACTGTAACTAAAGTTGGAAATAATCAATTATCAGAGAAACTAATTATTCGTCCTACTTCAGAAGTTTTATTTTGTCGTCATTTTTCAAAAATAATTAGTTCATATAAACAATTACCATTATTATATAATCAATGATGTAATGTTTTTAGATGAGAAAAAAATACAAAACCATTCTTAAGAACTAGTGAATTTTTATGACAAGAAGGACATACAATGCATAATAACGATGAAGAAGCAAAAAACTTTACATTAAAAATGATTAAGTTGTATGCTGATTTTGTTCAACAACAATTAGCAATTAAAGTTATTGTTGGTGCAAAAACAATTCACGAACGTTTTGCTGGGGCAAAAATGACATATACAATTGAAACTATGATGCAAGATGGACAAGCATTACAAGCCGGTACTAGTCATTATTTTGGCCAAGAGTTCACAAAGGTATTTAATATTAAATTTAGCAATAAAGACAATAAACAAGAATTAGGATATCAAACATCATGAGGTGTATCGACAAGATTAATTGGTGCTTTAATTATGGCACATAGCGATGATCTAGGTTTAGTATTGCCATCTACAATTGCACCGCATCAGATTATGCTTTTAAATTTATCACCTAAAAGTGATAAATTTAAAATAACTGTTGAAAGAATATTTAAAATTTTAAGTTCTCATTTCCGAGTATTAATAAATGAAGATAATAAAAGTTTTTCTTATAAGAAAAGTGAAAGTCAAATTAAAGGTATTCCAATTACTATTGCAATTGGTGAGCAAGAAATTGAAAACCAAGTAATTAAATTAATTTTACGTCATAATTTAGATACTATTGATGTTGAAATTAATAATGAAAAATTATTAGTAACAACTATTATTAATCAATTAAATAAATTAAATAAAGATTTATTTAATAGTTCACAAAAAAAATTAAATACAAGTTTAAAAGAATTAACAGATTTTAATGAATATCATAAATTAGTTAAAATTCATAAAGGTTTCTTTATTGTACCTTTTTGTGATCAAATAAAGTGTGAAGAAGAAATTAAAAGTTTAACTGGTACAACATCACGTTGTATTCCTTTAGAACCATATAAAAAACCAAGTAATTGTTTTAAGTGTCAAACTCCTAATAGTGTCTGAACTTATTTTGCAAGATCATATTAAATAGTAAGTTAAATATAAATAAAATAGAGGAAAAATAATTATTTGTTTTTAAATTATTATTGAGGTGATAATAATGAAAGAACAGATAAGTGCTGATAAGCAACTAATTGCTGCTATTTTTGTTAAATATGAACAAGCAAAATTAACATTAGCAAATAATAATTTTAAAGAAAATTATGTTTTGAAAGAGGATACTGTTCACTATGCTAATAAGATAGTGATAAATAAGGATTTAAAAAATTATGAAAAACATGTGCAAATTGTTGATACAGTTTTATCATTATTACCAAAAAAATGAATATAGTTATATTATTAGAACGTTCTTAGTTAAATCAAATAAAAATTGATGAAAAAAATATTATCATATCAAAGAATATGAAAAATTAGAAAAAACGGCTATTAAGCGTTTTTTATACTTATATTTAATTTAAAGATATAAAATGAATATTAATAGCATTGATTTATTGAATTCGCGTAGTTTTTTAGAACAAAAGATGAATTTAACGAGTGATTTAAAAAACAGCCCCATTTATGAAAAAGAATTATTTTTAATTCCAAAATTTACAGTGGTTGGCTTTCCGATCCAAACTTTGCAAAAAAGCAGTTATTATTATATTGAACTTCAAATTGTAGAAGCATATAGTTATGATTTTGATATTAACAAAGAACCAAGTGAAGGATTACTTGACGATGTAACGTTTCAATATGATTTGAATTATAGTAATATTAGTGCCAATAAAAATAAAACGTTATCTAGTATCGCATTTTCCAAAAGTAAAAGATTGATATAATGATAAAGAAACAATATTACGTAAAATATTAATAGAAAATTATCCCCACATGTACTAGTGTGGAGTAAAAAATGAATTGAAATGAATTCAATAGCATATTTCAAAATGAAAACGATTGTTTGAAATATATAGCGAAGTTGAAAGTAATGAAATGTATCAGGTGTGCTTCTTCTAGTTTGAATGTTTCTGATTTGAGAAGAATAAGATGTTTGAAATGTCATCAAACATTTAGTATTCTTCATGACACCATTTTTCACAAGTCACAAACACCTTTGACATCTTGGTTTTATCTCATCTTTAGATGAATAAACACAAAGCATGGTATACCATCAACAGATGTTGCAAGGGAATTGGGTGTGACATATAAAACAGCTTGAAGAATGGGTCATGAAATCAGAACTAGAATTTGGAATCAAGATGCAGGGTTCATTGATGATGGCACAGCACAGATGGATGAAATGTATCTTTCACATGTAGGTTTTAAAAAACAAGTAAGATCCTTGTTTTTTAAAACCTTGATTGTTGGAGTTTATGAGAAAACCAGCAACAAACTAATTGTGAAAGTATTGAAAAAAGCAGATGAGAAAAACCTTTTATGATTTGCATTGAAACACATTTCTACTGGGTGTTGTCTATTTACGGATTCTTGGAAGGAATATGGAGGTTTCAAAAAACTTCTATCACAAACATGAAATCGTAAATCATGAAGTTGGGTATGTGTCATCAACAGGTGTAAACACAAACCAGATTGAATCTGCATGAAAACACATCCGACGAACTTTCCGAACACACATAAAAGTTTCAAAACACAATATTCATTTATATGCAGCTTCTTTTGCATATAAATTCAATAAGATACCTAGTTTTGAAACTATAATTTTGTGTTTGATTTAGATACATGCGGAGATAATTTCCTAGATAGGATTTTATCTCCATTTATGTGATAAAATTTAAAAATAGTACATAAAGGGATAAAAGCCTATTAATATTTAATAATAATTTTGATTTACAACAAAATACATCATTAAATATTAATGAAAATCTATCAAAATTTTATCAAAATAATAAAATACCAACTTTTTTATTACGTAATAAAAAAAATATTGATGAATATTATTTAGAATTTTATAGCACTATTTATAATAGCATTGTAAATAAAATAGTATTTAATGATGAAATAGAAAAAAATCAATTTGACTTACCAAGATTTGAAGATTTTCACTTTAATATAAATATTCCATTTAATTTTCAAATCTTTTTTAAATATAATATTAATTTAAAATTTATTGAAGAAAGTAGTGAACCAATTATTGGTGGTCCATATCATTCTATTTTTATTAAAAAATTAATAAGAAATAATAGTGAAAATTGAGTGGCAACTACTAATTTTAGTTTAACTTACAATGAAATATTAAAATTTTATAGTAGTGATAACTTTAGTTTTATTGATTATAAGTATTTAATTCATAGTCAAATAAAGTTATAAAATGTTTATACGTAAGTTACAAATTAGCATTTTAATTATTACTATCACTATTACATTAAGTATTATGTTATTTTTTATTATCAAAAATTTTTTAACTAATAAAAATTTAAATGAAATGGTAAAAGAATATGATTTAGAATTGGAGACCGTAGATTATAAAAAAGAAAATTTAAATCCAGAGATAGTTGAAGAAGCTATTGATATTAAAAAATTAAATGAAAGTATTACAATTATTTTAGATAAAAATAGTACTATCTTAGCAAATCAGTCACAGATTATATATAAAATACAATTTAATCAACATTTATTTCAATACATATTTTTAAAGCTAATTATTAAAACATTTCCACAATGAAAAATTAATAATTTTATTTTTCATTTTAATATTTTAAATAATGCTGTATGACTTGAATATAATACTAATTTAAAACTAGATTATTTAGAATGATATTTTAAAATAAAAAATAAAATTTAATGCTCTATGTTATACTAAGTATAACTATTAATAAAAATGATTTAAATTAGGAGTGAATTTATGAATATTTTAAGTGAAATTCATAAAATTGTTAAAGAGGATTATCCAGAGATTAAAGAAAAAATTACACCGAAAACTAAATTTAAAGATGTAAAAATTGACTCTCTTGGATTAGTAATGATTGTTCTTAAATTAGAAGAAGAGCATCATGTAAAAATTGATGATAATAAATTACTGGATTTACAAACAAAAACAGTTCAAGATTTAATAAATGAAATTGAGAGATTAGAATCAGCAGAAAATAAAAAAAAGTAATATTATATTTTATCAGGAGATTAGTATGAATAAAAATTTTGAAAATATTATCCAAAAGTTGAAAGATAAAGACTATCGTTTAACTGATGTTCGTAAAGCAGTTATTAAAGTATTAACGCTTAAGCAACATGTTAGTATTAATGATATTATTAGTTTTTTAACAAAAGAAGGTAATGATAATATTAATATTATGAGTATTTATAATACTATTGATTTATTAATGACAGAACATATTATTCATGCTAATGTTTTTGAAGGAAAACAAATAATTTATGAACTATCAGAAAATACCGTTCATATTATTTGTAATTTTTGTAATAAAATTATTCATGCCTCTTTCGAAGATAAACAACAAATTTCACCATTACAAGAAGAAAAACTTGAAAAATTAGCAACTAAAAATAATTTTTATTTTTCACATTATAAGTTAGAAATTCATGGAATTTGTGATAAATGTGAATTAAAAATAAAAAAAATGAAATTTTAATTGAACTTAAAACTTCTTTCGCGTAAAATTGAACATGTACTATTTAAATTAAATATTTTAGGGGTGTAGTTCAATGGTAGAACATCGGCCTTCAGATCCGAGTGTTGTGGGTTCGAGTCCTGCCACCCCTGCCATTATTAAAATTCACTTTTAAATGTTTCTCATAAAAGTGAATTTTTTATTATTATAATTTTGGTAATTTATCTTTATCTAAATTAAAAGCAACAAAACTGAAGGTTCCAATTCCTGTATGAGCACAAATTACATTTGCTAAATTAATAGTTTTGACGTTTTTAATGCCATAATCTTTAACAAATTTTGTAACTTTTTCTATTTCTTTTGCCTCAGCAAAAGCATGAATAATGTAAAAAAGAGTAATACTTTCTATTTTTTTATTTTTATTAATTTCTTTAAGAGTATTTTTAATAGCTTTATCTCATGTTCTTGTTTTATCAAATTTATCAATGGTTCCGTCAAAAGATAAAATTGGAGTTATTTTTAACATAGTAGCTAAGGCTGCTGCTGATTTTGAAATTCTACCACCACGAACTAAATAATTTAAATCATAAGGTAAAATAAATGCTATATAGTTATCTCTTATTAATTTTAGTGCTTCTATAATATCATTAACATTATTTTTTTCGTTAAGTGACATTTGATATGCTTTTTTAACTAATAGTCAGTTAATAACTGAAACACCATTACTATCAAAAACAAAAACCTTATCTTTAAAATTAGATTCTTTTGATAACATAGTAGCAGTGTTATATTGACCCGATAACCCTTTTGATAAAGGAATAAAAATAATCTTTTCAAATTTAGTTAAAGCATCTTCTCAAATTATACTCATTTGACCAAGTGGTGTTTGCGAAGTTTTGGCAGATTGTTTTTCATGAACTATTCTATTATAGAATTCTTCATCCTTTAGAATGTTAGGGTCATCAGTAATAGTTGTATCATCACTAAAAGTGATTAATAATGGACAAAATCCAATATTCATTTCTTTTAAATCTTTAATTGAAAATCCTGAAGAGGAATCAGCAACAATACCAATTTTTTTTTTCAATTTTCTCACCCTAACTATAATATTTCTTTATTATTTATTAAATTATAACATATATTTTTTACTTAAAAATGGACTTTCATTGTTGAAAGATATATAAAATAGTTAATATGTTGTTTTTGGAATGATTGATTCTTGTTTCTTAGATTTTTTACCAGAACATTAATTTTAAAAAAACTGAATGTATTCTAAAAACAATTGGTTATATAATTAACACTAGTTTTGACATGAAAGGATTTTATTAATAAATTAAATATTTTTTCAAAATTAAAAATTATTAATGACGGAAAAAAATAATTAAATATCTAACAAAATATATTAAACCAAAACTATCAGCATATCACTTTTTAAAAATCAAGAAAAATTTATTAAAAAAGTTAAAAAATAAAACTCATTAAGTAATAAAAATAAAAAAATCCAAATAAATGAATGACTACTTAAAAACTCAAATCAATATTGAAATGTTGATGAAAATATTAATGATATAAATCAATATGTTGTGTTTTTTCTAATTATCAAAGAATATATTTTAAATTTCTAAAACCCGGATATTTTTATATCAAATCTGTTTTATTTCATAAATCATATAAAATGATTACACTATCAAAAATTTAAAGAGAGGGTTATATTATGAAAAAGAAAATTATTAAAATAATCATTGCATCAACTGCATTAACTAATGGTGTTCCTGCTGAAAGTGGTACTTTAACTAAAATAGAAACCGAAATAGAAAATGAATTAGAAGAAAAAGATGAAAGAGTAAATTCTACAAAAAAAAGAGGGCTTTTATCCCTTTATGTACTGTTTTTAAATTTTATCACATAAATAGAGATAAAAGCCTATCTAGGAAATTATCCCCACATGTATCTAAATCAAACACAAAATTATAGTTTCAAAACTAGGTATCTTATTGAATTTATATGCAGCTTCTTTTGCATATAAATGAATATTGTGTTTTGAAACTTTTATGTGTGTTCAAAAAGTTCGTCGGATGTGTTTTCATGCAGATTCAATCTGGTTTGTGTTTACACCTGTTGATGACACATACCCAACTTCATGATTTACGATTTCATGTTTGTGATAGAAGTTTTTGAAACCTCCATATTCCTTCCAAGAATCCGTAAATAGACAACACCCAGTAGAAATGTGTTTCAATGCAAATCATAAAAGGTTTTTCTCATCTGCTTTTTTCAATACTTTCACAATTAGTTTGTTGCTGGTTTTCTCATAAACTGCAACAATCAAGGTTTTATGTTTTTTAAAACCTACATGTGAAAGATACATTTCATCCATCTGTGCTGTGCCATCATCAATGAACCCTGCATCTTGATTCCAAATTATAGTTCTGATTTCATGACCCATTCTTCAAGCTGTTTTATATGTCACACCCAATTCCCTTGCAACATCTGTTGATGGAATTCCATGTTTGGTGTTTATTCATCTAAAGATGAGATAAAACCAAGATGTCAAAGGTGTTTGTGACTTGTGAAAAATGGTGTCATGAAGAATACTAAATGTTTGATGACATTTCAAACATCTCATTCTTCTCAAATCAGAAACATTCAAACTAGAAGAAGCACACCTGATACATTTCATTACTTTCAACTTCGCTATATATTTCAAACAATCGTTTTCATTTTGAAATATGCTATTGAATTCATTTCAATTCATTTTTTCCTCCACACTAGTACATGTGGGGATAATTTCCAAAAAGAGTTAAAAGGCAAACTCCACCAAGTTTACAAAAAACAATGACAACAATTAATATTGGTCAAATTGAATCGAATGATAAACAACATATTATTCAAAGATTAAGAGAAATTAATCATCCAATTTTATCTAGAGAAGATTTTTAGAAAATATTGAATTTGAAAATATTACAAATATTAATGTAATAGTGCATGCTGGTATTAATATTTACAATCAAAATCCCGCAAGAAATATTCCAAAAAATTTAAATTTTACTATTAACTTTACACCTCAAAGATTAACATTATCAAGTATTCTTATTAGAACTGAGTTAGGAGAATTGTTAGATAATGCACCATTAACAATAATAGAGAGACTAAATTTTTTAAATCCCGATTTGCATTTACGTTATCCTAGTTTTACAAATAGACATCCTATAGGCATAAATAATTTTCAAATTTTATCAGAAAATGTTTATGATTTTCAACAGAATAATCCTCATATTGTTTTTGATAGTGATTTAAATGTAACTTTTACTATTAATGAACAAAGCGTAAGATTATCAACTTTACTTAGAAATACTAATTTAGGACAAATTAGATGTAATGATCCGAGTACTATTATGGAGAGATTATGAGAATTAAATCCTGATTTAGTTTTTCATTTCGATTTTGCGCCTGGTATAGACTTCTCTTCATTTTTAACTTCAACTACATTAATAATTCCATTATCACATATGTTTCGTCCAAACAGTATAATATTTACACAAAATTTGAATATTATTTATGATTGTGATTTTAGTGTTACTTTTACTACCCTTGAAGATATATCAAATTATAGACCAAGTAATTCGCACACCACTACAACAACAACCCCTTCACCTTCAGCAGGTGGAAGCGCTGTTTTGCCATTAACATCTGAACAATCTTTTAACATTGGAACTAGTTCTAGAAATAGAAATCAACACAGTAATCAAAGTACAGACTCTAGAACAAATCAGAAACCAAAGTGTGATATTTTAAAAAAACAAATTATTGATCAAAAATTATTAGATATTTATCACACCACATCTACAGAAAGTAAAAATAATGCAAGAAAAAAACTATCAGTAATTTATGGACAACATTTTACTGATGCTAGTTGAGCACAATTTGAAAAAATTGTTGAATTGCATAAATACGGAATCGTTTTTATAACATCTAATAAAAATGAATATTTATTAAAAGGTCTAGCCACTACCACAACTATGAGTATTCCACCTGCATATAAAGTTGTTAAATGAATAAGTTCTCCACAAGCTACAACAGTAGTTGAAACAGAAGAAGCGGTGCCTTTATTAGAAGTTGGTGAGGAAGGAGCGATTGCTATTCGCGAAGAGGTTGTTGAAGGTGGTGCATCTGTTATGATTGAAAGAGGACCTATTGAATGAGTTGTGGGTGGAGTAATTATAGTTGGTGGAATAGCATATTTAGCGTATAATTAATCCCATGCTCAAAATGCTGATATCAATTCCCATAATCAATATAATAAAATAGAAAAATATTACGTACCTTTAGACAATAAAACTCCACAATATACAGAATCAAGCAAAATTAAATTAGGTATTAGTAATGATATGTGAATAAGATTAGCAGAAATTTATCAAGATAATAAAGATGACTATCAACTTTTTGAAAAAAAATTTTTAAGTGAAATTACTAAATTTCCGCAATTTATAGGAACCTTAGCAAATAGTTTAAGTGATAGTAATTTAAAAACTTTAGTTAAAGTTATGTATAATAATTTTTCAGAAATAAACATTTTTTATATGATGACAAATCAACATGGATGAAATATTTTAACAAATGCTGTTGGAAATTACTTAGAAATTGAACCAGAATAAAGTTAATAAATTTTTCCTATAAAAGAATTATAAAACATAACATATTAGGCTTATTTCATAATTAAAATTTTAATTTTGGAATAAGTCATAATAATAATTATGAAATTTTTTTTATTTTTAGTAAAATTAAGTGTAATATTAATAATATTATAAAGAAGTGGAAGTGACAAAATGAGTCAAAAAATTATTTTTGCTTTTGAAATTATTGCCTTAATTATCGCTATATTATTAGTAATTTTAGGTTTATTACAAGGTAAAAAAAATCATAATGGACTTGGTGCTTTAAGTGGGGGTAATCAAGAATTATTTGCTAGTACTAAAGAACGTGGTTGAAGTAAGTTATTTTCTATTGCCACTTTAGTATTAGGAATATCGTTATTTACTATCGCAATAATAGTAAGAATTCTTATTAATACTATTGGAGTTATAAATTAATGATAATTATTTTATAAAAAGGCACATTTTAGTGTGCCTTTTTATAAATTTTAAAAGATAGATTATAATTAATTATATAATTAGGATAAAGTTGGGATTGATTGAAATGAAGCAAGAGATTATTAATGAGTTACAAAATAGTATTACACCTTTATCAACAGTTGATTTAACAGTTAAACTTAATATTACTAATCATCATCAACAGCAAGAACTTATTGCTGATTTAGAAGAATTGAAAAATAGTGAAATTATTTTGGAAAATAAAGAACAACAATTTTATATGCTAAAAAATAATAATTTATTTATTGGCAAAATTCAAATTACTAAAAAAGGATTTGGATTTGGATTTGTTAAATTATTAAATAGTGAAGAAGAATATTACGTTAATATAAAAAACATAAATAATGCGTTAAATAATGATGAAGTATTATGTAAGTTAGTAAAAATTAATAATCAGAATGATGAGGCTGTAGTATTAAAAATTATTAAACGTGATACTAATCTTCTTATTGGTACTGTTATTGTTAATGCAGATACGAAAGTAAAAACATTATTAATTCAAAATGCAAAGTTACAACAGTATGAAGTTAATATTTTAAACCCCGATAAAGCGTTAGAAAATAATATTGTTGTTGCAAAAATTAAAAATTTTGAACAAAATATTTTTAATGTTACTATTATTAAAATCTTGGGTAATATTAATGATCCTGGTGTTGATATTTTAGCTGTTATTTATGAAATTGGTATTAAAGCACAATTTGATGTTGAAACATTAACAGCAACAAATAAGGTGCCATTAACAGTTTTAGAATCAGATAAAATTGGTCGTATTGATTTGACTAAAGAGTTATTAGTTACAATTGATGGTAAAGATGCTAAAGATTTTGATGATGCTATTTGTGTTACTAAACTAGTTAATGGTAATTATCGTTTAATTGTAGCTATTGCTGATGTTAGTCATTATGTAACAGAAAATAGTTCTTTAGATGAAGAGGCATCTACTCGTGGTACATCTGTTTACTTAGCAGATCGTGTTATTCCTATGTTACCAACGCAGTTATCAAATGGTATTTGTTCTTTAAATGAACAAGTAGAACGTTTATGTATGGTTTGTGATATGGAAATTGATAAGAATGGTTTAACAGTAAAACATAAAATTTATCAGGCATTTATGAAATCAGCAAGAAGAATGAATTATGACGAAGTAAATGATGGATATAATGGTAAAAATCCAAATTTTATTAAAACACATCCACAAATTTGAGAAATGTTACTAAAAGCAAAAGAATTGCACCAAATTTTATGAAAGTTTAAACAAGATGCTGGAGTAATTGATTTTGAAATTAATGAAGCAAAAACAATTATTAACGATAATGGAGAAGTAACTGATATTATTTTAAGAACTCGTGATATCGCTGAAAAATTAATTGAAAGTTTTATGATTAGAGCTAATGAAGTAGTTGCTAAAACTGTATTTGATATGAAATTACCTTTTATTTATCGTGTTCATGAACATCCTCTTTCTAAAAAAATGCATCAAATGGTTACAATTCTGAAATTAATGGGTATTAAATTAAATCCAACAATCACAAATATTAGTTCAAAAGATTTACAATTATTATTAAATTCTTTAAAACAATTACCAACATTTCAAGTTTTATCAACTTTATTATTACGAAGTATGGAAAAAGCACAGTATACTAATAAATGTATTGGCCATTTTGGACTTGCTAGTGATTATTATACACATTTTACTTCGCCAATTAGACGTTATCCCGATTTAATAGTTCATCGTTTATTGCGTCAATATATAGTTAAAAGAGAAATAAATGCTAAAATAATTGAGAAATATCAAAGTTTTACTAATTGAGCTGCTGAGCAATCTAGTAATATGGAATTAAAAGCATTAGAGTGTGAACGAGCTGTAGATCAAATGAAAAAAGCAGAATACATGATGCAATTTATTGGTCATAAATTCGAAAGTATAATTTCTAGTGTAACTGGTTTTGGATTATTTGTTGAGTTAGATAATACAATTGAGGGTTTAATTAGAATTGCAGACATGACTGATGATTATTATATTTTTAATGAAAAAGCAATGATTTTGTTTGGTGAAAGAAAACGAAAACAGTATGCTCTTGGTCAAAAGGTCAGTGTTCTTGTAAAAAGTGCAAATAAAGTTGCTAGAACTATTGATTTTATTTTAGAAGAAAATGGTCAGCAAAATAAAAACCGTGATAAAAATAATAATAATCAATCATCAAAAATGTATAAAGCAAATAATTTTAAATATAGAAAAAAGATAAAACTAAATGGTAAAGTTAAAAAAATAAAACTGAAAAGAAAAATGGAGTAAAAAAAATGAAAATACAAGGTCAAAAAAGATTAATTCAACAAAGCAATCTTAAGATTGAATGCTATTATTATAATTATTTTAAATCGCCAGGCTTAAAACAATATCCGGATTTATTGTGAGTTAATGAAGATTATAACTTAATTAAGCAAGTAAATATTGAACAAGATATTGTAATAAGATTAGCAACTAATTTATTTGAAGTTGGTCAAAAATTTAATTTGTTTGAAAATTTAGATTATTTTATTATGATGCCAAAAAAACCTACTTCAGTTAGTAGTTTAGAATTAGTAATAATTGAATTAGTTAAAATTATTAAAAAAAAATTAAATTATAAAATATTATTTATTAATAATATTTTCCAAGTTGATAACTACCGTAAATTTTGAGAAAATAAATTAAAAGTTAGCGAAAGACAAATGGAAATTACTAATAAGATTCATTTATTACCTAAATATATTAATTTTTTTAATAAAAAAAAATTATTATTATTGATGATATAGTTGCCTCAGGGATTTCTATTGCCCAAACTATTTTAGAAATTATCAATAATAACAATGATTTTAAAATTAAAGCTTTGTGTTATGGTTCAGTTTATAATTGAGAAGAAATTTATAAATAGTTAAAAGAGTTTCCTAATTTTTCTCTTTTTTTCTTCTAATGAGTCTGATTCAGATATATTATAAGAATCTTCAATATTATTTATAAATGCATAATTAATTTCAGCATTAATTTGATTTTTAGCAATAAGTTTTAAGATAAAATCAGCAGTATCTGCTTCTAAAACAAATGTGTAAATTTCAAATTCATCTTCATTAATAATTTCCGTTTTAGTAGAAATTTTTAAAATATTATTTTGTTCATCAATAATAATTTTACAAACCTCAATTTTTTTACCAGTTAAAATTTTATAAATAATTACTTTATCATTATTATTTTTATCAAAACCCAAATCGCCTTGATAAAATTGACTATTTTTTACTGCTGTTGCTTTAGTATTTAACTCTCCTGCCATGTCCTTAGACTCCTTTCAGTTGTTTATTAATATATAAAATTAACAAAAAACCGTAAAACAAATATAAAATCTATTTCTTGGGTCGTTATACAACAAATATTAATTTTATGTTTAATTTTTACATTAATCATTGCTAGAAAAACTATTGATTAATCTAACCTTCATTAGATTATAGCATGTTCTTAATAAAAAACAAATTTAAGTAATTATTTCGGTATTTATGAAATTATTATTATATAATCTAATTATAAAGTTTATGAAAATATTGGTGGAAACAATGAAAATAATTGCAAAAAATAAAAAAGCATACTTTAATTATGAATTATTAGAAAAATTAGAAGTGGGAATTGTTTTGACTGGTTCTGAAATTAAATCAATTCGTTTAGGTAATGTATCTTTACAGGATAGTTATGTAACTTTTAGTAATAATGAAGCTTATATTATTAATATGAACATTAATACTTATAAATTTACTACTAGTTATATACTTGATCCATTAAGAAAAAGAAAATTACTTTTAAATGCTCGTGAAATTAAAAAAATTCAACAAGAACAAAAGCAAAAAAACTTAACTGTTGTTCCAACAATGATATATTTAAATAGTAAAAGTAGAGCAAAGTTAGAAATAGCATTGGCTCGTGGTAAAAAAAAATATGATAAAAGAGAGACCATTAAAAATCGTGATGCAGTAAGACAAATCAAAAAATAATAATTTAATTAAGAAAGGAAAAAACTATGATAATATGATTACCTTTCTTAATAATCTTTTGTTTATTTACAAGTTTTTATTTATTTTTTCTTTTTAAGTAAAAGATAAATAAGTGACAATGATTATTTATTAGTTATTATTTTTTTCTTTATCTTGGTATTAATAGTTTAAAAGCTATTAATAATTTTTTAGTTTTATCATTAACTAATTTAGTAACTTAATCAATTAGTATTACAGTAATTATTTCGCTTACTGTAATTATTTTTGCTATACCAGCTACTTTTTTTACTGCAAAATTTAAAAAAAGAAAGTTGTATATTTGATGAATGCATAGTTGACTTTTGGTTGCTTGCTGTTTAGTTTTAATTGTACCAAATTTATGATCTTTGATTTTGTTAAATATTGCTTTAGGAATGAGTACTGCATCATTGGGAGTTCATGAATTAATGTTCAATGAACAATATTTTGTAAAATAACATGCTTTTTTAACTATTATTATAATTATTGTTCCAGGATTATTGGCAAGTTTAATTATTATACCAATTAATATGCTTACATTTAATATTTCAACTATTACAATTTCAAAAATCAGTTATTTTATTATTGCTGCTTTGTGTTTTTTCATTTTGACTTTTTTCATGTTTTTTCTTTTACGAGAAGATCCAAAAAATATGGGTATGCACGATGAAATAGTTTTAAAAAAAATTAAAACTATTTCTCAATGAAAAATAATAATTTTAATTATGTTTGGATTAACTATTTATTTAATTTATTATGGCTTTTATCCCTTTATGTACTATTTTTAAATTTTATCACATAAATGGAGATAAAAGCCTATCTAGGAAATTATCCCCACATGTATCTAAATCAAACACAAAATTATAGTTTCAAAACTAGGTATCTTGTTGAATTTATATGCAGTTTCTTTTGCATATAAATGAATATTGTGTTTTGAAACTTTTATGTGTGTTCGGAAAGTTCGTCGGATGTGTTTTCATGCAGATTCAATCTGGTTTGTGTTTACACCTGTTGATGACACATACCCAACTTCATTATTTACGATTTCATGTTTGTGATAGAAGTTTTTGAAACTTCCATATCCCTTCCAAGAATCCGTAAATAGACAACACCCAGTAGAAATGTGTTTCAATGCAAATCATAAAAGGTTTTTCTCATCTGCTTTTTTCAATACTTTCACAATTAGTTTGTTGCTGGTTTTCTCATAAACTCCAACAATCAAGGTTTTATTCAACAAGGAAGATCCTTGTTGAATAAAACCTACATGTGAAAGATACATTTCATCCATCTGTGCTGTGCCATCATCAATGAACCCTGCATCTTGATTCCAAATTCTAGTTCTGATTTCATGACCCATTCTTCAAGCTGTTTTATATGTCACACCCAATTCCCTTGCAACATCTGTTGATGGTATACCATGCTTTGTGTTTATTCATCTAAAGATGAGATAAAACCAAGATGTCAAAGGTGTTTGTGACTTGTGAAAAATGGTGTCATGAAGAATACTAAATGTTTGATGACATTTCAAACATCTTATTCTTCTCAAATCAGAAACATTCAAACTAGAAGAAGCACACCTGATACATTTCATTACTTTCAACTTCGCTATATATTTCAAACAATCGTTTTCATTTTGAAATATGCTATTGAATTCATTTCAATTCATTTTTTCCTATACACTAGTACATGTGGGGATAATTTCCTTTATTATTTAATGAATTCTCAATTTTTTAATTATATAATAAGTAATATTGATCAAAGATGGCATGTTTATAAAACTTTATTTACTACTTTGCCACAAGTAATTGTTTTTTTTATTGTTATGTTGATTATATTATTTTTTCAGTGCTAATATTGCTTTATATTTTGGTTTTGGGATCTATATAGTAAGTATTATGATTAGTTTAGTAACTAATAATATTTACGCAGTTTTGATTTTACAAATTTTATCCAATATTACTTTTGGTATTTGTAGTTTTGTTGTATATAGTTTGGTTTTAGATTGAAATTATCGACAATTAATGCCTATCACAGGAATTTATGCATAATGTATAGCTATTTTAACTTGTAGTGTTGATTTACTCGATAGTTTTATTAATTATAATTTAATTACTTTAAATAACGAAATAATGTTTTATATTGGTAATAGTATTGCGTTATTAACTGTTATTAGTTTAATATTTATTACGTTATTTTCTTCAAATTATTGAGTGACAGAAAAGCATCATGTTTTAATGACAAAATAAGTTTATTTTTAGATATTATATTTAAAGTGTTATAATATTAATTATACATATTATATATGTATAAATTAAATTTTAATTTATAATTATTTTTTTATTTTTATAATTAATTTAATGTTTCTATAAATTAATTATAAAAATAAAAAGGAGCTTTTTAATATGAAAACATTATTAGCAGCAGTAAGTGATTTAACATTATCAACAACCATAGGGAATTTAACTGATGATGTTTTAAAAACAACTTCACAAAAAACTAAATTTGAAAATAATAATATTAAAAATAAAACAATTTTAGAAAAACAATATAGTGCAATTGACTTATCTGATATCATTACTGAATATAATTTGGGAAAAGTTAATAGTGGAAAAGATCTAATGCCATCTAAAATGAGTTTATTAATAGGAATTAAAGAAGTAAATAAAAAAGCTGCATTCTAACTATTGAAAATTTTGATATTAAAAAATATAGTGTAAGTTCTGTTACGATCATTGGTAAGAATAACTATGTAGGTGAAGTAACTTTACAATATAATATTATTAATTTTGTTCCTCAAAAATTAGCAGATGAAAATATTTATGATTTGGGTGTTGATTCACAAGGTAATATTTTTAGGACACAAGAAGATAAAGTTTATAAGTTTACACCAACGGGATTGGAGTTAATGTTAGAAATAGAAAGAGGTTCAACTCTTAGAAATTTAGTGATTGATGCCGAAGATAATGTTTATGTTGGCAGTGATAATGGTGCAGTTTATAAAAGTGATGGTATCCATAATTTTTCAAAAATTATATTATCAGAAAATTCACCATGTTGAATTTCATGCTTAACAATTAATAAAACAACTGGTATTGTTTATGCTGGTAATGACATTGGTGTATATAGTATTGGTCAAACTGGTAATGTTAGTTTGATTTCTGGGACAAATGGAGATTATATTATAAGTTTAGCAATTGGTCCAGATAGTTCAATTTATTCTGGTGTTAATTATGGTGGTAATATTTATAAAACCGATGGAATTAGTGGTCAATTTAGGATTTTTGAGCAAAGATCAGATGCTAATCAGATAAGTAGTTTAGTAGTTGATAATGATAATATTGTTTATGCTGGTTCTTGAATTGGCAATGTATATAAAATTAAAAATAGAACGTATAATGCAATTTTAGAAACGAATCCAAATCATGAGATTAAACGTTTACTCTTAGATAAAAATAATGATTTATATGCTAGTATTGATTAAAATAAAGTATATAAAAATGGCTTTTATCCCTTTATGTACTATTTTTAAATTTTATCACATAAATGGAGATAAAAGCCTATCTAGGAAATTATCCCCACATGTATCTAAATCAAACACAAAATTATAGTTTCAAAACTAGGTATCTTATTGAATTTATATGCAGCTTCTTTTGCATATAAATTAATATCGTGTTTTGAAACTTTTATGCGCGTTCAGAAAGTTCGTCGGATGTGTTTTCATGCAGATTCAATCTGGTTTGTGTTTACACCTGTTGATGACACATACCCAACTTCATGATTTACGATTTCATGTTTGTGATAGAAGTTTTTGAAACTTCCATATCCCTTCCAATAATCCGTAAATAGACAACACCCAGTAGAAATGTGTTTCAATGCAAATCATAAAAGATTTTTCTCATCTGCTTTTTTCAATACTTTCACAATTAGTTTGTTGCTGGTTTTCTCATAAACTCCAACAATCAAGGTTTTATTCAGCAAGGAAGATCCTTGTTGAATAAAACCTACATGTGAAAGATACATTTCATCCATCTGTGCTGTGCCATCATCAATGAACCCTGCATCTTGATTCCAAATTCTAGTTCTGATTTCATGACACCATTTTTCAAGCTGTTTTATATGTCACACACAATTCCCTTGCAACATCTATTGATAGTATACCATGCTTTGTGTTTATTCATCTAAAGATGAGATAAAACCAAGATGTCAAAGGTGTTTGTGACTTGTGAAAAATGGTGTCATGAAGAATAATAAATGTTTGATGACATTTCAAACATCTTATTCTTCTCAAATCAGAAACATTCAAACTAGAATAAGCACACCTGATACATTTAATTACTTTCAACTTCGCTATATATTTCAAACAATCGTTTTCATTTTGAAATATGCTATTGAATTCATTTCAATTCATTTTTTCCTCCACACTAGTACATGTGGAGATAATTTCCATAAAAAATTAGCACAGCAAGATTCATTTTCTGAATTATCTGGAATAAAAAATACTAATGATCATATTTTTGCCTTAACTGTTGGTCCAGATGGTTCAATTTATGCTGGTGGTTCTCAAGAAATTTTATATAAAGCCTGAAATTTTAATTAAAATATTAATATATAAAAATATTTCTTGGTTTTATAGAAAACTATTTATATATGATTTAATATTTTCAAAATGTTTTAACAAATCACTATTGAAATAAAATTTAAGCATATTAAATACTTTATTACATAAAATTATATAAAATATGGTCATGCCATTATAAAAAAATTAAGAATTTAAGAAAGGTTTTTTATGTCTGAAAAAAGTAAAAAAAAGAAAATTATTACTGCCATTGTTGGTGTTACTACTTTAGTTGTTGGAGCCACTGCTGGTATTTTGTATACTTCTGATATAGAAACAAAAAACGAGGAAGAAAATGAAAAAGAAAAAAAATAAAATCACAATCTAATCCAAAAATTTTATTACCTAAACCACCAAATTCAAATAGACAATCAAATCGTTATAAATATACAATAATACAACAACAAGATACAATTTAGGTTAATAGTAATGGAGAAGAGCAAACAACTAGTAAAATAGACTTATCAGATATAAAAACTACTGAAATTGTTCAAATTGGATTTTATGAAAATAAAATTGGAGAAATTCAAGCTGTTAAAATGCCAAAAACAATTCAAAAAGTACCAGATCAGTTACCATCAGAAATAACAAGTACAAAACAGATGTTTCAAAGTGCTTCATCATTTAATCAAGATATTTCGGGTTGATATGTTTCAAATGTTACAGATATGAGTGATATGTTTGCATATGCAACTTCATTTAATCATAATATTTCAGTTTGAAGAGTAGAAAAAGTAAAAATTATGAGAGGTATGTTTTTTAATGCACATGCTTTTGATCAAAATATTTCAAGTTGAAATGTAAATAAAGTGACAGATATGTATCGTTTGTTTGCTGGTGCAAGAAAATTTAATCAATATATTTCGGGTTGAGATGTTTCAAATGTAATAACTATGCATTCTATGTTTGCTGGTGCAATAACGTTTGATCAAAATTTATCACAATGAAATGTTTCAAAAGTAATAATTCATGATAATTTTGCTATTAATTCTCGAATTATTAGTAGCATTGATAAATTCCCAAATTTTAATTTTTAGATTTTATAATTTATGATGAAAATTTGAAAGAATTATTAGTAATTTTTAATAAAACCAAAAATTGCTTTATATTAGAAAGTAATGTATAATATTAACGGGGATGTTCTGGTTTCGACAAGAGTGAACAACTAATTGTGGCAGTGGTTTGGTAGACCATAATACTACGAGGTTTCATAACCGGAAAACAAACTAAAACCGTAGTACCTAACTGATTCACAACAAAGTTAAACAACTTTGGATTTGGTTTAGGAAATCAAGCAGTTTTAACTGCTTAATTACTTAAGAAGTAAATACTACCGTTGCTAATAGCAAGTTTATCAATATTAGTAACGTATCATAAGGATAAACTAGAAAAAATGATGTTAATAAATTTTTTCGAATTTCCATTAACTAGCTATTCATAATTTCGTATAATTTATTATTAAATAGTGATTTTTCTAAATTATACTAAACTGTAGATACAGTTAGTCAGTTAACTTTTGGACGCGGGTTCGATCCCCGCCATCTCCACCATAAATTAAATGCACAATTGTGCTTTTTTTATTATTTAATTTAATAATTAATTATAAATAACTTTATAAGATTTTAATTGTGAAATAAATAATAAAAAAATATTTAAATATTTTATGAATAATATTGTAAAACAAGTTGCAAATAGTAACTAGTCTTGGTAATATTGAAAAGTCTTTAAATTTTTTAATTATATTTGGAGCCGTGGCCAAGTGGTTTAAGGCATAAGTCTGCAAAACTTTGATCGTCGGTTCGAATCCGATCGGCTCCTCCAAAATATTAATAATATTTGCAAATATACTTGTAAATATTACTTTTAATAAGTTATAATTAATTAGGTTTAATGATTTAATTATTTAATGAGTTACTATAAATTTTAGTAATTAAATGCGCCTGTAGATCAATTGGATAGATCGTTTGACTACGGATCAAAAGGTTGTGGGTTCAAGTCCTGCCAGGCGCACCATCGGGATGTGGCTCAGCTTGGTAGAGCGCTCGGTTTGGGACCGAGAGGTCGCAGGTTCGAATCCTGTCTTCCCGACCATTATTAAAAACAAGGGCCCTTAGCTCATTTGGTAGAGCGCCTGCCTTGCACGCAGGAGGTGGTCGGTTCGATCCCGATAGGGTCCACCATTTATATATCGGTTTAAACATTTAAACTAAAACTGGCGAGGTAGCTCAGTTGATTAGAGCGTTCGGTTCATACCCGAGAGGCCATGGGTTTGAGTCCCATCCCCGCTACCATAGTCTAGGACCCTTAGCTTAGTTGGTTAAAGCTCCCGGCTCATAACCGGGCGAGCATTGGTTCGAATCCGATAGGGTCCACCATAGTTAAATACTCGGAGGCTTACCCAAGTCCGGTTGAAGGGAACAGTCTTGAAAACTGTCAGTGCGCAAGTGCTCGAGGGTTCGAATCCCTCAGCCTCCTCCATTATTATTAAATTTTATACATCGCGGAGTGGGGAAGTGGTATCCCGTCGGGCTCATAATCCGAAGATCATTGGTTCAAATCCAGTCTCCGCAACCACGGTCTTGTGGTAAAGTGGTTAATACGCCTCCCTGTCACGGAGGAGATCACGGGTTCGATCCCCGTCAAGACCGCCAAAATAAAACATAAGTAGTATTAATTTAGAGAGTAAGTAAAAGGTCTTACTCTTTTTTTATTGTTGTAATTAATAATTATTTTATTCATTATGGAAGAAAGTTTTTTATTTAATTCAAGTAAAAAAGAAATATTAGATTATTTAAATGAAATGTATCAGTTGGGCTGCTTATAGTTTGAATGTTTCTGATTTGAGAAGAATAATATGTTTGAAATGTCATCAAACATTTAGTATTCTTCATGACACCATTTTTCACAAGTCACAAACACCTTTGACATCTTGGTTTTATCTCATCTTTAGATGAATAAACACAAAGCATGGTATACCATCAACAGATGTTGCAAGGGAATTGGGTGTAACATATAAAACAGCTTGAAGAATGGGTCATGAAATCAGAACTAGAATTTGGAATCAAGATGCAGGGTTCATTGATGATGGCACAGCACAGATGGATGAAATGTATCTTTCACATGTAGGTTTTAAAAAACAAGGAAGATCCTTGGTGAATAAAACCTTGATTGTTGGAGTTTATGAGAAAATCAGCAACAAACTAATTGTGAAAGTATTGAAAAAAGCAGATGAGAAAAACCTTTTATGATTTGCATTGAAACACATTTCTACTGGGTGTTGTCTATTTACGGATTATTAAAAGGGATATAGAAGTTTCAAAAACTTCTATCACAAACATGAAATCGTAAATCATGAAGTTGGGTATGTGTCATCAACAGGTGTAAACACAAACCAGATTGAATCTGCATGAAAACACATCCGACGAACTTTCCGAACACACATAAAAGTTTCAAAACACAATATTCATTTATATGCAAATGAAGCTGCATATAAATTCAATAAGATACATAGTTTTGAAACTATAATTTTGTGTTTGATTTAGATACATGTGGGGATAATTTCCTTAATTAAATTAAGAAAAGAATTAATACAATTAAGAATGGAAAATGATATTTTAAAGCAAGCAGCACTAATAATAGGCAGAAAATAGAAATTATTATCAAAAATAAACTTAAATATAAAATTCGTACAATGTGTCGTTTTTTAAAAATCTCTAAATCAACATATTATTTTAATTTCAAGAAAAAAGAAGATAAAATTCAAAATAATATGTATGATGAAGCTGTTATTAGTGCTTTTAAAGAAAATAAAGAAGCTTATGGAACAAGAAGATTAAAATTTGTTCTAAAAGAAAAGAAAATTAATTTATCAAGACGAAAAATTAAAAAAATTATGAATAAACATAATTTAATATCAAAATACACTAAATTAAAACCTAAATCACCAAGTGGAAAACTAAAAAAGATGCATCATTAGTATATCAAGCATTTATGTGCTCAAATCGTTGTTTAAAAGATATTCAAATATTTCATAGCGATCGCGGTAATGAATTTAATAATAAAACTATTGATAAACTTTTATTAGCCTTCAATATTACCCACTTTTTAAACAAAAAAGGTTGTTCTTATGATAAGGCTGTTGCTGAAGCAACTTTCAAAACAGAGTTTATTAATGATAAAAATTTTACATCATTAATCCAATTAAAATTAGAATTATTTGATTATATCAATCGATACAACAACATAAGAATCCACAGCACTCTAAACTACTTAACCCCCATAAAATACCAAGCACAAATGTCTACCAAAAAACAGTCCTAAAAAAAGTTGCCATTCCAAAGTCTAAATAATCAAGTTGATAAGTGAAAACAAATAAACTCAATAGATTTATCAGATTCTCATTCACACTTAGCAAGTGTAAGTATTTCTGTATACTCCATATAATCAAAAAAATATTTAAACAATACTATATTATTAAAATAAACAATAATTATTGAAAATTATTGTTTATTTTTCATATTATTTGTAGTTAAAAATAGATATTATTAATTATGTTTGTATTTATTTTAAAATTCGGATATAAGTTAACTATATATTTTTTAAATAAAATGCATTATAATTATTTTATAGGATTGGTGAAAGATATGGATAAATCATTAGATAAACAATTTTTAACTACAAGTAATCTTATTGGTCAAAAAGAGGTAAAGAAATTAAAGGAAACTCCTTTACCTTCATTATTAGATTTAAATTTAACAAGAGTTTATTTTACTAGTCTTGATGATGGTTTTTCGCGAATATTTATTTTAATTATTCAAATTTTTTTGAATTGGTTTGATTTTTTTTAATGGCATTGGTTTTGGTCAATTGGTTGCTAATCTTCATGGTATACCATCAGCACCAGTTTTTCAAAGTGCAATATTAAAAGTAGTAGCAATGTTAGTTACTGTTTTATTTGCTTTTATAATTTTAATTATGATTTTACCCGTTTTTTTATCTAAAACTATTAGAGGTATTGGTTTAAGTTGTTCATTTTTTTTAATATTTGGTTCTATTGTTAACTTAATAATTATTGGTATTAGTTTTTTTATGTTTTCTTATAGTGACAGTCCTTATCGAATGACAGTATTGATTTTCGCGGTTATAGCACTCTTATTATGATGAATTGCTATTTTGCATTGATGATTAAATACTATTGAAAATAAAAAATATTTAATTAAAAGTATTATTAAAATGTATGAATTAAGTTTTAGATAATGGAAATTTAGGTGAATAATATATGGCTAAAAAGAAAGATAATGATGATTGTAGAAAACTAAATAATATTACTAAATATGTTACTGGTAAAGTAGAACCAGTAAAAGTAAAAAAAAGTTTTCTGACAATAATTATTTCTTTAATTATGATAATTGGTTTAGCAATTAGTACTTTTTTTATTGCTCTTGCTATGCAGAGTGTTTTTAATATTGATGATTTTAAACAAAATATTCCAGAAGAATCAATTTTTGTTGATATGAATGATGTTCCAATTGATAGTAGTAATAAAAATTTACCTTTGCCATTTTTTGAAGAATAATCAAAAAAACAAGTTTTTGATTTATTAATAAAAGAATCTTGATGAGATAGTTTTTTTCCAACTAATATTACTAATTATGATTTCACTTTTTATAAACCTAATAGTAATGATGAATTAGATAAGATTTTAATTCAAACTGATGGTGTTACTAAATTTGATTTAAAATTAAAGTTACAATCTTCATTTATTGAATTTAAAATACCAGTAATTGCATTAATTAAAAATACTTCTAAATTTTATGAAAAATTTATGATGTTTAATCAATTTGAAGGAAAATTTAGTAAACATATTTCAGGAAAATTTCCAAATGGTAGTGATTATTTGCAAGAACAATGAACACATGGTTATTTACCAACTAATTTTTATTATGCGGATAAAATTGATAATACTGTTGTTTATAAAACAATCGAAGATGAAATTAATAAATTTATTAATGATTATGAAGAAGAATTTGCTAGTACTACTCATCTTTATCCAATAATATCAACAATTCCTTTACCAGATATTGACTTTAATGATGTAGTTACTATTAAACCATATTTTCAATTAGTTCATCATCCCGAATTAAATTATGTTGGTAATGCTGTTAGTAGTTCCAAATAATATGTTAACCTTTATTCATATTCTTCAAATTTTCCATTAAAGCCTTTTTATATAACATATGTTTCTAATCCAAATGTTGTTTATGATTTCATTGAGTTAAAACCAACAAGTATTGAAGAGGTTATTGATTATTTTAAAGTTAAGCCTATTGATTTTGTTCCTTTTAGTATGGTACAAGAAGCAGTAGATAGCGATGAATATAGTCCTCCACATTTATTATTGACTAGTGATAATAGTGGTAATCATTTTAAATATAAGGAATTGAGTTATTATTTTGCTTTTTCAAATTCAATAAATAATAGTATTGAAAATATTAATGTTAATGATTATGTTAATATTGGTGATCTAGAAACTTTTTTAGAAAATAAATATTGACAAGAAATGTATCAATTTGCAAAAAATAATTCTACTTTTTTCTTATTAGATTATCCTGATTCGATGGTTGATCCAAATATTAATTGAAATCTTGTTATTAAATCACTTGTTAGTTTTAAAGGATATTTTGTTAAAGCTTTAAATGTGCAAATTAATGAGTTAACTGCTTTTACTTTTTTAGATATTGATGGTAATAATTTATCATTAAAGGCAACTGATATTATTAAGACTGATGATATTAAAAAAATTAGATTTCATATTGGAAAAGATTTGACAAGCAGTGGCTATGTTCCCAAACGTCATAGTTTTAATTTTACTTTTAAAGTAAAGTGAATTTAAATACTTAAAAATAAGTGTTGATTTTATGAAAATGGGTTAAATTTTGATAACTATAATTTAATATTTATATACTACTTATATAAAATATTTTTAATTATATAGGTTATTAATTGTAAAATTAATATAAATTTGTTATTATTCTTATGTATATTAAGTAATGTTTTTCTTTTATTGTTTGTTTTTATATTTTTTTATGTTAAGATTTGTTTGTTATTAAAATATAAAATTTGCTACCTTAAAGTAGTGTTCAGTGGAGTTTTATATGAATATTCAGCAATATTTTTATATTAAAAATTTTTTTTATGCTTGTTATGTAAAAAATATAGTATTACCTATTTCATTTTTGACTAATATTGGAAATAAAAAAGGTAAATGTTATGTTGGTAATAAGCAAAAATTAAGAAATAGTACTGTTCGTACTAAAACTAATTTAATTCAAAAAGCATTACATAATTTTTATAATAGTAAGATGTTAAGTTTTGTTACTTTAACTTATAAAGATAATATGCAAGATGTTAAAAAAGCAATAGATGATGTTAAGTCTTTAAATCAAACTGATGTAGGTGTAAAAGCCTATGCTTTTAGTCATAATTGTAAAAATCATATTGTGGTTCGTGGTATTAAGAAATTAACAATTGGAGATATAATTAAAGCAAGTTTTAATGCTACAAATGTATTTTAAAACTCAAAGAGATAATAATGGTAATACTGTTATGATTGGTGGTATTATTGAAAGTACTGTTGTAAATGATTGTTTTAAAGAGTATGAAGATTATGAACGATATGTATATTTAAGTGCTTTATCGTATAAAGATGATTTACGGACTAGTGAAATTGGTTATCTAATTCAAAAAGATAAAGATGTTTTGATTTGGGCAGAGAAAGTTTTTGGTAATAAAGTGAGGATTTTTAATAATATGTGTATCTTTGTTTTACAAATTTAATAGTTTATATTAATTCTATCTTCAAATTTTATCATAAAATGAGCAATTGCTGTATTTCAATTTTGAATGGGCATTGTTCATTTTTTTGTTATATTTTCAATTGCTAAGTAAAATATTTTGAAAACTGCCATATCATTTGGAAAAACTTTTTTATTTATAATAACTTTTCGTAATTGACTATTAACAGATTCAATAGCATTTGTTGTATAAATCACTCTTTTGATTTCTGCAGGATAACTAATAAAAACCATTAAATTATCTCAATTTTTATATCACGATTTAGCAATTTGAGGATATTGTTTATTTCATTTACTTTCAAAAGTTTCTAAAGCTTGCATTGCTTGTTCTTCACTACATGCACTATAAATTGGTTTTAAATCTGTAACTAGTGATTTTCTATGTTTGTATGAAACATATTTTAAACTATTTCTAATTTGATGAACTATGCATAATTGATGTTCGGTTTTAGGATAAACTGATTGTATTGCTTCTGACATTCCTGTTAAATTGTCACTACAAGCAATAAGAATATCATTTAAGCCTCGATTTTTCATTTCTGTGAAATTAGATAATCAAAACTTAGAACCTTCATTTTCACTAATTCATAAACCTAAAAAATCTTTTTTACCTTCTAAATCAACTCCTAATGCTATATAAACTGATTTGTTAATAATGCGTTTATCTTGTCGTACTTTAACTACTATACAATCAAAATAAACAATCGGATAAACACTTTCTAATGGCCGATTTTGTCATGCTTTAACATCATCAATAACATCATCAATAACACTTTCACTAATATCAGCACCATGATATAACTCTTGTAACTGCATTCTAATATCTGATAAAGTCATGCCTTTGGCATATAATGAAAGAACTTGTTGATCAAAACCATCAAATCTTCTTTGTCTTTTTGCAACTATTACTGGCTCAAAATTACTATTACGATCTCGTGGTACATTAATATCAATTTTACCTTGTTGGGTTATTAATTTTTTTGAATTTATACCATTGCGAGCATTATCACTATTATTATGTTCATTTTTTTCATATCCTAAATAATTTTGCATTTCAGAATTCAACATTTTTTCAACTAATCTTTTTGTTAATTCTTTATATAAACCTCCCTCTTTAAATACGGTTGTTAAATCTTCAGTATTTTCTAATAATAAATCTACTGCTTTTGATATTGGATCATTATTATTAATATTTTTTTTTAGACATACGTAACTCACTCTTTTTAGTTATTTAATTTTATTTACTAGAATTAATTAAACATAGTTATTTTTGTAAGTTACACAGATTACTAAACATTACCAATAAAGTCGAAAAAATAGATTTTAAGAAAAGAGTTTTACATTAGAAAAAAAACTTAATTTTTCTATAATTTTACTTGTATATATATAATGTTTATTGTCAAAATAATTTAAGGTCACCACTGAAGACTTTATTTTGTTTTGATATTTTTTGTTTTTTACTTGAAATATATATATATATATATTTATATATAAGATGGTTTACCCACATCTTAATCTGACTTTATTAGTCGTTTCAGTGGAGGTTAATTTTTTTTATGTTTAAAGTATAGTTAGTTAATATTGAAAAAGGGCGTATTATTACCGATAAAAATAATAAAAGTCAAACATTAAAGTTTGATTTTTTGAAGTTTGTAGAAATAAATAAACAAACAAGCGTGCCAACTGGTCAAACACGTGATAAATGATATAATCCGGAATTTGCTAGTGATTTTAATAATTGTTTATCTATTGTTGATTTAAAAGTTGGTAATTTTTATTCACTTGAACTTGATTTAAGCGGTAATATTAAAAAATTTTCTAATTGAAAATAATTATTTATTAAAAGGGTAATTTTAAATAATTATTAATATGTTAGGAGTTAATTTTAAATTATGGCTAAAAATGATAATTGTTCATGTGAACAAGCATTTCATTTAGCTATTTATATGTGTAAACTTTGTGACCAAGTTATTTGTCCTAAAAGAGTTTTACAAAACTTATATACTAGAAAATATTATTGTCCAAATTGTATATTAGATATTGCTTTAAATAAATCAATGAGACAACAAGAAAGTAAGTTAAATTATGAGACATAAATGTAGTGATTGAACTTATGAGCGAGTATATGGTTGTGAAATGTGTTACAGAGTTGTTAATGAAATGGAACGAATAAGAAAAGAGAATAAAAGAAAAAAGTAAAAATTAAATAAGCTCCTTATTAGTATATAAAGTAAGGAGTTTTATTTATGCCTAATGAGTTAGAACAAACTAGTAATTATACTTTAACTAAAATATTAAGAACTGGATTAAGTCCATTAAGTGCTATGGTTGGAGTTAGTGCTTATTATGGTCAATATTTAAAAGACCCAATTTTAGGTTCTATTAATTATTTGTTGTTTAGTAAAAAGTTGGCAATTGATATATGAAATATTAATCAAAGACCAACTACTAAAAATAAAGTTATTAATAGTTATAAAAAGATATTTTTAGGTTTAGGAACAATTGGTTTGATTAATTATGTTAAGTTTGTTCAATATGTAGATAAGTCAGTTTCTTTATTAAGAGATGAACCATTTTTTTCACCACCTTGTCCTACTGAACCACCTAAACCAACGTATCAACCATTTACAACTGTTAAACCGATAATTGATGTTTCTTTTGTAGATTGAGATACTTATATATCTTTAACTAGTTTTGGTATAGCGAATGTTATTAGTGGTTTAACTGAGTTAATACCTAATAGATTTGAAATTATACGTAAAATAGCAAATATGGCAACTGGTGGTTGTTTAATATCTTCTGGAGTTGCTATGGGTATTAATAATGGTTTTAGTAATTATTTTGCTATTCCTACGATTATTGCCGGTGCAAGTGAGATTATTAATACTTTATTGTTACCTTTGGGAAGTACATATAATAATACAGAATTACAAGAAGTATTTACAGATGAAAGAGCAAGATTAATTAATGGTAGTGTTAATGATTATCAAAGTACAGATGACGGTATGGTTGATATTGATTTAAATGATGATAGTATGTCAGAGATTAATTTAGATAGAGCAAGTTTAAATTGGGATTATTCTTATGCTTATACATTAGGTGGTGTTTAATAATGGAAAATAAAGAAATTAAAAAAAAGTGGTATGACACTTCTAAATTTCATGTTTTTTGTTTTATTGTTGGTTTTTTTTCAATGGTTTGAACTGTTGCTGAAATAAATAATATTATAAATAGCAATTTTAACTTTTTTATTGTTTTAGATTTAGGTATTAATATTTTACTTTTTGTTTTAGTAATTGTTTATGAATTATTTACTTTAATTGATTTTTTAAAAAAAGGAAAAAAAGAAAGTGATAAATAATGGATTTTAAAGAAATTATAAAATATTAGTTATATATTGGTGGGTTTTGTTTAATTCTTTGGTTTTGCAGAAATTGAATACGTGAGGGTATAGAAAAATATAAACATAGAAAACATATAAAGAAGAATGATAGTAAGCCTGATTGTATTTTTTGTCGTAAAGATTTTGAAAAGAAAAAACGTAAATTAGAAATGGAAAAACAACAAAGAGAATTAGAGAAAGGAGGTGATTAATATGCCCGCTGGATTATCAGCATTATTAAATATTATTGGTGGTGTTGGCCAACAATTATTAAATGCTTTTACTTATATTTTTGGTTGAGTATTTACAACTGGTGATGATGGAACACTTACAAATTGACCAGTGTTAATTTCAATTGTATTTATGGTATTAGTGTTTATCAAACAATTTGTGGGACATATTATTCATGGAACACATTAGTAATTAGAAAGGAAGTAAGCAAATGGTAAAGTTATTTTTTAGTTTGGTTTTTGTTTTAACTTTATTAGGTAGACTTTTACCGGTTGTTAATACTTTGGTACAAACTATTTATATGCAGTATTTAAGTTCTTTTGCTGGATTACATACTGTGACACTTTTAGGGCGCATCAAGTTAATGGTTAGATTTAATAAGAACTTAAATGAGAGATAACACTCTCATTTTTTAATTGTTAAACAATTATAATTAATTATTTTATTAAACCAGCACTTTATTAAAGTAATTAATTATTAAATAACTAAATAAAAAAATTATTTAGACTATTGTGCTGGAATATTCCAATAGTAATTTTTGTGTTGCTCTTTTACAATTTGATATTTTTTTGGTTACCTTCCCCTAGAACCCCTACCCTCCAAGGCTTTGCTACTTACAGTAGCAAAGCCTTACGTATAGTAGATAAGTAGTTAGTAGTATATAAGCCTTTTTTATCACTGTAGGTGATAAGGCTTATACATAGAAAGGATACGTAATGATTAATGTTAATTTAGATATTAAAAATAAAATTAAAGAAACAACTAAAGGTATGTTATTAGAAATTGGTGAATATGAAACATGATTTCCTATTAAAGATACTATTATTGATGAAAAAAATAAAAAAATAGCATTAAAAATAATTGAAGATTTTTATTATAAATTAGGTAAAAAATAAATTACAAAATATATTAAAAGTGTTAAAGGTAGTGATATTTTAAAATATATTAAAAATATTCCAAATATTACTAGAAATGAAAATGAATTAATATCTTGTGAATTTTATGAACAATATAATGGTTATTATATTTTTAAAAATGATAAAAATCAAGAATTTTTTAAATATAACATTACATGATAACAAGGCATGAAAAGTTTTAAAATAAATAATCCATATAACGATAATTATTTAGCAATTAATTATATTGTTACACCAATGAAAGATATAAATACTCATAATGAAAAAATATTTTATTTAAAGTATTAAAAGAAATTAATATGTTATTAAATGTTGAAAAAATAGAATTAATTAAAAATTTATGTAATGAAAAATTACTTAAAAATCAAAAATATATTGAAATAGATGAAATATTAAAAATTATAGAAAGGGATTAATAATTATGGAATGTAGAGAATATAGAATTAAAGGTTCATGTGATATTTGTCATAAAAATTCATCATATGGAAATAGAACTTGTAATAAATTTTATTTTAAATTAATAAGTGAAAAAAATGAAATGTAATATACATAATGAAAAATATATATGAATTAGTGAAATTGATAATAATTATTATTGTAATAAATGTATTAATGACATGATTGAAGAAGATATGTATTTAACATCAAATAATTGAGATTCTTTATATGAATATTATATTAATGAATTACAATTAGAAAATTTTAAAGGAGTTTAATAATATGCAAAATAAAGAATCTCAAGATATCAAAAATGATTTACAAATATTTTTTAAAGATATAGAAAATGGTAAATATGGTCAAAGAATTAAAGAATTATTTATGAAAGAAGAAAGTAGTGAATAAATATGACAGCAGCACCTAAAAAGAAACCAGAAGATTTAATGATTAAACAAATTATTATTCATTTAAGATTTACTGAAAAAAATTATGAAAAATTAAAAGAAAATTTTGAAGAAAAAAATATGAAAATTAATGGTTTTATAAGAAGTTTAATTAAAAAAGCAATAAATAGAAAGAGTGATAAATAATGAATAATTTATATAAAAAAATACTTAAATTACAATTAGAAATTGGTAGTACACCTAAAAATGGTTTTAATAAATTTGGAAATTATAAATATTGATTATTAAGTGATATTTTTAATAAATTTAAATTATTATGTAAAGAATTAAATATTGTTATTACACATGAAGATATATTAACAACAGATAGAAAAATTAATTATTTAGATACTAAAGAATTAGAAATAACTTATTTTAAAAGATATATAATTATTGATTTAGATAATGATAAAGAATTAAAATATTTTGATATACTTGCTTGTGCTAAAAATACAGATATAGCAAAAGCAAAAGGTAGTGCAGAAACTTATGCTTATAGATATTTCTTAATGAATTTACTTTTATTAAGTGAAGATGAACTTGACCCAGATAATGATAGTGTTAATTTAATTAAAAATAATAAACTACAAAATAATTACGTTAATAATATAAAAACATCTAATGAAAAATGATAACCAAGTCAAAAACAATTAGATTATTTTGAAAAATATATGATTACAAATACAGTTTTATTTGATGAATGTATAAGAGAAGATATGGAAAAATTAAATCCAAGTAATAATAAAGATTTTTTAATATTAATGGGTGAAAATTATTTAAAAGTATTATTTGATAAATTTAAAGAAATTAGTGAAAGATTTAAAAATTTAAAAAATAATAATAAAAATGAGTATAGAAATTATGAATAATTATTTACTTTAAATTGACCCATCAATAAAAAATACTGGATTTACATTATGAGAAAATAAAAAACCAATATGAATAAATAGTTATAGTTTTAAAAATTATAATTATGATTGAGAAAAAATACAAAAACAAATAAGTTATTTAATTGATATGAATAAATATGATTTATTAATGGAACGTGGTACTTTTCATTCAAAAAATGGTATTGGTTATGAAACTCAAGAACATTTACGTGGATTTATTGCAGGAACATTTAATAAATTATTAACAAAAGATATGTTAATAAGTCCAAGTGAATGAAAGAAATGATATGAACATTATGACCCACCAATTTTTTGATTAAGACCTTGAGATAAAGAATTAAGTATATATGTTGCTGAAGAAATTATTAAAGAAAATAAATGAAATATAACAGTTAATAATCATGATGAAACAGATAGTTTATTAATTGGTTGATATTATTTAAATAAGGAGAATAAATAATGGAATTAAAATTTGATATGGATATTTTTACAAAAAATGCAATTATTGAATAATCAGAAAATTTAAAAAAATTAAAACAATTAAACATATCAATTAATTTATGTAATTGTAAAAAGGATAATAATTAATGCAAAAACAAAAACAAGAAAAAGTATTACTTAAATGTATTGTTAAAGATTGTAATAGTAAAGTATTAGTTACTTTAAAAACTTTAGATATAGAAAGTAGTATAGAACAATTTTTTAATATGTGTTTTTTTTCATAAAAAACAATTTAAAAATAAAGTTAAAGAAATAAAAGAATATTATAAAAAAGTTTAAACAAGTATAAAAAAAATAATGGTGTAGAATAAAATTATAAAACTTAATATAATTTTTTAACTCATTACTTTATTTTAAACTATATGAGATTTTTTTTTAAAATAAAGAGGAAAGAGGTATAAAAAAATGAATAATATTATTAAAATTGCTAATGAAATAACAAATATTAGTAATAGTAATGCAACAAATTTTACTAGTAGTCAAAAATTACAAAAAACAGAACAACAAATTAAAGATGAAGTTGTTGAAATGATTTATCAACAACATTTACAAGCACAAGAGTGAGGAAATAAATTAAATAATAAATCTGAACAAGAAAATGAATTAATTTTAAAAAATAAAAAAATAAGAAATAAAAGAGAAATTGATTGAAAGAGAGTAGCTGTGTTAACAGCTGGGGGAGCTGCTTTTGGTGCTACTTTCGGTGCTGCAGGTGGAACAAGTGTTGGAACAGGACCGGGAACATCCTTAGGAGCAACAATAGGAGGTGTAGGTACAGGTACATTTGTATTCTTTAAAACTCTTTGAGAGGAAGATAATAAAGAAAAATCAAGACGCAAAAGAGAATTTACTATTAATGAATTTGAGGCTTTTTAATAATCTGTGTATCTTTGTTTTACAAAGTTACTAGTTTATATTAATTCTATCTTCAAATTTTATCATAAAATGAGCAATTGCTGTATTTCAATTTTGAATGAGCATTGTTCATTTTTTTTGTTATATTTTCAATTGCTAAGTAAAATATTTTAAAAACTGCCATATCATTTGGAAAAACTTTTTTATTTCTAATAACTTTTCGTAATTGACTATTAACAGATTCAATAGCATTTGTTGTATAAATCACTCTTTTGATTTCTGCAGGATAACTAATAAAAACCATTAAATTATCTCAATTTTTATATCACGATTTAGCAATTTGAGGATATTGTTTATTTCATTTACTTTCAAAAGTTTCTAAATCTTGCATTGCTTGTTCTTCACTACATGCACTATAAATTGGTTTTAAATCTGTAACTAGTGATTTTCTATGTTTGTATGAAACATATTTTAAACTATTTCTAATTTGATGAACTATGCATAATTGATGTTCGGTTTTAGGATAAACTGATTGTATTGCTTCTGACATTCCTGTTAAATTGTCACTACAAGCAATAAGAATATCATTTAAGCCTCGATTTTTCATTTTTGTGAAATTAGATAATCAAAACTTAGAACCTTCATTTTCACTAATTCATAAACCTAAAAAATCTTTTTTACCTTCTAAATCAACTCCTAATGCTATATAAACTGATTTGTTAATAATGCGTTTATCTTGTCGTACTTTAACTACTATACAATCAAAATAAACAATCTGATAAACACTTTCTAATGGCCGATTTTGTCATGCTTTAACATCATCAATAACATCATCAGTAATTTGACTAATAACACTTTCACTAATATCAGCACCATGATATAACTCTTGTAACTGCATTATAATATCTGATAAAGTCATGCCTTTGACATATAATGAAAGAACTTGTTGATCAAAACCATCAAATCTTCTTTGTCTTTTTGCAACTATTACTGGCTCAAAATTACTATTACGATCTCGTGGTACATTAATATCAATTTTACCTTGTTGGGTTATTAATTTTTTTGAATTTATACCATTGCGAGCATTATCACTATTATTATGTTGATTTTTTTCATATCCTAAATAATTTTGCATTTCAGAATTCAACATTTTTTCAACTAATCTTTTTGTTAATTCTTTATATAAACCTCCCTCTTTAAATACGGTTGTTAAATCCTCAGTATTTTCTAATAATAAATCTACTGCTTTTGATATTGGATCATTATTATTAATATTTTGTTTTTTAGACATACGTAACTCACTCTTTCTAGTTATTTAATTTTATTTACTAGAATTAATTAAACATAGTTATTTTTGTAAGTTACACAGATTACTAAACATTACCAATTTTCTTTCCATAGGTAATAAATTATGAATAATTTCACTTGCACCAGCAACAATAGTTGGAATGGATAAGCATTATTAAAATCATTATTAATACCCATAGCAACTCCAGAAGATATTAAACAACCACCAGTTGCCATATTTGCTATTTTACGTATAGTTTCAAATCTATTTGGAATTAATTCTAGAATTCCATTAATAAGATTTGAAATACCATAAGCATTTAAACTAATATAAGTATCTCAATCCATAAAAGATTGTTTATCATTATCACTAAATAATAAATCTGGTGAAAAAGGGTCTACTGTTGTTGTAGCAATTGGATTTTCTGTTGGATTGGGATTAATAGAAGAGTTAGTAAATTTAATATAATTTGCTAAACCAATTGTTCCTAAACCTAATAATATTTTTTTAGAACTATTAATTGAACCTAATACTGGATTTGCAATTACTTGCCCATAATAAGCACTTGTACCTATCATTGCACAAATTGGACTTATACCATCTCTAATTAATTTTAATAAAGTATAATTATTCAATTGTGTAGTATCAACATGTTGTTGTGGCATTTTTAATTTCTCCTTTTAATAATTGATTAGTTTTTTTAATTTGAATTCTAACTGTTCCTTGACAATGAATATTATCTCCAACACATATAGCAAAATTATCATGTACATCACTTACTATAAAATAATCATTTCTTAATTTAGGATATTCATCTAATAAAATTGCTCTAATATCATTACTTGTGGTTAAATCTTCTGGTTTAGCAGAATAAATAGTAATATGTGCTTTTTCATCAAAATATTTATAAATATATTCCATAATTATTTTTTAGTAAATTCTAGTTTTACTTTCCATAATAATCTTTATTATTACCAGAAATAATAGCACTTGTTGATGTAATATTACTAAATGTTGTTTTACCTTTTTCATAACCATTATTACCAATATTTATTATTATAGTTTCTAATTCATCATTAGTAGGAGTAGTTCCTGCCATAGTAATTTTTCCTAAATTTTTATAATAAATTACATCTTGTAAATCTAAAATATTCATATTATCATAATCAGTACTTTGATATGTTGCATTAATATTAGTTGTATCAACTTTATAATTTTTTGCTCTTGCTTCTTTAATTTCATCTGTTGTTGGCATTTTTTCTTGAATAATATACATTAAATTAGGTCTTATTGCTGCTGGTAATGAATATAATGCTTTACCAATAATACGAATATTATCTGTAGCATTATCTAATTTATTTCTTACTTTAGTAAATGAAATAGGCATACCTCACATATATCTGTTATAAACTACACCAAATAAATCTAATAATTTATAATCTTTTTCTAAATGCATACCAGAAACAGTATCATGAATAAAATCTTGTTCTAAATAAAAACTTTCATAAAATTCCATTCCCATAATTTGATTTGTATATCTTTTACCAGTTGCTAAAGTATTTGCTGCAATTTGTCCATAATTTAATAATATAAATGCTTTTGCAAGATTAAAACTACTATCAATACCACAAGCACCAGTTAAATCTGCTTTATTAATACCAACTGTAATATCATCTACTTTTTTAATTAATTTATTATTTCTTTCTCCAATTGTATAATAAGCATTTAATGCTTGTTCTTTAGTCATATTATTTAAATTTAAAGGTAATACTAATGATTTAGCAATTGCATAATCTTTTGTACCTTGTAAAAATATTAATTCAAAATTTTCTCTTAAATTTCTCATAAATGAACTTGTTCAATTTGAAACAATTTGTGTTGCTACATTTGCTGGTGAAGTCATAAATCTTTCAATATCAAATTCTGGAATATTAAAATCAATTGTTAATTCTTTATCAATAATTAATGTTGTTGTTTTAACTATTCCTTTTTGTCTTTTAGTACCAGTAAATTCATCTCATGTTGAACCTCATAATACACGAACAGTTGCTCTATAAATCACCATTGCTACACCACTAATATTTGCTATTTGGTCAGCAGTAACAGTATTTCTCATAAATAAAGTACTTAATTCAGCAGTTAATTCACCACGAACTTGTGCTTCAAGTACACTTAAAACAGCATTTTCAGTAGGAGAATTACCACCAATAATAAATGCTTTAGGTATTTGTGGAATTGCCATTTTATCCTCTTTCTATTTAATAGATTTAAATGCATTTCCTCTTGCTAAATTTACAATTTTTTCTAATTCATTAACATCAGTAATACCTGTAGTTTTTGCTTTTTCATTTAATTTCCTTTCTAATTCTTCTGGATTAATACTATTTGTATGTAAATCTAAAAGAGTTTTAGGATTAAAATCATTTGAATTAAGTTTATTTTCTTGTTTAATAGGTTCTATTTTATCAATTAAAAAAATCTTTATAATCTTCATTTATTTTATTAAATGCTTCTTGTTTAGATAAAGATTTATAATTATCAATACTCATTAAATTTTTAATTAAATTTACTTTTTTAGTATCTTTAATATTAAAAAATAATTGTTGCTCTTCAAAACTATTAATTTTATTTGCATATTCTTTTATTTTTGTTTCATATTCACTTAATTTAGGTTCTAATTCTTTTTTAAGAAATTCATCTTTTGCTTGAGCATATACAACATTTCTTTGTTGTTTTAAAGTTTCTTGTAATTCTTCAAAAGTATAAGTTTCTTTTTTTTCTTTAACTTCAAAATTAGACATAAAAATACTCCCTTGTTTAATAATCGCTTTTTTGATAATCCCTTGTAACTTATGTTAAAAATAACATAATCGCTTTATTATATTATATCATTTTTATTGTTTAAAATAAAGGAAAAAAACCTATATTTATTATAGGTTTTTAATCATTATTTTCTATTTTTCTTGGTTCACAAAGATTAATAATTATATTACTTCTTCTGGATGACATTTTCTTAAATATTCTCATTGATATTTTGGGTCTTTCATAGCATTTCGTAATAAATAATTAGCAATTTTTTGTCATGCTTTATCATAATATTTCAAGAAATTTTGTTGTCATTTTGTCTGGTAGCGTCGGCAATCAAATATATATTTTCTATCAATTCCTAATGCTAAATTTAAACTAGTTTTTGTCATTCTTGTTGGAACATTTTTATTATCTCTAAAATATTCATTTATCTTTTCTTTATAATTTCCTAATTCTTTTCTTTTTGCTGGCATATTATCACCTTATTTTAAAAAATTAAAACATTAAAACATATATATTTAATTATATCATTTTACAATTATCATATTTCCAAACTTTATTTCTAAAATTACTATAATCAAAATCATAAATTAAGAAAAGAAATAATATTATGAATTTTCTTAACAATGAACTTAATTATGATGAACTTGATAATAAAATTAAAAATAATAGTTTAAATTATTTTACAAATCTATTAAAAGCATATGATGATTTTTGACATCAAAATATATATGATAAAACTAAGCATAAATATGTTAAAACTGCTCCAAGAAGTCCAAATAATCAATCTGTAACAAAATAATTTTTATCGTAGATGTTATTTAATATTAGAAACTAATGAATATTATTATCCTTTAGATGATTATATAAAAATTAAAAAAAGAAAAAGAACACTTACAAGTTTAGAGCATACAATAATAAAAAATTCAGGCAATGGTAAAAGACAATCTGATGTACAAGATACTATAAAAAATACTAATTTTTCTAAAACATATATGACTAATTTAATGAAAAATGCAGTAATAGGTATTGAAGAAATAAAAGAAAAAAAAGTAGTTTTACCAACTGAAAAATTATTTGTAAATATGGATGATTGTTTTATAAGTTCTTTATTTGATAATAAAAAACAAAAAAATCGTATTCGTACAATTAGTGCAAATAAAGGTAAAGATTTAGAAAAATTTACTAAAAGTAGAAATGTTTTAAAAGATAAAAAAATTACTTATATGAAAACTAAAAATGATCAAAGAATTAAAAGACAAGAATTAATTGATAAAATTTATGAATTTCTTGATTTACAATATATTTATTCTAAAAGTAGTTTAGTATTTATTGGTGATGGTGCGCCTTGAATTAAAACTACTGCTAAAAATGAAAATATTCATTATGTAATTGATAGACATCATGCATTTAAAGCACTTAAAAAAGGATTTATTATTAATAGAAAAGTAAATAATAAAAAATTAACAAATGCATATGAATTATTTGTTAATGGTGAATATTATCAATTATTAGATTTTTTAAAAGAAAATAAAGTTGATGAGCAAATATATAAATATTTTAAAAATAATAAAGAAGGAGTTATAAATCAAAAAGAAAATTGAAATCAAGGAGTTTGTGCTGAAAGCGATGTATCACATTTAGTTAAATCTTTAAAAGGATATGGTGCTAAAATTTATAATGATAAAGTACTTGATAATATGCTTATAATTAATTCAGCAAGAATTAATAAATTAAATATTTTACTTTAATATTTTAAAACTTAATAAATTTAAACCTAAATAGTTAGGAATTTTTATTTTAGATAATTGTAAAATAATAACTTAAAACACTTTATTATAAATGTAAAAATGTATATAATATAACCAAAAATTAATAATTTAATGTTGTCTTTTATTTAAAAAAAATTAAATTATAACTATTAACTTTACTCACCCAACATAAGTTAAATCACTAACAATAACTTCATTTTTAAGCCTATTATTAAAGTCTCTATTAACAAGATTAGTAATTTGACTATCATTGACTTTATTATGATAATTTTTTTATGATAATTTAGTGTATTTTGATATTAAATTATGTTTATTCATAATTTTTTTAATTTTTCGTCTTGATAAATTAATTTTCTTTTCTTTTAGAACAACTTTTAATCTTCTTGTTCCATAAGCTTCTTTATTTTCTTTAAAAGCACTAATAACAGCTTCATCATACATATTATTTTGAATTTTATCTTCTTTTTTCTTGAAATTAAAATAATATGTTGATTTAGAGATTTTTAAAAAACGACACATTGTACGAATTTTATATTTAAGTTTATTTTTGATAATAATTTCTATTTTCTGCCTATTATTAGTTTTGCTTGCTTTAAAATATCATTTTCCATTCTTAATTGTTTTAATTCTTTTCTTAATTTAATTAATTCATTTTCTTCAACAGAACGGTTATCTTTGGTTTTAAAACTGCCTGAATTAGTAAATTGCTTAATTCAATTATAAGTAGCTGCTCTTGTAACATTGTACTCTTTAGCAAGACAAGACACTGACTTACCACCTTGATATAAAGCTACTATTTGTTTTTTAAATTAATCTGAATATGAGTTAACATTGGCCATAATTATAATTCCTTTCTTTTAACTAATTTGTTCACTTGTCTACGTAATTAGTGTCCAATAAAGTGTAACCCATCCAAAGTAATTAAAAATCTTGAATTTAATAGTTTAAAAGTAGAGTTAATTAGTAATTTTGCAGTAACTTTATTTAAAGATGTTTTAAAAAATATTGAACTTCAAAAAAAATACGAAATTAAATTTATTAATGATGATAATGATTTATCATCTCAATTATATTCTGATACATGTCTTGTTTTTGAAAGCGGCATTAGTGAGTCAAGTGATAGTTTCGGTGAAAGTATTAATATTGATATGAATATTGACTTTCATTCTCCTAAACAAACAGTTGTAGCATAAGTTATTAATAAAATAAATTATTAAAATTATATATATATATATATATTGAATTTATTTAGTCTTTTATCCCTTTATGTACTATTTTTAAATTTTATCACATAAATGAAGATAAAAGCCTATCTAGGAAATTATCCCCACATGTATCTAAATCAAACACAAAATTATAGTTTCAAAACTAGGTATCTTATTGAATTTATATGCAGCTTCTTTTGCATATAAATGAATATTGTGTTTTGAAACTTTTATGTGTGTTCGGAAAGTTCGTCGGATGTGTTTTCATGCAGATTCAATCTGGTTTGTGTTTACACCTGTTGATGACACATACCCAACTTCATGATTTACGATTTCATGTTTGTGATAGAAGTTTTTGAAACTTCCATATCCCTTCCAAGAATCCGTAAACAAACAACACCCAGTAGAAATGTGGTTTCTTGCAAACTGCAAAAGATTTTTACTCTTTGCGTTTTTCAATACTTTTACAATTAAATTATTGGTTGTTTTTTGATAAATTCCAATAATCAAGGTTTTATTCACCAAGGATCTTCCTTGTTGAATAAAACCTACATGTGAAAGATACATTTCATCCATTTAGATTAGAAGATCTTGAAAATAAAAAACAAGAAATAATAGAAAAAATAAATAATAAACAATTAGTAATTCCAATTATTACTGCATTATTAAATTGTTGAAGAAGAAATAAAATTCAAGATTTTGATTTTTTGATTAAAAAATTGAAAGTTAAAACTCCTCATAATAATATGAGAAAAGTATGACGTAATGTTTGAAAAGAAATATTAACTTATTATTGTGATGGTGATTTAACTAAGAAAATTAATTCTGAAGAGTTTAAAGAATGACAGGATAAATTTATTGAAAATTGTGAATCATTAATTGAAAAATGAAAAGGTAAAGAAAAATATAAATTGATATTAGATACTTGTAAAAAATTATGTGAGATTGTCAAAAGTTTAGTAAATGATGTATGTAGTGATCATGAATTTCAAAGAAGTGAATCATTAAATATTATTGGTAATAATATATTTTTACAAGCAAATATTGCTAAAAAAAATGAGTCTACTGATTTATCAAATAATAATTGAAAAGAAGAAATTAGAAGAGACTCAAATCACTTAATGCCAAAAACTGAAAAAGCTTGTTGAAGAAGATATGTAATTAGAAGATAATTAGTAAAAAAATAAATATATATTTAAATAAATTAAAAAATAAGTTTTAACCCCTTGTTATTTTTTACTTTTATATGCTATTATTGTATAGGTAACGGCTCGGTAGCTCAGTTGGTAGAGCATTCGCCTGAAGAGCGAAGTGTCAGTGGTTCGAATCCGCTTCGAGCCACCATTATTTAAAATATAGGCAATTAAGCCTTTTTTTAATTATTTTTCTTAGATTTAGGTTTAAGTTAAAATTTTAGGTATAATAGTGTCATTAGTAATTTTAAACAATTAATAATTCTAGAAAGAAGGGTATTAGTGTCTAAAATTTTAGTTTTAAATAATGCGAAAATAATTAGCATTAAGAAAATAATAAATAATGGTTTTTTAGTAATTAAAGATAATTTAATTTTCCAAATTAATGAAGGAAAGTATAATTATGAATTTCAAGATGCTCAGGTTATTGATTGTCATAATCAAACAATAATACCTGGTTTTATTGATTTACATGTACATGGAGGTTATGGCTATATTTTAATGGATGGTACCATTGAATCAATTAATAATTTTGCAAAATTAGTTCCAAAAGAGGGAGTAACAAAGTTTTGTTATGCAACAGTTACTGCCAGCAAAAAAGAAATTGATAATATTCTTTCAGTATTTGCTAAGTATATGAAAACAGAAAATAAAAGTAACAAGTCACGAATTATTGGTGCATATTTAGAAGGACCTTTTATCTCAGAATTACAAAAAGGAGCACATACTCCGTCATTACTTCATGTTCTTGATCTTAATTTAGTAAAATCTTGAAATATAATTAGTAACAAAAATTTAAAATTTATTGTTTATGCTCCTGAGATAGATCCTAATTTAAATAATAAAAATTCAAATTTTATTTCTTCATTAATTAAAAATAATATTATTCCTAGTGTTGGTCATAGTAATGCTACCTTTAAAGAAATAACTAAAACTGTTGAATATGGTTTAACGCATATTACCCATCTTTATAATGCAATGAGCCCCTATAATCATCGTTATCCTGGTGTTGTTCCAGCATCATTATATTATGATCAATTAGTTACTGATTTAATTTGTGATGGAATTCATGTTGATATTGCTATTTTAGCAATAACATATAAAATTAAAGGTGCCACTGGAATTTGTATGATTACTGATGCCATGAGTGCTAAAGGACAGCCTGATGGTAAGTATTTATTGGGACCATTACCTGTCATTAAAAGTAATAATAAGTTTACTGTTGAAGCAACCGGAAAATTAGCAGGCAGCATTGCAACAATGATTGCTGGTTTTAAAAATTTATTAAAAATTACTAATAATAATTGACAAGATTACATCAAAATGGCTTCTTATAATAGTGCTAAACAAGTAGGAATTGCAAATAAAACGGGTGATATTGTTATTGGTAAATTAGCAGATATTATTGTATTAACTAAGAATAATTATATTTTTTTAACAATATGTGAAAAAAAATTGCATATCAGCAAGAATAAGTAAGTAATATAAGGGGTTTTTTAAATTATGAAATTAATTATTTTAAAAGATAAAACTGAGGTTGCTCAATTATTAAGTAAAATTATTATTGATATTATTAAAGTTAAACCAAATGCTATTTTAGGATTAGCAACGGGAAGTAGTCCAATTGAAACATATGATTTATTAATAGCAGATGCAAAAAATAACAAAAGAGATTGATCAAAAGTCGTAACATTTAATTTAGATGAATATGTTGGTTTAACTCCAGATCATGTAAAAAGTTATTGTTATTTTATGAATCATCAATTATTTAATCATATTAAAAGTCTTAATTTAAAAAATAAGTATGTTCCTAAAGGTATTGGTGATTTAGACCAAAATGTGGAAGAGTATGAAAAATTATTAAAAGAAAAAGGACCAATTGATTTACAAATATTGGGCTTAGGTACTAATGGTCATATTGCTTTTAATGAACCAGGTACTCTTGCAAGTAGTAAAACACATGTTGTTAATTTAACTAAAGAAACAATTGAAGCTAATAAAAGATTTTTTTCTAAAGTTGAAGATGTACCAACCAAAGCTGTTACTATGGGTATTCATACTATTTTACAAGCTAAATTGATTGTTTTAATTGCTACAGGAACTAATAAAGCACAAGCTATTCGAGAGTTAGTTGAAGGTAAAGTTTCTCTAAATTATCCGTGTACTTTTTTACAAAATAATGATGATGTTACAATTATTATTGATGAAGAAGCAGCAACATTATTAAAGCCAACTATATCAAAAAAAAATTAACTTAAAGGAGGAAACTATATGTCACGTAAAAAGATTATTATTGGAAATTGAAAAATGTATAAAAATATAGAAGAAACTCAATTTTTTTTAAATGAATTTAATAAATTAATAAAAACTAAAAATATTAAATATGATTATGGAATAGCAGCTAGTTTTACTAATTTACCTTTATTAAAAATGAATAAAACTTCTGCTTTAATTATTGCAACTCAAAATTGTCATTATGAAACCGAAGGTGCATATACTGGTGAAATTTCAATTAAGATGCTAAAAGATATGATGGTTAGTCATGTTATTATTGGTCATTCTGAACGCAGAATGTATTTTAATGAAGTAGATGAAACAATAAATAAAAAATTAGATTCACTATTTAATGCTAATATTATACCAATTTTATGTTGCGGTGAAACTTTAAACCAATATGAAAATAAAAAAACTAATGAAGTAATTAAAAATCAAATTAAGTTAGCATTAAAAAATATTAAAGCAGAAAATATTGCTAAGTTAGTAATTGCCTATGAGCCAATATGAGCAATTGGTACTGGTAAAACAGCAACAGCTCAACAAGCCCAAACGGTTTGTAAAATGATTCGTGAATTTATTAGTGAATTATATAATAAAAATGTTGCAGAACAAGTACGTATTCAGTATGGTGGTTCAGTAAAACCCGATAATATTAAATTAATACTTTCTGAACCTGACATTGATGGTGCATTAGTTGGAGGTGCTTCATTAGTACCACAATCTTTTTTTGATTTACTAATTTAACTCTATTTAAATTACTAATAAAAATAAGGAGTTAACTAAACATGGAATTATCAAAGATACAAATTAAAAGTATGTGAACAAAACTAACAAAAAAAATTAAACATCGTGCCTTTCCGGCAACCACTTTTGTCAATGCTTTTAGGAATAAGTCAGAAATTTTAGCATTGTTTAGTAAAAATGGTGAAGACACTAATCAATTAGAACAAATTGGCTTTATTATTTGTACTAAAACTATTTTTGCTCCTAGTAGTGATAGTATTGTTAGTGACAAAGGTATTATTACTAATGAATATTTTACTGGTGAAGTAATTGATGTTAATAATACTCTTATTCCTAATACTTATATTCATTTAGTTAAGGTTAATAGTGGACCAATCGTTATTAACGATATTCCATTATATTTAACCATCAATGAAAGTCATCATCAATCATTAGTTAATAATAAAATTGGTGCTAAATTATTTACAAATAGTTTGATGAAACAATTAAATTATAAAACTTCTAATTTTAGTTCTATTTCTATTACTGAACAAAATTTTATTGTTGTTCTTAATAATTTAAAGATAAATAGAAAACAAATATTGCAAAGTGAATGTATCATTAATTCTTTATTACAACAAAAATTATCATTAGAACAGTTAATTTTATTGCAAAATAAAAAAGAATATAGTTATTTAAAAAAATTTAATGAAGTTGAATTACAAGAAATTATTAATTTGCAAAAAATAGCAGTTGTTGCTATTAAAACTAATAAAGATCAGCGAAAAATAACATTAATAGCAGGTAATAAACAACGAATTGAAAACTTTTTTATTAATGCTAAAAAACCAATCATTATTGCTATTAATGCTATTAATAAAAAAATTAGAGCAATTAATCAGCCTGAAAATATTCAACCAATAGCACCGATAACTAATATTACTAATTATCAAGATTTATGACAATTACAAAAAATTCATAAAGAACTATTGAAGTCATTTTCAAAATGGCGTATAGTATCTCAAGATATATTAGAAAATTTATCGCAGACTTTTGCTTATGGTTATTATTCAGAAGTTATTGATAATTTGAAAATTACTCATTATTCTTTTAATAATGATTTATTAGATTATAATTTAATGGAAATTAAAGGACACAATTTATTAGCTAATAGTAGTAATACTATTTTATTTCTTTCTAATAATATTAGTGATAATCCTAGTATGGTTATTTTATTAAGTGAAGATTTAAAATCAATTTGTGATTTAAAAACAATAATTACTAAAATTACTAAAAAGCAATCTATTAAAATAGTTTTTAAAAAAGATATTGTTATTTTGAGTACTGTTCATTATCAATGTATTACTGATTTTATTACTAAAATGATTACTATTTTTAAATCTGATAATTTTAAACATCAGTTACAAGTTATTAAATAAAATATGAGGTGAAATTTATGAAAACAAAACAACCAATATTACTATGTATTTTAGATGGTTTTGGTATTGCAAAATCTAGTGCAACTAATGCTATTAGTTCTGCAACAAAACCTAATTTGGATTATTTATTAAAAACTTATCCGCATACTGAAGTTTCAACTTCTGGCTTTGCAGTTGGTTTGCCAGAAGGACAAATGGGAAACTCTGAAGTTGGGCATTTACAAATTGGTGCCGGTAGAGTAATTTATCAGTCATTAACATTAATTAATAAGTCAATAAATGATAAAACATTTTTTAAAAATGAAACAATATTGTCAGCAATTAATCATGCCAAAAAGAATAATAGTAATGTTCATATTATTGGTTTACTAAGTGATGGTGGAGTACATGCTCATATTAATCATATTTTTGCATTATTAGAAATTGCTAAACAACAAAATTTTAAGAATGTTTCTGTTCATGCTATTTTAGATGGTCGTGATACAAAAGCTGATATTTCTAAAATTTATATTGAACAGTTATTAAAAACTATGAAACAATTAGGTGTTGGTATGCTTGCTACTATTTCAGGAAGATATTATGCTATGGATCGCGATAAACGTTGAGATCGTTTAAAAATAGCATATGATGTAATAGTTAATCATGAAGGCGCTTCATTTATTGATCCTATTGCTTATGTTAATGTAGAATATAGTGCTGGTCGTAATGATGAATTTATTATGCCTGCTTATAATTCTGAAATTAATAATGGCAATATTACTAATAACGATAGCATTATTTTTGCTAATTTCCGTCCTGATCGTGCAATTCAATTAGCATCAGCATTAACAAATAATAAATATGATTTTAATATTAGTATGAAAATACCAACATTAAAAAATACTTTTTTTATTTCAATGATGGAATATGCTAAAAGTGTTAAACCACAAGGTGTTATTTTTCCACCTATATCAATGCTTGATGCTTTAGGGGAATGATTAAGTAAAAATCAATATCATCAATTACGAATTGCTGAAACTGAAAAATATGCACACGTAACTTATTTTTTTGATGGTGGTGTTGATGTTGAATATCCACTATCAACAAGAATTTTAATTCCTTCACCAAAAGTAGCAACTTATGACTTAAAACCAGAAATGAGTGCTCGCGAAATTACTACTCGTTTAGAAAGTGAAATTTCTAAAAACATATATGATGTTATGGTTTTAAATTTTGCTAATCCAGATATGGTTGGTCATACTGGTGTTTTAAATGCTGCCATTGATGGGATTGATGTTATTGATGAATGTCTTGGAAAATTGTATCAAGCAATAAAAAAAGTGAATGGTATTTTAATGATTACTGCTGATCATGGTAATGCTGAAATCATGATTGATAAAGAGGGTAATCCTAATAAAAAACATACATCACAACCAGTACCATTTATTATTTGTAAAACAGGATTAAAATTAAAATCAGGTGGTTGCTTAGCAAATATTGCTCCAACGCTATTAGACGTTTTGGGTTTAGTTAAACCAACTGTTATGACAAGTGAGTCTTTAATTATTAAATAAAAATATATTGATTTTTTCTTTTTATTGATAAGTGCTTGTTTTAAGAATATAAAAGTATTAAAATATAGGCATATAAATTAAATATAGTGTTTCCCCTTTTATTTTTTTAAATAAATATAAGGGGTTTATTATATTTAACTTTTAAATTTTGGAAATTTATACATTTATTAAAAATTATGGAGGTAAAGTATGCCAGAAACAGTAGAATATCGAGAACTTAATGACTTTCTACAAAAATCATTAAGTTCTAAAAAAGATGAATCATCACCCAATATAACTTTAAATAGTTTGGAAGTTAAGATTGATGATATAAAAACACAATTAGATAGTAGTTTAAAAGAATATATTATTGAACTTGTATATATAGATGAAAAGGGACGTTTAGTAAAAAATACTAATGATGAAAACGTTAGTATTATTCAACAACCACCTTTAGCAATTAATAGTGATCAATTACAACAACTAGTAATAGTAAAAGAAAAATTAGATAGTTCTCTAGTACATTTATATCGAACTAAAAAAGAAAATGATAAGATTATTCTTGAATATTTAGGTAAAAAAGAATTACCAGCATTATTATTAAAAACTGAATCAGAATCCAATAATTTAAATAATGAAGAATATAAAGAAGAGTTAGATGATCTTAATGTTAATATTATAAAAAGATCTGAAGAAACTATGAAATTATCATTTGCTGAAAATGGAACGTGTTATTTGTTTATTGATGATAAAAACAAAACAATTGTTCCTGTAGATGTAAATGATGCTAAGGAATTTAAAAACTTTGTAGCCAAAAAATGTCCTCGTAATGCTAGTATAAATATTGAAGTTGATAAAAACGGAAAGATTTTGTTTGCATATATTATTGATAACCAGACTCATAAGAGGAAAGATATAAAAATTGATGAAAAATTAATTGATACTTTTGAAAGAGTAATTAGTACAGCCTCTTCTTTACATTCACAACATTCCCAAAATAATTTTGTTGCACCTAAAAAAGAAGTACAAAGTAATAATTCTTTTCCTGCAAAGGAAGTTAATGGTACTGAACCACCATCAAAACCAGTAGAACAAAGTGGTAAGTCAGTTTTATCTACACCAACACCATAAATGTAATAATTAAAGGAGAAAAATAAAAATGCCACTAATGGAAAATTTTAAATGATTTACAAACATTATGAGAAATATATATCAATCAGAAATAAGTGATGTTGAAGATAGTGCTATTGAAGTAGAGGATGACCTATATTCAAAAAAGAATACACTTAATATTTTGAAGAATTCTTCTTTCGAGATTAATCTATTAAAAGTAAAAAAAATAGTTAGTTTAAATCAAGATGGAAAATTTGTTGTTGATAGTGGTTCATTAGTTAATACTATATTTATTAGTGATGAATCATTAACTCAAAATGATCAAAGTTTATTTAAAAAAGATCAGTTAGTTTTTGTCGAAGATGAAACTGACAATACTAAAATTAAAATATATAAAATTTTATTTGATGAATCTCAAGGTGAAATAAGACCTGAATTAGGATTATTAGGAAGTATAAAATTATCAGAATTTAATGGAATTTTTATAAATTCTGGACTGTTTAAAGAAAATGATGTTTTAATTAATCAAAAGATTAATAGTTTATTAGATGCTCCAGAATTGCAAAATCCATTTGAGCAACCAAACCCAGTTTGAGATGTGGAACACTATAAAATTAATGGTTATTATTCAAATAGTAGAATGATCGAAGATTTTAAAAAACATTTAAACTTAGTGAATGTTGAAAAAGACTATTTTATTTATCGTCAAGGAAATGAAATTTTTATTAAAAATGTTACTGACCCAAATGATACTTTTAAAATCTCAACAACTCCTCAAAATATTAATGATAATGATATTTTTTATTTAAATAAAAAGATTAACGAAAATTGAGAAATTTTTTGAGAAACCTATAAAATAACATCAACGGTTATTCCAGGTTCATTTCATGACAATCTAAAATATCAAGCATATGAATTTAATCCTTTAACCGATCAGCAATTTGATGATTTAAAAGCATTAAGTATTCCTCCGCAATTAGGATTTACTATAGAACCAACAATTAATAATTGATTAGCATCTCTTCTTAAAGAAGAAAAACAAGAAATTGATATTGTTGCTATGCGTTTTTTAGTAAATGCACCAGAAGTGTTACCAGAAGATTTACCTGAACCTTTACAGATTGCAAATAATATCTCTGAAACATTGCAAAATAATAGCATAGAAGGTTTGTATAGTTTAGTAATAGAAGATGGTAAAATAAAAATATCAGATGCTAAATCAGATGCAGAAAATGTAATTTTTGAACAAGAACTTTCTCAAGAAAATAAAAATATATGAAATGATATAGAAGTTGCTCGTAAGTATCAAAAAGTATACTTTGCAAAAAACCCAAGTAATAATTTAGTAGAAAAATGAGTAGTTATTGCTGATCAAAATCAACTACAATGTATTGGAACAATTTCTTTATCGGAATTAAGAAAAAGTTTTGTAAATAATAATTTATTTCCTATCAAATTAAATGGTATTCATTGTGGAGAAAATGGAGCACAAGTTAAAGTGGCAAGAACTATTGATGAACAGGCAACACAACCAGCACCACCAAGTACAAAATTATCTCCAGTTATCGTTAAAAATGTTATTAATTTAAAATGAGATGATAGTAGAGAATTATGAGATTTAAATATAACAACTGATGAGCAAACATTGGATAAAAAATTAAAATTAGAAAAAGATGAAAATGATATTTTGAATAATTTAATAGATCAAAATAAAAAAGCAAATACTGTTATTTTATTTAATAAGTGTGATGGTAAATTTTTAAGAGCATATTATTTTGATAAAAATAATAAGAAAGTAAATTGCTCTAATAAGTTAAGTGATGAAGATAAAGAACAACTTAGTACCATAAATCAAAAAGCAAAAGTAAGAGTATCAGAAGCAAGAACAGTAACACCAATACCTGATTTAAAATCAAACTTATTTTCAAAAAATACTAAAACTTTTAATTTTAATATTTTTAATCGAAAATGTTATGTTTTATGTAATGATGAACTTGGAATTCCACTAAAAGCAGAAGTGAAACTTAGTCATGAACAAATTCGTGCATTATCATATTTAGTTAAAAATGAAGTTGATTTTTCTTTAACTTTTGATAAAGATGATAATTTTAAAAGTATAAGTTATACCTTTTATAGAGATGAAGTAAAACAAAATGTAACTATTAATAGGAAAAATTTATCTGATAGTAATAATTTTAATCAAAAAACGATTGAAACTGATGAATTAATGGAAACAATAGTTACTGCTCTTAATAATCCTGAAAGTTTAATACCAGAAGATGATGGAGTAACTCCAAAACCATGAAATAGTGATACTGCTGCTAAAGTTAATGGAGCATCATTACCAAGTAGTACAACTCAACATCCACAACAACAACAACAAATGTAATTAAATCATCATTATTTTAGAATCACAAATATTTTTTATTTGTGCTTTTTTGATTCTAAACAATATTTTTTTCTGTATAATAATTAGTGAAATATTAAAGAAAGAAGGAATTAACAAATATGTCTTGCATTATTGATATTAGAGCACTACAAGTAATAGACTCAAGAGGAAATCCAACTATTCAAGTTGAATGTTGAACTGAAGATGGTGGATACGGGCTTGCCTTAGTGCCATCAGGTGCTTCAACAGGTACTAGAGAAGCTTTAGAACTACGAGACAAAGATACTAAAGTTTATGGTGGACTTGGTGTTATGAAAGCCATTAAAAATATTAATGAAAATATTGCCGAAGCTATTATTGGTTTGGAAGTTACTAATCAAAGATTAATTGATCAAACAATGATTAAATTAGATGGAACAGAAAATAAAACAAAATTAGGTGCCAATGCTATTTTAGGGGTATCATTAGCAGTTGCTAAAGCTGCCGCTGATGAATTATATGTGCCCTTATATACATACTTAGGTGGTACTAATGCTTGTCAGTTGCCAGTCCCAATGTTAAATGTAATTAATGGTGGTGCTCATGCTGATAATAATATTGACTTTCAAGAATTTTTAATAATGCCAGTCGGTGCTAAAACATTTTCAAAGGCAATCCAAATGGCTGCCGAAACTTTTCATGCTTTAAAAAGTATTTTAAAAGGTAAGGGTTTAGTTACTGCAGTTGGTGATGAAGGTGGTTTTGCTCCTAATTTAAAATCAACCGAAGAAGCATTAGATTTAATTGTTGAAGCTATTAAAAAAGCTGGTTATACTCAAAATAAAGATATAAAAATTGCTATGGACTGTGCATCATCAGAGATTTATAAAAATGGTAAATATGTTTTTGGTAATAAAGATGGTAAAAGTAAAAATACTGAAAAATTATTAACTTCAGCGCAACTAGTAGATTATTTAGTTGATTTAACTAAAAAATATCCAATTATTTCAATTGAAGATGGTTTGGCTGAAGGTGATTGAGAAGGATTTAAATTATTATTAGAAAAATCAGAAGGTAAATTCCAAGTTGTTGGTGATGATTTATTCGTTACTAATCCAAAAATTATTAAAGAAGGAATTATTAAAAACGTTGCTAATTCAGTATTAATTAAATTAAATCAAATTGGAACATTAACTGAAACTATGGAAGCTATTGAAATGTGTCAAAAAGCTGGGTGAACGGCAGTAGTATCTCATCGTTCTGGGGAAACTGAAGATACAATGATTGCTGACTTAGCAGTAGCTTTTAATACTGGACAAATTAAAACAGGTTCAATGTCAAGAACTGATCGTGTTGCAAAATACAATCGTTTATTAACAATTGAAGCTGATTTAGTAGATCAAGCTAAATTTTTAGGTGACGATGTATTTTATAATATTAATTAATTAAAATCATATTTTATGGTTAAATTTACTGATATCCTTTTTAATTTTAAACAAATTATAATAATTATAACTAAAATAATGTAATTAGAAGAGAGGATGACTAAATATGCAAGAATTAAATAAAAGAAGAATTGGAATCTTAACTTCTGGTGGTGATTCACCAGGTATGAATAATGTTATTAATGCAGTATATAAGACTTTTCGTGGTATAAATCATGAAAATAGTAAAATTGCTACTGCTGATAAAAGAACATTTGAATTAATTTTAATAAAAAATGGTTATAAAGGAATAATGACAAATGACATTCATGTTATTGATAACAATTGAGCAAATTTAATTGATCTAGGAACTGAGATAGGGGGAACAATCATTGGGTCTGCTCGTTTTAGAGAATTTGAGCAAGAAGAAACTCGTAAAAAATGTATTGAAATTTTAAAATCTAAAAAAATTGAAGGTTTAATTGCTATTGGTGGTGATGGCACATATAATGGTTTGCAAAAATTAAGTAATGAATCAGCTATTCAATGTGTGGGTATTCCAGGTACTATTGATAATGATATTAGTTCAAGTGAGTTTACTATTGGTTTTGATACCGCTCTTAATACAATTGTTGAAAATCTTGATAAAATTCGTCAAACCGCTAATTCTCATGGAAGAATTATGATTGTTGAAGTAATGGGTCGTAATTGTGGTGACCTTGCTCTTCATAGTGCTGCTGCTGCAAATTGTGATTTAGTTGCAACTAAAGATTTAGGAATTGGAGAACAGTCATTGATTGATATTATTAAACAGTTGTACACTAAAAAACAACGTCGTTCATTAGTAATAGTAGTAACTGAACGTCAATATGATGTTAATAAAATAGCTAAAATCATTGAAAAAGATACTGATTGTGAAACAAGAGCAGTAATATTGGGTCAAATTCAACGTGGGGGAACACCAAGTGCATTTGATCGTTATTTAGCAACAATGATCGGTATTTTTGCTGCCGAAAGATTTGCAAATAGTAATAAATCTAGTATTTGTATTGGATTACAAGATAATAAATTAGTAGCTATTGAAATTCAAGATGCATTAAACACACCTTCAATAAATAAAAATAACGTTGCTAATAAAATTTTACGTTTGTCAGGAGTTATTTTTAAAAAAAATACTTAATAAAAAGAGGTGAATAATTTGATATCAATTATAAAAAGAACTAAATGTGTAACTACTTTAGGACCTGCTTCAAATTCTGCTGATGTTATTAAACAACTAATAGAAAATGGCTCAATTTGTGGGCGTTTAAATTTTTCTCATGGTACTCATGATGAACATTTAGCAAGGGTTTTAATGATTAGAGAAGTATCTAAACAATTAAATGTACCAGTTGCTATTATGTTAGATACTAGAGGTCCAGAAGTTAGAACACATACTTTTACAAAAAGTAGTGTAGAAATCAAAAAAAATGAAATTATTACGATAATTGATAATAAAGAGATTATTGGTACTGCCGATAAGTTTTCTGTAAATTATGGTAATTTAGCAAAGGATATTAAAGTTAATGATAATTTACTAGTAGATGATGGTAAATTAACATTAAAGGTTACAGCGGTTAAAGATCATACTGTTATTTGTCAAGTTTTAAATACACATACTATTAAAGATCGTCGTGCTATTAATATTCCAAATGTTAAATTGTCTTTACCTTTTATTTCTGAAAAAGATAGAGCAGATTTAATTTTTGGTTGTCAGCAAAAAGTAGATTATGTTGCTGCATCATTTGTTTGTTCAGCAGCAGATATTAAAGAAATCCGCAAAGTTTTAGATGATAATGATGGTAAAAATATTCAAATCATTGCTAAAATTGAATCACAATTAGCAGTTAATAATTTTGATGAAATTTTAAAAGAATCAGATGCTATTATGGTTGCTCGTGGTGATTTAGGAGTTGAAATTCCTTTTGAAAAAGTTCCTTTTTTAGAACGTGAATGAATTAAAAAATGTCGTACTGTTAACAAACCGATAATTGTTGCTACGCAAATGCTAGATTCAATGATAGATAATCCTCATCCAACACGTGCTGAAGTTACTGATGTTTGGGTTGCTATGGATTGGGGAACAACATGTACAATGTTATCGGGTGAATCTGCCAATGGTAACTATCCTGTGTTATCAATTGCAACAATGAGTAAAATTCTTGTTGATGCTGAAAGTCATCAAGAACAGAGTAAAATTGCTACTGATTTATTGCATACAAAAGATCAATTAGTTGCTAAAACTATTAAAAAAATTATTGAAGAAAAACCACAATATTTAATTACTAATATTCAAGATAGTAATTATATTAGAACTATTGCTAATGCTCATTTGCCAGTTTATATAATTCCTATTGTTAATAATGTTATTGATTATAATAAATTTGCAATAAACTTTGGAATTTATACTTTTTTAGCAGCTGAAGGAATTCCAGTAGAATTAAGTAATTATTCGCAATTAGTTAAAAGCATTAGTAGCACTTATATAATCCCTACTAAATCAAAAGTATTAGTAGTAGATATTAATAATAATACTAATCCTTTTACAACTTTTATTGTCAAATAACCTAGTACTACTGAGGTAAATTAAAAAAGGAATTAGGTAAAACATGAAAATTAATGTAATTAAATTAAATGGCAAAACGATGACTTATAATATTGAAAATCCAATTACTGGTTATCAATTATTAAAACAAGAAAATGAAAATATAGATTCTTCAATTATTGCTTTTACTCTGAATGGACAATTAAAAGATTTATATTGAGAAATTAAAGAAGATGCTGAAATCAAGTTTATTAAAAAAGATGATGCTTTAGGATGAACTATTTTAAATTATGGATGTTCTATGATTTTAGTTCATACTATTAAATTAATGTATCCACAAGCGTTAATTACGATTGCTAATACTAATGATAATGGTTTTTATTTAGATTTTGATTATGAAAAGCGACTTTCTAATGATGAATTAATTAAAATTGAAGAAAAAATGCGTGAAATTTTAATAAAAAATATTGAAATTAAAAGAGTTTGTCAAACTAAAGAAGAATCTTTAAAAACTCATAAAGACAATCCTTTTGCTTTAGAATATATTAAATTAAATCATGTTAATGGATTAAAATGCTCTTATTTAGTTGATAATAAGACTTTAGTAGTGGCATCGGGTGTTGCTATTAATGATTCTTCATCAATAAAAGATTTTAAATTATTAAGTATTACTGGTGCATATTGATTAGCAAATGATAAAAATAAACAATTACAGCGCATTTCTGGCATTTGTGATTATTCAAAAGTAAAATTAGTAGATAAGCTTAATGAACTTGAAGAACGAAAAAATCGTGATCATCGCAAACTAGGTAAAGAATTAAATATTTTTACTTTTAATGATGATTGTGGTAAAGGATTACCTATATTTTTACCAAATGGTATGGTTATTAAAAAAGTTTTGCAGAAATATTTGAGAAAACAAGAATTTATGTGAGATTATCAAGAAGTAGCGACACCAGTTTTAGGTTCTGTTGAATTATATAAAAAAAGTGGTCATTGAGATCATTATCGTGAAAATATGTTTACTCCAATACAAAAAGCAGAACTGTCAGAAGAACAATTGGTATTAAGACCAATGACTTGTCCTCATCACTGTATGATTTATAAAAGTGCTCTTCGTAGTTATAAAGATTTACCTTTGCGTTTAAGTGAGCATGCTTTATTATATCGTTATGAAGCAAGTGGGGCTTTAACTGGTTTAGAACGAGTGAGAAGTATGGAATTAACTGATTCTCATATTTTTGTTAGATTTGATCAAATGAAAACAGAGTTTAAACGTTGTTATCAGTTAATTGCTGAGGTTTTAAAAACTTTAAATATTAAAATTGATTATTTATCATTATCTTTACGAGATCCTGCTGATAAAGAAAAATATTTTAATGATGATAAAATGTGAAATCAGGCAGAAACAGCATTACGTGAAGTATTAGATGAATTACAATTAGAGTATAAATCAATGATTGGTGAGGCTGCTTTTTATGGACCAAAATTTGATGTTCAAATTAAAACAGCATTAGGTCATGAAATTACAATATCTACTATTCAATTCGATTTCTTATTACCGAAAAAGTTTAATTTAACTTATATTGATGAAAATAATAATGAAACAAATCCAGTTATTGTTCATCGAGGATTAATTGGTACATATGAACGTTTTATTGCCACATTATTAGAACAAAATAAAGGCGTTTTTCCACTATGATTAGCACCAAGGCAAATTGCAATTTTACCAATAAATGAAAAAGAAAAAACCTTAGAATATGCTAATAAATTATTGCAAACTTGTAAACAACATAATTTACGAACTGAAATTATTAGCAGCGGAACTATTGGCAAACGTATTGTTGAAACACAAACTCAAAAAATTCCTTATCAAATTATTATTGGTGATAAGGAAATAGAAAATAATAATTTAAGTTATCGTCAGTATGGTCAAAAAGAAAGTAAAATTGTTACCTTATCAGAATTTTTAAAATTATTAACAAAACAAGTTGATAATAAAATATAACTATAAAAATTAAAAAAACCATTTAAGGTTCTAATTCTTAAATGGTTTTTAGTTAATTAAGCAATTTAATTTTACTAAGTATATTAGTAAAATTTAAACCATTTTTTTATACGAAAAAAATATTTATATTTTTACTATTATTTTGATTGACATTGGGTTTTGTTTTCTGTAAGATACTTATTGTTCCCGAAAATAAATGGCTTACAAACTAGAAAAAACGATCTTTGAAAACTAAATAGAACAAAAATTAATCCGTCAATTTTTTATTAAAAATTAAATAAGTCATACATCATCTTTTTTTAACAAAAACAATTTTATTGAGAGTTTGATCCTGGCTCAGGATTAACGCTGGCGGCATGCCTAATACATGCAAGTCGAACGAAAGTAGCAATACTTTAGTGGCGAACGGGTGAGTAACACGTATCTAACCTACCATTTAGTGGGGAATAACTGTTGGAAACGACAGTTAATACCGCATATGTTATTTATTTGCAATGATAAATAATGAAAGGAGCAATTGCTTCACTAATTAATGGGGATGCGGCGCATTAACTAGTTGGTAAGGTAATGGCTTACCAAGGTAACGATGCGTAGCCGATCTGAGAGGATGAACGGCCACATTGGGACTGAGACAAGGCCCAAACTTCTACGGAAGGCAGCAGTAGGGAATTTTTCACAATGGGCGAAAGCCTGATGGAGCAATGCCGCGTGACTGATGAAGGTCTTCGGATTGTAAAATTCTGTTGTAAGGGAAGAAGTGCTAGAATAGGAAATGATTTTAGTATCGACCATACCTTACCAGAAAGCCACGGCTAACTATGTGCCAGCAGCCGCGGTAATACATAGGTGGCAAGCGTTATCCGGATTTATTGGGCGTAAAGCGTGCGTAGACGGTTTTGTAAGTCTGAGGTTAAATTTAGGGGCTCAACCCCTAACCGCCTTGGAAACTACATTACTAGAGTATAGGAGAGGTTAGTGGAATTTCATGTGTAGCGGTGGAATGCGTAGATATATGAAGGAACACCAGTGGCGAAGGCGGCTAACTGGCCTATTACTGACGTTGTGGCACGAAAGCGTGGGGAGCAAATAGGATTAGATACCCTAGTAGTCCACGCCGTAAACGATGAGTACTAAGTGTTGCCATTAGGCAGTGCTGTAGCTAACGCATTAAGTACTCCGCCTGAGTAGTATGCTCGCAAGAGTGAAACTCAAAGGAATTGACGGGGACCCGCACAAGCGGTGGAGCATGTGGTTTAATTCGAAGCAACGCGAAGAACCTTACCAGGTCTTGACATACCTTGCGAAGCTATAGAGATATAGTAGAGGTTAATAAGGATACAGGTGGTGCATGGTTGTCGTCAGTTCGTGTCGTGAGATGTTTGGTTAAGTTCAGCAACGAACGCAACCCTTGTCCTTAGTTGCCAGCATTAAGTTGGGGACTCTAAGGAGACTGCTAGTGTAAGTTAGAGGAAGGTGGGGACAACGTCAAATCATCATGCCCCTTATGACCTGGGCTACACACGTGCTACAATGAATGATACAAAGAGTCGCTAAACCGCGAGGTCAAGCAAATCTCAAAAAGTCAGTCTCAGTCCGGATTGAAGTCTGCAACTCGACTTCATGAAGTCGGAATCGCTAGTAATCGCGAATAAGCAATGTCGCGGTGAATACGTTCTCGGGTCTTGTACACACCGCCCGTCAAACCACGAGAGTTGGCAATGCCAGAAGTCGGTGTCCTAACCGCAAGGAGGGAGCTGCCAAAGGCAGGGTTGATGATTGGGGTTAAGTCGTAACAAGGTATCCCTACCGGAAGGTGGGGATGGATCACCTCCTTTCTATGGAGTTTAGTTTCTAATAAGAAACCAAGAAAACAAGAAAAATTAGATGGATGATTTATTGGATTACTTCTTTTGTTTTGTTTAGTTTTCAGGGATTGTTTTCTCTGAGCAATTGTTCTTTAAAAACCGGATAATAGACATCTTTTAAAAAAATAAGATAATTTTTATCTTGTAATAGGATATTCTAAAAATAAATTATTAAGAGCGTATGGTGGATGCATTGGAATTGGAAGACGATGAAGGACGCGATTACCTGCGATAACCTTCGGGGAGTTGGAAATAAGCTTTGATCCGGAGATTTCCGAATGGGGAAACCCACTATCTTTAATCAGATAGTATTGTACAATGAATTCATAGTTGTGCAGAGTGATACCTAGAGAATTGAAACATCTTAGTACCTAGAGGAAAAGAAAGCGAATGCGATTCCCTTAGTAGCGGCGAGCAAAAAGGGAGCAGCCTAAACCAGTCGTCAGACTGGGTGGGGTTATAGGACTGTCTATTAGGTTCGACCTATGAAGAGTTACAAAATTTATATATAGCAGAAGTTGTTGGGAAGCAACGCCATAGATGGTGAAAGCCCAGTATGCGAAATGTATAAATCTCTTGACAGTATCCTGAGTACGGCGAGGCACGTGGAACCTTGTCGGAATTTGCGCAGACCACTGCGTAAGGCTAAATACTAACCAATTACCGATAGTGAACCAGTACCGTGAGGGAAAGGTGAAAAGTACCCCGAGAGGGGAGTGAAATAGTTTCTGAAACCATATGCTTACAACAAGTCGGAGCCCGTTAATGGGTGACGGCGTGCCTTTTGTAGAATGAGCCGGCGAGTTACGATTACATGCAAGGTTAAGTTGAAAAGACGGAGCCGAAGTGAAAGCGAGCCTGAATAGGGCGTTTAGTATGTGGTCGTAGACCCGAAACCAGGTGATCTAGCCATTAGCAGGTTGAAGTTAATGTAACAGTTAATGGAGGACCGAACCAACGTTCGTTGAAAAGACCGTGGATGACTTGTGGCTAGCGGTGAAATTCCAATCGAACCTGTAGATAGCTGGTTCTCCCCGATATAGTTTTAGGACTAGCGTCAGAATTAGTGCAATGGAGGTAAAGCTCTGAATGTATGATGGCCCCACCTCGGGGTACTTAATGCAATTAAACTGCGAATGCCATTGTTACATATCTGGCAGTCAGTCTATGGGTGATAAGGTCCATGGACGTGAGGGAAATAGCCCAGATCATCAGCTAAGGTCCCCAAATCAATGCTAAGTGGAAAACGATGTGGAATTGTTCAGACAGCTAGGAGGTTGGCTTAGAAGCAGCCATCCTTTAAAGAGTGCGTAACAGCTCACTAGTCGAATGATTCTGCGCGGAAAATGTACCGGGGCTAAGCATTGTACCGAAGTTATGGGTCTATATATATGTTTACATATATTGTGGGCGGTAGGGGAGCGTTCTAATCTGCGACGAAGTTAGACCGGAAGGACTAGTGGAGCGTTTAGAAGTGATAATGCCGGCGTGAGTAACGAAGCATTTGATGCCATACTTCCAAGAAAAGTTTCTAAAGACATCACCATGGTGCCTGTACCGAGAACGGACACACGTGGTCAAGAAGAATATCCTAAGGCAAGCGAGATAACTATAGCTAAGGAACTCTGCAAAATAACCCCGTAAGTTAGCGAGAAGGGGAACTCATAGCAATATAAGTCGCAGTGAAGAGGTCCGGGCGACTGTTTAGCAAAAACACAGCTCTCTGCTAAGTCGTAAGACGATGTATAGGGGGTGACGCCTGCCCAGTGCTGGAAGGTTAAAGAGATTTGTTAGCGGAAGCGAAGCTTTGAACTAAAGCCCCAGTGAACGGCGGCCGTAACTATAACGGTCCTAAGGTAGCGAAATTCCTTGTCAGGTAAGTTCTGACCCGCACGAAAGGCGTAACGATCCGGACGCTGTCTCGGCTATAGACTCGGTGAAATATTAGTACCTGTGAAGATGCAGGTTACCCGCGATTAGACGGAAAGACCCCGTGGAGCTTTACTACAACTTGATATTGAATTTTGGTGTAGTTTGTACAGCATAGGTGGGAGACGTTGATATGCAGACGCTAGTAGGCATGGAGTCACCATTGGGATACCACCCTTGCTATATTGAAATTCTAACTTGAGACCATAATCTGGTCTAAGGACAGTGTCTGGTAGATAGTTTGACTGGGGCGGTAGCCTCCTAAAAAGTAACGGAGGCGCCCAAAGGTACCCTCAATATGAATGGAAATCATATGTAGAGCGCAAAGGTAAAAGGGTGCTTGACTGCGAGACATACAAGTCGAGCAGAAACGAAAGTTGGGCTTAGTGATCCGGCGGTGCTGTGTGGAAAGGCCGTCGCTCAACAGATAAAAGTTACCCCGGGGATAACAGGCTAATCTCTCCCAATAGTTCATATAGACGGGGAGGTTTGGCACCTCGATGTCGGCTCATCGCATCCTGGAGGTGTAGTTGCTTCCAAGGGTTGGGCTGTTCGCCCATTAAAGCGGTACGCGAGCTGGGTTCAGAACGTCGTGAGACAGTTTGGTCCCTATCTGTCGTGGGCGCAAGAAATTTGAGGAAAGTTGTTCCTAGTACGAGAGGACCGGAATGGACCTACCTCTGGTGCACCAGTTGTCACGCCAGTGGCACAGCTGGGTAGCTATGTAGGTCATGAATAAGCGCTGAAAGCATCTAAGCGCGAAGTCAGTTCCAAGATGAGATTTCTCATTCGAAAGAAGTAAGATCCCTTGAATACTACAAGGTTGATAGATCAGGTGTGTAAGCATAGTGATATGTTCAGCTTACTGATACTAATAGATCGAGGATTTATTGAAGAATATATTCTCTATTGCAAATCAAAAGTAATCAAATTTAAAGATGTCTGTTTCTAGTTTTTAGGGAGCAATTGCTAAACTATTTGGTGTCCATGGCGGAGTAGTCACACCTGTTCCCATCTCGAACACAGCAGTTAAGCACTCCAGCGGCGAAAATACCAGCAATGGGAAAATAGCACGATGCCAAATTTTTTTAATTTTTACATTAAAATAAGTAAATAATTTTATGGAAATTATCCCCACATGTACTAGTGTGGAGGAAAAAATGAATTGAAATGAATTCAATAGCATATTTCAAAATGAAAATGATTGTTTGAAATATATAGCGAAGTTTAAAGTAATGAAATGTATCAGGTGTGCTTCTTCTAGTTTGAATACTTCTGATTTAAAAAGAATAAGATGTTTGAAATGTCATCAAACATTTATTATTCTTCATGACACCATTTTTCACAAGTCACAAACACCTTTGACATCTTGGTTTTATCTCATCTTTAGATGAATAAACACAAAGCATGGTATACCATCAACAGATGTTGCAAGGGAATTGGGTGTGACATATAAAACAGCTTGAATAATGGTTCATGAAATCAGAACTAGAATTTGGAATCAAGATGCAGGGTTCATTGATGATGGCACAGCACAGATGGATGAAATGTATCTTTCACATGTAGGTTTTAAAAAACAAGGATCTTCCTTGTTTTTTAAAACCTTGATTGTTGGAGTTTATGAGAAAACCAGCAACAAACTAATTGTGAAAGTATTGAAAAAAGCAGATGAGAAAAACCTTTTATGATTTGCATTGAAACACATTTCTACTGGGTGTTGTCTATTTACGGATTATTGGAAGGGATATGGAAGTTTCAAAAACTTCTATCACAAACATGAAATCGTAAATCATGAAGTTGGGTATGTGTCATCAACAGGTGTAAACACAAACCAGATTGAATCTGCATGAAAACACATCCGACGAACTTTCCGAACACACATAAAAATTTCGAAACACAATATTCATTTATATGCAAATGAAGCTGCATATAAATTCAATAAGATACCTAGTTTTGAAACTATAATTTTGTGTTTGATTTAGATACATGTGGGGATAATTTCCTAAATAGGCTTTTATCTCCATTTATGTACTATTTTTAATTTATGATTGTTTTAAACTACTTATACGCTCTGCTATTGATAAATCATTTTTTATTCATCAATAAATAGTAATGATAAATCCAATTAATGATATATAAGTTATATATTGTAGTAAACTACAAAGTCCATAGATTAGTTTTTCTTTACGATTTGATCCAACATTAATTCCGGTGACGATTTCACCAACGGATCTAATATTAAAAATTCATAAAATAGCATTAATAATAAATAAAAAATTATTAATTAAACGTTTTGTTTGCATATTACTCTCCTTTAAACTAAAAATATTAATAATAATAATTTTAACATTTTAGCTATAAAATATATTATTTTAAACATTACCTTTATTATTAATAATAAAATAATATTAAATTAGAAATAATCTTGATGCTTTATCATAAGAAGTGTAACAAATATTAATGTAAAAGAAATTGATATTAATTATTTTCCTTCTTTTTTATATATAAAAAAGAAGGAAAAACAATGATAAAATATTATTAATAAAAATTATTAATAAAAATTAAAAGGAAAATAGTATGCCAAAATTATTAAAAAACAGGTATAATTACCAGTCACTCCAATATCTGGCTGTAACTATTAGAACCATATACCCTCTATTTAAATGGTTTTTCACTAATGTATTTTCCAGATTTTGTTGAAATCTATTGACAAAATAAACATCATCGGGATTTGTCAATAACTGCATTAGAAAGGTATACTCAATTTTCATCTTCTGAATTTGCAGTGAGACAATTTATTATAAAACATGAAAAGCGTATGATGCAACAAATGCTTGCTTGATCTAAGTATGATAATGACCATGTGCGACGACTTGCTAGTGAAGGCTGTCGTCCTCAATTACCATGATGACAGGCATTAACAAATTTTAAAAAAATCCATATCCAATCCTTAAAATTTTAGAACAATTAAAAGCCGATCCCTCTTTTTATGTTCGTAAAAGTGTATCAAATAATTTAAATGATATTTCTAAAACACATCCTGACTTGGTTACAAAAATTGCAAAGGAATGATATGGTAAAAATAATCAGACTGATTGGATTGTAAAGCACGGTTGTAGGACCCTTTTGAAAAAAGGCAATATGGAGGTAATGAAAATCTTTGGTTTTACCAATATTGATTGTGTAAATGTGATTGATTTTGCTTTAGATGCCGAATTTGTTTCTATTCGAGAAAATATGACTTTTTCTTTTAAGATTGAGACAAAAAAAATAATCAAGGTACGATTAGAATATGGTATTGATTATGTGAAAGCAAGTGGTAAACGGAATCGTAAAATATTCCAAATATCAGAGATATATTTAAAGGAAAATATGAAGAAATTTTACGCAAAAAGACATTGCTTTGCAGATATAAGTACAAGGAAACATTACCCAGGAATTCATTCAATTACACTTATTGTGAATGGTACTGATTGAGATACATTAGATTTTAAGATATTGTCTATTAAATAGTGTAACTAATTATTTGATTAACCTAAATATCGATTTTATTACGATTACAAAATTAGAAAATTAAAAGATTTGTTTTTTTATTTTAAAAGATTTAATATATATTGTATACTATAAAAAACTATTATTAGTATAGAAAAAAGGGTCTTTATGAAAAAAATAATAAAAACATTAAGTGTTTTAACACTTGCAACAACGACAGGAAATTTAACTAATTTATTAAACAGAATTGAAGAAAAAACTAATATTGCAACTAATTATATGCAAAATAAAAAAGGTTTAGAAAATAAACATAGTGCAATTAACTCAGATATAATAGTAAATAATAATTTAGGACTTATTAATAGCGGTAAGGATTTAGCACCATCTAAAATGAGTTTACTAATATGTATTATTGAAGCAAATCATGCAATTAAATCATTAATAGTTAATGATTTTGATATTAAAAGACAAGATACTAGTATTGCTACAATTATTGGTAAAGGTGATTATATAGGAACAGTTAATTTGTATTATAGTATTACTAATTTTGTTTCTCAAAAATTAACAAATGGAAACATTTATGCTTTAGGTGTTGATTCACAAGGTAATATTTTTAGAGCGCAAGAAGATAAGGTTTATAAGATTACTCCAACAGGATTACTAATTTTGATGGCAGGATTAGAAGGTTATTGGGCAGTTAGAGCTTTAGTAATTGATAATGAAGATAATTTTTATGTTGGTAGTGATAGTGGTGTATGCAAAATGAGTAAAAATAGAAGCACTAGTTTAATGCAAGAAACAAATGGTGATCATATTAGAAGTTTAGCGGTTGGTCCAGATGGTTCAATTTATGCTGGTGATGATAATCGTGGAATAATTTATAAAACTGATAAAATAAGTCAAACTTTTTGGAATATTTCAACAAATAAACGATGGACATCAAATTGATAGTTTAGTAGTTGACAAGGATAATACTGTTTTTGCTGGTTCTTGAAATGGTCGTCTTTATAAGATAAAGAAGGTAATATATGAGGTAATCTTAGAAACAAATCCAAACCACGAGGTTAAACGTTTAGTCATTGATAGAGATAATAATTTATTTGTTGGTATTTACTCCAATAAAGTATATAAAAAAATAGAAGGTACAGATTTATGTTCTGAATTATCTGGAATAAAAAATACTGATGATCATATTTTTGCTTTAGCAGTTGGTCCAGATGATTCAATTTATGCTGCTGGATCGCAAGGAATCTTATATACAACTAAAAATTTTAATAAAATATAGGTTATATATAAGTAATTAGTATTAAAATTAAATAAAAATAAAAGACTTGCTTGCTAATTATATAGTAAGTTTTTTTATTTTTATTTAATTTTATGTACTAACATATTAAAAAAAATCTTGTAATTTATTAAAAATCTAATATAATAATACTTGACATAAAGAAAGTAGTTTTTACTCTCACCTGATAACTAAGTTGTTATAGGTTCAATGCTTTAAATTTTTATTTTTAAAATAAAGTTTTGTAGTGGTGAGTGTGCTTTTTAGCACACTTTTATTTATGCAAATTAAAGGAGGTATGTATGGCTTTTAAAAATAATGATAATTTATGAAATAGTAATATTCCCTTTTATGAATTTTTATTAATTGGTAATGATGGTACTAATTATGGTTTAATGAAAAAAAATGATGCTTTAAAAAAAGCAGAAGATTTAGGATATGACCTATTATGTATATCACCAAATGCTAAACCACCTGTTTGTAAAATGTTTAAATTTGATACATATCGTTTTGAACAACAAAAAAAGGAAAAAGAAGTTAAAAAAGCACAAAAATTAACAATTGTTGAAGAAAAAGAAATTCGACTAAGTGTTGTTATTGATAACAATGATATTAAAACAAAGGCAAATAAGGCTCGTAAATTTCTAAGTAATGGTAACAAATTAAAAGTTACATTAAAATATCGTGGTCGTCAATTACATAATCCTGAAGCAGGATTTGAAGTAATTACAAAATTTTATAAAGAATTAGAAGATATTTGTATTTATGATAAAAACTTTGATAAAAAACAAAAAAATATACAAACTATTTATCTTTTTCCAAAAAATAAAAATCAAGAAAATTAATAATAGGAGGTAAAATATGCCAAAAATGAAAACAAAAAAAGCTTTAAAAAAAAGAATTAAAGTAACAGGAAGTGGTAAATGAATTCGTAGTGGTGCTTTTGTTTCTCACTTAGCTCAAAATAAAACAACAAAACAAAAACGTCAATTACGTGGGTGAAGTGAAGTATCTGCTTCTGACTATAAGCGTTTAAAAGATTTAATTTAGGAAGGTGACAAAATAAATGGCTAGAGTTAAAGGCGGTTATACAACTAATCATCGTCGTAAAAAAATACTAAAAGCAGCAAAAGGATATTATGGAGCAAAACATAGTTTATATCGTACAGCAAATGAACAAGTAATGAACTCATTAGCATATGCTTATCGTGATCGTAAAAATTGTAAACGTGAGTTTCGCAAGTTATGAATTCAAAGAATTAATGCAGCTGTTCGTAATTATGATTTATCATATTCACGTTTTATTGATGGCTTAAATAAAGCTAATATTAATCTTAATCGTAAAATATTGTCTGAGTTATCAATTAATCAACCAGAAGAATTTGAGAAATTAGTTTTGGCATCAAAATCTGCTTTAGCAAAATAATTAATTTCAAATTTTATATAAATTAAAAACACTTGAAATAAATTAAATTTATTATAAGTGTTTTTAATTTATAAAATTATGATAAGTTTTGGAAATGTATTTAATATAAATTTCAAAGAATATTTTTTTATTACAAACTTTGTTTTATAATATATTTAATGGTAAAATTTAAAAATAAATTCGCTTCTTAGTATAAAAATAAGAAAGAAATTTAAAAAAGAGGGAGCCATTATGCAATTTGTTTTTCTTGGATTTTTTGATGGTAATCCACAAGCAGTTATTAATCCTTTATTTGGTATGTATTATTGAATTGGCTTATCTATATCATTATTCTTGATAATTAGTTTATTTATTTTTAAAAGGTTTTATGCTAATTTAAGTAAGTGCTATAGTTTTAAATGTAGTTTAGGTATTTTTCAAATACTTTTATATATTAGTTTTTATATTGTTCATGGATTGAATGGTGATAATTATCAATGGTATGATTATTTTCCTTTTCAATTATGTTCGGTATTTAATATTACTAGTGGTATATTATTAATTATTCCTAATAAAAGTTTATTTAATATTACTTTTCCTTTAATTGGTCCTGTTATTTTGGCATTTTTATTACCAGATAAAACAAAATGAGTTTTTGGTCCACAGCATTTTCTTTATTGAAATTATTATTTTATTCATATTATTATTCTTTTTTCTTATTTACTTTTATATTTATATGGTCATATTGAATATGACAAAATATATATCAAAAAAAGTATATTATATTTAACTTTATTTGGTGGTGGTGTTTTAATTTTTAATACTTCTTTTGGTACTAATTACTTATTTATTGGAAATGCCGGTTATACAGCAAGTTTTGGTAAAAAAGTATTAGACACTTCAGTGTGGTTACCAATTTTACGTTTTACATTTATGTCTGTTGTTGGTATTTCATTACTAGTTTTAACATATATTTTTATTATAAAAACTTTATCTCCTTTTTATTTAGAAAAAGGAACAAAAATTAATCCTATTTACAAAGATAAAAAATCATTAATTACAAAATTTTATAAAAAATTAAATTTAAAAGATAAAAAAATAATGAAATCTTAATTAATAATTAAAAAAAGAAAGTGAGTTAATTATGTTAAATTCAAAACAATTTTCAACAATTATCCAACTTCAAAATGAGTTAGATAAAAAAATAATTATTAATCGCGGTGTTAGCGATATTAAAACATTAAATTCTAGATTTTTAGCACTTTTAGTTGAATTAGGTGAATTTGCAAATGAACAAAGATGTTTTAAATATTGAAGTTCAAAACCAAGTAGTGAAAAATCAGTAATGCTTGAAGAATATATTGATAGTCTTCATTTTATTCTTAGTATCGGTAATAGCATTAATATTGATTTTAAAAATTTTAGTTTTTCAGAAAAAACAAATTATCAAGATCTTAATCTTGCATTCATTGATTTATTTGCTTTTGTTACAACTTTTTTTAAATCAAAATCAAGTAATGATTTTTTTGAATTATTAAATATTTATTTTACAATTGGTAAAAAATGTAACTTTAATAGTGAAGACATTATTTCTTGTTATATTTATAAAAATGAAATAAATCATTTACGACAATCACAAAATTATTAATGGAAATAAGTGATAGTTTTATTTAGGAGATTAAAATGACTAATGTTAAAATTTTCAATTATAATAATACAAAATGAGAGTACATTATTACATATAAACAACAAAAACATATGTATTTAAAAGTGCGCAACGATCAAATTATTATTAGTGCTCCATTTTTTATGCAAGAAAAATTAATTGAAGATTTCATTTTAAAAAGTTTACCTAAAATTTTAAAAAAGAAAACTATATTAAAACCTAATATTGTTATTAATAATAATGACAGTTATCTTTATTTTTTAAGTAAAAAATATAAATTAATTACTAAGTATAATTCAAAAAAAACCATTATTTATTTTGAATTTAATAATTTTGTAGTATGCACAAATATTCAAGATGATAAGCAAATATTAATTAAAATTCAAAAATTTTTAAAAGAAGAGTCAAAAAATATTTTTATGATTCGTTTACAATATTGATCAGAAATTATGAATATTGAGTTTTCAGTACTAAAAATTCGTTCGATGTTAAATAAATGAGGTGTTTGTCAACCAAATACTAAAATCATTACACTTAATTATAAATTAATTCATTTTGATTATGCTGTAATTGATTATGTTATAATTCATGAGTTAACGCATATAATTCATGATCATCATAAAAAACCATTTTGAAATTTTGTTGCTCAATATTGTCCAGATTTTCAAGATTGTCAAAAAATATTAAAACAAGGAGTTATGGATGAAACAAATAACCTCACTTAAAAATCCAATAATTAAAAAATTAGTTTTATTACATGAAAGAAAACATCGCAATGTTAAAAAAATGTTTTTAATTGAAGGAGAACATTTAATTAGTATTGCATTATTAAAAAAAAGATTACTTGCAGTATATGTTGATGAGAAGTATTTAGAAAAATATGCAAATTTATTAAAAGATTGTAATAATATTGAAGTTATTGTTGTAAATAGTATGATTATTAAAAAAATTTCACAACAAAAAACACCACAACCAATAATTGGCGTTTGTAATATTGTTAAACCTTTAAATTATTTTTATTCTTTTCATATTCTTCTAATTGATACAATTCAAGATCCAGGTAATTTAGGAAATATTTTACGCAGTGTTGCTGCTTTTAATATCTCTGAAGTATATTTATCGAATGAAAGTGTTGATTTATATAATCACAAAGTAATTAGTGCAAGTCAAGGAGCTATTTTTTATACTAATGTGTATTATGAAAATTTTGATCAATTTTTATTAAAAGTAAAAAATGCAAATTATATTATTTATGGTACATTTCTACATGAAGATAATAGTACTAATTTATCTGAAATTACCTTTAAGCAAAAGAATGCTTTTTTATTTGGCAATGAAGGACAAGGCATTAATAAAAAGTATAAAGATAAAATTAATAGTAATGTTTTTATTCCAACTTCTTTTAATGTTGAATCATTAAATTTAGCAACAAGTGTAGCAATAGTAACGTATTGCTTATTTACTAGTAATATATCTAGTAATATATTAAAATAAATTATACTTATTTTGAATTATAAAAATTTAATTATACATATTAACAAATTAATGGAGGAATAGAATGTTAGCGGTTAACGATTTAAAAAAAAGATTAGAAATGATTAGACAGCAAGCATTTAATAATATTGATGAAGTTGCTGATTTACATAAATTGCAAGTTTTAAAATCACAATATTTAGGTAAAAATTCGGATATTAATAATATATTAAAATCTTTAGAAAAGTTTCCTCATAATTTTAGAATTGAAATCGGTAAAGCAGCTAATAAATTAAAAAAAGAAATTAATGAATATATAATAAAAAAATTTAATGAAATTGAGAAAGATAACATTAATGATCGTCTTAAATCTTCAGAAATTGATTTAACACTACCGGGTATTGATTTTAATATTGGTCACATCAATCCTCTATTAAAAACTGTTACCGAAATATCTGAAATTTTTAAAAATTTGGGTTATCAAATCATTAGTGGTAATGAAGTAGAAAATGAAGAATATAATTTTAATCGCTTAAATTTACCATTTGATCATCCAGCAAGAGATATGCAAGATACTTTTTATCTTGAAAATAATAATGACAAACTTAATCGTTGATTATTAAGAACACATGCTACAAATATGACTGCACGCATTCTTAGCGAGCAAGATAAAAATTCAAAAGAAACCACGGCTATTATTAGTTTAGGAAATGTTTATCGAAAAGATGATGATGATGTTACTCATTCTCATCAATTTATGCAAGTTGATGGGTTTTTAGTTGGTTCTAACATTACTTTTGCAAATTTAAAATGAACATTAAATTATTTTTGTCAGCAATTTTTTGGTATGGAAACTAAAACAAGATTACGTCCTAGTTATTTCCCATTTACGGAGCCTTCAGTTGAAGTAGATGTAAGTTGCCCAAAATGTAATACAGAAGGTTGTTCATTATGTAAGTATACTGGTTGAATTGAAGTTTTAGGTGCTGGTATGATTCATCCAAATGTTTTTATTGCTGCTGGTTTAGATGAAACAACAGCAGGTTTTGCCTTTGGTGTAGGCATTGAAAGAATTACTATGATTAAATATGGCATTGACGATATCAGATTATTTTATAATAATGATTTTCGATTATTAAAACAATTTTAAAAATTAAAAGGAGTATAAAATAAAATGATAGTTTCACGTAAAATCATTTCGCAGTGATTGAATATTAATAGCATTAAAGATTATGAAATCGTTGATGCTTTAAATAGTTTAGGTTTTGAGGTTGATCAAGTAAAAAATTTAATGTTTAGTAATACAAACTTAGTTGTTGGTCAAATTACTAAAATTACCAAACATCCTAAATCGAATAAATTAAATATTTGTGAAGTAACAGTAGGTACTGAAATGTTAACTATAGTTTGTGGTGCACCAAATGTAGTTATTGGTATTAAAGTTGTTGTAGCAAGGATAGGAAGTGTTTTAGGTAATGGTCTTACTATTTTTGAAAGAACAATTCAAGATGTTGTTTCTTCAGGAATGCTTTGTTCATTAACAGAATTAGGATTAAGGGGTATTGTTCAGAATAAAGAAGAATTAAGTGGTATTATTCATTTACCAGATGATGCAATGATTGGTAATATTAATCCGTTACAATATTTAAATTTAGATGATACAATTTTTTTTGTTGATTTAACAGTAAATCGTAGTGATTGTTTGGGTATTTATAGTATTGCTAGAGAATTAAGCGGTTATTTTAAAATTCCTTTAAAAAACATGGAAGTTAGTAGTATAGGAAAATTTGATAATAAAAGTCAAGTTAGTGTTCTTAATGGTAAAATTCAAGCTTTAGCAACATTAAAGATTGAATTTGATGATAAATCTGTAATAACACCAATTTGAATTAGAAGAACACTACAACTTGCAAATATTGTACCCAAAACTTTATCAGAAGATATTATTCATTTAGTAATGTTAGAATTGGGTCAACCCTTAATTACTTTTAGTGCTGATGTTTTAAAAAAACCATCTTTAAATATTTCACCTAAATCATACCCAGAAGGTAATTTGCAAATTAAAGAGGGCGATATTTTATTACACGATAAATATTTGGCTTTTAGTGTTTTAGGAGTTAGTCATAATATTGAATATGAAGTTAAACCAAGTTCCAAAGAAGTTTTTATATTTTCAATTAATCCTGATGTTACCTTAATGAGTAAACAAACAAAACGACATGGTGCTCTTATTAATACATTATTAGAACGTTTAACAAGACCAGTTGTTCCTGACTATTATTTAATTGCTTTACAACGTTATTTGTTTATTTTAGGACAATTGCAAGTTAAATATGAAATTACCGGTTTTAGTAATGAAGTTCCTTATCAAGTTAAAACAAAAGTGATTAACTTTAATTTTAATTTTATTAATAAAATTTTAGGTACAAAATTTGAGGTTAATGAAATAATTAATTATTTGACTATTATTGGTTGTCAAATTGAAATTGATGCAAAAAATAAAGAAATTTTAAAAGTAACAGTCCCTAATCATCGTAGTGATTTAAATAACGCTAATGATTTTAGTGAAGAAGTTGCCAGAGTATTTGGATATGATAAATTACCAGTTATTAAACCACAATTTAATGTATCATTTAAGTCACCAACAGCATTGGAAAATTTAATGATGAAATGAAGACAACATTTAACAAGTTATGGTTTTAATCAAGTAAAAACATATAGTTTAACAAGTATGCAGAGATTAAATGATTTTAATTTTTTTAAATATAAAATACCTGTAAAATTAGAAGCACCGTTGACATTAACAAGAGAAGTTATGCGTTTTAGTTTGACAGATAGTTTATTAAGAATTTGTCAATATAATTATGCACGTAAAGAAACACAATTAAAAATTTTTACTGATCAAACTATTTATACAGGTGATGAAACTGATGATAATCATCATTTAGCTTTTATGATTATGGATAATTTTTGGTCAAAAATTAATGCTAATAAAATTACTAATAGTACGTATTATTTTATTAAAGGTTTTTTAGATGGTTTTTTAGCAAAAGTTATGCCAAATTTATTTAACTCTATTGTTTATAAAAAAAATAATAATTCTTTAATGCATCCGTATTTAAGCGCAGATATTTTTTATGAGCAAGAACATATTGCTACTATTGGCGCACTGCATCCACAAACTGAAAAAATAATGAATGTTGAAAAAATATTCTTAGCAGAAATTAATTGTAGTAAGTTAGTTAAAATCATAGAAGAACAACAAAAAGTAGTTTCTAAATTTAAGATTTGATCAAAATTTAATGTTTTAAGTCGTGATATATCAATTATTGTTAATAGCGATATTCAATTTTCTGATGTAAAAAATGCTATAATGTTTGCAAATATTGATTTTTTAGAACAAATATCTTTGGTAGATTTTTATAATGATGAAAAATTAAAATCACAACATCAACACTCATTAACTTTTAATTTGAAATTTAATAGTCAAGAAGAACAATTAGATGAAACAAAAGTAAGTGGACAAATAAGTAATATTCAAGAAATATTAAAGAAAAAATTTCAAGCAATTATTCGTTAAAAATATAACAAAATATTAAATAATAACATTAATATATTTTTTATTATATTAAATTTTAAATTGGGTGAGATGATATGAAAATGTTAAACAAAGATAATTTAAGTTTTTATAAAATGGCATTATTATTTATGATTCCAATTTGTGCACAATCTTTAATTGAAACATTAATAAACTTAATGAATAATTTTGTGGTTGGTCAATTTGGAAATGATGATGCTATTGCCGGAGTTGCATTGTCAAGTAATATTTATGATATGGTTTGATATATCTTTTTTTCTATTGTTGCTACCGGTAATATTTTTACTGCTCAATATTTAGGTATTAAAGATAAGAAGAAAATTCAAGAAACTACTAATATAAAATTATTTTATACTTTAATTTTTTCAATATTTTTTGTTGTAATATTAGAATTATTTAGTAAACAAATTATGGGAGTAATTCTTGGTGCTGAAGATAATTCTCAACAAAATGCTATTGGTATTGCTGAAGAATATAGTAAATTAATTCCTTGAAATTACCCATTGTTAGGTTTTGCTTTTATTATGTCAATTACTATTAATACATGTGGTAATGTTAAAACACCATTGATAACTTCTATTTGTTCATTACTCTTAAATACATTTTTAGTTTGTATTTTATCATTACCATATAGTGGGGGACCACAATTAGGTATTGAAGGATTAGCAATAAGTTTAATTATTTCAAGAGCAGTAGAATGTTTTATATTGTTAGGTTATTTAATTTATAAAAAACCAATTTATGCTCATAATTTAAATATTTTTAAATTTACAAAAGATTTACATAAAAAATATATTATTACTTTTATTCCTTTATTTGCTAGTCAAGTATTATTTGGTTTTTCAGTAGTAATGTTAACAGCTTTATATTCTCATTTTGGTGATACTGAAGTTGTTGCCGCTGTGCAAATTGTTGGTAGTGTTGTTGCTATTTTTTATTCTACTTTTAGGGGATATAATGCTTTAGTTGGATATGCTATTGGTAGCAAGTTAGGTTCAGGAGAACTAGTACTGGCTAAAGAAAATGCTAAGAAGATATTAAAATTGAGTTTTGCTATTTCAACTGTTATTGCTTTAATTATGGCTTTTATCCCTTTATGTACTATTTTTAAATGTTATCACATAAATGGAGATAAAATCCTATCTAGGAAATTATCCCCACATGTATCTAAATCAAACACAAAATTATAGTTTCAAAACTAGCTATCTTATTGAATTTATATGCAGCTTCTTTTGCATATAAATGAATATTGTGTTTTAAAACTTTTATGTGTGTTCGGAAAGTTCGTCGGATGTGTTTTCATGCAGATTCAATCTGGTTTGTGTTTACACCTGTTGATGACACATACCCAACTTCATGATTTACGATTTCATGTTTGTGATAGAAGTTTTTGAAACTTCCATATCCCTTCCAAGAATCCGTAAACAGACAACAACCAGTAGAAATGTGTTTCAATGCAAATCATAAAAGGTTTTTCTCATCTGCTTTTTTCAATACTTTCACAATTAGTTTGTTGCTGGTTTTCTCATAAACTCCAACAATCAAGGTTTTATTCAGCAAGGATCTTCCTTGTTTTTTAAAACCTACATGTGAAATATACATTTCATCCATCTGTGCTGTGCCATCATTAATGAACCCTGCATCTTGATTCCAAATTATAGTTCTGATTTCATGACTCATTCTTCAAGTTGTTTTATATGTCACACCCAATTCCCTTGCAACATCTGTTGATGGTATACCATGCTTTGTTTTTATTCATCTAAAGATGAGATAAAACCAAGATGTCAAAGGTGTTTGTGACTTGTGAAAAATGGTGTCATGAAGAATAATAAGATGTTTGATGACATTTCAAACATCTTATTCTTCTCAAATCAGAAACATTCAAACTAGAAGAAGCACACCTGATACATTTCATTACTTTCAACTTCGGTATATATTTCAAACAATCGTTTTCATTTTGAAATATGCTATTGAATTCATTTCAATTCATTTTTTCCTCCACACTAGTACATGTGGGGATAATTTCCTTAATTATTTTGGGTAGTGCTTTTTGAGTTCCAAAAGTATTATTTCCAAATTTATCTAATAATGCTATGAAACTTGCAGTTTGATATATGGCTTTTTCAGCAGTAACTTATTTTTTTATTAATATGATGCAACCATTATTTAGTTTTCTTTATGTTGGCGGCTATACTTTAATTATTAGTATTGCTGATCTATTTTTAATTTGATTTATCAATATTTTTATTACTTTTGCTTTATTGCAGTGAACTGACTTAAGTATTAAAATGGTAATTATAATTTCGTGTTTAAGTAAATCAGCTGATTTTATTTGTGCTTATGTATTTTATAAAATAATTCCTTGAAATAAAAATATTATTAATTCTAAAGTAGAAAATGTACCTCATCCGACATTTGAACCGCATGGATAATATAAAAATCCCTTTTTAAAAACATATAACTCATATCTACTATATTTGATATATTTCAAGAAGATATGTTTTGATCAAATGTTAGATTATCAGCAAACATATTACTTAAAGAAGTAATTTTTGTTGGTAATTGATCTGGTACTTTTTCAACTATTCTTGGCATTTTAACAGCTTGAATTTCTCTAATTCCATTTTCAAAAAATCCGATTTGAATAATTTCTTTACTATCTATATTTGATAAATCTTTTTTATTTGTTTCTACTTTTGTTCCTGTTTTGTCAATATAAATTGTATCTTGCTGTATTTTATTTTGTGTAATATTAGTATTTTGTTTGATAGTGTTTAAGAAACTAGTTAAATTACCTGTGGTTGTTGCAAGTGTTAAAACACTTAATGTTTTGATTAATATTTTCATCAAGATTTCCTTTTTTGTTTTTCCCCAATAAATTCTTAAGTTTAAGAAGTTAATTTATATTTTAACTCGTTTAAAAATAAATGCAATAAGTGTTTAGTTTATGATAAAAATAAAAATATATAAATATTAGGAAAATTTTTTTATGTTATTAGTAAGGTTAAATGTAATAAAAAAGTTATATAATATATTTTTTGCATACAATTTGTTTTTTTAAAAAAAATATTATATATTAGGTTTATTGCGTTTAAAGTCAAGTTTTATATTGAATTTATTAGAAAGAAGTTAAAATATGGCAAACAGCAGAGAAGTTATTACTAATAATTTAAATAATCAAAGTATAAAAAGTTTATTATTAATTGATGAATTTAGTAATAAAATTGGTGATGCATTACTTATTATTGATTTAGAAAAAAAAGAAGCCATTTTAGAAAGTATATTTATTTAAGAAAAATATCGTAAGCAACAATATGGTAGTTTACTTATTTACAAAATTTTTGAGATATGTCATAGCAATAATATCGAAAACCTTATTTTATTATCAGATCCAACTAATGTTACTGTCGGTGAATTTTATGAAAAATTAGGATTCACTTATGCATGAAATAAAAAAAACTTTTTTTATGATTATGAAATTAATATACCTCATGCAATTTTTAATAAAAGAGATGATATTGAAAAGTGAAAAAATATTAAAATAAAAGAAATTTTTATTGATTTTGATAAGTCAAAATCAAAAGCTATAAATGATGAACAAAAGATATTAGAGGATAGTGAAATATTATCTAGTATTTTAGATGAAGTTTTAATACATGAAGAATCAATTTTAAAGGAAGATTATCAAAAAGTTATTGATTGATTTAATCAACAAAGAGAACAAATAATCAAAAATCCAAAACAATGATTAAATACTTTAACCCCCAAACAAGTAGAGGTTGTTAAAAATGAGGCAAAAAAATGATGAAATAACTTAAAACTAGAACAAAGAAAAATAAAATTATTAGAAAAACAAACATATCAAAAAAAGACAATAAAAAAAGATGATACTCCTTTATTGTGTGATTTTGATCAAAATATAAAAAATAAATTAGACTGCATGCAGTCTATGAAAACATCAACTTCTGTTCTTAAAAAAGATAATTTTAATATATAGATTTTTTCTTTTCTCAAATGTCTTGTTTTTTAAAATTAACAATGTAAAATAAAATACATAATTAATTTAAAATATAAAAAAGTAAAATTAAATAGTAATTTAGAGACTTAGTGGTTGCTGTAAACTAAGCAAGTTTAATTTGAAGGTAGTTTATATTATTAGTAATTTAAATAATAATTAAGTGCATTTACTTTGTAAATGAATTAGGATGGTACCGCGTTAAGAAACGTTCCTATTTGTGGAATGTTTTTTTATTTTAAAAAGGAGTATAACAAATGAATAGAAATTTAAACAAAAAATATAATCATATTGAAATTGAAAAGGATCGTTATCAACAATGAGTAAAATCTGGATTATTTAAGGCAAATGTTAGTTCTATTAATCCTACATTTTCTATTATCTTACCACCACCCAATGTAACCGGACTTTTACATTTAGGTCATGCTTGAGATAGTACTATCCAAGATTTATTAATTCGTTATAAACGTTTACAAGGATTTAATACTTTATTTATACCCGGTATGGATCATGCTGGCATTGCCACTCAGGTTAAAGTTGCACAACGTATTAAAGAAGAACAAAAACTTAATTTGCAAGAATTAGGTAAAGATAAATTTTTACAACAAGCATGAAAATGAAAAACAGAATATGCACAAAACATAAGAAAACAGTGAGCAAAACTTGGCTTAGCATTAGATTATTCGCATGAAGTATTTACTTTAGATGAAAATGTTAAGCAAGCAGTTAATGAAGTAGTTGTAAAGTTATATAAAGAAGGTTTAGTTTATCGAGGAAAAAAGATAGTAAATTGAGATCCAGAATTAAAAACCGCTATTTCTAATATTGAAGTGAATTATCATGAAACAAAAGGAAAAATGTATTATTTAAAATATTTTATAGAAAATAGTAGTGAATTTATTACTATTGCTACTACCAGACCAGAAACAATGTTTGCTGATCAGTGTATAGTTGTAAATAGTAAAGATAAACGTTATTTACAATTTATTGGTAAAATGGTTATTAATCCGGCTAATAAAATGTTAATTAAAGTTATTGCTGATGATTATGTTGATATGAATTTTGGAACGGGTGCTATGAAATGTACACCGGCTCATGATGCTAATGACTATGAAATTGCATTACGTCACAATTTAGCAATGCCTATTTGTATGAATGTTGATGGAACTATGAATGAATTAGCACAATCATATATTAATCAAGATCGAATGGTATGTCGTAAACAATTAGTTGAACAATTAAGAAAAGAAAATTTAGTTGTAAAAGTTGAAGACCATCTTCATCAAGTTGGTTATTCAGAAAGAAGTAACGCTATTATTGAACCATATTTATCACAACAATGATTCATAAAAATGAAACCATTAGTTGAAATGATTATTGATAAACAAAAAAATAAGAAAACAAAGATTGATTTTCATCCAATATTATTTGAACAACAACTTTTGCAGTGATTAAATAATATTCAAGATTGATGTATTTCCCGTCAATTGTGATGGGGTCATTCGCTTCCGGTTTGATATCATAAAAAAACTAAGAAAATTTATGTTGATACTAACCCACCATCACCAATTAACGATTATATTCAAGAATCAGACATATTAGATACATGATTTTCTAGCGGTTTATGACCTTTTGTAACCTTGGGTTGACCACAAAATAATGTTGATTTGCAAAAATATTATCCAATATCAGTATTAGTTACTGCTTATGATATTTTATTTTTTTGAGTTGCACGAATGATGTTTATGGGTTGAAAATTTACTAATCAAAAACCATTTACTAATGTTTTAATTCATGGTTTAATTCGTGATGAACAAGGTAGAAAAATGTCAAAATCATTAAATAATGGCATTGATCCAATGGAAGTTATTAAAAAGTATGGTGCGGATGCTTTACGTTACTTTTTAGTTAGCAATTGTGCTCCCGGTCAAGATTTAAGATTTAGTATTACTAAAGTTGAGTCAGCTTGAAATTTCAATAATAAGTTATGAAACGCTGCACGTTATGTACTAATGAATATTGATGATAAGTTTCAATTAGATGAAAATATTGTCTATAATAATTCGTTATCATTTATTGATCAATGAATTTTACAAGAACTTAATCAATTGATTATTTATGTAGAGCAATATATGGAAAAATATGAATTTGTTTTAGTAGTTAAAGCACTATCAAATTTTATATGAAATAAATATTGTTCTTGATATATTGAATTAAATAAAGTTAATTTCCAAAATCAAGAGCAACAAAGTAACTCATTACAAACATTATATTATGTTTTACAGCAAATTATTATTATGGTTCATCCCTTTATTCCCTTTATTACAGAAGCAATTTATGAAGAAATAGGGTATAAAAATAGCATTTTAACAAATAAGTTTCCTAAAGTTAAAGTTATGGAAAAAACAAAAGATGTAACACAATTTGTTGAAATATTAATTGAAATTATTGGTAATATTCGAGAAATTCGTAAAGAACTTAATTTATCTTTAAAATTACCGTTAACTATTCATATCAATACGACTAATTCTTTTTTTGAAGTAGAAAAAAATACTTTAAATCCTTATTTATTACAATTAACTAATAGTCAAATTGTTACTATTAGTGATAGTCAGTTGTCTGTTAATAATAAAATAATTAAAATTATTAATTCAGCAGTAATAGAAATTAATGTTTCAAATTTATTTAATAAGGAAGAACAATTAGCAAAATTAAAAAAGGAATTAGTTTATATTGAAAATGAAATAAAACGTAGTAAAGATATTTTAAATAACCAACAATTTTTAGCAAAAGCACCACCAACAAAAGTTGAAATAGAAAAGCAGAAATTAGAAAAGTATCAAAATCAAAAAAAATTAATCAATGCCAAGATTAAAGAATTATAAAAAACTTTTATTTTAATTCAAGTTGAAAAATTTTATTATTTTCCAATTTAATATCATCAATACCTACTGAAAAATCAATAAATTCTTTACCATTTCAATGCTCAATGTATCAAAATTTTTTATCTTCTTGAGTACCTTTTTTACCTTTTACAGCAACCAAAAATCTTCCCAATTGACTTTTTTCAACAGTAAAATCATTAGAACAAGCACTTAATAAATTACCAATTGTATTAAAAGTAGTAATATAATTAGTTTTTTCAAGAATAGTTTCCTTGCCGTTGATAGCTGTAATTTCAATATTAGTAGTAATGCTATTTTGATTAGTAGTACCATTTAAGAATTTTGGGATATAAATAATATTTAGTATTAATGAAGTTCCTAATATTAATATAATAGAAGGAAATTATCCCCACATGTACTAGTGTCGAGGAAAAAATGAATTGAAATGAATTCAATAGCATATTTCAAAATGAAAACGATTGTTTGAAATATATAGCGAAGTTGAAAGTAATGAAATGTATCAGGTGTGCTTCTTCTAGTTTGAATGTTTCTGATTTGAGAAGAATAAGATGTTTGAAATGTCATCAAACATTTAGTATTCTTCATGACACCATTTTTCACAAGTCACAAACACCTTTGACATCTTGGTTTTATCTCATCTTTAGATGAATAAACACAAAGCATGGTATACTATCAACAGATGTTGCAAGGGAATTGGGTGTGACATATAAAACAGTTTGAAGAATGGGTCATGAAATCAGAACTAGAATTTGGAATCAAGATGCAGGGTTCATTGATGATGGCACAGCACAGATGGATGAAATGTATCTTTCAAATGTAGGTTTTAAAAAACAAGGAAGATCCTTGTTTTTTAAAACCTTGATTGTTGGAGTTTATGAGAAAACCAGCAACAAACTAATTGTGAAAGTATTGAAAAAAGCAGATGAGAAAAACCTTTTATGATTTGCATTGAAACACATTTCTACTGGGTGTTGTCTATTTACGGATTCTTGGAAGGAATATGGAGGTTTCAAAAACTTCTATCACAAACATGAAATCGTAAATCATGAAGTTGGGTATGTGTCATCAACAGGTGTAAACACAAACCAGATTGAATCTGCATGAAAACACATCCGATGAACTTTCCGAACACACATAAAAGTTTCAAAACACAATATTCATTTATATGCAAAAGAAGCTGCATATAAATTCAATAAGATACCTAGTTTTGAAAATATAATTTTGTGTTTGATTTAGATACATGTGGTGATAATTTCCTAGATAGGCTTTTATCTCCATTTATGTGATAAAATTTAAAAATAGTACATAAAGGGATAAAAGCCTATTATTAATATAGAAAAACCTATTAAAATTAATTCATATAGTTTAAAAACTAATGAAATTAGAGAAAATAAATGAGATATTGAATTAAAAAATAATCCAACACCAAATATTAAAAATTGAAAAGAAGTAGGAACAAGAGAAAAAAATAAATGAGATAATTGACAAATTACTTATGATTTTCAAGAGAATAAACATTATAGAGTTTATTATTCTTGAAGTATATATAATCGATTTTATACTATTCAAGAATTTATTATAACGGATAACAAAATTGCTGGTGTACAAATACAAACATTTAATGATAGTGCTAATATAGTAATTTTATCAGTTCAACATGCAAAATGGATTACTATTTATACTGGAAAAGGTAATTTAAAAGGTAATTTATGAAAATTAGAAGAATTACAGGAATAATATTATGTTTTTTAAAATTATAAAAATTATTTTAGGTTTAATAGGAGTTTTATTATCTTCTGCGGTTGCTGGTTTAATTATATTCATTATTGTAAAAATTGTATTAAAAATTAATCAAATATTTTAAAAAAAAGTGGTGAATATTATTCTAGGTAGATTTTTAAGAAGAGATAAAAGCACTAATAATGAAAAAAAACTAAATTAACTTTTTTAAAAAGTAAAAGTACACATGCTTCTATTTTAAGTTATTTTGGTTTTAATGATTTTAACCATGAAACTTATTTTACTGATTTTGTAGCAGAAAATAATGCTAATTTATATAATGCTCCATTAGATATTAATAATGAAACCATTAAACATTATTTAATTCAACAAGAATTTTATAGAAAAAACTGAAACTCTATTTTTAAATTAAGTAAATTAGGAATTAGTGGTTATTTAATTTTTATTGCTAATGATGATTTATATTTTCAAGTCGTAGATATACAACAAAGAGTTTATGACATTACTGGTAAATTAATTCAATGTACTATTTTTTATGACAGTTATCAACAAAATGCACAAACTGTAAGATTATTTGAAGTTTATACACTAAATAATGAACAAGTAACAATTAACCGTGAATTTATAGTGTTAGTGATAGTAAAAAACAATTTCCATTATCTTTTAAAGAATATATTAATAATCCAAATTTAGAACAAGAACAAACATTAAATATTAATTATATTCCAATAGCAATTATGCGAAATAAAGCAAATGAGTTAGCAGATTGCAATAAAGTAACGGATAAAATTAAAGCATTAGATGTTATCTATGAACAAATTGTTTTAGATACTATTTTAAACTCACCCAAATTTATTTTTAATTCAGCTTATGCTAATGTAAAAGATTTATTAGAAGATGCTGTACAAATATTAGTTACTAAAAAAAATTATATTTTTAAAAGTGGTGGAGATAATAACGAACAAAACGAAAATATTAATATGACCAGTAGTAACTTTAAAGGTAAAAATTTAACTGATATATACGATTGAAATGTTAATGAAATATTTAAACGTTGTGGTATTCATATACCAAGTCAAAAGAAATCTGCACAACAATCAGTTCCCGAAAGTACAGCAGTAAATATTTCAACTATTAATTACATTGAATAAAAATTATGACAATTTAATATTGATATTATTAAATTTATTAAAATATTAGTACGTATGGATAAAGATGTATTAAATAGTAAAACATTTAATATTAATGATGAAGAAATTAATAATCTAACTGTTAAATTAAGATTATTTAATCCCGAAAATAACCAATTAATAGGAGAGAAAAATGGACAATCAAAACAACAAACCACAAACGAAGTTTCCACAGAAACAAACTAAACTTAATCAAGCAGAAATAGAAAATGATTATTTAATTGATAATATTCCTTATGACTTTACTAATATGATGAAAGGTACTAGTGACCCCGATATTAATAGAGCATAAGATGAATTTAAAAAAAGAACTATATATATTTATGAAATTGAACGTTTATTTAAAAATAATGAAAATAATACTTTAAGATTTTCAGCAAATACTATTAAAATTTGTTTTATTGATATTGATAAAGTATTAAAAACTACTGCTGTTGAAACATCTGATTTTACTATGCAGTTAAATCAAAGAGCAAGTACTAATATTAATGATAATACTATTGAATATAGTATGACTGATATTAGAAACTTAATATTTCAATAAATAAATTTATTAAATCAATTTAAGTTATATGCTGTATCTATTAATGAACCTTTAAGTGAAGATAATATTGATAATTTATATATCATTAATAACCATTCTCAACCTTATCAAAATCCAAAAACTAGAAGCACTAAAAGTATTACTATTATTAAAATTAAAGATTTTAAAACAAGAGATGGTTATCCAATCATTATTAAATTACAAAAACCATTAGATAAAGATACAAAAGTAATTAGTTTAAAAATTAAAGTCCCTAGAAGCATGATTTTCGGCAATATAAAGGTACTTGGTGAAGTTGACAATATGGAAGTATACCGGAAGTATACCCAAGTTATTTGTTAAAGATAAGATAGCATTTGCCCTATTATCAATGCCTATTGAAACTCAACCAAAAGTTAGAATATTACAACAATGATTTAGTGAGCAAATATTACCTTGAAATTTAGCAAAACAATTTATAGGTCAAGAAAAATCAGTTTTAGATTTAATTGCTATTGGTGGGGGAACTGAAACAAGAAAAGAAATTATTAATAATGCAAAAATAACATATGCAAAAATTGGTCAATATGATGGACGACCAGCACCAGTACCTAAAAAATTAGCTGATTTTGAAATGAAAAAGAATGAACAATATACATTATATAGTCATAGAGAACCAACCCCACCATATCCTAGTAGATATATTGCTATTTAATTATCACAGAACTTTAATGATATTGAAATTGAAGTAAATGATAAACCACCAATTGATAGTTTACAAAAAGTATTATTAGATATGTTAACTTATACATATAGTTATAATAGAAACCTTGATGGTGCACAGTATACTAATAATAATCCTTCCAATAAAATAGCAGAATTAAGACAAAAATTTGAAGAACAAAAACCAGAAGATGTAATTACTAATTTATTTAAACAATGAAAATTAGATTATCCAAATTATATAAATTTACCGCAAATACAAATATTTAAACAAATAGTTATTATGTTATCAAATAATATTTATTCAAATATGTCAATTAATAAAAGTTTAAATGATGATAACAAGATTTTATTACCTTATTACTTTGAATTAAAATCAAATTCTATTCATACTGGTACTGGTGAAATTTGAAATTTTAAAGACGCAAAAGTATTATTAAAATCTATATACTTTGATTTTACAGATATTAATAATATTAAATTAAAAAATAATGATATCAGTCAAAACGAATTGTTTAAACTAGATGATAACCAATTTAATTGATTATCTATTACAAATGAATTAGAAAGTAATAACATTCCGTCATTAATTCCAGCGGATTGGACTCTTGGTAATGGTGAATATGGAAAATACTTTACAAGAGTAGTTATTAAAAATACTAAGATTGAAAACGCATTAAACTTATATGGTTCAAATAAATTTCAATTATTTTCTAAATTAGAATTTTATAAAGAAATATCAAAAATTGATAATAATAATGAATTTGAATTACAAATTGAAAAACCGATTAATAACTTAAATAGGATTGAAATCAGTGTAATATTTGTTGCTGGTAGTTATGATTTAATTTTAGTAACTGATAAACAAGAAATAATTTTAAAAAATATTAATTTAGGAAATTATCCCCACATGTACTAGTGTGGAGGAAAAAATGAATTGAAATGAATTCAATAGCATATTTCAAAATGAAAACGATTGTTTGAAATATATAGCGAATTTGAAAGTAATGAAATTTATCAGGTGTGCTTCTTCTAGTTTGAATGTTTCTGATTTGAGAAGAATAAGATGTTTGAAATGTCATCAAACATTTAGTATTCTTCATGACACCATTTTTCACAAGTCACAAACACCTTTGACATCTTGGTTTTATCTCATCTTTAGATGAATAAACACAAAGCATGGTATACCATCAACAGATGTTGCAAGGGAATTGGGTGTGACATATAAAACAGCTTGAAGAATGGTTCATGAAATCAGAACTAGAATTTGGAATCAAGGTGCAGGATTCATTGATGATGGCACAGCACAGATGGATGAAATGTATATTTCACATGTAGGTTTTAAAAAACAAGGAAGATCCTTGTTGAATAAAACCTTGATTGTTGGAGTTTATGAGAAAACCAGCAACAAACTAATTGTGAAAGTATTGAAAAAAGCAGATGAGAAAAACCTTTTATGATTTGCATTGAAACACATTTCTACTGGGTGTTGTCTATTTACGGATTCTTGGAAGGGATATGGAAGTTTCAAAAACTTCTATCACAAACATGAAATCGTAAATCATGAAGTTGGGTATGTGTCATCAACAGGTGTAAACACAAACCAGATTGAATCTGCATGAAAACACATCCGACGAACTTTTCGAACACACATAAAAGTTTCAAAACACAATATTCATTTATATGCAAAAGAAGCTGCATATAAATTCAATAAGATACCTAGTTTTGAAACTATAATTTTGTGTTTGATTTAGATACATGCGGGGATAATTTCCTAGATAGGCTTTTATCTCCATTTATGTGATAAAATTTAAAAATAGTACATAAAGGGATAAAAGCCTTAATTTATTTGATAAATATAACGAAAATATTACCTATATTAACTTAGAAAGTTAATTATTAAAGTAATTTGGTGTATAAGTACCATCCCATTTTATTATCTTGTTCATTAGCAGTATTTAAAGCAAAATACAAGTATGTTTTGTCAGGACTTATTGCTTTATTTCATCATATAATACTGCTTCCATGTATTGCTTGTCCATCTGGTGTTAAATAATAATCTAATTTTTTATTTTCATGGGTAAGCACCCCCATGATTAATCATATTGTTTCAATGGTTGGACCAGTTAGTGCTAATGCTAATGTTATTTTACTTAAATTTGTTTTTATTCATGTTTTCATCTTAAATTACTCTTTTTTTCCTTGATTTTACTTATAAATTGTACTATTTTTGATTATTTTTACAAGTATGCTTTTAAATGCAAAATAACGCCTAAATTAAAGGTGTTTATTTTGTGATACCTATATATTAATTGTATTGAAATTGTTTATTATATAGCAAATATGAAGATGCTTTTTTTCACAGTAGCATTATTTTTACCCCTAATTACATTTTTATATGGATACAGTGCATAAAACAAAGCATCATATGGGTCTTGATACATATTTTTGTCAGGAATGTTAGTTTTTGCTTCATCATAACGTAATTCTTCTAAACATTGAATTGTTTTTGGTAAATCATCTTTATTTGGATAAAAATTTCCATAACTCATAATATTTCTCATTCAAACTACTCTATTAGTTAATCCGGCTTCTTGATTTAGATTTGAAGCATGTTTAATAGCAGTTTGTGTTATTAAAATAGTATTATGTTCATCAATTAATTTTTGATTTAATCAATCAATTGCTGTTCTTGCTTTATCATCATAAAAATAAATTGCTTGTTCAAAATTCTCAAAATTATCCATTAATCCTAAAATTTCATTAACATAAGCATTAATTTTTTCATTTTCATTTATAAAATCATTTGGGGTAACTACTAATTCACAAATAATATAAGCATCATAATAACCAGTATTATTATATTCTTTAAAACCAATTACCATAAATACAGTATGGTCTTTTGGTCCCGTAGCTCAATCAATACCAACTGAATAAAAATCAAATTTATACATATCTTTTTCTTGATTATAAAATTGTTTTAAATCATATGATTGTTAATATTTTACTGTTTTTTGAAATGGGAAAATTGTTGCATCACTATCTAAAAATTCAAAACCATAAAAAACAGTATTAAATTCATCTGGATTACTTTTTTTCATTTCTAATGATGTTCTTTTTTCAATCTCTGGCAATTTTTCTCAAAACGGTTGAATAGTGAATCTTAAAACAAATAAACCTAAAACACTAAACACATCTTTATTTTAATAATAAACTTTTCCAATTTTTTTAAGATTTTCCATTATTTTATCATTTAATGGTAAAAATGGCGTACATTATTTTAAATAAAATGGATGATATTTATCATAACGATTACATGTAAAAGTAATAAAGAAACTTTTATAAAAATAGCGAGTAATTTTTTTTCCAAAAGTATTACTATATATATTTTTATCAATAAATGTTCAACTTCATTCTTTAATAGGTTATTTTGATACTTTAATTCTGTTGCTTCTAAACATAGAGTTTTGTAAACGTTCATATCGATATGTTAATTGTTTTTCAGTTAATGTTTCTTTTTCTTCTGCCATGATTATTTCATCTGTTCTTGAACCTAAAAAACTTGAACCACCTGCTTCTTTTCCAAAAATTTTATTACCATTAGCATAACCAATAAAGTCAATTTGTTGATTATTAGTAAAGATAATACATCCACCATCCTTAGTAATTTTTCATTTAATGCCATGTGGATTATTCGGTAATAAATTAATATCATACTTATCTAATAAAACTTGACAAACATTCATTAAAGCACCAATTGTTGTTTCACTATGAGTATTTTCATAGCGCCTTACTTCTTGAACACTACTATCACTAAAATTACAACATATAAATAAATCAAATGCTAAACAGTTTCAAGTTTTTCTTGTTCCACGTGCTGTTGGTATAAAACGATAAAAACAATTAGTAGTAAAATATTCTGCTCATTCATCACCGTCCATATGCTTTAAAAATATCTCAACTAAAACCATAATTATTATCACTAAAATTAATATTATATTTTTTATTCAGTTGTGCATAACTACTAATAAAAACCATATTTTACTCCCTAATTTTTATAAAAAATATAATTAAATTATTAACAAACAAAATTTTGAAAGGAAGATTAAAAATGATAAATTTACCATTTGCAAATCATTTTGATTGAGACAAACACGATTTTAATCAAAATGAATTGAATTTAAAACAAACAGAAGAACTATTTAAAGAAATAGATGATTTTTTATGAAATACATGTGATAAAACTAAATATAAATCATATAGATTTAGAAAACGAAAATTAAAAGCAAAAAAAGGTTTATAAAAAAGGTTTATTAAATTATAAACGACGTATTTGTACATATTATAACTCAAAAACACAAAAAAAGGAATTTGTTTCATTGCTAGATAATTATCTTGGTGTTAAAAAATATAGTAAACTTGCACCTAATGTTATTAAACAAATTTTAAAATATTTTGCTGATGGCAAAAAGTATCGTGATGTTTGCGATACTTTTATTGAAGATTTAATAAGTAATAGCACAGTTTGTAGAACATATAAAAAGTTTGAATTACCAAAAGCCAATATTCCAAAAATACCATTGCAACCATTTCAAAATTTATATGTAAATATTGATGATGGACATAGAAAATTTAAGTTTAATGAAAAACACAATACTAAAAAATGTTCTATAAGATTATTAGTATTTTGTACTGGTAAAAATAAGAATAGAAAATTAATTAATAAAAGAGCAGTATGCAAAATAAGAGTATCAAAAACAGAAATTGGTGCTGAAAAAACTGCCAAATTAATTGAAAAATATGGTAATTTATATTTTTAAAATTTTGACCAAGCAAATTTAATAGTTTGTGGAGATAGTGCAAAATGAATTAGAAAAACTACTACAATTTTAAATGCTAAATTTGTTTTAGATAAATTCCATGCTTTTCATGTTTTATATCTTGTTATAATGGCTGGAAGAAGAAAAAATCAAATTGCTAAATTACACTATCAAAATGCAATAACTTTATTTGAAAAAGGTCAATATTATGAATTAATTGATTTTTTACAATCATTAACTTTGCAATATAAAAAATTAAAAGTTGGTTATTTTATTAATGCCAAAGATGGTTTATTAAACCAAGCATTAGTTGAAAATATTGGTTGCTTTACTGAAACTAATATTAAACAAATTTTAAAACATATGATTGGTGATAGAACTTATAACATTGATATGTATACAAAAATGATTAATTTTAAATGCTATCAAATAAATATAGCCATCCAGTTATTATAAAATAAAATTAAAATTTTTAAAAAAAACCAAAAATAAAATAAAACTTATTAAAGATGATTTAATAATAATTTTTGAATTATAAAAGTAAGTATTATTGTTGACTAATATTTTACAAGTGTTAATATTAACTCACAATTGCATATTAAAGTCAAAATTATTCTCGTCTAACTTTATAATTTTAAGACAAATTTGAATATTATTGACAACATCGGTACGCTCCCTAAAAGTTTCAAAAACTTCCATATCCCTTCCAATAATCCGTAAATAGACAACACCCAGTAGAAATGTGTTTCAATGCAAATCATAAAAGATTTTTCTCATCTGCTTTTTTCAATACTTTCACAATTATTTTGTTGCTGGTTTTCTCATAAACTCCAACAATCAAGGTTTTATTCAACAAGGATCTTCCTTGTTGAATAAAACCTACATGTGAAAAATACATTTCATCCATCTGTGCTGTGCCATCATCAATGAACCCTGCATCTTGATTCCAAATTCTAGTTCTGATTTCATGACTCATTCTTCAAACTGTTTTATATGTCACACCCGATTCCCTTGCAACATCTGTTGATGGTATACCATGCTTTGTGTTTATTCATCTAAAGATGAGATAAAACCAAGATGTCAAAGGTGTTTGTGACTTGTGAAAAATGGTGTCATGAAGAATACTAAATGTTTGATGACATTTCAAACATCTTATTCTTCTCAAATCAGAAACATTAAAACTAGAAGAAGCACACCTGATACATTTCATTACTTTCAACTTCGCTATATATTTCAAACAATCGTTTTCATTTTGAAATATGCTATTGAATTCATTTCAATTCATTTTTTCCTCCACACTAGTACATGTGGGGATAATTTCCTTAATTAATAAAGGCATTCAACATATTGTTGCTACTGATGTTCCAGATTTTAGTTTTGTACCAAAATATTATGGAACTAAATCGCAAGTTTTAGCAAAACAATTATCTGATGCTTATAAAACAATTTGAAATCATGAGATATCTTTATACAACTAATTATCCTAATTTTATTATAAGATTTAGTTTAAGAGAAGAATTAAGTAAATATGCGTTGCTATTTCAACAAGAAGGAAAAAAAATATTACTCAAAATGCAATTGAATCTGATTATGCTCATATGGCATTAGATGTTGCTGTTACAGAAACATATGTTAATGGTTCAACAAAAGAAACATTAAATAATTATTTCTTCTTTGATGAAGTTCATCCAACAACATTAGTGCATCAAGCAGTTGCTGAAGATCTTTATAATTTAGTTGAAAAGTGATAATGTTTTAAAACATTAGATATAACAATTAGTATATAAGATAAAAGTTCAATTTTGGAATATTATCAAAAACGAAAGTGTTTTCCGAATATTGAAACACTGAATAATCTTAAAAAAGTTTATTATTTAGGAAAAAATAAAAGTGTGATTATATATGAAACATTATGATATTATAACATTAACATAAAATATATTAATAATTTTGTGAGGTTGGAAACATGGTTTATATTGTTCATGGTCAAGATGAGTATTTAGTAAGAAAAAATATTGAACAATTAATTAAAAAAAATCATAAAAAAGAAAATTATGATTATAATCTATATGAATTACAAGATGATACAATTGTTAATATTATTAATGAAATTCAAATTATGAGTATATTTGAAGAAAATAAAGTAATCGTAATTAATGATAGCAGTAATTTATGGCAAAAATATATTAAAGAAAAAAAATTTGTTAATGCTTTGCTTAATCATAATCAAAAAACAATGATAATTATTAAAAGTTTAAATGTTGATTTTAAAATTAGTAGAGAATTTCAACAATTTAATATTATCAAAATTAAAAATTATACAAAATCACAATTATTATTATTAATTAATAAAGTTTGCAATAGTTTTAAAGTTAACATTACTAAAGAAGCAACTAATTTTCTTTTAGAATACTTGCCAAATGATGTCAGTATTATTTTAAATGAGTTATCAAAATTAAGGTTAATTGGAAAAAAAATAACTTCAGATATTATTATTGAGGTGGTTCCTAAATATTTTGAAACAAATATTTTTAAAACTGTTGAATATATATTAAAAAAAGATTATAATAATTTTTGAACACAATATAACTATTATAATGTTATTAATTATGATAAAATTAAATTGATTAATATTCTTGTATATCAATTAGAATTAATTAGAGATATCAAAATTTTAGTTAAACAAAAAAAAAGTAATGAAGATATTTCCAATATATTAAATATTTCTAAGTTTCAAGTAAAAATATTAGAACAATATTTAAATATTAATTTAAATATTAATAATATTTTGTTAAAATTATATGAATTAGATTACAATATCAAAAAAAGAAAGTTTAATAAAAATATTGCAATTGATTTATTTTTTTTGAATATTTAGTATATAATTATAGATGTTTTAAACTCAAGAGGTGATACATATAATGAAAAGTAATAAAAATACTGATGTTACAGAAAAAAAGTTAGTAGAAGAAAATAGTGACATTACATTGGTTAAACCAAAAGTAAAAAGAGTTACAAAGAAAAAAACCGAAAAAGTGTACTCAGAAGAAGATTTAAATGTTGCATTATACTATGAAATATCAAGTACTATATATAACAGTTTAAATAATTTAATTGTTAGAAAATATATTTTTGCTAATGAAGAACTTTTAAAAATTTTAGAATTACAAATTTCTAATTTATTTTTTCTTGAAAAAGAACTAAAAGAATTAAAAGATAAAAAGTATGCAATAGAATTTTTGCAGTTAATTTCTAATTTAGTAAATCGTATTTTGAGCATTACTAAAAGTTCTCCTAAAAATCGTATTGAAATTCTTGAAGAGCGTAACTTATTAATAGTTACAATTACTAATATTTGTAAGACTGTGGAAAAAGAAAGTCTTGAACGAATAAGACAGTTTGATAATAATACTTTTAATGAATTAAATGATCAAATTACTGCATTAAATAATTTTAGTGATGATTCTACTGAGGTTAAACCAAGTGTTATTCCAAATAATCAGAATGTTGATAAAAATCCTAATATTGGTGGCATTGGAAATTTAGGTAATAATTTAAATATTAATAATCTTGATAATAATAGTTTAGCAAATTTAGCGAAGTTAGGTGTATTACCGCAACATCCTGCTACAAATCCTAAATTTTACCCTTATATGAATAAACCAAAATATATTCCACTTTTAAAGAAAATATTATCTTCTTTTTTCTTATTAACAACAGTGCTAGCAATAGCTACTTATATACTAACTTATTTTATAGCAGGTACTTTTCAAATTAAAGATAATAGTACATCACCCGTTTATTATAATTTTGCACAACAATCAAAAACTATAGTTTTCACTATTTTTACAACAATAGTTTTAAATGGAGGCTTTTTATATTCAATTTTAAAACCACCAAAATTAGGTCGTGATTTATATTCAACATCATATTTTTTAATAGTTATTTTAATTTTTTGAATAATTTATACAATTTCAAATTTAATTTATATGACAACAGATGATTCATTATTAAGAACATTTACTTCTTTTTTAGATAAAGGTGACAAAATTAATCCTAATGCTTTACCCTGATTAAAAGGATTAGCAACTTTTGAAGTTTTTCAAATATTAACATATATTACAGTAGCATCAGCAATTTTACCAATTGCTATTATACTAGTTATTGCTATTCTTAATCCAAAAATTGATCGTAATAAAATTATGAGAGCCAATTCGGAATATCAAAATGCTATTAATAATGCTTTAAGTGGTAAACCCTATGAAATCGATCCATCACTTTTTGATGATAGTTTAGATAATGACAATAAAAAAGATACAAAAGATCATAAATTTTGACGTAATAGTGATTTATTTAAATAATAAAATTAAAAAGGACTTTTAGTCTTTTTTAATTTTATTATTTTTAATTATTATTTTTATTATGCTTGTCTACGTAATTTTGAACTTGCAACTATTGTGTAAATACCAATTAATCCAAGTGCAACTCCTAGATATATTCCATAAGTTTTTGTAAAAGTAAAACTTGTTCTACTTCAAGCTTGAATAAATGGATCCATAGCGTATTTGAATGGATTAAAGTAAGTTGCGTATTTTAAAACAGGACTACTATTAATTAACTCAGCCGGGGAAAATACCCAACTTAAAAGTGCAACTGGAAAATAAATTACATATGATGCTGCAACTAAAGCAGTTACTGATTTGAAAATTGAGGCTAATAACATTCCTAAACCCATTGATGAAAAGAAAATTAAGATAATAAATGGGATAGATTCTCCAATAAAATTTGCTGTTACTATATTACTTCACCCATAAGTACCACCAAACATAATTCCAACTCATAATAAAGATCATAAGAATGTTGCTATCATAAAGAAAAATACAATTATTATAACTGAAAGAACAAAGAAAATTGGTTTAATAATTGTTGCTCCAATTCGCTTCATTAAAACACTATTTTTAAAGGAAATTATTCCCACATGTACTAGTGTGGAGGAAAAAATGAATTGAAATGAATTCAATAGCATATTTCAAAATGAAAACGATTGTTTGAAATATATAGCAAATTTGAAAGAAAACAAATGTATTAGGTGTTTTATTTTTAATTTGAATACTTCTGATTTAAAAAGAATAAGATGTTTGAAATGTCATCAAACATTTAGTATTCTTCATGACACCATTTTTCACAAGTCACAAACACCTTTGACATCTTGGTTTTATCTCATCTTTAGATGAATAAACACAAATCATGGTATACTATCAACAGATGATGCAAGGGAATTGGGTGTGACATATAAAACAACTTGAAGAATGGGTCATGAAATCAGAACTAGAATTTGGAATCAAGATGCAGGGTTCATTGATGATGGCACAGCACAGATGGATGAAATGTATCTTTCACATGTAGGTTTTAAAAAACAAGGAAGATCCTTGCTGAATAAAACCTTGATTGTTGGAGTTTATGAGAAAACCAGCAACAAACTAATTGTGAAAGTATTGAAAAAAGCAGATGAGAAAAACCTTTTATGATTTGCATTGAAACACATTTCTACTGGGTGTTGTCTGTTTACGGATTCTTGGAAGGGATATGGAAGTTTCAAAAACTTCTATCACAAACATGAAATCGTAAATCATGAAGTTGGGTATGTGTCATCAACAGGTTTAAACACAAACCAGATTGAATCTGCATGAAAACACATCCGACGAACTTTCCGAACACACATAAAAGCTTCAAAACACAATATTCATTTATATTCAAATGAAGCTGCATATAAATTCAATAAGATACCTAGTTTTGAAACTATAATTTTGTGTTTGATTTAGATACATGCGGGGATAATTTCCTAGATAGGCTTTTATCTACATTTATGTGATAAAATTTAAAAATAGTACATAAAGGGATAAAAGCCTTTTTAAATTCAACAATTGTTTGTGGAATAATGAAAATTCCTACTGCCATTGGTTGTAACATTGAAATTTAACCAACTAAAGTATGTAAACTTTTTACATTATCACCTTCCATTTGTTTAAAAGCAAAACCTTCTAAGAACAACATTAGAATTGGAAATAAAACTAGAAAGAAGGGTACAAAAAATCCTCGATAATAATATTTAAACATTAAGTTTATTAATGGTCGACTTTTTTCGGGCATTTTGGCTTTATGAATTCATTTATTTTTTTTCTTATTTTTTTTGATTTCAGCATTTTTTTTATTTCTTCATATTGTTTTTTTAAATCAGCTTTTTTATTTTTATCAAACATTTTTCATGTAAAGTTATGAACTGAGCCATATTTTTTACCAATATCTTTAACATTTCCTGCTTCTTTTATAACTCCATTATGAATGTAAATATAATTTTCACAAAATTCTTCAACTTCGCTCATATTGTGAGTAACTAAGATCATTGTCTTATTTTTGTCAATAATATTTTTCTAAAGAATTCAAAAATTTCTGAACGAACTTCAATATCTAACCCCGTAGAAAATTCATCTAAAATAACTAGATCAGGATCATGAATAACAGCTAGTAAAATATTTAAACGTTGTTGTTGTCCACCTGAAAGTGTTTGAATAAACTTATTTTCAATTCCAAGTAATTGATATGTCTTCAGTAACTCTAATAGTTCATCTTCTTTCATTGAAATATTAAAAGTATGTAAATAATATTTAATCATATCCATAACAGATATTCCGGCCGGATATCTAGATTCTTGAAATTGTAAACCATTTACCAGATGTTCTTGACGAATTATTTCACCAGATGTTGGTTTACGAATACCACCAATAATTTCACTTAAAGTTGATTTACCACTACCATTTGCACCAATGATTCCAATTCGATCGCCAGGATTAATAGTTAAATTAACTTTATTTAATGCTACTTTATTTTTATATTTCTTTGTTAGATTTAAAATTTCTACTAGTGGCCGAGACTTATCTATTTTTTCCATATTTTGTTCATTATTTTCCATATATAATACCTCCTGCATTAGATTGTACTATAATTAAGTGTTAAAAAGCAATTATTGAAATTTGTAACAATAAAATAAACATTATTAATTCTAAATATTTTTCCAAAATATTTTTTAATTTTTGTTTTTCATGTATATATAATATAGATTTGAAAATAGTGATTATCTAGTATAGTAATTTAACACTTGCTTTAAATCAACATTTATGAATTCAAATCCCATTTAATTATAAAATCATATACTATTAATGATTACTTTTGTTGTTTTATAAATAAAAGTTATTATATTGTATAATTAATTATATTTGAGAAATTAGATAGAAACTCAGGAATAACCATTGTGGAAAATTTAGTAAGTGAAGAAATAATTGAAGAAACGTATTCAAAAATTAAAGATAAAATTAGTAAGACAAGTTTGATAAAAGCAGATAAACTTTCTTCATTTTCTGGTAATAATATATTTTTAAATTTAGAAAATTTACAAAAAACAGGTAGTTTTAAAATTAGAGGCGCTTTAAATAAAATTCTTAATTTATCAAAGGAACACCAAGCAAAGAGTTTAATTGCTGCTAGTTCTGGTAATCATGCACAAGGAGTCGTTTTAGCAGCTTCAAGTTTAAATTTAGTATCAAAGATATTTATGCCTGTAACAGCACCACTAGCCAAAATTGCTACTACTAAAGAATTTGGTGGTGCTAAATGTACTGTTAAACTTTGTGTTAATATGTTTGATGATGCAATGTCTGAAGCATTAAGACTTGAAAGAGAAGAAGGGTTAACGTTAGTTCATCCATATGATGATAATTTTGTTATTGCTGGTCAAGGTACAATTGGTTTGGAAATATATGAACAAATGAATGCAATGGGTAAAGAAATTGATTATTGTTTAGTTCCAATTGGTGGAGGAGGACTTTTAAGTGGTATTTCAATTTATTTAAAAAGTAAAAATCCAAATATTAAATTTATTGGTATTGAAGCACAAAATGTTGATTCTTATAATCAAGCTTTAAAACAAGGAAAACCATTTAAAATTCAAGGTAAAAGTTCAATTGCTGATGGAATTGCTGTTAAACAAACAGGGGAATTAACATTTAATATTTTAAAGAAAAATGTTAATAAAGTTATTACTGTTAGCGAAGAAGAAATTGCACAAGCAATGTTATTTTTATTAGAAAAATGTAAAATTGTAACTGAAGGTAGTGCTGCTGTTAGTGCTGCTGCTATTCTTTCTGGTAAATTAGATAAAATCATTGGTAAAGATAAAAATGTTGTTTGTGTAATTAGTGGTGGCAATGTTGATATTACTACATTAGGAACAATTATTAATAGTGCCTTAATTAGTTCACATCGACGAGTTCCTTTTTCAGTTAACGGTAAAATTAATAATAGTACTATTAGCGAAATTATTAATATTATTAATAAAAATGGTGCTTCTATTTATAAAATTCACAGTACATTTGATCGTAATAAATTAGATATTAGTAATTTTAGTATTTTTATAGTTATGGATACATGAGATGAATTTCAAAAAAATAAAATTTTTGCTGAGATTAGAGCATCGAGTTCTAACTTTACATTATTAGCTAAATAATTTTTGAATTTGGTATTTTATTAAAACAAAAATTTAGTTTAAAAATATCAATTATATTTTAAAAAGAGACACTATTAATAGTGTCTCTTTTTAAAATAAATTATAGTTATTTTGCTTTTGCTAATTTAGTCATAATTTTAGATTTTTGACGAGCAGCTTTATTAATGTGATAAATGCCTTTAACAACAGCTTTATCAATTAAACTACATACTTCATTAACAAGTACTGTAGCATTTTCTGCTTTGTTTTTTATTGATATTTCAGCTTTTTTTAAAGCAGTTTTAACTTTAGATTTATAACTTTTATTAATTTCATTTCTTTTTTGGTTTGTTTTAATTCTTTTAATTTGTGATGCAATGTTAGCCATTTTTTCTCCTTTTTTTTTGAAAATGTTTTATAGATTAATTACAACAAAAATAATTATAACAAAAATCATAAATGTTGTATAATATTTTTTATTTTTTCAGTATAATTAATGTGTTAGCTTTTTGTTAATAGTATATTTTAATTTTTTTACACTTTTAATGTAAATTATTTGTTTAAAAACTTTAATGATAAATGTAGGTGTGGTAAATAAATGAGTTACTATTTTCGTAACCCTTATCAATTTTCTTACCATAGTATTGGTAGGATTAGAACAAGATTAAAATTGCAGGACTTAAATGATATCCAATTACGTGAATATTGTTTAAAATTGATTAATGAGTCTTATGATATTGAAGAGACAAAAAGTTTTAAATATATTAGAGTAAATAAAACACATCTTTATTTTGTAGTTAAAAAAGATGTTAATTTAATTTTAACAATTTCACCGATGAGTCCAACTAAACTATTAGCAGTAATCGAGGAAAATTTATAAATCAAAAAAGAGGAATAAAAAATGGGAAATTTATCTAGTCAATGATGAATGTTAGCGCTTATAGGGGTAGTTTTAATAATTTTTATTTTTACAACTATTTCAGCAAAAAAAAAGAAAAAAGAAGAGAAAAAACAACGTCAAAAAGAAGTAAAAAATATTATTAAATCCTTTATGCGTGATGAATTAAAATTGCAACATAAAACAGTAGAATTTGAACAAGTAGTTTCACGTAGTAGTAAAGAATATCGCTATCGTGATGTTTTTGATGTAATTGTAAAATTATATGATTCTAAGAAAAATGATTTATTTGCAACTAAAGCATTTGAGGTAGAAGGATTTACTAAGCAATTATCAAAGAAAGAATTTGAAACAATTTGAAAAGTAAATTGTGAATTGGATTTAGAAGAAACACTTAAGAAAATTGAAATGTCAAAAAAACGTAGTGGTAAAATAAAAAAAAAGACAGCAGAAGAAAAAGCAGCAATTAAAAAAGAAAATGAAGCCGTTAAACTTGCAATTGAAGAAGAACGTTTACAAAATAAAGAAAATAAAAAACGTGCTAAAAATTTAGAAAAACCTAAAATTGCAATTCATGATAAATTTTCTGGATGAAAAGATAAATAAATCTTTATTTTTAAGTAGGCAATTGGGTGATATGTAATGAAAATTTATAAAGATGATTATAAGCATTTCCGTATTTGTTGAAAACTTTCATGATTTTTAAATGCAAAAAATTATGCTTTAGCTAAGCATTTAATTGAAGAGAAAAAGATAATAAATTTTGTTGAACTAACGCATACTAAAACAAGTAGTAAATTTAAATCTAATTTAATTACTATTTCTGATTTAGATGATGATACATTTGAAAATAATTATAATGAAGAAGATGATTCTGAATTTTATCTTGGTGAAACAATTGCAGATGGTATTGAAACTGGGCACTATGCTCAAGAATATTTTAAAGTAAAATATTCTTATTTTAATTTTGAGTCTGAACCGGGTAATAATGTCATAGAAATTATTAATAATAAAGAGTATGATGTTTTATTTGAACCAAGATTTGAATATCAGGGCTGTGTTACTAAGTGTGATATTTTAAAACGAAATAATGATGGTTGGGATTTAATTGAAGTAAAAGCAGTAACTTGAGTTAAAGAAGAACATATGTGAGATTTACTTTATCAGTATGATATTTTAACCAAATGTGGAATTAAAGTAGTTAATACTTATATTATGTATTTAAATAATAATTATGTTAAGAAAGAAAAAATAGATTTAAATGAATTATTTATTGTTAATGGATCAACTTGGCAAAAAAGTCCTAATACTAAAAAAAGTTTTAGTCTTTTTGAATCAATTCAAGATGAAATTTTAAATAATAATTTGAAATTACAATATGAAAATATTAAGAATATTATTAAAATTAGTGATATTGATGAAATAGTTAAATTATTAACTTTACCTTATTGTCATAAAAATAGTAATCAATTTTGTCCTCATATTTTTAAATATTTTTCTATTCATAATACTATTTTTGAATTATATCGTTTAAGAAAAACTAAGAAAGCATTGTGATATTATGAAGAAGATTTGTTAGAAATTAATGATGAAAGATTATTACCATTTTTAACAAAGTCTAATTTACATTTAAGACAATATGATGTAATTAAAAATGGTGAAAAATTAATTGATGGCAATAAATTTGTTGATTTAAAAATTCAATACAAAAAGTACCAATATCCAATTTATATGTATGATTTTGAGACTATGAAATCTGCAATACCTAAGTTTAAAAATAGTAAACCATATCAACAAATTCCTTTTCAATACTCTGTCCATGTATTATTAGCACCAGATTTTGATTTTAAAACTTATAAATCAATTAAACATTATGAATTTTTACCAGATGGCAATGATGATCCAAGAGAAATGTTAACAAAAAAAATATGTCATGATTTAATTAATATTCATGGTAAGGGTACGTATGTTGCTTATAATCAATCATTTGAGAAATCTATTCTTAAAAAATTAGCTTATTATTATCCTCAATATAAAAATAAATTATCATTAATCCATGATGGTACTATTGATTTACAAGATTTTTTTAAAGAATTTAAAATTTATAAAGAACAGTTTTATGGTTCTCTTTCAATTAAAAAAACTTTACCAGCATTTGAACCTTCCTTTTCTTATGAAGGATTAGTTATTAAAAAAGGAGATATGGCATCAGAAGTTTTTCGTAGAAGAGTTGAAAATAACATTAGTTTAACTAATTGAATTCATAATTTTCGTGAAAATATGTTAAAATATTGTGCTCAAGATACTTTAGGTATGGTAGTATTATTCTGACATGTAAAAAATATTATTGAAATGTACAAAGCAAAAATTGAGGGCAAAAATTATGAAAAAATTTAAAATTTTATTTATGGGTTCTTCTTTTTTTTCTGAAAATATTTTAAAAACATTGTTAATAACAATGAAAAATGAAGTTGAAATAGTTGGTGTTGTTTGTCAGCCAGATCGTAAAATTGGTCGTAAACAAGAAGTTGTTCCTTTAGTAATTAAACAATTGGCAGAAGAATATCAAATACCTGTTTTCCAACCCGAAAATATTATTGAAAGTTTAAAAGGTTTACAATTATTAAATATTGATGTTATTCTTACTTGTGCTTATGGTCAATTTTTACCAAAAACAATTTTAAATTTACCAAAATATAAATGTTTAAATATTCATGCTTCACTATTACCATCATTGCGTGGTGGTGCTCCTATTCAATGAGCAATTATTAATGGATTACAAACTACTGGTATTACATTAATGAAAATGGTAAGTAAAATGGATGCAGGAGCAATTTATGTTCAACAACAAGTTTCAATTGGTATTGAGGATACATATACTTCTTTAGTTAATAAGTTGATAACTTTAGCACAAAATATGTTAATAAAATATTTATTAAAAATCATTAATAATGAAATACAAGAGCAAGAACAAGATGAAAATAAAGTAACTTTTGGTTTAAATATTAAAAGAAGTGATGAAAAAATTAATTGAAATCTTTCAGCACAATTAATTTCATGTCATGTTCGTGGATTGTATAATACACCAATCGCTTATACTACGTTGAATGATAATATATACAAAATTCATCAAGTAGCAGTAACTAATGAATTATCAAATGCTCTGCCAGGAACAATTGTTGCAATAAATAAATTAGGTATTATTGTTGCCACTAAAATTAATAACATAGTAATTAAGGTTATTCAACCAGCAGGTAAAAAAGAAATTATAGCAGCTTGTTACTATGGTTCTAAAATTAATCCAATTGCAATTGGTTTTATCTTTAAATAGTAAAAAATAACTAATATTTTTTGGTAATCTAGGAGGAAAAGATGTATCTTTTTCGCTCAATTAAATATTTAGCAATGAATGGTATTATTACTGTTTTATTAGTAACAATTGGTTATTGTTCAACTTTTCTTTTTGGTTGAGCAATTACTAGTTTATTTGGTGGAAATTCTACTTTGCAATTATTTGATGCTGTTTTTATTCCGTTTTGTGCATATTTTTGAAGGGCCAATGCTGTTATTTGCAGGACCAATTGCGGGTGGTATTTTTGATTTAATTAGTGGTGTTAAAATTGTGGTTATTCCTATTACAATTTTTATTATAATTTTAATGTTTTTTGTTATTAAGTTATTAATTAATAAATCTTGATGAAGTACTATTTATAATTTCTTTTTTGCTGCTATTTTATTACTTATTTACCCATTGTCTTATTTAGTAATTTATCAAGATTATGCTATTACAGTTAATGAATTAATTACTGATAGTATTCAAGCTATCTTTGCTTATTTTGTTGCTGTTCCACTTTATTATACTCTTAGTAAAAATAAAATTAGATCAAATTATAGTTTTTGAAATGATCAAGAATATGATTTATTAAAAAAACTAAAAAAATAACTGTTTTAGAATAGTTTACTTATTATTAATTATTGATATCTAATATAGACAATATCGTATAATTTTATAAACTTAATATAAGTTTATACCCATTTACTTAAGTTTTAAGGTAAAGGGTTTTAATTAAAATAAGGAGAAAAAGGTTTTATGAATAAAAAAATTAAAAAAAGTTTTAAAAAAATATCTAAGTTAAAAAAAGTAATTAAAAATCATATAATCGATCCAACACCATCTGAAACAGTTATTGCAACTACTGTTCTTTCTGTTGCTGCTATTAGTCGTATTATAATTGGTGCTGGTGGGGTGGTGCACCCGTTATTGCTCCTGCGCTTGCTGGTGTTATTATTGCGGTGGGAACGGTTTCTGCTATGACATATATAGTAGAAAAAATAAATGAATCAGAAAATAATAGTGTTATTGAAGGTAGTAAATCTCAAACAAAGAGATTAACATCATTAATATAGATAAATTAATATAATGAAATGTTACTTTTAATATTTTTTTATTTTAAATAATAGTTAGCGTATATTCGTTATTAAATTGAATTTCACCAATTGAAAATTTTACTTTAATAACATCACCTTTTGAAAAATAAGTTCCATCATTTACGGACTTACTTACTTTAACTTTAAAGTGGTCACCTTGTTTCATAAGATCAGCAATTCTTTCTCCTAAAGAATAAATTGGACTTTTTAGATAGTTTGTTAAATCTGTATCAACTAATAATTTTGATTTAGGTTGTCCAATTTTAAATTCTGGAATATCATTAAAGTTATTTAATGATATGTTAGATGTGGTTGGTAATTTAGGTAATACAAGACCATCATTTGGTTTGGATAAAATATTTAATAAATAATTATCAGATAATTGTTTATTATTTTTTTCAAAAAATATAGTTACTGTACCACCTGTAATTACATAATCTGTATGATCTATTTTTTTATTAATTATTGGTAAGTAAGATTTAACTTTCATGTTAATGGATTGTATATCACTATGTTTAAAAAGTCTATATTTTCCTTGACCACTAACTGCTTTTAATTTTAAAATATCAACTAAAAAGTTAGCACCATCAGCAGATTTAGCTTTAGCAGTTTCGCTATCATTCTCTAATAAATTGCTGGCAGTAATATTGTTTAGTTGAATAGAGTTTCATTTTGTTAATTTAGTTATATTATTTTGATAGATATTTAATTTGATTGTTGAATTATTATTTGAATCTAAAAAATTAAAATCTTTTTGTACTTGTATATTCATTTTTAAATTATCATCTGATTGACATGCAATAAGTGAACTTGTACTAACTGTTGTTAAAATAACTGCTGTGATTAATTTAAATAAAGTTTTCATATTTTTCATATTTTTTCTTTCTCCTTTTAAATCTAGAAAAATTTTAGTTATTTTTAATAATTTAGAATTAATTAAAAATAATTTTCTGATATAAATTATATATGGCTTTTATCCCTTTATGTACTATTTTTAAATTTTATAACATAAATGGAGATAAAATTTAAAAATAGTACATAAAGGGATAATTTCCTTAATTAATTAATTTTCTTCAATAGAACGGTTATCTTTGGTTTTAAAACTGCCTGAATTAGTAAATTGCTTAATTCAATTATAAGTAGCTGCTCTTGTAACATTGTACTCTTTAGCAAGACAAGACACTGACTTACCGCTTTGATATAAAGCTACTATTTGTTTTTTAAATTCATCTGAATATGAGTTAATATTGGCCATAATTATAATTACTTTCTTTTAACTAATTTGTTCACTTGTCTACGTAATTAGTGTCCAATAAAGTGTAACCCATCCAATCTTTTCATATATTGTTAAGTGATAGTTTAATTATATTTATAAGATTATCTGCAACTTTCGATTTAATTTTATTTAAACTTTGATATACTAAAACATAGTAAATAGTTTATAAGCAAAAGATAGGTGAATAAATAATATTATGAGTATCGATAAAAAATACATTAGAAATTTTTCAATTATTGCCCATATTGATCATGGTAAATCAACTTTGGCTGATCGTATTTTAGAATTAACTAATGCTGTTTCAAAAAGGGAAATGAAAAATCAATTGTTAGATTCACTGGATTTAGAACGTGAACGTGGCATTACAATTAAACTAAATAGTGTACAACTTAAATATCAATCATTAGATGGTCATACTTATTTGCTTCACTTAATTGATACTCCAGGTCATGTTGACTTTACTTATGAAGTATCGCGTAGTTTAGCAGCATGTGAGGGTGCCATTTTAGTAGTTGATGCTGCTCAGGGTATTGAAGCACAAACTTTAGCAAATGTATATTTAGCATTAGATAATGACTTAGAAATTATTCCTGTTATTAATAAAATAGATTTACCAAGTGCTGAACCAGAAAAAGTTAAAGAAGAAATTGAAAAAGTATTGGGTTTACCTGCTGATTATGCGCCTTTAATTTCTGCAAAGACAGGTATTAATATTCGCGATGTTTTAGAAGCAGTTATTAAATATATTCCTTATCCAATTGATGCTGACGATAATGAACCATTACGTGCTTTAATTTTTGATTCATTATATGATAAATATCGTGGAGTGATGGCATTTATTAGAATCAAAACTGGTGTAATTAAAGTTGGTGATAAAGTAAGAATGATGTCAACTGGTGCTGAATATGAAATTACTGAATTAGGAGTACGCACACCAAAAGAAGAAAAGAGAGAAATGTTAACAGCTGGTGAAGTTGGTTGAATTAGTGGTGCAATTAAAATAATTAGTGATATTCATGTTGGTGATACGATTACTAGTGTTATTAATCCTGCTGATGCACCATTACCAGGTTATAAAACTTTAAAACCAATGGTTTATTGTGGTTTATATCCAATTGATACTAATAAATATCAAGAATTAAAGGATGCATTATATAAAATTCAATTATCGGATGCCTCATTAATTTTTACTGCTGAAACATCACAAGCTTTAACTTTTGGTTTTCGTTGTGGTTTTTTAGGGTTATTACATATGGATGTTATTCAAGAGCGTTTAGAGCGTGAATATAATTTAGTTTTAATTTCAACAGCTCCTTCTGTAATTTATGAAGTAAATTTAACTAATGGTGAAAAGTTAATAATTGATAATCCAGCAAAATGACCAACTGTGCAAACAATTAAAAGTGTAGAAGAACCATTTGTACAAGTAACAATAATGACACCAGAACAATATGTTGGTGCATTGATGCAATTATGTCAGGATAAACGCGGAACTTATTTAGATCTAAAATATGCTGATAATTTACGAAGAACTCTTATTTATAATATGCCACTGAATGAAATTGTCATTGATTTTTTTGATAAATTAAAATCAATATCAAAAGGTTATGCTTCATTAGATTATGAGTTAATTGGTTATCAGGAGAGTAAATTAGTGAAAATGGATATTTTATTAGCAGGTAATATTGTTGATACATTATCTGTTATTGTTTATAAGGATTTTGCTTATGATCGTGGGCGTGTTTTATGTGAAAAATTAAAAAAATTAATTCCGAAACAAAATTTTGAAGTTGCTATTCAGGCTGCTATTAATAATAAAATTATTACTCGTCAAACTGTGCAAGCAGTTAGAAAAGATGTTATTGCTAAATGTTATGGTGGTGATATTACAAGAAAAAGAAAACTTTTAGAAAAACAAAAAGAAGGAAAGAAAAAAATGAAATCGATTGGTAATGTTGAATTACCACCAGAAGCATTTCGTGCTGTTTTAAAAATAGATGAAGAAAATTAAAAAAATGTATAAATATTTGATTTGTATTTTTATAAATCATATTTTTAGATTAAAATCAGATTTCTCACAATTTTATGTTAAATATATAGTATTTTTTTTAATTCTGCAATTATTTCCGTTTTAATTTTGATGTAATTTTTTTGCATTTCAATATTAATTAAATTTTCTTGAGTTTTTGACTGATTATTTTTAATTATTGCGTGACACTCAATTTCTCTAGAGTAATTTTTAATCATATTTTTTATGTTATTAATCATTTTATATTCCCCATTTCAAAGTTTCATAAATAATTTATTTATATTTGGAAATTATCCCCACATGTACTAGTGTGGAGGAAAAAATGAATTGAAATGAATTCAATAGCATATTTCAAAATGAAAACGATTGTTTGAAATATATAGCGAAGTTGAAAGTAATGAAATGTACCAGGTGTGCTTCTTCTAGTTTGAATGTTTCTGATTTGAGAAGAATAAGATGTTTGAAATGTCATCAAACATTTAGTATTCTTCATGACACCATTTTTCACAAGTCACAAACACCTTTGACATCTTGGTTTTATCTCATCTTTAGATGAATAAACACCAAACATGGAATTCCATCAACAGATGTTGCAAGGGAATTGGGTGTGACATATAAAACAGTTTGAAGAATGGGTCATGAAATCAGAACTAGAATTTGGAATCAAGATGCAGGGTTCATTGATGATGGCACAGCACAGATAGATGAAATGTATCTTTCACATGTAGGTTTTAAAAAACAAGGATCTTCCTTGTTGAATAAAACCTTGATTGTTGGAGTTTATGAGAAAACCAGCAACAAACTAATTGTAAAAGTATTGAAAAAAGCAGATGAGAAAAACCTTTTATGATTTGCATTGAAACACATTTCTACTGGGTGTTGTCTGTTTACGGATTCGTGGAAGGGATATGGAAGTTTCAAAAACTTCTATCACAAACATGAAATCGTAAATCATAAAGTTGGGTATGTGTCATCAACAGGTGTAAACACAAACCAGATTGAATCTGCATGAAAACACATCCGACGAACTTTCCGAACACTGGAATGGCAACCTTTTTTAGGACTGTTTTTTGGTAGACATTTGTGCTTGGTGTTTTATGGGGGTTAAGTAGTTTAGAGTGCTGTGGATTATTATGTTATTGTATCAATCGATATAAGCAAATAATTCTAATTTTAATTGGATTAATGATGTAAAATTTTTATCATTAATAAATTCTGTTTTGAAAGTTTTGAAAGTTGCTTCAGCAACAGCGTTATCATAAGGACAACCTTTTTTGCTTAAAGAGTGGGTAATATTGAAGGCTAATAAAAGTTTATCAATAGTTTTATTATTAAATTCATTACCGCGATCGCTATGAAATATTTGAATATTTTTTAAACAACGATTTGAGCACATAAATGCTTGATATAATAATGATGCATCTTTTTTAGTACCTACACTATGTTCAATAATTTCGCTATTGTGCAGGTCGATTAATAAGCAAATATAGTTTCATTTACCATTAACTTGAACATAAGTTAAATCACTAACAATAACTTCATTTTTAAGCCTATTATTAAAGTCTCTATTAACAAGATTAGTAATTTGACTATCATTGACTTTATTATGATAATTTAGTGTATTTTGATATTAAATTATGTTTATTCATAATTTTTTTAATTTTTCGTCTTGATAAATTAATTTTCTTTTCTTTTAGAACAACTTTTAATCTTCTTGTTCCATAAGCTTCTTTATTTTCTTTAAAAGCACTAATAACAGCTTCATCATACATATTATTTTGAATTTTATCTTCTTTTTTCTTGAAATTAAAATAATATGTTGATTTATAGATTTTTAAAAAACGAGACATTGTGCTAATTTTATATTTAACTTTATTTTTAGTAACAATTTCTATTTTCTGCCTATTATTAGTGCTGCTTGCTTTAAAATATCATTTTCCATTCTTAATTGTTTTAATTCTTTTCTTAATTTAATTAATTCATTTTCTTCAAAAGAACGGTTATCTTTGGTTTTAAAACTGCCTGAATTAGTAAATTGCTTAATTCAATTATAAGTAGCTGCTCTTGTAACATTGTACTCTTTAGCAAGACAAGACACTTACTTACCACTTTGATATAAAGTTACTATTTGTTTTTTTAATTCATTTGAATATGAATTAATATTGGCCATAATTATAATTCCTTTCTTTTAACTAATTTGTTCACTTGTTTACGTAATTAGTGTCCAATAAAGTGTAACCCATCCACACACATAAAAGTTTCAAAACATAATATTCATTTATATGCAAAAGAAGCTGCATATAAATTCAATAAGATAACTAGTTTTGAAACTATAATTTTGTGTTTGATTTAGATACATGTGGAGATAATTTTTTATAATAAATCTAGTATTCATAGAAAAATAAATTAAAAGCAAGTTTAAATAAAATGATATAATAAAAAAGCAATTCCCTAAGAAATTGATAAAATTTTAATTTATTAATAAGTATATTAATAATAATTACTTAAATGGGGAGTAGGGGGTTATGTGAAATTTCTATTAAAAATAATTGATTGTTTGAACCCAATTTCTATTTTTAAAAGTATTAAAAAGTATATAGAAAATAGAGATAAGATTGAAGCAAAATTAATTGATAAAGAAAAGCAAAGACAACATGAAAAAAATTTACAAGATTCTAGATTTAAGCATGAATCACTTGAAAATGAAAAAGACAGAAAATTACAAAAAGAATTAGCTGAAGAAAAAACTAAAAGATTAGGGTTAATATTAGAAAATAAATTAACTATAAGTAGACAAAATTATTATTTAAAACATGATAATAATCCTAAATTAGAATTAGAACTTAAAAGAAAACGAATTAAAGGTAAAAAAATAAAGTAATATTGTATTTACAAAAATATGAGGTTAAAATTGATATAATCACTCTATTGAAGGTGATTTTAAGGAGTTTTGATAATGGATTTAAATATCAATAAAAATTTAAAAACAAAAGTTTTAAATAATTTTTTAAATTTATTAGCAATTAATTTAGCAGATACTTATTTAGAAAACTTAAAAAAATATAAATCAAAAGATGTAGATGAATTATTATTAAATTTTTTAGATCAAGTAGTTTATTTAGTGGATGAAGAAATTGATATAACAAACGTTAAAAATAGTTCTAAAATATCCAAAATGAATACTAAACAAAAAGAAAAATTTAATAATGCTTTAAGAAAAGATAATAAATATCGAAAAATGTGTTCAGTTCTTAATTTTATATATCGAGTAATAAAAGAAGAAGAAACACAAGAGCAAGTATTCAATAATATATATCATTTTTATGAAAAATCTGATACTGAAACTTTAGAAATATTTTCTAATGATTATAAAGAAAATGAAAAATTTGATTTTTTTAAAGAAATAAAATTAAAGTTAAAAAATAGTAATAGCTTTTTATATAAATCAAATTTACAAGCAAATATATAATAAATTAAATTTATTCATAAAACATCTCTAATATTTTATTAGAGATGTTTTATGAATAAACAAAATTATAAATCATTAAAATGATTTATAATTTTACTATTAAATTTTTCAATAAGTATTACAATTTTTTTAAAAAAAGAACTAACTTAAAATTAGTTATTTTAAATTAGATTATTTATTTTTATATATTCTATCAGTAGTTGTTGCATAAATAGTAAAATTATTAGAATTATAAATCAATTCATTAATTGAATTAAGTTTATTTTCATAGAATAAAGTGAATTTTTTTTCTTGATAACTTTTTCATATATTACCATCTTTATCACCAACTAAAACCCCTGTTCCAAAAGTTATTACTGTTGTATTTATTGTTTTTAAAGTTTGCTTATATGGTAAAAATTTACGAATATTAACAGGTTTATAATAAACTTGTTTACTCTTGTTAGTAACAAAAACTGTTTCTTTATTATCAACAGCAATGCTTGTAATACAACCATCTTCTAGTTGTCCAAATAAATTAAAAGGATTACCCCCAATACTTTTAAAAATCATTCCTTCTGTATTACCAGCATAAATTAAGCCATTTTTAGTTGTTTTTAAAACTGTAATGTTACCTGTTGTCCCATCTATTTTTTCTAATTCAGTTGTTGGACTTTAATTAGTATATACCCCTTGATTTGTTCCTATATAAATATTATTTTCTTTGTCAAAAGTCATTGGTAATAATTGATGTGAACTTAAAGTATATTTTTCAGCAAGTTGCTCATTTTTAAGAATATAAACTTTTAATTCATTATTTTTTTCATTATAAGTTCCAACGTAAATTGTTCCATTAGGTGTTGTAATTAGTGATTTTATTTTATAATCATAATTAAGTAAATTTATTTCTTCAAAAGATTGACCATTGTCACTTTTATAAACAATACCTTTATTATTAACAGCATAAGTTTGCTCACCCTTAAAAGTTAAACTATTAATTTCACCAGTAGTGCCTGTCATTTTATTAAAACTAATTTTAGAAACATTGTTTTTATTTAAAAAAGTAGTATTTTGATTGCTATTAATTATTTTATTATTTGATAATATCATCCCTAAACTTGTAACACTGGTAATTAATAATAATAATTGTTTAAATTTCATTTTTATTCCCCCTTTTTTTTAAAAAAAATAAATTAAGATTTAGCAAAAATACATTATTTTTTGTATTTGTTTTTTGGTAAATCTTAATTTAAGTTTATATTTGCAAAAAATAATATACAATAAAAAATCTAAAAAAATGTCAATTACAATTACACTTTATCAAAAATATATACGTAATATGTATTGTTTGCCTTTATTTATATTGTGATTATTAGTTAGTTATGGTATTCTATTATGGTATTCTATATTAAAAGATGGTCTTGTAAGTGAGGTGTTTGTTATGTTAAATTTAGATTTTGTTGGACCTCACGGCATTACTGATACTTATGGTGGATGATTTCATGTTTATGCATTTGCTATTATGTCAGGTATTTTTGCTTCAATTATTGCTTCTTGAGTAAAATTTAAACGTTATCGTGTTCCTACTGATTCTTTAGCATGATCAATAATATTTATTATTCCTGCTTCATTATTTGGTGCTAGTTTTCTTGGCAAGGATTATCCTGATAAGTCAATTATTTTTTTTGTAAAATTTGCATTTTGAAAACCAGGAATGTCTATTCATGGTGGTGTTTTATTTGGCATTATTGCTGGTGCAATTATTTTTTATTTTGTTGGTCGTAAGTATAAAATATCATTATGAATATATGGCGATTTAATTATTCCTAATATTTTATTAGGACAGATATTAGGACGTTGAGGTAATTTCTTTAATCATGAATTACTTGGTAACGTTGTAATTTATGATTCATTATCATGATTACCTGCTTTTATTCGTGATAATTGTTTTAAATTAATTGGTGGACCAAGTGGTAATCCCGAAACGATTAATGGTGAAATTGTTTATCGTGCACCAATATTTCTTTATGAATCGATTGCTAATTTAGGTTTATGATTAGCGATTACATTTATTGTTCCAAATCTTGTTAAATGATTTGGTAAAAAGCCATGAAAAGTGGAACCAGATAAGTTTCAATTTGATTTTAAAGATAATTTTAAATACTGAGGAAAAATAACTTTTAATCCAAAATATTGAAATAAAGTAAATCGTGACCCAAAGCATTTGACTTGAACTAAAATGTGAAATGAAGTTTACTATTATAATCAATTACCAAAAAATGTAGTAAATAAAGCATTAGCAGAAGTCAAACCTTCTGGTAAGAAAATTAATGATTATATAAATAAAAGCAAAAAACTTTATGAAATAAATAATCCACATCATTATCGAATGATGCATGCAGGTGTTCAAATGGGACTTTACTTTTTTGGATGAAATTTAATTAGATTTATTTTAGAGTTACAGCGCCCACCAGAAGATTTATTTTTAATTAATTGTCCAATCCTTGATTATACAATTTTATTATTGATTACTTTCTTTGGTCTGTTTCTAGCAATATTTGCACAATTTGTTGCAGCAAAATATTTACGTAGCGAAGGATGAACATATGAAAAAGAATATTAATAATATTCTTTTTTATTATTAAAATAAATATTATAACAGAAAATAAGCTATTAAATAGATAATATTAATTAGATTTGGTTTTTTTTGTTATAATATTTATATACTAATGTATGAGGTGAAATTAGTGTTAGCAGTAGTAAGTGATGATAGTAGTACTAATACCATTAAGTTTTTAGGTTTTGAGATTCCAATTACTACTTTTTTATATTCAATGGGTGGATTAGCACTTTTGATTTTTCTGTTATTATTATCAATTTTATTAATAATGTATTTACGCAAAAGGATTTCTATTAAAGGATACTTAAGTTTAGAAGAAAAAGATTATCAATTTGAAGATAAAATTTTGGAAATTGAACATGAAATTGCTAAATTACAAAGAAAATTTTATTCAAGTAAACATATTTCTAAAAAGACAAAAAAATATTTTAACTAATTAAATGTAGGTGATGTATATGTCTAAAATAAAATTTAAATTATTTGATAAATTTTTTTCACAAAAAAATAGGTTATCAGATAAAGAAGATTATCAAAAATCAACTAATAATAACACTTATTTTAGTAATGTTGTACCACCAATTAATAAAAATAAAGAAAATATTCATAATTCTGATTTTAATGAAAACGATTATAATGAAAAAAAATATGATGGTAAAAATATACAAGTTACTAGTTCTTATATAATACCTTTACAAGAAAAAAAGACAGTGCCGATCAATGAAAACTTTACTAAAGAAAAAGATATGTATTATTATCAACCACAAACATTTAATACTATGGAAATAGTTAGTTATAAAAATAGTTTTAAAATTCCAAAACCAATTAGCATAGAAATTAAATCAGAGAAGTTAAAACAATTGATTTTATTATTTATTGGTGTTATGACATTAATTATTGCTTCAACTTTTATTGGTTTATATTTTGGTATGATTAACATAAAAATTATTCCTCATCCTGTAATTACTATTCCATTAGCGATTATTGCTCTTACTATTATTTTGATTAATATTATTGAATTTGTGACATTAAGAAGAGAAGTGGATTTATATATTGAAAGAACACTAAAAGGATCGCTATTACCTCCTAATTTTATAATTAGAAATTATCGTAAAATTCATGCTAACTTGATAATTATTAATTGAATAAGTATTAGTAGTTATATTGTTCTTGGTATTATTATTGGCATTATGTTTTTGATTAGTGGTCAGAAATTAACTTTTATTATTCAAAAATGAACAGTTAATGTTCCTGATATTATTAAAGATGCAATAACATTAACAATTATTTTAGGTGTTATTTTCTTTATTCATATGATTAATATTGTTATTTTTAAATTTCGTAAACGTAATATTATAAGTTATTATGGCTATGAAATTATTAATGCACAAGAGTTAAATCAATACAAAAAAAAGATAAATAGAATATGTATGATTATTACTATTGGTTTTACTGCTTTAATATTTTTTGCAATTGTTATTCCAATATTTGTATTAAAAAGAAGAAAAAAAAAGTAAAAAAATATTGAATATTATCTACATATAATTAGTGTGTTATTAAATAAAAACTAATTTATTTTAGTAAATATTTTTATTAAATAATTTAATTTAAAAAAGTAAGTATTTATTAACAATATTTAATTGGTTAATAACTTTTTATAAATTTAATGTATTATTAACTTGTATAAAATATTGAATCCAAAAAATGAAATAAAAAAAACAAAATGGGAAATATGAGAAATTTATAGGGATAGATTTCAAAAGAGAATTAATTTATGAAAAAAATATTAACAACACTAAGTGTTTTAACACTTGGAACAACAGCATTAGCAAATTTAAACAGTTTTTTTAAATACAAATATACATAAGAATAATTTTGAAAAAAAATGATGTTCAACAAAAAACTCAACAAGACACAATTTATATTGATCAAAACGGAAATAAACAAACAACTAATGCACATGATTTATTACTTATAAAAACTAAAGAAATTGTGCAAATTGGTTTTTATAAAAATGAAAAGGGAGAAATTCAAGTTGTTAGAATGTCAGTAACAGTTGAGAAAGTACCTAATCAATTACCATCAGAAATCACATCTTTAAAAAATATGTTTTCTAGTGCTTTTGGTTTTACTGAAAAATTTAATCAAGATATTTCGTCTTGAAATACTTCAAATGTAAGAGATATGAACAGTATGTTTTCTAGTGCTATATCTTTTAATCAAAATATTGGAAAATGAAATACTTCAAAAGTAACAAATATGTCAGCTATGTTTGAAGGTGCAAAACAATTTAATCAAAATATTGAAAAATGAGATACTTCAAATGTAAAATTTATCGGTTATATGTTTAGCAATGTTTTTGATTGATTTTCAATATTTAATCAAGATATATCAAAGTGAAACGTATCTAATGTAGAAGATATGAGTTATATGTTTTATAATGCTAAAATTTTTAATCAAGATCTTTCAAAATGAAATGTAGAAAAAGTAACAGAACATAAAAATTTTAGTGTTAATTCAGGAATTGATAATTCTAACAAATTACCAAAATTTAAAAATTAATTCATTAAAATTTGTTCTATAATTTCTTATTAGTTATAAGTAATTTTTTTTGATTAATATATTATAAAGTGTGTTATATGAAACTTTTATTTTATTTTTAATTATTTTTTAAAAAATGTTGAAAATTTAAATTATAAATTTGTATTTCTCTTTTACTTTTGGAAAATTTTACTTGATAACTAATAGGAAGTTGTCACTAAATAATGATAAATTTTAAAAAAATGTTTTCATTTATTTTTTGATATTATAATTATTCACATTAACTAAAAATAGTATTTAAAAACTTTAATGAGTGTTTGCACATTATAGTTTTTTTATTTTTAATTAATTTTAATAAAAGTAAGGCATTGGTTTATTTTTTAGTTTAAATTTTACAATTAGAAAATTCGAGAATATATAGATAGGATGAGAAAGAAAAGATTAAAAAAATTAAAAAAACAATTTAATGATTATGAAAATAAGCTTAAAGTTTAAAGAAATAAATATTATAATAATAACATTAGAAGCAAAATTAACTGCACTTTTAGAAAAAAATCAATTTAAAATCAAATGATATCGTGAATTACCTTCTAAGTTTGAAGCAAGAGAATATGTTATTAATGTAAAAGATTTAGAAAATACAAAAAAATAGGAATCCCGATGTTATATGAAAAAGATCTTAAGCAATTATTAGAAAAATATAAAAGTACAATTAAAAATAAAAAATATAAAATTGATAAAGAAAATGGTAGTATTGTTGTTGCTGGTGTCAAGAAATTTGAATTAAAATTAGGAAGTTATGGTGGTAGTTTTGAAATTCCTACTTTATTGCAAATTCCTAGTTTTTCTCAAAATGGTAATAGTAATATTCTAGTGAGTGGTAATAATACTGTTAATGGTAATCAATCAGGAACATTATCAGAAAGCGGTGGTACTACTGATAGTGAACACGATAATGATGATAAAGAAACTTTATCAATATTTACTAGTTCAGAAACTTGTAATAATGGTATGTTAGATCAGACAATGTTAGAAACTAAAAATAATGTAGGTTTTTCTTTTTAATATTTTATAAAATATAGTCTATAAAATATTTTTATGAATAGTTTTTTTACATTAGATTGATTATCAATTATTACTCATTCATCTTCTTTGTTTATTTCTGATTTACCATCATTTAGCATATCATATTGTTCTTCATGATTTATTGCTATTGTTATTATCTAATATCATATTATATTCACATTTACTTATATTACTTGATTGGTTTGTTAGATTATTTGAGTTTAATGTAGTTTTCTTTTCATCATTAATTTCTTTAAAAATTTCATTTTTTTTCTATTACTTTTATATTTAATTCTTGTTTTTTATTTTTGTAAAAATTTCATGAATAGTAACCAATTCCACCAGCAAGACACACTAGTCCCACTGTAAGATGATTATTTGGAAGTATTGATTTTAATAAATTAGAAAGTATTTCAGAATTAATTTCGCTCTTATTTGTGTTTAAAAATTTCATTTTTATGTTCCTTTCAAATCAAAATAAAAACCTATTTATTTACAAAAATAAATAGGATAAAAACTTATATTAAATTTTTACTAAATAAATATAGCATAATTTATATATTAATTGTTAATAAGTTATTTAAAATTTGGAAATTATCCCCACATGTACTAGTGTGGAGGAAAAAATGAATTGAAATGAATTCAATAGCATATTTCAAAATGAAAACGATTGTTTGAAATATATAGCGAAGTTGAAAGTAATAAAATGATCAGGTGTGCTTCTTCTAGTTTGAATGTTTCTGATTTAAGAAGAATAAGATGTTTTATATGTCACAAACACCTTTGACATCTTGGTTTTATCTCATCTTTAGATGAATAAACACAAAGCATGGTATACCATCAACAGATGTTGCAAGGGAATTGGGTGTGACATATAAAACAGCTTGAAGAATGGGTCATGAAATCAGAACTAGAATTTTGAATCAAGGTGCAGGATTCATTGATGATGGCACAGCACAGATGGATGAAATGTATATTTCACATGTAGGTTTTAAAAAACAAGGAAGATCCTTGTTGAATAAAAAATTGATTGTTGGAGTTTATGATAAAACCAGCAACAAACTAATTGTGAAAGTATTGAAAAAAGCAGATGAGAAAAACCTTTTATGATTTGCATTGAAACACATTTCTACTGGGTGTTGTCTATTTACGGATTCTTGGAAGGGATATGGAAGTTTCAAAAACTTCTATCACAAACATGAAATCGTAAATCATGAAGTTGGGTATGTGTCATCAACAGGTGTAAACACAAACCAGATTGAATCTGCATGAAAAAACATCCGATGAACTTTCCGAACACACATAAAAGTTTCAAAACACAATATTCATTTATATGCAAAAGAAGCTGCATATAAATTCAATAAGATACCTAGTTTTGAAACTATAATTTTGTGTTTGATTTAGATACATGTGGGGATAATTTCCTAGATAGGCTTTTATCTCCATTTATGTGATAAAATTTAAAAACAGTACATAAAGGGATAAAATCCTAAAATTTTTATAAAAAAGCATATATCCAAAAAAATATTGACTTTCGCGTTAAAGTTATATATATTACAAAATAGTATTTTAATAAAGCTAATAAATTATATATAGAGGAAGATATAAGATGCCATCAAAATTAGTAATCATGGAATCTCCAGTTAAAAGTAAAGCAGTACAATCATATTTAGGTAATGATTATTTAGTGTTATCTTCCGATGGACACATTCGTAATTTAGCAATTAAAGGTCAATATGGTTTGGGAATTGATTTAGAAACTTTTGAACCAATTTACAAAATTGATCGCAAAAAAATGCCAAAGGCAAAAGAATTAAAAAGTAAATTAAAAAGTATTACTCATGTTTATCTAGCAACCGATCATGATCGCGAAGGAGAAGCAATTGCTTATCATTTAGATCAAGTATTAGCAACAAGTAATATATCATCACGAATAACTTTTAATGAAATTACTAAAGATGCAATTTTAACAGCATTTAAATCTCCACATAGTATTGATTTACCATTAGTTCGTAGTCAAGAAGCAAGAAGAATGGTTGATCGTATCATTGGTTTTCGCTTAAGTAATCTATTACAAAAAAAGATCGGTTCACGTAGTGCAGGGAGAGTACAATCAGTAGCATTAAAATTAATAGCAACAAGAGAACGTGAAATTACTAATTTTATTAGTAAAGAATTTTGAACAATTAATAGTACTTATCAAAAAAAAATAATATTAAATTGTGAAAAATATAAAGAAGAACTGTTAGTTATTAATAATGAACAAGAAGTAGTTGCTATTAAAAATGCATTAAGCGATAGTTATCAAGTAATTTCTGTTACTGAACAAAATCGTAAGCGTAATTCATTAAATCCATTTACTACTAGTAGTTTATTACAAGCAGCATCAACGCAATTAAATTTTAGTACTGCTAAAACAACGCTTATTGCTCAGCAATTGTATGAAGGAATTGATGTTAACGGAACACTTACCGGATTTATTAGTTATCCTCGTACTGATTCAATACGTTTAAATGATAAATTTATTGAAAATGCCAAAACATTAATTGTTAATGAATATGGTGACCAATATCTTGGGCAGAAGAAAGAACAGACTAATAAAAAAAATGTGCAAGATGCTCATGAAGCAATCAGACCAACTGATTTAACAATGAATAATAAACGTGCTATTGATTTTTTAAATAAAGATCAATTAAAACTTTATAATTTAATTTATTTTCGTGCCCTTAGTTCATTAATGGCACCAGCACAATTAATTAGTACTACTGTTTTATTTAAAAATAATGATTATCAATTTCGTTTAACAGGACAACAAATCAAGTTTAAAGGATTTTTAACGCTTGATGTAGAAAGTCTTGAAAATGAAGAACTTTTATTTTTACCAAAATTTGAAAAATATCAAATTATTAAAGTTGAGTCAGTAAATTTACAGCAACACTTTACTAAACCAAAACCAAGATACACAGAAGCTAAATTAATTAAAACATTAGAAGAACTAGGAATTGGTCGACCATCAACTTATAATCCAATTATGAACACTATTAAAAAACGCGGTTATGTTATTATTGAAAATAAGTCTTTTAAAGCTACTGAGAAAGGTCTTTTAACTAATGATAAACTTCAAGAGTTTTTTTATGATATTATTAATGAGACATATACTTCACAAGTTGAAACTCAATTAGATCAAATTGCTCATGGTAATTTTGATATGCATCAAGTGGTAAAAGACTTTTGATTTAAGTTTGAACCAAGAATTGATGATGCTTTTGATAAAATGACTGAGTTTAAAATTAAACCAGTTTTATTAGATCAAGATTGTCCACTTTGTGGTGCCCCACTTGTGCAAAGAACAGGAAGATATGGTAAATTTAACGGTTGTTCAGCATTTCCAAAATGTCGATATATTCAAAAACAATTAGAAAAAATTAAACCTTGTTTAGTATGTACAGATGGTTGAATGGTTGTTAAATTTTCAAAACAAAATCGAAAATTTTTAGGATGTACTAATTATCCAAATTGTAAACATGTTGAAAAGTATCAAGAAATAACTTCTGATAAAGAAGTAAAGTAGGTGAAACGCATGTTAAAAGATTATATATTATTAATAGATAAACCTTCATTTATGACATCACAAGATTGTCTTGTTGTTATTAAAAAACGTTTGAAATTAAATAAAATTGGTCATACAGGTACGTTAGATCCTTTAGCAACAGGACTAATGGTAGTACTTGTGAATGAAGCAACCAAAATTAGTGATTTTATTTTAAAAAGTGATAAAGTTTACATTGCAAAAATGCAACTATTTTTAAAAACCGACACCGGCGATATTACTGGTAAAATTATTGAATCAAAACCACATCTTGATTTAAAAGAATCAGAATTAGTTAAAGCACTTGAATTTTATAATAATCGTCAATATGAGCAAATAATTCCTGCTTATGCAGCAGTTAAAATTAATGGTAAAAAACTTTATGAATATGCTCGCGAGAATATTCCTGTTGAATTACCAAAACGTAAGGTTTATATTAAATCTTTAAAATTAATTAGTTTTAATAATGATTTAGTTACTTTTGAAGTAGTATGTTCAAAAGGAACTTATGTTCGAGCTTTGGTTACTGACATTGCTAGAATTTTACATACATCAGCAACTTTAACTTATTTGAGAAGAATTCATCAATCGGGTTTTGATTTAAGTAATACCTTAAATTTAGATGTTATCAATGAAGAAACAGTTAGTAAAAATCATATTAGTATTTATGATGGTGTTAAAAATATTATGCCAGCGATTGTTGTTGATAATAGTAAAAGTGTTATTGATGGTAAACCTTTAGTTATTTATAGTACTAATGAGCCATATGTTTTAGTTGTTAATTCTGAACATTTGCCATTAGCTATTTATCGTAATCAAAAAAATAATTTATACGTAAGCCAACGAGGTTTTAAATGTAATGAAGATATTAAAATTGAAAAATCTAAATATTCAAAATCAAAAATTGATGTCTAAACCAATTATTGCTTGTTGAGGATTTTTTGATGGTATTCATCAAGGTCATCAAGCCTTATTTAAACAATTATTAGTTAATTCAACAATAAATAATTATCAAACATGTATTATTAGTTTTGATAGAAAACCACAAAGTGTAATTAGTAATAAAAATAATGAGGTTTTATTAAGTAATGAAGATAAAATTAAAACAATTGCTAAATATAATTTTGATTATTATTGGGAAATTAAGTTTAGTAAAGAAATAGCAACACTTTCACCAGAGCAATTTATTTCGTGATTATTGGCAAATAATGTTAAAGCAGTAGTTGCTAATCCAAATATTAGGTTTGGTTATCAAGGGCAAGGTAATATTAAAACATTACAACAATCTTCATTACAAGTTTATCTTTGTAATAATATTATTGTTAATAATAACAAAGTTTCTTCAACTTATATTAAACAACTTTTACAAAATAAAGATATTAGTAGTGCTAATCTTTGTTTACAACAAGAGCCATATACAATTAGCGGTAAAGTAGTTCATGGTATTAAAGAGGCTAGAACGATTAATTTTCCAACTGCTAATTTATTGTTACTAACAAACTATTCATTACCAGGTCTTGCTACTTATATTACGCTTACTGAAGTAGATAATAAATGATATCAAAGTATGACAGTAATTATGTTACGTAATAATAAGCCGTTAGTTGAAACTTACTTATTAAACTTTAATCAAGATTTATATGGAAAAATCATTAAAGTTAGATTTTTAGATTTTCTTCGTGATAATTTAAAATTTACTAATTTAGATGATTTAAAAAAACAAGTGGATAAAGATTTAATAGAAACAATTAAATATTTTGCTAATTCTATTAGTAAATTATTAAAGCCATAATAATTGTGATATTCTTTATATTTACAATAATTATTAACATTATAAATACTATTTATTAAAAACTATTTCCAGTAAAATTTAAGGAAATTATCACCACATGTACTAGTGTGGAGGAAAAAATGAATTGAAATGAATTCAATAGCATATTTCAAAATGAAAACGATTGTTTGAAATATATAGCGAAGTTGAAAGTAATGAAATGTATCAGGTGTGCTTCTTCTAGTTTTAATGTTTCTGATTTGAGAAGAATAAGATGTTTGAAATGTCATCAAACATTTAGTATTCTTCATGACACCATTTTTCACAAGTCACAAACACCTTTGACATCTTGTTTTTATCTCATCTTTAGATGAATAAACACAAAGCATGGTATACTATCAACAGATGTTGCAAGGGAATTGGGTGTGACATATAAAACAGCTTGAAGAATGGGTCATGAAATCAGAACTAGAATTTGGAATCAAGATGCAGGGTTCATTGATGATGGCACAGCACAGATGGATGAAATGTATCTTTCACATGTAGGTTTTATTCAACAAGGAAGATCCTTGTTGAATAAAACCTTGATTATTGTAATTTATCAAAAAAAAACCAATAATTTAATTGTAAAAGTATTGAAAAACGCAAAGAGTAAAAATCTTTTGCAGTTTGCAAGAAACCACATTTCTACTGGGTGTTGTCTATTTACGGATTATTGGAAGGGATATGGAAGTTTCAAAAACTTCTATCACAAACATGAAATCGTAAATCATGAAGTTGGGTATGTGTCATCAACAGGTGTAAACACAAACCAGATTGAATCTGCATGAAAACACATCCGACGAACTTTTCGAACACACATAAAAGTTTCAAAACACAATATTCATTTATATGCAAAAGAAGCTGCATATAAATTCAATAAGATACCTAGTTTTGAAACTATAATTTTGTGTTTGATTTAGATACATGTGGGGATAATTTCCTAGATAGGCTTTTATCTCCGTTTATGTGATAAAATTTAAAAATAGTACATAAAGGGATAAAAGACAAATTAAATTTTATTGTATATGCTAATGAAAAATAAAAAATAAAAAAGAGAGTAAATAAATAATGAAATATTGAGTAAAAAAATTTATAAATCAAATAAAAAATAATAATGAAATTTGTGCAAACTGTGATTATAAAGAAAATTTACATAAAAATATTACTTCAAATGATAATTGTCAAATTGTAAATGATGAAACAATGCCATTGTTACAAGAACACACTTCAAATAATAAATGTATAGTTATTGAAATAGAATCAAATAAAATCAGCTGTTAATAATATAGTAGAAATAAATTTACAAGGAAAACAAATTGAACAAAAAAAACAGACTACTAATAAATTACCTAATTATGGTTCAATTTGTTAAGAAATTAAAAAATATAAGGAAATTATCCCCACATGTACTAGTGTGGAGGAAAAAATGAATTGAAATGAATTCAATAGCATATTTCAAAATGAAAACGATTGTTTGAAATATATAGCGAAGTTGAAAGTAATGAAATGTATCGGGTGTGCTTCTTCTATTTTTAATGTTTCTGATTTAAGAAGAATAAGATGTTTGAAATGTCATCAAACATTTAGTATTCTTCATGACACCATTTTTCACAAGTCACAAACACCTTTGACATCTTGGTTTTATTTCATCTTTAGATGAATAAACACAAAGCATGGTATACCATCAACAGATGTTGCAAGGGAATTGGGTGTGACATATAAAACAGTTTGAAGAATGAGTCATGAAATCAGAACTAGAATTTGGAATCAAGATGCAGGGTTCATTGATGATGGCACAGCACAGATAGATGAAATGTATCTTTCACATGTAGGTTTTATTCAACAAGGATCTTCCTTGTTGAATAAAACCTTGATTGTTGGAGTTTATGAGAAAACCAGCAACAAACTAATTGTGAAAGTATTGAAAAAAGCAGATGAGAAAAAACTTTTATGATTTGCATTGAAAAACATTTCTACTGGGTGTTGTCTATTTACGGATTCTTGGAAGGGATATGGAAGTTTCAAAAACTTCTATCACAAACATGAAATCGTAAATCATGAAGTTGGGTATGTGTCATCAACAGGTGTAAACACAAACCAGATTGAATCTGCATGAAAAAACATCCGACGAACTTTCCGAACACACATAAAAGTTTCAAAACACAATATTCATTTATATGCAAAAGAAGCTGCATATAAATTCAATAAGATACCTAGTTTTGAAACTATAATTTTGTGTTTGATTTAGATACATGCGGGGATAATTTCCTAGATAGGCTTTTATCTCCATTTATGTGATAAAATTTAAAAATAGTACATAAAGGGATAAAAGCCAAATATAATTAAGTAAAATGAATGAATTATTTAAATAACTTATTTTAATAGATTAGTTAATTTACTTTCACTAATTTCTTTATATATGTTTAAATTAGTTTGTTCGTATAAATAACAAGCTCAATAGTATCAAATTAAATTTTGATAATTCATTCATTTTTTGACAATAATTGTTTGTTCATTATTTAAATTAAAACAATTAAATCAAGCATTAATTTGGGTTTCAGAAGTTAAACTTTCAGAAGCAAAAGAGGCAATATCAAATAATTCATCATTTCAACAAGCAAAATCTCAATCAATTAAATATCAACAATTATTTTTTTTAACAAAATTATTTAATGTTAAATCATTATGAGATAAAACAATTGTTGTTGGTTGATAAGTAGCAATTCATTTGATTACCTCACTTGTTATTTTTTCTAAGCAAGGATTACTAGTAGTTAAATTACAGTATAAATTAAGTTGTTCTAAGCCTTTTCAAGTTTTAATTAATGATTTATTATCAAATTTAATATTATGTAGTTGTTTTACCAATGATGAAATTTGTTCTAATATTTGTTTATTAATTATTTGTTCGCTTAAATTAATTAAATTATGATAATATGGCATTAAGGTTAATAGTTTATTATTAATATTGACTTCATTAATAGGTAATGTAAATTTTTTTGATTTAATTAATTTAATAACATTAATTTGATTTGTAAAATTCAAAAAAGGTTGCAAAATATCTTTAAATTGTTTTAAAAAAAATGTTTATTTACTAAAAATAAGTCATTGGTTAAACCTTTTGTTTTTAATAGTTCTAATTGATATGGTGGTTTAATAGTTTTAAATTTCAAAATGGCACCTCTATTTTGCTTGTATTGTCCGTAATAAAATTATACAATTTATTAAATAAAAATTATTGAAAGTAAGTGATAGTATGTTAAAAAAAGGTTATATTCATATTTATAAAGGTGAAGGAAGAGGTAAAACCTCAATTCTTAATGGTATGGTAATTAGAGCATTGGGTAATAATCTTAATGTTAGTTACTTACGTTTTTTAAAAAATCGTCCTTCTGGTGAAATTAATTTTTTAAAACAAAATACTAAACTTAAAATTGAAAGTTTTTATGAATCTTCGCAAAAATTTTTTTGAGAAATGGATGAAGAAGAAAAAAATAAATTAAAACAAGAAACTAATTATGGTCTTACTAGATTAAAACTGTTAAGTCAAAGTGATAATACTGATCTTATTGTTGTTGATGAAATTTTAGGGTGTATTCAAAATAATTTGATTAAAGAACAAGACTTAATTGAAATTTTAAAAAATAAAAAAAGACATATTGAAATTGCATTATCTGGTAGATATGCATCTTTTGACTTAGAGCAATGTGCTAATTTAATTAGTGAAGTTAAATCAATTAAACATTATTTTGAACAAGGTCAAATTGCTCGTGAAGGGATTGATTATTAATGACTGCTAAAACCTTATGGTTTGCATCTAATAATATCGGTAAAATTAATGAATTAAAGAGTATATTACAAACAAAGGGATATAATGTCAAATCAATGTTAGATCTTAATTCTCCTCTTGAAATTAATGAAACAGGTACATCATTTATTGAAAATGCAATTTTAAAAGCAACAACACTTGCGAAATTAGTGAATGGTCCTGTTATTGCTGATGATTCAGGATTAGAAATATTGGCTTTAAATAATTTTCCTGGTATTAACTCAGCACGATGAAAGGGAGAAATGTCCTATCATGATGCAATGTTAGACATTTTAGAACAAATGGAAGGTGAAACTAATCGTGCAGCAGTATTTATTTCTGCTATTGCTTATGTTGATTTTGATCATAAGATTACTAAATCATTTATTGGTAAACTTGAAGGTGAAATCACTACTGAGATAAAAGGTAATGATGGTTTTGGTTACGATCAAATATTTTATGTTCCAGTAGTACATGCTACTTTAGGTGAATTGTCATTAGCAGATAAAAATAAAATTTCTCATCGTAATTCAGCAATTGAGCAATTATTAACATTTTTACAAGAACAAAATTAGATATTTAAAATTAAAACAAAAAGGATGATTTAATTTTGTAATAATCATTAACAGATTCATAATTACCATTATTAACTGGTAATAACAATAATATTAAAACTACCACTACTCCTATTTGAAAATCACGAATAAAACCATTTAGTGTAATGGCAACTTTTTTTAGGACTGTTTTTTGGTAGACATTTGTGCTTGGTGTTTTATGGGGGTTAAGTAGTTTAGAGTACTGTGGATTCTTATTTTGTTGTATCAATTGATATAATCAAATAATTTTAATTTTAATTGGATTAATGATGTAAAATTTTTATCATTAATAAATTCTGTTTTGAAAGTTTTGAAAGTTGCTTCAGCAACAGCGTTAGCATAATGACAACTTTTTTTGCTTAAAGAGCGGGTAATATTGAAGGCTAATAAAATTTTATCAATAGTTTTGTTATTAAATTCATTACCGCAATCGCTATGAAATATTTGAATATTTTTTAAACAACGATTTGAGCACATAAATGCTTGATATACTAATGATGCATCTTTTTTAGTACCTACACTATGTCCAATAATTTCGCGATTGTACAAGTCGATTAATAAGCAAATATAGTTTCATTTACCATTAACTTGAAAATAAGTTAAATCACTAACAATAACTTCATTTTTAAGCCTATTATTAAAGTCTCTATTAACATCATCAGTAATTTGACTATCATTGACTTTATTATGATATTTTTCGTTTTTTACTTTATTGTTTGCTAAATTTTCTTTTCTTTTAGAACAACTTTTAATCTTCTTGTTCCATAAGTTTCTTTATTTTCTTTAAAAGCACTAATAACAGTTTCATCATAAATATTATTTTGAATTTTATCTTCTTTTTTCTTGAAATTAAAATAATATGTTGATTTAGAGATTTTTAAAAAACGACACATTGTACGAATTTTATATTTAACTTTATTTTTGATAATAATTTCTATTTTCTGCCTATTATTAGTGCTGCTTTCTTTAAAATATCATTTTCCATTCTTAATTGTTTTAATTATTTTCTTAATTTAATTAATTCATTTTCTTCAACAGAACGGTTATCTTTGGTTTTAAAACTGCCTGAATTAGTAAATTTCTTAATTCAATTATAAGTAGCTTCTCTTGTAACATTGTACTCTTTAGCAAAACAAGACACTGACTTACCACTTTGATATAAAGCTACTATTTGTTTTTTAAATTCATCTGAATATGAGTTAATATTGGCCATAATTATAATTCCTTTTTTTTAACTAATTTGTTCACTTGTTTACGTAATTAGTGTCCAATAAATTGTAACCCATCCACTTTTTAATTTATCTTCATCAATACAAGCATATGTTTTATAATCAACTAAATAATATTTATTTTCTTTTTTATCTAAATAAACTAAATCTGGTGTTCCAGCAATTAAAGTATCACTAATAGGTTTTTCTATAATAAATTCATAATTATTTTTATCTTTAAATTTTTCTTTTAAAAACATAAGTGATTTTTTACAATAAGAATAGTTTATATTATTAGTTAATGGTTTTAATTTTTTTAATAAATTATTAATAATATTTTCTTCATTAATATTTTGTAAATATAATTAATTAAGTTTATGAACTCATTTACCTCGATTTGAAGCATTTTTTAATACTTCTGGTGCTATATGACTATAACCAAAACCTAAATAATTATCAATAATTCTCGAAACTGATATTAATTCTTTATCTTCTAAAAAATATTGATGAGTTTCTTTTTTAAAAATTAATTTACTCATATTCATTTAAACAAAATCCTTTGACACGATTATCAAGTTTAAAAATAATATCATCAATCTTAATAACATTAGTTCTTTTAATAACTTCTGCTACTAATTCTGTAGTTACAATATCAAATCCAAAATATTGATTTATTATCCCTTTATTAATTGATTCTTGATTAACTGTAAATATTTTCATTTTATTTATTCCTTTCATTAATTAAGTTTTTGATTTATCATGTCTGATTCTTCTTTTGAAATATAAACTTCCAATACTAATATTTCATAATGTGTAATAAAAGCATTTTCTAATAAATGATGTTTATAATTTTTATGAAAATTATTAGCATCTATAAAAGTACAAAAAAAACTTTATATTTTGTTTCATCTGTATAATTAAGTTAAGTATCATTTTTGTTACTATCATTAATTTTTATTAATGATATTTTTTTATTTTATAATTTTTATAAGATTTATATTTATTTAATTTAATATTTAATATTTATTTATAAATCATTTAATTTTATTAAAAATTCTGACCAGGAATAATTTTAAATGAATATTTCATATAATTTTTATTTTAAAAAAAATTTTATGCTTGTTATGTTAAAAATGTTGTTTTAACTATTGATATCATTAGAAATGATAGAAATAAATTAGGTATAAAGAATATTGGTAATATTACTAAATTAAGAAATAATAATGTTCCTACTAAGTCTAAATTAATTCAAAAAGCATTACATAATTTTTATAATGCAAGAGTTTTAAGTTTTTTAACTTATCGGCCGTTTAAAAAATGCGTATAAAGTATATTTTTTTGAGAGAAAAATATCTTTAATTGTTATCACAATTATAGCATATTAATTAAAAATTCCTAACTATTTAGGTTTATAATTATTTAATTTTATAACATTAACAAATAACAATATTTTGATTATTAATATGAGCAATTCTTGTATTTAACATATTTACAAATGTTTTATAATTATATGATTTTGCACCATAACCTTTTAAAGATTTAACTAAATGTGAAACAGTACTTTAAGCATGACAACCAATATTTCAATCTTTACCTTGATTAATAATTCCTTGTTCATTATTTTTAAAATAATTAAAAGTTTTTTTCATTAACATTAGGTTTTAAAATATTAATTAATTCATTATAATTACCATTTTTAAAATTAAATGATGTATCAAAATAATTAGGTCAATTTGTATCAGATTTTTTCTTTCCTTTTACATTAATAAATGCTTTTCATAAATAACTAATACCATGAAAATAATCTAATACATATTTTCCACCAAATCATTTAGCCATTGCTCTAATTCATAATGCACCATCTCCACCAATAATTAAATTATTATTTTGTCAAAATATATTAGTTAAATGATTAATTTTAAAATCATAATTATTAACAATAGTTTCGTATACAAATTCATATACTTTATCTTGAGTTATATTATCACTTGGTTTAAAAATCATATATGCTTGTATTTTATTTTGTAATTGATTTCTATTTTTATAAATATTAATTTTATGAGTATAACAATTAAAAATTCTAATACAATATTTTTCAATTATTCCTTGTTCATTTGCTAAATATTCAAAACAATCATCCATATCAATATGTAAATAATCTTTAACTTCATATTTATTTATTGTTAATTGAATTTCAATTTTTGTATTTTTTATTATATTACTATAAGTTTGTTTTGAAATTCCACAATATGGTAACATATCTTTAATATCACATTGTCTTTTACCTTTATGTATTTGTTTTATTATAAATAATGTTAAATTATTAGTACAATTTTTATATTTTTTAATTCCTATTGCTTGTTTAACTGGAATTATATTTTCATTTTTTTCTAAATTTTTATATATTCTTAATGGAAGATAAGATTTTCCAAAAGGATTAATTAATAATTTCATTCTTCTTTGTATTAATTTAAATTTACTTTTATCATATTTATTTTTATATCAATAATAATCATAATCTAATAAATCTTTATCATAATCTTCTAATTTTTGATTTGCATGCTGAATATCAAAAGTATCATAATCATATTTATCATTAATTCAAGGCATGATATTAAATTCTTTCTTAAATTTATGAAATGATTATATGACTATTAAAATTAAAATTTTGTAATTTAATAAAACTAGAAATGATATAATTAAATATATAAGTTTTAAATAAGGTGATAATATGCCAGCAAAAAGAAAATAATTAGGAAATTATAAAGAAAAGATAAATGAATATTTTAGAGATAATAAAAATGTTCCAACAAGAATGACAAAAACTGTTTTAAATTTAGCATTAGGAATTGATAGAAAATATATATTTGATTGCCGACGCTACCAGACAAAATGACAACAAAATTTTTTAAAAGAATATGATAAAGCATGTCAAAAAATTGCAAATTATTTATTACGAAATACTATGAAAGACTCAAAATATCAATGAGAATATTTAAGAAAATGTCATCCAGAAGAATTTGATTATTTACAAAATAATTTAGAAGAAAATAATACAAAAAGTAATATAATTATTAATCTTTGTGAACCAAGAAAAATAGAAAATAATGATTAGAAACCTATAATAAATATAGGTTTTTTTCTTTATTTTAAAGGATAAAAATGATATAATTTATTAAAGCGATTATGTTATTTATTAACATAAGTTACAAGGGAATTTATGAAAAATTTATTAACAAGGGAGCGCATTTAAAATGAATAATTTTAATGTTGATAAAAAAGAGACTTATTCTTTTGAAGAATTACAAGATATATTAAAACAACAAAAAAAATGTTGTATTTGCAGAAGCAAAAGATGAAGTAATTAAAAAAGAATTAGAACCAACAAAAAATAAATTAAATGAATATGAAACAAAAATAAAAGAATATGAAAATAAAATTAATAGTTTTGAAGAGCAACAATTATTTTCAAATATTAAAGATACTAAAAAAGTAAATTTAATTAAAAATTTAATGAGTACTGATAATTATAAATCTTTATCTAAACAAGAAGAATTTAATAAAATAAATGAAGATTATAAAGATTTTTTAATTGATAAAACAGAATCTATTAAACAAGAAAATAAACAACAAGATAATTCAATTAATACTACTGATTTAATTTTAAAATTACATAATAATTCATTAGACCATTTTAAAATTGCTCAAGATTTAAAAAATAAAGCAATAACACAAGGAATGACTAATCAAAAAGAATTAGAAGATTTAGTTGAAATTACTAGAAATGAAGCCTTTGAATCTATTGGTAAATAGAAAGAAGTTTTATTATGGGAGCAATAAAAATACCTGAAGCATTTTTTATTAAAGGTAATAATCCAACAGAAAATGCTATTTTAAGTGTACTTGAATCCCAAGTACGTGGTGAATTAACAAGTGAAAAATCAACAATGTTTATGCGTGGAACTTGTAGTGCTTCTCAAATTGGTGAAATGGCTGGAGTTGGTATTGCAATATATCGTGCAACAGTTCGTGTATTATGAGGTTCAACATGAGATGTAAAAAGTGGTACTAAAAGACAAATTGGTGATGTTTATACAACTAAATTAGAAATTAATAAATATTTAACAATTGATTTTGAAATTCCAGAATTTGATATTGAAATATTTATGAAAGCACCAAAAGATATTGCAGTACAAATTGTTTCAAATTGAACAGCTTCATTTATGAGAAATTTAGGTGAAAACTTAGAATTAATATTTTTAAATGGTATTCAAGATTATGCTGTTGCTAAATCATTAGTATTACCTTTAGATTTAATTAATATGAATGCAGAACAAGCAAAAGAAGCTTATTATAAAATTTGAGCAAGAAATAATAAATTAATTAAATTATTAAATTATATTACTGTAGGAACTAATAGAGAAGATTTAATGGGAGCAACTGGAATTGATAGTAATTTAGGTTTATCAAAAGCATTTACTGTTTTAAATTATAGTCAAATTTCAGCAGATACATTAGCATATGGTAGAAGATATACAAGTTTAATTGCTGGTATGGAATTTTGAGAAAGTTTTTATTTAGAACAAGAATTTATTCATGATACTGAAAAAGCAATGCATTTAGAAAATGATTATAATTTATCAAATACACATGGTTTTGTAGTTAATAGATATATGTGAGGTATGCCTATTTCATTTACTAAAATAAGACAAAAATTAGATAATGATACAGATAATATTAAAATTATTGGTAAATGTTTATTTGCATTACCAAGCGCTATTAGACCTAATTTAATGTATTTAATTAGACCAACTATGCCTACAGTTGAAGAAATAAAAGAAGCAAGAGCAAAAGATTTTTTAACTAATCATAAAAATGAAAACGCAACTTATCAATCAACTTTATATGATGATATAAATAAATTAAATTTAGAAGATGTTATTTATTATAAAAATTTAGGAAAAATTACTATGGCTGGTGATAAACCTACTAATGATGAATTAAAAAATGCAATAGTAAATGCTGGTAATCTTGGTTATGAAAAAGGTAAAAAAGTATAATTTAGTAATATTACATCAATAAGTGCAAAAATTAATGGTGCAAAAGATAGTCCTGATTATTATGGAGTAGTAAATTTAGAATTTACTAAAAAATAATTATGGAATATATTTATAAATATTTTGATGATTATTATTTATTCACCTAAACCAGAAGATTTAACTAGTAGTAATGATTTAAGAGCAATATTATTAGATGAATATCCTAAATTAAGAAATGATTATTTTATAGTAAGTGATGTACATGATAATTTTGCAATATGTGTTGGTAATAATATAAATTGTCAAGGAACAGTTAGAATTCAAATTAAAAAAAATAATCAATTATTAAAAGGAGAAAATAAATATGCCACAACATACTGACACTACACCATTGAGTAATTATACTTTAACTAAATTAATTAGAACTGGAATAAGTCCTATTTGTGCAATTATTGGTACAAGTGCTTATTATGGTCAAGTAATTGTAAATCCAGTATTAGGTTCAATTAATAGTTTATTATTTGGTAAAAAATTAGGAATTGATATATGAAATCTAAATCAAATGCCAAGTTTAAAAATTAAATTATTAAATTCAAGTAAAAAGATAGTATTAGGTTTAGGAACAATTGGTTTAGCAAATTATAGTAAATTTATTAACTCTTCCATTAATCCTAATCAAACAGAAAATCCAATAACAACTAATACTGTTGACCCATTTTCACCAGATTTATTATTAAGTACTACTAATACTACTGATAATCATTTAATGGATTGAGATACATATATTTCATTAAATGCTTATGGTATTGCTAATCTAATTGCAGGAATTACTGAATTAATACCAAGTAAATTTGAAACCATAAGAAAAATAGCAAATATGGCTACTGGTGGTTGTTTAATTTCAAGTGGTGTAGCTATGGGTATAAATAATGATTTTAATAATGCTTATGCAATTCCTACTATTGTTGCTGGTACTAGTGAAATAATTCATAATTTACTACCTATGGAAACAACTAATCATATTGAAGAAATGCAAGAAACATCATTTACTAATGAACATGCTAATTTAGTTAATGCTAATGTTAATAATCATGGTAGTGATTTTCATGAAGTACCATTAAATTGAGACTATAATAATATGAGTTTATAATGTTACCTTTAATTATTCAATGAATTTATTATGCTTTAGCAAGTAATGATATTAAATTAGCATTAATTAATGCTTTAAAAACTTATTATAAAAATAAATCATTAAAAGCAGTATTTGATAGTGAAAATATTAATGAAAAAGAAATACATCAACCATATAGTGTTTTTAATCCAAATATACTTAAAAAATTAACAACTATATTAAAACCAACTGAATTATCTATATTACAAAATGAAATTAATAAATTTAAAAATTCAATAAATAGTTTTAAAAAATCTATTATGCCAACAGAAATTAGAACTGTTAAAAATTATGTAAATAAATTTGATAATTTATTTAAAGAAAATGAAGAAGAAATCCCGAATAATGCATGAGAATTATTATCAAGTTCATGATTTAAAAAAGGAAGATTTATTGTTGATAATAAAAATTTAAAAATTGGAACTTTAACAACATTATTTCAAAGTGATAATGATAAAAGACAAATATGATATGGTCCATATACTTATCCGACATTTCCACAAGAAATATGAATATTAATGACACAAGCAAAAGGTAAAAATGGTACTGGTGCTGGAACTATATTTTGAAAATTTTGAAATAGAAAATGATTACCAAGTAAATTAAGAAAATATGTTAAAAGTGAATTAGCAAAAAAAGGTAAATATTATGGTTCACAAGATACTAGTGTAATTTATCCAAATAATATTAATGTACAAAAAAACTATGCATTTTATTAATAGATTAGAAAAAGGTTTTTTTAAATTAAAAGAATATAAAACTTTATCTAAAAATGAAATAGGAAGTAATCAATGAAGATATGAAAGAAAACAATTATTAAAAAATTCTTTACATACAAGAAAATATATAAAAATTAAACAAAATTCTAATTTTTATAAAACATGAAAGTAGGTGGTAATTATTATTGAATTAGATAAACCAATTAAACCAATTGGTATATGAAATACTATTAATCCATTAATTAAAGATAATAAAGAATATAAAAATTAAATAAGATTTGATTTAATAAAAATAGTAATCATATAGATAAAATTAAAATTTTAATATCAAATATTTTAAAAATAACTAGTCATAGTCTTGGTATGTTTATAATATTATTTTTTACAATAACACCTTGATTAATACCTAAAATACCAATATCAATGGGAATAGGTAATTATACAAATCAATATAATTTTACTTGACCAGACCATTTAATATTAACTTTATTTCCTATTTTTGGTCATATTGGATTAAACTTAGTAACTAAATTAGGTAATTATGGAAAATTAATTAAATATTTATTAATAATAATACCAATTATTATTACAAGTCATTATTTAATATATCAATATAAAAATATTAGAAAACATAAAAAAGAATGTCAATTATGTAAACAACATTCAAATAAAATACAATTGGAGGAATAAAAAATGAATTTTTCAATAGAATTAATATCAGCAGTAATAGGAGGAGCAGTAGCTAGTGGAATATGTATTACTTTAGCATTTTTATTATTTGGTAAATCAATTAAAAAATCAAAACAATCAAATTTAGCAAAAGAATTAAAAAATAATAAAGAATTAGAAACTACATCAACTGCTAAATTACTTGATAGTTTTAATGTAGAACAAGAACAAATTGATAATTTTGTAATAGCAGAAAAATCTAAAAAGAAAGAATTATCAGAAAAAGATAAAAAGAAAGCAACTAAATTTAAAATTTAAAGGGTTTAAATACCCTTTATTTTACATTAATGAGTAAATTATTATGGCTATTAAAGACTCATTAATGTTTATAACAATTGAAGAATTTAAAAATTGAAATGGTTTTAATAAATTAGAATTTGATGATACTACAACACCAAATAATGAAATTTGATTTGCTATTTCAGTAGCTTCTAATAATATTGATTATTTAAGTGGATATTCTATTTCAAAAAAATGACCAGAAACTACATTAACAGAATTTACTGATATTGTTCAAACTGCAACTGCATATTATGTTAGATTTTTATTAACAAAAGATAGTAATTATATTCGTGGTCAATCAAGTATTAGTCAAGGTGGTATGAATTATAGTAAAAATAATCCTACTGACCCTTATTTTATTGTTCCAGAAGTATTTAATTGTTTAAGAAAAATTAAAGAATATCCAAATATTACTGGATTTAATTTAGATGTTTTACCTAAAAGAAATGATTTTTTTAGTAATTTTTATAGTAATTGTGGAGAAGATAGTTCTTTAACAAGATATTTAGAATTAACAAATTTAAAATCATCAGACCCTAGAACTAAAATTACTATTACTCATCCAAAAAATATTATGGGTTCAGTAGTTGATATTGATACTACTGGTATTAAAACTGATATTGATAATTCATTATGAGAAGTTGATAAAGATAATCTTAATTTTATTAAACCAAAAGATAATAAAGATATTAGTGCTAATGATAAAAGAATTATTGATGTTGGTACACCTACTTTTGAAACTTACGCTACAACTAAAGAATATGTTGATAATTTATTAGATAAAAAACAAGATAAATTAATTGCTGTTGAAAATATTAAAATTGAAAATAATGTTATTAGTGCTACTGGTGGTAAAACTGATTTATCTGATTATTATAAAAAATCTGTTTTTGTAAAAGGATATTTTACATATAAAGATGATAGAGACCAATTATGAATAAATGATTCTTCAGATAGTTTTCTTGCTATTACATTATTACATAATAATAAGTATGAACAATTAAAAACAGAAAGTAAACAAATTATTGAAGCAATTAATGAAATATTAGAAAAACAACCACAACCAAGTCCAAGTGGTTCAAATTGAAAAGAAGTAGGAACAAGATAAAAAAATAAATGAGATAATTGACAAATTACTTATGATTTTATAGTTAATAAACGTTATAGAGTTTATTATTCTTGAAGTATATATAATCCAGTTTATACTATTCAAGAATTTATTATAACTGATAAAAAAATTGCTGGTGTACCAATACAAACCTTTAATGATAGTGCTAATATAGTAATTTTATCAGTTCAACATGCTAAATTGATTACTATTTATATTGGAAAAGGTAATTTAAAAGGTAATGTATGAAAATTAGAAGAATTACAGGAATAATATTATGAATAAAGAATTTACTTATTTACATGAAATTAGTTATTGATTATTAAATAAAAGTGATTTTACTCATAGTGAATATAATTTAAGTGGAAGTAGATATTCAAGTAAAACATATAGTATTGCAGAAGAATTAGCAATATTATTTGCTATTTCAATTAAAAATAATAAATTAATTGCTATATATTGTTTTAGAAAATTAAATAAAGATATTAATGAATTAACTAAAGAAATTGATGAAGCTTTAAATAATATTGGTTTTGATTATAAAGATTATAATTTAAAATATCCAAATAAACAAGCAGATTTTCGTTTTAAAGGTAGTAAATCATTTATTAGAGTTATGGGTGTATATAGTAATTCAAATGATATAATACCTTTAAAAGGGCTTTCTAGAAGTGAAATAAAAGGTATTGATTTAGCAATAGAATGATGTGAAGAAGCAAATGAATTTAGTCAACAAGAATTTCAAGCAATTACTTTTGCATTAGGTAATGCTAAAAAAAACTATTAAAATTAGAAGTTGTAATCCAGATAATATTTATCAATATTTTATTGAATATATGAATAATAGAGTACCTTTTAATTTAGATTTAATGAAAGAAAATAATGAACAAATTAAATTAGTATTTGATAATAATATGTTTAAATTATTTCATTATTCAAACTGAAAATTAAATGAACATAATTTAAAACAAGATAAAATTAATGATTTAGAAGAATTAAAAGAATTAGACCCTATTAAAGCACAAAGTTGATATTATGGAGTACCTAGTGTTTTAACTGGTTCTATATTTGCAAGATATTTAGATAAACTTAAAACTGAATTAGATTTTAATGTTAATGAAATAGTTGGTGTTTTAGATTTAGGTTTTGCTACAATTTCACAAGCTCATCCTACTGTTGCTGTTTTATGTTTTATTGGTGAAAATAATAAAACTAAAAGAATACATCAAGAAAGTTAATTTTATCATAGTAATGCAATAATGCAATTTAAAGATACTTATGAATTAGCAAATAATATTATTGATTATTATTTAGATGAAAGTATTAAATTTCAAGCGATGAAATTTGGATTTACTTGTTATGTTGATTATGGTATTGGTGGATTAGCTGTAATTGATATTTTAAAAAAAGAAGTAGAAAAAAGAAAAATAAATTGATTACATTTTACTCCAGTATATAAAACTACAATGTATTTAAGAGATAGAATTGATTGAGATACTATTTGTATGATTAAAGGTATATTAAGTATTAATTGAAAAAGATGTCCTAATACACATGAAGAATTATCAAAAATGCAATGATTAGCAAAATCTAAATTAGAAAATTCAAATAATGAACCACAAATGCTTGATTTATATGATAATTGTTGAGACGCAATAATGTATGCTTCAATGCATAAAATGAAATGATTAATTAATAATATTAATAATGAATTATTAATTAATAAAAATAAATTTTAGGAGTGATAAAAATGAATAATCCATTAGAATATCTTTCTTGTAATAGAAGAGAATTATATAGTGATATTCCTATGATAATTGCTCAAAAATCAACTAAATTATGATTAGGTAAAGGTTTATTATTTGATAGTGAAAAAGATGATATTTTAAAATATTTTACTAATAAAATTATTAGTGATAAATGATTTGAAAAATTATATAAATTTGTAATTCAAGAAATTTTACTTGGAAAAGTATATATAATGCCTATTATTTATAAAGATAATAGTACAAGTTTAAAAGTATTACCTAATTAATTTGCTGGTAGAGTTGCTAAATATAATGAAGAAGAACAATGTGCAGAATTCTTTTTTATAAATGAACAAGCAGATAGCGCAACATTAACTTGAGTAATTGCTGAAAATGGAAAAATAAGATTTGAAACTTATAAAAATGATAATAAAAATGAAAAAGAAATTATTTTAGGAACAGCACATACAAAATTAAAACCTAATTTAACATCAAAATATAGTTATGAAATTAAAAATCCTTGAAATTATTTACCAATATTAGAAATAACAAATTTACCAATGGTTAATTTTTATGGTAATTCAACAACTTTAAATTCATATCCAGATACTTATCCAGTATGAAATTTAATTGAATATTATCATAAATCTTATACTCAAAGAAATGTTGATAGAGAATTAAATGTTACAACTTTATTTGGTGCATTTGATAATGAAACTGTTAAAAATATGATTGAACATGGAAAAATTATTGATAATCCTAAAAAAAATATTGTAGTTAATGTTGGTACTGCTGGATATAATAAATCTGTTGCTGGTGGTATGGAAGTTATACAAGGTAATTTTATAGCAAGTAATTATATTTTAGATAAAGATGATTTAGGGAAAGATATATGAAATGGTGCTGGTTATGATTATAATGAATTTTCTGGTGTAAATTATGAAAATAAAACTAAATCATTATTTAATAATAAAAATGATATGGAAACTACAGAAACTAAAATAAGTCATTATTCATATTATTTTTATAGATTTTTTGATATGTTATTAATTCATGAAAAATTATGAGATGGTATTGGTGATAGACCTTATAGTTTTAAATTTTTACCTATTGCTATGACTGACCAATTATTAAAACAAGAAATGATTAGTCAAAGATTAGCAGATAGAACAATATCATATAAACAAGCTATTGAAGAATTAGATGAAGTAACAAAACAACAAGCTAAAAAAAACATTATAAAGAAATAATGGAAGAAGATAAAGAAGAAATAAAATTATTAGGAGATAATGAAAATGATACATCAACAAATTCAATTAATGAAACATCTACACATTCAATTAAAAATACAACAATTGCTAATTAAAATATGTAGTTATTGAAAAATATTTCCATTTGTTATAAATAATGGTGCTATACCTTTAACTGAAACTGGTTATAAACCTATTAATAGTAAAATAAGTGATTTTGGACAATATCAATTAATATTAACTGGTAATACTCCAGTTGTATGTATTTGAAAAAATAGTACAAAAATATATCAAAAAAATAAAGGAATTATTAATCCAGATACTCATAAAGTTACAGGTCAAGACCAATATTATACAAAACAATATAAAATTGGTGATTATTGAAATGCTTATTTAATTGATGATACAAGTGGTGTTGATTTTAGTAATTTACCAAATAATCAAATATTTAAAACAGTACAAACTAAAAGACAATATACTTTAGTAATGTTTGAAGAACATATTACAATTGATGATTATTTACAATTTTTTGTTGTATTTAATGATGAAAATGAAAATATTGGTGGTAATAGTGGAAAAAATCAAGATAGACAATTATTATATATTTCAAATGTAACCAATTATTATAGTCCTTATAATGGTGCATTTAGTATGCAAGTATTAACTTTTAGTAGTTTAAATGATAGAGTAATAAGTACTGGTCAAAATACACTTGATTTTGTACAATATGCAAGTCCTGGTAGTGGTTATGCTTTACCCTACTATTAAACAAGGAAAAGTAACGTTAAATCGTACTTTAATGCGTGATATAGGAGTAAGATATAGTCATAGACAATCATATGGATTAGAATTATTAACAAGTTGTTATTATTATGGAAGACCAATAATTCAAGGTCAAGAACCAATTCAACAAAATAATGAAGAAATATTTGAAAGTAAAGTATTTGCTTCAAGAAGATTATTTATTGCTGGTAATAATGAAAAATATACAACTGATATTAAAAATAATGGTGGTTTACTTGCTGGTATAAATGATAAAATAACAACAAGTAGTCATCCAGAAACAACATTTTATAATATTATGGACGCTAAACCTACTGGATTTACTAATTTTAAAAATTTTACAGAATGATTAAAAACTTCATTAAATTTTCAAGATAATTTATTTGTAACAAAAGATTTTAAAGGTATGCTTTCTTTTGATAAAGATAAAGCAAGATTAAGTAATGGTACATCAGTAGGAGAAGCAAAATTCTTTTGAGATAGTCAATAAAATATAAATAATTTAACGGGTAATTATAATGTTGATATGAGTAGTAATTTTAAATATAAAGACCCAGATACACATTTAATTATAGGAAGTCCAACTGTTGATTATAGTAAAATATCACAAAAATATATGTCAGCAATATTAAATTTTAATAGTGTTGTATTTTCTCCATTAATACAAATGCCTTATGATAGTAATCAATGATTACCTTTTGCATTAAGTGATATTCCTTTAATTGGTAAATTATTAAATTCTTTAACATTAGGTATATGAAGTAGTTGAGTTATTATTCAAAATGCTCAACAATATAAAAAAATGTTATATTTTAATGGTTTTATGTCAGCATTTTTTACAAGTAATTTAGAAAGTATTATTGGTATTGGTGGTTTAATTCCTTTAAATGTATTTACAAATGATAATGATTTTACTATTGGTAAATTATTAGGTGCCAATGTTTCAACAACTGCTATGACAATGAAATTAAGTGATAGAGTAAGTATTTATCCATGAGACCCTACTACTGGTAAGAAATTAACTACTAAAGAACAAATATCAACTGTTGATTTATCACAAAAGAAAAATAATAAAGTATATATATTAGCAGAAGATACAGAGTTTTTAGATATAGCTTCACCATTTACAAATGAAGATACTAATTGTCAATGAAATCCTACATCAAATGGAGTTATAGATGGTTCAAATTATGCTTATATTATCGATACAATAGTAACTCAAAGTTTACATCAAGGTGAAGAAAGACATACATTTTATAGTGATAATCCTTTTACTTATCAAGGTGATTATAATGAAATATCAGTTGCACAATTTCGTTATAATAATATGGGATTATTTACTAGTAATATGTTTAACTGATTAACTTTGTATAAATTAAATCATGATGAATATGAAGAAAGTGAAGAAACTACATTTTCATATCCTGCAAAAATATTACCACCAAGTCCACAAAATATAGCAAAATCAATAATTATTAATCCGGATTTAAAAATAGAAATGACAACAAATGATGTATCATTAATTGATACAAGTTCGGTATCATATAAACCTAATTTTAATGTTTGACTTACTAATAATTCAAATAAATTAGTTAATTATGAAGTTGATTTAAAATCATTATTAGACCCTACATTATTAATTAAATCTTTTAATAATTTAAAAAGATATTATAAATCAATAACTATTTATTATGATTATGATATTGAAACAAAAGAAGAAATAAAAAATTCTCATGATAATAAATTAGTAGTATATTCTACAAACGAAACTTTTAGACCGGCAAAAAGTGAAAATATAAGTAAAACTATTGATTTAAAAGATTTAATATTAAGTAATAATAATCCAACAATTAATGAATATAAACAATAATTTTTACATCCAAATGATAATAATGATGAAAATTGATTAGCATATATTTATACTTATAGTAATAATAATTCAATGCCATATAATTTAACTGGTTATGAATTTAATCTATCAGTACATTTTGAAAATTATGAAGAACAGTAAATAAAAATTATGAAACAAATTCATGTATTGCGATGAGTATTGTTGATAATAAAAATCTAAAATGAAATTTTTATTTACAAGCAAATTTAGGTAAGATTGAATGTATAAATGATTGAAAAAACAATTTAATATGGTAATGTTTAGTAATCTGTGTAACTTACAAAAATAACTATGTTTAATTAATTCTAGTAAATAAAATTAAATAACTAGAAAGAGTGAGTTACGTATGTCTAAAAAACAAAATATTAATAATAATGATCCAATATCAAAAGCAGTAGATTTATTATTAGAAAATACTGAGGATTTAACAACCGTATTTAAAGAGGGAGGTTTATATAAATAATTAACAAAAAGATTAGTTGAAAAAATGTTGAATTCTGAAATGCAAAATTATTTAGGATATGAAAAAAATCAACATAATAATAGTGATAATGCTCGCAATGGTATAAATTCAAAAAAATTAATAACCCAACAAGGTAAAATTGAGATTAATGTACCACGAGATCGTAATAGTAATTTTGAGCCAGTAATAGTTGCAAAAAGACAAAGAAGATTTGATGGTTTTGATCAACAAGTTCTTTCATTATATGTCAAAGGCATGACTTTATCAGATATTAGAATGCAGTTACAAGAGTTATATCATGGTGCTACTATTCCTGATAGTGTTATTAGTCAAATTACTGATGATGTTATTGATGATGTTAAAGCATGACAAAATCGGCCATTAGAAAGTGTTTATCCGATTGTTTATTTTGATTGTATAGTAGTTAAAGTACGACAAGATAAACGCATTATTAACAAATCAGTTTATATAGCATTAGGAGTTGATTTAGAAGGTAAAAAAAGATGTTTTAGGTTTATGAATTAGTGAAAATGAAGGTTCTAAGTTTTGATTATCTAATTTCACAGAAATGAAAAATCGAGGCTTAAATGATATTCTTATTGCTTGTAGTGACAATTTAACAGGAATGTCAGAAGCAATACAATCAGTTTATCCTAAAACCGAACATCAATTATGCATAGTTCATCAAATTAGAAATAGTTTAAAATATGTTTCATACAAACATAGAAAATCACTAGTTACAGATTTAAAACCAATTTATAGTGCATGTAGTGAAGAACAAGCAATGCAAGCTTTAGAAACTTTTGAAAGTAAATTAAATAAACAATATCCTCAAATTGCTAAATCGTGATATAAAAATTGATTTAATTTAATGGTTTTTATTAGTTATCCTGCAGAAATCAAAAGAGTTATTTATACAACAAATGCTATTGAATCTGTTAATAGTCAATTACGAAAAGTTATTAGAAATAAAAAAGTTTTTCCAAATGATATAACAGTTTTTAAAATATTTTACTTAGCAATTGAAAATATAACAAAAAAATGAACAATGCCCATTCAAAATTGAAATACAGCAATTGCTCATTTTATGATAAAATTTGAAGATAGAATTAATCTAAACTAGTAAATTTGTAAAACAAAGATACACAGATTATTAAAAAGCCTCTTTAATATATACACATGGCAAAAGATATATCAGTAATATTAAAAATAATATTTATAAAATAATTTTAAATTCAAGATAAAAATTATTTTATATGTTAAAATAATTATGTTTATGATAGATTTTTTTATGGAGTACTATTATATGAAAAATATTTTAAAAAAAACAAAATTTAAAGAAAAAAAAACATGATTAATAGTTATTAGTTTTATTTATTTAATTATATCAATTTATTATTTAGGAACATTAATATATTGAGATAAGTTTTATGATAATGTAATTATTATTACTGATGATATGAGTAAATATTTTAGTAGCGGAAGAATGTTTTTAATTAAAATGTTATCTTTATGATTTGTGGTTTCTATTGGTTTTTTTATAGGTTGAGTAATTTTAAAAGTTACAAAAAATAAGATAAAATCTAACCAAAATAATATTCCCCCACAATCTTAAATATTAATGTATATTTTAAAAATACTTACCTAAGGGGTTAGAAAAGGTAAGTTATTGATGTTATTGTTATTCATCTCATAGTTAGAATTAGGTTGGCACCTAATTAAAAATTTACCAATTAAGGTAACTTTTTTGTTTCTAAATTTATTATAAACTTGTTATATTATTTGTAACAAAATTTGTATTATTAATTATTGGTAAATTTTGTTCATTATTAATATTTTTTGAAAAATCATCTGTTCATTTAAATATATTTTTATTGTTTAAAACTTTTTCAGAATTTAATTCTACATTAGTTACATTTTCATTATCAACAAAAATACTTCTTTTACTTCTTTCAGAATAATCATTATATAATTTAATTCCAGAACCATATTTAAGTCAACATTCAAGACTAGCTGCAGAAGCTCTTCAATCTAAATATTGAAAAAGTATAAATTGAAAATAATAATTTTCATTTTCTCAAAATCAAGTAAATCCAACTTTTTGTTTTCCAAAAACTCTTGCTGAAGAATCATAATCATCAATATGTTGAAGAACAATATTAGTATATTGTTCAGCTTCTGCTGGAGAAATATTATCATTAACTTTTACATTTCTAATTATATCGAGAAATTTATAGTTTTTATCATACATAAAATACAAAAGATCATAAGTATCTTCTGGTTTATGATTTTTGGTTTGACCATCATAAATTCAACTTCCTCATTTTATTCTTACTCCTCATCCATCAGAATAAACATCACCTAAAAATTTCAGTCTATTATAATTTTCAATAGGATTTATTTTTCCTAATTTGAAAGTATAAATTACTTTTTGTCTAATTACAGAGTTTGTTGGATCAAAATACATATTTTGATTTTGATGTGCAAGTCCAGTTCAATAAAATTCTTTTGGTTCTATTTTTATACAATATAGAATATTATTTGAATTTCTTCTATTTAGTTTTTGATTATTGTTATATTGACTGTTTAAACAACTTCTTACAATATTATTAATATTTTGTGTTATTTCATTTACTCTGGCTCTACCGAGAAGTATACGTATACCTCCTAATGCAGCAATACTAACCAAATTTGCTAAATTACCATTTGTTCTAAAATTATTTATTATATTGTTAGTATACGCACCTCAAGATGTTACAATTCTATGATAAAAATCTCAAGAACTTCTTTCTGTATTTGAATTAGAAATATTTCTAAGCACTGTTTGAAAACGCATACTTTCTGATGTTGCTAAAATTATAAGTGATAAACTATTTCTTAAATTCGCTGTATTTTGTCCATGTATTATTCCTCCATTTCTATTTCAATTTATTACATCATTAAAAAATTGAAAAATATTGTTTAAACTAATACTGGCTGTATCTGATCCCCTTCTAAGAGAATGATAATCTGAACTAAAAGTTAAATCAATATTTCTATTTACATTATTTATAGTTGTTATTGTAGCATAAAGAAAATAATAATAATTGTTATTTATAGCAAAACCATCTAAATATAAATCATTTCGTCTAAGTACTAATTCTATTATTTGTGCTGTATTTTGTTGTCTATTATCTTGAATTACTCTAATAGGAATAATTAAATATTGATAATTTGAATCTTAATTCAGATAATATATAGTATTTGTTGTACTTTGGTCATTAAGTTCTCTAATAATATCATTATTAACTAAAATTCTAATAACTTCACTTATTCCTACAGAATAAATTCCTTGTTCATCATTTTCCATCAAATTTATAGTAGGAGTTGTTATATATCTATTATTATTTATTGCTCTTTTAATCTTATTTCTACTTTTTTGATGACGGTGTTTGTGATGTTCATTATGTGTAGTTAAATTACTATTTCATAATGGTAAATTTAATAATGATGTTTGATTGTTTGATAAACTTAATTCTTGTTTTTCTATTAATGTTATATCAGTACTATTTTTGCTAGCTCAATCTTTAATATTTTGATTATCAATTGACTTAGCATTAATACCTTGTGTTTTATCATTAAATAATGGTGCAGATAATACTCATAATTTAAATCAATAACTTGGATTAAAATATTTCATAATTTTATACCTCTTTAATTTTAAACATAAAAACCAATTTACTTTAAAATTAAATCAATGAGTTAAAAACTTATATTAAGTTTTATGAATTTATTTTACACCATTATTTTATTTATACTTGTTTAAACTTTTTTATAATATTATTTAATTTCTTTTATTTTATTTTTAAATTGTTTTTTATGAAAATAACACATATTAAAAAATTGAATTGTAGTATCTTCTATATTTAAAGTTTTTAAAGTAACCAATGCTTTACTATTACAATCTTTAACAATACATTTCAATAATACTTTTTCTTGTTTTTGTTTTTGCATTATTTCACTTCCTTAATTAAATAAATCTTCATCTTCTAAACAATTTCTTTCTAAACAATTTCTTCCAGTAAAAACAAAAATTATTATTCATATTATTGCTATTATTATTCATAAAGGTAATAATATTAATCTCATAGTAAATTCTAATAAGTCTTGCATTATTTATTCTCCTTATTTAAATAATATCAACCAATTAATAATGAATCTGCTTCATCATGATTTGATATAGTTATATTTCATTCACATTTTTCATTTAAATAAAAACATATATCTTCACTTATTTTTTTATTTCAATTTTTTAAAGAAATATTAGTAATATTATTATCTATATATCATTTCTTTCATGAAGAAGGACTTATTAACATATCTTTTGTTAATAATTTATTAAATTTTCCTGCAATAAACCCTCTTAAATGCTCTTGTGTTTCATAACCAATACCATTTTTTGAATGAAAAGTACCACGTTCCATTAATAAATCATATTTATTCATATCAATTAAATAACTTATTTGTACTTGTATTTTTTCTCAATCATAATTATAATTTTTAAAACTATAACTATTTATTCATATTGGTTTTTTATTTTCTCATAAAGTAAATCCAGTATTTTTAATACTTGGGTCAATTGAAAGTAAATAATTATTCATAATTTCTATACTCATTTTTATTATTATTTTTTAAATTTTTAAATCTTTCACGAATTTCTTTAAATTTATCAAATAATACTTTTAAATAATTTTCACCCATTAATATTAAAAAATCTTTATTATTACTTGGATTTAATCTTTCCATATCTTCTCTGATAAATTCATCAAATAAAACTGTATTTGTAATCATATATTTTTCAAAATAATCCAATTGTTTTTCACTTGGTTCTCATTTTTCATTAGATAATTTTATATTATTACTATAATTTTGTTGTTTATTATTATTTTGTATTAAATTAACATTATCATTATCTGGGTCAAGTTCATCTTCACTTAATAAAAGTAAATTCATTAAAAAATATCTATAAGCATATGTTTCTGCACTACCTTTTGATTTTGCTATATCTGTATTTTTAGCACAAGCAAAAATATTAAAATCTTCTCTAAATTCTGTATTATCTAAATCAATAATTGAATATTTTTTTTGATATGAAACTTCTATTTCTTTTGTTACATTTTGTATTTTATTATTATTTTTGCTAATAAATTATTTAATATTTTCTATTTTATTTATATTAATATTTTCTGAAATATCTGAATGTAAAATAAGTATATTTAATTCTCTGCATAATACTTTTAATTTATTAAAAATATCACTTAATAATCAATATTTATAATTATTATGAGTATTAAAACCATTTTTAGGTGTATTACCAATTTCTAATTGTAATTTAAGTATTTTTTTATATAAATTATTCATTATAATCACTATTTCTATTATTTTTAATTGCATTTTTAATTAAACCTCTTATAAATTTTGTTATTGTAATATTTTTACTTTGACAAAAATCTTTAATTTCTTGTTTTTCAATATCAGAAACACGAATTCTTATTCAATTACTTAATAATTTATCTTTTGAAATTTTATTTCTAGGTGCCATATTTATTTATCTCCTTTAACATTTAATAATTCTTTTATAATCAATAATTGCTTGTTCTAATTTGTTTACATCTTCATATATAAAATAATCATTACTAATTTTTAAATCTCCATCATCGTCAATTATAACTTCTAAACTACTTTCATATTTGTCATTAAATTCTTCTTGTAATTATTCAAATTTTTCTATTAATTTCATTGCATTTTGTAATTCTAATCTATTCATATTTACACTCCTTTAAAATTTTCTAATTGTAATTAATTAATATAATGGTTATATAACCTATCATAGTTATCACTTGTTAAATACATATCTTCTTCAATCATTTCATTAATACATTTATTACAATAATAACTATTATCAATCTCACTAATTCATATATATTTTTCATTATGAATATTACATTTCATTTTTTAATTCCAATTTATCTTTAATTATTTGTTTTTTTCTAATTATTTCTTGTTCTAATGAATAAATATATTCTGACATTCTATTTATTATTAAATTTATATAGTCTAATTCTTCGTAAATATTATTAAATGCAATAGTTCTTATTTTATTTTTTAAATTTTCTAATACTTTTTCCATATCTTTTTTCATTACTACATCACTCATTTGTTTCTGATTTTGATTAAAATTCATTATATTTTTTCTCCTTTTTGTAAAATATCTTTTATTATTTCTAGTTCGGTCATTCTAATTTCATTTGCTTTAATAAAATTTTCTAATTTTTTAATTTCTTCTTTATATTCTTTAATATTTTCTTTATGTTGATTAATTCTGTCATTAATATATTCTAATGTTGTATTTTTAATCATCATTATCACTCATTAATTTATAAAAACATTTATTACAAGTTCTATTTGCATATGATGAATTTTTATGACAAATATCACATGAACCTTTAATTCTATATTCTCTACATTCCATAATTATTAATCCCTTTCTATAATTTTTAATATTTCTTGTATTTCAATATATTTTTTATTTTTAAGTAATTTTTCATTACATAATTTTTTTATTAATTCTATTTTTTCAACATTAAGTAACATATTTTTTCCTTTAATACTTTAAATAAAATATTTTTTGATTATGAGTTTCTATATTTTTCATTGGCATAACAATATAATTTATTGCTAAATCATTATGTTTATATGGATTATTGATTTTAAAACTTTTCATATCTTGTTCTCATGTAATGTTATATTTAAAACATTCTTGATTTTTATCATTTTTAAAAATATAATAACCATTATATTGTTCATAAAAAGTACAAGCTATTAATTCATTTTCATTAGTAGTAATATCTGAAATATTTTTAATATATTTTAAAATATCACTACCTTTAATACTTTCAATATTTTCTGTAATTGATTTTTTACCTAATTTATAATTAAAATCTTCAATTATTTTTAATGTTATTTTTTTATTATTTTTATTAAAAGTAGTATCTTTAATTGGAAATCATGTTTCATATTCACCAATTTCTAATAACATACCTTTAGTTGTTTCTCTAACTTTATTTTTAATATCTAAATTAACATTAATCATTACAAATCATTTCTATGTATAAGCCTTATCACCTACAGTGATAAAAGGCTTATATACTACTAACTAAATACTTATACTACTCTACGTAAGGCTTATGCTACTGTAAGTAGCATAAGCCTTGGAGGGTAGGGGTTCTAGGGGAAGGGAACCAAAAAAATATCAAATTGTAAAAGAGCAACACAAAAATTACTATTGTAATATTCCAGCACAATAGTCTAAATAATATTTTTATTTAGTTATGTAATAATTAATTACTTTAATAAAGTGCTGGTTTAAGAAAATAATTAATTATAATTGTTTAACAATTAAAAATGAGAGTATTATCTCTCAAGTGATTTTTATAAAATATACCAATTTTTTATTCGGCCAACTTATCATAAAAATGAAACTGATATTAGAAAAGCAAAAAAAGATATTCGTTTATTTTTTATTTTGTTAAAACGTTGATGAAATGACCCTAAACGTTCTAAATATTTAGGTGAATTGAAATATTTTTATGTTTATGAATATCAAGACCGCGGAGAAGTACATTTTCATATATTATTTAATCGTAAAATACCTTATTCAATGATACGTCAATGATGACCACATGCTAGAAATTCTAAGGGTGTTGATTTAAGAGTTGTTTATAAAGGAACTAATGAATTTGTAGTTAAATATTTAATTAAATATGTAACAAAAGTACAAGAAAATATTAAATCATTAAATCAAAAAGATGTTGGCATTCAAGCATATTCTTTTAGTCGTAATTGTAGAAATCCGCTTATAGTTCGTGGTACTAAAATGTTAAATTTACAAGAATTAGTACAAGCATGTGAAAAAGCAAAAGAATTTTATTTATTTAAAACTAAACCAAATGAACAAAGTAGTGCTCAATTAATTGGTGGGAGTTATGATTATAATGTTACTAATGATTATTTTAAAGATTTTCAATACTATGTTAGTTTAGAAAGTTTACGATTTAGGTATTGATTAAAAAATAAGTTTAATAAAAATGATGTTTTAGATTTTCTTTATAAAATTTTTGATAAAAGAAAAATTGAAAAAATATTTTTAAAAAATCGTGTTTTACATTAATTTTAAATTTTTTTAAGTAATATATATATACTATATTTGTATTTTTTTGTGTTTTTGTTATACTTTTATTATAGTAATCATTATTATTTTTTATATTTATTGAAATTTTTGTTAAATATGTTATTATATTGTTATAAATAAATATTTTTTAAAATTAGTTTTTAAATATTATTTAACTTATTTGAATTAGTAAAGCAGTTCCCGACCAGGAATAGTTAAATACTTCATTTAAAAGTTTCTTTTATTAATTTAATTATTAAATAATTGTTTGCCAATTCTTTTATTATTTTTTTATTAAAATTTATAGAAAGGATTGGCAATTTTTATGTTTAAAACTCAATTAGTTAATATTGAAAAAGATAAGATGATACCCGATAAAAATAATCAAGCTAAATTTTTAAATTTTGATGTTTTAACTTTTTCGGAAATTAATAAACAAACAAATATTCCTACTGGTAAGGTAAGGGATAAATGTTATAATCCAACAGTTTTTAATGACTTTTCAAAGTATTTACATAAATTAAATTTAAAAGTTGGTAATTATTATAATTTAGTTTTGGATTTATCCGGTACTATTGTAGATATTACTGAATGAAAATAATAATGTATAAATTAAAAATTAAATAAGGGGTTCATATATGGATTATATATTTTTCATTTTGAACCACAATGGATTAGATTATAATTCATATATAAACTCCTTATATTTTATAAAATATAAGGAGTTTTATTTATGCCTATTAATGAATTTGAACAAACTAGTAATTATACTTTAACTAAAATTTTAAGAACTGGATTAAGTCAATTAAGTGCTATGGTTGGCGTAAGTGCTTATTATGGTCAATATTTAAAAGACCCAGTATTAGGTTTTATTAATTCTTTGTTATTTAGTAAAAAGTTAGGAATTGATATATGGAATATTAATCAAAGACTAATTACTAGAAATAAAGTTATTAATAGTTATAAAAAAATATTTTTAGGTTTAGGAACAATTGGTTTGATTAATTATGTTAATTTTGTTCAATATGTAGATAAGTCAGTGGATGGGTTACACTTTATTGGACACTAATTACGTAGACAAGTGAACAAATTAGTTAAAAGAAAGGAATTATAATTATGGCCAATATTAACTCATATTCAGATGAATTTAAAAAACAAATAGTAGCTTTATATCAAAGCGGTAAGTCAGTGTCTTGTCTTGCTAAAGAGTACAATGTTACAAGAGCAGCTACTTATAATTGAAGGCTTTTATTATCTTTATTAAGATTAACTATTTTTAAATTTTATCACATAAATGGAGATAAAAGCCTATCTAGGAAATTATCCCCACATGTATCTAAATCAAACACAAAATTATAGTTTTGAAATTTTTATGTGTGTTCGGAAAGTTCGTCGGATGTGTTTTCATGCAGATTCAATCTGGTTTGTGTTTACACCTGTTGATGACACATACCCAACTTCATGATTTACGATTTCATGTTTGTGATAGAAGTTTTTGAAACTTCCATATCCCTTCCAAGAATCCGTAAACAAACAACACCCAATAGAAATGTGTTTCAATGCAAATCATAAAAGGTTTTTCTCATCTGCTTTTTTCAATACTTTCACAATTAGTTTGTTGCTGGTTTTCTCATAAACTCCAACAATCAAGGTTTTATTCAACAAGGATCTTCCTTGTTTTTTAAAACCTACATGTGAAAGATACATTTCATTCATCTGTGCTGTGCCATCATCAATGAACCCTGCATCTTGATTCCAAATTCTAGTTCTGATTTCATGATTCATTCTTCAAGCTGTTTTATATGTCACACCCAATTCCCTTGCAACATCTGTTGATGGAATTCCATGTTTGGTGTTTATTCATCTAAAGATGAGATAAAACCAAGATGTCAAAGGTGTTTGTGACTTGTGAAAAATGGTGTCATGAAGAATACTAAATGTTTGATGACATTTCAAACATCTTATTCTTCTCAAATCAGAAACATTCAAACTAGAAGAAGCACACCTGATACATTTCATTACTTTCAACTTCGCTATATATTTCAAACAATCGTTTTCATTTTGAAATATGCTATTGAATTCATTTCAATTCATTTTTTCCTCCACACTAGTACATGTGGGGATAATTTCCTAATTAAATTAAGAAAAGCATGTAAAAAAATTAAGAATGGAAAATGATATTTTAAAGCAAGCAGCATTAATAATAGGCAGAAAATAGAAATTATTATCAAAAATAAACTTAAATATAAAATTCGTACAATGTGTCGTTTTTTAAAAATCTCTAAATCAACATATTATTTTAATTTCAAGAAAAAAGAAGATAAAATTCAAAATAATATGTATGATGAAAATGTTATTAGTGCTTTTAAAGAAAATAAAGAAGCTTATGGAACAAGAAGATTAAAAGTTGTTCTAAAAGAAAAGAAAATTAATTTATCAAGACGAAAAATTAAAAAAATTATGAATAAACATAATTTAATATCAAAATACACTAAATTATCATACAAAAAATATCATAATAAAGTCAATGATAGTCAAATTACTAATCTTGTTAATAGAGACTTTAATAATAGGCTTAAAAATGAAGTTATTGTTAGTGATTTAACTTATGTTCAAGTTAATGGTAAATGAAACTATATTTGCTTATTAATCGACCTGTACAATCGCGAAATTATTGGACATAGTGTAGGTACTAAAAAAGATGCATCATTAGTATATAAAGCATTTATGTGCTCAAATCGTTGTTTAAAAAATATTCAAATATTTCATAGCGATCGCGGTAATGAATTTAATAATAAAACTATTGATAAACTTTTATTAGCCTTCAATATTACCCACTCTTTAAGCAAAAAAGGTTGTTTTTACGATAACGCTGTTGCTGAAGCAACTTTCAAAACTTTCAAAACAAATTTTATTAATGATAAAAATTTTACATCATTAATCCAATTAAAATTAGAATTATTTGATTATATCAATTGATACAACAACATAAGAATCCACAGCACTCTAAACTACTTAACCCCCATAAAATACCAAGCACAAATGTCTACCAAAAAAACAGTAATAAATAAAGTTGCCATTCCACAGTTTCTTTATTAAGAGATGAACCATTTTTTTCACCACCTTGTCCTACTGAACCACCTAAGCCAACGTATCCACCATTTACAACCGTTAAACCGATAATTGATGTCCCTTTTGTAGATTGAGATACTTATATATCTTTAAATAGTTTTGGTATAGTAAATGTTATTAGTGGATTAACTGAATTAATACCTAATAGGTTTCAAAATATAAGAAAGATAGCAAATATGGGTACTGGTGGTTGTTTTATTAGTAGTGGTGTTGCTATTGGTATTAATAATGATTTTAATAATTATTTTGCTATTCCTACGATTATTGCCGGTGCAAGTGAGATTATAAATCAGTTATTGTTACCATTTGGAAATATTAATAATGTTGTTCAAATGCAAGAAGTTTTTACTGATGAAACTGCAAGATTAATTAATGGTAGTGTTAATGATTATCAAAGTGTGGATGATGATGGTATTGTTGATGTTGATTTAAATTATGATAGTGTTTCATTAAATTGAGATTATTCTTATGCTTATACATTAGGGGGTGTTTAAAATGGTTAAATGAGTGGTTGTGATAATTGCTGTGCTTGGTACTTCTTGATTTTTTAAAGATTCTATTAAAAAGTTATTTTGAAAATTTAAACATAAAAAACATGAAGTTATTGAGCATGATTGTTGATATTGTAAAGAACAAAAGCGTAAAGAAAGAGCAAGAAAAGAGTTATAGGAGGGAGGTGATTAGTATGCCAAAAGGATTAAGTGCTTTAATTGATATGATTAAAGGAATAGGTCAAAAATTATTAGAATCTTTTAGTTATGTTTTTAATTGAGTGTTTGCTGGTGATTCTATTATGACAAATTGACCGGTATTAATTCCAATATTTATGATAGTTTTAGTATTTATTAAAGAATTTATTGGACATATTATTAGTGGTTTTAGATAGAATTTATTAATTTGTTTTTAGGAGGTAATAGTTATGATTAAATTATTTTTTGCAATAATTTTTGTTTTTCCTTTATTAGGTAAACTTTTGCCTTCTTTAAATAATATTGTTCAAAATATTTTGCAAAGTTATATTACTGATTTTTCTGGTTTACATAATTTATCTCTCGTTATTAAAAGTTTTATTTTTGGTGATAGTTCACAACAAATAGTTTCTATGCCAGTACCATTATTAGCAATAATTTTAGTTGTTTTTACTTTTTCATTAATTTTAAAGTTATTAAAAATTATATAGGAGTAATCAGTTATGGGTGTTGCTTTTATTTCAAAAGTTTTAGAACTATTTGGACAAATTTTTATGAAATTTTGAAATTTACCAATGGCAGATTTAGGCTTTAATTTAGGTACTTTTGTAGTTTTTATTCTTTTAATTAAATTTGCTATGTCAGTGTTTTTAAGTATTGATATTCAACCAGTTTCTACTAGACAAGGATTTTCAAAAATTAGTAGAGGTTCTAAAAAATTGGGTAAAAGAGTTGCTAGTTCTATTAGAAAAAAAAATAAAAAGAAAGAAGATTAATTATGATGAGTGATTTTGTGAATAGTATATTGCATTTAATTTTTATATTTTCTAATAATGATATTGGTGTATTTTTAAATCAACCAAATATCACTAATGAAGTTTATATTTTATTTAATTTGACTTTTTGGTTAGTATTAGGTGTATTTTTTAATTTTATTTATCCTAGTATTAAATTCATTTTTAAGTCATTGCTTGGGTAGGTGTTAAGTATGAGTGTTTTAGAAATTTATAATAAAATACATCAATGTATTTTTGATTATTGAACTATGTTTATGGGTAATCCAATTGATGTTTTTACTACTATTTTATGAAATTTAGTAGTTTATGGAACTCATTTTTTTATTGGATTTATTATATTTTATGGTTTTTGAATAGTTTTAAAAATTTTCATTGGTAAATAATTATGTGATTTAAGTTTGCTAAATTATTTTTTGTTGTAAATACTTCTGTTCAAGCACCTACTAGTTTAATTGCTTCAAATGACCCTAATGTTGTTAATTATGATATTAAAAAAGAAATGATTAAACACATTAAGTATAATGATTTTAATGATTGATCAACTATTCCATGAAATTCTGCTTATTTTGATGTTGACCAACCGGATTTAAAATTAGTTAGTGGCGAAATTATAGGTGGTTTAGATAATGATTTGGATTTTGAATATCAAAGTGATGTTGTAGGTGTTAAAAAGATAACACTTAATACTGGAACTAGTGTTTATTCTTTTAGGAGATATCAGTTAGATGATATTTCTCGTATTATGTTTAATCATAATTTTGTTCAATATGGTAAAAAAAATCGACTTCTTATTCAAAACTTAAATCATTGAGTTAAACCTTTAAATTTACGTTTTGAATTAAATTTTGAAATTGATAAACCTTTAAGTTTTTATATTCAAGGTTTTATGTTTTATTTTAATTATGAGGCTTTTTTTACATTTACTGGTGATTTTGCTTTTAGTTTTTTAGATTATGTTGGTGATACAAAATATGTTTTTAAAGGAACAATTGGTAATGATGTTTATATGCAAGATTTGTATAATTTTGTTACTATGCCAGTTCGTGTTTCAAATTTAAGACATTTAACTGTATTTTTTGATATTCATGGAACTACAAATTTAACTATTTCGCCGGAGGTTTCATTTGGTCAGATTAATATTTTTTCAAGCGACAAAGTAACACCAGTACTGCCAAATAGCTCTTTTAACCCTGAGTATGAGCGTGTTAGTTGATATGATGTTTTTGGACATTTACGTAATGCTTTTAGATGAGTACTTTATGGAGTTGTTGGTACAGTTTTACTAGTTGAACCATTAAGACAGTTTCTTTTTACCACAGATAGTTTATTACGACATATTTTTTCAGATACTATTAGTACTGCTTTAAATGTTGATATTGTTAGTGGAATAGAAAATATTATACCTTTATGATTATTTGTTAGAGCAATTAGTTTAATTGTAGGTTAGGAGTTTATTATGCCTTTATATGGTTATGTATTATTAATTATAGGTTTAATTATGATTATTTATTTAATTTTTATAACTATTCGTAATGTTAAAATTTTAAAACGAGTTGGTAGTTATATTATTTCAGCACCACCATGTACTGGCAAATCTGCTCTTGCTTGTTGTCTAGCACAAACTCATAAGAAAAGAGTAGTTAGTCTTTTTCCTATTAAATTAAAAAATGGTTATTCTTATTTAGTAAATTATAATGATGTTTTTACTTTTAATCAGTTAGCAAGTAATTATGCTTTTGAGGAAGAAGATTTAATAATTTTAGATGAATTAGCATTAAAAATAAATTCTAATGATTTAGGAATGCAATTTAAAAATCAACAAGAAAGTTTAGGACAATTTTGTAAATTAATAGGTCATATGTTTAATGGTACAATGTATTTGATTGAACAACACCCTAATAGAATACCAGTACAAGCAAGAGAAAAAGTGGAATATGTTGTTCAAGTTAAAAAAATGCGTGTTTTATTATTTTTTGTTGTATTTAATATTAATTTGTATACTAATATTGATGATTATAATAAAGTAGTATTTTCACGACGTAAAACCAAGAAAATTTTTAAGAAAGGTATAATGCCTTCAAGTTATAGTGATGAAGCAATGACTATGACTTTATTTTTTCCTAGATATTGATTGAAAAGGTATAATTCTAGGGCATTGCATTATGTGCATGAACTTAAAAGTGAATTGTCACCTAAGAAACATCTCAAAGAAGCAAGTAGTATTGATATGACTTATAATGATATTAACTCTGCTGGTTTAGATAAATTAGATAATATTTTAAAGAAAAAGGGAGATAAAAATTAAAAAAATGGCCGGAACCAACAAAGAACCTTTTGTTGGGTTGGCCGCGGGGTTTATCCCCGCTGGGGTGAGTTGCGAAGCAACGAGGGGCAAAGCCCCTATTACTTGATATTTTATTAAATAAATGTATGACATATTTATTTTTCTCCTTTATGTTTTTTAATTGTGTTATGATATTGTTAATTAGGTATGTATTTATATATAAAACCCCCTATTTTCTTAAATAATACAAATGTAATTATTAATTAGATTAATTGGTTCTTTATTAAGCCATAATAAGGCTATTCAAATTAATCTATAATTACATTAAGCAATACAGTGTAACATTTTAACTTACTTAACATTAAATGCTCTTTTATTCTGATATAGAAGTATTTACATTTCGTACTCACTATTAGACTTCTACAACAGTTTTATGAAGTTTTAATCTTTTAACAAAAAAAGAACGATAGTTATATCGTTCTTTGTTATTTCTAAATCTATCTATTAAATTAATGCGCCCGAAATGTTTAGAATTATTGTTATTTTTATTAAATTTGCTTATCTACTAAAATTTTAGCACCTTATAAATAAAATACAATAAAAAATAAACACGTATTTTAGTTATATCAATTTATAAAAAATGGAATAAAAAATATTAAGAAATAAAAAAGTAAAAGAAGATATATAATTATCTTCTTTTAAAAATTATATAGTTTTTTAGCAGCAGTTTTTAATAGATTACCTGTGATTAAAGCTGTTAGTTGATCAAAAAACTGATTTGGACCATCAATAGTTTCTCATTCTTGACCAACAGTTATTAGTTTACCTTTATTAACAATAAAAACAATTGGTAAAGCTTTAAATGCTCTTTCTTTATCAACAGGATTTTGAATTTCTTTGACACCTGAATCAGCAACAGGTGCTGAACTATTATCAGAAATTTTATGTTCAAGTAGTCAATGATAAATTTGTTGTTGTCAACTAATTTTTTTATCATTTCAAAATTGGTTAACAATATCACTACTAGGGTTGGCATAAGGAAATTTTTCATAAATTTTAATATCAATAGTTCCATTAGTAGTAACACTGTTTATTTCAGTTTTCTTTTCTGTTAATCAGTTATCTCATTTACTTGCTGCATTATTATTTTTGATTTGCATTGTGTGTAAACCGTCAATAATTTGCTTAGAAAGTGGATTATCAGCAGCACCAAGGATGCCAAAAAAAGCATTCCCACTATTAACATCACTAATAAATTCTTGATATTTTGAATCATCTGTACAAGCACTAACTTGTAAAATGGTTGTTGTGCCTATTATTAAGGCTGCTATTAGTCAAAATTTTTTACGCATTTATTTTCATCACCTCCAATATAATATCATAAATTTATATGAGTAATAAATTAATAATTAAATATAACGTACTAAGTATACTATGTTATAATCTTAATAACAATATAAAAATCAAAAGGAGTAGTTTTTTTCTATATGGACAGTAATTGGTATATTTATTTAATAATATTGCTAGTTTTATTATTTTTAAGTAGTTTTTATTCATCTGCTGAAACATCATTAACTTCTTTAAATGTTATAAGAATTAAATCTATTGGTAAATTACGTAGTAAGAAAAGTCGTCGTGCTAATATTGTATTTAAGTTAGTTAAAAATTATAATGTAACTTTAACAACAATTTTACTTGGTAACACAGTAATTAATGTTGGAATTGGTACTTTAAGTACCATATTATTTATTGATTCTTTTCATGTTTCTCCTGCTTATGGTCCTTTAATATCAACTTTAGTTTCGGCGATTGTTGTTTTAATTATTGGTGAAATTATACCTAAAAGTGTTGCAAAATTACATCCTGAGACAATAGCTTTAAATTATGCATATATTTTGTATATTCTTAATATTATTTTTTATCCAATAACTTTTATTGTTACTTTATTTCAATTTAAAAGTAAAAAACCAACAAGTTCTGAACAAGAACTTATTGAATTGATTTCAATAATTGAAAGAGAAGGAGTTCTTGAAAAAGCAGAACGTGATTTAATTGAATCTGCAATTAAATTTGATGAAAAATCAGTTTTTCAAGCTATGCATCCCAAAAGTAAAATTAAATATATTTATGATGATACGCCACCTAAAGTTATTAAACATATATATTTAGAAGAAAAATATAGTAGAATTCCTGTTTTAGATCATGTTAATCAAAATGTAATTGGTATTTTAAATATTAAAGAATTTATTATTAATATGTTAGAAAATGAAAATCCAGATTTATTACAATTAATGTTACCAGCAATTTTTATTTCTAAGCGTACTAAGTTAAATGAAGCATTGGAAATTTTACAAACGGAAAGAATGCATATAGCTATTGTCTGCAATAATAAAGATAAAAAAGATTTTAATGGTATTATTACACTTGAAGATATTCTTGAAGAATTAGTTGGTGAAATTTATGATGAAACTGATGAAATTGGATTGATACAAGAAATAGGAACACATAAGTTTCGTGTTGATGGTTCTTCAAAACTTGAAGTAGTATTTAAACGTTATTTAAAAAGAAAACCTCCAAATTATAATAAACAAACTGTCCAAGAATGATATATGTTCAAAACAAAAGTAAAGAAAGTAAGGAAAAATAGTCCACTTTTAAAATTTCGAAATTTTTCATTTAAAGTTATAAAGATTCGCAAAGAATTTGCTGTTTTTGAAGTTGAAATTTTTACTAATAAAAAAATTAAAAATAACTGAGAATAGTTAGTGCAGTATTTTTATTTAAATGCTACAATGTAAAATCATAATTATAATTATGATATGAAGGGGAGGTTAATTATGAAAAAATGTATTAAATTAGTAACTATGATTACAGCATTAAATCTTGTAACAGTTAATGGTTTAATGTTAACGTTTTCTCCAGACAGTGATCATTATGTCTATTTAAATAAGCATGATGCTAATGCTAGTTTATTAAAATGAAAACTTTCACCAGAAGATGCAAAGATGGTAAAAAAATATGAATATAAAATCCATCAAATGGCAAGTAAAGAAAGTATTGATGAATTTAATAAGTTGTATGATAATAATAAAAGTGATGTAATTTGAAGTAATTATGATAGTTTACAATATGATTTAACTCATACTAAAATTGGTGGTAAAACCATTGATGTTAATTGAGTTGAAATGTATAAAAAAGCTGGTTTAAATAATGAACAATTACAATTAGCAGAGCAACAACAATTACGTTTTTATAATATTTTTGCTAAAGTTTTTCATAAAAACACTGTTATTAAACTAATTCAAAAAGTAGCACCAGTTGCTGTAAGTGATAGCACAGTAGCATGAACTGCTTTTAATTCAGAAACTGATAATCAATTTATGGGTTATGGTCCTGAATTTGCAAATATTAATTTAATTGATCAACAATTTCAAGAGGGATTTTGATCTTCAGATCAAATAATTAGTGTTACAACTCACGAATATGGTCATGCTTTAAGTAATTTTATTGGTTTAAGTGCTGATGAAAGAAATTCATTTAATGCTAATTGAAAGTGATCAGATAGCAGTTATAGTGATATTAATACTAATATGACATCAGTTTCTCATAAACTAACTGTTAACAATGATAACAAACAAATTTATGATCGTACTTGATATTTAATTGATTATTTAGGTCAACAAGTAAAATTAACTAATATTAAGCAAAAATTATTATTTGGCTTAATAACAGTTAATAGTAATTATGGTCGTAGTGCCTGATTTAATGGTAAATATAATATAAATCTTGATGATGAATTTTTTGCCGAAAGTTTTGCTAGATGAATTTTAACACCTCAGAATCAGCGTGATTGAGGATGAGAATTAGAAAATAGTTTTTTCTTACATTATTTACCAATGGTTTTATAACATTTTACTAGTTAAAAAGGAGAATTATTTCTCCTTTTTTATTATTTGGTATAATAAATTTAAATAAAAGAATTGAGGAAAGTAGGTAATTTTATGTTTGGCAAAAATATCCATGATCATGAATCACAGCAAAATAGTTGTTTAAAATGTCAGTATGAAAAACTTTTTAAAACAGGTAAAATATTATTTGATGAATGAGATAAACAACCACCAGCACCTGCTCAATTACTTAAAATAAAAAAGAAATTAAATGAATTAAAAATTAAAATTGAAGAACAAAAAAATGATTCGGAATTAAAGTTTTGTGCCAATCACCCAGAAATTTTTGACTTCTTGCCTTTAGAAGTTTTATAGTTTTTTGTATTAATAGTATTAAAATATGGCTTTTATCCCTTTATGTACTGTTTTTAAATTTTATCACATAAATGCTGAGAAAAGCCTATCTAGGAAATTATCCCCACATGTATCTAAATCAAACACAAAATTATAGTTTCAAAACTAGGTATCTTATTGAATTTATATGCAGCTTCTTTTGCATATAAATTAATATTGTGTTTTGAAACTTTTATGTGTGTTCGAAAAGTTCGTGGGATGTGTTTTCATGCAGATTCAATCTGGTTTGTGTTTACACCTGTTGATGACACATACCCAACTTCATGATTTACGATTTCATGTTTGTGATAGAAGTTTTTTGAAAACTCCATATCCCTTCCAAGAATCCGTAAACAAACAACACCCAGTAGAAATGTGTTTCAATGCAAATCATAAAAGGTTTTTCTCATCTGCTTTTTTCAATACTTTCACAATTAGTTTGTTGCTGGTTTTCTCATAAACTCCAACAATCAAGGTTTTATTCAACAAGGATCTTCCTTGTTTTTTAAAACCTACATGTATACATTTCATCCATCTGTGCTGTGCCATCATCAATGAACCCTACATCTTGATTCCAAATTCTAGTTCTGATTTCATGACCCATTCTTCAAGCTGTTTTATATGTCACACCCAATTCCCTTGCAACATCTGTTGATAGTATACCATCCTTTGTGTTTATTCATCTAAAGATAAGATAAAACCAAGATGTCAAAGGTGTTTGTGACTTGTGAAAAATGGTGTCATGAAGAATACTAAATGTTTGATGACATTTCAAACATCTTATTCTTCTCAAATCATAAACATTCAAACTAGAAGAAGCACACCTGATACATTTCATTACTTTCAAATTCGCTATATATTTCAAACAATCGTTTTCATTTTGAAATATGCTATTGAATTCATTTCAATTCATTTTTTCCTCCACACTAGTACATGTGGGGATAATTTCCTAAAATATTTATATTTAGTAGAAATTAATGCCCTATTGTTTTAAAAAATAAAACAATAGGTTTTTTTATTTTAGTATATTAAATTTATAAAAAACTTTTTTAAATAAAAACCTATTTACTTTAAAAATAAAGTAAATAGGTTAAAAACTTATATTAATTTTTAAAAACTATATCATATTACAAATATAGAAATAATAGTTAATATATTTTCATTCCTATTAAATATAAATTTCACTTTCTTCATAAAGATTTAATAATTTTGATAAATGATCACCAACTCCACCCTCATCATTAGTTTTAGTAGTAATATCATTGGCAATACTTTTAATAACAATATTACCATTTTTCATTGCTACACCATAGCCAACTTCCATCAACATTTCTTTATCATTAATTTCATCACCATAAGCAATAACATCTCTAATATCAACATTATAATATTGAGCCAAAATGCGAGCTGTCATTCCTTTATCAATAAATTTACTTGAAATTTCAAAGATTAGTTTATTATTATCATAGCGATTTCAAGTATTTACCTTAATTGAGTTTGAATATTTTTCTAAGTCACGATATACTTGATCAAGATTGGTATTTTCTTTAAATTCAATTAAAATGACATTAGCGCTCCCTTTTCAATCACGAATTAATTTACTAATTGTAAAAGTATCATTTTCAATAGTATCTAAATGAAAATAAGTTTCAAAGAAATCATCTTTTTTCAACATACTGCTTTGTTGTAATATTCAATAACCGCGTTTTCAATTTGTTGAAAAATATAGTCTTCATTTAAAATATGTTTAACAATTGTTTCAGAAATTGGAAAAACTAATCTTTTGAATTTTTTGATTGTTGGATCATGAATATGGCCACCATTAAAATTGCATAGTAATGTATTAAGACCTAATTCACGATAAAATTTAATTGATCCACGATAAGGTCGACCAGTGACAATACAAACAATATGCCCTTGTTTTTGAGCATCAATTAGTGCTTTTTTAGTATTAATATGAATTTCTCGACCACCACTTTTTAATAGAGTACCATCTAAATCAACTAGGATTAAATGTTTTTGTTTTTTATTGTATAAAGACATTGTCTCTTCCTCCTATCTTTCTTTCTCGATAAAATTAATACCCATTGTGTCTTGAACAAAGTTTAATTTTTTAGTAGCAATATTATTAGCAAAATTTGCACCTTCTTCTAAATATTTTGCTAATTGTGATGATTTTTCGTTAATAAATTCTTGGTGTTTTTTTTGCATTGGTTCTAATAAATCATTTATTACTTTAATTACTTCTTCTTTTAAAAAACCATAATTGTGATTGCTGAAGTATTGTTCACAAGTTTTGATATCTTTTTTAGTAATGCTAGCATAAATAGTTAATAAATTACTAACTCCAGGCTTATGTTCTGGATCAAATTTAATAATATTTTCTGAATCAGTAACTGCTTTTTTAATTTTATTGGTAACTTCTTGTTTGCTATCGCTTAAAAAAATAGTATTTCTTAGATTAGTATCAGATTTTGACATTTTTTTTTCAGGTTCTTGTAAACTCATAATTTTCTGTGCTTGTTTATCAATAATGATTTTAGGAATTTTGAATAAATCAGTTTTATAATTGTTATTCATTCTTGTTGCTAAAGTTTTTGTCAATTCTAAATGTTGAGTTTGATCAACACCAACTGGCACAAAATCAGCGTCATATAGTAAAATATCAGCAGCCATTAATGCTGGATATGTAAGAATACCTGTTGGAATACTAATCGTTTTATTTTGTTGATTTGTCATTTTTTGACTTTTATCTTTAAATTGTGTCATTCGTTCTAATTCACCGACATAACTATTACATAATAATATATATCCTAATTGACTATGAGCTAAAACATCAGATTGAATAAAAATATGAGATTTATTTGGTATAATACCAGCAGCAAAATATCAAGCAGCAATATCTTTAATATTATCTCTTAATTCTTGTGCTTTTATTGGTAGTGTTAATCCATGTAAATTTGCAACAAATATTAAGAGTTCATGTTCTTCTTGCGATTTTAAAAAATTATTAATTGCTCCCAAGTAGTTACCAAGAGTTAATTTTCCAGTGCTAGTTATTCCGGATATAATACGAGCCATATATTTTGCTTCCTCCAAATTAATTTTTTAATATAATTAATTATCAATGATAAAGTTAAATAATTCAATTAATTATATTAAAATTTGTTTGATTTTGATATAATAAAAACATAAATTAAAAATAGTTTTTTGACCCATAGCTTTTATTTTTTAAGAGTAATGATTTTTTTATTTTATAAAGGAGTTTTTTATGTTATTTGGAGAAGAAAAATATAAGGATGATTTACAAAAATATTTAAAGAAAATAAAAGATCGAAACAATGTGAAAGAATATCTTCAAACTCTTAGTTTAAAACTTAATGAATTAGAAATCAAGAAACAAAATATTGTTGAAAAACAAGCAATTTTTGAATTTGAAAGAAAACAACTAGAAGATATATTGAAGAAAGCTGAAAGTCAATTAAGAAATATCAAAGATAGTGAAGATAAAAAAACATTTATTGAAGAATATGTTAATCAGATGACTGATAAATTAAAAGTAGTTAATGAATATATATACTTTAGAAGTTGAAAGTAAAGAAACTAGTAAAGATATAAAAAACAGAAATCTAGACAGAGTAGATAACAGAAGAACCTTAGAGAGAATTAGAAATGAATTATTTAATTTAAAAAAAATAATTCAATAATCATCTTTTTTTAATGGTATTTTAAAAGCATTAAAAGAAAATATGACAAAATTACAAGAAGAAAAAACTAAAATATTAAATTTAAAAAAAGAAATTTTAAAAAAAGAAGAATTGAAAGTGGAATTACAAAGTTTAGAAAAGTTAATTGCATTAATAAAACAAAAATCAGAAATTGAATTAGAAATTGAAAGATTAGAAAAAAACAAGGAACAATTAACAACAAAGATTGATGTAAATAACGGTCAAATACAATCTATTTTTAATGATAATGAAACTTCTAAAGAACAATTAATCAAAAAAATAGATGAAATAAATTTAAATATTAAAACATTAAATGACAAAATAGATGCAAAAACTAATTCAATTTCTCGTTTAGAAGAAGAAATTGAAAGTAATGATAAAGATATTAATTTAAAAGTAAAAGATTGAACAGATAGTAATTGACGTCGTGTTATTGCACTATTAACTTTTGGTATTTTTTGTAGTTACAAAAGTGTTCAGAAAAAATTAGATAAAGAATTTGTTAATTGAAGTAATATAAATAAAGAAATTGCTGATTTACGAATGACAAATAAAAGTAAAATAAAACAAAAAAAAGATTTGTCTGATGAAATATTAAAACATAAAAAAAGAGACAAATATATTAAAGGAAAATTGACTAGTATTAAAAGCACAATTAAGCAAAAAGAATAATACTAAAGAAATAGAAGATTTAAAAGTAACTAATAGTCAAAAACAATTTTTATTAGAAAATACAATACTAAAAATTAAACAACAAAGAGAAAAATTAAAAAATATTTCAATTGAAAATACGCAACCATTAACTGATTTAGAAATACTTCAAAAAGAAAAAAGTGATAAATTAAATTCATTAAATGCCATTAGTTTAGATAAACTTGATAAAGATATAGAAACAGTAATAGTAAGAGAAAGTTAATTAAAAATAAAAATTAATGAAAATGAATCATCTATTTCAGATTCTAGTTTAGATAATTTTAAGATAGAAGTAGAAATTGAAACAAAAAAACAACTTTTAGAAATAGAACCATTTACTAAAGTAAAGCCACTCTTAGAAAAGATCGATTCTAACGATTCTGGTATGTCAATATCGAGTGAAAATTTCCCAAAAATATTTATAAAAAATATTTTTGGGAAGTTACAGTGTTAAATAAATATAAACACAAATGCCAAATAAACCTTAAAAAATTTAGTTCCAAATTTTATTTACGAACTTTTTTTATTTTTTTTAAAAAAAAGATTGCTTAATTTATAAAATTTGTTAAAAAAAAGAAGAACTAAATATTAGTTTTTAATCCATTAACTTTAATTCAAAGTTAATGGATTTTTATAAAATTGAAAGAAAGAATCAAAAGGTATAAAAATATATGAATACAGAAAAAACAGTTAATTTTTTATTAAAAAGTAAAGAATTTGAAAATTATGAACAAGAATTCAAAAAATTAATCAACATAGGTAATGAATTTCAATTTTTAGAAAGAAAATATATTGAAGAAGGAAATTATCCCCACATGTACTAGTGTATAGGAAAAAATGAATTGAAATGAATTCAATAGCATATTTCAAAATGAAAACGATTGTTTGAAATATATAGCGAAGTTGAAATTAATGAAATTTATCAGGTGTGCTTCTTCTAGTTTGAATGTTTATGATTTGAGAAGAATAAGATGTTTGAAATATCATCAAACATTTAGTATTCTTCATGACACCATTTTTCACAAGTCACAAACACCTTTGACATCTTGGTTTTATTTCATCTTTAGATGAATAAACACAAAGCATGGTATACCATCAACAGATGTTGCAAGGGAATTGAATGTGACATATAAAACAGCTTGAAGAATGGGTCATGAAATCAGAACTAGAATTTGGAATCAAGATGCAGGGTTCATTGATGATGGCACAGCACAAATGGATGAAATGTATCTTTCACATGTAGGTTTTATTCAACAAGGATCTTCCTTGTTGAATAAAACCTTGATTGTTGGAGTTTATGAGAAAACCAGCAACAAACTAATTGTGAAAGTATTGAAAAAAGCAGATGAGAAAAACCTTTTATGATTTGCATTGAAACACATTTCTACTGGGTGTTGTCTATTTACGGATTCTTGGAAGGGATATGGAAGTTTCAAAAACTTCTATCACCAACATGAAATCGTAAATCATGAAGTTGGGTATGTGTCATCAACAGGTGTAAACACAAACCAGATTGAATCTGAATGAAAACACATCCGACGAACTTTCCGAACACACATAAAAGTTTCAAAACACAATATTCATTTATATGCAGCTTCTTTTGCATATAAATTCAATAAGATACCTAGTTTTGAAACTATAATTTTGTGTTTGATTTAGATACATGTGGGGATAATTTCCTAGATAGGCTTTTATCTCCATTTATGTGATAAAATTTAAAAATAGTACATAAAGGGATAAAAGCCAAAAATAATATGATATAATATGTGGGTGAAAGATATAGCAGAAAAGATCTTTCATGTAGTTATTTTCTAATTTTGGTCAAAGATAGTGTGGAAATATATATTATTATAGTAATTTAGAGTTTATTAACTTTTATCTTTAAAAGATAAAAAAAATTAATTTTAAAAAAAGAGTATTTAAATCAAATGTAGTCTAAAAGCAAAGAGGGGTATTGTCATGATTAAAATATATGTTTCGCCAAGTTGTTTGTCTTCAAAAAAAGTTATTCAATTTTTTGATAAACATAAAATTCCATATATTAAACGTAATATTATCCATAATCCATTGACCGATACTGAAATTAAATTATTATTAAGATTTGTACCAAATGGTGTTGGTGATATTATTTCAACAAGAGCAAAGTTTATTAAAACACATGCTATTAATATTGAAAAGTTAACAATGTTACAAGTTTTTGATTTAATTAAAACTTCACCAACTGTTTTAAAACGTCCAATTATTGTTCAAGAAAATAAACAACGTATTCAAATTGGTTATAATGAAGATGAGATTGAATTATTTTTACGTGGTTCTATTGAAAACGAATTTGAAGATTCTTGTGAAATATTTTAATTGAAATATGATTGGAATACATGTTGAAAAATTATAAATTTGCAATTATTGCTAATAAATATGAGAATTCTCAATCATTAGCTAAGGAATTAAGGCCCAAGTTATTGGCCCTTAAAGCACTTGAAGATACTTCTTTTCCAGATATTGTTTTTATTATTGGTGGTGATGGAACATTTTTAAAAGCTGTTCATGATTATAATAATATACTCAATACTGTTAAGTTTGTTAGTTTTAAATGTGGTAATCTTGGTTTTTATGAAAACTTTTTAAACACAGAAGTTGACAAAGTATTAATGTTAATTGATAAAAAAAATAATAATTTAATAGTAAATAAATTTTCATTATTAGAAGTAAATATTAATAATAAGATTTTATATGCTATTAATGAAGTTAAATTTGTTAATTTAACAACGACTCTTTCATGTCAAGTGTTAATTAATAATCAATTATTTGAAAACTTTCGTGGTTCTGGTTTAGTTATTGCAACAAGAACTGGTTCGACGGGTTTAATGAAATCACTTGGTGGTGCTGTTTTAATTTCAAATCATAACTTAATGCAATTTCATGAAATTGCTCCAGTAGCTAATAATAGTTATCGCAGTTTAAATTCACCACTAATTTTGGATGAAAATCATGAAATTACTTTGAAAAATATTCAAAAAGATAGTAAATTGAGCGATTTTGGAAAATTAATTGTTGATACTTTTGATTTTAATGATAAAATAGATGATAAGGTAACAATTAAATTATCAAAATTAACGTTACAAGTTTTAGAATATCGACTTAATCATTATTCTTTACTTGCTAAATTAAAAAAAGCTTTTATTCAAGAAGATTAAGAAAATATTTAAAAATATATTAATTAAGGAAGGTAATCATGCCAATTTGACAAATAGTATTATTAGTTATTGCGTTGTTATTTGCTGTGGCTAGTATTGGGATTTGAATATGAAATATTAGTAAAGCTAAAAAATTACGCAATCAACAAGAAAGTAGTTTAAAACCCATTAATAAACCACAAAAATTCCCATTTAAATTACAAAATTTTATTGTTGATTTAGGAGGAATTGATAATATTAAAGGGACAACAGCAACAGCAAATAAAATTAAGGTAGATATTATTGATCATTCAAAAATTAATTTTAATAATCTTAAAAAAATTAAAAATCGTGGTATTTTAGACCAAGACGATAGTGTTAGTTTAGTCTTAGGAACTTATTGTAATAATTTAAGTATTGCTATTAATGATCTTATTAAATTAAATAATGAGAAATAAGTTATTTTTTGTAATATACATAAATACCATTAATTAAAACATAAGTGTTAGTATATCCCAATTCTCTGAGTGTTAGTGCAGCAGCAGTTGAACGATTTCCTGCATTACAAATAGTTATAATCACTTGATTTTTGCTTTCAATATATTTACTAGGATTTTTAATCAAATCATATTAAGGAATATTAACAATATTAAGTTCACCATTATCATTTGTTATTTTTTTTAAAATTTGATATTCAGCAACATCACGAACATCAATAATTAAAGTTTTATTTTTAATTTTATCAAAGTCTTTATTTAAAATTTCAATTTCATTTTGTATTTTATGTTTAAACATAAGTTATGACATCCTAAAATAAAATTGTTCTATAACTTATTTTAACATTTTATTATGTTATAATGCTCATAGTTGCGACAAAAAATGGAAGTTAAGGAGTAAAATAATGTTAAAAGAAAAATTCCTTTTTAAAGAAGGAAAATATGAATTAATTGTTGAATTAGGTACAATGGCTAATTTAGCAGAAAAATCAGTAAAAATTACTTATGGAAATACAGTTGTATTAACAACTGTATCTTATAATGAAGTTATTAATAATCAAGATTTTTTTCCATTACAAATAGTTTTTCAAGAAAAGTTATATTCAGTTGGTAAGATTCCGGGTGGTTTTTTAAAGCGTGAAGGTCGACCTAGTGAATATGCAACACTATGTGCTAGATTAATTGATCGTTCAATTCGTCCATTATTTCCAAAAGGTTTTGTTAATGAAGTGCAAGTTGTAAATAATGTTTTTGCGTTAGATGATGTTTGTGATGTTAGAGTAAATGCAACTTTTGGGACTTCACTTGCTTTAGGATTAAGTAGTTTGCCATTTCAGGGTCCTAGTGCTACTGTTGTTGTTGGTAAAATAAATGATGAACTTGTCCTTAATCCAACACAAGAGCAATTATTAAATTCAAAAATGGAATTAATTGTTGGTGGAACAAAAGATGCCATCAATATGGTTGAAGCAGGATGTCATGATATTTTAGAAAAAGATATGATTAAAGCATTAAAATTTGCACATGAACATATTATTAAATTAATAATTTTTCAAGAAAGTATCATTGAAAAATTAAAACCAAATAAATTTGAGCCACAGTTAGCATTAATTCCTGTTAATATTGAACAATTTGTAGAAACAAATTGTCAATCACAAATTAGTAAAATTAGTACTACTGTTGATAAAAAAAGTCGAAGTAACTTGATTAAAAATTTAGTTGAAGAAACATTTCAAATTTTTAAAAATGAATTTAATCAAGAAGTTTTAAATATTGGTGAAGAAACAACTATTCATAATTTACGCAAAAGTATTGATCAATTATTACAAAAAGCAATGCGTACTATGATTTTAAAAAATAATGTACGAGTTGATGGACGAAAAGCTGATGATATTAGAAAATTAACAAGTATGATTGATGTTTTACCTATTGTTCATGGTAGTGCAATGTTTACTCGTGGTGAAACACAAGTTTTATCAGTTTTAACTTTGGGTGCACTTGCTGAACATCAAATTATTGATGGATTAGGTAAAGAAGAGTATAAACGTTTTATTCATCATTATAATTTTCCTCCATTTTCTGTTGGTGAAACCGGAAGAATGAGTGTTCCTTCACGACGTGAGATTGGTCATGGCGCCCTTGGTGAAAAAGCATTATTACAAATTATTCCTCTTGAAAAAGATTTCCCTTATACAATTAGATTAGTATCAGAAGTATTAGCATCAAATGGTTCAACTTCACAAGCAGCAATTTGTGCTTCATCAATGGCATTAATGGCTGGTGGTGTACCGATTAGATTTGCAATTGCTGGTATTGCCATGGGTTTAATTAAAAAAGAAAAAGATTTTACAATTTTAACTGACATTCAAGGATTAGAAGATCACTTAGGTGATATGGATTTTAAAGTGGCAGGAACAGCCAATGGTATTTGTGCTTTACAAATGGATATTAAAATTACTGGTATTGATTTTAATATTATTACACAAGTTTTGGAAAAAGCCAGAGTTGCGAGATTACAAGTATTAGCAAACATGAATGAAGTAATTAAAAAGCCTAGAACTACATTGGCACCTAATGCTCCAAAAATTATTCAAAAGTTAATTCCAATTGATAAAATTCGTGATATTATTGGTGTTGGTGGGAAAGTTATTAATAAAATTATTACCGACTGTGATAATGTTAAAATTGATATTGAAGATGATGGACGATTGATGATTTATCATAATGAACAATCAGCCATTGATAAAGCTTGACAAATTATTGAAAGTATTGTTAATCCTGTTCAAATTAAAATCGGCTCTGAATTTGATAGTAAAGTTGTAAAAATTGTTAATTTTGGTGTTTTTGTTAATTTACAAGATAAGATTGATGGTTTAATTCATATTTCAGAATTTTCAAAAAAATTTAATAAACGTATTGATAATTTAAATAATGTTGTTAAAATCAATGATATAATTAAAGTTCGAGTAATTAAAGTTGAAGATAATAGTAAGCTTAGCTTAGAAATTATTGATAAATAATTTGAAACTATTTTTAATGAAAATTAATTACATTTTTATTATTAAATTAGTGTTAAAATACTAATAACATAATATAGCAGCATCTTGGGAATTTAAGTTAAAGTTTTAATTTTTATGTTATTCTAAGATATTAAATTTTATAAAATAAAAATAAAGAAAGTTTAAAACTGGTGAAAAAATGGCAAAGATAAAAGTATTTGCTCTGGGTGGATTAGATGAACGTGGTAAAAACTTATATGTTGTTGAAGTAAATTATAAGATATTTGTATTTGATGCCGGCATTAGACTCCCAGAAAGAGAAATCTTAGGAATTGATATTATTATTCCAGATTATACATATTTAAAAGAAAATAAACATCGTATTCAAGGTATATTTATTTCAAAACCATCTGATGATGCTTTTGGAGCACTACCTTATATTTTAAAAGATTTTAATAAAATAAAACCCGAGTATAAAGTTCCAATCTTTACTAGTAAATTAACTGATTTTATGATTAAGCAGAAATTAGAACGTTTTCGTTTTATTAATCAAAATGAAATTATAATTAAAACTATTGAGCCTGAACAAAAAGTATCGTTTGGTAATGTTATTGTTAAAACATTTAAAACAACTACTTCAATTCCAGGTAGTTTAGGTTTTTTTTTAACTGTAAATAATGGTGAAAATATTAAATTAAATGAAACAATTGTTTATACGGGTGATTATATTTTTGATGGTGAACATCGTAGTGATTTTACTACTGATATTCAACATTTAGCTAGTGTTTCTAAAAATGATGTTTTATTATTAATTAGTGAAGCAACATGTGCCAATAGAAAAGCTTTTACAGCTCCTAAGCATAAAATTCAAACTATTATTGAACCAGTATTAAAAGAAGCACCAGGAAGGGTTATTCTTGCATGTTATGATCAAGATTTATATCGTGTTAGTGAAATTATTAATGCTATTAAAGAAACTGACTCTAAACGTAAAATTGCAGTTTATGGTGCAACTTTATATGATATTTTATTAAAAGTTAATGATTTAAACGCTTTCAATATTGATAAATCACAAATTATTAATTTAGCACAAACAATCGGTACTAAAGATACAGTAATTATTGTTACTGGTAGTGGTGAACGTTTATTTACTAGAATGAATAAAATTGCTATTGGTAATGATGATTATTTAAAACTTGAATCGCAAGATACAATAATTTTAGCAACTCCACCAATTCCAGGAAATGAATTGGCTCATGCAGCCTTATTAGATGACTTAGCACGTACTGATGTTAAAGTTATTAATATATCAGAAAAACAAGCTTGAAGTTTAAATGCTTCTTATGAAGATATTAAGTTAATGGTTAATATTATTGAACCAAAATATTTTTTACCAGTTAAAGGTTTATATAAAGATTTTGTAGCAGCACAAGCAGCAGCCATTGATGCTGGTGTGTTACATAACAATGCTTTAATTCATGATAATGGTGAAGTTATTACTTTTGAAAATGGTAAATTAATTGATAATTTTGTTAAACAGTATGTTGCACGTCCTTCTCGTTTTAATGATAAAAATGCTACTAATAAAACAACAGATAACTTAATAAAAACTGGTGATGTATATGTAGATGGTATTGGTGTTGGTGATATTGGTTCAATTGTTATTAGTGAAAGAAAACAATTACAACGTGATGGTATTTTAATTACAGGAGTGACAATAAATCGTAAAAATAAAGAAATTGTTTCTTTAATTGATGCACAAATGCGTGGTGTTGTTTATTTAACTAATAATGAAGAAATGTTGAAAAAATTGCAAAACATTATTATTAATGTTATTGAAAAATATAAAACTAATAATGCTTTTAGTCTTAGTGAAGTTAAGACTAAAATGAAAAATGATTTACAAGATTATATTAAAAAAGAAACTGGTAAGTTACCTATGATTTTAACAGTTGTTAATGAAATTTAAGGTTAATGATAATATCATTAACCTTAAATTATATAATTTTTTCATACTTAAACTAATTTTAAAATTTATATAATGTTTAGTGAATTAGAACCAGTTTATAAAAATACTAAAGACTATTGAAAATCAATTTAAAATAATTTATAGTGCATTTAGTAAAAAAAACATGAAAATTATTGCTGGAAAATTTGAAAGTAATAAAAAAATTTCTTCAACTGAAACTAATATACAAGTTGAAGAAATTTTTTATTTTATTAATTAAAAATTCAATAACTTTGTAAACTACATTATATAAATTAATAGAAAAATTTAAAATTTAAAAATTTCATGGATTATAATGCCCTTTACCTTTTATTTTTGCTGCATTTTCTGCTTCTGCACGTTCTCTTTTTTGTCTTTCATCTTCTTCAACTGCTCTGGCACGTTCTCTTAATTCTTTAGTTCTATCTTCTTTTAATTTTTCTTGAAAAATTTTTTCTCGTTTTGCTTCTCTTTCTATTCTTTGTTTTTCCATATATTCATTTGCTTCTTTTACACGTTGGCTTTCTTCTTCGGCTTTTCTATTTTTTTCTTCTCTTTCTCTTTCTTTTTTTAATTTTTGTCTTTCTTCTCTTTCGACTTTTAATCTAGCTTGGTCTCTTTCAATTTTTCGTAGTTGTTCTGCTTGTTTTTCGGCTTCTTTTTGTCTTTCTTGTTCTTTTTTTTTATTTTTATTAAAACCTCACATTGTTTATGTCCTCTTTAAAATTAGAAAATAAAAACTTATTTTACTTTAAATAAAGCAACGGGTAAAACTTATATTAAGTTTACAATAATTATATAATATTATATAAATTAATTGTTAAATAAATATAAATAAGAAAAATGATTTATTTTAAATTTTTAAAATCTAGAAAATAATGAATATGAAATTTAAATAATACATTTTTTATGATAAAAGTATTAAAAAAATATTATTGTTTTTTTGCAATAATAAATCAAAAATCGATTATAGAAAGATATTACATATATCAATTATGTTATACTATTTTTATAAGTTATTTTGTGGAGACTGTTAAGAGGTGATATTCTTATGATTAAAAATGGCATTAAAATATCAAAATCTCAATCTCGTGGTGATGAAGTTGGGTTACTTTTTTTCTTATTAGTAATCTTCTTTTTCCTAATAGTTAGTTTAACTAGATTTTCAATAATTGGTAAAGTACTTGATGATTTTCTTTTTTCTTTTTTATTTGGATGAGTGAAATATGCTGTTTATTTATTTATTTATTTAATGATTATTCCTTTAACTTTTGGTTATCGCATGCAATTTAAATTGAAGTATATTTTTGTTACTTTTTTATTTTTAGTGATTAGTTGTTGGACAACACAAACTTTAACTTTAATAATTTTAGGAAAGAATAATTTATGAACTAGTTATTATAATTTAAACATATTAAATATTAGTGAAATATACGTTAAAAAATGATGAAATACAAATGCTATAAATAATTATCTAGGTTTTTTTGCTTCACCAATTTCTTTTAAAGACTTTAGTGTTGAAACCTTTTTTCCAGCATATTCTACTGGTGGCATTATTAGTAATGTTTTAATAGGTATTTTTAATTATGGTTTTTTTGTTACTAATTTAATTGCAAACTTTATTAGTATTTTTTCTTTAACTTGTTTATTTATTTTTAATAAACCTTTTATTTTCTTTAGCAAAATAAAACAAATTATTAAACAAATTATTATTATTAATAATAATAAAAATAAAAAGCAAAAAAATAAAATAAATGCTGATTTAAAACAAAAACATATTAAGTTAAAAAAAGAAAAATTATTAATTGATAAACAAGTTAAAAAATCTTTTAGAAAAGAAAATAATTTTAATAAGGAATCAAAGAAGGAACCACCTATATCACCAGTAAAAAAAGCAGAAATAAAACAAAATGAAATAAAAAAAAATGATAATAGTGACATTATCAATAAACCTTCTTCACCTATTGTTTATTTTAATGAAAATAGTTATTTAACTCCTTTTGGTAAAATTGACCCTGAAAAACAAAAAGATGTAATGAGTAATAGCAAAGGTACTCTTGTAGTTAAAAAAAGTTTAGAAGATAGTATTTTAAATCGTGAAATTATTAATGATAACGAGACTATTATTAATAACGAATCATAAGTAATTAATAATGAATAAAATTAAGAGTTTACTTTAGGATAAAACATTATATTAATGTTAAAATCAAAGTATCTTTTAATTTGTTAATAAATTTAGGTGAACTAATGGCAGAAAAATCTTTACTACAAATGAAAATTAAACTTTTACCTAATATTGCTGGATGCTATTTATTTAAAGATATACATAATAATTTAATTTATGTTGGTAAAGCTAATTCATTAAAAAAACGAGTAACTTCATATTTAAATAAAGCCAGTAATTTTAAAAAAATGTTATTAGTTAATGATATTCATGATATTGAATACATTATGACATCTAATGAAAAAGAGGCTTTAATTTTAGAACAAACATTGATTAAAAAACATCATCCTAAATATAATATTTTGTTAGCAGATGATAAAAAATATCCTTATATTCAAATTACTAATAATCGTGATCCACAATATCGTTATGTACGTAGTGCTACTAAAAAAGAGGGACATTATTATGGACCATTTCCCGATGGTACTGGTGCGCGTGAAATTTTAAAGTTATTGGAACGAATTTTTCCATTACGAAAATGTTCTGGTAATCTTGGTAAACCTTGTTTATATTATTATTTACAGCAATGTTCTGGCGCTTGTTTTAAATCAGTACCTATTACTTATTATGAAGATATGATTAGTAAAATTGATCAATTTTTCAAAGGGAATGTTACTGCTGTTAAAAAAATATTAATTAATAATATGAATATTAGTGTTGAAAACTTACAATTTGAAAATGCTAATCGTATTAAAATTTTGTTATCAAAAATAGATTTATTTTTATCACAACAAGTTGTTGAGTTTCAAGATTATGGAAATCGCGATTTTATTAATTTTTTAATTGAAGACGAAATGGTTGTTTTAATTACTTTATTTTATCGTAATGGTAAATTGCAAGCTAAAGATGAACAAATAGTTCAAAATAATTACTTAGAAATTCAAGATTTAATTCGTAATTATTGTCAACAACTATATAGTAAAAATACATTACCAAATGAAATATATTTACCATCAAATATTGATTTAAAACAATTAAAATTATTATTTCTACAAATAAAATTTATTAATCCAATTAAAGGAACAAAAGAACATATTTTAACATTGGCAAAAACCAATGCCATCTATGCATGAAATAATTATTTACAAACTAATCAGTTTAATGCGCCGTTAAATATGATGAAAGTATTATCACAATGATTAAAAATTCCTAATTTAAATCATTTAGAGGTTTTTGATGTTTCTAATCTTCAACAAAGTGCTAGTGTTGGTGGTATGATTGTTTATAAGAATGGTAATCCTAGTTTTAATGATTATCGCAAATTTTTATTAGATCCAAAAATTGTTGATGATTATCATCGTTTTTGTGAAATGATTTATCGTAGATATTATCATTTAGTTATTAATAAATTGCCACTTCCTGATTTAATTATTGTTGATGGCGGAAAACCACAAATTAGTGCTACATTAGAACAACTAACATTATTAAACTTAACAATTCCTATTATTGGATTAGTTAAAAATAAAAAACATCAAACTGATAAAATTATAAATGATAAAATGCAAATTATTAATATTCCTAAGACTGATGCTTGTTTTTTATTTTTGAGTAAATTACAAGATCAAGTTCATAATTATGCAATTAAATATCATAAAGCGAAGCGAAGTCAATCAATGATAAGTAGTGTTTTATCATCGGTGCCAGGAATTGGTTTACAATTACAAAATAAAATATTACAGCAATTTCCAACTTGACAATTATTGCAAAATGCTACAAAAACAGAACTTTCATCATTAGTTAAATCAAAAGTAATTTTAGAAAAACTATGAAAAGAATTACATAGTTTTGAATAATATGTTATTAAGAAATAAATAATAACGTAAATAATATATTTATCTAAGTTACTAATGTAAAAATATCTTAATGTTTTAAGATATTGAAAATTTTAACGTATTGCTTTCGTTTGTGAAAGAATTTTGCATTTGTAAATCGATACTACTAATATGTTCTCAACTCTCAATACTATTTTTATCTTTTTGCATATAATAGTCAATAATTTTTTTCTATTTTCACTAGCATTTTTATTAATTTCTTTTTTTTCAATTGGATTTCAATTTGGAGATGAAGGAATTAATTGTTTTATAAATACTTTATTTTTATAAGTTAATTGATGTTCTTTTTTAATAGTCAAAGTATTTTTTGGTTGTAATAACATACAAGCATGATTTCATGCCGAATTTCCCGAATTATCTTGATAATCAATATCAACTGGTCATTCATTTATTAAATAAGTTACTAATTTTTGTCAATCATTTAATACTGCTATATGTAATAATGAATAATTTTCTTTTCCAAACTTTAGAATATTAATAAAATCTTTTTTTAAAGAATGATTATTAAGTTCTGAATTAATATTTTTAAGTTTTTAATTTAAATTATGTTTATAGTTATCAATGATTTCAATAATTTCTTCTTGATTATTTTTTCAAATTTCATTATCATTTTGATTATCTTTTATTTCATTAGTTTTTTTAGTTGTTCATTTAAAACATTATTAATGTTTAGTATCATTTCTTTAGCATTTATTAAATTTTCTGCCTTTAGTTGATTTAGTTGATTTATTTGCTCGATTATTCTTGCTATTTTTATATGGTTATTTTTATTGGCCATCATTAAATCTGTATTACCATTTTGATTTGCATAATTAAGATTAGCGTTATTTTCTATTAAACTATTAATAATTTTTAAAAAAACCATTTTCAGCAGCTAAGATTAAAGGACTGTAACCAGATTGATCTGAATAATTAACATTAACATTTTTTGCTAGTAAAGTGTTAACTATTTCCAAATAACCTTTTCAAGTACTTCATATTAAAGTTGTATCACCTTTTTCATTTACATAATTAATATTGGTATTATGTATTATTAAACTATTAACTATATTTAGATAACCATTTCGCGCGCTTCATATTAAAGCATTATTATTTATTTGATTTGTATGATCGGCATTAGCATTATGCGCTATTATAACATTAGCTATATCTAAATATCCGTTTCTAGCGGCTCACTTGAAAGCAGTGTAACCTTTTATATTTTCATGATTAATATTAATATTATGTTGCATTATTAAGATATTAACGATATTTAAGTGTCTGTTTCTAGCGGCTCATATTAAAGTTGTATCACCATAACGATTTTCATGATTAATATTAGCAAAATTATCGATTAAGAGATTAATGATTTCATGGTATTCGTTTCTAGCAGCTAATAATAAAGCAGTATTACCAAATATATTAGCATGATTGATATTAGCATCATTTTCTAGTAAAGTTTTAACGATATTTAAGTGTCCATTTCAGGCGGCTAGTGTTAAAGCACTAAAATTATTTATATTTAAATAATTAACATCAGCACCATTATTTACCAGTAAAATATTAATTGTATCTAAATCGCCATTTCAAGCACTATTTATTAATTTTTCATTTAAATCGTCATTCATTTTTTTACTCCTTTAACAATAAAAAACCCATTTATTTTGTAAACATTAAAATAAGTAAGCGATAAAATTCTATAATCTTTATAAGATTATTATATTTATTTTTTTATATTTATTTTTATATCTGTTTTATTAATAATTAAAAATTATTAGTTAAATATTTATTTTAAATGTATTATCTTAAATTTTGTATAGAAACCTTTAAATTTAAATTATAAAATTGATTTAGTTCTTTTATCGAGATTATCTTTAAATAAATAAATATATGATAAAATGAAAATGAAATAAATTGTAGTAAGGAGTTTTTTTCATGGCAAATAAACCAAAAAACAGTGTTTATAATGAATTATCAATTCAAATTTTAGAAGGTCTAGAAGCAGTTAGAAAAAGACCTGGAATGTATATTGGTTCTACTGATAATCGTGGTCTTCATCATCTAGTTTGAGAAATTGTTGATAATGGTATTGATGAAGCATTAGCTGGTTTTTGTACTAGTATTGTTGTTACTATTAATGTTGATAAGTCAGTTACTGTTGAAGACAATGGTCGTGGTGTTCCAACTGGTATGCATGCTTCAAAAAAAAGTACTCCCGAAGTTATTTATACGGTTTTACATGCTGGTGGAAAATTTGACACTAATAGTTATAAAACCTCGGGTGGTTTACATGGTGTTGGTGCTTCAGTAGTAAATGCTTTAAGTAATTGAATGATTGTTACTATTCATCGTGATAAAAAAATTCATGAAATTAAATTTAAAAATGGTGGTAAGATTGATCAAAGTTTAAAAATGATTGGTAACACTTATAAAACAGGAACTAGGGTACAATTTTTACCTGATTTTCATCGTTTTTTTCTAGGTTGTGATTGAAATGTTCATTTATTTGAACAACATTTACGTGAAAGTGCTTTTTTAATTAATGATTTAAGTATTCAATTAATTGATAAGAGGACAGGTACTGAAGAAACTTTTCATTATGAAAATGGCTTAGTTGCTTTTATGCAATATTTAAATAAAGATAAAAAAAATTTATCACCAATTGTTAGTTTAAAAGGTAAACAAAATAATATTGACGTTGAAATTGTATTACAATATACGGAAGATTATAGCGAAACGTTAGTAGGGTTTGCCAATAACGTTAAAACTGTTGATGGTGGAAGTCATTTAGTTGGTTTTAAAAGTGGTTTAACAAAAGCTATTAATGAATATGCAAGAAAACAAGAATTATTAAAAGCAAAAGATAAAAATTTAGAAGGTAATGATTTGCGAGAAGGTTTGGTTGCTATTGTTTCGTTGCGTATTCCTGAAAATTTAATTCAATATGAAGGTCAAACAAAAGGTAAATTAGGAACGCCCGAAGCAAGAATTGTTGTTGATAATATTGTTAATGAAAGATTTTCATTTTGACTTCACGAAAATAGTGATGCTGCTAAAAAAATTATTGATAAAGCCATTAAAGCTCGTGATATTCGTAATGCTTTAAGAAAAGAACGTGAATCATTGCGTAATAAAAGTAAAGATACGCAAAAATTTTTAGTAGGTAAATTGGTGCCTGCACAAAGTAAAAATCCTAATATTAATGAATTATTTTTAGTGGAAGGAGATTCCGCTGGTGGCAGTGCCAAGTCAGGTCGTGATCGTAAGTTCCAAGCGATATTACCGTTAAAAGGAAAAGTAATTAATGCCGAAAAAACTAAAGTAATTGATCTTTTTAATAATGAGGAAATTAGTATGATTATTAATGCGATTGGTGCTGGTGTTGGTAACGAATTTAGTATTGAAAATTGTAATTATAATAAAGTCATTATTATGACTGATGCCGATACTGATGGTGCCCATATTCAAATTTTATTACTAACTTTTTTCTATCGTTATATGCGAGATTTAATTACTTCGGGTAATATTTATATTGCATTACCGCCTTTATTTAAAATTTCTTTTAAAGAAGAAGAGCAAGAGAAACATGTATATGTTTGAAATGAGTTAGAATTAAAAGATAAAGTTGAAACAATTAAAGGTAAATATGACCTGCAACGTTATAAAGGTTTAGGAGAAATGAATGCTGAACAATTATGAGAAACAACTATGGACCCAAACGTCCGTCAATTAATTAAAATTACTATTGAGGATGCTCTATCAGCAGAAACAGAAATTCAAATATTAATGGGTGATAAACCAGAAAAAAGACGAAAATGAATTGAAGAAAATATTTCTTTTGAAGCTAGTGATTATTAAGAAAAAAGGAGTTTATAAGTTATGAATAGTAAAGAAGAGATTCAACAAAATAATGAACAAATTTTATCTTATCCTATTGATGATATTGTTGCAGAACGTTTTGGTCGATATGCCAAATATATTATTTTAGAACGAGCATTGCCCGATATCCGTGATGGTTTGAAACCAGTTCAACGTCGAATTTTGCATGCTATGAATGATTTGGGTTTAACCAATGATAAAGCATATAAAAAAGCAGCTCGTGTTGTTGGAGAAGTAATTGGTAAATATCATCCTCATGGTGATACAGCGGTTTATGCTGCTATGTGTAGAATGGCACAAGAGTGAAAGTTAGCATGACCATTAGTACAAATGCATGGTAATAAAGGTTCAATTGATGGTGATAATCCTGCTGCAATGCGATATACAGAAGCACGTTTATCATTAATTTCAGAATTATTATTGAAGGATATTAAGAAAAATACTGTTACTTTAATTAAAAATTTTGATGAATCAGAAACAGAACCAACAGTTTTACCTGCCTATTTTCCAAATTTATTAGTAAATGGTGCTTCTGGAATTGCCGTTGGAATGGCAACTAATATTCCGCCTCATAATTTACAAGAAGTAATTAATGCAATTGTCATGAGAATTAATAATCCACAATGTAATTTAAGCGAATTAATGCGTGTTATTAAGGGTCCTGACTTTCCAACCGGAGGAATTATTCAAGGTATTAAAGGTATTAAAGAAGCTTATCGTTCTGGTAAAGGGCGAATTGCAATTCGTGCCAAAACTCATATTAATAATGAAGGTGAAATTCCACAAATAATTATTACCGAAATTCCATTTGAAGTTATTAAACAAGATTTGATTAAAAAAATTGATGATGTTAAAACATTAGCAAAAATTCATGGTATTAAAGAAGTACGTGATGAAACGGATCGTTTTGGTTTACGAATAGTTATTGATTTAGTAGAAGATAGTAAACCGCAAGAAATTTTAAATTATTTATTTAAAAATACCAATTTACAAATTTATTATAACTTTAATTTAGTAGCAATTGCTAACAAAAAACCAGTACAAATGAGTTTAATTAATATGTTAGATTTTTATATTAATCATCAAATTGATGTTGTTACTAAGCGTTCACAATATGACTTAGCACAATTAGAACGAAGATTAGAGATTGTTAATGGTTTAGTTATTGCATTAAGTGAAGTTGATAAAGTAATTAAAATTATTAGAAAATCAACTGACCGTATGCAAGCAAAATTAAATTTAATATCAGCTTTTAATTTTACTGATATTCAAGCAGAAGCAATTGTACAATTGCGTTTATATCGTTTAACTGCTACTGATATTCAATCATTAGTTTTAGAAAAAGCAGATATTGAAAGTAAAATTATTGTTTTACAAGAAATTATTAATAATGAAAATTCACTACGTCAAGTTATTATTACTGAGTTAGAACAAATTAATTCTCATTTTTCTGGATTAAGAAAATCACAAATTAAAGGTGAAATTTCTGAAATTACAATTGATGAAAAAGCAACATTGCGACAAGAAAATGTATTTGTTAGTATTAGTTATGATGGTTGAATTAAGGTAATAAGTAGTAAAGTATTTTTACAAAATCGTGATTATCACGATTTTGGACGTAAGCCAAATGATGTTATTATTGGTGGAGCAATGTTCAATAATTTTAATAATTTATTATTTTTTACAAATAAAGGTAATTATTTTTTAATACCAATTTTTAAATTAGAAGAAAATAAATGGAAAGATAATGGTATTCATGTTAATACGTTATGTAAACTTGAAGGAAATGAAAAAATTATTAGTGTTGCACAAGTTAATAGTTTTGAACAGCCAAATGTAAATATAGTAGTCTCTACTAGATATGGTTTAATTAAAAGAATACCACTTTTAGAGTTAGCAACTACCAGATTTAATAAAACCGCCAAATATGTTAAGTTAAAAGAGAACGATAGTGTTATTAGTGTTAATAGTACTACCGGTCATGATTTTATTGTTATTAGTACTCGCAAGGGTATGACTTTAAAATATTTAGAAACGAAAGTTCCATTATTAACTAAAACTGCAACAGGTGTCAAAGCTTTGAAAATTAATTCTGAAGAAGATGAAGTGGTAGGAATGGCTTGTGGTAATAGTAATGATATTTATGCAATGTTAACATCAGTTGGAACAATTAAACGAATGTTATTCAATACTATTGAACAAACTTTACGAACAACAAAAGGTAATAAAGTAATAAAAGTTCCTAAAAATAACAGTATTAGTATTATTAAAACTTTCTTATCACCAGCAACATCTTTTATTAATATATTAACGAAAAAAGAAAAATGATTAGTGATTAAAGCAAGTGACATTAATCTTAGCAAGGTAAATGAAGGAACTGGCAAAGTAGTTGCTGATGATATTATTGCTGGCGGTAGTAATTTAGTGATTGATTTAAAAACTGATGTTATTGATGCTGATATATCATCAATAACAGAAAATTTTGATGCAAAAGAAAGCAACAATGGTATTTAAAATAAACTTTTTTATTGAAAATTATGGACTTTTTAAAGAATTATTTTTTTTGATTTTCATAATATAAATTTAAATAATAATTTTAGTTAAGAGTGAATAGGATATGACTTATATCAATGCTATAATTATTATTGTAGTGATTTAAGGAGGAAGTATAGATGACAAATAATATTATTAAATATCAATCTCTAATTAATGGTGACTTGTATGAAAATGGTAATTGAATATCAGTTATCAACCCCACCACTAATAAAATAGCAGGCCAAGTTCCTGCCTTAACTAAAGTTGAAATTAAAAAAGTATATGAATCTGCAAAATTTGCTCAAAAAAATTGAGAACAAATGCCTATTTTAAAAAGAATTTCTTTTTTAAATTCTTGAAAACAATTAATTATTCGCGATAAATTAATACTTGCTGAATTAATGACTAATGAAATTGCTAAAGGCACAAAAGCAGCTTGCAGTGAAATTGATAGAACAGTTGAATATATTGAATATACTTTACAAGAAGCATTACGTCTTCATCCTGAATCTTATACAGGTGATAGTTGAGGAAGTATGAACAAATTAGCTTTTTTTGAATATGTACCAAAAGGAATAGTTCTTGCTATTTCCCCTTTTAATTATCCGATAAATTTATCAGTCTCTAAAATATTTCCAGCACTTGTGACTGGTAATAGTGTTGTTTTTAAACCCGCAACACAAGGATCATTAGTGGGATTACACTTAGCTAGATTAGCTAAAGAAGTTAACATTCCTAATGGTGTTTTTAATGCTATAAGTGGTAAAGGTAGTGAAATTGGTGATATTTTAGTTGAAAATGAAGCAATTAATGTTATTTCTTTTACTGGTAGTGCTGTTGTTGGTAATCGTATTTCACAGAAATCTTTAAAAACTGATTTGATTTTAGAATTAGGAGGTAAAGATCCAGCAATAGTGCTTAATGATGCTGATCTTGAAGATACAGCAACCAAAATCATTAAAGGTGCATTTAGTTATTCAGGACAACGCTGTACTGCTATTAAAAGAGTGTTAGTACAAAGAACAATTAGTAGCAAATTAATTCCAATTTTAAAAGAAAAAGTTGAAAAGTTAACTGTTGGTTTGCCCACAGATGATTGTGATATTACTCCTGTTATTGATCAACCAACAGTTGATAATGCTAAAAAATTAATTAAAGATGCTTTAGATAAAGGAGCCAATTGTTTAGTTGGTAATAAATTTAAAGAAAATTTAATGTGACCAACTATTATTACTGACGTAACAACAAAAATGAATTTAGCATGAGAAGAACCTTTTGCACCATTGTTGCCGATTATTATTTTTGATGAAGTAAAAGAAGCAATTAATATTGCAAATGATTCACAATATGGTTTACAAGCTTCTGTTTTTACTACTAATATTAATAGTGCAATGAGTATTGCTAAATTATTAGAAGTTGGAAGTGTTAATATTAACGATCAGTCACAACGTGGTCCCGATCACTTTTCTTTTGTTGGTGTTAAGGATTCGGGTCTTGGCGTACAAGGTATTCGTCCTTTGTTACTTGCTTTTACTAGACCAAAAGGTATTGTTATTAATTGAAAAACAAAAATTTAAAAGAAAAAAGAAAACTTATTTTAATAAAAAAATAAGTTTTCTTTTTTTATTAAAATAGTGGTAAGATAAAAATGTAATAAATTTTTGTCCTTGTTAATTAGATTTTTATTTTTTTAACATTCTTATATAAAAAGCATAATAAAAATATTACATATCATTGTAACTTTTATTTTAAAAAGTAAGTTATTAAAATAGTGCCGAGGATAAAGTACTGTTACATGAAATGCAAAAAATATGGAGGTAAGTAAATATGGCAAAACGAAAAATTGTCCTTGTTGGATGTGGAGCTGTTGGTAGTAGTTTTATTTACAGTGCCATTAATCAAGGTTTAGCCCAAGAATATGTATTAATTGATGCTTTTGATGGTATAGCTGAAGGTAATGCGATTGATTTTGCTGATTGTCAAGCAGCTTTAGATCATCCTTTTATTTCAATTAAGGCTGGAAATTACAGCGATTGTAAAGATGCTGATATTATTGTTATTACTGCTGGAAGACCGCAAAAAGATGGTGAAACAAGATTAAATATGGTAGCAGATAATGCCAAAATTATGAAGAGCATTGCTTTAGAAATTAAAAAATCAGGATTTAAAGGTGTTACTATTATTGCATCTAATCCTGTTGATATTATGACAACTGTTTATCAAAAAATTACACAATTTGATTATCATCAAGTATTAGGTTCTGGTACAATTTTAGATACCTTACGTTTACAATATTTAATTGGAGAAAAAATTTCAGTTAATCCAAAGTCAGTTGCTGCTTATGTAATTGGTGAACATGGTGATTCTTCAATGATTCCTTGAAGTTCGGTTTCGGTAGGTAATAAAACTATTTATCAACAAATTACTGAAAGTAGAATTAAAGAAAAAGATTTAGAAGAATTAAGAAAAGAAGTAGCACAAAGAGCTTATAAAATTATTAAATTAAAACGTACAACTTTTTATGGTATTGGTGCAGCATTGGCATTATTAGTAAGAAATATCCTTGAAGGACAAAATCACGTTTTAGTAGCAGGTGCTTATTTACAAGGAGAATATGGACAGCAAGGTTTTTATATTGGTGTACCAACAATACTTTACGAAAAAGGTTGAAAAAGAGTAGTTCAGTTACCATTAACGAAAGAAGAGCAAACGGCATTTGATAAATCTTGTGCAATTATTAAAGAAACTTTAGAAACAGCTTTTGCTGCTATTAAATAAAAGATAGGAGTAGTTTATTCGTGAATACAACTGTAGAAAATATCAATAATGAAGAAACATTAACAAGTATTGAAACTTATATTGCTGTTTATAAGTATGCATTAAAGAAAGCAGAAAGTCCGTTATTAAAAACTTTTTTAATTGGTATTGCAGTCAGACTTTTTGTTGGTATTGCTTATATTGCTTCTATTTTTGGTAGTAGAGGATTAAGTGATAATGGTATTAAAAATTTAACATTTGGTTTTATTTTTACTTTAGCAATTACTATGATTGTCTTTATGAGCGGTGAACTTTTTACTTCTAATTCCATGATATTTATGCCATTAATAAAAAAACAAGTTAAGTTAACAAGAATGTTAATTAACTTACTAGTATTATTAATTGGTAATTTTATAGGTTGTTTTATTCTTTCATTATTTATATGATGAGCAGGCTTTTTTGATAATCAAGCTTTTTTGGATAATGCTGTTAGTATTTTTAATCATAAATTAGTAATGTCTTGATGAAAAACCTTTTTTAGCGGGATATTATGTAATTTTTTAGTAGCAGGAAGTGTTTATATTTCTCATGCCACTCGTTCATCTACTGCTAAATTTTTATTAATAGGATTAGTAATTATTGTTTTTGCCTTATCTGGTTTTTCTCCCTTTTTATCAAATGCATATGTTTGAGGATTAGGGCCTTTGTTTAATATTTATGGAATTCATAGTGGATTTAATGACTTTTTACAATTTGGTTATCAAGTACAACTTCCAATTTTATTTGGTAATTTTATTGCTGGTGGTATTTTATTACCCGGTATGTATTATTTAATTTTTAGAAAAGAATTACCAAAAATAACATTATAAATATATTATTAGTTTAATATAAAAATTAATCCATTACTTTATTTTTAAGTAATGGATTAATTAATTTTATGAAAATAAATTAATTGTAAATAGAAGTTATTTGATAAGTATATTTTAAAATTTGTCAAATTAAAGATTTTAAAAAGGAGAATGGTTTTGATAAAAAATATTTTTTAGAAAATAGATTAGAATATTTTAATATTAATTTTTTATTGCATTTATTTTTTTTGAAAATTAAAATGTAATTAACTTCTTAAATTTAAGAAGTTAATGGGTAAAAAAGGGGTTTTTCATCATGAAAGCATTATTAAAAACATTAAGTTTTTTAACAATTGCAACAACTGTTAGCAGTTTAAGTAGTATTTTAAATACTAATAATATAGGTACGAATTCTAATCAGTTACAAGATTTAAAATGTAATCTTCAACAAAGTAAAGATGATATTTCTTTAATTAATTTGAATAAAAAAGGTAAATTTTATTTTTTTAATAATAATCTTGGTCTAGTGATTAATGGAAATTAATTATGATTTTTAGATAAGGATAAGAAGTTTTAAGAAATTTCTAATCCTAATCATATAAGATTCACTGAATTCACTAATGGTCAAGGAGGAAATTACGGAATTTTAACAGAAAAATCTACCAAAAACCTGTATTTATTAACCTCTAATTGTATTTTAACTTCATTAAAAATAGAAATATTTAAAGAATTTAATCTTTATGGCAAGGTAACAGTAATTAGTAATGCAAAATTATTAGTTGATACAAAAATTTTAAATGACACTATACTTACTCTTGGAGAAATAAAAGATCAAAAATTAATGCCATTAAAATTTGTTTCTTTATTTCATACAATAAAAGAAATTAACTATATTCGTGATGATGAAGTTATTATTAAGTCAGATAACGGAGACTATAGTCTTTTAATAAGTAATTCCGATTTTACTATTAATAAATTATCGTGAACAGCAAAATATTTTTTTAAAACTAATAGTTAATTTTGAGTAATTAAAGATGATAATAATCAAGTATTAATTTATGATTATGTAAGTAATACATATTCTGAATTAGATCTTTATGGAATTGATATTATTAGATTAAATATTAAAACATATATTTTAAAAAAAGATAGTAAAAATATTCAAATTATTGATTCATCAGGTCAAGTTATTAAAGAAAAATATAATTTTGAAATTTCTGATAATTATGATTTATTGAATATTAATAGTTAATTATTACTTTTATTTGATCGACAACAAAAAATGACAGTTAGAATAATTGAGAGAAATCTTAATTCTGAAAACGAATTAGTTGTATTAAAAAAAATTAATTTAACTAATGAAATAAGTGAAATAAAATTATTAAATAATCAAGAAAAAAGGGGTAAATCTTCAACTAATTTTTTTGTTAAAACATTAAATAATCCAAATTATGTTCTTAATATTGATGCAAATATAAACAAAATTGAGAATTTAGAAGTTAATACTAAAAGTATTCCTGATGGAATGAATGGTGAAATTAATAGATATAATAAAACAGTTAGTATTTTTACACAGTATAAAACTGATGACTTATATTGATATCAAGTGTTTTAAATAATTATCTAGTTACTAATATTTTTTATTTTTAATATTAGTAACATTTTTTCATATAAGGAAGTTTAAAAATAATTCCTTTATTTAATTGAACTAACTATTTAATTATGCAATAATGTTGTATTGTATATAACTCAATTATTATTAAGGAGGCGCACAATGCGTGATGGATTAACTTTAAGATGTGAAGTTTGCAAAGAAGAAAATTATATTGCTGATCGTAATAAAAAAACTAAGCCTGAAAAATTAGAAACAAAAAAACATTGTTCTCGTTGTAATCAACATACACTACATAAAGAAAAGAAATAAGTAAAACTTATTTCTTTTCTTTAATTTGCAGTACAATATACTTAGTTATTAATTAATAATTTATTAAAAGGATTGAATTTAAAATGAAAAATTTAAATAAAAAAGAAATTATTGAAACAATATTAACCAAAAATAAAATAGATGCTATGTTATTTTACTCTCCTGAAAATCGCTTTTGATATAGTGATTTTATTTCAACGTTAGGTTATTTATTGATTAGCAAAAATGATGCAAATTTATTATTAGACGGAAGATATATTACTGAGGGAAAAGAAAATTCCAAAAATGTTAAATGCATTCAATTTAGTAATATTTTTTCTTCGTTTAAAGATTTATTAAAATCACAAAAAATTAAAAAAATTGGTTTTGAAGCAGAATATATTACTATTGCTCAATTAGAAAATTGAAAGCAAGAAATTAAAGATATTGAATTTGTTCCAATTTATGTTAGTTCATTAAGAATGATTAAAGATGAAATTGAAATTGCACGAATTGCAAAAGCTTGTGCTATTGGTGATTTGGCTTTTAATGAAGTTTTAAGTTTTATCCGACCTGGTGTTAGTGAAAAAGATGTTGAAGATATAGTATTACGTTCATTTGTTAAAAATGGTGCAACAAAAGCATCATTTGATACTATTGTTGCTTCTGGAGAAAGAGGAGCAATGCCTCATGGTAAAGCTAGTAATAAAAAAATTGGCAATAATGAGTTAATTACTTGTGACTTTGGTTGTGTATATGAAGGTTTTTGTTCAGATATGACTAGAACTTTTGCGATTGGTAAAGTTAATCCAAAATTAATTGAAATTCATGAAATAGTTAAATCAGCACAAATGGCAGGAATTAAGGCTGTAAAACCAGGTATAGCTATTGCTGAAATTGATAAGATTTGTAGAGAATATATTAAAGAAAAGGATTATGAACAATATTTTACTCATGGTACTGGTCATGGACTTGGTATTGAAATTCATGAATCACCTTGAGTTATTAAAAATGAATCTACTATTTTAGTTCCGGGAATGGTTATTACTGTTGAACCAGGTATTTATATTCCTAATTTAGGTGGTGTTAGAATTGAAGATGATATTTTAGTTACCAAAGATGGTTATCAAATTTTAACAAAATCATCTCGTGAAATTGATATTTGAAAGGAGAAAAAATAAAAATGATTAACGTTAATGATTTTAAACCAGGAATTACTTTTTTACATAATAAAACTGATATTTTAATAGTTATTGAATCAGCACATTCTAAAAGTGGACGTGGACAAGCGCATGTGAAGGTAAAAGCAAAAAATTTAAGAACACAAGCTATTATTAGTATTACTTTTACCGGTGGTGATACAGTTTATCCAACTATTATTGATAAACGACCAGCAATTTATAGTTATGATGATGGTATGTATTCAGTTTTTATGGATAATGAAGATTATAATGAAATTAGGATTGATCAATCACGCTTATCATGAGAAAAAAAATTTTTAGTTCCTGGTAATGAAGTATCATTAAGGGTTTATAAAAATTTAGAAATATTAGGTATTGATTTACCTCATTCGGTAGTATTAGCGGTTGTTGATGCTCCACCAGGAGTCAAGGGAAATAGTGTTTCTAATACGACAAAAACAGCTATTTTAGAAACTGGTTTACAATTACAAGTACCAATGTTTATTAATAGTGGTGATAAAATTGTAGTAAGTACAGATGAAGGGAAATACAAAACTCGCGCTTAAGAAAGGTAAATATTATGGAAATACTTATTGAAGAAAGTAAAGTTGGAACATTAAAATTATCTTCGTTAGTTATTAAAAAATTTATTTATATGTTATTAATTAATGATAACTATCAATTAACATTAGAAGATGTTGAAGTTCTAATGTTAGAAACAACTGATATTACTGCTATTAATAATAATATTGTTGTGCGAATAAAATTAATTGTTAATCCAAATGAAGATTTATTAAATTTAAAAAATAAAATTAATAATTTAATTTTAAGACGTACTGAATCAGCTTTAAATTTATTTTTATTAAATATTCATATAATATTTATTGCTCAAACTAAGGAAGTAGAAATCAACAATGCAAGAACAAAAGAAGATAACCCAGCATCATAAAAGAATTGGCATGATGGAAGTATTATATCAATATTTCCTTGAAGGCCAATCACAACAAGCATTTAAACAATTTCTTTTTGAAGAAGAAGGTAAAAGTTTAATTACTGAACAATGTGAGATATTAAATAAAATAATTGATTATGAATATGATTTAATAGATTTAATTAATAAAAATTTAAAACAAGGATGAGATTTTGAAAATTTAAAACCAATCGAACAAGCAATTTTAATTTTAGCAGTGTATGAAATTGTCCATACTAAAACAGATAAAAAAATTATTATTAATGAAACTATTATTATAACTAAAGCTTATTGTCCAAATGATGCTTATAAATACATTAATGGTGTTTTAGATAAAATAAATAAGTAATTATAACTAGTATATGATTGAATTTAGTTAATAACTATATTTCTAATATAAATATATTATCTTATTTTAAAGATATTTTTTATGTTATAATGCAATATTTTTGTTCAATGTAACTATTTTTTTAAAATTAATAGTTAAAAAATAAAAAAATAAAGTATAATATAATTTAATAAACTTAATATAAGTTTTTACCCATTGTTTTTTTAAAGAAAATTGGTTCTTTTTGTTTTTAAAAAGGAGAAGTATATATGCCATTAACTAAAGAAGAATCTTTTTTTACTATTAGATAAAGAAATTAATAAATTAGATGAAAAAATATCTTATATTGATAAAAAAAATACAGAATTAAAATTAAATATTTCATTAATCGAAGAGGAGGAATTTTTTACATTAGATGAATAAATCAATCAATTAACTGGACAAATACTTGATGAAGAAGATAAAAATATAAAATTAATAGGAGAAATTAAAGTATTAGAAAAAAATATTAAAGTTCTAGAAAAACAAAAAAACCAAAAAAATTGAAAACTAACTTTTTTAAATGTATTTACTTTTGGTATTTTTAAATATTATAAAAACAAAAATATTGATAAGCAAATTAAAGAAATAAGAATTAAGAGAGAATGTTTGAAACAAACGATAAATAATAATAAAAATATTATTAAATTGTTAAAAATTCAAAAATTAAAAATTATTAAAAAAACTAATATTCTTTTAAAAAACTTATTTTTTGTTAACAATCGATTAATTAAAATTAATAAAGAATTTTTTCAACAGTTAGATAATTTAAAAAATCAAATAGCAAAAATAGTAGATCCTATTAATAACGATTCTTCATTAGAACAAAATTCTTCTGGATATAATAGTGATGATGATAGTGATATTGAAGTAATTTCTGAATATGAGCAAGAAAATGATAATGTAAAAATATATTCAAAGTCAAGCAGTATCAATTTTGAAAGACAATTATCAGATATACCAGAAGAAGAAATTACAATAACATCTTCAAGTAAGGATAGTGGTTTTAATGAAGATGATGATGGCAGTGATATTGAAGTACTTTCTAAATCAGTGGAAGAAGATGCTAAAATATTTGAAAGTTGTTGTTTTAGTCAAAATTTAATAAATAATTTCGCGAAAAGTTTTTCTACAGTACCTCCTATTTTACAACAAAGTATTTTAACTAGTTAAAATACTTTGTTTAAAACATATTAGTGAAAAAAATAAAAATAATAATTAAAAATAAAAAAGTAAGTATAATTTAAGTTAAGTATCATTTTTGTTACTATCATTAATTTTTGTTAATGCTATTTTTTTATATTATAATTTTTATAAGATTTATATTTATTTATAAATCATTTAAGGCTTTTATCCCTTTATGTACTATTTTTAAATTTTATCACATAAATGGAGATAAAAGCCTATCTAGGAAATTATCCCCACATGTATCTAAATCAAACACAAAATTATAGTTTCAAAACTAGCTATCTTATTGAATTTATATGCAGCTTTTTTTGCATATAAATGAATATTGTGTTTTTAAACTTTTATGTGTGTTCGGAAAGTTCGTCGGATGTTTTTTCATTCAGATTCAATCTGGTTTGTGTTTACACCTGTTGATGACACATACCCAACTTCATGATTTACGATTTCATATTTGTGATAGAAGTTTTTGAAACTTCCATATCCCTTCCAATAATCCGTAAATAGACAACACCCAGTAGAAATGTGTTTCAATGCAAATCATAAAAGATTTTTCTCATCTGCTTTTTTCAATACTTTCACAATTATTTTGTTGCTGGTTTTATCATAAACTCCAACAATCAAGGTTTTATTCAACAAGGAAGATCCTTGTTTTTTAAAACCTACATGTGAAAGATAAATTTCATCCATCTGTGCTGTGCCATCATCAATGAACCCTGCATCTTTATTCCAAATTCTAGTTATGATTTCATGACACCATTTTTCAAACTGTTTTATATGTCACACCCAATTCCCTTGCAACATCTATTGATAGTATACCATGCTTTGTGTTTATTCATCTAAAGATGAGATAAAACCAAGATGTCAAATGTGTTTGTGACTTGTGAAAAATGGTGTCATGAAGAATAATAAATGTTTGATGATATTTCAAACATCTTATTCTTCTCAAATCAGAAACATTCAAACTAGAAGAAGCACACCTGGTACATTTCATTACTTTCAACTTCGCTATATATTTCAAACAATCGTTTTCATTTTGAAATATGCTATTGAATTCATTTCAATTCATTTTTTCCTCCACACTAGTACATGTGGGGATAATTTCCTCATTTAATTTTATTAAAAATTCTGACCAGGAATGATTTTAAATGAATATTTTATATAATTTTTATGTTAAAAAAAATTTTTTATGCTTGTTATGTTAAAAATGTTGTTTTACCTATTGATATCATTAGAAATGATAGAAATAAATTAGGTATAAAGAATATTGGTAATATTACTAAATTAAGAAATAATAATGTTCGTACTAAGTCTAAATTAATTCAAAAAGTATTACATAATTTTTATAATGCAAGATTTTTAAGTTTTTTAAATTTAACTTATCACAAAAATGAAACTGATATTAGAAAAGCAAAAAAAGATATTCGTTTATTTTTTATTTTGTTAAAACGTTGATGAAATGACCCTAAGCGTGCTAAATATTTAGGTGAATTGAAATATTTTTATGTTTATGAATATCAAGACCGTGGAGCAGTACATTTTCATATATTATTTAATCGTAAAATACCTTATTCAATGATACGTCAATGATGACCACATGCTGGAAATTCTAAGGGTGTTGATTTAAGAGTTTTTTATAAGGGAACTAATGAATTTGTAGTTAAATATTTAAGTAAATATGTAACAAAAGTACAAGAAAATATTAAATCATTAAATCAAAAAGATGTTGGTATTCAAGCATATTCTTTTAGTCGTAATTGTAGAAATCCGCTTATAGTTCGTGGTACTAAAATGTTAAATTTACAACAATTAGTACAAGCATGTGAAAAAGCAAAAGAATTTTATTTATTTAAAACTAAACCAAATGAACAAGGTAGTACTCAATTAATTGGGGGGAGTTATGATTATAATGTTACTAATGATTATTTTAAAGATTTTCAATATTATGTTAGTTTAGAAAGTTTGCGATTTAGGTATTGATTAAAAAATAATTTTAATAAAAATGATGTTTTAGATTTTCTTTATAAAATTTTTGATAAAAGAAAAATTGAAAAAATATTTTTAAAAAATCGTGTTTTACATTAATTTTAAATTTTTTCAAGTAATATATATACTATATTTGTATTTTTTTGTGTTTTTGTTATACTTTTATTATAGTAATAATTATTATTTTTCTGGTCGGAAATAGTAATGATTACTTTTTATATTTATTGAAATTTTTGTTAAATATGTTATTATATTGTTATAAGTAAATATTTTTTAAAATTATTTTTTAAATAGTATTTAATAGTATTTAACTTATTTGAATTGGTAAAACAGTTCCCGACCAGGAATAGTTAAATACTTCATTTAAAAGTTTCTTTTATTAATTTAATTATTAAATAATTGTTTGCCAATTCTTTTATTATTTTTTTATTAAAATTTATAGAAATGATTGGCAATTTTTATGTTTAAAACTCAATTAGTTAATATTGAAAAAGATAAGATGATACCCGATAAAAATAATCAAGGTAAATTTTTAAATTTTGATGTTTTAACTTTTTTGGAAATTAATAAACAAACAAATATTCCTACTGGTAAGGTAAGGGATAAATGTTATAATCCAACAGTTGTTAATGACTTTTCAAAGTATTTACATAAATTAAATTTAAAAGTTGGTAATTATTATAATTTAGTTTTGGATTTATCCGGTACTATTGTAGATATTACTGAATGAAAATAATAATGTATAAATTAAAAATTAAACAAGGGGTTCATATATGGATTATATATTTTTCATTTTGAACCCCAATGGATTAGATTGTAATTCATATATGAACTTCTTATTTTAATAAAAGTAAGGAGTTTTATTTATGCCTAATGAGTTAGAACAAATTAGTTAAAAGAAAGTAATTATAATTATGGCCAATATTTAAAAGACCCAGTATTAGGTTTTATTAATTATTTGTTATTTAGTAAAAAGTCAGGAATTGACATATGAAATATTAATCAAAGACCAACTACTAAAAATAAAGTTATTAATAGTTATAAAAAGATATTTTTAGGTTTAGGAACAATTGGTTTGATTAATTATGTTAAGTTTGTTCAATATGTAGATAAGTCAGTTTCTTTATTAAGAGATGAACCATTTTTTTCACCACCTTGTCCTACTGAACCACCTAAACCAACGTATCAACAATTTACAACTGTTAAACCGATAATTGATGTTTCTTTTGTAGATTGAGATACTTATATATCTTTAACTAGTTTTGGTATAGTAAATGTTATTAGTGGATTAACTGAATTAATACCTAATAGGTTTCAAAATATAAGAAAGATAGCAAATATGGGTACTGGTGGTTGTTTGATTAGTAGTGGTGTTGCTATGGGTATTAATAATGATTTTAATAATTATTTTGCTATTCCTACGATTATTGCCGGTGCAAGTGAGATTATAAATCAGTTATTGTTACCATTTGTAAATATTAATAATTTTTTTCAAATGCAAGAAGTTTTTACTGATGAAAGAGCAAGATTAATTAATGGTAGTGTTAATGATTATCAAAGTGTGGATGATGATGGTATGGTTGATGTTGATTTAAATTCTGATAGTGTTTCAGATATTAATTTAGATAGAGCAAGTTTAAATTGGGATTATTCTTATGCTTATACATTAGGGGGTAAAAAATAATCGTTAAGTGAATAGTTGTGATAATTGCTGTGCTTGGTACTTCTTCGGCTTTTAAAGGTACTATTAAAAAGTTAGTTTGAAAATTTAAACATAGAAAACACAATGTAGTTGACCCAGATTGTTGATATTGTAAAGAACAAAAGCGTAAAGAAAGAGCACGAAAAGAGTTAGAGGAGGGATGTGATTAGTATGCCAAAAGGATTAAGTGCTTTAATAGAAATGATTGGAGGTATTGGCCAAAAATTATTATAATCTTTTAGTTATGTTTTTAACTGAGTATTTGCTGGTGATTCAATAATGACAAATTGACCGGTTTTAATTCCAATATTTATGATGTTTTTAGTATTTATTAAAGAATTTATTGGAAATATTATTCGTGGATTTAGATAGAAAAAATTAAAATTGTTTTTAGGAGGTAATAGTTATGATTAAATTATTTTTTGCAATAATTTTTGTTTTTCCTTTATTAGGTAAACTTTTACCTTCTTTAAATAATATTGTGCAAAATATTTTGCAAAGTTATATTACTGATTTTTCTGGTTTACATAATTTGTCTTTGGTTATTAAAAGTTTTATTTTTGGTGATAGTTCACAGCAAATAGTTTCTATGCCAGTACCATTATTAGCAATAATTTTAGTTGTTTTTACTTTTTCATTAATTTTAAAGTTATTAAAAATTATATAGGAGTAATCAGTTATGGGTGTTGCTTTTATTTCAAAAGTTTTAGAACTATTTGGACAAATTTTTATGAAATTTTGAAATTTACCAATGGCAGATTTAGGCTTTAATTTAGGTACTTTTGTAGTTTTTATTCTTTTAATTAAATTTGCTATGTCAGTGTTTTTAAGTATTGATATTCAACCAGTTTCTACTAGACAAGGATTTTCAAAAATTAGTAGAGGTTCTAAAAAATTGGGTAAAAGAGTTGCTAGTTCTATTAGAAAGAAAAATAAAAAGAAAGAAGATTAATTATGATGAGTGATTTTGTGAATAGTATATTGCATTTAATTTTTATATTTTCTAATAATGATATTGGTGTATTTTTAAATCAACCAAATATCAATAATGAAGTTTATATTTTATTTAATTTGACTTTTTGGTTAGTATTAGGTGTATTTTTTAATTTTATTTATCGTAGTATTAAATTCATTTTTAAGTCATTGTTTGGGTAGGTGTTAAGTATGAGTGTTTGAGATATTTATAATCAAATTCATAAATGTATAGTTGATTACTGAACTATGTTTATGGGTAATTTAATTGATGATTTTACTACTATTTTATGAAATTTAGTAGTTTATGGAACTCATTTTTTTATTGGATTTATTATATTTTATGGTTTTTGAATAGTTTTAAAAATTTTCATTGGTAAATAATTATGTGATTTAAGTTAGCTAAATTATTTTTTGTTGTAAATACTTCTGTTCAAGCACCTACTAGTTTAATTGCTTCAAATGACCCTAATGTTGTTAATTATGATATTAAAAAAGAAATGATTAAACACGTTAAGTATAATGATTTTAATGATTGAGCAACTATTCCATGAAATTCTGCTTATTTTGATGTTGACCAACCGGATTTAAAATTAGTTAGTGGCGAAATTATAGGTGGTTTAGATAATGATTTGGATGTTGAATATCAAAGTGATGTTGTAGGTGTTAAAAAGATAACACTTAATAATAGAACTGGTGTTTATTCTTCTAGGGGATATCAGTTAGATGATATTTCGGTAATGTTTAGTAATCTGTGTAACTTACAAAAATAACTATGTTTAATTAATTCTAGTAAATAAAATTAAATAACTAGAAAGAGTGATTTACGTATGTCTAAAAAACAAAATATTAATAATAATGATCCAATATCAAAAGCAGTAGATTTATTATTAGAAAATACTGAGGATTTAACAACCGTATTTAAAGAGGGAAGTTTATATAAAGAATTAACAAAAAGATTAGTTGAAAAAATGTTGAATTCTGAAATGCAAAATTATTTAGGATATGAAAAAAATCAACATAATAATAGTGATAATGCTCGCAATGGTATAAATTCAAAAAAATTAATAACCAAACAAGTTAAAATTGAGATTAATGTAACACGAGATCGTAATAGTAATTTTGAGCCAGTAATAGTTTCAAAAAGACAAAGAAGATTTGATGGTTTTGATCAACAAGTTCTTTCATTATATGCCAAAGGCATGACTTTATCAGATATTAGAATGCAGTTACAAGAGTTATATCATGGTGCTGATATTAGTGAAAGTGTTATTAGTCAAATTACTGATGATGTTATTGATGATGTTAAAGCATGACAAAATCGGCCATTAGAAAGTGTTTATCAGATTGTTTATTTTGATTGTATAGTAGTTAAAGTACCACAAGATAAACGCATTATTAACAAATCAGTTTATATAGCATTAGGAGTTGATTTAGAAGGTAAAAAAGATTTTTTAGGTTTATGAATTAGTGAAAATTAAGGTTCTAAGTTTTGATTATCTAATTTCACAAAAATGAAAAATCGAGGCTTAAATGATATTCTTATTGCTTGTAGTGACAATTTAACAGGAATGTCAGAAGCAATACAATCAGTTTATCCTAAAACCGAACATCAATTATGCATAGTTCATCAAATTAGAAATAGTTTAAAATATGTTTCATACAAACATAAAAAATCACTAGTTACAGATTTAAAACTAATTTATAGTGCATGTAGTGAAGAAGAAGCAATGCAAGTTTTAGAAACTTTTGAAAGTAAATGAAATAAACAATATCCTCAAATTGCTAAATCGTGATATAAAAATTGAGATAATTTAATGGTTTTTATTAGTTATCCTGCAGAAATCAAAAGAGTGATTTATACAACAAATGCTATTGAATCTGTTAATAGTCAATTACGAAAAGTTATTAGAAATAAAAAAGTTTTTCCAAATGATATGGTAGTTTTCAAAATATTTTACTTAGCAATTGAAAATATAACAAAAAAATGAACAATGCCCATTCAAAATTGAAATACAGCAATTGCTCATTTTATGATAAAATTTGAAGATATAATTAATCTAAACTAGTAAATTTGTAAAACAAAGATACACAGATTATTAAAAAGCCTCGGTTATTCGCCCAATGCTGTTAGTGAACTAGCAGTAAGTATGGGAAACGGCTTACTTCGAAATTTATTTTATAGTGCTAATCATCAACAAAACCATAATTTTAAAATTGATGATTTTGTTTTTTCCAAAGAAATTCGTAATTCAACAATAGGTATTATCGGAACTGGCCGTATTGGTTATCAAGCAGCTAAGGCATGACATGGAATGGGAGCAAAGGTATTGAAATATGATATTTATGAAAGTGATCAAGCAAAAAGTATTCTAACTTATTGTGATTTAAAAAATTTACTTAAAGAATCGGATTTAATTTCATTACATTGTCCATATATTAAAGAAGAAAATTATCATTTAGTTGACAAAAATTTTTTAGCAAAATGAAGCCTGGATCAGTTTTAATTAATGTAGCTCGTGGTGAATTAATGGATTTAGAAGCAGTTTATGATGCAATTAAAATTGGTCATTTAAAAGGTGCTGGTTTAGATTTTTTAGAAAATGAAATCAAAGTTTTTTTTCAAAGATTTTGCTGGAAAACCAACTCCCGATAATATTACAAATAAATTATTATCATTATATCCGCGTATTATTGTGACACCACATATTGGATCATATACTGATGAAGCTGTTAAAAATATGATTGAAATTACTTATGAAAATTTAAAAGTAATTTTATCTGGTCAAGAATTTAAAAATAAAATTTAATTTAATAATTGATTATAGTTATTTTACATACTGTATATGAAAAAAATAATATGAATTTTAATATATACTGATGTATTATGTTATAATAACATCAAACTTAATATTACCTATTTACTTTAAAATAAAGTAAATAGGTTTTTTATTCTAAATTTCAAATAAGAAAAATTAAAAGATATGTCTGTTATAGAAAAAAAGAGAAAAATTAAATAATAAAGTAAAAATAATGTTACTTCCATTGAACTTATTGCAGTGGGTGCTGCAGCGGGTAGCACTATTGGAGTTGTTACTGGTGCTGCAAAAAATTGTTGGTATTGGTGTTGCGGCTGTTAATTTAGTTGCTTCTACGGTTCCTAATGTTGCTACTATTGTTACTGGTGATGATGGCAGTGATGTTGCAAAAGTTGCTACTAATGTAGCCTCTATTACTTGTGCAGCCGGAGGAGTTGCTATTCTTGGTACTTATACTGTTATTGGTTTAGTTGCTGGGGGGGCTGCTGTTGGTGCCATTAGTGGTGCTATCGGTGGTGGTTTTGAAATAACTCAAATGTTAGCAAAAAAAGATGATTAAAAACAAGAAGAGCAAAAATTAGATTTTGAAGGTTCAAAAAAAATTATAAATTCAAATTTAGAAAATTTATATTCTTCAACAAGTGTATACAATTCTAATACATCAACAATGTAAAAAGTAATTTATTAAAACACATTAATTTCTTCTTTATTAAAAAAATATATTTTATTTTTTAAATTTATAGTAGAAAAATGAAAAAATTATTCTTTTTATTACACATTTTTACACTAATAATTTTATATTTATTTTATTTATTAAAAATAAAATAAATAATTGTTTTTTTTAAAAATATTATATAATTTTATTTGTATTATTTAACTTAAAGTTTAGTATAAATAAACAAAATGAGAAAATAATCAATATGAAAATTGGAAGAAAGTTAAAAACTTTAAGATTGAAACACAATTTAACTATGGAAGAGTTAGGGAAACGTTGTGATTTATCAAAGGGATTTATTAGTCAGTTAGAGCATGATGTTTCTTCACTCAGTATTGAAACACTAAAAAGTATTTTAGATATTTTTGATTGTCCATTATCAATCTTTTTTGCTGGTGAAGTAAAAGAAAAAATAGTTTTTAAATCACAAGATGTTACTGTTAGTGACGAAGAAGATTATCAAATAAAATGAATTATTCCTAATGCTCAAAAATTAACATTAGAACCAGTAATTTTAACTTTAAAACCATTTGGTAATTCAAATAAAATTCCGCCATTTCAAGGTCAGATCTTTGGATATGTATTAAGTGGAAAAGTATTTGTTCATTATGGTGCAACGAGAGTAAAAGCAGTAGCTAATGAAGCATTTTATATTAAAGGTAATGAAAAACATTATTTAGAAAATCCCAATAATTCAATTGCAACTATTTTATGAGTTTCAAATCCGCCAATTTTTTAAACCATTTAAAGGAGGAAATTATGAGTGTAAATATTTTAGAATTACGTAATATTACCAAAGAATATGATGGTAAAGTTGTTTTAAAAGGAATTAGTTTAAATATTCATGAAGGTGAATTTCTTACCATTCTTGGTCCTAGTGGTTGTGGTAAAACAACATTATTAAGGATTATTGCTGGTTTTGAACAACAAAACAATGGTCAATTATTGTTTAAAGGTAAGGATTTAACTAAAATTCCAATTCATAAAAGAGAAATAAATACTATTTTTCAAAATTATGCTTTATTTCCACATTTAAATGTTTTTGATAATATTGCTTATGGTTTAAAGTTAAGAAAAATTGATCGTGAAAAAATCAAAAAAGAAGTTAAAAAAGCTTTAGATTTGGTTAAATTAAATGGTATGGAAGATAAAGATGTTAATGATTTATCTGGTGGTCAAAAACAAAGAGTAGCAGTAGCTAGAGCATTAGTTCTTAATCCTAAAATTTTATTATTAGATGAACCTTTTGCTGCTTTGGATTTGAAATTACGTCAACAAATGCAAGTAGAATTAAAAAAAATTCAAGAAGAAATTAATATTACTTTTATCTTTATTACTCATGATCAAGAAGAAGCATTTATTATGTCAGATCGGGTAGTTGTTTTAAATCAAGGTCAAATTCAACAAATTGGGACACCACAAGATATTTACAATGAACCCGAAAATAAATGAACATCACAGTTTGTTGGTAGCTCGAATGTTATTGAAAATGGTTTATTTGTTAATGATTATTGTGTTTGTTTTGACGGTAAAAAATTTGCATGCTCTGATACTGGTTTTGGTGAACAAGAACGTAATATTGATATTGTTATTCGACCAGAAGATATTGATTTAGTTAATGCAGGTAGTGGTTTTTTTGATGGAACTATTAAAACTATTACTTTTAAAGGATTATTATGAGAAATTGAAATTATTGCTAATAAACGCAAATGGATAGTTCATACTACTGATAATTTTGAAGTAGGTAACCGTGTTGGTTTAAAATGAAATGTTGAAGATATTCATGTTATGTGAAAAGAAATTGAAGAGTAAAATGAAAAATTTGTTTAAACGTAATATTAAAACACAAATTTTAAAATCACAAGATATGTTAGTTAATAATTCAAATCCAGAAAAAATTATTGATAATCAAAATAAAAAAAAGTATAGATTTAAAAAATGGTTTAAACTTAAAAAAAATAATGTTTCTTTACAAGAGGTAGCAAAAAATAAATCGAAAATGAAACGAGTAAAAAAGAAAAAAGCATTGTTATGTTGAAAAAAAACAAACCAAAAAATAACTTTTATTAAAAATAAAATCAAAGATAAATCAGTAAATTTTGGTTTTAAATCATGAGTTACGCTTGCTTATCCATATTTATTGGTGATGGTAATTTTAATTGTATTGCCATTATTAATTGTAATTTTATATTCAATTATTAAAGCAACTAATAATGCTTGAATATTTCGTTTTACATTTAGTAATTTTAATGATTTTTTTAAAGAAAATAGATATGTTATGATTTTATTACGTTCAATTGGTTATTCATTTGTTGCCACTTTAATTGCTGTTATTTTTGGTTATCCCATTGCTTATATTATGGCTTTTATGTCCACAAAAATTGCTTCAAAAAATATTTGAGTTTTAGTTACTTTACCAATTTGAATTAACATTTTATTACGTACAATTGGATTACAAATTATTTTTAGTATTTTAGGTCCTAATGTTTTATTAGGAACTCCAATTGGTATTATTTTAGCAATGGTTTATATGTTTATGCCTTTCGTTATTTTACCAATTTATAATTCTTTAGAAAAAACAGATCGCAATTTATTAGAAGCAAGTCAAGATTTAGGAGCTTCTAAGATGAAAACATTTTGAAAAGTTACTTTTCGTTTTTCAGTGCCTGGTATTGTTTCTGGTTTTACTTTGATGATGTTAAGTGCTATGACTTCACTAGTAGTAGTTAAATATATTGGTGAAGGAAAAACTATTTTAATTGCAAATATTATTGAGTCATATTTTTATCGTGGTGCTAATTTTGCTTATGGTGCTGCTATTTCTGTTATTTTAGGTATTATTGTTTTAATTATTATTTTTACTTTAAAAGCGATTGATAGTTGAACTACTGGTAAAAAAATAGGAGGTATTAATTAATGAGATCTTTTTTTAAAAATAGTTATTTAGCTATTATCTTTTTATTATTTTATACTCCAATTTTAGTTTTAATGATATTCTCTTTTAATGGTGGTGATTCAGTTCGCAGTTGAAATTCTTGATCATTGCAGCCTTATTACGATTTATTTCAACAAAGTGAACTTTGAGAATCGGTTAGTGTAACATTAATTGTTGCTTTTATTTCTACTTTTGTTGCTGTTATTATTGGTACGTTTGCTGCTTTGGGTTTAAGTAAAACAAAAAAAATAACACGTAACATTACTTTAGGGATTACTAATATTCCTTTAGTTAATGCTGATATTGTTACTGCTGTTTCTTTAATGTTATTATTTATGGCATTTGGTGTTAGTTTTGGTCTTGGAACATTAATTTTCGCTCATATTTCTTTTAATATTCCTTATGTTATTATTACTGTTTTACCAAAAATTAGATCAATAAATATGTCACAATTAGAAGCAAGTCAAGATTTAGGAGCGACCCCTTGATATACGCTACTTAAAATTGTATTACCAACAATTAAACCAGCAATAATTGCCGGTTCAGCTATTGCGTTTGCTATGAGTTTTGATGATTTTTTAATTTCTTATTTTACTGGTGGTAATACTTCTAACGTTTCAACTTTTATTTATTCTTTAAAACGAATTAAGCCTTATATTAATGCTTTTTCAACAATTATTATTTTATTAATTGCAGTACTTATTATTTCTTGAAATACTTATGTTCTTTGCAAAAAACAAATTAAACAACGTAATGAAAAAATTGATAAAGGTATTTATCATGATAAAAAAATTATTAAAACTGAGAAGTTGTTAACTAAATATTATTTACAATTAAATAGTTTTAACTATAAAAAGGTTAAGAGTAAAGATAGAAAGCGTAAATCATTATATAGTGATGGTAATTTTGAAATTGTAACTGAGCAAGATATTATTAAAATTCAAGATTATATTAAAAATCACCCAAAACTTATTAATCAAATTTCTAAACTTGAAGCAAAACTTGAGATGCAATCAATTTGAATTGAACATATAAAGAATAAGATTAAAAAAAAGAAAGAGTTAAAAGAAGAACGCTCAAAATCAAGAAGAGAGAAGTATCGTTTTTTACTATGACCGTGAAAATTAATTATGATTAGTATCATCTTATTATCAAGTTTTATTAGTTTGGGTGCTTTCTATATTTATACTAATGTTTATGATTTATCAATTGCTAATTGAGGCGAATATATGAATCCCAATATTTTAAAAGAATTTGAAAATAAATATCAAGTTAAAATAAAATATTCAACTTTTGATGATAATGAATCATTGTATGCTAAATTGTATACTACTAGTTATGATGTAATGGTTCCTAGTGATTATATGGTTGCTAAATTAGCAAGTGAAGATAAACTTTTTCCAATTGCAACAAAAAATTCTGCAGGTGATATTGAGTATGATAGTAGAATTGATTTTAATCCAAAAGAAGATATTAATCATGATTTATATGAATTAATGAATAAATATCCAATTGAAAATAGTGATGGAATTTTAAATAAATTTGGTTTAAATAGTTATAGTATTCCTTATTTTTGAGGTGATGTTGTATTAGTAATTAATACTACTAATGCAAATATCATTCGTGATCTTGGTATTAATGATGATGGTTCAAATGTTCAATGAAGTGTTTTAACAGATGCTGCAAAATTGGGTAAACGTATCGTTTTAAATGATGATATGTATAACTTATTTATGACTGCGCTTACTGATTTACACTATAAAAATAAATGAGGAGAAAATACTGGTTCAGGTCAATATAATCAAGTAGGAAATGAATTTTCTGATAATATTAATGCTCATAGTTCAATCGAAATTAAAGATGCAACTGATTGGTTAGAACCAGTTATCAAAAATAAAAATACAAAATTATTAAATGATGATATTGTTGATGAAATTAGCGATAAAAATAAATGGGATGTAGCAATGATGTATAACGGTGATTTATTATCTGCAATTGCTGATAATCCTGATCTTTATAATGGTAAGTACCTTGTTGTTAGACCATATATGGGAACTAATGTTTGAAATGATGATATGGTAATTAGTAAAGATTCTCCTCATAAAGATTTAGCTTTTAAATTTATTAATTATATAATGCAAAAACAAACACAAGTTGATTTAAGTAGTGAATTTGGTTATACCTCACCTTTACAAGCAACTATGGATGAAGTTAGTACTAATTTTTCAACAGAAATTTGAAAGCATGTATATATTCCAAAAGATGGCCAATTACCCGATCCATTAGTTCCAAGTAAGCATCACGAAGGATATTTTAACGGTTTATATACTCGTAGTTTTGACCAACAAATGCAAACTGCTTATAATAGATTATTAGCACGTTAATAAAATAATGGATGGGTTACACTTTATTGGACACTAATTACGTAAACAAGTGAACAAATTAGTTAAAAGAAAGAAATTATAATTATGGCCAATATTAATTCATATTCAAATGAATTAAAAAAACAAATAGTAACTTTATATCAAAGTGATAAGTCAGTGTCTTGTCTTGCTAAAGAGTACAATGTTACAAGAGCAGCTACTTATAATTGAATTAAGCAATTTACTAATTCAGGCAGTTTTAAAACCAAAGATAACCGTTCTATTGAAGAAAATGAATTAATTAAATTAAGAAAAGAATTAAAACAATTACGAATGGAAAATGATATTTTAAAGCAAGCAGCACTAATAATAGGCAGAAAATAGAAATTATTACTAAAAATAAAGTTAAATATAAAATTCGTACAATGTGTCGTTTTTTAAAAATATCTAAATCAACATATTATTTTAATTTCAAGAAAAAAGAAGATAAAATTCAAAATAATATGTATGATGAAGTTGTTATTAGTGCTTTTAAAGAAAATAAAGAAACTTATGGAACAAGAAGATTAAAAGTTTTTCTAAAAGAAAAGAAAATTAATTTATCAAGACGAAAAATTAAAAAAATTATGAATAAACATAATTTAATATCAAAATACACTAAATTATCATACAAAAATTATCATAATAAAGTCAATGATATTCAAATTACTAATCTTGTTAATAGAGACTTTAATAATAGGCTTAAAAATGAAGTTATTGTTAGTGATTTAACTTATGTTCAAGTTAATGGTAAATGAAACTATATTTGCTTATTAATCGACCTGTACAATCGCGAAATTATTGGACATATTGTAGGTACTAAAAAAGATGCATCATTAGTATATCAAGCATTTATGTGCTCAAATCGTTGTTTAAAAAATATTCAAATATTTCATAGCGATCGCGGTAATGAATTTAATAATAAAACTATTGATAAACTTTTATTAGCCTTCAATATTACCCGCTCTTTAAGCAAAAAAAGGTTGTCCTTATGATAACGCTGTTGCTGAAGCAACTTTCAAAACTTTCAAAACAGAGTTTATTAATGATAAAAATTTTACATCATTAATCCAATTAAAATTAGAATTATTTGATTATATTAATTGATACAACAACATAAGAATCCACAGCACTCTAAACTACTTAACCCCCATAAAACACCAAGCACAAATGTCTACCAAAAAACAGTCCTAAAAAAGGTTTCCGTTCCATAAATTGTAATATTAAGTTTAAAAAAATATAAAAAAATATTGTAACTTATAGTATAATTTAATACGAAAGGGGTTAATTCATTGTGGCACGTCGTAAAAAGTGAGAAAAAGAAGACAAAGAAAAAATATGAAACTATTCTATTCAAAAAATGGAGAAATATTTTAAAGGATTATCTGAATTTTGAACATTGAATGTGCAAGTTCCTTGTCCGTGATGTTGTTTGCCAATGATAAAAGGTGCTTATCAAGGTGAACAACCAACTTCAGCATTTGCTTGAAATATTGATCACATTGATGGTGATCCAAATAATAATAGTTTAGAAAATTTACAACCAATGCATGTTGAATGTAATATTAAAAAAAATTAATCATAAATTAAAAATTCAATAGCATATTTCAAAATGAAAACGATTGTTTGAAATATATAGCGAAGTTGAAAGTAATGAAATGTATCAGGTGTGCTTCTTCTAGTTTGAATGTTTCTGATTTGAGAAGAATAAGATGTTTGAAATGTCATCAAACATTTAGTATTCTTCATGACACCATTTTTCACAAGTCACAAACACCTTTGACATCTTGGTTTTATCTCATCTTTAGATGAATAAACACAAAGCATGGTATACCGTCAACAGATGTTGCAAGGGAATTGGGTGTGACATATAAAACAGTTTGAAGAATGGGTCATGAAATCAGAACTAGAATTTGGAATCAAGATGCAGGGTTCATTGATGATGGCACAGCACAGATAGATGAAATGTATCTTTCACATGTAGGTTTTAAAAAACAAGGAAGATCCTTGTTTTTTAAAACCTTGATTGTTGGAGTTTATGAGAAAACCAGCAACAAACTAATTGTGAAAGTATTGAAAAAAGCAGATGAGAAAAACCTTTTATGATTTGCATTGAAACACATTTCTACTGGGTGTTGTCTATTTACGGATTCTTGGAAGAGATATGGAAGTTTTAAAAACTTCTATCACAAACATGAAATCGTAAATCATGAAGTTGGGTATGTGTCATCAACAGGTGTAAACACAAACCAGATTGAATCTGCATGAAAACACATCCGACGAACTTTCCGAACACACATAAAAGTTTTAAAACATAATATTCATTTATATGCAAAAGAAGCTGCATATAAATTCAATAAGATACCTAGTTTTGAAACTATAATTTTGTGTTTGATTTAGATACATGTGGGGATAATTTCCTAGATAGGGTTTTATCTCCATTTATGTGATAAAATTTAAAAATAGTACATAAAAGGATAAAATCCTTAAGAAAAATTATTTTACTATTAGTGTTCTTTTTAATTAAAAATATTCAATCTTTTTTAAAAAGAATATTGTCTTTTTTTATAATAAGTGTAATATTATTTTAAGGACAGAGTATTTCTTTCCTTATAATTTTAATAGGTGTATAGCAAAGTTTATATGATTATTAAAATTATTAATATTAAAATATAAAAACTAAATTTAATTGGTTTACTTTAAACCTTAGTTTTAATAAAATAAAACTAAGGTTTAAACTATTTTAATATTTTTTCCTATTTTAATATTTTAGTTAAAAATAGCAAGTTAAAGCGTTAATTTATATTTTTCACTTTAGATTATTTAAAAAATAATGCTAGGAAATGATTGTTAAAATGAAATATAAAATAAATAGTAATAGTCCGAGTAAAGATATGATTAATCAGGATAAACATAAAAAAATAAAAACAGGATCTAATTCAATATATACAATTAATGTTAAAAAAAATAAGAAGAAAAGAATCTTATTATTTTCGTTGTATTTATTAGCATTTGGTTCTACAACAGTTACTACAATATTACTCTTACATACTACTGCTGCTTTCAATAATTCTGAATTTAATCCTAATTATAATAATAAATTATGAGATGATTATTATCAAAAAAATCATCGTAACTCTGAACCTATTAGTTTAGATTCTACTATTGCTTATTTTAGTAAATCAACAAATATTGTTAATTTTAATGTTATTGAAAATGCTGCTGATAATGGTAATATTGATTTTACAAATGTTTTAAGTAGTATTGATAATAATTTACAAAAAACTGATCCTAAAATTGAAAGTGATATTGATAATGATAATTCAAATTTATTACCAATTAATTTTTTCTTAAATGCTAATTATAATCCAGCAGTTAAATTTACTGTTGGTAAGGATAAAAAACCGATAACTAATAATTCTTTTATTTTGCCAAAGAACTTTAATAAGTCTAAAAGTTATGTTTTAAATTTAACAACTAATGATCAAGCATCAATTTTTGGCATTGAAAATACTAACGTTAATATCGAAATTAATATTAATATTATAAATCAAGTTGCAATTAATATTGCTAGTTTACCAGTTAACTTTTCTGATAATATTATTAATATTACTAATCCTGAAAATGCTACTATTGATTTAATAAAAGATAAATGATTAATTCCAACAATTCAAGATCAATTTGCAACAACTTTAAGTAAAGCATTAAATGTAACCAAAAAAGAAATTAAACCTAGTTATTACAAAATTGAATTTCAAAATGGTTCAGAACCACAAAACTTTACTAAAAGTGTTCCTGTTCAATTTTCAATTACATCTTTAGATAATAATCCTTGAAACTTTACAGGAAAAAAAGATGATTGCACTATAAATGTTAAAAATGATATTGCTGATTTAAGTAGTATGAAAGAATTAACTAATGAAATTGAAACACAATATAATAATGATAAAGATAATAAAAACTTTCAAATTACTTTAGATAATCAAAAAGATAAAAATGGTAACTATATTAATGCTGATTTTAGTTTATCAGAAGATAATCTTAAATTTATTAATGATCAAATTATTAAATGTGTTCAAACAATTTGTCAAAATTATTTCCAAAAAAATTATTCAGATCTTAATATTGAAGATAGTGATTATATAATATCAACAAATTTAAAAGTTGGTGATAATATCTTTAATAATAAATTAGGTAAAAATATTGAAATAAAAATAACTGCTAGTCCTAATGATCATAAATTAACAAAAAGATTAGATAGCATTAAAGCGATTATTCATGGTCATAATCAAAATAATATTACCGGTAATTATTCTTCACCAAAAGATTTTGCATTAAAAGGTATTTGATTAAAAGATGGTCAAGATGCAAATATTTTACAAGAAGGTCAACATTTTTATGAACAAGATAATTTATTAGATAATTGAATTACTAATAAAAATAGTTTATTAAATACAATTAATAAAAATTATTATCATCCAGTTGAGGATGCATTTACTGGACAGTTCACTATGAATTATTTATTAGATGGTGACACAAAACCAAGTGGTATGTCAGTTGATATTAGTAAAGATATTAAAGGTGGTAAGGCAAATAATTTTTGAGATTTAATTACTAAAACAAAAACTATTTTTCTAGAAACCGATGTTGCAGTAACAACAAAATCGGGTTGAGAGTTAAATAATGTAAAACTAGTATTTACTGACAGGGAAACACAACCAACTAAAGATAATACACTTTATACTCTTGATTTATCAGAAAGGTTTGCTGGCAAAACTATTAGTAATCGTGCTACTTTAACATTCCCTGATTTTAATTTTAATTTTAATTACCAATTAGTAAGTTAAAAAAGGAAAAACTAATATGAAACAATTATTAATCATTTTAAGTACATTAACAACATTAACTTTAACAATTAGTAGTATTATTAATACTATTGATGGTAATAATACTACTATTAATAAATTATTAGCAAATAAATCATCAATAAGTGATTCTGTAACTTCATTATTTAATAATCAATATGGTTATTTAAATGATAGTGATATAATAACTAATCAATCAATAATAGATCATAAATATTATAGTTATGATACTAGTCATTCTAATTATTTATTAAGTGATGGTAAGACATTAGCACAAACATTATTTACTGTTGATAATAAAGGTGAATTAGTTTATAAAAAAGATGCTGTAATAACAGCAAAAAATAAAGTTGATGTTAATAATACTAAACAAGAAATGGTTAGTCATAAAAAAATTGATAATATTAATAATATTTATAATCAATATAGTAAAAGTGAATATTCTAAAACATGTTTTAGTGGTGATAATACTGGTTGAGAATATATTCAATTTGGTGGAGTTGAAAAACATATTGATATTTCCCAACAAACAGGTGCTGATAAAGTTGAACATAGCAGTAGTTTAAGCGAAACATTAGGTTTATATTATATTGCAAAAGCAGCACGTGAAAATAAAATTACTAAAGTAGTAGCTGTTAATTTAGGAACATATTTTATGAGTCAAACAAGTATTAAAGATAGTTTTAATAAAGATTTAACTAGTAAAATTATTAATTTAATTAGTACTAATAATAATATTTTTAATTTTATATATGGTTCACCAATGAACGTAAATGATAAAAATTATTCAATCAATTATATTTGTGATAGTAATAATAATATAATTTCTATTTATTATACAAAATGAAATAATGATAATCTTGTTTCAAATATCAATGTTAAAAATTATAAAAGTTATAGTGGTAATAATGATTATGGTATGTGATATTATGGACCTAAAACTGTTATTAGCAATTTTACGCAAGATGGTAAGATTGCTAGTTGAAAAGATTTTATTACTATATATCCAACATTAACTTTTGATGATAATTCATTTTTTTCTGTCTATTGTAAATATGGTAAGGAACAATATAGTGGTTCAAAATTAAGCATTGATACTTCTAAAATTGATACTAGTTACAATTTTAATCATAACTTTTGGTCAGTAAGTGTTAATCATGATGAAGGAATATTTGGATCTCATGTTGAAATAAAAGCTGATGCACAAATTTGACATGATGATCATAATATTTATATTAATTATAGATGATATGAATATTCTAAATTTGCAACGGAAAATGCTTTTTTCTCAACTACACTAAATAAATCATCTTTTATTAACATTATGAAATAAAATTTATAAAATGTTATATCTATTATTATAGATTAATAAGATATTTTAATTTATAAAAAATATTATTTTAGGATTCTAAAAATAGAAAGGGAAAATACAATGAAACAATTATTAATTACTTTAAGTACATTAACAACATTAACTTTAACAAGTAATAGTATTATTAATACTATTGATGCTACTAATACTACTATTAATAAATTATTAGCAAATAAATATCAATAAGTGATTCTGTAACTTCATTATTTAATAATCAATATGGTTATTTAAATGATAGTTATATAATAACTAATCAATCAATAACTGATCATAAGTTTTATAGTTATGACACATCAGCTTTAAAGAGTTATACTTTTGCTAACGCAAGAGATGTTTTTTTAGTAAATAATGAAGGAATTTTAATTTATAATCCTGATATTATTATTCCTGCTGATCAAAAATTAAATATTGAAAATACGATGCAAGAAATGATTAGTCATAAAAAAATAACTACAGTTAAAGCAAATTACAATTCTTATAGTAATAGTCAGTATTCATCTACCGATTTTAGTGGTGATAATACTGATTGACAATATTTGCAATTTGGTGGTGTTAATAAACATATTGATATTTCCCAACAAGCAGGTGCTGATAAAGTCGAACATAGCAATAGTTTAAGTTAAACATCAGGTTTATATTATATTGCTAAAGCAGTAATTGAAAATAATATTAGTCAGTCATTTGCTATTAATTTGGGAATATATTTTATAGCACAAAGTAATTTAAAAGGAAAAATAAAAAATGAATTAATTACTAAAATTATTGATTTAATTATTAATAATAAATATGTTTATAATTTTATGTTAAATATGCCATTTTCAAATGATGATACGAGTTATGCCATTAGTTATATTTTTGATCATAATAATATTATTGATTTAAATTATAATCATTATAGTTACGAAAAAAGTAATACAAGTAATTTTGAAACTCATGTTAGTCCTGGTCCTTTTGCTTCAGTTGATTATACAGGTGATATTTATATTAATTATCAAGATTTATATTATTTAATTAATAATCAAAATAATTGAAATGTAATTTATAAGTATTTTACTAATGGAAACTTATTTGATTATAGTAATATGGAGCATGAAATTGGTGATAATTGAAATTTTAAAAATTTTTGAAATTCTATATTTAAAGATAATTTAACAAAATTTTTAAATAATGTGGCTGTTAATGGAATAATAATTCATATTGACTGTTATGGTATAGATATATGACATCCTTCATTAGTTGATAAATTTTATATTAAAAGTATTTTTCAATGAAATTAAATACTTACATACTAAATTTACTTTTTAAAATGAGCATTTTATTAATCTTCTTAAATAAAATTAATAAAGTGTTATATTTAGTATAGATTAGACAGATATTTTTTATAAAATAATTTTTAGTAAACTTAAAACGAAAGGAGAATGTAACATGAAACAATTACTAATGACATTAACAACATTAACTTTAACAAGTAATAGTATTATTAATACTATTGATGTTGCTAACACTACTGTTAATAAACTATTAACAAATAAATTATCAATAAGTGATTCTGTAACTTCATTATTTAATAATCAATATGGTTATTTAAGTAGTAGTGATTGAATTACTAATCAAATAGATAATAACCATTATAGTTATGATACTAGTCATGCTAATTATTTATTAAGTGATTGTAAGACATCAGCACGAACATTATTTACTGTTGATAATAAAGGTGAATTAGTTTATAAAAAAGATGCTGTAATACCACCAAAAGATAAAGTCGAAGTTGATGCTACTAAACAAGAAATGATTACTCATAAAAAAATTACCACAGTTAAAGATAAATATAATTCATATAGTAAAAGTGAATATTCTCATACATATTTTAGTAGTGATAATACTGATTGACAATATATTCAATTTGGTGGAGTTGAAAAAAATATTGATATTTCTCAACAAGCAGGTGCTGATAAAGTTGAACATAGCAATAGTTTAAGTGAAGCATTAGGTTTATATTATATTGCAAAAGCAGCAAAAAATAATTTAATTGATAATGCTATTGCTAATAAAATAGGTCAATATTTTATGACACAAAGTAGTTTAAAAGAGCAAATTAATGATAATTTAATTATTATTATTATTAATTTAATTAGTAACAATAATAATATTTTTAATTTTATATATAGTGCACCAATGAATGTAAATGATAAAAATTATTCAATTAATTATATTTTTGATAAAGATAATAATTTCCTAGATAGGATTTTATCTCCATTTATGTGATAAAATTTAAAAATAGTACATAAAGGGATAAAAGCCTAATTTAATTGAAGTTTATTATACTGAATTTGATAAATCAAATATAGAAAATAACTTAAATTATAAATAAAATGATTCATATAATTGATTTAGTTCAAATTATAGTGATTATTCTAGTACATATACAATAGTAAAATGAACTGACTATGCAAGCGATTGAAATACTTTTACTAATAAATATCCAACTTTTAATTTTGATGCTAATTCATATTTAAAAGTTTCAACGGGAAGTGGTAAAGAAGACTATAAATCTTTAAATTCTCAAGTCGCAACAACAAATATAAAAACTAATCAACAAAAAGATATTTATAATTCAATTTTTTAAGTCAATATTAATACGTGACCACCATATGATCCAAATTACCCAGGAAGTGTAGGAACTGCTATTGATATTTATTTAGAACTTTGACGTGATGATAATAATATTTATTGAAAATGACATATAATGCAGCTACTTTTTTAGGTTCAACTTCATATTCTGATGTTAAATTAAATAATATAACATTTAATAATATTATGAATTAAATAAATATGTTTTTTCAAAGTAATTATTTATTATTAAATTTAATTACGATTTTAAAAATGGTAAAAAGTAAAAGAAGGTATTGTAAATGAAACAGTTTTTATTAACTCTAAGTACAGTAACAACATTAACAATAGCAAGTAATACAATGTTTAATAGTATGATGATAGTAGATCAAAAAAACAATAGTGCTAGTAAAAAGAAAATACTACCTGTCATTCCAATAAATAAAAATAAATCATTATTTAATAATCAATATGGTTATTTAAATAATAATGATTGAATTACTAATCAATCAATAATAGACAATAAGTATTATAGTTATGATACTAGTCATGCTGATTATCCATTAAGTGATGGTAAGACATTAGCACGAACATTATTTACTGTTGATAATAAAGGTGAATTAATTTATAAAAAAGATGCTATGATACTAGACAAAGATAAAGTTGATGTTAATAATACTAAACAAGAAATGATATTTCATCGTAAAGTTGCTACTATTAATAATCCAACTAACAGTTATAGTGGTAGCCAATATGATATTAATTATTTTGCTGGTGACGGTATTAATTGAAAATATGTTCAACAAAGTGATGTTGAAACTCATATTGATATTTCACAACAAGAAAATGCTAATAATGTTGAAAATAATAATAGTTTAAGTGAAGGTTTAGGACTATATTATATTGCTAAGGCAGTAATAGAATCAGATGGCTCTTTTAAAGAACAAGATGCTGATATTTTAGCACACTATTTTATTACTCAAAGTAGTCTAAACGGTAGTTTAAGTGATGTTTTAATTGACAAAATTGTTCATTTATTGATTACTAATGATAATGCTTATGATTATATGACTAATGTTCCGTTTTTAACTAATGATAATAGGAAGTATACAATTAATTACATTTTTGATGAGTTTAACAATATCATTCAAATTTATTACAGTTATTATGATAAAACTTTTGATCTTTCAACTTTGTCATTAATAATTCCACAACAAGTAATATCAGTAAAAACACCAGAAGCAACTCCAATTACTGATATAAAAGCTAATTTAGTTAGTAAAATTCAAACAGAATTTAAACAAAAATTAAGTCAGCAATTAAAAATTAATTCAGAAGATATTAATGATAAATATTATAATATTTTTATTAAAGATAATAAACAAAATCAAGATTTTACTAACGCAGTAAATATTTATTACAAAATAACTAGTTCTTGAAAAAATAGTAATCAATTAAATTTTGCAGGTACTTATCAAGGACAAGTTAGTGTAATTAATAAGTGTGTTGATTTAAGTAATGAAACAGATTTAAAAAATATTATCGAAAATGCTTACTATCATCAAAATTATAAATCTAAATTATTAAATGTTGATATTGATAATACTATTGATAATAAAAATGTTGACACTAAATTAACACAAACTACTTTTGATTTAATTAATACTAATATTAGTAATACTATTAAATTTATTGTTCAAAATTATTTTAAAACTCATGATACTGAACTTATTATTGATGAAACATATTATGATGTAACAACTACTTTAGCGGTGGGTGATAATATTTTTAATAATAAATTAGGTAAAGATTTTACAATCAGTATTAAAGATAACGGTTCTACTTATAAATTAAAAAATAGTTTAGATAATATTAACGTTACTATTCATTGTCATAATAAAAAAACTATTGCTGGTAATTTTTCAAGAACACCTTTTGATTTAGACGGTATTTGGTTAAAAGATGGTAAAGATGCAAACGTTTTACAGGAAGGTCAACATTTTTATGAACAAAACAAATTATTAGATAAATGAATTTCTAATAAAGATAGTTTATTAAATACAATTGTTAATAATTTTTATTATCCAATTGCTGATAGTTTTGGTGGAAACTTTATTATTAATTATATTGGATGGGTTACACTTTATTGGACACTAATTACGTAAACAAGTGAACAAATTAGTTAAAAGAAAGAAATTATAATTATGGCCAATATTAACTCATATTCAGATGAATTTAAAAAACAAATAGTAGCTTTATATCAAAGTGGTAAGTCAGTGTCTTGTCTTGCTAAAGAGTACAATGTTACAAGAGCAGCTACTTATAATTGAATTAAGCAATTTACTAATTCAGGCAGTTTTAAAACCAAAGATAACCGTTCTGTTGAAGAAAATGAATTAATTAAATTAAGAAAAGAATTAAAACAATTAAGAATGGAAAATGATATTTTAAAGCAAGCAGCACTAATAATAGGCAGAAAATAGAAATTATTACTAAAAATAAAGTTAAATATGAGGCTTTTTAATAATCTGTGTATCTTTGTTTTACAAAGTTACTAGTTTAGATTAATTCTATCTTCAAATTTTATCATAAAATAAGCAATTGCTGTATTTCAATTTTGAATGGGCATTGTTCATTTTTTTGTTATATTTTCAATTGCTAAGTAAAATATTTTGAAAACTACCATATCATTTGGAAAAACTTTTTTATTTCTAATAACTTTTCGTAATTGACTATTAACAGATTCAATAGCATTTGTTGTATAAATCACTCTTTTGATTTCTGCATGATAACTAATAAAAACCATTAAATTATCTCAATTTTTATATCACGATTTAGCAATTTGAGGATATTGTTTATTTCATTTACTTTCAAAAGTTTCTAAATCTTGCATTGCTTGTTCTTCACTACATGCATTATAAATTGGTTTTAAATCTGTAACTAGTTATTTTCTATGTTTGTATGAAACATATTTTAAACTATTTCTAATTTGATGAACTATGCATAATTGATGTTCGGTTTTAGGATAAACTGATTGTATTGCTTCTGACATTCCTGTTAAATTGTCACTACAAGCAATAAGAATATCATTTAAGCCTCGATTTTTCATTTCTGTGAAATTAGATAATCAAAAATTAGAACCTTCATTTTCACTAATTCATAAACCTAAAAAATTTTTTTTACCTTCTAAATCAACTCCTAGTGCTATATAAACTGATTTGTTAATAATGCGTTTATCTTGTCGTACTTTAACTACTATACAATCGAAATAAACAATCGGATAAACACTTTCTAATGGCCGATTTTGTCATGCTTTAACATCATCAATAACATCATAAGTAATTTGAATAATAACACTTTCACTAATATCAGCACCATGATATAACTCTTGTAACTGCATTCTAATATCTGATAAAGTCATGCCTTTGGCATATAATGAAAGAACTTGTTGATCAAAACCATCAAATCTTCTTTGTCTTTTTGCAACTATTACTGGCTCAAAATTACTATTACGATCTCGTGTTACATTAATCTCAATTTTACCTTGTTGGGTTATTAATTTTTTTGAATTTATACCATTGCGAGCATTATCACTATTATTATGTTGATTTTTTTCATATCCTAAATAATTTTGCATTTCAGAATTCAACATTTTTTCAACTAATCTTTTTGTTAATTCTTTATATAAACCTCTCTCTTTAAATACTGTTGTTAAATCCTCAGTATTTTCTAATAATAAATCTACTGCTTTTGATATTGGATCATTATTATTAATATTTTGTTTTTTAGACATACGTAACTCACTCTTTCTAGTTATTTAATTTTATTTACTAGAATTAATTAAACATAGTTATTTTTGTAAGTTACACAGATTACTAAACATTACCTCTTATTCTTCTCAAATCAGAAACATTCAAACTAGAAGAAGCACACCTGATACATTTCATTACTTTCAACTTCGCTATATATTTCAAACAATCGTTTTCATTTTGAAATATGCTATTGAATTCATTTCAATTCATTTTTTCCTCCACACTAGTACATGCGGGGATAATTTCCATTAAAAATTATTAAACATAAGGTTGAATATCGTTTTGATAAAATTATTATTAATTTTTGAAAATTTAGTGTTTTTTCAATTTTACAAGGAATTTCAGTTTTTATGATTAGTATTCCTACAGTTTTTGCATTAAGTCTTGATGTTGTTTATTTTAATAGTACATTTAATAATTACTTACTTATTTTTATTATGCTTGCTACTTTATTTTTAGTTATTGAGACAATTGCAGATTGACAAAAGTTTAGATTTTCCTTAAAGAAAAAACATGATTTATTTTTTATTAATTATGGTTTATGAAAAGATTGTCGTCACCCTAATTATTTAGCAGAAATTGGGTTTTGATATATGATGACAGCATTGTTTATTTGTTATTTATTATTTAAAAATATTAATAGTGATATAAATTAGGCTTTTATCCATTTATGTACTATTTTTAAATTTTATCACATAAATGGAGATAAAAGCCTATCTAGGAAATTATCCCCACATGTATCTAAATCAAACACAAAATTATAGTTTCAAAACTAGCTATCTTATTGAATTTATATGCAGCTTCATTTGAATATAAATGAATATTGTGTTTTGAAGCTTTTATGTGTGTTCGGAAAGTTCGTCGGATGTGTTTTCATGCAGATTCAATCTGGTTTGTGTTTAAACCTGTTGATGACACATACCCAACTTCATGATTTACGATTTCATGTTTGTGATAGAAGTTTTTGAAACTTCCATATCCCTTCCAATAATCCGTAAACAGACAACACCCAGTAGAAATGTGTTTCAATGCAAATCATAAAAGGTTTTTCTCATCTGCTTTTTTCAATACTTTCACAATTAGTTTGTTGCTGGTTTTCTCATAAACTCCAACAATCAAGGTTTTATTCAACAAGGATTTTCCTTGTTGAATAAAACCTACATGTGAAAGATACATTTCATCTATCTGTGCTGTGCCATCATTAATGAACCCTGCATCTTGATTACAAATTCTAGTTCTGATTTCATGACCCATTCTTCAAACTTTTTTATATGTCACACCCAATTCCCTTGCAACATCTGTTGATGGTATACCATGCTTTGTGTTTATTCATCTTTAGATGAAATAAAAACAAGATGTCAAAGGTGTTTGTGACTTGTGAAAAATGGTGTCATGAAGAATACTAAATGTTTGATGATATTTCAAACATCTTATTCTTCTCAAATCAGAAACATTCAAAATAGAAGAAGCACACCTGATAAATTTCATTACTTTCAACTTCGCTATATATTTCAAACAATCATTTTCATTTTGAAATATGCTATTGAATTCATTTCAATTCATTTTTTCCTCCACACTAGTACATGCGGGGATAATTTCCATTAAAAATTATTAAACATAAGGTTGAATATCGTTTTGATAAAATTATTATTAATTTTTGAAAATTTAGTGTTTTTTCAATTTTACAAGGAATTTCAGTTTTTATGATTAGTATTCCTACAGTTTTTGCATTAAGTCTTGATGTTGTTTATTTTAATAGTACATTTAATAATTACTTACTTATTTTTATTATGCTTGCTACTTTATTTTTAGTTATTGAGACAATTGCAGATTGACAAAAGTTTAGATTTTCCTTAAAGAAAAAACATGATTTATTTTTTATTAATTATGGTTTATGAAAAGATTGTCGTCACCCTAATTATTTAGCAGAAATTGGGTTTTGATATATGATGACAGCATTGTTTATTTGTTATTTATTATTTAAAAATATTAATAGTGATATAAATTAGGCTTTTATCCCTTTATGTACTATTTTTAAATTTTATCACATAAATGGAGATAAAAGCCTATCTAGGAAATTATCCCCACATTTATCTAAATCAAACACAAAATTATAGTTTCAAAACTAGCTATCTTATTGAATTTATATGCAGCTTCTTTTGCATATAAATGAATATTGTGTTTTGAAACTTTTATGTGTGTTCGAAAAGTTCGTCGGATGTGTTTTCATGCAGATTCAATCTGTTTTGTGTTTACACCTGTTGATGACACATACCCAAATTCATGATTTACGATTTCATTTTTGTGATAGAAGTTTTTGAAACTTCCATATCCCTTCCAAGAATCCGTAAACAGACAACACCCAGTAGAAATGTGTTTCGATGCAAATCATAAAAGGTTTTTCTCATCTGTTTTTTTCAATACTTTCAGAATTAGTTTGTTGCTGGTTTTCTCATAAACTCCAACAATCAAGGTTTTATTCAACAAGGATCTTCCTTGTTGAATAAAACCTACATGTGAAAGATACATTTCATCCATCTGTGCTGTGCCATCATCAATGAACCCTGCATCTTGATTCCAAATTCTAGTTCTGATTTCATGACCCATTCTTCAAGCTGTTTTATATGTCACACCCAATTCCCTTGCAACATCTGTTGATGGTATACGATGCTTTGTGTTTATTCATCTTTAGATGAAATAAAACCAAGATGTCAAAGGTGTTTGTGACTTGTGAAAAATGGTGTCATGAAGAATACTAAATGTTTGATGATATTTCAAACATCTTATTCTTCTCAAATCAGAAACATTCAAAATAGAAGAAGCACACCTGATAAATTTCATTACTTTCAACTTCGCTATATATTTCAAACAATCATTTTCATTTTGAAATATTCTATTAAATTCATTTCAATTCATTTTTTCCTCCACACTAGTACATGTGGAGATAATTTCCATAAATTATTTATATCATTTATTATGATTATTAAGTCCGTTGTATTTTAATTTTGTAGTAATTAATATTACCGACATACCAATATGAGAAGTAAAACAATGACAAAGGTTACACTCTAATGAAGATTATTACAAATATTTAAATGAAACTAGTTGTGTAATGTGTTATATTGGTAAAAAAATCCCAATTAATAAAGTGAAAAAATTAATATATAAAAAATAAGAACATATGTTCTTATTTTTTATATATTAATTTATTAAATTCTTTTTATTGCACTATTAACAAAATCTTCATTTGGATCAAATTTAGTTTCGTTATTAATATTTCATAATTTTTCTTGCTCTGTTTTAGTAACTTTATTAGGCATTTGTATATCAAGAATAACATGTAAATCACCACGTTTACTACTATTAGGGTAATAGAATCCTTGATTTTTTAAAGTAATTTTGTCACCGTATTGTAGTCCTAATGGTAATTTATGTTTAATTATTCCTTCAAAGGTAGGAATCATAATAATATTTCCCAAAATAATATCTAAGTAAGATACTGGTAATTTAATATACATATCACTACCTTGACGATTTAAGAAAGCGTGTCGCTTAATATTAATACCAACAAATAAATCGCCTTGAGTGCCACCATTATGACCAATTTTACCTTTACCTTTAATTCTAATTTGTTGACCATCAAAAATACTGCGAGGAATATCAAATTCTAATTTTTGATATTCAATATAATAGCGATGTCCTTTGCATTTTAAACATTTTTGACGAATAATTTTACCAAGTCCTTGACATTGGTTGCAAACACCTTGATGTCTAAACATACCTAATGGTGATTGTTGAACATATTCAAGAACTCCTTTACCTTTACATTTATCACATGTACTAATATCATTAGGAGTTCTAGCACCAGTTTCTTTACAATCTTTACAAGCAACATCAATGTTAATGCTAATGGTCATTTTTTTTCCAAAGAATACATCGCGATAACTAATTTCAACTTTTGTTAGGATATTATCACCTGGTGTTTTACCATTATAGCGTTGTTGTTGTTGTTGTCTTCTATTACCACCAAATAAGTCACCAAATAAGTCACCAAATGTTGAACTAAAGTCACCGAAACCACCAAAACCAGAAGAACTGCCAACTCCAGGCATATCATGACCAAATTGATCATATTTTGCTCTCTCATTAGTATCAGATAAAACTTGATAAGCTTCGCTTATTTCTTTAAATCGAGTTTCATCACCACCACTTGGTGAATCAGGATGATATTTTTTTGCAAGCGTACGAAACGCTTTCTTAATTTCATCTGGAGTAGCATTACGTGAAATTCCTAAAATTTCATAATAATCACGTTTTTTACTTGCCATTTTGTCTACCTCTAATTATTTTATTTAGTTGTTGCGTCAACATCAATAACATCATCACTTTTATTATCATCTTTTTTAATATGATCTGTTGGTTCTTGTTTTTGTTGGTTCATAAATTGTTGTGCAGCAGCAAACGCTTGTTTTAATTGTTCTAGTTTTTCTTTTAAATCATCATATTTTTTTTCATCTAGTGATTTTTGTAAGTCATCACGTAGTTTTTTCATTTCAGCAATTTGTGGATTTTCTGCTTCACCTTCTTTTGCTGATTTAGTAACTTCAGCAGTCATTTTATCAATATCATAAATATAGGCTTGTGCTTGATTAGATAATTCAATTTCTTCTTTATGTTTTTCATCGTTTTCACGATTCTTTTCAGCATCTTGTACCATTTTTTCAATTTCGTCTTTACTTAAAGTACCACTATTGCTGATAGTAATTTTTTGTTCTTTATTAGTTTTTAGATCTTTAGCACTAACAGATACAATACCATTAACATCGATATCAAAAGTAACTTCAATTTGTGGAACACCTCTTGGTGCTGGTTCGATACCACTTAATTGGAAACGACCTAGTGAATGATTATCTTTAGCTAGTGGACGTTCTCCTTGTAAAACACTAATATCAACAGCGGGTTGATTGTCTTCAGCAGTTGAAAATACTTGTGACTTTTTAGTAGGAACAGTAGTATTACGAGAAATTAATGGTGTCATTACTCCTCCTAAAGTTTCAATACCTAATGATAAAGGAGTTACATCTAATAGTAAAACGTCAGTAACATCACCCGATAATACTCCTCCTTGAATAGCAGCACCTAAAGCTACTACTTCATCAGGGTTAACACCACGATGCGGTTCTTTACCAATTTCGTTTTTAATAACTTCTTGCACAGCTGGGATTCTTGTTGAACCACCAACTAAAATAACTTCATCAATTTCATTTTTGCTTAATTTAGCTTCTTTTAAGGCATCACGAACAGGAGCAATAGTTCTTTCAACTAGTGATTTTGTTAGTTCATTAAATTTGGCACGTGTTAATTTTTCATTTAAATGTAATGGACCTGAGGCATTCATTGAAATAAACGGTAATGAAATATCAGCTTGTACTACTCCTGATAAGTCTTTTTTCGCTTTTTCAGCAGCATCTTTTAAACGTTGCATTGCCATTTTATCTTTTGATAAGTCAACACCATTACTTTTTTTGAATTCACTAACTAAATGTTGAACAATTAAGTCATCAAAGTCATCACCACCAAGTTTGTTATCACCACTAGTTGATAATACTTCAAATGTTCCACCCGCTAATTCTAGAACTGAAACGTCAAATGTTCCACCACCTAAGTCAAATACTAAAATTTTGTGATCTTTATCTTGTTTATCTAAACCATAAGCAATGGCAGCAGCAGTTGGTTCGTTAATAATTCTTTCTACTTTTAATCCCGCAATAATTCCTGCATTTTTAGTAGCTTCACGTTGTTCATTGTTAAAGTAAGCAGGAACAGTAATAACTGCTTTTGATATTTTTTTGCCTAGTTTTGATTCAGCAAAGGTTTTAATAGTGCGTAAAATTTCTGCAGACACTTGTTCTGGTTTACGTGTTTTAGTAGCGGCTTTAACTGTTTCTTTAGTTCCCATAATTCTTTTAATTGAACTAACAGTATTATCTGGATCAGTAATAGCTTGACGTTTAGCAACTTCACCAACTATAATTTGACCATCTTTGTAAGCAACAACTGATGGTGTTGTTCTTCCACCTTCGGCATTTTCAATAACTTTTGGCTTATCACCTTCCATTACGGCAACACATGAATTAGTTGTTCCTAGATCGATTCCTAAAATGATTTCTTTATTTGTTGTTTTATTTGTAGACATAATATTTTCACTCCTTAATTTTTTTTTGTTTCTGTTTTTTCTTCTTTAGTTTGAAAAACTTTAACTTTAGTGGTGCTAATGACACGATTATGCAATTCATAACCATTAACTATAACTTCAACAATAGTATTATTTTTTACATTTTGATAAACATTGTTTGTATTATCATTAATAATTTCTACTGCCTCATGTTGGTGAGAATTAAATTGATCTCCAACTTTAGCAGTAATTTCTTTTAAACCCTCTTTACCAAGTGCTTTAATTAATTCTTCATAGATAAATTTAAAACCAACTAGGAAATTTTGAACAGCTGCATTATCAGTTTTAAAGTTTAGTGCTCGTTGGAAATTTAATAAAGTATGAACTAAATCTTTAATAATTTTTTGATTAGCATATTTAATGTGTTCTTGATTTTGAATTTCTAATTCTTTAATGGTATTTAATCTAGTAGCTAGCATTAATTGCTTTTGCTGTGAATTAATTTTATTAAGTTCTGTTGTTAATTCTTTAATTTTTGTTTCTAATTCGATTTCTTTATTTAATGATATTTTTTCTTCTTCAACACTTACTGGTGTTTCAGTAACAGGAGTTGAAATAGTTGTATCTTTAGTTTCTGTTGCTGATACGTTATCAATGTTATCTTTTTTAGTTTTTGTCATTTTATCATCTCATTTCTATTTAAAGTTTTTAATCAATGTTTGATTAATCCAATTTAGAATTTCAGTTAGTTTTTCATATTCTAAACGTTTAGGTCCAACAATTGCAATTTGTCCTTGTTCACCATCATGAACTTTAAAAGTAGTAGTAATCATTGCCATATGGTTATTTTCATTGCCCAGTTCTTCACCAATTTTAATTTGTAGTTGATTATTATTTAATTCATCAAAATACATTCATGGTGATTGTGATTCAATGAATTTAATAATTGTTTTAACCTTATTAATATCATTAAATTCAGGATTTTCTAACATATATTGAACACCGTGTGTTGTTGATAGTGGTCGTGAGAAATTAATTAAAGTGTTAACAAATCCTTGAATAATATATTCTGATTTTTGTACTTGTTGTTCAAGAATTGGTTTTAATAAATTTACTTTCTCACTAATTTCACTAATTTTAGTACCGATTAATCTAGTGTTAAAAATATCAATAGCAATTGATAAATCGGTTAATGATGTTTCTTGAATATTAAACGTTTTGTTTTGAACATGACCATTACTAGTAATACAAATTGTTAAAGCATTATCATTACTAATCGGTATTAATTCAATTTTCTTTAAAGTATCTTCATTAAGATTAGGACCAGTAACAATACTAATCAAATTAGTCATTTCACTTAAAATACTACTAGTTTTATTTAATACTTCGGTAATTACTAAGTTACGGTTATTAAATACTTCTGCTATTTTTTTCTTCAAGATTTCTAGTTCTTGGTGTTCACCCATATTCATTAAATTATCAACATAATAGCGATAACCTTTTGTTGAAGGAATACGACCACTAGAACTATGTGCTTTTTCTAATAATCCTAATGTTTCTAATTCAACACATTCATTACGAATAGTAGCACTAGAAAAATTAATATTGTTATTATTTTCTAAAATAGTTTTGCTACCAATTGGTAATCCTGTTTTAATATATTTTTCAACAATGATTTTTAAAATCTGTGATTGTCTGTTACTTAACATTGTTCACCACCTTTTTTAGCATTCATTAACCTTGAATGCCAATACTTATATAATTATAACTGAGAGTGTAATAATATCAAGACTTAATTTAATTTTATTTTTTTACTGAGAATAAACATATTGTCTTTATTGATAGTAATTACCATTCGTTTGTGGGGTATTAGTTCTTCTTTAATAATAGCTTGTGCGATAATAGTTTCAATATGGTGCTGAATATATCGTTTAATCGGTCGTGCGCCATATTCTTCATCATAAGCATCTTTTAGTATTTTATTAACTACTTCTGATTCATAAGATAATTGTAAATTTTTTTCTTGTCTTAATCGTAATAATAAAGTATCTAATTCTTTAATAATAATTTCTGTTATTACTTTTTTACTTAATGGATTGAAGATAACAATTTCATCAATTCGATTAATAAATTCTGGTCGAAATGATTTTTTTAAGATATTTAATGCTTGTTCTTTACTGTTATCTTTACCACTTAATAGTTCTTGTGAACCAAGATTTGAAGTCATAATAATTATTGTGTTTTTAAAGTCAATTAAGAGACCGTGACTGTCTGTAATTCTACCTTCATCAAGAATTTGTAATAAAATATTTAATACTTCAGGATGGGCTTTTTCGATTTCATCAAAAAGAATGATACTGTAAGGATTTCTTCTTACTTTCTCGGTTAATTGTCCACCATTTTCATAACCAACATAGCCAGGAGGTGAACCTAGTAATTTGCTAACTGCGTGTTTTTCCATAAATTCTGACATATCAATACGAACCATATTTTTTTCGCTATCAAATAAAATATCAGCTAAGGTTCTGGCAACTTCAGTTTTTCCAACACCGGTTGGACCCAAGAAAATAAATGAACCAATTGGGCGATTGGGATCTTTAATACCAGCACGAGCTCTAATTAAAGCATCACTTACCAACTGTAGGGCATTACTTTGACCTTTAATTCTCGTATTTAAAGTTAAGGGTAATTTTAATAATTTTTCTTTTTGGGTTGCTAATAAACGAGTAACAGGAATGCCGGTTCATTTTGCAACAACTTTTCCAATATCTTCACTAGTAACATCTTCGCGTAGTAAAGGATTATCTTTTTTTATATTTTCACTATCTTTAAGTTCTTTTTCTAAGTTGGGAATAATACTATATTGTAGTTCACCAGCTTTTGTAAAATTACCTGATAATTGATACAATTCTAGTTCTGATTTAGCATTTTCTAATTTATTTTTTAAACTAGTAATATGGTCTAATGCTGACTTTTCTTTGATTCATTTATCTTCTAATTGTTGTAAAGTATTTTTTTTAGTTTTTAATTGTTTATCGACTTCAATTAGTCTTGTTTGCGAGTTTTCATCTTTTTCTTTGCTTAAGGCCGCTTGTTCAATTTTTAATTGTAAGACTTTTCTTCTTATATCATCTAAATCACTAGGAACCGAAGCAATTTCAGTTTTAATACTAGCACAAGCTTCATCAATTAAGTCAATTGCTTTATCAGGTAAGTAACGATCATTAATATATTTATTAGATAGATAAACAGCTTCTCGTAATGCACTATCATGAATTTTTACACCATGATAAGCTTCAAAACGTTCTTTTAAACCACGTAAGATAGCAGTTGTATCTTCTGTTGTTGGTTCTTTAATAATCATCTTACGAAATCTTCGTTCAAGGGCTGCATCTTTTTCAATGTATTGACGATATTCGTCAAGTGTTGTGGCACCAATACAACGTAGCTCACCACGCGCTAACATTGGTTTTAGTAAATTAGAAGCATCCATTGAACCTTGTGTTCTACCAGCACCAACAATTAAATGTAGTTCATCAATAAATAAAATAATTTTTCCATTAGAATTTTTAATTTGGTTAATAACCGCTTTTAATCGTTCTTCAAACTCACCTTGGAATTTAGCGCCAGCAATTAGTGCTCCCATATCTAGTTCATAAATAATTTTATCTTTTAAGTTACTAGGAACATCACCACGAACAATACGTTGGGCTAAACCTTCAATAATAGCAGTTTTACCAATACCAGGTAAACCGATTAAGACGGGGTTGTTTTTAGTTTTTCGTGAGAGTATTTCTTCTACTTTACGAATATCTTCATCACGTCCAATAATAGGATCAATTTTTCCTGTTTTAGCTTGTACAATTAGATTACGAGCAAATTTATCAAGAATTTTAGGATCATTACTATAGTTAGGGATTTCATTTAATTTCATAATGTCACTCCTCTTTTTAGCACTATAATTACTTGATTGCTAATCATATTAATATACTAACAAATAAAATTAGCAGTTTCAAGTAGTAACTGCTAATTTTATATTTAATTGACTTAGGGATAAGTATTTTCAATTAAAGAAACTTAATATAATATTAATATTTGTGATAGATCTTGTAGGTATTTTAGATCTTAAATATATATTTCTCGTGTAAATAATATATATCATATTTTTAAAAGAATTGATATACTAATTACATAATTGCTAGATAAAAATAAATAATAGTAATTTAATAACTTTTAAATATTAAATTTATAAGGAAATATTATGAAACAATTTAAACAAAAATTAATTTTATTACTTAGTGCTAGCAGTTTATTAGTAACCTCAGTATTAAGTATTAGTTTTAATAATAAAAATCATCAAACTAGTAATAGTAAAGTTAGCGGCTTTCATATTATTGTTAAGTCATCAAATCGTAACTTAGTTAATAGTATTAAATCTTGAAATAATGATTCACAATATTTATATAATAATGTTAAAAATACACCATTAAATGTTAATTTTGATAGTTATGATCAAATTATTAATAATGATTGAACACATAGTAATATTGAAACAAATGATATTATTAATGATCAAAGTTATAGTCAATTAAAAAATATTATTAATGATAATAGTAGTTATTTTAAAAATGCAGAAGTTTTTCTTACTGCAGGTGCTTTTGGTCATACTTTTAATGAAAAAAGTAATAATTTAATTTTACAATATCATCAAACAATTAAAGAAAATATTGATGCAGGACTTTTTGCAAAAATATATGAAGCAAGTGACATTAATAATTTAATGGAAGTTCCATATAATTTACAACCAACTATTAATTTTCAAAATTCTAATTTTGAAACGCGTGCTAAAATATTTCCAATTGGACCATTTGCAAATACTAAGGATAGTTTTAGTAATGAAATGTTTGTTTTATGTGCATCCTCCTTTTAAAAAATCAGGATTAGAAATTTCTATTAATAATGAAAACATAGCAATAAAAAAATTGTTAAAACTAATAGTAATAAAACTTTTGACTATGCTATTTTAAACCAAGATTATAGTAAAAATAAGCCCACTATATATAATGTTAAATGAAATGATAGTGGTGGTAGTACTGTTTTAAGACAAGAAACACTTACTATTAATAGTTCTATGCCAGACATTCAATTTATTAATGAAAAAGAAGATAAATCTTCATTAATTCATCAATATTTTATTAATGATGAAAAAAATAGTAATTTACAAATGATTGCTTTTAATCAAATTAAATCAGAAGCTGTTATTACTGCTAATGTTAGTGAAGATAAATGAACATATCAGCGTGTTGATGATAATCTTGTTCCGCAAGAAGAAAAGGTAACACCTATTTCAAATCAACCATTAAAAACATATCAATCTGAAGATCATACTATTTATTTATTACAAAGAATAGTAAATGATAAAGTTGATAATTCTTCAAGACAATATTTAAATATTTATAATATTAATTCTTTATCAACTAAGTTTTCTGGTTTTACTAATTTTGCTAATAGTCAATATGGTATTAATTTTAATCAGTATTTACAAGAAACTACTAATATAGATTGTGCAATTAATGTACTAAATCCAGGTCAATTACGTTATTGATTATTGTTTTATGAACACGATTTAATTACTCATTTATATGCTAATGTTAAACATGATGAAAAAAATAAAAATAACCCTTTTGCTTTACCAGAAATAAAACCAAAAACAACAACTTTAATTAATAATTGAAATATTATAATTATTGGTAGTACTTTTTTATTAGTTATTATTGCTGTTCCAGTAGTTATATCAATATTAAGAAGAATAAAAATTAAAAAGTAAGCGGTTAATTAAAGTAAGCCTAGTCATTATAGATATAGTTTATTAAATTTTAATCATATAGATAGTATAAAAATTTATGTAATATTGATAAAAATAATTAAATTTTCTATACTAAATATAGAAAATATGATATTATTTTTTTAAAAATTAATATAAGTTTTAAACTCATTACTTATTCAAAAGTAAATGAGTTTTTTTAATTTTTTTAAAAAAAGAGAAGTTAATAATGACTTGATTAGAAGTAGAAAAGGCAATTGCAGATTTAGATGAAAGACAAAAAGATGAAACTAATTTTATATTAGTTGATAGTAATTATCATCCAGAAATGACTAAGAAAAAATACAAATACTGAAAAAAATTTAAAACAAAACATTCAACAGCAGCAAAAAAAATAAAAATTATTTCTGCGTCTACTAAAGGACTTGTTAAGGGGGGTTATGAAGGTATTCCTGAAGGTGCTGTTAGAGGTACTATTATTGGTGCTGGTGCTTTTTTGGTTACATCTTTTTTTCTATCTCCACCTGCTGGCATTATTGTTGCAGGAACTGCTGTTTTAAATGGTGGTGCTACTTATGCAGTTGCTAAAGGTAGTCATGTAACTATTATAAAAGGAAAAGCAGCAGCAAAAAAATTTGATGAAAAGAAAAAAATTACAAAAACAAGATTTAGAAGAAGCACAAAAATACGCAATAAATTCTAATACAGATTTACAAAATAAAACAAAAATTAAATCAAAAAAATCAATTAATTTATAGGATAGGTAATTTTTAATTTCATTAAATTGTGGAAAACTATTTTTATTTTAAATTTTTGTATTAAAATAAGTGTTATTTAATAAATATAAATCTTATTTAATTATTGATAAAAGCATGTTAAAATTGTAAAGAATTATATTATAGAAGAGGATAAGTATGGAAAGTAAAAACCAAGAAGTTAATTTTGAAAATAATATTGAAAATACATTTCCAAGAACTAAGTTTTTTCTAAGTGTTGGTTATTTAATAATACAAGTATTAATTCCGGGAATTATTCTTTTTTTTACTACTAGTACTGATTTTACTTTTACTTTTAAATTGCCTTTTTGAATAATGGTACTTTCTAGTCTAAGTTTAATTATATTTACTTTTATTATAACCTTTATTACATATAAGTTAAAATTACATCAATTAGATCAATTTACATATAGTATTTCATTTGCTTTTGTTTTATCATTATTTTATTTGTCAGGATACTTTTTAACTCCTCAACAAATTTTAATACGTTTTATTATTTCAATCGCTGGTGCTGTTATTGGTATTTTTTTAACGAGTATTATTTTATTATTAGTATTAAGAAAAAAACAAAAAAAATCATATATTAAGATATAATAAGTGATATAAATCTAAAAAAATAAAAGGAAAAGAAGGTGCGTAATATATGTTACGCACCTTTTTAAGTATGTGTTTTTTATTTACTATATAAAAATTATTTAATATCTAATTCTCATACATTTGTAATCGTTCCAGCAAATAGTTTTTTGTCAACTATTAATGATTAATATACTGAAGCATTTAATTCATATTTGTTTTTTACTTGACTAAAACTTGAATCAAGTTCATAAAAATTATTATTATCAGTGGTAGCATATATTTTGTTATTTAAATCTTCTATTGATAAAGAAATAATTTTACCATCTTTCAAATTAATTTTTTCTTTTATTTCATTTTTGATTAAATCATACTGATAAATTTTGTCTTCTGTTGCTAATATTAATTCGGTATCAGATAGTGCTTTAATATCAAAAATAATATTACTTTTATTTTTAAAATCATATTTTAATTTATGGGTTTTAGTTTCTAAATCAATTTCTCATAATTTTCCTTCACTAGTGCCAGCGTATATTTTATTTTCTGTAACTTTAACTAGGGCATTTACATCACTTCAATCGTCAAAACGATATTTTTTAGTATTACCAGTATTAATATCTAATTCATAAACATTACCATCACCAGTACCAACATATAACTTATTTTTTGAACCTTCAATTAAAGTTTTAGAATCACGCTTATCACCAAATCCAGTGAATTTCTTATCTGCAGTTTCAGTTTCTAAATCAATTTCTCAAATTGTATTTGTTATAATACCAACATATACTTTACAATTTGATGCTTTAATTAAACTATTTATACGTTCTTCATTTAATTGATATTTATTGATTTTTGTATTATTAGTAAAATCAATTTCTCAAATATTTCCGTTTTCTGTTGCAGTAAATATTATACTATCTGAGATTTGAAGAAATTTATTTATTTTTCCATCATTTAATTCATATTTATTAAAAATTTGACTTTCACCTATGATAATTGTTAAATTAGTAGTTAATTTTTAAATGAATCATAATTATAATTAATTTTTGCATGGCTTTTATCCCTTTATGTACTATTTTTAAATTTTATCACATAAATGGAGATAAAAGCCTATCTAGGAAATTATCCCTACATGTATCTAAATCAAACACAAAATTATAGTTTCAAAACTAGGTATCTTATTGAATTTATATGCATCTTCTTTTGCATATAAATGAATATTGTGTTTTAAAACTTTTATGTGTGTTCGGAAAGTTCGTCGGATGTGTTTTCATGCAGATTCAATCTGGTTTGTGTTTACACCTGTTGATGACACATACCCAACTTCATGATTTACGATTTCATGTTTGTGATAGAAGTTTTTGAAACTTCCATATCCCTTCCAAGAATCCGTAAATAGACAACACCCAGTAGAAATGTGTTTCAATGCAAATCATAAAAGGTTTTTCTCATCTGCTTTTTTCAATACTTTCACAATTAGTTTGTTGCTGGTTTTCTCATAAACTCCAACAATCAAGGTTTTATTCAACAAGGATTTTCCTTGTTGAATAAAACCTACATGTGAAAGATACATTTCATCCATCTGTGCTGTGCCATCATCAATGAACCCTGCATCTTGATTCCAAATTCTAGTTCTGATTTCATGAACCATTCTTCAAGCTGTTTTATATGTCACACCCAATTCCCTTGCAACATCTGTTGATGTTATACCATGCTTTGTGTTTATTCATCTAAAGATGAAATAAAACCAAGATGTCAAAGGTGTTTGTGACTTGTGAAAAATGGTGTCATGAAGAATACTAAATGTTTGATGACATTTCAAACATCTTATTCTTCTCAAATCAGAAACATTCAAACTAGAAGAAACACACCTGATACATTTTATTACTTTCAACTTCGCTATATATTTCAAACAATCGTTTTCATTTTGAAATATGCTATTGAATTCATTTCAATTCATTTTTTCCTCCACACTAGTACATGTGGGGATAATTTCCTTTTGCATTAATAGAACCAATAACTGTGAAGTCTTCATCTTTTAAATCAATTTCTTTATTTTTAGTAATTTTGTTTAATGAAAATAAATTATTTTTAAAAGAATTTTTAATTTCAGAAATTAATGAATTTTTAATAAATTCAGCATTAATTGAATCATTTAATTCCATTACTGAACTTTGAAAATTAACTTTTGTTGTATATTTTGTTTCATTAATAGCATCAACAATTTTTTCAGAAGAAGCATTAATATTAATTATTAATAAAGTTTCTTTATTTTTAATTTCTCCATAATTAAAAATGATTTTAGCGTTAATTATACCTCATTTATCTAAATCTTTTTGTTTTAAATCTTCTTCATTATTAGTAATTTTATTAAATTTAAAATCTTCGAATTTAAAAGCATTTTTAATATAATTATTTTTTATTTCATTTTTAATAAATTCAGATTTATTAATTTTTTTATTGATAGATTCTAAACTATCTTTCATTGTTATATTAACTGTATATGTATTTTCAATAATATCATCAACAATTTGTTTATCTTAATATTTTACACTGATTTTTAAATCAACAAATTGATTTTTAATTTTTCCATAATTATAATTAATTTTTGCATTAATAAGTCCTATTTTTTTAAAGTCATTGTTATTAATTTCTTAATTTTTTTCATTTATAATTTTATTTAATGAAAATAAATTATTATTAAAATTTTTTTGATTAATTTTATCTAATGAATTTTTAATAAAGTCTGAACTAATGTTTGTTTTTAATTCATCTATAGTACTATTAATTATAATATTATCAAGTGAATAATTAGTTTGATTAATTGCATTTACTATTTTTTGATCATTATTTTTTTGTTTTTCTTTTATTGCATATGATGCAATACTTAAAGACATTGGTAATACAATAGTTAATACACCAACTGTTGCTAGCATTTTTTTGTAACTTAATTTTCTTTTCATCTTTCACCACTCCAAAGCGTTATTATATTGTTTTTCTGTTTGAATTTCAATACTTAAAAAGGAATGAGTTAAATTGAATATCAATTATATTTTAATTCCTAAATAATTTTTTAATGTTTTAATTTACTATTGATCAGTTTACATTAGTTTTAATTTATATTGATTTGTTGAAGATTTTTTTGTGAATTTAGTGAATTTGCTTCTTTTTTTATTGAAGAAAAATCTTGAATCTTATTTACTTTTTTATTGATTTTATATACTTGTTTCAATATTTGATATTCTGGTCTAGATTTTACATAACTACTGTCTTTATCAACAATATATTTACCACTTTTAGCAATTACAATACCACCAGCAGTTGCTTCTAATGTATTCATTAATGATGCTTCTGGATTTAATACTGCATTTAATACACCAGCTCCACCACCACAAATTAATGATGTTCCAACTTTAGTTTTATTTTTATCTTTATTTTTTACAGCTTTTTTAATTTGATAACCTGCTATTCCTCCAGCTGCAGCACCAATCGCAATGTTGGTAACAGGCACTGGATTTGTTCATGAAAGACCGTCAATTGCTCCTAATCCAGCACCAAACAACGGTAAATAATCAATTGTTTCATTAATGATATTTTTATCTTTAGCCATCTCTTTTAATCTTCTTTTCTAAAAATAAAAAAACTCATTTACTTTTGAATAAGTAATGAGTTAAAAACTTATATTAAGTTTAGAAAAATAATATCATAATTTCAATAATAATTATAAAAAGAATATTAATTACATAATCTAGTGTAGATATAATTATAGTTACATTAATTATTTAAATATTAAAGATATAATTTTTTTCTGATTTTTTATCATTATTTTATATTTAAATTATTTGTATAATTACTAATTTTGTATTGCTTTTAATAAAAAATACTTTATAATATTTAAGACTGTTTATGCAGTTTCAACCGCTCTACTTTAGGTTAACAAGTGATTTATTCCACCTATAAGGCGAGTCTAAACTGGAGGTAATAAGAAAAATGTTTGTGGTTATTCAAACAGGAGGAAAACAAATTAACGTTTCCTATGATCAAGAGATTTTTGTTGAAAAACTTGTTGGCAAAGTTAAAGATAAGATTATTTTTGACAAAATATTGATGATTGATCAACAATTCGGTAACCCTTTCCTAAAAGGTGCTGAAGTTCATGGTGAGATTATTAAACAAGATAAATCAAAAAAGATTCGAGTGTTTAAATATAAACCTAAGAAAAATTCAAAAACAATGTATGGACACCGTCAGCCATATACAAAGGTATTAATTACTGATATCTTACTTGGTGGTAAAAGTCTTGTTGATAAGAAAACTGAACAATCAAAATCAGTAATTAAAGATGAAGTAAAAAAAGAAGTAATTTCTGAAGTATTAACTCCTATTATTAAAGAGCCAAAATCAGTATTTAGTAAAGTAAAAAAAGAACTTACAAAAGAAAAAGTTGTTAAAACTAAATCAGTTGTTAAGGATAATATTACAGAGCCAGATAACACTAAAAATGTTGTTAGTGAAGGTAATTTAAAAACTATTTTTGATCATAAAAATATGACTGTTAAAGTTGTTAAAGAAGATGATGAAAATAATAACAAATAATTTAAGGTAATATTAAATTATGGTTAAAGTTACTTATAATTACCAAAATAGTAACATTGTAGAAGTTATAATTACTGGTCATGCTAATTTTTCAAAAATTGGAAATGATATTGTTTGTGCAGGCATTTCAGCCATTGTTATTGGTACATTAAATGCACTTCATGAACTTGATAATAATCAAGTTCAAGTAATTAATAATACTGCTGGATTAGTTAAACTTAAAGTTGCTAGTTTCACTAATAATAGTCAAATCATTTTAAAAACAATGCTTTGACAATTAAAAACTATTAAAGAACAATATCCAAAATATATTAACATAAAAGAGGTGTAATTATGTTTTATAAATTAAATTTACAATTATTTGCTTCAAAAAAAGGAGTGGGTTCAACTCGTAATGGTCGTGATTCACATTCTAAACGTTTAGGTGCTAAAATTGGTGATGGACAAAGTTTAAAAGAGGGAACAATTATTTATCGTCAACGTGGAACTAAAATTCACCCTGGTGAAAATGTAGGACGTGGTGGTGATGATACCTTATTTGCTTTAAAATCAGGAATTGTTAAGTATACTATTTTTAAAAAAAATAAAACACGAGTTTCAGTTATACTTGATAAAAAGTAAAAATAAATTTTTAATAATAAAAACCTATTTTCAATGCTATCATATTTTGAAGATGGGTTTTGTTTGTTTATTTTATGTTTAATGATATGATAGGAGAAAATAATGAAACATCTTACTTTAATAATTACTGGTAGTATTTCAGCAAACAAAGCCTTAATTTTATTAAAACAATTAAAAAAAGGGCTTTTATCCCTTTATATACTATTTTTAAATTTTATCACATAAATGGAGATAATTTCCATTATTTATATAATCTTTTAATTCTTTTTCTAATTGTGTTTTATTTTCTTGTATTATTTTTTGTAAATATCTAATATTTTTTTCTGTTTCTTTTAATTGTTTTTCTAATTTTTCTTTAATACCTTTAGATTCTCTTAATTCTGCTGCTTGTTTTGCTATAGTATATCTAGATTTTCTTAATTCTTTTTCTAAATTTTCATTTTTATCCTTATAATCTTTAAGTTCTGTTTCTAGTTTTTCTTTATCATTTTCTATTTCTTTTAATTTTATTTCTAGTTTTGCATTATTATCTTGAGTTTCTTTTAATTCTTCTTCGAATTTTTCTTTATTATCCATATAATCTTGGATTATTTCTTGTAAATCTTCAATACTTTCTGTTGCTTCTCTTTTAAGTTTGTTTCTAATTTTGTATTTTTATCTTGAATTTTTTTAATTCTTCTTTTAGTTCTTTAACTTTATATTCGAAATTTTTGTTTTCTTTTACTGATTTTGTATAAAGATTGCTTATTTCGTCTAATTTATTACATGTTTCTTGTAATTTTTTATTTAATTTTTCAATTTTTTTATCACATTTATTATTAGTGGTAATAACTCATCAACTATCAACATCAGATTTTTTTACTATATTTTTATCTTTATCATTTATCATTTTTAAAGTACCCCTTTTTAAATATAAATATTTATATTTAATAATTGAGATTTATTAAAATATTTTTGGCTTTTATCCCTTTATGTACTATTTTTAAATTTTATCACATAAATGGAGATAAAAGCCTATCTAGAAAATTATCCCCACATGTATCTAAATCAAACACAAATGGAATGGCAACTTTTTTTAGGACTGTTTTTTGGTAGACATTTGTGCTTGGTGTTTTATGGGGGTTAAGTAGTTTAGAGTACTGTGGATTCTTATGTTGTTGTATCAATTGATATAAGCAAATAATTATAATTTTAATTGGATTAATGATGTAAAATTTTTATCATTAATAAACTCTGTTTTGAAAGTTTTGAAAGTTGCTTCAGCAACAGCGTTATCATAAGGACAACCTTTTTTGCTTAAAGAGTGGGTAATATTGAATGCTAATAAAACTATTGATAAACTTTTATTATTAAATTCATTACCGCGATCGCTATGAAATATTTCAATATTTTTTAAACAACGATTTGAGCAAATAAATGCTTGATATAATAATGATGCATCTTTTTTAGTACCTACACTATGTCCAATAATTTCGCGATTGTACAGGTCGATTAATAAGCAAATATAGTTTAATTTACCATTAACTTGAACATAAGTTAAATCACTAACAATAACTTCATTTTTAAGCCTATTATTAAAGTCTTTATTAACAAGATTAGTAATTTGACTATCATTGACTTTATTATGATAATTTAGTGTATTTTGATATTAAATTATGTTTATTCATAATTTTTTTAATTTTTCGTCTTGATAAATTATGGCTTTTATCCCTTTATGTACTATTTTTAAATTTTATCACATAAATGGAGATAAAAGCCTATCTAGGAAATTATCCCTACATGTATCTAAATCAAACACAAAATTATAGTTTCAAAACTAGGTATCTTATTGAATTTATATGCATCTTCTTTTGCATATAAATGAATATTGTGTTTTAAAACTTTTATGTGTGTTCGGAAAGTTCGTCGGATGTGTTTTCATGCAGATTCAATCTGGTTTGTGTTTACACCTGTTGATGACACATACCCAACTTCATGATTTACGATTTCATGTTTGTGATAAAAGTTTTTGAAACTTCCATATCCCTTCCAAGAATCCGTAAATAGACAACACCCAGTAGAAATGTGTTTCAATGCAAATCATAAAAGGTTTTTCTCATCTGCTTTTTTCAATACTTTCACAATTAGTTTGTTGCTGGTTTTCTCATAAACTCCAACAATCAAGGTTTTATTCAACAAGGAAGATCCTTGTTTTTTAAAACCTACATGTGAAAGATACATTTCATTCATCTGTGCTGTGCCATCATCAATGAACCCTGCATCTTGATTCCAAATTCTAGTTCTGATTTCATGACACCATTTTTCAAGCTGTTTTATATGTCACACCCAATTCCCTTGCAACATCTGTTGATGGTATACCATGCTTTGTGTTTATTCATCTAAAAATGAGATAAAACCAAGATGTCAAAGATGTTTGTGACTTGTGAAAAATGGTGTCATGAAGAATACTAAATGTTTGATGACATTTCAAACATCTTATTCTTTTTAAATCAGAAACATTCAAACTAGAAGAAAAACACCTGATACATTTCATTACTTTCAACTTCGCTATATATTTCAAACAATCATTTTCATTTTGAAATATGCTATTGAATTCATTTCAATTCATTTTTTCCTCCACACTAGTACATGCGGGGATAATTTCCATTTAAATATAAAAGTAGTTTACTAATAGGTCAGTAATAAATTTTATTTTTTTAAATTACTTTAAATAAATATCAAATAAAGTTTATATGTGAAAAAAAACAATATACAATATATTTTTTCAAAGATAAAACTAAATAAAAAAAACTATTTATTTGATTTTAATCAAATTAATAAAAACACTTATAAGTTTTATTTTAATATATAATTTTTCATATATGAAAATAACTTAAATGATATTTAACATTAAAAAAAAACATTTTTTTAATTTTCATAAAGCAAAAATGGTTTACAAAAAATATTAACTAGATATAGTAAATTATTATTTTTTTAACAATAATATCTGTATACTAAAATTATATGAAAAATAAAATAGTATTTTACACAAAAATGTTAACACTATATAATAAGAGTTTTTATTAATATAAAAAAGGAGTAAGAAATGCGTTTTATAGATGTAACAAAATTAAAAGTTACTGCTGGCAAAGGTGGTGATGGTGTTGTTGCTTTTCGTCGTGAACTTTATGTAGCCAAAGGTGGTCCATCTGGTGGAGATGGAGGAAGAGGCGGTAATATTATCTTTATTGGTGATTCGGGTATGAATACTCTATTAGACTTACGTAAAAATAAAGAGATAACTGCTGAAGATGGTAAAAATGGTGCACCCAAAAATATGCATGGACGTAAAGGAACCAATACTTATGTAAAAGTTCCATTGGGTACTATTATTAGAGATAACAAAACTCAAAATATTCTTGGTGATATTATTAAAGATAAACAAGAAATAATAATTGCTGCCGGTGGTCTTGGTGGACTAGGAAATGCTCGTTTTGCTTCGGCAATAAATCGAGTACCTAAAATATGTGAAAAAGGAATGCCTGGACAACATTTTCAAATAATTTGTGAGTTGAAATTATTGGCTAATGCCGGATTAGTTGGGTTGCCTAACGCCGGTAAATCAACATTATTAGGAGCTATTTCTGCTTCAACTCCAACAGTTGCTGATTATCCTTTTGCAACTCTTAATCCGCATTTAGGTGTTGTTAAAGTTGATAAAAATAATAATTTTGTTATGGCGGATTTGCCTGGATTAATAGCGGGAGCTAGTTTAGGAAAAGGACTAGGTTTACAATTTTTGCGTCATATTGAACGTTGTCAAGTTTTAGTACATATGATTGATATTAGTGATAAGACTCAAGATCATTTTTTAAATTATCAATTAATTATGAGTGAATTAGAAAGTTATAATAAAGATTTGACAAAAAAACCGCATTTAATTGTTGCGAATAAAATTGATTTACCAGATGCAGAAACTAATTTAGAGAAATTAAAAGAACAAATTAAATTACCAATAATTGCAATTTCTGCTATGAAACATATTAGTTTGGATATATTAATTAAAGATATTGCTAAAGCTGTTGAAAAAGAACAACTGCATCAAGTTAATAATGATGAAAATAATGAAGAACATATTCTTTATGAATATATTAATAAAGAAGAAGTTCCACAAGTTTTTATTACTAAAATTGCAAGTAATAAATGAACTATTTCTGGTAAAGCCGTTGAAGTAATATATCAAAAAAATTCTTTAAATAATTATCATAATATTTTATTATTTAAAATTAAATTACAAGATTTAGGAATTTATGATGAATTAAGAAAGCAAGGAATAAAAAAAGGTGATCATGTTAAGATTTTTAATTATGATATGATTTGGGAAGAAGAATAAAAAAGAGCAAAGGAAAATAGGAAATGGAAATAGTAATTAGTTTATTGGTAGTTATTTTAATTATTAGTAGTATTGGGGGCTTAATAATTTATATGCAAATTAAAAAAAGTCAGAATGTTACTAGTGACCCAATTGCACAAGACTTTTTAAAAATGCAAGTAGAAACTTTAAAAGAACAATTAAATGATTTTAAAATATCATGAAATGGTTCAGATCGTGATAAAACCGAAAAATTAATTAATTTAATGAGTAATATTGATAATTTTCAAAAAAATTTAGATAAAAAAGAAGATGATTATAAACGCAATGCTGATGTCATTCAAAGACAAGTAGTAGATGTTATTAAAGATTTAGCAAAGTTACAAGAATCATCAACTGTTTTAGGAAAAATTAATGATAATATTCAAAGTTTACAAGAAGTTTTTATTAATACTAAAAAACGTGGTAATGTTGGTGAATTTGTTTTAGAAAAAATTTTGACTAATATGTTGGGTTCAAATCAAAAATTATGAGAACGACAATATAAAACAATTGATGGCAAAGTTGTTGATGCCTATGTAAAAACAGATTCTGAAAAAGAAGGAATTGCTATTGATTCAAAGTTTTCAATTGATAACTATCAAAGGTATTTAGTAAGTGAAGATATTAAAGTTAAAGAAAATTATTTAAAAGATTTTCGTAATGATATTCGTAAACGAATTGATGAAGTTGGAAAATATATTAATATTAAAAATAAGATTTCTAGCGCAGTAATGTTTATTCCTTCTGAAGAAATATTTGCTTTTATTTACGCACAATTTGCTGATGATATTGTTGAATATGCTTTTAAGAAACGTGTTTGAATTACCTCTCCTACTACTTTATCTGCTGTTTTATTTACAGTTGATAAAAATCGTAAAGACATTGATTTCAATAAAAATTTAGAAAAAATGGCAAAAAAATTATGTTTATTCAAAGATGATTTTGATCGTTGGGTTGATAGATGAGAAAAAGTTAAGTCTGGTTTTGATACAACTAATAAAGCCATTGAAACTTTAGATAAAACCCATAATAAAATTGCTGGACATTATAACAATATTTTTGAAATGTCTGAAGAAATAAAAGAGAGTGAATAATTATGAATTTAGAACAATATTTAGATGAAATTATTAAATTTTTACAAAGTGAAGTAAAAAAAGCAAATGCCAAAGGTTTAATTGTTGGTTTAAGTGGTGGTGTTGACTCAGCAGTAGTAGCATTATTGATTAAAAAAGTTTTTCCTAATGATCATTTAGCATTAATTATGCCTTGTTTTTCACCAGATATTGATTTACAATATGCAAATAATTTAGTTAATATTCATAAATTAAATGCCAAAGTAGTTAATTTAAATAATGTTTTTTTAAGTTTTAAAAAAACATTAGAAACTGAAATTAATATAGAAAAATCAAAATTAATTTTAGGAAATTTAAAAGCTAGATTAAGAATGAATACTCTTTATGCATATGCACAAAATCATAATTATTTAGTTGTAGGAACAGATAATAGTGACGAATGACACATTGGTTATTTTACTAAATATGGTGATGGTGGTGTTGATTTATTACCAATTATTCATTTGTTAAAAAAAGATGTTTTTGTTGCAGCAAAGATATTAAAAGTTAATGAAGAGATCATTATTCGTAAGCCAACTGCTGGTTTATGAGGTGGACAAACCGATGAAATGGAAATGCAATTTAAGTATGAACAATTAGATCAATATTTACTAGGAAATAAATCATTAATACCATCATCAGTAATTAATAAAATTGAATTTATGCATCAGAATAGTGCACACAAAAGAATACCTGTACCGCAAGCTCCAAAATGAACAAGAAAAAAATAAAGGAATGAGAATATGGCTGGACATTCACAATATGCAAATATTAAACATCGTAAAGATGCCCAAGATAACAAACGTGGTAAAATTTTTCAAAAATTATCAAGAGAAATTTATGTTGCTGTTAAATTAAGTGGTGCAAATGTTGAAAATAATTCACGATTAAAATTAATGTTAGAAAAAGCACGACGTATAAATATGCCAAAAGATAATATTAATCGTGCTATTAATAAAGCTAGTAATAAAAACGAAACAACTAATTATGAAGCAGTCACTTATGAAGGATATGGACCAATTAATATTGCCATAATTATTCATTGTTTAACTGACAATAAAAATCGAACTGCAAATAATATTCGAAGTTATTTTAATAAATTGGGTGGTCATTTAGCTGCTACTAATTCTGTTCAATATTTATTTCAAACAACGGGGGTAATTCAATTTTCAAGTTTATTATCAGTTGAAGAAATATTGGAGTTAATAATTGATTTTGAAATTTTTAATATTGAAAAAAATGAAGATATTATTGATATTGAAGTTAATCCTAAACAGTTAAATGCTGTAACTAATTTATTAGAAAAAAATAATATTAATGATTTTATTAGTAATGAAATTGTTAATATTCCCCATGAATTGATTACCATTACTGATCAACAACAAATTAAATTAATTGATATATTGTTAGAAACAATTGAAAATGATGATGATGTGCTTTCAATTGAACATAATTTTAAAAAATAAAAAGGTTTATTTTTCTTTTTCATCTAATTAATAGTAAGAATAGAAAAGGAGGAATAAGTCATGGATGAATATTTTTAGGTATTATTAAAGAATTTTATTTTCATAAAATTCTTTTTGAATGTAATGATCATGGATATTTTACTGAAGGTGTTAATTTACAAACATTACCATTAAATATTAAAGTGAAAATTTATGTTTATTTTCATCAAAAACCAACTTATGAACAATTTTTTGGGTTTGTATCAAAACCAATAAAAACCTTTTTTATTCATTTACTTAATATTAGTAATATTGGACCAAAAACTGCTTTAAGATTATTAAATCAACTATCACTTGATAGTATTAAGTTGGCTATAAGTAAACAAGATTATAAGATATTGCAACAGTGTAAAGGTATAACTCATAAAATAGTTAATAATATTATTAACTATTTTAGTAATCATATTAAAGTAGTAAGTAATTTAACAACTAGTCAAAATGAAAAATCAGATTTAGTATTTGATACATTATTAAAATTGGGTTTTAGTTCAATAGTAATTAATAATTTTTTATTAAGAAATATTAATTAAGATTTGGAAGTTGAAGAAATTATTGCATTAGCTATTAAGGAAATAAAATATGGGTATTAGTAGTTTTAATAATTTTATTGGACAAAATAATGTTATTGAACGTATTCTAATTTTAATCAAAGGTATTAAAATTCAAAATATTGCTTTAAGTCATATTTTATTGATTGGTCCTCCTGGTATTGAAAAAACAACTATTGCACGATTAATAGCAGAAGAATTGCAAGCAAATTTTCATATTTTGGAAGGAACAAGCATTAATAAAAATAGCGATATTATTAGTATTTTAGCAAATATCAAACAATCTGATATATTTTTTATTGATGAAATTCATGTTGTTAATTATGAAATACTAGAAGTATTATATTCTGCATTAGAAGGTAATTTTATTAATATTATGATTGGTAAAGATTATAATAATAAAATTGTTAAAATTAATTTACCCTCTTTTACATTTATTGGTGCTACTAATAAAGTAGGAATCTTAACTAAAGCGTTGATAAGTCGTATTCCTAATATTTTACAATTATCTGATTATAATTATCAGGATATTAAAAGTATTATTTAACAAGTTTCTTTAAGTTTAAATTGAAAATTAGAAAATAATATAATAAATATTATTGCTAATCATTGTCGTAATATTCCACGACTCATTATTAACATCATTAAACAATTGTATAATTATTGCGTTGTTATGAATGTAGATTTAAATGAAACTAATATTTTGCAAATTTTATTTTTTTTTGCAATTTTATCCTTTAGGTTTAAATAGTTTACAATTGGCATATTTAGCATTGTTTAATAATGTAAATTTAGATAAAAGTTTGAGTATTGAAACTATTTGTCAACTTTTGAATGAAGAAAGAAAAAATCTTAAAATTCATTATGAACCTTGACTTATTCATTATGGTTTAATTACTAAGACAACTAAGGGTCGTAAAATAACAATTATCGGTAAAGAGTATATTAATAATAATATAATTTCCTAGATAGGCTTTTATCTCCATTTATGTGATAAAATTTAAAAATAGTACATAAAGGGATAAAAGCCTAATTTTATTTAGAAAATAATTATTTTTGATATTACTGTAAAACAATTGTTATTTATAACGAATGTTGGTATTCTTATATAGTGCTTAAATAATATACAATCTATGTTTATACAAATAAATTGATTTAGGAGTGAAGAAATATGAACACTTCTTCTAAGACAATAAAAACTAAAAATCTTGGATTTTTTTTAAGAATTTTTAGTTTAATAATTATTGTTTCTACAATAATAATTTCAGTAGTGTTTAGTGCTAAATATGTTGAAAATAATAGTAAATTAAGTATTGAGTTTGCTGGTGGTTATCAAACACAAGTTGAATATGATGGTAAAGGTAAACAAAAAGATGTTATTAATTTATTAAAAGACAGAGTTGACGCTTTAGGTACTAGTAACGTTGACATTGAAAGCATTACTAGCAGTAATAATAATAAGTATAATTTAGCGTTGAGTAAAGATGCGGGAGTTGATATTTCTACTTTTGTTCATAGTGTATCACGACGTGGTTATTCTTATATTGTTGATAAAGATGGTAATGACTTATTAGCAACCGAAAAAAAAGATGACAAAGATACTACTTGAACAAAAAGAGATAAAAGATTATTAACTAGTGATGTGTTTTCTGCTATTAAAGTTGTTAATAATTATGTTAATCATCGACCAGAACTTGTTTTTGATGTTAAAAATGATTCAGTTTTAAAAGAACTTACTTCTGCCAAAGAAAATACATTTTATATTTATTCAGATATTGGTCAGTTATTAGATTATATTCGAAGTAGTATGGAGGGTATTCGCTCCCTTGCTTTTATAATTGATAATCTTAAAAATGATACTGATGGTAAGATTAAAGCATCATTAACATCATTATTAGATAATAATACACCAGGTCTTGGTAAAGGTACTGATATTTTAGCTAGAGCTAAAGCACAAGACCCTACTTTAGCACGACTATTAAATCCTAATCAAAATGGTCAATTTGGTATTAATTGAATTTATTCTGATAATTTAGGTTCAGTTCATAGTCTTTCTGTTGATACTAATGATGAAAAAAATACATATGATCCTGCTAATCGTTTTGATCCTTCTGCTTCTCCTATTGTTGGTTCACCTATGAATGCATGATTACCTTATATTAAAGATTTACTACGTTTACCAGATGTTTCAGATATTTTACATGAAGATGTTATTGATTATCGTTATATTCCATATTGAGTTGGTGAAGTTAAAGTAACTAGCAATAGTATTTCAATTAATTCAGATACTTTTAATCTCGAAACAGTTGAACAAATGAAAAGTGTTTTAACATCAGGATTTTCAAAAAATATTTTTACTATGTTATCTTATGCTAATGTTAGTCCAACGCTAGGTGCAACATCTTTAAAAATTGCAGTTGTTATTATTATATTAGTTACCTTTGCTCTTATGACTATTGTTCTGTTTTATTATCGTATGTTGGGAATTATTGTTCTAATTATAATATCATTATTTTTATTATTTACTATTGTTAGTTTTGTTTTCATTAATGGTATAATTGCTCCTGAAAGCGTAATTGCTTTAATTATTGGTTTTGCATTATTATTAGATACGATTATTAGTTTGTTGGAACGTTTTAAAAATGAATATATGCAAGGTAAAACTTTGATTAGTGCTTTTAAATCAGCAAATAAGAAAACATTATCCTCTTCATTAGATTGTAGCGCTATTATTTTAATTGTTAATTTAACTATTTTCTGATTTGGAACTCGTGTTATCAAAGGTTTTATTATTATGACTTCTATTGCTACTTTTGGTGTAATTATTTTTGGAATTATCTTATTAAGATTAATGTTATGAACATTATTACGAAATAACTGGTTAGAAAATAAACCTCAACTTTTAGGAACTAATAATATTAGTAGAAAAAGCACTATAGTTTTAAATAATTCAATAGATACAAATAATATTAAAACTGATGATAAAAAAATAAAAAAACAATTAATTTCAGAAAAATGTCAGCTTCAAATTAATTATAAAAATAAAGTTAAAGCATTAATTAAAAAATTTAAAGTTGATAAGCAGAAATTAAAAAAAGAACATAGTAAATCAAGATCAGTTTATAAGTCAAAAGTGAAAGATTTAAAATTAAATCTTTCACAAGAAATTAATAAATTGAAACAAGAGTTAATTAATGCATTAAAACCGTTAAAAATTAAAGAAGGAGAAAAAAATATGTTAAAAGCAGGAAGTATATTAATATTTATTATTTTTATTTTAGAATCAATATTTATAATTCCTTTATTATGAACAATACCCGGTTTTATTTTATACAAAAAAGTAAGTAAAGGTGAAGCGACTACTGATCAAAAAATTGCTTTAGCAATATTAGGAATTATCTTTGGTGCTGCATTAGGTATTATTGGTGGTATTTTTATATTAGTTGATTTAAAAAATGTTTTTTCAAAACTTAAAATAAATAACTGAAATTATTTTCATAAATTAACAAAATCAATTCTTTCGGGCTCTGCTGTTATTGTTCTTGCTTCAGGTATTACTTATGGTGTAATTGGTTCTAATTTTGGTTATGGTTTTGATCAACGAACTGATTTTGTTGGAATGGGTACAATTACTCAAGATCCAAGTGATTCTAGTTACAATATTATTAAAGAAGCAGAATTAGCAAAAGATTTTATTAATAAAGAAATTCAAAATAATAGTCAATTTATTAAATATTTTAAAAATATTAATTTTTCCTTAATTGCTGGTGGTGAAGGAAAACAATATCAGTTTAAGATTATTGTTCAAACAACAGTAAATTCTCAAAGTATGCAGCAAAGGTTTAAGAATTTTTTAGGAGAGATTACTAGAAATTGAAAACAAGAATCTATTTTACAATGAGGAGAAATTGATCTAGTTGTTGCTAAGTCAGGTGTAGATTTATTAGTTAATATGATTATTTCAATTGCTTTATCTTTTATTGTTATTTTAATTTATATTATTATTAGATTTCAATTGACTTATGTTATTCCTTTAATTTTAGCTATTATTTTTAGTTTACTAATGACACTTGCTATTATTAGTATTTTCCAAATTGTAATTTCTACTTCAATTGTTGGAATATTATTGGGAGTAATGATTTTAACAATAATTAGTATTATGTCAATTTTCGATAATATTCGTGAAATTAAGATTAATAATAATCAAACACAAGTTATTAGCACAGAAGAAATAATTAAAATTTCAAATAAAAGTGTTCAAAAGGCTTTACCAAGAACATTATTTATTAATGGTGTAGTTTTAATAACATCAGTAATTGTTATGTTTATTATTCCTAGTTTCTGAATAGTTAGTTTATCATTATTAATAGGTTGTATAGTAAGTTTAGTATCATCTTACTTTATTGCTCCTTTTATTTGAACTTATTTTGAGAAATGAAGAGTTTATAGATATAAAAAACGTATTAATAAAATTAAAAAACATTTCATTGGTGCAGATGAATATGTTATTAAAGGTATTAATGAATAGATGGTTGCAATGACAAAAGAATCATTAAAAAAAATTATTATTAATATTCCTGATTTTCCAATTAAAGGTATCCAATTTAAAGATATTAACCCAATATTAAGTAATCCAGAAGCATTTCAAAGTGTTATTAATATTTTTGTAGATTTTATTAAAAAATGTGAAGCAACAGCAATTTTAGCACCTGAAGCAAGAGGATTTATTTTTGGTGCTGCTATAGCATATAAGTTGGGTATTAAATTAGTTCTTGCACGTAAAAAAGGTAAATTACCAGGTAAAACCTATAAAGTAACTTATGATTTAGAGTACGGTACTGCTATATTAGAAATGCAGCAAAATTTACTTTCGACAAAAGATAAAGTAGTAATAATTGATGATTTGATCGCAACTTCAGGAACAATTAATGCTTGTCTTAATTTAATAAAGCAAAGTAACGCTCAATCAGTTGGCATTGCTACTTTAATTTCGCTTTCTGAATTTGCTAATAAACATCATTTTGATAATATTCCGCTGTTAGAAATAATTAAGTTTTAATAAGTAGTAAATAATGAATAATTTAACTTGTAAAGATTTTAATCAATTATTAGCGGAAGCAAAAACATTTATCAAAGATCCTAAGCAAATTACAAAAATTAAAGTAGCTTATGAATATGCATTATTAAAACATAAAGATCAATATCGAAAGAATGGCGATCCTTATGTTTATCATGTTTTATCAACAGCATATAATTTAGTATTATGACATTTAGATGTCTCTTCAATACAAGCAGGATTTTTACATGATATTTTAGAAGATACACCAACAACTTTTGATGAGTTAGTAGCAGAATTTGGTTTGGAAGTTGCTAATTTAGTTTTAGCTGTAACTAAAGTTAGCCATTTTGCAAAAGAAAAAAGAAATGAAATTAAAGCTAATTATTTACGTAAATTATATTTAAGTTTAGCTCATGATATTCGTGTCATTATTATTAAAATGGCAGATCGTTTACATAATATTAGAACTATTAATTTTTTAAATCCTGAAAAACAAATAATTATTGCTAAAGAAACTTTAGAAGTTTATGCTTCTATTGCTCATCGTCTAGGTATGCGTAAATTACAATCAGAACTAGAAGATCGTTCTTTTGCAGTATTACATCCTAAAGAGTATAAAAAAATTGATAACCTTATTAATTTAGATCGTGAAAAACGTGAAAAATTAGTTAATGAAATTATTAAAGAATTAAGTAAAACATTATCACAACATAAAAATTTAATTTTTAAAATTTATGGTCGTAGTAAACACTTATATTCTATTTATCGTAAAATGTATTATTTTGGAAAAGATTTTGATGATATACATGATATTTTAGCAATTAGAGTTGTTACTAATTCTATTGATAGTTGTTATGCCATTTTAGGTTATATTCATCAAAGTTTTACTCCTGTTCCGGGTAGATTTAAAGATTATATTGCAACACCAAAAAATAATATGTATCAATCATTACATACATCTGTTGTTTTTTATAATGAAATTTATGAATTACAAATTAGAACTGAAGAAATGGAAGATTTTGCTGAAGTAGGTGCAGCTTCGCATTGAAGATATAAAGAAGGGGAAAATAAAAATCCTAAGAAACGTCAAGCAGAAATTGATGAAAAATTAAATATTTTTCAAGAAATATTAAATTTAAATGACTTAAATCCAAATGTTGATGAAAACATATTAGCAGATAATATTGCCAAAGATAATAATTTAGAAAAAGAAATTCGACAAGATATTTTTAGTGATTTAATTTATGTATTAACTCCAAATGGTAATGTTATAACATTACCATTTGGTTCAACTATTTTAGATTTTGCTTTTAAAGTTCATACTGAAATTGGTGAAACAACAGTGGGTGCAAGAATAAATGGTATTTATTCTCCTATTAATACTGTTTTAAAATCAGGGGATATTGTTGAAATTAAAACCGCAAAAACCGCACGTCCTTCTCGTGATTGATTAAATATTGTTAAGACAAATTTTGCTCAACATAAAATAAAAAAATATTTAAATAATCAGCAAGAAAAATTTAATCAAGAAAATAAAATTAAAGATACAGAAAACAAAGAGAAAATAAAAAAAACAAAGAAAAAAATAGAAGAATATATTATTGAAAATCACATTCGTTGAAAAATTGCAAAACGTAATGTTATTATGTCAAGAATTAGATCATTAAAATATAAAACGTATGAAGATTTTTGCTTAGATGTTGCTAATGGAACTTATACAATTGAACAGGCGGTTACTACTATTTTATATAGTGATTCAGCAACATTTCAAGAATTAAAAACTAAACAACAAACAACAATGAATTTAAGTAGTAATAATGAAATTATTATTGAAAATGCCCCCAATACTAAAACATCATTGGCTCATTGTTGCTTACCTATTCCTGATGAACCAATTGCGGGTTATATTACTAAAGGGCAAGGTATTAAAGTTCATCGTTTAATTTGTCCTAATGTTAGTTTGCCAGAGCGGAAAGAACATATTATTGATACTAAGTGAAATTTATTAGCAACCAGTCATCATCTTTATAATTCAAAAATTCAAATTCAATATTTAGATCGACCAGCATTGATGACTGATGTTTTAAATATTTTGGGCTATTTAAAGGCACAAATTCAAAGTATGGATGCTAATAATAAACTTAAGGAAAATCATGGAAGTTTAAAAATTTTAATTAAAGTTTCTAATATTGAACGTTTACATCAAATTATTTCATCAATTAAAAAAATTCCTGATATTATTGCAATAAACAGAATAATTATGTAATATTTTAGTATAATATTTTCAGCATTTAAAAGTAAATTTAAGGTAAACATTAAGAGACGTTGTGGTTGGTGAAAACACTGGTTAACTAATTTTATGACATTAAATATCTTGTATTATTAATTAATTAAATATGATAAATTATAATTAAGTGCATTTATTTTGTAAATGAATTAGGATGGTACCGCGTTAAGAAACGTTCCTAAAATAAAGGAACGTTTCTTTAGAAGATTTATTTTTTATTAAAAGGAGTAAAAAAAAGTATGCAATTTCAAAAACCAAGAGGAACACGTGATATTTATAATGAAGAGGTTATTATATATCGTAATATTATTAAATCTTTAACACAGTGTGCAATTAAATATAATTATCAAGAATTTATTACTCCTATTTTTGAAAATGCTCAACTATTTTTACGAGCTGTGGGAGATACAACTGATATTATTCAGAAAGAAATTTATCAATTTAATGATAAAAATGATAGATTATTAGCTCTTCGTCCTGAAGGAACAGCAGGTATTGTTCGTGCTATAATTGAAAATAAATTATATAAATCTAAGCAAACGTTAAAGTATTTTTATTATGGTTCGATGTTTCGATATGAAAGACCTCAAAAAGGGCGTCAACGTCAATTTAATCAATTTGGTATCGAAACTGTTGGTGTTAAACATCCTTTAGTTGATGTTGAAGTAATGATGATGGCCTTAGAAATGATAAAAAGTTTTTCAATACCAAATTTAACTTTAAATATTAATTATTTTGGATCTAATGAAACAAAAAATAAATATCAAATAGCACTTAAAGAACAATTATTAAATCAAAGTAAGCAATTGTGTGAAAATTGTCAAATTAGAGTTAATGTATCACCACTAAGAGTTCTTGATTGTAAAATTTGTACTAAATTAAATTTAGAAATACCATATTTAAATGATTTTTTAACTAATGAAGAAAAAACATATTTTACAACTATTATTAATAGTTTAAAAAATAATAAAGTTAATTTTATTATTGATGAGCATTTAGTTCGTGGTTTAGATTATTATAATGGTATTATTTTTGAAATAACTACTATTGATTTACGAATTGGTGAAAGTCAAAATACTTTACTTGGTGGTGGTAGATATGATAATTTATTTAATGAATTGGGCTCACCATTAAAAATTACTGCTATTGGTTTTGCAATTGGTATTGAAAGATTAATTTTATTATTGGTAGAAAATAAAAATATTAATAAACCACCAATTATTGATTTACAAATTATTGCTTTAAGCGAATTAGGATTAATAATGTCTTCCGATTTATTATTACAATTACGTAAAGAAAATTATCATATTGATATGGAATATAATTTATATCAAGATAAAAATAAGTCACAGATTATTGATCGTAGTTTAGCCAAAAATATACTATTTTTAAAAGAAAAAAATCAGGTTAGTTTTTATTCTTTTGTTAAAAAAGAAATGATAAAATTAATTTTTGATAATGAACAGCAATTGCTTAGTAAGATTAAAAATTTATTATTAGAGGAGAATGAAGAATATGGAAAAACTCTTTAGAACTCATACATGTGGTAATTTAACGCAGGGTGATATTACAAAAGAAATTATTATTAGTGGTTGAGTTAAAGATATTCGTATTAATAAATTTGGTATTTTTATTGATTTACGTGATATGTACGGAACAACACAAGTCATTGTTAAACCAGATAACGGATATTATCAAGAAATAAAAAATGTTAAAGTTGAATCTGTTTTAAAAGTAATTGGAACAGTTGTCTTACGAAAAAATAAAGATGCAAAAACTGCTAATGATATGATTGAAGTAGTAGCAAAAGATATTAAAATATTAAGCAATTCTATTAATTTACCATTTGTTATTAAAAATGATAATACGCTTGCTAGTGAAGAATTACGTTTACAATATCGCTATTTAGATTTAAGAAGACCAGCAATGAATTATAATATTAAATTTAAACACCAAGTTCTTAGTTGCTTACGAACATTTTTGAATCAAAATAATTTTTTAGAAATTGATACTCCTTGCTTAACAAAATCAACACCAGAAGGTGCTCGTGATTTTTTAGTTCCTGCTCGTATTCAAAAAAAACATTTTTATGCTTTACCACAATCACCACAAATTTATAAGCAATTATTAATGATATCAGGTATTGACAAATATTATCAAATCGCTAAATGTTTTCGTGATGAAGATTTTCGTGCTGATAGACAACCCGAATTTCAACAATTAGACTTAGAAATGGCATTTTCTACTAGTAAAGAAATTAAATTAATAGTAGAAAATATGCTAATAAGTCTTTTTAATACTTTAAAAGTTGGTAATATCCCTTCAACATTTTCATCAATTACCTATGATCAAGCAATGGATTTATATGGTAGTGATAAACCCGATTTACGTTGTACATGTAAGTTAATAAATATTAATATTAACAATAATAGTGATGGATTTATTTATAAGGGTTTTATAGTTAATGATAAAATGAATGAAACAACTATAAAAAAATTAACAGAAATTAGCAATCAGTATGGAGGAAAAACATTAATAATTTATGACTTAATTAAGAAAAAAAATATTCATAATAATTCTAAAGTAAAGTTTGATGATTTAGTTTTATCAGAAGAAATATTAAAAATAAAATATAATAATATTTTTTTAATTTTCGTATATGAACAACAAGATATTGCTAATAAAGTTATGGGTGCTATTAGAAGTTTTTATATTAATGATTTGTCAAAACGAATTAATCATAAAGATTTTATGAATAATATTGAAAACTTTGAATTTATTTGAATTATTGATTGACCAATGTTTGAACAGGAAGAAAATAAATGACAAGCTTGTCATCATCCTTTTACAAGTCCAAAAAATTCTGAAAAATTATTAGATATAAAAAATAAAGATTTAGGAACTTTAACTGCAGATGCTTATGATTTGGTTTTAAATGGTTTTGAAATTGCTGGTGGGAGCATTAGAATTCATGATTATAAATTACAGAAAAAGATTTTTGAATTATTAGATTTAAGTAAAACAGAAATTGAAAATAAATTTGGTTTTTTCTTATCAGCTTTTAATTACGGAGTTCCTCCACATGGTGGTATTGCTTTTGGCATTGATCGGTTATTAATGATTTTAATTAAGAATGAATCAATTCGTGATACTATTGCTTTTCCTAAAAATAATCGTGGTATTTGTTTATTAACAAATAGTCCTAGTGAAATTTCATATGATCAGTTATCAATATTAAATTTGGAATTTAAGAAGTAAAATTTTAATTTTAAAGTGATTAGAAGTTTAATAAAATTAGAAAATATAAATATTAAAAATCTCTAATGAAAAATAATTTAATTATTTTTCATTAGAGATTAATTATGTAATTTAATTGAAATCAATTTTTCAATAATGTTAAATTAATAATTATTAATTTCAATTATATTTTTTTGATATTTGTTAATATTCAAGTTCAATAAATGGTTCACTATCTTTGGTTTTTAGATGTCATATAGCTGGTAAATTTTTTTGAACTAAAGTAAAGACATTATTTGTTGCTAAACATTTATAAAGTGAACCATCATTAGTTTTAGTTTTTCCATCTCCGTTTCATGTAGTAACATATAAAAAATTTGTATTTTTATTAAAAACTAATGATAGTACTCCCTCTTTTATTCCAGACATTGGTTTAAAGTTTGTTTCTCCTGCTAAACATTTGTAAACTTCACCATTACTAGGAGATTGATATGAACCGGTTCAAACTACTGCATAAATATTATCATCATTGTCAAAAGTTAAAGAAGAAACAGATTTATTTATACCATCCATTTTTTTAAAAGTATTTTGATTTTTTTGATATTTATAAACGTTACCTTTAAAACTACTTTCTCTAGTACCTATATAAACATTTTCATTTATTGTTCATATTTCACCATATATTCCTAATATTGGTTTAAAGTTTGTTTCTCCTGCTAAACATTTTATAAAAAGCACTATGTCAAGAACTATTTCTAGTTCCAAGATAAAGATTACCTTTTGTATCAGTTGCTAAAGAACATATTTCACCAGGTATTATTAAATTTATTTTTGGAATTATAATTTTTTTATTATTATTTTTTATTTCTGCTTGTTGTTGAGTTTCTGTTAAGTGTGTTTCTAATTCTGTAATTTTATTTGCAAGATTTGTAATTATTTTTCTTTTATCTAATGCATCTCTTTCTGATTTTGCATAGAGATCACTTATTTCTTTTAAATCATCAAGAGTTTCTTGTAGTTTTTTATTTAATTTTTCAATTTTGGTTTTATATTTATTATTAGTTAGACTTTCTTTTTCTAATATTTTCTTTTTATTATTTATCATTTTTTAATAAGTACCTCTTTCTTTAAATTAATATAAATATTAATTTTTAATGGCTTTTATCTCCATTTATGTGATAAAATTTAAAAATAGTACATAAAGGGATAAAAGCCAAGTTTAATTTTTGTAAAATTAAACTATGATAATACAACTGATAGTGAAAAATATTCGGTTATTGCAGATGATCACTTAATTAAAATTAATGATCTTTTTAAAAATAAATTGTTAAGAACAGGTGCACCACCTCATAAATATAGGTCAGAAAATGCTAATACAGAACATTTTTTAAAAGATTTAGGTTTCAAAACCGGTGATGAAATTGGCGTTTATTCAGATGAAGAATATGCTGAAATTGTTAGTTTAACTGTTAGTATTAAAAATACTTTTGCAGGAGAAATTAAAGAAAAATACACCGAAGATGGTTTTGAATTAGAAGCAGGTAAATGTCAAATTGATATTATCAAAAATAATGAAATTTTAAAATCTTATATTATTAATACAGCCGACAATAAGGATTTAGATGTTAGTGAAGAATTTCGAAAAATTTTACCTGATTTGAAACTTTATAATAATGTGGGAGTTAAAAAAGGAAGTTTAGTCTCTGGTTTTAAATTACAATTTCCATCATATAAACAAAAGCAATGAGAAGCTTTAATTGGTTTATTAAATACAAAAGTTTATACATTTTTTATGATGCCGCTAAAAATGGTAATAAAATTACTGGATTTATTAATATTCAGAGAGTGTGATTACAAGTAGATTTTGGGAAAGTAAATGCACTAAAAGATTCAAGAATTAGATCATTACCAGTTTTAGATTAAAACTATATTAACACAATTATATTTTACAAAAAGAGTAGTTAACAATGCTCTTTTTGTGTTAATTAATAAATTATTTTATCTAATCTTATTTTAATATTTGAGTTTGTTGAATTAATTTATTTTTTCTTTTATTCATAAATAAAATAATTTGATATTTTATTTATGAACTAAATTTATAATTATCAAATAAGAAGGGGTGTTAAAATGATAAATAATGTTGTATTAGTAGGTAAATTAATGAATGAACCAGAAATAATACCAACCAGAGAACAAATTCCAACAAAATGGACCAAGTTTATAATGGCAGTTGAAAGATCTTTTAAAAATCGTCAAAATCAATTTCAAATTGATTTTATCACTATTAAAACTTGAATAGTTAATACAGAGGAATTAAAAACACTATTAAAAAAGAATGCAATTATTGGTATTAAAGGTAGAATTCAAACATTTGCTAATAAATCTAATGATTTTTACTACTAATAAGTTTATAGTCGCTTTATATTTTTTCAAATTAAAACGATATATAGTAAAATAAATTTGTTATAATTTTACTATAATTTATTAGTATAAAAAGTTAGGAGCAAACAAAATGAAAATTGGAATTGTAAGTGATTCAGCTACTGGTTTTACCCTTGAAGATATGAAAAAATATCCTGAAATAATAATTATTCCTTTAAATATTATTGAAGGAGAAAATGCTTATGATGATAATAATATTGATATTGATAGTGAAACAATTCGTAAAAAGATGATTGATGAACACTATATTTTAAAAACTAGTCAAACTAGTCGTGGTAAACTTGAACAATATTGAGATAATGCTTTGAGTAAATATGATCAAATTTTATTTTTACCAATTGCTAATAATGCTTCAGGACAATATGCAAGTTCGCAAGTGTTACAAAAAGAAGAAAAATATAAAAATAAAGTCCATATTTTAGAAACAGGTGCTGCTTCAATACCTTTAAAATTTATGGTTTTAATCGCTTTTACTCTTGTTAAAAATGGAAAAAAAATTCCTGAAATTTTAGAAATTTTAAATAAATTCCGCAAAACTTATGAATCTTATATTGCTCCTAATGATTTAAAATTTTTAGCTCGTGGTGGTAGATTACCAATGAGTAAAGCAAGAATTGGTAATTTTTTACGTTTTAAACCAATTTTAAGATGTAAAGAAACAATTGATAATATTGGTAGAGTTAGAACGTTAAGTAAAACTATGGAAGAAATGTTAGATATTATTACTAAAATTAAAGATGTTACTAAAGAAACAATATATATTATTGATGGTTGATGTAGAAAAGATATTATTGATGAAGCAATTAAAAAAGTAAAAAATAGAGGATTTACCAAATATAAAGTTGAACCATTATGTAATATTTTAAAAACACATACTGGTAATAATACTATTGGTTTTTCAGTAGTACCTAATCAATGAGTAAAAGAAGTCTAATAAAAAAGTAGTTTTATAAAAGATTGATTAAGTAATTCTGTTTTTTTAGAAAAATATATAAAAAAATTTAAATCTAAAAAAGAATGTTAGTAAAGGTTAATTTAGTTTACTAACATTCAGATTTTTTCAACTTATAAATAATAAAATATTAAATATTATGATTTAAATTCTTATTAATAGTTAAAGTTTTAAACTAAAGAAATAATTGAAAAAATTTAATAAAATAAAATTGGCTTTTATCCCTTTATATACTATTTTTAAATTTTATCACATAAATGCTGAGAAAAGCCTATCTAGGAAATTATCCCTGCATGTATCTAAATCAAACACAAAATTATATTTTCAAAACTAGGTATTGGTATGGCAACTTTTTTTAGGACTGTTTTTTGGTAGACATTTGTTCTTGGTGTTTTATGGGGGTTAAGTAGTTTAGAGTACTGTGAATTCTTATGTTGTTGTATCAATTGATATAATCAAATAATTATAATTTTAATTGGATTAATGATGTAAAATTTTTATCATTAATAAACTCTGTTTTGAAAGTTTTGAAAGTTGCTTCAGCAACAGCGTTATCATAAGGACAACCTTTTTTTGCTTAAAGAGCGGGTAATATTGAAGGCTAATAAAAGTTTATCAATAGTTTTATTATTAAATTCATTACCGCGATCGCTATGAAATATTTCAATATTTTTTAAACAACGATTTGAGCACATAAATGCTTGATATAATAATGATGCATCTTTTTTACTACCTACACTATGTTCAATAATTTCGCGATTGTACAGGTCGATTAATAAGCAAATATAGTTTCATTTACCATTAACTTGAACATAAGTTAAATAACTAACAATAACTTCATTTTTAAGCCTATTATTAAAGTCTCTATTAACAAGATTAGTAATTTGACTATCATTGACTTTATTATGATAATTTTTGTATGATAATTTAGTGTATTTTGATATTAAATTATGTTTATTCATAATTTTTTTAATTTTTCGTCTTGATAAATTAATTTTCTTTTCTTTTAGAACAACTTTTAATCTTCTTGTTCCATAAGCTTCTTTATTTTCTTTAAAAGCACTAATAACAGCTTCATCATACATATTATTTTGAATTTTATCTTCTTTTTTCTTGAAATTAAAATAATATGTTGATTTAGATATTTTAAAAAAACGACACATTGTACGAATTTTATATTTAACTTTATTTTTAGTAATAATTTCTATTTTCTGCCTATTATTAGTGCTGCTTGCTTTAAAATATCATTTTCCATTCTTAATTGTTTTAATTCTTTTCTTAATTTAATTAATTCATTTTCTTCAATAGAACGGTTATCTTTAGTTTTAAAACTGCCTGAATTAGTAAATTGCTTAATTCAATTATAAGTAGCTGCTCTTGTAACATTGTACTCTTTAGCAAGACAAGACACTGACTTACCACTTTGATATAAAGCTACTATTTATTTTTTAAATTCATCTGAATATGAGTTAATATTGGCCATAATTATAATTCCTTTTTTTAACTAATTTGTTCACTTGTTTACGTAATTAGTATCCAATAAAGTGTAACCCATCCACCAAGATGTCAAAGGTGTTTGTGACTTGTGAAAAATGGTGTCATGAAGAATACTAAATGTTTGATGACATTTCAAACATCTCATTCTTCTCAAATCAGAAACATTCAAACTAGAAGAAGCACACCTGATACATTTCATTACTTTCAACTTCGCTATATATTTCAAACAATCGTTTTCATTTTGAAATATGCTATTGAATTCATTTCAATTCATTTTTTCCTCCACACTAGTACATGTGGGGATAATTTCCTTTTTAATTTTTTTAGATTTATTTGAAAAAATATTAATTAAACACTTTCTATTTTAAATTATTAAAAGTAAAATAATGTTATTTTTAATAAAACAAGATATAAATATATTAATAGTTTTAAAAAAACTACTAAAATATTTTTAAAATTTAATGGAGGATGAAAATGCAAACTTTTATTGGAATTATAGGTTATTTAGCCGGAATATTATCTATTATAACATTTATTCCACAAGCAATAAAAACAATAAAAACTAAGGAAACTAAACATATAATCTTATTAACTTATATTATTTATAATATTGCTAATCTTTTTTTCTTGATATTTGGAATACTTTCAGTAACATTACCAGTAATGTGACCAGAAGATGCTGATACTCTTGAAATTGCAATTTGAGGTTCTACCTTAATAATACCGTATACAGTAACAATGACTGCAACTAATTGTATTATTTATGTTAAAGTAAAAAATATGAAAACGTTGGGCGAAAATGCTAGAACTTTGGAGGAATAAAAATAATGGCAAATACTGAATGATGAATTATTACTATAATAGGGATTATTGGAGCACTTATTGCTGTTATAGCATTTTGTCCACAATCTTTAAAAACAATAAAAACTAAAAAAACAGATGGTATTTCTTTACTTACATTTATTCTTTATACAACAGCTAACAGTTTATGAGTATTATGGGGCATTATTCATTTATCATATCATGGCGGATCTGAATCAACAATTTTAATGAAAGATTTAGTTATAATTTGTGCTAATACACCTTGTGCAATATGATCAGGAATTATTCTTGGTATTAAAATTAATAATATGTATAAATATGGTGAAGATTGTAAAAAATGAAAAGGAAAAGTAAATATAAAGAGCAACTTTTAATAGTTTATTTTTTATTAAAAATAATAATTTATTACTAAAAATGCATTGTAATGATGCATTTTTTAATAGTTATAATAGTAAAATACTTATCAAAATTAAAATTAATAATTTAAGTTATAATATATGTATAATTAAAAATTTTGTGGGGTTAAATAATGATAATTCAAAATGATGTTTATAAAATTCTAGTACAAGTAATCCTAGAAAAAGGTCATTGTAATGTTTTATTAGCACAAATGATGCGAGATAAAAATCTAACATTATCAGAAAAAGAAGCAATTGAAAAGATAGTACTATGAACTTTAAAAAATCAAATTTATTTAGATTATATATTAAATCAAATATGAAATGTTTTGAAATCAGTAATTACTATTCCTTTTCACATAACTATTTTATTATGAATAGTTTTATATGAAATCTATTTTTTAGAAATTACTAATAAAGAAATCTTCATTGAAAATACTTTAAAAAAAGTAAGCACCATTGATAATAAACTAACATTTATTATTTCTAAAGTATTAGATTTATGTTTTACTGAATTTAGATCAGAATTTAACTTACAAAAAGAAAGTAAACAAAATATTAAATTAATTAAATATAGTTATCCTAGTTGATTATATTCTTTAATAAAATCACAATTTAGTATTAATATTGAAAATCAATTGATAAAAGATAACTTAAGAATGCCATTAATTAGTTTTAGAGTTAATACATTAAAAACTACTGTTAATAAATTGTTAAACAATGAAAATTATAAATCTTTTAACTTTTGTTTAAGCGAGATAGTATCTGATGGTATTATTAGTTCAAAGTCAATTTTTAACACAAAATTATATGAAAATGGTGAAATTATTAAACAAGACCAAGCAAGTATGTTAGTTAGTCATTTTTTAAATCCACAACCATATGATGAAGTATTAGATATGTGTGCAGGAATTGCTAGTAAAACAGCTCATATGGCAACTTTAATGTATAATCACGGTAAGATAGTTTCTTGTGATATCAATGAAGAACGATTAAAAATTGGTGCTACTTATTTAAAAAAATTAGGCGTAACAAATACTGAACTTAAATATGGTGATTCTACAATATTGGATTTTAATAATAAGTTTGACAAAATTTTAATTGATTCTCCTAGTACTGCTTGAGGTTTAATTAAAAGAAAACCAGAAGTTAAACTTATCAATTGAAGTAAAGAAGAAATTAATCACTTAATTACTGTTCAAGCAAAATTATTAAATAAGGCTTATCAACTTTTAAAACCCGAAGCGATAATTGTGTATGTTACTTGTACTTTCAATATTAAAGAAAATCAAAATCAAATTGAGAAGTTTGTTAAAAATCACGCAGATATGACAATCATTGCAGAAAAACAATTTTTTGTTTTTAATAACAATACTGATTTATTTTATATTTGTAAATTAAAAAAAGGAATATAGGGGGTCAGTTTATGAAAATAAATGCTAGTTATAAAACAGATGTTGGTAATTATCGTACAAATAATCAAGATGCCGTTTTATATTTAACAAATAATACGGGACAAGTTATTGGTGTTGTTTGTGATGGTTTGGGTGGTCATAAATGTGGTGAAGTGGCCAGTAATATGGCTGTTAGTATGTTAAAAAAAATTTTTGAAATAACAGATTTTACTAAATTAAAACATGATAAACAAATTCATGCATGATTACAAGAAAAGATAGATATTATTCAAATTGAAATGAATAATTTTAGTTTAAGTAATGAACAAGCGCTTGATATGGGAACAACTATGGTAATAATTTTAATTACTAATAACAAAGCTTATTTAGTAAATATTGGTGATTCACGTATTTATCAATATAGTGAACAAGGATTAAAACAGTTAACAGTTGATCATAATATTTTAAATTTATATTTACAAAAAAACACAACTAAAGAATCAAGTGTTGATTTAAATCACACTTATTGAAAGGCATTAACTAGTGCTCTTGGTCCATGTAAGCCATTAAAAACCGATATTTTTCATTTACCCTTAATAATTCCATCATATTTTCTTTTAACTAGTGATGGTGTTCATGATTTTTTAGAAGAATATGAAATAGTTAATATTTTAGAAAAAAATGGAAATATTAATAACAAAGTTAAGTTATTAATTAAGCAAGCATTACTTAATGTTTCAACTGATAATGTTACTGTATTATTAATGGAAATAAAATTTTAGTCTTTTGACATTTTTGTGTAAAATATAAATTATAAATAAGTTAGTAATTTTTAAAAAATAAAGGAAATTATCTCCACATGTACTAGTGTGGAGGAAAAAATGAATCGAAATGAATTCAATAGCATATTTCAAAATGAAAACGATTGTTTGAAATATATAGCGAAGTTGAAAGTAATAAAATGTATCAGGTGCGCTTCTTCTAGTTTGAATGTTTCTGATTTGAGAAGAATAAGATGTTTGAAATGTCATCAAACATTTAGTATTCTTCATGACACCATTTTTCACAAGTCACAAACACCTTTGACATCTTGGTTTTATCTCATCTTTAGATGAATAAACACAAAGCATTGTATACCATCAACAGATGTTGCAAGGGAATTGGGTGTGAAATATAAAAAAGCTTGAAGAATGGGTCATGAAATCAGAACTAGAATTTGGAATCAAGATGCAGGGTTCATTGATGATGGCACAGCACAGATAGATGAAATGTATCTTTCACATGTAGGTTTTATTCAACAAGGAATATCCTTGTTGAATAAAACCTTGATTTTTGGAGTTTATGAGAAAACCAGCAACAAACTAATTGTGAAAGTATTGAAAAAAGCAGATGAGAAAAACTTTTTATGATTTGCATTGAAACACATTTCTACTGGGTGTTGTCTATTTACGGATTCTTGGAGGGGATATGGAAGTTTCAAAAACTTCTATCACAAACATGAAATCGTAAATCATGAAGTTGGGTATGTGTCATCAACAGGTGTAAACACAAACCAGATTTAATCTGCATGAAAACACATCCGACGAACTTTCCGAACACACATAAAAGTTTCAAAACACAATATTCATTTATATGCAGCTTCATTTGCATATAAATTCAATAAGATACCTAGTTTTGAAACTATAATTTTGTGTTTGATTTAGATACATGTGGGGATAATTTCCTAGATAGGATTTTATCTCCATTTATGTGATAAAATTTAAAAATAGTACATAAAGGGATAAAAGCCAAAATAAATTTAAAAGTAATGGTGAAACTAATGGAAATAAATAAATTATTGAATAATCGTTATCATATTTTAAAAATTATTGGTTCGGGTGGTATGGCTAAAGTTTATGAAGCACAAGATAAATATTTAAATCGGCAAGTTGCTTTAAAAGTAATTAATCCAATTTCACCACTAGATGACTTAATAAAAGAACGATTTTTGCAAGAAATTAGAGCAGTATCTAGAGTTAGACATCCCAATGTTATTTTGGTATATGATGTTTTTATTGATAAGAAAGATTGATGCTTAGTTTTTGAATTATTAGAAGGTAAAACATTAAAAGAATATTTAAGTAATTATTCAGTTTTATCAGTTAATGAAGTTATAGTTATTATGAAAGAAATTTTAAAAGGGGTTAATGCGTGTCATGCAGTCAATATTATTCATCGTGATTTAAAACCTGAAAATATTATTTTAACTAGTAGTGGAGCAATTAAAGTTTTAGACTTTGGTATTGCTGTTATTGATGATTATGAAGTTAAAAAACACGCTAATCAAGTTGTAGGAACAATGAAATATATTGCTCCAGAAGTAGTAAAATTTCAAAAACCAACAATTCAAAGTGATATTTATGCTTTAGGTATTATATTATATGAATTATTAGTTGGTAAACCACCTTTTTTTCATAAAAATCCACAAATATTAGCGGTCAAACATATTAAAGAACCAATGCCATTAATTCATGAATTTAAAAAAAATATTCCACAAAGTTTAGAAAATATTATTTTGAAGGCAACTGCTAAGGATATTAATGATCGCTATCGGACAATTAGTGAATTGAGTAATGATTTAGATTGTTGTTTAAAAATGGAAAATAAAAATAATATTTTATTTAAGAAAAATTACTTAAATTCACAAAAATTAAAAAAACCATTTTATTTAAAAAAAGAATTTTTATCATATTTAATTTTAATTATATTATTACTTATTGGTGTTATTATAAGCATATTAATTTTATATTAATTGGAGGACACTATGAACTTTAAACAAGGAATAGTTATTGGAGTTGCAAATAACTTTGTTGAAGTAAGAATTGAAAATCAAATTTATTCTTGTTTAATCAAAGGAAATTTAAAATTTCAAACAGCAAAAATTTTAGTTGGTGATTATGTTAAAGTTAATTTTAAAGATGATAAAAATCCTTTGGTTGAATCAATTTTGCCTCGATTTAATGAACTATATCGACCAAGCATTGCTAATGTTGATCAAGTATTAATTGTTAGTTCTCTTGTTAATCCTTTTCTTAGTAGTTTTCTATTAAATAAATTATTAACTATTTTTAATTATTATCATTTAAAAATAATTTTAATATTTACAAAAATTGATTTGGTAACTAAAGATAATGAAGTTTGAACAAAAGTTAAAGCATATCAGAATTTAAATTTACCAACAATTTTTATTTCAAATGTTAAAAAAAATGGTATTGAAGATTTAAAAAAAGTTTTTACAAACAAGTTATCAATATTAACAGGTACTTCAGGAGTGGGAAAGAGTTCAACTTTAAATAGTTTGGATAATAATTTAAAACTATGAACACAGGATATTTCTACAAGTTTAAATCGTGGTAAACATACCACAACTAAAACTCGCCTTTATTTTTTACATGATGGTATTATTGCAGATACACCTGGTTTTTCGGTCTTTCAGTTGCAAGGTTTAAGTAGTATTGATATTGCTACTAATTTTCCTAGTTTTACTAATATTTGACAAAATTGTAAGTTTCGTACTTGCTTACATCAGCAAGAACCAGAATGTGCAATTAAAAAAGCAGTTGCAAATAAAATAATTTCTAGTTTTTTTTATGAAGATTATTGTAAAATTTTAATAGAATTCAATAAAATTAATAATTTAAAATAAAGGATGGTAATATATGAAAAAAGAAGTAACAATTGCCGCTAGCATTTTAAATGCTAACTTTCTATCTTTAAAAGATGATTTATTAAATTTACAAAATGCAGGAATTAATTGAATTCATTTTGATGTTATGGATCATCATTTTGTTGAAAATTTAAGTTTTGGTGCAAAAATATTAAGTGATGTATGTAAATTTAGTTCTAATATCAATATTGATTGTCATATGATGGTAAAGATAACAACATTAAAAGTATGTGATTATTTAAAACCATTTATAATTTTACCGCAAGTTAAAAATATTACTTTGCATTATGAAGCATTAACAGAAGATCAATTAAAAGAATTTCTGCAGTGAAAAAACCCTGGTTTTAAAAAAGGAATTGCCATTAATCCTGATACACCAATTTCAAAAATTTATGATTATTTGAAAGATCTTGATACAATTTTAATTATGAGTGTGCAACCAGGTGCGGGTGGACAACGTTTTTTAGATTTAACTATTAATAAAATTAAAATGTTAGTAAAACATATCGATAATAATTTTCCAAATATTACAATTGCTGTTGATGGTGGCATTAATAATTTAACAGCAAATGATTGTATTACTGCTGGTGCTAATTACCTAGTAGCGGGTAGTTATTTATTAAATAGTGATAATTCAGTAAAAAAACAAGTTGCGATGTTAACAAATTATGAAAAATAGTGATATTAAACAATTAGTAATTGTTTGTCGTGATTATAATTTAAATTGAGAACAATTTATTAATCCAATTTTTATTGGTGTTGAAAATGGTGTTTTATCATTATTAAAATATAAAAAACCAATTAAGTTTATTTGTGGTGATAATGATACCATTAATAAACAACAGTTAAAGATTTTAAATGATCAAAGTAAAATAAATAATTTTGAAATTATTACTTTTAATAAAGAAAAAGATTTTATTTATAGTGAACTTGCGATAGTTACTGCAATTTCCAAAAAAATTAATTTTCAACAAATAGTGATAGTAAGTGATGGAATACGTTGGGATATGTTACTTGCTAGTATTAATATAATAAAAAATATGAATGTTTTAACCCAATTTTATTAGGTGAAAATAATTATTGTTTTTTATTAAAAGCAAAATCAGAATATATTTTTTACAATTGACAATTAACATATAAATATATTTCTTAGAATGGCAACTTTTTTTAGGACTGTTTTTTGGTAGACATTTGTGCTTGGTGTTTTATGGGGGTTAAGTAGTTTAGAGTGCTGTGGATTCTTATGTTGTTGCATCAATTGATATAATCAAATAATTCTAATTTTAATTGGATTAATGATGTAAAATTTTTATCATTAATAAATTCTGTTTTGAAAGTTTTGAAAGTTGCTTCAGCAACAGCGTTATCATAAGGACAACCTTTTTTGTTTAAAGAGTGGGTAATATTGAAGGCTAATAAAACTATTGATAAACTTTTATTATTAAATTCATTACCGCGATCGCTATGAAATATTTCAATATTTTTTAAACAACGATTTGAGCACATAAATGCTTGATATACTAATGATGCATCTTTTTTAGTACCTACACTATGTCCAATAATTTCGCGATTGTACAGGTCGATTAATAAGCAAATATAGTTTCATTTATCATTAACTTGAACATAAGTTAAATCACTAACAATAACTTCATTTTTAAGCCTATTATTAAAGTCTCTATTAACAAGATTAGTAGATTTGACTATCATTGACTTTATTATGATAATTTTTTTATGCTAATTTAGTTTATTTTGATATTAAATTATGTTTATTCATAATTTTTTTAATTTTTCGTCTTGATAAATTAATTTTTTTTCTTTTAGAACAACTTTTAATCTTCTTGTTCCATAAGTTTTTTTATTTTCTTTAAAAGCACTAATAACAGCTTCATCATACATATTATTTTGAATTTTATCTTCTTTTTTCTTGAAATTAAAATAATATGTTGATTTAGAGATTTTTAAAAAACGACACATTGTACGAATTTTATATTTAACTTTATTTTTAGTAATAATTTCTATTTTCTGCCTATTATTAGTGCTGCTTGCTTTAAAATATCATTTTCCATTCTTAATTTTTTTAATTCTTTTCTTAATTTAATTAATTCATTTTCTTCAACAGAACGGTTATCTTTGGTTTTAAAACTGCCTGAATTAGTAAATTGCTTAATTCAATTATAAGTAGCTGCTCTTGTAACATTGTACTCTTTAGCAAGACAAGACACTGACTTACCACTTTGATATAAAGCTACTATTTGTTTTTTAAATTCATCTGAATATGAGTTAATATTGGCCATAATTATAATTTCTTTCTTTTAACTAATTTGTTCACTTGTTTACGTAATTAGTGTCCAATAAAGTGTAACCCATCCACTAATTATTAAAAAAGGAAAATGTTTAGTTTTTTTTACATAAATAATTTTTTAAAATTTAGAAAAACTAATTATTATTTTATGCCAAAAGTATATTAATAAAATCTTAAAAAAAAGATAGTATAATAAAAATCATAAACTTAATATAAGTTTTCTAACCCTTATTTTTATTAAAAATAAATGAGTTTTTTTATTTTTTAAAAGAGGAGAAATTAAAAAATGGTAAAAGAAAAAATGTTATCTGCAACAGAGTTAATAAAAAAAATTGAAAGTATAAAGTTAAGATATCAAAAACAACATAATACTCAAATTCCTTATTTTAAAAGAATTATTGAAGAATTAAAAGGAATATCTTTGGTTGCAGATATTCCTAATGTTATTAAAAATCTTAAATATCTTCAATATAATTGTGGAAAAAGTACAAAAAAATATTCTGATAAATCAAAAATGCCAATTTTATCTTTGTTTACTGTAACTATTAGTTTTTTAGAAGCACAAGCAAATAAAAAAACATTGGCAATAGATTTTAAAAATATATATAAATATGATTTAAGTAATGTTTTAACTACTTCAGAAGATAAGTTATTTGTATTAGGTTCACAAACTGATTTAGAAGTTGAAATAAAGCATAGAGATAGTTCTAAAAGTTTAGATTATTTAACACTATATGATAGTTCAGACATTAGTGAAATTTTTAAAGAAATGCAAGAAAAAATACATGATTTAAAAATACTAAAAGAAGCTAAAAATAAAATATGTGGACAAATTAATAATTTTAATTTGAATTTCAAAAATGAAAAACAATTAGCAAGAAGATGGTGACATTGACCACTTAAATTTTTGACTTGTGGAATGTGAGAAAGTAATAAAATTAAAGCAATTAATAATAAATATAGTAAGGATAGTTTTGATAAATTAATTTGCAAACATAATGGATTAAATACTAAAATTAATAAGTTAGAAAGTGATATCGAAATTTTAAAAACTAAAGTTAATAAATTAGAAAAGAAAACTAAAATATTAGGAAATAGTAGTTTAAATTATGGTAAAAAATGAAAATCAATAAATGATTTAGATGAACATAATATTGTAGAAAAGAGTTTTTCATATCAAAATTTATTATAAGACGTTATTATTTGGTGATAATTTATTTTTTTAATTTAAAATAAAAATTAATCTCTTTAAAATTTTATTTTTAAAGAGATTAATAATATTTTTTGTTAAAAGGATATAATTTAAGCAACAAGAAATAATTATATTTATAAAGTTAATAATTAACACTAATAAATGTAAATTATAGATTTATTAATGTATAAGGTGTATTAAAATTAAAATTAGTGTAGTCAATTTTCTTATTTTTATGTAGAAGTAGTTATTTTATCAAACTAGGAATCCTTTACATTATTTATTGTAAAAATTATTAAGTTACAAAATGATAAAATTAATATATAAAAAGTAAAGGAGGAAGTAAATGGAAAAAATTGGTGCTGCAGTTTATTTACATTTAGCAAATTTAGAAGAAATTAAAAATTATACCGAATTATTAGCCAAGAACAATATTAAAACTATTTTTATAACTTTAATTATTTTTAAAAAAACAGATTATGAAAATTTAAAAAAATTACTAGTATTAACACAAATTGCTAAAAAGTATAATATGCATGTTTTTGCAGATATTAATATTGAATTTATTAATGAATTTAATCTGAATCTTAATAAACAACTTGATTTCATAAAGTTTTTTAAAATGTATGGTTTATCCGGTATTCGTTGCAACGAAGGAATTGATATTAAACATCAAGCAAGATTAAGTCGAAATCGTTTAAATTTTAAAATATTTATTAATGGTTCATATGTTGTTAATGATATCAACTACTTAATATTATTTTATAAAGCTAATGTTAATAACCTTATTAGTTGTTATAATTTTTATCCACAAAAATGGTACTGGTGCTGATATTGACTTTTTTGTTTAAATCAATCTGAAAGCGTTGTTAATAAAATTCCATTTGCCAGCTTTGTTACATTATTAGGAAAAGATAAAATTGGACCTTGAAAATATAATGATAATTTACCAACATTAGAACTGCATCGTGATTGAACATTGGTAATACAAATTCGTCATTATATTGCTTTATGCATTGATATGATAATTATTGCTAACCAGTTTTTAACAGAATATGATTTGAAAATGATAAATGAAATTGATTATAAAAATTTATCGTTAAAAATTGAGTTAAATTCTAATATTACTGATAGTGAACAACAGATTCTTTTTGACAAAAATATTCATAAAGTTAGATCTGATTTAGCACGAGATATAATTCGTAGTGTTATTTCTCGAGTTATATATCAATAATTAGATATTCCTGCTAACAATACTAATCAATGATTAGAAAAAGGTTATGTTGTTATTATTAATAATAAATCACATAATTATCGCGGTGAATTACATATTATTACAAATAAAATTAAAAATAATGGTATTCGTAACGTTGTTGGTAAACTTTCTAAAGAAGATTTAAATTTTATTCCATTTTTAGTATCAAATCATTCATTTAGATTTATTTTATAAATAAATTTTTATTTTATTTATTAAAAACATAAACATTTAAAATATGATAAAATCATTAAGTATTATTAAATAATAGTTAGTAAGTGTGAAATTTTAAAAGATAATCTTACTTTTAATTTTTTTTAAAATAAAAAGTTTAATATTGTATAAAAATATTGATAATTTTTTAATTTACTAATATAATTGTTAAAGTAAAATAAAAAATAGGAGCTGACATGAATGCATTCAGTGAAAAAATCACCATCATCAGACAACAAAGAAAACGAAGAACGAACAAGTAGTGAACAAGATTTTCAACGTCTTTTAAAAGGATTTAGTAAAAAGGCCCAAGAGACTAAAAGAGCAGAAAAAAGACATAAACATTTTCTTTCTGCGCGTGATGAAAAACGCGAAAAACAAAGCGCTGCTGCTAAAAAGAAAAAACATCGTAAGTAATAAAAAGGAAAAAATGGTAATCGCTGTTAATTATTATTGGCGGTGATTTTTTATATGAAATATCATTTTGTTCAACAAGAAACAAAAAATGATTGTTGTTTGGCATGTCTTGCTATGATATATAGGTTTTATTTTAAGAAGAAGTTATTAATTAATGACATAAAAAAAGATATATTTTTAACAAAATCGGGAATTAATCTTTTAGAATTAAAACAATTGGCTAGTAATTATAATTTATTATTAAAAGCTTATAATATTAATTTTGATAAATTAAAATCACTAATAATTGTTAAACCATTAATTATTAAAATATATAATGCTAATGTTGGATTTCTTTTTGTAGTTATTTACAAAAAGAAAAAAAATAAATGACTGGTGGCAAATCCAGAAAATATTGAACTTAGTTGAATAAAATTAAAAATTTTTCACCATTTTTGATTCCAAATTATTTATATTATTCATTAATTATAATAATTAATAACGGAAATTATCCCCAGATGTACTAGTGTGGAGGAAAAAATGAATTGAAATGAATTCAATAGCATATTTCAAAATGAAAACGATTGTTTGAAATATATAGCGAAGTTGAAAGTAATGAAATGATCAGGTGTGCTTCTTCTAGTTTGAATGTTTCTGATTTAAGAAGAATAAGATGTTTGAAATGTCATCAAACATTTAGTATTCTTCATGACACCATTTTTCACAAGTCACAAACACCTTTGACATCTTGGTTTTATCTCATCTTTAGATGAATAAACACAAAGCATGGTATACCGTCAACAGATGTTGCAAGGGAATTGGGTGTGACATATAAAACAGCTTGAAGAATGGGTCATGAAATCAGAACTAGAATTTGGAATCAAGATGCAGGGTTCATTGATGATGGCACAGCACAGATAGATGAAATGTATCTTTCACATGTAGGTTTTAAAAAACAAGGAAGATCCTTGCTGAATAAAACCTTAATTGTTGGAGTTTATGATAAAACCAGCAACAAGCTAATTGTGAAAGTATTGAAAAAAAGCAGATGAGAAAAAACTTTTATGATTTGCATTGAAACACATTTCTACTGGGTGTTGTCTGTTTACGGATTCTTGGAAGGGATATAGAAGTTTCAAAAAATTCTATCACAAACATGAAATCGTAAATCATGAAGTTGGGTATGTGTCATCAACAGGTGTAAACACAAACCAGATTGAATCTGCATGAAAACACATCCGACGAACTTTCCGAACACACATAAAAGTTTCAAAACACAATATTCATTTATATGCAAAAGAAGCTGCATATAAATTCAATAAGATACCTAGTTTTGAAACTATAATTTTGTGTTTGATTTAGATACATGTGGGGATAATTTCCTAGATAGGCTTTTATCTCCATTTATGTGATAAAATTTAAAAATAGTACATAAAGGGATAAAAGCCTTAATAATTTATTTTTGGTTACTACCTTTTTTATAGCACAAGTATTTTATAACCATTTTATTAATCAAATTATTTTAAATAATAGTTTACAGTTAGCAATGATTTTATTATTAAGTTTCTTTTTTATTAATTTAATGAAAATTTTAATTGAATATATTTTAAATAAAATATGTCAAAAATTTTATTTTTATTTCAATAACTTTTTAGTATATTTATTTCATAATAAATGATTTAAAAGTAAACCAATAAAAATACAAAAATATAATGGTAGTGATTTTTTTACAAATATATCAAGATATTAATAATATATCAACTATGTTTTGTCATAATAGTTTAGAGATAATTATTAATTTTATTACTAGTGTTATTGTTAGCATAGTTTTGATTAAGATTCATTTTATGATTTGATTAGTAAATTTATTAAATGGTTTTATAACACTATTAATTAATTTTATAATAATGTTATGAAAAAAACCATTAGTAAAAAAAGAACTAGTGAATGGGTTACAATATAAGAATGACAAAAATTTTTTTCAATATCAATTAATAAAATAGTATTAAAAGATTGTTATTTTAATTTAAGAAATAAAGTAGTTTTTAGTAATTTAAATTTAATATTAAAACAAAGTAATATTATTATTGGTCCTTCTGGCGTTGGTAAAACAACATTACTATCATTATTAACTCAGAAATATGTACCTTTAAAAGGTAAAATTTTAATTAATAATGAAATTTGATTAGATAATTTTTCATATGAATTTTGACAAAAAAATGTATTTATTTACATTCAAATTCTATTATTCATAACGGTACAGTTTTAGAAAATATTTTATAATTTAATATTACAAAAGAAAAATTAATAAATTTTCAAAAATTAGGATTTAATGATCTCTTGGGTAGTTTAGGTTTAACAACATTTTATTATTGTCAAGAATATGGGGCTAATCTTAGTCAAGGTCAAAAACAAATAATTATTTTCTTAAGTTTATTTTTTTATGATTGAAAAGTAATTTTATTAGATGAAATTTTGAGTAACATCAATAATGATTTAACACTAGTAAAATTATTTAAAAATGTAATTGATTTAAATAATTATAAAAGTATAGATGGTAATGAATAATGATTTTTTTTAGAAAAAGTACTTATTTATTAGTAAGTAGTTCAATTTTCCTTTTTTTAGGACTCTTATTAGTTTTAAAAATTATTAATATTCCTCATGTTTATGCTGGTAATGGTCAAACTATTTTTATAAGTGAGACAAGATATGAAAATAAGGGACACTTTGCTTATTTATTAGATTTTAAAAGAGAAGAATTTTTAAAGTTTAATAGTTTTAATCAAATTACTATTTTTTTCTCTATTAATAAATGTTATTTAACAATTTTTTTCCAAAATGAAATGATAATAATCAACTTTTAATTGAAGAAAATATTAATTCTAATACATATTTAAATCAAATGGTATTAATAATTATTGGTGAAGAAAGTTTGTTAACATTTATTTGAAATAATATTACAACATAAATGTAAATATTGATATAATTTATTCAAAAAGAAGTTAGGTAGATAAATGCCATCAAAAATTAATATTGTAAATATTTACAATGATCATAACTATGACATTAAAAATTTTAATATTTTATCAGAAAAGATTTTAAATGCAGTAGTTATTAAGTTAAAACAGAAAATTACATGGTGTATTGCTGTTATTTTTAATGACGAACAGACTAGTATTGAATTAAATAAAATGTATCGTCATAAAGATTATGTTCCTGATGTTTTATCATTTGGAAATAATGATGATGATTTTCCAAATATTAATATTGATATTAGAGATTTAGGTGATGTTTATATTTGTTATTCAAAGGCATTAGCGCAAGCACAAGAATATGGCCATAGTTTAATTAGAGAATTATCATTTCTTTTTATTCATGGATTACTTCATACATTAGGATATGATCATCAAAATAGCGTAGAAGAAAAGGTTATGTTTGATTTACAAGATGAAATTTTAAATATTCTTGGTATTACTAGAAAATAAGGAGTGGTATAATGGAACAAGTTATAGATTTATTAGTATTATTGAAAAAAGCAAAAGCAATACAAAAAAATGCTTATGCTCCTTATTCTTTATTTAGAGTTGCTGCAATAGTAATTTTGAAAAATAGTAAAGAAGTGTTAGGAGTAAATGTTGAAAATGCTGCATACTCAGTAGGCATTTGTGCTGAAAGAGCGGCTTTGTCACAAGTTATTGCTCAAGGTTATAAAAAAGAAGATATTATTAGTCTATTTTTAATTACTGATAGTGAAACTGTTGGTTCTCCTTGTGGTATGTGTCGTCAATTTATGATTGAAATTATGCCAGAAACATGTCCTATTTATATTAGTAATAAAAATGAAAATAATGATACTAAAACAATTTTTAAAATATTAGTAAAAGACTTATTACCTTTAGCGTTTAAACCAAGTTCATTGAAAGGGAATTAATTTATGAATAATAATTTTAAATCAGGTTTTGTTAGTTTTATTGGTAGAAGTAATGTTGGAAAATCAACTTTATTAAATACCATTCTTCAAGAAAAAAAGGCAATTGTGTCTAATAAACCACAAACAACCAGAAATCAAATTCAAGGTATTTATAATAGTGATGATATGCAAATCATATTTTTTGATACTCCCGGCATTCATAAACATAATAACCAACTTGGACGAATGATGAATCGCGATGCTAACCGCGCCACTAAAGAAACTAACATTATTTGTTTATTAGCGCCATGTAATGAATACATTGGAAATAGCGATAAACATATTATTAAATTATTATTAGAAAGGGTAAATACAACTATTCTACTTTTATTAACTAAGGTTGATTTAGTAACAAAAGAAAAATTAATGGATAAAATTAATGAGTGAAAAGATTTATTACCATTTAAAGAAATAATTCCAATTTCTGCTATAAAAGAAATGAATTTAGATATATTATTGAAAAAACTATATGAGTATTTACCAATTGGTGAAAAGAATTATTTAATCGAAAATAACGATGATGTTTCAGATAATACTTTAATTAAGGAAATTATTCGTGAAAAAATTTTAAATTTAACAGAAGAAGAAATTCCTTATAGTGTAGCAGTATTAATTGAAAGTATTAATTATAATCCAAATACTAATATTACTGATATTAATGCTGTTATTGTTGTTGAACGATACTCACAAAAAGGAATTATTATTGGTAAAGAAGGTAGTATGATTAAAGAAATTGGAATAAGAGCTAGAACAGATTTAGAAAGTATTTTTGATTCTAATATTATATTAAAAACTTTTGTAAAAGTAATACCTGATTGAAGAAATAATCCTAGAAAATTAAAAGAGTTAGGTTATAGTTAAAATATGTTTAATATTGATACTGGTTTGATTTTAAACATTAACTACATTTAACTACATTAAATCAATAAATAATGTTACTATTTTAACATCAAATTATGGTGTTAAAATAGTTTATTTACCATAAATAAAAATCAATTTAAATAAATATAGTCTTTTAGATTGTTGAATTTTTATTTTTAATCAAAATTATGATTATTCAAACTTATGTATAACATATAAAAAAATAAAAAGTTTTAATAGTTTTATAAATGAAAAAAGTTATCAATTGATTAAGAGTTTTAACAAGATAGTTATTAATTATTTAGAAAAAATTAGTATTAATAATAAAAATATCTTTTCTTTTTTATTTAATTTATATGAACAGTTAATGATAAATAGTAATTTTAAGAAAGTTTATGTTTTTTTCTTATTTCATAGTTTAATATTTCAAGGAATTTAGTTTAACTTTACTAATTGTATTAATTGTAATCAAATAACTAATTTGTATTTAATTAATTATGATTTAGGTGGTGTTTTTTTGTAAAAGTTGTTCTTTAAAATTAGCTATAATTAATTTTGACATTGTTTTGTTTAAAAAAATATATCAACTTTATTTATTAAATTATCAAGATATTAATAAATGAAAAGTTGAAAAAGAAGAACTTAATAAAATTCTTAATATTTTAGAAAACCACTGTCAAAAATATAATAATAAATTAATAATTACATAAATATTTATTGTTTTTAATAATATATAAAACTTATAATAGGTTGACAAAACCTATCTATGAACATATTATTAACAAGATTATTCTTTTTAGAGATTTTATGTATTATTTAAGATAATTAAGAAAATTTTTATGATTAATGGAGGGGCAATGATTAATAAAATTATCAATGATAAGTCAATGAAGGAAATAATTACTCATTTAAAAGAAAATGGTTTTATTTTTCAAGGATCAGAAATTTATTCAGGTCTTGCTAATAGTTGAGATTATGGTCCGCTTGGTGTAGCACTTAAAAATAATATTAAGAAAAGTTGATGAGTTTTTTTTGTCGAAAAAAATCCATACAATGTTGGGTTAGATAGTTCAATTATTATGAAATCTAAAGTTTGAGAAGCTTCAGGGCATTTGAGTAATTTTAGTGATCCATTAATTGATTGTAAAAAATGTAAGTATCGCTTTCGAGTTGATAATTTAATTAATCATTATTTTCCTAGTATTAATTGTGATAATTGAAGTAATGAAAAATTAGAAACATATATTAATCAAAATCATATTAAATGTATTAAATGCAATAATGAAGATTGAACTAAAGTTAGACAATTTCAATTAATGTTTGAAACATATCAAGGTGTTTTAAAAGAAGATAAAAATAAAATTTATTTAAGACCTGAGACCGCACAAGGAATATTTATAAATTTTAATAATGTAAGAAATAGTTGTAATAAAAAAGTACCATTTGGTATTGGTCAAATTGGTAAAAGTTTTAGAAATGAGATAACTCCTGGTAATTTTATTTTTCGTACTAGAGAATTTGAACAAATGGAATTAGAATTTTTCTTTATTCCAAAGGATAAAAATGATAATACTTGATTTAATTATTGAGTTGATCAATGTAAAGAATTTTTCTCTCTAGTAGGTTTATTGAATTCAAAAAATATAAAATTTAAAAATCATGAACAAAATCAACTAGCACATTATGCATTAGCAACTACTGATATTGAATATAATTTTCCTTTTGGTATGAGTGAATTATGTGGTATAACTAATCGCGGGAATTATGATTTAACAAAACATAGTGAGAATTCTGGTGTAAATTTTGAGATTCAAGATCCTAATGTTACAGTAAAAAGAATGGTTATTCCTTCAGTTATTGAACCTTCAATTGGTGTTGAAAGGCTTTTATTAGCTTTAGTTTGTGAAGCATTTACAAAAGAAGTTTTAAAAGACGATAAAGAACGGTTAGTGTTAAAATTAAATAAGAGTATTTGCCCTTATCAAGTAGCTGTTATGTCTTTAAATAAAACAAAATTGGGTAAAGAGGCATATGAAATTTTTGAAATGTTAAATAAAACACAATTAAGAGTAATTTATGAAGCATCATCAAGTGTTGGTAAATCTTATCGTTATCAAGATGGTATTGGTACTATGTATTGTGTAACAATTGATTATGACACAAAAACTAAAGGTACTGTTACAATTAGAGATCGTGATATTACAAATCAAGTTATAGTTAAAGTTGATCAACTTAAAGAATATTTATATGACAAATTAGACATTATTTGTTAGAATTGTGTGAAAAAATATGGATATCGAGTTTAATAAAAAAATTAATGAAGTTAAAGCAAAAATTAATATTGTCGAAGTTATGGGTAAATATTTAAATTTGATCCGTAAAGGCAATAATTTTTGAGTTATATGTCCTTTTCATGAAGACTCTACTCCTTCATTATCAATTTCACAAGAAAAACAAATTTATAAATGTTTTTCTTGTGGTGAACAAGGAAATGTTTTTATTTTTTTACAAAAATATAAAAATATTAATTTTATTAATGCTCTTAAAGAAGCAGCAGATAATGTTAATTTAAATTTAAAAGAGTTTGATATTAATTTATCTGAATTTAATGTTGAAACTAAAAAAAATCCACTAAAAATTTTAAATAATATTGCAATGAATTTTTTTAGTTATCAGTTACTAACTGATATTGGTCAAGAAGCAATGAAATATTTACAAAATCGTAATATTACTACTGAAAATATTAAATATTTTAATATTGGTTATGCACCTATTAATAATGAATTAATAGATTATCTTAATGCACAAGGTTATAAAGATAATATTGAATTTGTAAAATTAGGACTTATGAAAATTAATAATAAGGATCAACTTCTTCCTACCTTTTCAAATCGAATTATGTTTGCTATTAAAGATGAAGATGGAGACTGTGTTGGTTTTTCTGCAAGAAATTATAATAGAGAAGATAAAAGTTATAAATATATTAATAGTCCAGAAACAGATTTTTTTAAGAAAAGTAAAATTTTATATAACTTTAATAATGTTAGAAATTATATTAAAAAAAATGAAGTTATTTATTTGACTGAAGGTTTTATGGATGTTATTGCTCTAAATAATCAAAATATTAAAAATGTTGTTGCTTTAATGGGAACAAATTTAACAAAAGAACATATTTTACTTTTAAAAAAAATTACTACTAATATTATTATTTTTTTAGATGGTGATTTACCAGGAAAAATAGCATCTTTAAAAATAGTTAGTGTTTTATTATCAAATAATTTTAAAGTAAAAATTATCAATAATGATACTAAATTTGATCCTGATGAATTAATAAATAAATTTCCTCAAAAATTTTATGAAATAATAAAAAAAACTATTCATCCTTTTGAATTTGCAATTAATTTATCATTAACTAAATATAACATTAAAAAAGATAGTTATGAACTTAATGAATTTTTAAAATCATTAGTTCCAATTTGAACAAAAATCAATGATGTTATTACTCAAAAGTTTTATTTAAATATGTTAGCAAAAATAACTAATTTATCCACTGAAGACTTAATACAAATTTTAAATATTGATAATAATTTAGTAACTACAACTTTTAGTATCAAAAATAAATCTAAAATAGAAGTAAAAAATATTTTTTTTGAAGCACAAGAACAACTTATTTTTTTAGTAATGTTATCAAGAAATGTTTATTTAATTTTAGAAAAAGAAAAATTTATTTTTCCAAATCAAGATTTTATGAATTTATACTTTTTAATTAGTCAAAAATATCAAAATAATCAAATAGAAGCAATTAATTTTGATTTAATTTTAGAAGAACTTAAAGGTAATTCACTTTTAAATATTTTAGAAAAACTTCTTGATAAGTATAAAAATAAAAAGTTTGATTTAAAACCTCAAATTATTAATGATTACTTAAAAATTATTAATAACCAACTAATTGATTATGAAATAAAAATGATCAATGATAAATTGAAATCTGAAAAAAATATTGAAAAACAAATATTGTTATTAAAAGAAATATCAGTATTAAAAAATAAAATAAAGAAAAAATAAGTATGATGATAAATTAAGGATAAGGTGAAAATATGGCTGCTATACAACAAAAAACGAAATTGAAAAAACTTTTAACTTTAGAGGAAGTAGAAAGTAATTTAATTAAAAAATTAGAAAAGAGTCAAACAAAAGAATTAAAACAAGAAGATGTCATTAAAGATTTTGCACATTTAAAATTAGATGATGATACGATTGAGGAAATTTTTGATCGGTTAGAAAAAGAAGGAGTAGTCTTTACTGATATTTTAATGGATGAAGTTGAAGATGATGCTAATTTTCCCGATATTGATGATGAACAATTACCTGATGATTTAGATATTGATATTTTAGTTAGTGATTTGAGTTTTAAAAATACAATGGGGATCTCTAATGATACAAGAAGAAAAGATGGAATTAAGTCTTACTTTAATATTTTGGGAACAAGTCAAATATTGAGTCAAGGTGAGGAAATTAAATATGCTAAAATGTTAGAATCAAAAGATGTTGAGGAAAGAACATATGGTCGTGAGCAATTAATTAAATCAAATTTAAAATTAGTAGTTTCTGTTGCTAGAAAACATTTAAATCGTGGTTTAGATTTTTCTGATTTAATTGAAGAAGGTAATATTGGTCTTATTAAAGCAGTTGATAAATTTGATTATCGCCGTGGTTTTAAATTTTCAACTTATGCTACTTGATGAATTAGACAATCAATTACACGAAGTTTAGCTGATCAAGGTAAAATGGTTCGTGTACCTGTTCATATGGTTGAAAGAATTAATAAGTTAACAAGAATTGAAAGAAACTTAACACAAGAATTAGGTCGTGATCCTACTCATGAGGAAATTGCCAATAAAATGGGACAAAACATGACAGCCGATCGTGTTCGTGAAATTAAAAAACTTGCTATTGAACCAGTATCTTTAGAAAAACCAATTGGTGAAGAAGATGATACACATTTTGGTGATTTTATTAAAGATAAAAATATGCTATCTCCCGATGAATATGCTGAAAGACATTGATTAAGAGAACAATTGGATCGTGTTTTTGCTGAAGTATTAACAAAACGAGAAGAAAAAGTTATTAGAATGCGTTTTGGAATTTTACCAACAAAATTAAGAACATTATTAGAACTTTGTGAAGATGAAAAAGAAATTACTGAATTAAAAACAGTAGTTAATAATTTACAGTTACACTATGATACTAGTTTAGATAAAACAGAATTGTTCAGTGATAAGGTTGTTCATCGTCATATTACTAAGTACGATTCTCCAAAAACTCTAGAAGAAGTTGGTAAAGAATTTATTGTTACAAGAGAAAGAATTAGACAAATAGAAGCAAAGGCAATTAGAAAATTAAAACATCCGTCTAAATCTAAACATATTAAAGAATTTTATAAAGGATAATAGTTAACATGTTAACTATCAATAATATAATTAATGTTTTAGAAACATATTTTCCTTTAAAAGATGTTTGTGAATGAGATTTTTCAGGAATACAAATTAAATCAAAAACAAAAACCAATATTAATAAAATTTTAGTTTGTTTAGATGTTACTAATGAAGTTTTAACTGAAGCCATTAATAATAATATTGATTTAATAATTTCTCATCATCCATTAGTTTTTGCTAAAGATATTAATCAATCTAATATTTCAAATTGAAAAAAAGAATTATATAGTAAAATACTAATAGCAGATATTAATGTATATTCATTACATACTAATTTTGATATATCATTAGTAGGTATGAATATGTTGATGGCTAAAGAATTAAGAATTAAAAATATTCATTTTATTAATGAAGAAAAGTTGGCAATAGTTGGTAAATTTGATAGACAAATGCCATTAAAAGAATTGATTAATAACTTAAAAAAAAATTTTAATGTTGCAAACATACAATTGGTTAATAATAAATTGAGTGATAACAATATAGTGACTGTTGCTTTATCTGCTGGTGCTGGTGGTGATATTATTAGTAATTTATCTAGCAATATTGATTTATTAATTACTGGAGAAATGAAATGAAACTATATTATGGAAGCTAAAGATAGAAAAATTAATGTTATTTTGGTTGGTCATTATATGGAACAAAAATTTGTTGATTTTCTTTTTCAATTACTTATTGAAAAATTATCAACAAAAGTTAAAGTTTTTAAATATAATTTAGAAAATCCTATTACTTTTTTTTAAACTTATAAAATTTAAAAAGAAAAAAAACTATTTTTTAAATAAAAATAAGTTTTAGGGGGTTGATAAATATGATTTTAGAAGATTTAGAACCAATGACTGATCAAGAGTGTCAGGCAGTTAGTGGTGGTTTTGCTCAATTTTTAATGGGTGCCGTGTTAGCGGGGATAGCAATTCCTGTTATTAAAAATTTATGAAATAGTGTTTCAGGAAGTATTAAGTTACCAGGTGGTATTGAAAGTCAAAAAAATATTTTAAAATTATTATTCCCGAATATGTTTTTAATTTAGTTAATTCATATTATCAAAATTTAACGCAAGAACATTTTTATTTATTATTATTAAATAATCAAAATAAATTAATTCATCAAAATTTATTATATAAGGGTACTAATGATATTATGAAAATTGATGTTAAAGATATGTTGCATTTGGCACTTATTCATAAATCAAGTAAAGTAATTTGTATTCATAATCATCCTAGTGGTAATAGTGAACCTTCACTATCTGATTTATATATCACCGAAGAAATTAAAAAAAATTTTCAGGTTTTTAATATTAACTTAGTTGATCATATTATTATTGGCAAAGGTAATTATTTTAGTATAAATTTAAATAAAAAAGGCTTTTATCCCTTTATGTACTATTTTTAAATTTTATCACATAAATGGAGATAAAAGCCTATCTAGGAAATTATCCCCACATGTATCTAAATCAAACACAAAATTATATTTTCAAAACTAGGTATCTTATTGAATTTATATGCAGCTTCTTTTGCATATAAATGAATATTGTGTTTTGAAACTTTTATGTGTGTTTGAAAAGTTCGTCGGATGTGTTTTCATGAAGATTAAATCTGGTTTGTGTTTACACCTGTTGATGACACATACCCAACTTCATGATTTACGATTTCATGTTTGTGATAGAAGTTTTTGAAACTTACATATTCCTTCCAATAATCCGTAAACAGACAACACCCAGTAGAAATGTGTTTCAATGCAAATCATAAAAGGTTTTTCTCATCTGCTTTTTTCACATACTTTCACAATTAGTTTGTTGCTGGTTTTCTCATAAACTGCAACAATCAAGGTTTTATGTTTTTTAAAACCTACATGTGAAAGATACATTTCATCTATCTGTGCTGTGCCATCATCAATGAACCCTGCATCTTGATTCCAAATTCTAGTTCTGATTTCATGACCCATTCTTCAAGCTGTTTTATATGTCACACCCAATTCCCTTGCAACATCTGTTGATGGTATACAATGCTTTGTGTTTATTCATCTAAAGATGAGATAAAACCAAGATGTCAAAGTTGTTTGTGACTTGTGAAAAATGGTGTCATGAAGAATACTAAATGTTTGATGACATTTCAAACATCTTATTCTTCTTAAATCAGAAACATTCAAACTAGAAGAAGCACACCTGATACATTTCATTACTTTCAACTTCGCTATATATTTCAAACAATCGTTTTCATTTTGAAATATGCTATTGAATTCATTTCAATTCATTTTTTCCTCCACACTAGTACATGTGGGGATAATTTCCATAAAAAATATTATAAGCTTAAATAAAAACTTAAAAAAATACATTACTTAAATTTAAAAATATAGTAAAATTATTATGGTTTAGTTTGTAAATAATATTTAACTTACCAAGAATGGACTAGTTATTAAACATAGTTTGTTATTAGATATTGATAAGAAAGGAGAAAAATATGTCAACAATTAAACCTAGCAATGAATCATTTACTGCCCAACCGTCACTATTTGGAAAAATTATGGTTTATTTATCTTTTGTTTTAATATTTCCAATAATTTTATTTATTGTTTCTCGTAATAATTTTCTAAGATTACAACAATCAATTGAAGAAACTGCTTCTGATATTGATGTACAATTAAAGCGTCGTTTTGATTTATTAACAAAATTAGTAGATGCTACTAAAGGTTATATGAAATTTGAAAAAAGTACATTAACAGATGTTGTATCTTTACGAAGTGGAAAAATGGAAACAATGAGTGATCTTTCAAAAGCAGATAGTGGACTTAATGCAGCTTTTGGAAAATTTAATGCTTTATTAGAAAATTATCCTGATTTAAAAGCAAATACTACTGTTTTCCAATTACAATCAGGTGCCAAAGATTGTGAAGATAATATTGCTGCTGCTAGAATATTTTATAATGCTAATGTTAAAGTGTTCAATAGTAAAATTAAAACCTTTCCAAGTAATGTTGTAGCATCAACATTAAATTTAGTTTCAAAAGATTACTTTCTTGCATCAGATAGCGATCGTCAAGATATTAAAATTGACTTATAAAATTAAATTTATTTTTGAAAATATATTTAAATTAGTTTTTTATTCCTTTCTTTAGACAAATAAATTGTTTTGAATAAACATTTATTATTTGTTTGAAGAAAGGGTATTTTATTTAAAATTAAAATTTATATTAATTAGATTTAATTATTTTAGGCTTTTATCCCTTTATGTACTATTTTTAAATTTTATCACATAAACGGAGATAAAAGGCTATCTAGGAAATTATCCCCACATGTATCTAAATCAAACACAAAATTATAGTTTCAAAACTAGGTATCTTATTGAATTTATATGCAGCTTCTTTTGCATATAAATGAATATTGTGTTTTGAAACTTTTATGTGTGTTCGGAAAGTTCGTCGGATTTTTTTTCATGCAGATTCAATCTGGTTTGTGTTTACACCTGTTGATGACACATACCCAACTTCATGATTTACGATTTCATGTTTGTGATAGAAGTTTTTGAAACTTCCATATCCCTTCCAAGAATCCGTAAATAGACAACACCCAGTAGAAATGTGTTTCAATGCAAATCATAAAAGGTTTTTCTCATCTGCTTTTTTCAATACTTTTACAATTAGTTTGTTGCTGGTTTTCTCATAAACTCCAACAATCAAGGTTTTATTCAACAAGGATCTTCCTTGTTGAATAAAACCTACATGTGAAAGATACATTTCATCCATCTGTGCTTTGCCATCATTAATGAACCCTGCATCTTGATTCCAAATTCTAGTTCTGATTTCATGACCCATTCTTCAAGCTGTTTTATATGTCACATCCAATTACCTTGCAACATCTGTTGATAGTATACCATGCTTTGTGTTTATTCATCTAAAGATGAGATAAAACCAAGATGTCAAAGGTGTTTGTGACTTGTGAAAAATGGTGTCATGAAGAATACTAAATGTTTGATGACATTTCAAACATCTTATTCTTCTCAAATCAGAAACATTCAAACTAGAAGAAGCACACCTGATAAATTTCATTACTTTCAACTTCGCTATATATTTCAAACAATCGTTTTCATTTTGAAATATGCTATTGAATTCATTTCAATTCATTTTTTCCTCCACACTAGTACATGTGGGGATAATTTCCTTTTTTTATTTTTTTATTATTTATTTCATTTTTTATTTAAGAAAAATTATATTTTGGTATAATCTAACTCATTAAGTAAGTGCTTAATAAATATTAAAGGAAGTAGTAAAGTAATATGAATATTTTTTTTCAAATTTTTTCAACTTTTTCTTTTTTAATGTTTTTATTATGAATTTTTTTGTTTGCATATTTATTTTTAAAAATTATTAAAAATAATGGAATAGCAACTTTTTTTAGGACTGTTTTTTGGTAGACATTTGTGCTTGGTGTTTTATGGGGGTTAAGTAGTTTAGAGTGCTGTGGATTCTTATGTTGTTGTATCAATTGATATAATCAAATAATTCTAATTTTAATTGGATTAATGATGTAAAATTTTTATCATTAATAAATTCTGTTTTGAAAGTTTTGAAAGTTGCTTCAGCAACAGCGTTATCATAAGGACAACCTTTTTTGTTTAAAGAGTGGGTAATATTGAAGGCTAATAAAAGTTTATCAATACTTTTATTATTAAATTCATTACCGCGATCGCTATGAAATATTTGAATATCTTTTAAACAACGATTTGAGCACATAAATGCTTGATATACTAATGATGCATCTTTTTTAGTACCTACACACTATGTCCAATAATTTCGCGATTGTACAGGTCGATTAATAAGCAAATATAGTTTCATTTACCATTAACTTGAACATAAGTTAAATCACTAACAATAACTTCATTTTTAAGTCTATTATTAAAGTATCTATTAACAAGATTAGTAATTTGACTATCATTGACTTTATTATGATAATTTTTGTATGATAATTTAGTGTATTTTGATATTAAATTATGTTTATTCATAATTTTTTTAATTTTTCGTCTTGATAAATTAATTTTTTTTCTTTTAGAACAACTTTTAATCTTCTTGTTCCATAAGTTTCTTTATTTTCTTTAAAAGCACTAATAACAGTTTCATCATGAATATTATTTTGAATTTTTATTTTTTTTCTTGAAATTAAAATAATATGTTGATTTAGAGATTTTTAAAAAACGAGACATTGTACGAATTTTATATTTAAGTTTATTTTTGATAATAATTTCTATTTTCTGCCTATTATTAGTGTTGCTTGCTTTAAAATATCATTTTCCATTCTTAATTGTTTTAATTCTTTTCTTAATTTAATTAATTCATTTTCTTCAACAGAACGGTTATCTTTGGTTTTAAAACTGCCTGAATTAGTAAATTGCTTAATTCAATTATAAGCAGCTGCTCTTGTAACATTTTACTCTTTAGCAAGACAAGACACTGACTTACCACTTTGATATAAATCTACTATTTATTTTTTAAATTCATTTGAATATGAGTTAATATTGGCCATAATTATAATTCCTTTCTTTTAACTAATTTGTTCGCTTGTCTACGTAATTAGTGTTCAATAAAGTGTAACCAATCCAATATTTGCTTATTAATCGACCTGTAAAATCGCGAAATTATTGGACATAGTGTAGGTACTAAAAAAGATGCATCATTAGTATATCAAGCATTTATGTGCTCAAATCGTTGTTTAAAAAATATTGAAATATTTCATAGTGATCGCAGTAATGAATTTAATAATAAAACTATTGATAAACTTTTATTAGCCTTTAATATTACCCACTCTTTAAGCAAAAAAGGTTGTCCTTATGATAACGCTGTTGCTGAAGCAACTTTCAAAACTTTCAAAACAGAATTTATTAATGATAAAAATTTTACATCATTAATCCAATTAAAATTATTTGATTATATCAATTGATACAACAACATAAGAATCCACAGCACTCTAAACTACTTAACCCCCATAAAACACCAAGCACAAATGTCTACCAAAAAACAGTCCTAAAAAAGGTTGCCATTCCAGTAACCCATCCAATATTGTGTGTTTTTATTGGTATTATTTTTTAAGAAAAGTAAAAAATATTTTTATAATATAATTTATTAAAATACAATTCTATTTTTATGTTTAAAAATAATTTTTTTAAAATATAAAAAATATGCTACAATATACAGGCTTAATTTAATGAAAATAAGCAACACATTTGTGAATTCATTGCCTAGTGCTTTTTAATTAAAAAGTGGCTAATGTTAGAAATAAATGGAAGAAAAACAAATTAGAAGGAGACAATATGTCAGTTGTAAGACGTGAACAACTCCTTGAAGCGGGAGTTCAGTTTGGTCACCAAACTAAAAGATGAGATCCAAAGATGCGTAAATATATTTTTGGTCAAAGAAATGGTATTCATATTATTGATTTACAAAAATCAATTCGTAAATTAGATGAAGCTTGTCACTTTGTTAAAGAAACTAGTGAAAATGGTGGTAAAGTTTTATTTGTAGGTACAAAAAAACAAGCCAAAGAAGCTGTGCAAGAACTTGCAATTAGTTGTAATTCACCTTATGTAACAGAACGTTGATTAGGTGGTAATTTAACTAATTTTAAAACTATTAAATCAAGTATTAAAAAGTTAATTGATATTGAAAATAAAGAAAAAAGTGGAGAAATTAAACTTTTAACAAAAAAAGAGCAAATGTTAGTAATTAAAGAAAAAGCACGTTTAGAACGTAACCTTGGTGGTATTAGAAATATGTATAAATTACCAGAAGCTATTTTTGTTACTGATACTATTACTAATAAAATTGCTGTCGAAGAAGCAGTTAAACTTGGTATCAAAATTATTGCGATTTGTGATAGTAATTCAAATCCAGATAATATTGATTATATTATTCCTGGTAATGATGATGCTACAAAATCAATTACTTTAATTACAAAGAAAATTGCTGAAGCTATTAATGAAGGACAAAGTGTAAAACCAGTTATTGATAAAAAAGAAATAGTAGTAGAAGAAACTACTAGTCTTGATGAAAATAAAACTGAAAATGGAATTGAAAAAAATAAAGAATAAAGGAGAATATTTTATATGTCAGAAGTTAAAGTAGATGTTAAATTATTGAAAAAATTAAGAGATACAACCGATTTACCAATTACTGATTGTAAAGAAGCTTTGATGGAAAAAAATAATATTTTTGAAGCAGCACTTTCCCTATTAAAAATTAAAGGTTTAGCAAAAGCAGAAAAAAAAAGTATTAATAAAGCCACTGAAGGGGTTACTAAAGTTGTTATTAGTGGTAATAATGCAATTATTTCTGAATTAAATTGTCAAACTGAACAAGTTGCTGATTTAGAAGATTTTAATGATTTATTTACTAAGATTTTAGAAACAATTTTAAAACATCAACCTAAAACTATTGAAGAAGTTTTAATGTTAAAAGCTGATGGAAGTAGTGAAAGTTTAAATGATGAGATAAGATTTGCTATCGCTAAATTAGGTGAAAATATTGTTTTAAATCGTTTTCAATATTTAAGTAAAAATAGTGATGAAGTTTTTGGTTCATATATCCATGGTGGTGGTAAATATAGTGGTTTAGTTATTATCAAAGGTGTTGATAAGGAAAGTGATATTCCAAATAATGTTGCTATGCAATTAGTATCAGCAGATGCTAAATATATTGATATTGATCACATACCCGCAACAGTTCGTGATAAAGAATTATCAATTATTAGTGAAAAAACAAAAGAAGAAGAAAAATTGAAAGCAAAAAAACGTCCTGATAATATTCTTAAAAATATTATAAGAGGTCGTTTTGAAAAAGTATTATCTGAATTAACTATTGTTGATCAACTTTATATTAAAGATAATACAATTAAGGTTAAAGAGTATTTAACTAAAAATCATGCTACAATTATAGCTATGATACGTTATCAATTAGGTGAAAAAATTGATAGTTCTGCCAAATAAACATTTAGGAGGTAAATAAAGTGAATTTTCAAATTATATATTATATTGCATTAGTAATGTTTATATTATTATTAGTTATTCTTGTTTGAGGATGATATAGTTTTAATAAACCAAAAACAACTATTAAATTTTTGAATTTAAAATTATTAGTAGCAACATTAATAGTTGGGGTAATTGGTTTAGTTATCTCGATTTTTCCAATTGGAATGCAAGTTTGAACATTTGAACCAGAATATATTAAATCTGATCCTGCTTTTTTAAGTTTATTAATAGTAGAGTATATATTTTTAGTTATCATGTTAGGATTAGCATATATTTTTAGTTTTGATTTTGGTATCGCAGTTGATGAACATAATATTTATTTCTTTGGACAAAGCGTTAATACTAGTAAAATTGTTGCATTGGAACAAAAGAAAAATGTTTTAAAAATTGTTTATGAACAGGGTATTAAAAAAATTAAAAAACGTTTAACAATTATTACTCCACAAGCACAACTTTTTGTTAAAGATCATTTAGCACAAAAAGTTATTGCTAACGTTGAATTAGAAACTATCGCTGAAAGCGCAAATAATGATTCATTATCTAGTGATAACAGTAAATAAATAAGAAGCCACAAAGCAATCTGTGGCTTTTTATAATATTAAATTTAAGGAGGATGATCAAAAATGGAACAATTTAAATATAAACGAATATTATTAAAAATTAGTGGTGAAGCTTTAGGTGATGGTAGTAATGAATTATATAATAATGAAAGTATTGATAATGTTTGTCAACAAATTCAAACCCTAGTTAAGGCAAAAGTAGAAGTTGGTTTAGTAATTGGTGGTGGTAATATTTGACGTGGTGCTAAACAAGGAGAAAAGATTGGTTTAAAAAGAATTAATGCTGATTATATGGGAATGTTAGCAACTATTATGAATGCTTTGGTAATTGAATCAAAGTTAAAAGCGCTTAACGTAAAAGTTATTGTGCAAACATCATTGGAGATTAATCAAGTTGCTGAACATTTTTATTACAAAAAAGCTATTAGTAGTTTTGAAAAAGGCTATGTTTGTATTTTTGCTGGTGGTACTGGTTTACCATACTTTACAACGGATACTGCAGCAGCACTTCGTGCTACTGAAATTAATGCGGATATATTATTAATGGCAAAAAATGGCGTTGATGGTGTTTATGATAAAGATCCAAATATTAACAAAAATGCTATTCGTTATTCACATTTATCATATCAAGATATTACTAATAAACAATTAAAAGTAATGGATTTAACTGCTTCAACAATGTGCATGGAAGCTAACTTGAAAATTATGGTATTTGATATTAAGGTTGAAAATAATATCATTAAAGCAGTACAAAATAAAGCAATTGCAACTATTATTAGCAATAAAAATTAACAAATTAAAGGAGAGAAGATAATATGAAACTATTAGATTTTATTTTATCTATTTTACAAAAAAGCAAAACATCAATCATAATTTTATTTCCAGAAGGTGATAATGAAAAAGTACAGGCAGTAGCATTAAAAATTATTAATGATAATTCACCTGTTAAAAATTTTATTACACCATTTTTATTATTTAATAATGATAAAGAAATTCCTAGTAATATTAAAAATTCTAATATTAAAACATTATCTATTGAAGAAAATCAAGTAACAAATTTTACTAATCAATTATATGAATTAAGAAAAGCAAAGGGTTTAACTTTAGAAGCAGCTAATAAATTGGTATTAAGTCGTAATTACTATGGAATGATGTTATTAAATAATAAAGAAGTTAATGGTTTTGTTGGTGGTATTACTTTTACTACTGCTGATATTTTACGTCCGGCTTTACAAATTATTGGACCAAAAGCAGGTACTAAAACTGTTTCAAGTACATTTATTATGAATAAAAATGAAGAAATATTTTTATTTAGTGATGGTTCAATTAATTTAAATCCAACAGCTGAACAATTAGCAGATATTGCAAAATCTACAATTCACTTTGGCGAACTTTTAGAATTTAATCCAATTAAATTAGCAATGTTATCTTATTCTACTAATACTAGTGGTAGTGGTGAAAGTGTTGATAAAGTACGTAATGCTACTAACTTTGTTCAGCATTTAAAATTAAAGAATGTGCAAGTAGCAGGACCAATTCAATTTGATGCTGCTTGAGATCAAGAAGTGCGAAATAAAAAAATCCCAGAATTAACAATTAAAAATCATTGTAATGCATTTATTTTCCCAACTTTAGATGCTGCTAATATTGGTTATAAAATTGCCCAAAGATTAGGTGATTATAAAGCTATTGGTCCTATTGTTTTGGGTTTAAATCAGCCAGTTAATGATCTTTCTCGTGGTGCTACTATTGATGACATTTATTACACAGCATTGATCACTGCTATTCAAACATTAATTAAGAATTAATAAGGAGATAAAACAAATATGTCAGAACAAAATAAAATTTTAGTTATTAATGCTGGAAGTAGTTCTATTAAATTTCAACTTTTTAATACTATTAATAATGATAAACAACCTCATTTTACTATTCTTTGTAAAGGTTTAGTTGAAAGGATAGCTATTAAAAATAGTAATTTTATTATTGAAATTGCTAATGGTAATAACTTTATTAAACATGAAGTAACGAAAGATATTGCCGATCATGTTATAGGAGCACAAACAGTTATTGATGCATTAATTGAGTATAAGGTCATTAATAATTTTGATGATATTAAACGAATTGGTCATCGTATGGTTCACGGTGGTCAAAAATTTAATAACTCAATTGTTATTGATGAGAAAGTCATTGCTGGTATTAAAGCATGTATTCCATTAGCACCATTACATAATCCACCAGCTTTAAAAGGATTATCATCTTTTCAAAAATTAGTTCTACATGCTAAACATGTGGCAGTATTTGATACTTCATTTCATAGTACTATTCCTGAAGAAAAATATCTTTACTCAGTTCCATATGATTGATATAAAACATATGAGGTAAGAAGATATGGTTTTCATGGTACTAGTTATCGTTATATTTTAGATAAATTAACTAATATTTTAAATAAACCAAAAGATAAGATTAATGCTATTATTTGTCATTTAGGTAATGGTGCTAGTATTTGTGCTATTAAAAATGGTAAAAGTTTTAATACTAGCATGGGATTAACACCATTAGATGGTTTAATTATGGGTTCTAGAAGTGGTATCATTGACCCTTCTATTCATGATTATATGTGTAATGTTAAAGCAGAAGCAACTATTGAAACTATTACTAATGATTTAAATAAAAGTTCAGGTTTATTAGGAATTAGTGGATATTCTTCTGATTTACGTGATGTTCTTGCAAGTAGTAATGATAAAAACCATAAATATCATTTACAATCACAATTAGCAATAAAAATGTTTGTTCAAAGAATTGCTAATTATATTGTTCAATATGGTAATGATTTAGATAGTAATATTGATGCATTAGTATTTACAGCAGGTATTGGTGAAAATTCTGCAATTATTCGTCAATTAGTTATTGAGGAAATTAAAGTGTTTACTTTAAAATTAGTAACTAATAAAAATAATGATAAGTATAATGATTACTTAGAAATTAGTGATAAACAATCAGAAGTTCCTATTTTTAAAATTAGAACAAATGAAGAATTAATTATTTGTCAAGATACATATAATTTATTAAAAAATGTTTAAAAAATAAAAAAAATATATTAAGGTTTTTTTGTTTTGATATATAATGTTTAAATTAAGTGAAAATACTTAATAATTATCAAATTTTAATTAAAAATAAATACCTTAAAGATTCAAGGAGAAAAAAGTATGACATATAAAGACATTAAAGAAAAGAAAATTTTTAAAATTTTTGAAAAAGATGAAATTGAAAATTTTGATAAAAGCATGATAAATAAAATAAATAATTATGACAAAAAAATAAACAAACTAATAAGCCGTTCTTAAATAATAATTGAGATACTTGTCGTGGCTTATTAGAAATTAATAAATATCATCATTATCATGATGGAAGTAGTCCATCAGCAATGGCAATTTCAGCTTCTTAAAATTATTGTTATATTCATTTACTGAACAAAGAAAGAGTTGTAACTATTAAATAAAAAGTGATAAAATAATGTATATATTTGTATTTGTGATTACACAATAAAAGAAATTGAAAAAAAGTAATAAGTAAGAGAGGATTTTAGCATGGAAAGAAAACAAAAGATAGTTGTTATAGGTGTTAATCATGCCGGAACAACAACATTAAAGGCAATTATGAGGTCTAATCCAAATAGTGAAGTAGTAGCATATGATCGTAATGATAATATTTCATTTTTAGGATGTGGAATTGCGCTTTGAGTTGGTAAAGAATTTACTGATCCAAAAGGATTATTTTATGCCACAATTGAAAAGTTAAGAGCATTAGGTGTTAAAATTAAAGAAAAACATGAAATGATTAAATATGATAGTAAAGCAAAAACTGTTACTATTAAAAATTTAGATACTAATGAAGTATTTATTGAAAGTTATGATAAGTTAGTATTAGGAATTGGTTCATGACCAATCTTAAATCCAGGTGGTAAAGAAATTCCTGGTTTAATTGCTCATAAAGATGGTGTGATTGTTAAAGATACTTTAAATGGTGTTAAATTAACAAATGGCATTCATTTATCAAAACTATACCAACATGCTCAAAAAATTATTTCTGATTTGAGTAAACCGGAAGTAAAAAAAGTAGTAGTAATTGGTGCAGGTTATATTGGTATTGAATTAGTAGAAGCTTTTTATAAAGATAAAAAAGAAGTTACTTTAATTGATTTTGAAAATCGTATTATGCCTCGTTATTATGATGAAGAATTTACAAATGATGTTGAAGCAGATATGAAAAAAGTAGGAGTAAAATTACAATTAGGAGAAACTTTACAAGAATTTATTATTAAAGATGATAAAGTGAGTGAAGTAAAAACTAATAAAGGAACATATAAAGCTGATTTAGTAATTATGGCTGTTGGTTTCTTACCAAATACTGCTATCTTGAAAGATGAGAATGGTAAAGTTCAACTTAACTTAGATCTTCGTGGTGCAATTGAAGTTAATGAATATTTTCAAACTTCAGATCCTAATGTTTATGCAATTGGTGATTGTATTAATATTCGTTCAAATGCTTGAAATAAAAATGTTAATATTGCCTTAGCAACTAATGCTGTACGTAGTGGTTTAATTGCTGGATTAAATGTTGCAAAAACAGATCCTAAAACAAGAATCGCCTTTCCTGGTGTTCAAGGAACAAATGCAATTGCTATTTTTGGTTGAAAGTTATGTGCTACTGGTTTATCAGAAGTTTCTGCAAAAGCAATTTTAGGTTCTAATAATGTAGAAGCATATTTTTATCAAGATACAGTGTTTCCACCTTTTATGAGTGAAAATCATGAAGTAAAAATTAAAATTATATGAGAAAAGAGTTCTCGTCGTATTGTTGGAGCTGAAATTGGTTCAACTCATGATCATACAGAAACAATTGCAATGTTTTCATTAGCAATATTGAAAAAGCTTACTATTGATGAAATTCCATTAATTGATATGTATTTTTTACCACACTTTAATAAACCTTATAACTTTGTTACTGCGGCAGCACTTTTAGCAACAGGAATTTTAACAAAAGAAGATGTTACATATCCAGATCCATATTTAAAAGGTAAGAAAAAATAGATTGCCTTATCAAATTAATTTTGAGAGTAATAAAATATAAGGGTTAGTAATGAAAAATATTTAAAACTTAGATCAAGAATGACTTCACTAGTTAAAGAAAGTAAATATAAAATTGCTTGATAATTAAAAATTATTTTGATATTTACTTTTCCATTATGGATTATTCCTTTTTTAATTACTAATTTTTTTATTGGTTTAATGATGGAAATGTTATGGAAAATTTTCAACGAATTGGACGAAGTACTAATCCAAATTTTGATAAAATTGATCTCAATACTTTGAGTTTTTATAATCGAGATATGGAATTACAAAATTATCTACAACTAATGATTGATGATAGTAATTGGGATATGATGGAAGCACAAGATATGACGATAACTACTTATGATAATCGCTTGTTATCAGCTTTTTTTATTAATAATAATCAATCTAATAAAAATCATAAATGAATAATTGCAACTCATGGTTGACAACAAAATCGCTATAGCATTTTATATTTAGTTAAACATTTTTATGAGTAGGGATATAGTATTGTTACTTATCATACAAGAGGTCATGGTAGTAATAATATTCATGATGCAATTACTTTTGGCAATAAAGAAGCAGATGATTTATATGCTGTTATTTTAAGTCTTAATAATTATTTAACAGAAACAGATTTTAAACAACCCCCCAATATTCCTTTAATTGGTAATAGTATGGGCGCTAGTACTGTTTTGGAAACAATATCTCGATTTGATACTGGTAAATTTGGTGTTAAATGTGCAATTTCTGATTGTGGATTTGATATTTTTATTCATATTATTAAAATTATGGGTAAACAATACTTTAACCTTCATTGATTTTGATTTTATTATGGTGTTAAATTTTTCTTTAGGTTAAAAGATAAATTTAATATTAATAGTATTGATCCTATTAATAAATTAAAATATTGTTCTTCAATTCCTGTATTATTTATTCATGGTAATGATGATGAAACTGTACCAGCAACAATGGCACAAAAAATGTATTAAGAGAAAATAAATTATGAAGAAGAAACAATAAGTGAATTATTAATTATGCCATTTGCTAAACATATAAGAGCCATCACTACCGATTATGATACATATTGCAAAACTACTTTAAAATTTGTTAATAAATGAACAAATTTTAAAACTGAAGATAAAGGAGATTAAATTAATAATGATTTATTATATTAATAATAGCAAAGACCCATATTTTAATTTAGCAGCCGAAGAATATTTGATTACTAATCCTTATATAACTGATGAAATCTTATTATTATGACAAAATAATAATACTATTGTTGTTGGTAGAAACCAAAATACAATTGAAGAAATTAATAATGAATATGTAAGAACAAAAAAAGTTAATGTTGTACGAAGATTATCTGGTGGTGGAGCTGTTTATCAAGATTTAGGAAATTTAAATTTTACTTTTATTTTTGATAAAAATAAAGATAATGCTCGTAATTATGCTCTTTTTACAAAACCAATAGTTAATGTTTTACAAAGTCTAGGTTTAAATGCTCAATTTAGTGGTAAAAATGATATTTTAGTTGATGATAAAAAAATATCGGGTAATGCCCAATATACATATAAAAATCGAATTTTACATCATGGTACTATTCTTTTTAATGTTGATATGCAAATGTTACCAAAAGTATTAAAACCTGATTTGGATAAATTAAAATCAAAAGGTATTAAATCAGTACAAGCACGAGTAACAAATATTTTACCATTATTAAATCCACCAATAACAATTAAAGAATTTCAAAATTTAATTATTGAACAATTAAAAAGTACAAAAAATACAAAGATTATGGAATTTTCTGAAAAAATGATTGCTGATATTGAATCATTAGCAAATACTAAATATCGAACTTGAGATTGAGTTTATGGTAAATCTCCAGATTTTGATTTAAAGCATAAAACACTTTTTCCTAGTAAAGGAACTATTCAAATTTGAATGAATGTTAAGGCAGGAATTATTGAAAATATTAAAATATATGGTGATTTCCTAGGCTCAGCAGGTACTACTAGTTTAGAAAAAAAACTAGAAAAACAAAAAAATAATTTAGCAACTATTACTAATATCATTGAAAATGCTAATATTAATGAAATTTTTGGTGAAAATTTTCTTGTTGAAGAAATCATAAAAAGTATAATAAAATAATGAATAAAATTCTTATTTATAATATCCTTACTTTTATAACTAATATTAAAGAGGAAATATGAAGAAATATTTATGGATTTTATTTATAATGTTTATTTTTATAACACCAATTAGCAATGTTAAATGTTATTACATTTTTAGTAAATAATAGTTTTGATCAAACAAATAGTATAAATGATATTCTTTATCCAACACGCGGTTGACCAAAAAAAGATAGAAATCAATTAAATGTTTGACAATTTTTATATCAAGATGCTATTGATAAAGTAGGTAAAACTAATGATGATATTGTTAATGGTTTTAATAATTTTTATCTTGCTGAATTTGATAAATACCTTGATTCAGCAAGATAAAAATGCTGGTAAATCTGGCTATGATGAAATTGGTATACCAACAGCAGATATTAATAATTATATTAATAATAAAATTATTCATTCACAATCAATGCAAATATACATGGCCTTAACATTGCGAACATATTTTATTGAGTTTACTATTAATAAAATTAATGATCCAAGTAGTAATTATATTAATGAAAATGAATATTTAAACTTATGAGTTATGAAGTATTTTGAAGCTGGTTTTTTATTTTCAATGAGTAAAAATTTGAATTCAAGATTTAGGTAGAACAATTGAAAAATCAATTGATATTGATTTTTATACTTTTGATAAATATGTGGAACGAAATAACAAAGGTGAATATATGTGAAATAAACCACCCATTGCCAATACAGTAAAGCCACTATTAATTTTGGATTCTGATATGAAAAAAATGTTTAATCAATTATATGAAGAAATTTTAAATAATAATTTACAAAGAAAATAAAAATGATTATTCTAGAAAATATAAGTAAAAATTATGGTAAAAATCAGGTTTTAAAAAATATTAATTTAGAGATACCTGTTTCACAATCACTTGCTATTTTAGGTACTACTGGTTCTGGTAAAACTACTTTGGTTGAAATTATTTCACAAGTTTTAAAACCAACATCAGGTAAAGTATTATTTCTTGATGATGTTGGTAAAAAGGTTAGTCGGAAAATTGGTGTTCAATTTCAAGAAGGTTATTTACCGGTTGGTACACGAATTATTGTTTTAATTAAATTTTATAAAAATAAAAAATATATTAAAAGCGAAGAAGGCAAAGGATTAATTGATTTTTTTGAGTTAAATGATATTTTGAAAAAAAGAAATTTTTTTTACTTTCTGGTGGTCAAAGACAAATATTTAATTGTTTTTTATCAATTTTAAATGATCCTGAAATTTTAATTTTAGATGAGTTAGTTACTGGTTTAGATTTAAAAATGTAAATTAAACTTGTTAATTTTATTAAGTCATGAAAAGAAATTAAAAAAATTAATTTATTAATTTTTTCACACACACCAGAAGAAGTTGAATTACTTTGTGATCGGGTAGTAATTTTAAAAAATGGTGAAATTTATCAAGACCAAAGTATTGATGCAATTATAAAAAAATATGGTAGTTTACGTAAAATGATGGTGTAGTATTATCAAAATGAAGTTAATGTTAACTAAAGAATTATTCAAACAAAGTACTGTTTCTAAAATTTTCAAGACTTTTTTCTTTAATTTCAAAAGTAATTTTTGTAAATCCTAGAACTTATATTTTTGTATTTTTATTAGGTTTTTTAATTTCTGCATTATCATCGTGATTATGAAATAATTATAGTTATTATCAGATTTTACCCCCCATTTTGTTAAATTTTTTATCAATATCAGTTTTTATTTCATCTTTTTATTTAGGAATATTTATGATTGAGTGGCGAAAGAAAAATTTTTTAAAAAGAATAAAAATAATTGGTATTAATGAATATTATATTATTTTAACATTTTTTTATCAAATTTAATAATGGTATCATTATCAGTAAGTATTAATATTATTTGTTATAGTATTTATTCTTTAATTTCAATATTTAATTTTCATCTAAATTTGCTTTCTAATATTAGATGATTTATTTGAATTTTCTATATATTTGCTATGATATTATTAACATTTTTTTAACAGTTGCTAACATATTTATTACAACATTTTTTCCTAATTTTAATTTATCATTTTTAATGCTTGCTGTTGTTACCATATTTTTCATTATTTTTTCGGATGTTTTAATTCAACCAACAGTAACTAACAATAATTTAATATTTATTATTATTGGTTATTTGTGTCCAACTAAATATTTTATTTGGTTTAATATGTTGATTACTTCATATCAATTTTTAGATTCACTAGGAATAAGTCAAATTATTCAAAATTATAATGAAATATCATTTGTTGTTTTTACTAGTATTTGGCAAACATTAATTGGAATCTTGATATTTACTATGTTGTTTTCTTATTTATCAAAAAGATTTTTTAATTAAGGAATGAAAAAATAAAAATTAATGAAAAAAATATTAATACTTTTTGGTGTTTTTAGTTTAATTTCTGCTCCTGCTATTTTAGTAGTTGCTTGTAATATCGGTAGTTTAGATGGTAGTGATTATTTAAATTGTTTACCAAATTTTGACTGAACAAATTCAGATTATGGAGATGGTATTATATTGAAGTCAAAATTATTCTCGTCTAACTTTATAATTTTAAGACAAATTTGAATATTATTGACAACATCGGTACGCTCCCAATATTTTTTATAAATATTTTTGGGAAATTTTAACTCGATATTGACAGTTATTAATTAAAAAAATATATTTTTTTCAAAATTATTATCACTACTATTTTCCTATATTTCATCAATAAGAAATTATAAAAGATTCTGCAATTACTATAATAATGTTATATATGATTGTAAAAAAATATTGACGTTGAACATATATTATTGTATATCATAATATTTATATAAATTAATACATATAAGTATTAAGTTTAATATATAATTTTATTAATTTCTTTTTCTGTAATAAACTTATCAATCTTCCCTTGCGCTAAGATTGGGCTACCGCCACCCTTACCATTATATGTTTTTAATATTTTTTGTAAAATATTATTACTTTGATACTGTTTATTATTATGCAATTCTTTACTTGAAGCAACTAATACTAAATATTCTTGATTATTAATTTTATTAATAAAAATAATAATAATATTTTGATATTGATTACGATAATGTTCAATTATTTCTCTTAATATTTTAATATCTAAATTTTCAAAATTTGCAATTAATAGTTTATAACTATTTTCATTTTTTGGAACTAAAGTTAAATATTTTTTCACTATTTTCTGACGATTTAATTCTTCAAAATTAATTTGTCATTTTTTAAATAAACTATGTAATTCTAATAATAACATTTTTCCTTTTCTTCAATCAGCAGCTACCACTTTTAAGTTATTAATAGCATCATATATTTTTTCAATTTCTTCTTGCATACAATTATCTTTATTTTTTTGATATTGCATAAATAAATTATTGCTTTGTTCTTTAATCATTATTATTTGTTGTGCTAAGTATTCATTAATAGTTTTTAATGATGTTAAAGCATGAATTCGATAAGAACCAGAACCTTTTGATTCAACATTAGTTATTAATAATTGTTCTATTTCTTGTGAATTATAACAATGAGTACCCCCACAAAGTTCAATTGAAAAATCACCAAATTTAATTACTCGAACTTTTTCTTCATATTTTTCACCAAAAAAAGCTAAAGTTCCAATTTTGATTGCTTCTTCATATGTACAATAAATAATTTCACAAGGATATTTACCTTTAATTCATTTACTTACTTGTTGTTCTATACTTATAATTTGTTCTAAAGTTAACATTTGATAATGACTAAAATCTAATCGTAAATATTGATAATTATTAAAACTTCCAGATTGCATAACATGTAAACCTAATAATTTTCTTAAAGCAGCATGTAATAAATGAGTTCCTGAATGATTTTTTCTTGTATAAAAACGATGTGAACTATTAATTTGTGCTTCAAAAATTTCTGTTTGTGTTAATTCACCTTTTACTTCCACTTGATGAATATGCTGTTTTTGTGGTCCTTGTTGTACATCAATAACAAAGGCTGTTCCATTTTCTCCTTTGATAATACCATCATCAGATGCTTGTCCCCCCTTTTCTGCATAAAAAGGCGTTTCATTTAAAATTAAATAACCTTTTTCATTTTTTAAAAATTTTACCTCATGCTCTGATTTAAACATAAAAACAATATTTGTATTTATTTGTTCTTTATCATAACCAACAAAGGTTGAAGGAACTTTTAAATTAGTTAGTAATGAAGATTGAATTGTTAATGCTTGATGATTAATTCTTACTTTTCTTGCATTATCTTTACTGTTATCCAATAACTTTTGAAAACCTTTTAAATCAACAGTAGCATTTTCTTCATTTGCAATCTCTAATGTTAATTCAATAGGATAACCATAGGTATCAAATAATTTAAAAGCCGCAGTTGCATCTACTTTTTTATTATTACTAATAACTTGTAATAATAATTGTTTTCCTGTTATTAATGTTGTTCAAAATTTTAATTCTTCGCTTTTAATAATATTAGTTACTAAATCCACTTTTTCATGTAATTCTTGATAATTTTGAACCATAACTTTTATAATAATTGAAACTAACTTAAACAAAAATGGTTCATTAATATTAAGTTTTTGTCCATATACAACAGCTCTTCTAATCAATCTTCGTAATACATAACCACGATCTTTATTACTAGGAAAAACACCATCACTAATTGCAAAAACTAAGCAACGAATATGATCAGCAATAATTTTAAATGCAGTATTAATAGTTTTTTGCTTAATCTCTTGTGTAAAATAATTATTAATATCATAACGAAAATTTGTCAATTTTTCACATTCATGAATAATATTTTGAAATAAATCAGTATCAAAGTTAGTTGGCACATCTTGTAAAATTGCTACTAGTCTTTCTAATCCTGCACCAGTATCAATATTTTTTCTTGGTAAATCAGTATAATTATTTTTGCCATCATTATTAAATTGTGAAAAAACAATATTTCAAATTTCAATATAACGATCATTTTCAATATCATCTTTTAATAATTTAATACCAATATTTTCGGGATCATATTTAATACCACGATCATAATAAATTTCAGTATTAGGGCCACAAGGACCTTTACCCATATCTCAAAAGTTAGTAGATCTTGTACCTTTAATAATACGTTCTTTTGGTAATTTAATAATATTTAATCATAAATTATATGTTTCTTCATCTTCATTAAAAACTGTTACATATAATAAATTAGCATCTAAATTTAATCATTTTTTACTAGTTAAAAATTCTCATCCTCAAATAATAGCTTCTTTTTTAAAATAATCACCAATTGAAAAATTACCTAACATTTCAAAAAAAGTTTGATGTCTTGCTGTAATACCAATATTTTCAATATCATTAGTTCTAATTGCTTTTTGTGAATTTGCTAATCTTTTAGCAATTGGGGTTTGTCGTCCATCAAAATATGGTTTTAATGTAGCAACTCCAGAATTAATCCACAATAGTGAAGGATCATCATTTGGAACAAGTGATGCACTTTCTAAAATGTGATGATTATAACTTTTAAAAAAATTTAATCAAGTTGTTCTAACTTTATCTGTTGTTCATTTTATTGACATAATAATTTCTCCTCAAAATAATAAAAATTCCTATCAAAATAGGAACGTTTTTTAACGCGGTACCATCCTAATTCACTTACAAAGTAAACGCGCTTAATTAATGATTAAAATTGTTAAATTAGGAGCTTCTAATTAATAATGATTAAGTGCTTACACTATTCACTCTCGCTGAAAACTAATTATTATTAATAATACTTATCTAATTTAGATTAATATAAATATTAATTTCAATTTTAATATTAAGCATAAATATTAGTTATTACAAGCAAAAAGATAAAATTATGAAATATTTTTATAAATTAAAAAGAAAAAAATATTAATTATTAACTTTATATAATAAAAATTACAAGAAAGATTTTTTCTATTTAATTAAAAATATAATTTAACTGGTATTTTTTTTATTGTATATTCATTTTTTCAGATATAAACTTTAGTTAAGATTTGCTTAGAATAACTTTTAAAAAATAAAAATTTATCATTAAATTATATAAAATTAATTCATTTAATTCAATATTACTTACTATTTAATATAGTAACTAATTTAATATATTAATGCATTTTTTATATTTTTAAATCTATAATTTTGAATAAAAAAATATTTTAAGTAAATCTTAAATATAAAAAATAAAAATGATAATTAATTGAAATTTTACAATCAAATCTAGCATTAAAAATTTTATTAATTTATTAAAATTAATCTTTGTAAGAACAATAACTATTAAATTACTATTCATTTTTTTAAAATGAAATTTTAAACAATTTAATTTATTTATTATTTCAAAAAACAAAAAAATAATTTAATTTCTACTCTAAATTTGTGTTTTATTAAAATATTACTATAAAAGGAGTCCAAAAATAAATCAAATTAATAAATAAAAAGGAGACAAATTTTATGTCAAGTAAACTAAATACTAATGATAATGATAAACTACAAGAACTAAAAAATAAATTAGAAGAATTAGAAAAAAACTAGCAGACACAGAAGTTGCAAAAAAAGAAATAGAAATTAAACTAGAAGAAACTAACAAAGCAAAAGAAGAAATGCAAACTAAGTTGAATGAAGCCAACAAAGAAATTCAAGCATTATTAAAAGAAATTGAAAAAATACAAGAACTAAAAAATAAACTAGAAGAAGCCAACAAAGAAAGATATATTGGATTGGTTACACTTTATTGAACACTAATTACGTAGACAAGTGAACAAATTAGTTAAAAGAAAGGAATTATAATTATGGCCAATATTAACTCATATTCAAATGAATTTAAAAAATAAATAGTAGATTTATATCAAAGTGGTAAGTCAGTGTCTTGTCTTGCTAAAGAGTAAAATGTTACAAGAGCAGCTGCTTATAATTGAATTAAGCAATTTACTAATTCAGGCAGTTTTAAAACCAAAGATAACCGTTCTGTTGAAGAAAATGAATTAATTAAATTAAGAAAAGAATTAAAAAAATTAAGAATGGAAAATGATATTTTAAAGGAAGCAGCACTAATAATAGGCAGAAAATAGAAATTATTATCAAAAATAAAGTTAAATATAAAATTCGTACAATGTCTCCTTTTTTAAAAATCTCTAAATCAACATTGGAATGACAACTTTTTTTAGTACTGTTTTTTGGTAGACATTTGTGCTTGGTGTTTTATGGGGGTTAAGTAGTTTAGAGTGCTGTGGATTCTTATGTTGGAATGGCAACCTTTTTTAGGACTGTTTTTTGGTAGACATTTGTGCTTGGTGTTGGTAATGTTTAGTAATCTGTGTAACTTACAAAAATAACTATATTTAATTAATTCTAGTAAATAAAATTAAATAACTAGAAAGAGTGAGTTACGTATGTCTAAAAAACAAAATATTAATAATAATGATCCAATATCAAAAGCAGTAGATTTATTATTAGAAAATACTGAGGATTTAACAACCGTATTTAAAGAGGGAAGTTTATATAAAGAATTAACAAAAAGATTAGTTGAAAAAATTTTGAATTCTGAAATGCAAAATTATTTAGGATATGAAAAAAATCAACATAATAATAGTGATAATGCTCGCAATGGTATAAATTCAAAAAAATTAATAACCCAACAAGGTAAAATTGAGATTAATGTACCACGAGATCGTAATAGTAATTTTGAGCCAGTAATAGTTGCAAAAAGACAAAGAAGATTTGATGGTTTTGATCAACAAGTTCTTTCATTATATGCCAAAGGCATGACTTTATCAGATATTAGAATGCAGTTACAAGAGTTATATCATGGTGCTGATATTAGTGAAAGTGTTATTAGTCAAATTACTGATGATGTTATTGATGATGTTAAAGCATGACAAAATCGGCCATTAGAAAGTGTTTATCCGATTGTTTATTTTGATTGTATAGTAGTTAAAGTACGACAAGATAAACGCATTATTAACAAATAAGTTTATATAGCACTAGGAGTTGATTTAGAAGGTAAAAAAAATTTTTTAGGTTTATGAATTAGTGAAAATGAAGGTTCTAATTTTTGATTATCTAATTTCACAGAAATGAAAAATCGAGGCTTAAATGATATTCTTATTGCTTGTAGTGACAATTTAACAGGAATGTCAGAAGCAATACAATCAGTTTATCCTAAAACCGAACATCAATTATGCATAGTTCATCAAATTAGAAATAGTTTAAAATATGTTTCATACAAACATAAAAAATCACTAGTTACAGATTTAAAACCAATTTATAGTGAATGTAGTGAAGAACAAACAATGCAAGCTTTAGAAACTTTTGAAAGTAAATGAAATAAACAATATCCTCAAATTGCTAAATCGTGATATAAAAATTGAGATAATTTAATGGTTTTTATTAGTTATCCTGCAGAAATCAAAAGAGTGATTTATACAACAAATGCTATTGAATCTGTTAATAGTCAATTACGAAAAGTTATTAGAAATAAAAAAGTTTTTCCAAATGATATGGCAGTTTTCAAAATATTTTACTTAGCAATTGAAAATATAACAAAAAAATGAACAATGCCTATTCAAAATTGAAATACAGCAATTGCTCATTTTATGATAAAATTTGAAGATAGAATTAATCTAAAATAGTAAATTTGTAAAACAAAGATACACAGATTATTAAAAAGCCTCGAATAAGATGTTTGAAACATCATCAAACATTTAGTATTCTTCATGACACCATTTTTCACAAGTCACAAACACCTTTGACATCTTGGTTTTATCTCATCTTTAGATGAATAAACACAAATCATGGTATACCATCAACAGATGTTGCAATGGAATTGGGTGTGACATATAAAACAGTTTGAAGAATGAGTCATGAAATCAGAACTAGAATTTGGAATCAAGATGCAGGGTTCATTGATGATGGCACAGCACAGATGGATGAAATGTATCTTTCACATGTAGGTTTTAAAAAACAAGGAAGATCCTTGTTTTTTAAAACCTTGATTGTTGGAGTTTATGAGAAAACCAGCAACAAACTAATTGTGAAAGTATTGAAAAAAGCAGATGAGAAAAACCTTTTATGATTTGCATTGAAACACATTTCTACTGGGTGTTGTCTATTTACGGATTCTTGGAAGGGATATGGAAGTTTCAAAAACTTCTATCACAAACATGAAATCGTAAATCATGAAGTTGGGTATGTGTCATCAACAAGTGTAAACACAAACCAGATTGAATCTGCATGAAAACACATCCGACGAACTTTCCGAACACACATAAAAGTTTCAAAACACAATATTCATTTATATGCAAAAGAAGCTGCATATAAATTCAATAAGATACCTAGTTTTGAAACTATAATTTTGTGTTTGATTTAGATACATGTGGAGATAATTTCCTAGATAGGCTTTTATCTCCATTTATGTGATAAAATTTAAAAATAGTACATAAAGGGATAAAAGCCTAATTTATATCACTATTAATATTTTTAAATAATAAATCACAAATAAACAATTCTGTCATCATATATCAAAACCCAATTTCTGCTAAATAATTAGGGTGACGACAATCTTTTCGTAAACCATAATTAATAAAAAATAAATCATGTTTTTTCTTTAAGGAAAATCTAAACTTTTGTCAATCTGCAATTGTCTCAATAACTAAAAATAAAATAGCAAGCATAATAAAAATAAGTAATTAATTATTAAATGTACTATTAAAATAAACAACATCAAGATTTAATGCAAAAACTGTAGGAATACTAATCATAAAAACTGAAATTACTTGTAAAATTGAAAAAATACTAAATTTTCAAAAATTAATAATAATTTTATCAAAACGATATTCAACCTTATGTTTAATAATTTTTAATGGAAATTATCCCCACATGTACTTGTGGAGGAAAAAATGAATTGAAATAAATTCAATAGCATATTTCAAAATGAAAACGATTGTTTGAAATATATAGCGAAGTTGAAAGTAATGAAATGTATCAGGTGTGCTTCTTCTAGTTTGAATGTTTCTTATTTGATAATAATAAGATGTTTGAAATGTCATCAAACATTTAGTATTCTTCATGACGCCATTTTTCACAAGTCACAAACACCTTTGACATCTTGGTTTTATCTCATCTTTAGATGAATAAACACCAAACATGGTATACCATCAACAGATGTTGCAAGGGAATTGGGTGTGACATATAAAACAGCTTGAAGAACGGGTCATGAAATCAGAACTAGAATTTGGAATCAAGATGCAGGGTTCATTGATGATGGCACAGCACAAATGGATGAAATGTATATTTCACATGTAGGTTTTAAAAAACAAGGAAGATCCTTGCTGAATAAAACCTTGATTGTTGGAGTTTATGAGAAAACCAGCAACAAACTAATTGTGAAAGTATTGAAAAAAGCAGATGAGAAAAACCTTTTATGATTTGCATTGAAACACATTTCTACTGGGTGTTGTCTATTTACGGATTCTTGGAAAGAATATGGAAGTTTCAAAAACTTCTATCACAAACATGAAATCGTAAATCATGAAGTTGGGTATGTGTCATCAACAGGTGTAAACACAAACCAGATTGAATCTGCATGAAAACACATCCGACGAACTTTCCGAACACACATAAAAGCTTCAAAACACAATATTCATTTATATGCAAAAGAAACTGCATATAAATTCAATAAGATACCTAGTTTTGAAACTATAATTTTGTGTTTGATTTAGATACATGTGGGGATAATTTCCTAGATAGGCTTTTATCTTCATTTATGTGATAAAATTTAAAAATAGTACATAAAGGGATAAAAGCCTAATTTATATCACTATTAATATTTTTAAATAATAAATCACAAATAAACAATGCTGTCATCATATATCAAAACCCAATTTTTGCTAAATAATTAGGGTGACGACAATCTTTTCATAAACCATAATTAATAAAAAATAAATCATGTTTTTTCTTTAAGGAAAATCTAAACTTTTGTCAATCTGCAATTGTCTCAATAACTAAAAATAAAATAGCAAGCATAATAAAAATAAGTAAGTAATTATTAAATGTACTATTAAAATAAACAACATCAAGACTTAATGCAAAAACTGTAGGAATACTAATCATAAAAACTTAAATTCCTTGTAAAATTGAAAAAATACTAAATTTTCAAAAATTAATAATAATTTTATCAAAACGATATTCAACCTTATGTTTAATAATTTTTAATGGAAATTATCCCCACATGTACTAGTGTGGAGGAAAAAATGAATTGAAATGAATTCAATAGCATATTTCAAAATGAAAACGATTGTTTGAAATATATAGCGAAGTTGAAAGTAATGAAATGTATCAGGTGTGCTTCTTCTAGTTTGAATGTTTCTGATTTGAGAAGAATAAGATGTTTGAAATGTCATCAAACATTTAGTATTCTTCATGACACCATTTTTCACAAGTCACAAACACCTTTGACATCTTGGTTTTATCTCATCTTTAGATGAATAAACACAAAGCATGGTATACCGTCAACAGATGTTGCAAGGGAATTGGGTGTGACATATAAAACAGCTTGAAGAATGGGTCATGAAATCAGAACTATAATTTGGAATCAAGATGCAGGGTTCATTGATGATGGCACAGCACAGATGGATGAAATGTATCTTTCACATGTAGGTTTTAAAAAACAAGGAAGATCCTTGTTTTTTAAAACCTTGATTGTTGGAGTTTATGAGAAAACCAGCAACAAACTAATTTTGAAAGTATTGAAAAAAGCAGATGAGAAAAACCTTTTATGATTTGCATTGAAACACATTTCTACTGGGTGTTGTCTATTTATGGATTATTGTAAGGGATATGGAAGTTTCAAAAACTTCTATCACAAACATGAAATCGTAAATCATGAAGTTGGGTATGTGTCATCAACAGGTGTAAACACAAACCAAATTGAATCTGCATGAAAACACATCCGACGAACTTTCCGAACACACATAAAAGTTTCAAAACACAATATTCATTTATATGCAAAAGAAGCTGCATATAAATTCAATAAGATACCTAGTTTTGAAACTATAATTTTGTGTTTGATTTAGATACATGTGGGGATAATTTCCTAAATAGGCTTTTATCTCCATTTATGTGATAAATTTTAAAATAGTACATAAAGGGATAAAAGCCTTTTTAATAATAAAAAACTACCTAATCTTAGAACTCAAATATTATAAAGAACAAACAACGAAATTTGGACAGGGCTAAAATTTTGCTTGCAAGCAACAATGATCGCACTTAAACAAATAAAACTTAAACAATAAATAATATCAGTTAAAATAGCAGTTTTAAAAATAAAAGCTATCATAAAGAAAATAAAATTAATAGTTAATGATATTAAAAATATTCAAATTATAATATAAAAATCCATAATAAATAACCCTTAAATTATATTAAATATATTTCAATTATAACAACTAATGAAAGAGACTTATCAAAGATAAATAGTAAAGAAATTATTCAAATTAGATTTTTTAAAAATATATTAGGAGAAATTCAAGTTGTTAGAATGCCAAGAACAATTGAAAAAGTACCTAATCAATTACCATCAGAATTTACATCTTTACAATTTATGTTTATATTTTGTGAAACATTTAATCAAGATATTTCATCTTGAGATACATCAAAAGTAAAAAGTATGAATGGTATGTTTTGAAATGCAATATCTTTTAATCAAAATATATCAAATTGAAATACTTCGAATGCAGTATATATGAATTTTATGTTTTATGGTGCTAAATTATTCAATTAAGATCTTTCAATTTGAAATGTAAAAAAAGTAACAGAACATAGTAACTTTGGAAATTATTCAGGAATTACTAATCCTAATAAATTACCAAAATTTAAAAATAATATTATAACAATATATTAATTAATATATTACTAAGTTTTCTTGCCTTTTATATTAATACTTAAAGTGTTAAAATGAAGATGGATAGAAAATATTTCCTAGTTTTGGATTAATATTATCATTCCTAAAATTTATAGAAACTATTATTAATCGAAAATATCATTTTAATTTATCACATATATAAAAAAGGTGTTTAAAATGAAAAATTTAATTACTGCCCTAAGTGTTTTAACACTTTGTACAACTATAGGAAATTTAAGTAGTAACTTAAAGACTAATCAAAAAACAGAAGCTGTTAATACTATTTTAAACCAAGATATAAAAAAAGTAAGTAATGTTGATTTATCTAATATTACTGCTGACAATAACGTTTGAAAATATCTAACAAAAAATAACGTAGCAACATATGCAGGTGGCGAAAACTATTATCAATATTATTTTGCTTACCATGTTATTGGATTAAATCATGATACATTACATAAATTAAATAATGCGATTGGTTCAGGAATAGGATCAGTCTCTGCTGTCCTAGGTGTTGCCTTACCAGCATTAGTTCCAATAATTGGTACAGTTGCAGCAATATTAATTGCACAATGATACATATGACAAATTACTGACTATGATAATGGTAATGGAGTTGTTATTGATATGATTGGTTTAACACCAACATGAATCGTTAATGTTTCATCACAATAAAAAATAATAATTTTATTTTTAAATTTAAATTATAAAAAACATTAATCAAGTACATAAAACTTTCAAACTCACCACTACGTGGAGGATTCAACTTATAGTTCCAACAAATTAGTTCAACTATAAGTTTTTTTTATTTATATTTTTTGATAAATTTGATTGATAAGTACTTGTTGAATGTTGATTTTGTAAATCATTAGAATTTATTTCATCTTTAAAATATTTAAATACATCAATTCCTTCTTCTATACTATTTTTAATTATTTTTTCATTAATACTTCTAAAATAATTTTCTTTTCAAATTTCATATTGGTTTCTTTTTTGTTTATTTTTAAAATAATTATTAATTATTTGTTTCTTATGTTTTTTATTTGAAAATTTAATATCTTTATTATAGTTATTTATTATTTTTTGTTTTAATTTTTGATCAAAATATCGATGATAACCAATTCCATCATAATGAAAATATGATACTTTTCAACACCTTCTTTCAATATCATTAAGAATATTTACTAATTCAATATTTAACATATTATTTGTATTTAATTCCTCTTTTAAAGCATCTAAAAATTGAATATTTTTAATTAGTTCATTTTCATACTCATTATCTTCTAATATTTCACAGTTACTTAATAAATTTTTATAGTTTGCTCAATTAATTATAAAATTTTGTAAATTGTTATTTATAATATTTTTAAACTGTCTATTGTCAATTATTATTTCTTTCATAGAATTCTCATCTCTTTGGATGGGTTACACTTTATTGGACACTAATTACGTAGACAAGTGAACAAATTAGTTAAAAGAAAGGAATTATAATTATGGCCAATATTAACTCATATTCAGATGAATTTAAAAAACAAATAGTAGCTTTATATCAAAGTGGTAAGTCAGTGTCTTGTTTTGCTAAAGAGTACAATGTTACAAGAGCAGCTACTTATAATTGAATTAAGCAATTTACTAATTCAGGCAGTTTTAAAACCAAAGATAACCGTTCTGTTGAAGAAAATGAATTAATTAAATTAAGAAAAGAATTAAAACAATTAAGAATGGAAAATGATATTTTAAAGAAAGCAGCACTAATAATAGGCAGAAAATAGAAATTATTATCAAAAATAAAGTTAAATATAAAATTCGTACAATGTGTCGTTTTTTAAAAATCTCTAAATCAACATATTATTTTAATTTCAAGAAAAAAGAAGATAAAATTCAAAATAATATTTATGATGAAACTGTTATTATTGCTTTTAAAGAAAATAAAGAAGCTTATGGAACAAGAAGATAAAAAAATATTAAACACAAGAAAAGAAAATTAATTTATCAAGACGAAAAATTAAAAAAATTATGAATAAACATAATTTAATATCAAAATACACTAAATTATCATACAAAAATTATCATAATAAAGTCAATGATAGTCAAATTACTAATCTTGTTAATAGAGACTTTAATAATAGGCTTAAAAATGAAGTTATTGTTAGTGATTTAACTTATGTTCAAGTTAATGATAAATGAAACTATATTTGCTTATTAATCGACCTGTACAATCGCGAAATTATTGGACATAGTGTAGTACTAAAAAAGATGCATCATCAGTATATCAAGCATTTATGTGCACAAATCGTTGTTTAAAAAATATTGAAATATTTCATAGCGATCGCGGTAATGAATTTAATAATAAAACTATTGATAAACTTTTATTAGCCTTCAATATTACCCGCTCTTTAAGCAAAAAAGGTTGTCCTTATGATAACGCTGTTGCTGAAGCAACTTTCAAAACAGAGTTTATTAATGATAAAAATTTTAAATCATTAATCCAATTAAAATTAGAATTATTTGATTATATCAATTGATACAACAACATAAGAATCCACAGCACTCTAAACTACTTAACCCCCATAAAACACCAAGCACAAATGTCTACCAAAAAACAGTCCTAAAAAAAGTTGCCATTCTACTTTCTTTTAATCTACAAATAAAAATCATTTACTTTGAAATTAAAGTAATGAGTAAAAACTAATATTGAATATCAAATTTATATTTTTTTCATAATAAGAAATTAATTACAATATTTTATTATATTGACTTTATTTTTTCTTTAAAATATTATCCAATTTATCTAAACGAGCAGATTTAATATCACTATAAATCATATCAATACTACTTGTTTCTTTAAAGTATTTTTTAGAAAATGATTCACTTTTAACTTCATGCATATAATGTGAAGTCCTAGAATTATATTTTTTCAATCAACATCTAGGCTAACATTAAAAATTTAAACAACATAATTAACATTTTTCGCTGATTTATCGCTTTCAATATTTTTTTTAGCATCTGCTAATTTAATGGCTACCATTTTCGTAATTCCTTGATTTTGCATAGTTGTACCATATAATACATCACAATTTTCCATTGTGCCTGGACGATGAGTAACAATAATAAATTGTGTATATTGTGAAAAACTACGAACATATCTAGCAAAACGCTCTAAATTAGCTGGATCCAATGGCGCTTCAACCTCATCTAATATTGTCAATGGCAATGTCTTGACTTTTAAAATAGCAAATAATACTGCTAATGCAACTAATGATTTTTCACCACCTGATAATAAGTTTAAATTACTAATTCTTTTACCAGGAGGATTAGCAAGCACTTCCACACCTGTATTTAAAATATCATCAGGTGATGTATATCGTAAACTACAAGTTCCTCCACCAAATAAAGTTTGAAATGTTTCGGGCAATATCATATTAATTGCTTTTATTGTTTCATCAAATTGCGTTACCATAACATTATCCATTTCATCAATTGCTGTTAACAACGATTGTGATGCTAATTGCAATTCATCATGTTTAGTTTTTAAACGTAAATAACGTTCATTTTCATTTTCAAATTCTTCAATAGCATTAATATTTACAAATCCTAAATCTTCAATCTCACTACGTAATTGTTGTACCAAATTACGTGCTTGTTGTTCATCTGCTAATGGTTCACTATAATATTCTCTAGCATATTCATAAGTTAAATTATAAGTTTCAACTAAACGTCTTAAATGTTGTTCTACTTTTGACTCCATTTTTACTTGCTCAAGTTTTTGATTATTTAATTTATCACTAGTCATAAAATGTTCTTGATTTAAACTATATAATTCATTTTCTAAAGTTTGCATTTGTTCTAATAATTGATGTTTCTGTTTACGAATTAATTGTAATTGACTTTTTATTGTCGCTTGATCATATTTAGAATTTTCATATTGAATAAAAATATCATTTAATTGATTTGTAGTATCAATATCTAATTTTTTACCAGTCAATGTTTGATATTGAGTAGTTAATAATTGTGATTGATTAGTGATATCACTAATTTCACTAATCAATTTATTTATTGTTAAAATAATTGTCAACTTTTGACCTTGATAATTATTTAATTCGCTTTCAATACTTGTTCTTTGGACATTTATATTAACTAATTGTTGTTCTAATGATTTAATTTCTTCTTTTAATTCAGAAACTATTAACTTTTCTTTAAAAACATTAATACTATTTTGATGTTGATAACCTCCAACAATAGCACCTCCAGCTTTAATTAATTGACCATCTAAAGTTACACATTGATATTTAGCAGCAATTAATTGTGAAATAACTCTTGCGCTTTCTAAGTCTTCACAAATAATAGTACGACCTAAAAGAAAATTAATAATCGGCTGAATTCTATTATCAACTGCTGTAACTAAATGATGAGCAAAACTTAAATAACCCGATTTACTATTAACAATAATTTCATCTTCTTTAGTCGCTGTTCGAACTTGAATTGAATTTAAAGGTAAAAAAGTGGCAATTCCCGCTTTATTTTGTTTTAAAAATTCAACAGCCTTGGTTGCATCTTTGTTAGTCGCCGTAACAATGTTTTTTAAAGTATTGCCCAATACTTTAACAATCGCTTCACTATAAAAATCGGGCACCGAAATTAAATCACTCACTACTCCAATGATGCCATATAGTTTATCTTTATTATTTAAAATCGTTTGAACACCCAAATATTTTTGATTTTGTCGTTGTTGATAATTAATTATCGATTCTAATTGTGCTTTTTTTTCGCCTAAACCACGATGAATATTATTTTGTCCTAAAATTAAATCTTGATGTTGAACATTTAGTTCTTCAAATAAATTATTAATTTTATCAAAATTTTCTTGTTCTTTTTTTTGTAAAAAAGTTTTTTGTTCAATAATAGTAAGCAAAGTTTCAATTTCATTTTTTAATTTTTCAACTTCTGTTTGATCTTTTATTTCATTTTGTTTTGTTTTCATTAATGATTTTTGTTGTTCTAAAACTTGCAATAAACTATTAACATTAGATAAATTCATTTCTAAACTATTAATGTTTTTATCTAAATCATAACTTTTATTTTTTAAAAATTTTAATTGTTGTTCATTCTTACTAATATTTAAATTAAGTTGTTTTTGTAAAATTTCATTATCATTTATACTGACTGTTGTAAGTTTTAATTGATTATGATATGTCTCCAAATCTTTAACAATAATAGTAATTTCATATTTTTTTAAATTATCACGTAATTCAACATAAGTTTTAGCTTTCTGTGCTTGTTTTGCTAATGGTTCAATTTTTCTACTTATTTCACTAATAATATCATTAACTCGAACTAAATTTTCATTAGTACGCTCTAATTTACGTAATGACTCTTCTTTCCTCTTTTTGTATTTTGAAACACCCGCAGCCTCTTCAAATAAAGTTCTTCTTTCTTCTGGTTTATAATCAGCAAATCGTGAAACATTACCTTGACTAATAATTGCAAGTGAACCCTTAGCTAAACCTGTACCCATAATAATTTCTTGTACATCTTTTAAACGAACACGAGCTTTATTAATGTAATATTCATTTTCTGAACTATTACGAAAAGTTTTTCTAGTAATTTGTACTTCATTAAAATCAACTTTAAATATTTTATTAGTATTATCAAAAACTAAAGTAACTTGAGCACTATTTAATGGTTGTTTACCTTTAGCACCATTAAAAATTATATCTTCACTACTTTCACCACGTAATGATTTAACTGATTGTTCACCTAAAACTCAACGAATAGCATCATTAATATTAGACTTTCCAGAACCATTAGGACCAACAATACCTACAACATTAGTATCAAATTCTATTGTTAAAGGCTCTGCAAATGACTTAAAACCATATGCTTCAATTCTTTTTAAGAATGCCATCTTACCTCACCTATTTTAAAATATATATTTATATTTTACCATGAATCAGTTTAATATTTATTGTTAATATTTAGCAGAAATATTACTTTATTTGCATTATTCTTTGTTCTTTAATTGTTTTATAATAAAATTTATTAATTCAAAAATAAAATAATGTAGTACTAATAATGGAAATTATCCCCCCATGTACTAGTGTGGAGGAAAAAATGAATTGAAATGAATTCAATAGCATATTTCAACATGAAAACGATTGTTTGAAATATATAGCGAAGTTGAAAGTAATGAAATGTATCAGGTGTTTTTCTTCTAGTTTGAATGTTTCTGATTTAAAAAGAATAAGATGTTTGAAATGTCATCAAACATTTAGTATTCTTCATGACACCATTTTTCACAAGTCACAAACACCTTTGACATCTTGGTTTTATCTCATCTTTAGATGAATAAACACAAAGCATGGTATACCATCAACAGATGTTGCAAGGGAATTGTGTGTGACATATAAAACAGTTTGAAAAATGGTGTCATGAAATCAGAACTAGAATTTGGAATCAAGATGCAGGGTTCATTGATGATGGCACAGCACAGATGGATGAAATGTATCTTTCACATGTAGGTTTTATTCAACAAGGATCTTCCTTGCTGAATAAAACCTTGATTGTTGGAGTTTATGAGAAAACCAGCAACAAACTAATTGTGAAAGTATTGAAAAAAGCAGATGAGAAAAACGTTTTATGATTTGCATTGAAACACATTTCTACTGGGTGTTGTCTATTTATGGATTCTTGGAAGGGATATGGAAGTTTCAAAAACTTCTATCACAAACATGAAATCGTAAATCATGAAGTTGGGTATGTGTCATCAACAGGTGTAAACACAAACCAGATTGAATCTGCATGAAAACACATCCGACGAACTTTCCGAACACACATAAAAGCTTCAAAACACAATATTCATTTATATTCAAATGAAGCTGCATATAAATTCAATAAGATACCTAGTTTTGAAACTATAATTTTGTGTTTGATTTAGATACATGCGGGGATAATTTCCTAGATAGGCTTTTATCACATAAATAGAGATAAAAGCCTAAAATATTTTATAATAAAAATACTATTTATATATAAAATAGGGGTTACATAAATCCACTATTATAAATAGTACTACTTAAAGGGGAGGAAAAATGAGCAAATTATTAACATCAATACCAAAAAAAGATGGTTTTTTTTGCCCCAATTGAATCAATAGAACATAAAGACACATGAATGATTTGATCGCTTATGAAAGATGATTGACAAAAAGAATGTCAACCAGCACGAACTGTTTTTGCAAAAATAGCCAACTCAATCAATAAACATGAACCAGTAAAAATTATTATTAATAAAAGTAATTGAAATGAAGCTCGCAAACTATTAGATCCAACTATCAAATTAATCGATATCAAATATCAAGATAGTTGAGCGCGTGATATGGGACCAATTTATTTAATAAATAAAAAAGGACAACGAAGAGCTGTTCACTTTTACTTCACTGCATGAGGCATGAAAAATGAACCAATTGTTAATCCACCAGGTTGAAATTGAAATTATGAAATTGATAATCAAGTTGGAATTGAAATGACTAAAAATAGTAACATTGATTATTATCAAGCACCAATTGTATTAGAAGGCGGAAGCATTCATCAAGATGGTGAAGAAACAATTTATACTACAGAAGAATGTTTATTAAATCCTAATCGAAATCCTGATTTAACAAAAGAAGAGATTGAAGAACATTTAAAACAATATTTAAATGCACAAAAAACAATATGAATTCCTCGTTGTGTTTATAATGATGAAACAAGTGGTCATGTTGATAATCTACTACATATCATTAGGTAATGTTTAGTAATCTGTGTAACTTACAAAAATAACTATGTTTAATTAATTCTAGTAAATAAAATTAAATAACTAGAAAGAGTGAGTTACGTATGTCTAAAAAACAAAATATTAATAATAATGATCCAATATCAAAAGCAGTAGATTTATTATTAGAAAATACTGAAGATTTAACAACCGTATTTAAAGAGGGAGGTTTATATAAAGAATTAACAAAAAGATTAGTTGAAAAAATGTTGAATTCTGAAATGCAAAATTATTTAGGATATGAAAAAAATCAACATAATAATAGTGATAATGCTCGCAATGGTATAAATTCAAAAAAATTAATAAACCAACAAGGTAAAATTGAGATTAATGTACCACGAGATCGTAATAGTAATTTTGAGCCAGTAATAGTTGCAAAAAGACAAAGAAGATTTGATGGTTTTGATCAACAAGTTCTTTCATTATATGCCAAAGGCATGACTTTATCAGATATTAGAATGCAGTTACAAGAGTTATATCATGGTGCTGATATTAGTGAAAGTGTTATTATTCAAATTACTGATGATGTTATTGATGATGTTAAAGCATGACAAAATCGGCCATTAGAAAGTGTTTATCCGATTGTTTATTTTGATTGTATAGTAGTTAAAGTACGACAAGATAAACGCATTATTAACAAATCAGTTTATATAGCATTAGGAGTTGATTTATAAGGTAAAAAAAGATTTTTTAGGTTTATGAATTAGTGAAAATGAAGGTTCTAAGTTTTGATTATCTAATTTCACAGAAATGAAAAATCGAGGCTTAAATGATATTCTTATTGCTTGTAGTGACAATTTAACAGGAATGTCAGAAGCAATACAATCAGTTTATCCTAAAACCGAACATCAATTATGCATAGTTCATCAAATTAGAAATAGTTTAAAATATGTTTCATACAAACATAGAAAATCACTAGTTACAGATTTAAAACCAATTTATAGTGCATGTAGTGAAGAACAAGCAATGCAAGATTTAGAAACTTTTGAAAGTAAATGAAATAAACAATATCCTCAAATTGCTAAATCGTGATATAAAAATTGAGATAATTTAATGGTTTTTATTATTTATCCTGCAGAAATCAAAAGAGTGATTTATACAACCAATGCTATTGAATCTGTTAATAGTCAATTACGAAAAGTTATTAGAAATAAAAAAGTTTTTTCAATTGCTCATTTTATGATAAAATTTGAAGATAGAATTAATCTAAACTAGTAAATTTGTTAAACAAAGATACACAGATTATTAAAAAGCCTCTATCATTACACCTGGTCATGTTGTTTTAACATGAACTGATGATAAAAATGATCCTCAATATGAGCGAAGTTTAGAAACTTTAACGTTTCTTAAAAATAGTACAGATGCTAAAGGACGAAAAATAAAAGTAACTAAATTACATCAACCAGCACCATTATTTATAACTAAGTCAGAGGCAGAAAATCGTGAAAAAAGTCCTCGTTTTGCTAATCGTACCGAAGTATTTCGCATGCCAGCTAGTTATGTTAATTTCTATATTACAAATAAAGCAATCATTATTCCTGCTTTTAATGACCCAATATGGGATAAAAACGCAATTAATGTTTTACAAAATTGTTTTCCTAATCATAAAATTAATTCATTTTATAAACGTGAAGTACTATTAGGTGGTGGCAATATTCACTGTATAACACAACAAGAATTATAAAAATAACAAATAAGCAAATTAAAACAATAAATCTCTTCTAATTTAGAAGGAATTTTTATTCTAAAATTAATGTAAGAACAATTAAAAAATAAAAACCTATTTGTTCAAGATTAACTTAATTCATTTTTAAATTCATAAATATGAATATCAGTTTTATCAACAACAAAACCAATAACATACGAAATACCACAAAGAAAATCTATAATTCTTCTTCGATCATTTTCAACAGTTGTTGTTAAATTAACTTTAATTGGTTTTTGTAAAATCATAGCATTAGCAATTGATTCAATTTCTTGATAATTTTTAGGAGCAAATTCTTGTATTTGTTCTTGAAAACTGGTTTTATAATTACTATTTTCATCATTGTCTTTATATTTTTTACTTCTTCATCCCATAATTAATTAAACTCCCTTTCGTCTTCGTAAAAATGATGGTAAATCATCATCTGCTTCCATTGCTGCTTCTTGGACTAAATTTTGTTGTGCTTCTTCTTTTTTCTTTGTTTGTTCTTTAATTTCTTCGCTTAAATATTGAGTCTTATTAGTAATAAATTCATGATTATCAACTTTTGAACTATAAACAAAATTATTAGCATTAGCACCTTCTTCATCAAAACCAGTAGCAATAACTGTTACAATCATTTCATCATTTAAATTTTCATTAACAGCGACACCAAAAATGATATTAACATCATTACCCGCAGCATCACGAACTAAATCAACAGCAATATTAGCATCAGTTAATGTCATTGTTGTTCCACCAGTAACATTAACAATAGCATTTTTAGCACCCTTAATTGTCACATCATCAAGTAAAGGAGAAGAAATAGTTTTTGTTGCGGCTTGTTTAGCTTTATGTTCACCCTTTGACATTCCAATACCAAATAAGGCATTACCTTTATTTTCAATAATAGTACGAACATCAGCAAAATCTAAATTTATTAAAGCAGGAACAGCAATTAAGTCAGTAATAGTCTGTACACCTTGACGTAAAATATTATCTGCTTCTTTAAACGAATCTTTAAGAGGAATATTACCAATTACTTGTAATAATTTATCATTAGAAATAATAATAATTGCATCAACTTGTTTCTTTAAATTTTCAATTCCAACTACGGCATGAGCATTACGATTACGTCCTTCAAATTTAAATGGTTTAGTAACAATAGCAATTGTTAAAGCACCACATTCTTTAGCAATTCTTGCAACAATTGATGCAGCACCAGTACCAGTACCACCACCCATACCAGCAGCAATAAAAACCATATCTGCACCATCTAAAGCACTTTTAATCTCTGCTTCACTTTCAATTGCGGCTTGTTTACCAATTTCGGGATTAGCTCCCGCTCCAAGTCCCTTTGATAATTCTTTGCCCAAAATAATTTTATTTTCAGCTGGAGATGCATTAACTACTTGTGCATCAGTATTAGCAACATAAAAATCAACACCTTGTACCTCTGCTTCAATCATTCTATTAACAGCATTATTACCAGCACCACCAACACCAATTACCCGAATTGATGCTATTGGTTTAAATTGTGAATTATTATGTTCCATTTTATTTTCCTCCTGATTAATCAAATTGTCTTCTTCTATTTACTACCATCATTATACTGATAATTTGGTTGAAATGGGTAATTATAATGCTTATTATCATGATTATTAGAATGCGTATAATGATTTAATTTTGATACAATTTCTGGTTTATGTATTGATGAAATATAATTATTACTAAAAACATTTACTAAATGTTGGTAGTGAGTATTACCGATTAAAGTAGTTCACTGATAACTATATGCACCAGGAGTTTGGCTAAGCATATATTTTACTTCTTTTAGTTTGCTATTATTTTTAAAATAGTTGGCAAAACCACATAAACCAATAGTAATTCCCGTAAAAATAATTTCCATATCTGAACTATTATTATCACTAACTTCATCAAGAAAATATTCAATACAAGCAATAATTTCATTAATTTGTTTTTTAACTGTTGCTTGTAGATCTGTTTTTGTTAAACGAACAATAGATTTTGTTTGCTCATCAACATACTTATCAACAACAACATCGCATAAATAATTACTACTTATATTAATAATTTTTTGTAAATATCTTTCAGTTTTATCATAACCACAATGCATTTGCTTCATTAATGATTGAATTATTTGATTTCAACCAATTTTAATATTGGTTGTTGCAAATAATACTGAATTACTAAAAACACTAATCTTAGTACTATTAATATTTCAATCAACTAAAACTGTATTACGATTAAAATCAGTATTTTTAATATTACATACTAATGCAAATTGATCTAAAGTAACCGTTAACAATTCTGTTTCGGCATTAGTTAATACTTCGAGGTGAGAATTATATAAACTTTTAGGTAATGAATAAACTAAAGCATCAACATGCATAACTTGTCCTTTTTTAGCAATTGGTAATTGTTCATTACCAATTGCATGATCAACTTTAAAATTGTATGGTTTAGTTAAACAAATAATTTCACTATTATCAATAGTAATGTTTTTAACCATTTCAATCACTTTACTACAATCTTCATCAGTAATAATGTGGTTAGCATCTTTAAAATCAAGTGATGCTTGTGATTGATAAATTTTTAAATTATTTGAAGGTAAAGTTAAGGCAATACGTTGTACTTTTATATTTAAAGTATTATTAATTTTATTAATAATTTGCCTTAATAACTTACCTGTAGCAATTGAATTAATAATTACACCATTTTCAGAAAACTGTTCAGTATCAACAGTTTCTTTATATAAAACCTGAATTTGATTATTAACATAATTATTAACCATAACTTTTAAACTAAAGTCTTCAATTTGACATACAACATATAATTCTTGAAAATTCATATTGTTCACCTCCAAACATTTTTATGAATCAATATAAGTAATAACTCTTAACTTTGCACTTCGTGCTCTTGGATTTTTATTTATTTCATCAGGCTTTGGTGTAATTGGTTTTTTAATTATTAATTGATATTTTGTTTTTCAATTATTGTGAACTGGTAATTTAGCATATAATTGCGCTTGTGGATCAATTAAAACTTCATTAAAAGTTTGTTTAACAATACGATCTTCTAAAGAATGAAAACTAATAACAACAATTCTACCATTAGAATTTAATAATTTCAAAGATTGTTTTAAAGAAGATTTTAATGTTTCTAACTCGTTATTAACAGCAATTCTTAATGCTTGAAAAGTCTTTTTGGCAGGATGATGATGCTTATTTAATACTCTTACTGGTAATGATTTTTTAATAATCATAACCAATTGTAAAGTGGTATCAATTGTTTGAAAAGTTCTTGTTTTAATAATATTTTTAGCAATACTACTAGCAAATACTTCTTCACCATAATTTTTAATAATTGTTTTTAATTGCTCATAATTATAATTATTAACAATATCTCACGCATTTAATTTTTGACTTTGATCCATACGCATATCTAACTTAGCATCTTTCATATAACTAAATCCTCTAATATCATCATCAACTTGTGGTGATGATATACCTAAATCATATAATATACCATCAACTTTAGTAATATTTCTTTTTAAAAACTCAGATTGAATATTAGCAAAATTACTTTTAATTATTTCATATTTATCTTTAAAATCTTTTAAAATAATTTTACTATTATCAATGGCCATTTGATCTTGATCAAAAGCATATAGTTTGCCAGAGGTAAGTTTTGATAGTATAACTTTACTATGACCTCCTCGTCCTAATGTACAATCGACATAAATACCATCAGGTTTAATATTTAAGAAATCAATTGCTTCTGTTAACATTACAGAAATGTGTCTTGCATTGATATTATTCATAATTTTTATATCTCATCTAGAGCTGCTGCCGCTGACTCAAATTTATCCTTTGTATCTTGATTAAAACTATTTCAATTAGTTTCTGATCAAATCTCAATTTTATTGGATAGTCCAATCATAATTACTTTTTGTTTAATATCAGTTAGTGTCAATAATGAATGTGGAATATTAATGCGACCTTTACTATCAATAGTTAATTCTTCTGAATTAGCAAATACTTGTCTTGCCAAAATTCTGGCTTCTTTCTGACCTTCAGATTGTGATAAGATTTTATCTTGTCATTTAATAAATTCAATTTCGTTACGAATAACTAAACAGCCTTCAAAACCTTTAGAAACAATAACAATCTCATTGTTATGAAAATAACTTCTAAACTTAGAAGGAATTATCATTCGTTTCTTTTCATCTAATGTTGAGAATGATTGTCCTAGTAGCATAATATCACCCACACTTTCCCACTATTACCCATATTATATAACCTTTGGCATATAATTGCAATTGATTACTTTAAATGTATGACTAGCCAGTAAAATAAAAGAGCATACAATAATAAAAATAAAAACTCATTTACTTTAAAAAAATAAAGAAATGAGTTAAAAGTTTTTAAATTTACCGTTTGTCAATATTATATTATTCTAAGTTTTATTATAGTTAATTACTTAGAAATTAAATACTTTTGATCAAATTAAATAGTGTTATTAATAAAAAAGTTTTTAAATTTAGGTAATTTATTATAATCAGAAATTGCTGAACCAACAGCAAAATGAGTGTGATCTAGTACATTGGATACATCTCACTTTGAAAGATCTTGATCAAATAATACTGAGCCAGCAAACATACCAGTCATAATTCTTACATTGGATACATCTCAAGTTGATAAATTTTGATTAAATGCTAAAGTATTGGCAAATGTACCAACCATATCTTCTACACTAGATACATCTCAAGCTGATAAATCTTGATTTAAATAAAAAACAACCAGTAAACATGAGGCTTTTTAATAATCTGTGTATCTTTGTTTTACAAATTTACTAGTTTAGATTAATTCTATCTTCAAATTTTATCATAAAATGAGCAATTGCTGTATTTCAATTTTGAATGGGCATTGTTCATTTTTTTGTTATATTTTCAATTGCTAAGTAAAATATTTTAAAAACTGCCATATCATTTGGAAAAACTTTTTTATTTATAATAACTTTTCGTAATTGACTATTAACAGATTCAATAGCATTTGTTGTATAAATAACTCTTTTGATTTCTGCAGGATAACTAATAAAAACCATTAAATTATCTCAATTTTTATATCACGATTTAGCAATTTGAGGATATTGTTTATTTCATTTACTTTCAAAAGTTTCTAAATCTTGCATTGCTTGTTCTTCACTACATGCACTATAAATTGGTTTTAAATCTGTAACTAGTGATTTTCTATGTTTGTATGAAACATATTTTAAACTATTTCTAATTTGATGAACTATGCATAATTGATGTTCGGTTTTAGGATAAACTGATTGTATTGCTTCTGACATTCCTGTTAAATTGTCACTACAAGCAATAAGAATATCATTTAAGCCTCGATTTTTCATTTTTGTGAAATTAGATAATCAAAACTTAGAACCTTCATTTTCACTAATTCATAAACCTAAAAAATCTTTTTTACCTTCTAAATCAACTCCTAATGCTATATAAACTGATTTGTTAATAATGCGTTTATCTTGTCGTACTTTAACTACTATACAATCAAAATAAACAATCGGATAAACACTTTCTAATAGCCGATTTTGTCATGCTTTAACATCATCAATAACATCATCAGTAATTTGACTAATAACACTTTCACTAATATCAGCACCATGATATAACTCTTGTAACTGCATTCTAATATCTGATAAAGTCATGCCTTTGGCATATAATGAAAGAACTTGTTGATCAAAACCATCAAATCTTCTTTGTCTTTTTGCAACTATTACTGGCTCAAAATTACTATTACGATCTCGTGGTACATTAATCTCAATTTTACCTTGTTGGGTTATTAATTTTTTTGAATTTATACCATTGCGAGCATTATCACTATTATTATGTTGATTTTTTTCATATCCTAAATAATTTTTCATTTCAGAATTGAACATTTTTTCAACTAATCTTTTTGTTAATTCTTTATATAAACCTCCCTCTTTAAATACGGTTGTTAAATCCTCAGTATTTTCTAATAATAAATCTACTGCTTTTGATATTGGATCATTATTATTAATATTTTGTTTTTTAGACATACGTAACTCACTCTTTCTAGTTATTTAATTTTATTTACTATAATTAATTAAATATAGTTATTTTTGTAAGTTACACAGATTACTAAACATTACCGTAAACATACCACTCATACTTCTTACATTAGATACATCTCAAGTTGAAATATTACCATTAAATGATGAAGTACCAGCAAACATACCACCCACACTTCTTACATTAGATACATTTCACTTTGAAAGATCTTGATTAAATTTTAAACTACCATTAAACATAACAAGCATATCTGTGACATTAGATACATCTCAATTTGAAATATTACCATTAAATGAAGTAGCACCAGCAAATACACTCAACATACTTGTTAATCTAGATACATCTCAAGTTGAAATATTACCATTAAATGATGAAGCACCCAAAAACATAAAATTTAAAGAAGTTATTTCTGGTGGTAATTTGTCAGGTACTTCTTTAATTGTTTCTGGCATTCTAACAACTTGAATTTCATTTTGTTGGTTTTTATAAAAACCAATTTGAGTAATTTTGGTAGTTTTTATATTTGATAAATCTCTTTTATTAGTTGTTTGTTCTTTTCCATCTTTATCAATGTAAATTGTATCTTGTTGTGTTTTTTTATCTAAAAGTTAAATTTTTTGTGGAGTTTTATTTAAAACAGTATTTAAAGTTCCAATAGATGTTCCAAATGCTAAAACACTTAATGCAGTAATCAATGTTTTCATATTGAAAACCTCTCTTTTTATCTTATTAAATAACTTTTTATTAAATCTATAAGTTATTTATATCTTAGAATGTTTTTTAAGATAATGCAATAACAAATATTTATACTCCCACAAAACACTACTTTTAGCATAAAATTAACAAATCAAGCAATAAAAATCACTAGCAACAATAAAGATGCTAGTGATTTTTTATTATTAAATTTTAAAAATCTATTTAAATAAATTTAACAAAAAAACTATTACTAATTAGCAACAAAAACTGAATTAACAGAGTTTAATGAAGATGAATCATTATCAATATTTGTTTCATTACATCTTGTCTTAAACTCTTCATCATTAATTAATAAAGTACCATTTTCTTCATTATCCAATATGCTCTGATTTTCATTATTAGTTTCAAAATCAATAGGATTTCAAAATTTATTTATTAATCAATTAGTAGTTCCAGAAACTCCATCAAGTGTAGCAAAAATTGGAGCAATAATTTTTGAATCAAGACCAGGTGTTAAAAATAATGGTCCTCCTCCAATAACTGCAGCAAAAGGACATAATAAATTAAAACCATCTTCAATTGACTTTAATATTTTATTAGTTGTTGAATCTTTATTAGTAAAATAAATATGTGTAAGTGTTGTTGTTCCAACCAAAACAACAGAAATAGCAGATATTTCAAAACTAATAAATGGTAGTAAATTAGGAATTGTTAAATCTCAATTACTTGCTTTAGTAAATATTGTTTTAATAAAAGGCTTTTATCCCTTTATGTACTATTTTTAAATTTTATCACATAAATCGAGATAAAAGCCTATCTAGGAAATTAACATTTAATGTTGTAACTATATATGAGGTATTTGTTAATATTTTTCAAACTTCTATTAATGTTGCTACTTTTTTACTATCTGGTAAAAAAGTAAATGTTGTCCCAAAAACACCCCTATTTAAAGCAGTTGCTAAATTTAATCATTGTGAAACTTGACGAGCATTATGTAATAATTTAGTAGTTGCAACAGCACTACCAGCAGCAATAGCATTTAAAGCAATAGTAATAATTTTTTTATATTGTTCTTGATTATTTATCATTTAATTACTCTTCTTTCTAAGTTAAAATTTCTCTAATTAAACAGCAAAAAACCTGTTTAGGTAATAATACTAAACAGGCTTAATGATTTAAGCACATATTTCTTGTCTGTTCATATACATTATAAAATCAAAACATTTAAAAAACAATATTCAAAATAAAGAAAATAGAAAAATATTAAGTAATGTAAACAACAATCTTTACATTACTTTTTTTCTTCAATGGTATTTAAAATATTGATTAAATTTCCTGCGGTTGTTGCAAGTGTTAAAACACTTAATCTTGTTAATAATAATTTCATAATTAATCCCCTTTATTTCCCCCAATAACTTTTTCTTAAATCTATAAGTTATCTATATTTTAAATTGTTTAAAGAAAAATGCAATAACCGTCTTGTATATTAAGATACTTTTTAAATTAAAATATCTAATTATTGAAGAAAATTATTAAAAATTATTGACTAATATGAAATAATTTTATTTTAAAGATTTTACTTGTAAGAAAATTAGCATTTTTAAATGTAATATCATAACTTTTATTATTTAAATTATTTTTAATTTTATAACTTAAAACTGCACTAACACTACCATCATCATGTTTAAATGTATTCATTGCAATATCACTTAAAGTAAAATAACTATTATTGTTAATATCAAAATATTTACTATACATATCTTTATATAAATTTTCTTGGTCCTTTAACATATTATCAAGAATACCATTATGATGTGTTTTATCAACTATTATATTTAGTAAGTAATTTAAACTACTAGTAGAAGTATTTAATCAATTAGAAAAGTTTGCAAAAACACTATCTTGTTTAAAATTAGTTTCACCACCAAATTGAACACCTAATAATTGTAATATTTCTTTAGTTTTAATAATATTATCTGTTGTTGGATGATTAATAATATATTTAAGATTATTTAAAGCATTAATAAAATCTTTACTACCGAAAGTTAAATCTAAATATTTTACTAAATCTTTTAAATCAATTAATGGATTTGTTGTTAAATATTTATTAGTAAACTCAAATATTTTATTAATTGCGTCACTAATTGGAACATTTTTAATTGCTGATTCTAAACTATTAACAACTTGTTGAGGAATATCACTAATAGTTGAAATAAAAGAAAATTTCTTTTGAATCTCAGGTAATGTTCAATATGAATCAGTTCATGCAAAGGTAGCTTTCGCAATAATATCTTCACCAAAAGGTCCGGTCATTAAATTGGTAACTAATTTAAGCATATTATCTTTTGAAGATATTAATTCTTGAAAAATAGTTAATTCTTTTTTTAGTTGAACTGTATTATTTTTAAGTAGTGTTTTATCATTTCAAGTAATACTATCAATACCAAAAGTTGGATTAGTTAATTTTAATAATTCGCTTTTAACCATTGGTATTATTGTTTTTATTAAATAAGGTCATGCCACTGGATTTGTTAAAATCTTATTAATAGTTTCACTAAATGTAGCATTAAAATTATCATAATTAAAAACAATAGGTCCAGCAACTCATAAAGCATATTTAATATTATCGCTAATTATTTCACCAATATATTTTTCTGATATTGACTTAAACATATAATTAAAATTAACACCAGCTATATATTCATAAAATTGATTTCAATTTCAATTTTTTGCTTCATCTTTAACATAGTATCACTTTTCATGACTTGGAATATTTCAAACTTGAGCAAATGTCGCTTTCTTTGACATATAATCTTGCATTTTTTCAAAAGTAGTATTACCACTAAAATTATCTTCTTGATCTCAATCTGCTAATAATTCATCAATAGTATTGGTTATAATTGGAATATAATTAGTATAAGATAAGTAATCATTAATATTTGGTATTAAATTTTTAATATTTTTTTAACATTCCATCAATCATATTAACAGTATCATCATTAGATAAAATAGAATTATTTAAATAATTTTTAACCATTGGCAATATGTCACGATAACTACTATAGCTATTAATATTATTGGTGATAGTATCAACTTTAGATTGATTAATACCATTAGGTTGAAATAAAGACTGAATAGTATTAATACTATTACCATCTAAGTTGCTAGTTCAATCATTAATAAAATCATTTCCATTATTCTTACCTGTAAGATTATCAATTTGAATAGAAGGGGCTTGATTATACAAATTATTTAATAAATTATTAGTATTAAAACCTTTATTTTTACCAATTAATAACGATTTACCAACAATAGAGGTTTCATTAGCATACTTAGTTGCTGTTTTAGTATCAACATTATTTTTAGCAAAATTATTAATACTAATATTTTTTGTATCAATTGTGAATGCTAAAAGCGACATACTAGAACTTAATAAAAAGATGGTAGTAAAAAATAAATTTAATTTTCGTCTCATATTTTACACTCCATTTATAATGATTTTCTTATTATTATAAACTATTACAAAATAATGTACAGTAAATTTTATTTTTAAAAAAAATATCTACTAATAAGTTAAATTAGTAGACACTTAATACATTTTAATTATGAATTTAATTAGATATTCCGTTTTTGTTAAGTTAGGACTAATAACTAGTAAAGGAATATTTATAAATTTATGAGAAAGTATGTTTATTATGTTTTTTTTGGTGTAGAAGCATTAGTTTGTGTTTTATTAAAAACATGTGTTGGTTTAACTGAATGATTATTCTCTTGAGTAAAATGAGACTATTTTTTTGTGTTGATGTAATTTATTATTACATTTATTAAACAAATGTTTAATCAAACGTAAGGGATTTACTATACAGTGATGATGATGACATAAAATATCAACAATATTAGTTAATAAATAATTAACATTTTTATTAGCTTCCAAATTATGTTGGATAGGTTTTTCTAAAATGCTATAAAAGGTAGGAATAATATTATTATAATTAGCGATATCTCTTTCCTGTAAATATGTTAACATTTCCAAAACTTTTTTATTATTTACTAAATCATTATTACTTTTAAACTTTCTATTCTTGATAATGCTATGATAAGAATTTGGAACACATAAACGATATTTTATTTTCCTTGATGATTTTATTTTCTTTTTTCTTAATTTCAGAAAAAATATTATTATAAAACCAATTAAAAAAATAATAATCATGATAATAATTAAAATAACTATTAACTTCATATATTGCTCCCTAATTTTATTTTTAATTAATAAGTAATAATTTAACATTTTATTTTATAAAATAAGGCTTTTATCCCTTTATGTACTATTTTTAAATTTTATCACATAAATGGAGATAAAAGCCTATCTAGGAAATTATCCCCACATGTATCTAAATCAAACACAAAATTATAGTTTCAAAACTAGGTATCTTATTGAATTTATATGCAGCTTCTTTTGTATATAAATGAATATTGTGTTTTGAAACTTTTATGTGTGTTAGGAAAGTTCGTCGGATGTGCTTTCATGCAGATTCAATCTGATTTGTGTTTACACCTGTTGATGACACATACCCAACTTCATGATTTACGATTTCATGTTTGTGATAGAAGTTTTTTGAAACTTCCATATTCCTTCCAAGAATCCGTAAACAGACAACAACCAGTAGAAATGTGTTTCAATTCAAATCATAAAAGGTTTTTCTCATCTGCTTTTTTCAATACTTTCACAATTAGTTTGTTGCTGGTTTTCTCATAAACTCCAACAATCAAGGTTTTATTCAACAAGGATCTTCCTTGTTTTTTAAAACCTACATGTGAAAGATACATTTCATCCATCTGTGCTGTGTCATCATCAATGAACCCTGCATCTTTATTCCAAATTCTAGTTCTGATTTCATGACCCATTCTTCAAACTTTTTTATATGTCACACCCAATTCCATTGCAACATCTGTTGATAGTATACCATCCTTTGTGTTTATTCATCTAAAGATGAGATAAAACCAAGATGTCAAAGGTGTTTGTGACTTGTGAAAAATGGTGCCTGTGAGAATGCTAAATGTTTGATTATATTTCAAACATCTCATTCTTTTTAAATCAGAAGTATTCAAATTAAAACTAAAACACCTGATACATTTCATTACTTTCAACTTCGCTATATATTTCAAACAATCGTTTTCATTTTGAAATATGCTATTGAATTAATTTCAATTCATTTTTTCCTCCACACTAGTACATGTGGGGATAATTTCCTAAAATAAAATACTTTTTATTAAAAATAATAACGTTTAGCAGAACCTATCTTTCTTTCAACTAAACTAAATAAGATAAAGATAAAAATAAATCTTAAAATTTCAATACCAATTAAAATAAATAATATAATTACTGAATGATTATTAAAATTAAGAATATTATTATCATATTCATCAGGTCTTGGTAGGTTAGGAATAAAATAAAGTACTACTAAAGTTAAAGCAAAAGATAAAGTAGCAATAATCGCATTTAAGGGTACTATTACTAGACCAGCACTTATTTTTTTGATAGTATCTACTTTTAAATTTTTACTTTTATTGCACAATTTAAAAAGATAGTAGTAAATAAAATAAAAAGAAACAATAAATAAAATATTAGAAATATTATCAAAGAAAATTTGAATTGGTGGATGATCACTATCTGCTAATAAATGTAATCAAGGTTCGATAAAACCAATTGCTAATGTATAATATAAACCAATAATTGGTAAAGCAAAAGCAATAATTAATGAATCAAAAATTCTTAATGGTAAAATTACTCCCATAAACTGAATAGGTATTTCAATTAATGAAGAAGCAACAGCTAATCCCAATAAAATTCCTGTCAAAGTAATATTAAAAATTTGTTGTTTTGAATTAATCTTTATTTTTTTCTTTGTTTTTATATCTACTTTTTCTTTTTCTTGGTCAACACTTTTAGCTCTCATTATAACTTCTCCTTTTTAAAATAGGTATTTAATTAAATAAATACTTATTTATAAAAATTATAAATTAATTTTAATTAAAAAACAAGACATTTATTAAATTTTTATAAAAACTATTAATACTACTCTAATTTAGAAAATTAATTAACAATGAAAATATCATAATAATAATTTGATAAATAATTTTTATTACAATAAAAATAACAAAAACACAAAAAAATAAATTATAATATTAATCATTAATTTAAACAGTGTTAAATCCTTATATAGATATTTTTCTGTATTAGGATTTTTATTAAATTAAATATTGAAAAAGAAAAAGAAGATTAAAAGATGGCAAAAAAATATACACCCGAAATAAAAGAAAAATTATTACAATATTTACAAGATGGTAAAAGTTATGATGAAATCAAAAAAGAAACTGGCATTTCAAAAAAAACAATTTGAATTTGAAAACAAAAAGCAAGAAAGAATGAACTTAAAACAAAATATTCAGTCAACTCAACTCCAAGAGATATATTAGAAGAAGCTATCAATATTGCGGAAATAAATTGTGATAATAATGAAAATCAAAATTATAAAGAAGAATTTTTAAATCAACAACAAGCAATAAATTTATTATCAGTAAATATTAACAAACAAATAGAAAACAACTATTTTGATAATTCAGAAGAAGATAGTGATTCAGAACGATTAGTAATTGATGAAGATTATAAAGAAGAAGTAAATATTTGAAGACCTTGAGAAGAGTCAGAAAAAAACAAAATAGTGAAGAATCTTTAGTAATAGAAATAAAAAAAGATCAATTAAAATATATTATTTAAATATTAAAATGTTGTACTAAAATTTGTACTAGCCTAACTAATAATAAATATAAAAACAAAACTGAAGTAAATTTAATTAAATTAAATGGTACAAATACAATTCAAATCTTATCTTTAAGATCACCAGCACCATACATGTCTAAAATAAAAGTTCAATTATAAAAAGCACTAATTAATGATACTAAAATACAAGTAATAACAATTGTTGGTATTTCAATAATCATTAATCGTTTTCAAGAATTATTAGATTGCGTTTTTCAAAATGGTAATTGCTTAAATAATAATTTAAAACTACTATATAATAACAATAAAGTAATAGTATTTAACATATAAGCAAATTCACCAATTGGTTCAGCATTACCAGAAGGAAAATGAGGTAAGATTAAACTTAGTCAAGGAACAATAATGGCAATTAACAAACTATAAGGAAGTTTAATAATTAACAATGCAATTAAATTAATAGTATTACCAAAATCAATTTTTAAAAAAGGTAAAAAAATAGGTAGTGTTTCTAATAAGGTCATTAATGTCGTAACTGCTAATAAAATACTAACTAATGCTATCCTATGAGTAGTTAGTTTTAAAGAATTATTCATATTAATTTTAAATTGTTGTCACTTTTTCTCATATTTTAAACTCATCTTTTACTCCTTAAAATACATTTATTATTTTAATTATATATAAAAAAACGTTTATTTATTATATAATAAAATTAATTTTTAAAAGGAGATGAAGTATTAATGAATAAAAGTAAAAATAACATTGTGCAAATGGTAGTTGAAATTCCCAAAGGATCAAGTAATAAATATGAATATGATTGAAAATCTAAAACTATGATATTAGATCGTGTTCTTTATGGTGCTAATTTTTATCCCGGTGAATATGGATATATTCCTGAAACTTTAGATTACGATGGTGATCCTTTAGATATTATTAGTTTAATTACTTATCCAACTTTCCCTGGTTGCTTAGTAGAAGTTAGAATTTTAGGAATGATTAAAATGATTGACGGTGGTGAAGTTGATACTAAATTATTTGGTGTTGTTAATTCTGATCCACGCTTTAATGAGTATCAAGATCTAAAAGATGTACCACAACATTTACGTGATGAAATTGTTAATTTCTTTCTACAATATAAAGAATTACAAAAAAAGAAAGTCATAATTGAAGGTTGAGGTAACTTAAAAGAAGCATTAACTGAACTTACAACATGTAAAAATATGTTTAAACAATATCAAAATGAAATGAATAACTTACCAAAATCACAATTAGTGTCATTATTAAACAAAAAATAAAATTGGGAGCGTACCGATGTTGTCAATAATATTCAAATTTGTCTTAAAATTATAAAGTTAGACGAGAATAATTTTAACTTCAATATGCAATTGTGAGTTAATCTTAACACTTGTAAAATATTAGTCAACAATAATACTTACTTTTATAATTCAAAAATTCTTATTAAAGTTTGTTTTAATAATTTTTATTTTTGGTTTTTTTTAAAATTTAAAATATTAATTTATAATAACTGGATGGCAGTATTTATTTGATAGCATTTAAAATTAACCATTTTTGTATACATATCAATGTTATAGGTTCTATCACCAATCATATGCTTTAAAATTTGTTTAATATTGGTTTAAGTAAAACAACCAATATTTTCAACTAATGCTTGGTTTAATACACCATCTTTTGCGTTAATAAAATAACCAACTTTTAATTTTTTATATTGTAAAGTTAATGATTGCAAAAAATCAATTAATTCATAATATTGACCTTTTTCAAATAAATTTATTGCATTTTGATAGTGTAATTTAGCAATTTGATTTTTTCTTCTTCCAGACATTATACCAAGAAATAAAACATGAAAAGCATGGAATTTATTTAAAATAAATTTAGCATTTAAAATTGTAGCAGAAGTTTTAATTAATTTTGCACTATCGCCACAAGGATTAAATTTGCTTGGTCAAAGTTTTCAAAATATAAATGACCATATTTTTGAATAAATTTAGCTGTTTTTTCTGCGCCAATTTCTGTTTTTGATACTCTTATTTTACAAACTGCTCTTTTATTAATTAATTTTCCATTTTTTTTACCAGTACAAAATACTAATAATCTCATAGAACATTTTTTACAATTTTTAGTATTGTGTTTTTCATTAAACTTAAATTTTCTATGTCCATCATCAATATTTATATATAAAGTTTGATTTGGTTGCAATAGTATTTTAGGGATATTTGCTTTTGGTAATTCAAATTTTTGATATGTTCTACAAACTGTACTATTACTTATTAAATCTTCAATAAAAGTATCACAAACATCACGATATTTTTTTTATCATCAGAAAAATATTTTAAAATTTGTTTAATAACATCTGGTGCTAATTTACTATACTTTTTAACACCAAGATAGTTATCTAGCAATGAAACAAATTCCTTTTTTTGTGTTTTTGGGTTATAATATATACAAATACATCGTTTATAATTTAATAAACCTTTTTTTGTTTTTAATTTTCTTTTTCTAAATCTATATGATTTATATTCAGATTTATCACATGTACTTCATAAATAATCATCTATTTCTTTAAATAATTCTTCTGTTTGTTGTAAATTTAATTCATCTTGATTAAAATAGTGTTTGTCTCAATCAAAATGATTTGCAAATGGTAAATTTATCATTTTTAATCTTCCTTTCAAAATTTTGTTTGTTAATAATTTAATTATATTTTTTATAAAAATTAGGGAGTAAAATATGGCTTTTATTAGTAGTTATGCACAACTTAATAAAAAATATAATCTTAATTTTAGTGATAATAATTATGGTTTTAGTTGAGATATTTTTAAAGCATATGGATGGTGATGAATGAGCATAATATTTTACTACTAATTGTTTTTATCGTTTTATACCAACAGCACGTGGAACAAGAAAAACTTGAAACTGTTTAGCATTTGATTTATTTATATGTTGTAATTTTAGTGATAGTATTGTTCAAGAAGTAAGGCGCTATGAAAATACTCATAGTGAAACAACAATTGGTGCTTTAATGAATGTTTGTCAAGTTTTATTAGATAAGTATGATATTAATTTATTACCGAATAATCCACATGGCATTAAATGAAAAATTACTAAGGATGGTGGATGTATTATCTTTCCTAATAATCAACAAATTGACTTTATTGGTTATGCTAATGGTAATAAAATTTTTGGAAAAGAAGCAGGTGGGTCAAGTTTTTTAGGTTCAAGAACAGATGAAATAATCATGGCAGAAGAAAAAGAAACATTAACTGAAAAACAATTAACATATCGATATGAACGTTTACAAAACTCTATGTTTAGAAGTAATCGTATTAAAGTATCAAAAGAACCTATTAAAGAATGAAGTTGAACCTTTATTGATAAAAATATATATAGTAGTACATTTGGACAAAAAATTACTCGTTATTTTTATAAAAGTTTCTTTATTACTTTTACATGTAATCCATATGATAAATACCATCCATTTTATTTAAAATACTGTACTCCATTTTTACCATTAAATGATGAAGTCATAGAAAATCTTAAAGAATTTGGCAAAATTTATTACGAAAATCAAGATATGTTTAGTGGTTTAGGTTTATTTGTTTTAAGATTTACTATTCAACCGTTTTGAAATAAATTACCAGATATTCAGAAAAGAACATTATTAGAAATGGAAAAAAGTAATCCTGATGAATTTAATACTGTTTATTATGGTGGATGGGTTACAATTTATTGGACACTAATTACGTAAACAAGTGAACAAATTAGTTAAAAGAAAGGAATTATAATTATGGCCAATATTAATTCATATTCAGATGAATTTAAAAAATAAATAGTAGATTTATATCAAAGTTGTAAGTCAGTGTCTTGTCTTGCTAAAGAGTACAATGTTACAAGAGCAGCTACTTATAATTGAATTAAGCAATTTACTAATTCAGGCAGTTTTAAAACTAAAGATAACCGTTCTATTGAAGAAAATGAATTAATTAAATTAAGAAAAGAATTAAAACAATTAAGAATGGAAAATGATATTTTAAAGCAAGCAGCACTAATAATAGGCAGAAAATAGAAATTATTACTAAAAATAAAGTTAAATATAAAATTCGTACAATGTGTCGTTTTTTAAAAATATCTAAATCAACATATTATTTTAATTTCAAGAAAAAAGAAGATAAAATTCAAAATAATGTATGATGAAGCTGTTATTAGCGCTTTTAAAGAAAATAAAGAAGCTTATGGAACAAGAAGATTAAAAGTTGTTCTAAAAGAAAAGAAAATTAATTTATCAAGACGAAAAATTAAAAAAATTATGAATAAACATAATTTAATATCAAAATACACTAAATTATCATACAAAAATTATCATAATAAAGTCAATGATAGTCAAATTACTAATCTTGTTAATAGAGACTTTAATAACAGGCTTAAAAATGAAGTTATTGTTAGTGATTTAACTTATGTTCAAGTTAATGGTAAATGAAACTATATTTGCTTATTAATCGACCTGCACAATAGCGAAATTATTGAACATAGTGTAGGTACTAAAAAAGATGCATCATTATTATATCAAGCATTTATGTGCTCAAATCGTTGTTTAAAAAATATTCAAATATTTCATAGCGATCGCGGTAATGAATTTAATAATAAAACTATTTATAAAATTTTATTAGCCTTCAATATTACCCGCTCTTTAAGCAAAAAAAGGTTGTCCTTATGATAAGGATGTTGCTGAAGCAACTTTCAAAACTTTCAAAACAGAATTTATTAATGATAAAAATTTTACATCATTAATCCAATTAAAATTAGAATTATTTGATTATATCAATTCATACAACAACATAAGAATCCACAGCACTCTAAACTACTTAAACCCCATAAAACACCAAGCACAAATGTCTACCAAAAAACAGTCCTAAAAAAGGTTGCCATTCCAACATATCTTCTTCAATCATGTTATTTATACATTTATTACAATAATATGTATTTTCTAATTCACTAAATCATATATATTTTTCATTATGAATATTACATTTCATTATTTTCACCAATTAATTTATAAAAACATTTATTACAATTTCTATTTCCATATGATGAATTTTTATGACAAATATCACATGAACCTTTAATTCTATATTCTCTACATTCCATAATTATTAATCCGTTTCTATAATTTTTAATATTTCATCTATTTCAATATATTTTTGATTTTTAAGTAATTTTTCATTACATAAATTTTTAATTAATTCTATTTTTTCAACATTTAATAACATATTAATTTCCTTTAATACTTTAAATAAAATATTTTTTCATTATGAGTATTTATATTTTTCATTGGTGTAACAATATAATTAATTGCTAAATCATTATCGTTATATGGATTATTTATTTTAAAACTTTTCATGCCTTGTTCTCATGTAATGTTATATTTAAAACATTCTTGATTTTTATCATTTTTAAAAATATAATAACCATTATATTGTTCATAAAATTCACAAGATATTAATTCATTTTCATTTCTAGTAATATTTGGAATATTTTTAATATATTTTAAAATATCACTACCTTTAACACTTTCAATATCTTTTGTAATTTATTTTTTACCTAATTTATAATAAAAATCTTCAATTATTTTTAATGATATTTTTTTATTTTTTTTCATCAATAATAGTATCTTTAATAGGAAATCATGTTTCATATTCACCAATTTCTAATAACATACCTTTAGTTGTTTCTTTAATTTTATTTTTAATATCTAAATTAACATTAATCATTACGTATCCTTTCTATGTATAAGCCTTTTTTATCACCTACAGTGATAAAAAAGGCTTATATACTACTAACTAAACTTATCTACTATACGTAAGCCTTATGCTACTGTAAGTAGCAAAGCCTTGGAGGGTAGGGGTTCTAGGGGAAGGGAACCAAAAAAATATCAAATTGTAAAAGAGTAACACAAAAATTACTATTGGAATATTCCAGCACAATAGTCTAAATAATTTTTTTATTTAGTTATGTAATAATTAATTACTTTAATAAAGTGCCGGTTTAATAAAATAATTAATTATAATTGTTTAACAATTAAAAAATGAGAGTGTTATCTCTCATTTAAGTTCTTATTAAATCTAACCATTAACTTGATACGCCCCTGGTCAAATCTTTAATACTTTAAACATTCCTAAAAATCATGAATTTTGTTCAATAAATGTTAAATGATTTAAAAAATGAAAAGAGTAAAAACTGATATTATGAAAAATTTATGTACTTCCCAAAGGTAACAATAACTGATTTATAATCTCACTTGCACCGGCAATAATCGTAGGAATAGCAAAATAATTATTAAAATCATTATTAATACCCATAGCAACACCACTACTAATCAAACAACCACCAGTTCCCATATTTACTATCTTTCTTATATTTTGAAACCTATTAGGTATTAATTCAGTTAATCCACTAATAACATTCGCTATACCAAAACTATTTAAAGATATATAAGTATCTCAATCTATAAAAGGGACATCAATTATCTGTTTAACGGTTGTAAATGGTGGATACGTTGGCTTAGGTGATTCAGTAGGAAAAGGTGGTCAAAAACATGGTTCATCTCTTAATAAAGAAACTGACTTATCTACATATTGAACAAACTTAACATAATTAATCAAACCAATTGTTCCTAAACCTAAAAATATCTTTTTATAACTATTAATAACTTTATTTCTAGTAGTTAGTCTTTGATTAATATTTAATATGTCAATTCCTAACTTTTTACTAAATAACAAAGAATTAATAGAACCTAATACTGGGTCTTTTAAATATTGGCCATAATAAGCACTTACGCCAAACATAGCACTTAATGGACTTAATCCAGTTCTTAAAATTTTAGTTAAAATATAATTACTAGTTTGCTCTAATTCCAAAGGCATAAATAAAACTCCTTACTTTTATTAAAATAAGAAGTTCATATATGAATTACAATCTAATCCATTGGGGTTCAAAATGAAAAATATATAATCAATATATGAACCCCTTATTTAATTTTTAATTTATACATTATTATTTTCATTCAGTAATATCTACAATAGTACCGGATAAATCCAAAACTAAATTATAATAATTACCAACTTTTAAATTTAATTTATGTAAATACTTTGAAAAGTCATTAACAACTGTTGGATTATACCATTTATCCCTTACCTTACCAGTAGGAATATTTGTTTGTTTATTAATTTCCAAAAAAGTTAAAACATAAAAATTTAAAAATTTACCTTGATTATTTTTATCGGGTATCATCTTATCTTTTTCAATATTAACTAATTGAGTTTTAAACATAAAAATTGTTAATCTTTTCTATAAATTTTAATAAAAAAATAATAAAAGAATTGGCAAACAATTATTTAAAAACTAATTTTAAAAAATATTTAATTATAACAATATACTAACATATTTAACAAAAATTTCAATAAATATAAAAAGCAATCATTACTATTTCCGACCAGAAAAATAATAATGATTACTATAATAAAAGTATAACAAAAACACAAAAAAATACAAATATAGTATATATTACTTGAAAAAATTTAAAATTAATGTAAAAAACGATTTTTTAAAAATATTTTTTCAATTTTTCTTTTATCAAAAATTTTATAAAGAAAATCTAAAACATCATTTTTATTAAACTTATTTTTTAATCAATACCTAAATCGTAAACTTTCTAAACTAACATAGTATTGAAAATCTTTAAAATAATCATTAGTAACATTATAATCATAACTCCCACCAATTAATTGAGTACTACCTTGTTTATTTGGTTTAGTTTTAAATAAATAAAATTCTTTTGCTTTTTCACATGCTTGTACTAATTGTTGTAAATTTAACATTTTAGTACCACGAACTATAAGCGGATTTCTACAATTACGACTAAAAGAATATGCTTGAATACCAACATCTTTTTGATTTAATAATTTAATATTTTCTTGTACTTTTGTTACATATTTACTTAAATATTTAACTACAAATTAATTAGTTCCCTTATAAACAAATCTTAAATCAACACCCTTAGAATTTCCAGCATGTGGTCATCATTGACGTATCATTGAATAAGGTATTTTACGATTAAATAATATATGAAAATGTACTGCTCCACGGTCTTGATATTCATAAACATAAAAATATTTCAATTCACCTAAATATTTAGAACGTTTAGGGTAATTTCATCAACGTTTTAACAAAATAAAAAAGGAGTATTTTGTAAATTATGATAAGTTGTTATACTAATAATATCAAAAATAATTTTTTTACTTTATAATTAAAGTAGTAAAATCAAAAAATAAAGGAATGGTGGTATTTAATATGAGTGTATTACCGTTAAATATTATTTTGACTGTAATTTCAGCAGATATTGGAACAGTTATTGCTGAAATAGCGGTTTTATTTGGAATAACCATTTCTTTATTAATGACAATTCTTATTTTAATAGTTATGAATACTTTTATTCGTGGTCAAAAAGTTTGATGAACAACAAGAAAAAAATCTCATATGAAACTACTAGCGACTTCAGAAAAGAGAATGTTAGCAAGTGTTTTAGCAGAAGCAGTGATTAAATTAGCAGAAGAAAAAATTGGAGCACTAATTACTATTGAAAGGAATGTTTCATTAAATGAATATACTGATTTGGGAGTAAAAATTGATGGTGAAGTTACTTCACAACTATTACAGTCTATTTTTATTAAAGGTTCACCATTGCATGATGGTGCAGTTATTATTCGTTTAGGTCGTATTGAATGTGCCTCTACTTATTTTCCACTAACTAATAAAAAAATATCTAGTCAATTTGGTTCACGTCATCGTGCTGCTATTGGAATATCAGAGCAAACCGATGCAGTATCAGTTATTGTCAGTGAAACTAATGGTTCTGTTTCAATAGCTCGTAGTGGTAAGTTTTTACAAGTTGAAAACTTAAATAATCTTGTTCGTACACTATATGATGAATTAGCTTCAACTAAAGAAATGGTTCAACAAGTATAATAATGAAAAGTTTGTTATTAGTAGATATTGGTAATACATTAATTAAGATTGCTATGATTAATGATAGTGAAATTATTGAACAATGAGCAGTAATAGAAACCAAAAGTAAAAATGCAATTAATCAATTGAAAAAAGCATTTAAATTAAATAAAAAATTAAATATTGAAGAAACTGTTATTAGTTGTGTTGTTCCAAATTTTTTAATAATAATAGAAAAATTAATTGTTTTTACATATAATTTAAAACCGTTAATTGTTGATTTTAATTTGCTAAGTTCTTTACCTTTAAAACTTAATTTAGAAAATCGCCAATTAGGTAGTGATTTGATAGCATTATCATATGCTGCTTATACTAAGTATCACAATGCGATAGTTGTTAGTTTGGGAACTGCTACTACCTATAGTATTGTTGTTAATGATGTTTTGGTTGGCGTTATTATTGGACCTGGATTTAGTACAAGTAAAGCAGCATTGATTGATAATGCTGCTTTACTTGTCGATTTTGAAATGCAACATTATCAATCAATGTTAGGTAAAAATACTAATCATGCTTTATCAATTGGTTATGGTTATGGTTTTAGTGCAATGATTAATAGTATAGTTGTTAGAATTCAAAATGAAACAAATATTAGTTTACCTGTAATTTTAACAGGAGGTAGTGTACCAATTTTAAAATCTTATTTTGATTTTTCTTATATTTATGAACCACAAATGTTATTTTTAGGTTTAGTTGATATTATTAAATATTTTAGAAGTAATAATAAAATAAAAGATTAATATCTTTTAATATATTTAAAATATAAGGAAAGGAGAAAAAAACTATGTTGATGTTAATAAAAATTTATAAATTAACTAGTGCACAAATTATTATAATAACTATTATTAGTTTATTAATTTTTACTATTATCGTTTTAACAAGTTTATTAGTAATTTTTAGTTCGTATAAAAATAAACAATTTATGGTTTATAAAAATTTGCAATATATTCAAAATATTAATATTAAAGAAAGATTAAATCGTATTAATCAAATGGTACAAGCAAATGAACAATATAGTTCTATTTTAGGAATTTGAATTAGTCGTTATAATCTTTTTTTAAAAAAAGATTTAAATAAGGTTTTTAAAAATTATATTCAAATTTTAAAATTACAAAATAATAAAGAATTATGAAAAAGATATAAATTAATGTATAGAATGTATAATAAGAGTAATAATTTAAAAAATCAGTTGCAGTTATTAACAATTGAAATAGATTATTTTATTAGTATTGATCAATTATTACGAGAATATCAATTATTTTTTAAACAAAATTTTAATTATTTACAAGATCAAATGATCAAGATTAATTTACAAAACGATCTTAATCGAGAACAATTAGATGAAGTTATTAAAATAATTAATGATATGTTTAAAGAATTAGAAACAAATATTAATGCTATTAATGTTAGTCAAATTATTACTATTTTAAGTAAGATTGCGATTGCTGTTGTAACATTGGCAGAAATTTTAGATAATTTACCAACACTTCGTTATATTATAACATATGAAATTAAACAGAAAATGGCTGCCTTAAAAAATAAATATCAAATGATAAAAATAAATAATACTTTACTTTTACAATACGAACAATTAGTAGCAAACGTTGATGAAAAGTTAAGTTTTATTAATAAACAAATTAATAATTTACAATACAAAAAAGCTAAGGTTAACACTCAAGAAATATTAAAATTAATTGCCACTTTTAGTAATAAAATTGATAAAGAACAAATATTTTATAATATTTTTAAACAAAATTATGAAAAATTTTTAGTTATGAGTTTTAATTTTAATGAAATATTTGAAACTATTAAAAATGAAATTACTCTTTCAAATAAAATTAATTCTAAAATGATAGAAAATAGCAAAATAACTAACTTAGAAACTATTATTAATAAGCAACTTGCTTCTGTTAATCATTTTGATAATTTATTAATCATAGAACATCAAAAATCAATAAAAAATACTAGTTATGAAACATTAGTGATGTTATTAGCGGCGTTATTTGAAAATAGTATTGTTGTTTTTAATAGTTTAAAAGAGTATAATAAATTGTTGAATGAACAAAATAAAGCAAAAATTAAATTTAAAACTTATGTTGATAAAATCAATTCAATGATGTTACAAATTGATAATATTTTAAATAATATTAATTTTTATTATTTAAATGAAATTTATAAAGAAAAGTTTAGTGATTTACAATATTTAATAAATGGTACTATTTTAAATTTTAAAAATGGAAATTATGATAATTCTTATTTTAGTAAATTTAATGATTTACAAAATAAAATTTTTCATCTTTATACTGAATTAAAAATGGAAATTACTATTCATAAATTATCACATTTAACTCTTGTTTATGCTAACCGTCATCGTTCAATTAATCAGCAACTTAATAGTAAATTTAATGAAATTGAAAATAATATCACTAATAATCATAATCAAAAAGCATTAACATTATTATCGGAATTAATGGAATAAATTTTAAAAAAGAGGAAAATTAAATGGTACCAATTATTATTATTCGTTATGGTGAATTAACAACTAAAAGTAAAAATCGGATTGATTTTATTAAACAATTAAAAATAAATATTAAGTATGCTCTTAGTGATTATAAACAAATAAATATTATTCATTTTCATGATCGGATGGAACTAACCAATTTATCTCTTGATGTAATGAATGATGCTATTAATATTTTGGTGAAAATATTTGTTATTAGTTCATTATCACCTGCTTTTAGAATTGCTAAAAATATGGAAATATTATCAGAAAAAGTAATATCATTAATTTTAAGTCAAGATCTAACAAATTTTAAAACATTTAAACTTTTTGTTAGTCTTAGTGATAAGAGTTTTTCATTAAATTCAGAACAAATAGTTAAAATTATAGAAGCTATAATTTTAAAAAAAACAGATTTAAAAGTTAATGTTACTAATCCTGATTTAAAAATAAATATCAAAGTTAATAAGGATGATATTTATTTATTTGCAAATAAAATTATTGGTGCTGGTGGATTTCCAGTAGGTAGTTCAGGGAAATTATTATTATTATTATTATTGAGCGGTGGTATTGATTCCCCTGTAGCAGCATATAAATTAATGAAACGAGGATTACAAGTTCAATATTTACATTTTGCTACTCCACCTTTTACTTTACAAACAGCATTAAAAAAAGTAGAAACTTTAGTTCAAATTTTAGCACCTTATAATGCTGGTAGTAAAAATTTATATATTTGCTATTTTACTAACTTGCAAAATGAATTAAGTCATATTAAGAAAGAAAGTTATCGTATTACTTTAATGCGTAGAATGTTTATTATAATTGCTAGTTTATTTGCAGAAAAATATAAAATTCAAGCATTAGCAACTGGTGAAGCAATTGTTCAGGTTGCTTCACAAACATTAGCAAGTATTAATGCTATTAATATTGTTAGCAATTTACCAATTTTGCGTAGTTTAATTGTCGAAGATAAAGTTGATATTATTAATCTTGCTAAAAAAATTGGTACTTATGAAACATCAATTTTAACATTCGCTGATTGTTGTTCATTATTTGTTCCCAAAAACCCTGTTACACAACCAAAGATTAAAGAATGTGAACTTTTAGAAAATGATTTAAAGCAAATAATTGATTGAGAACAAATTTTAATAAATAGTTTTAAAGATATTGAAAAAATATAAATAAAACTATTAATAATTTAATATTTTTAATAAATTGCAGTTTATTTATTTTAAATATAAAAAAAGAGTGAAGTTTGACTCTTTTTGTTATTTTTTAATAGTAAACTATAAAATATTACAATAAGTATTTTGATTACTTGTTAAAGGTTGATTTTTTAAATCGATTGCATTTATTTCATTTACTAATAATTTTTTTTCAATATCAATTTCTAATTGAGCAAGTTTTAAATTTATTTGTAATTTTTGATATGGATTTGGTTCTCTAAAATCAATATTGGTTGTTATTTTTTGTACTTCATTTGCTAATTCTTGAAGAGATTTAACTTCAAAATTATTTTTATTGGTTGTAACATTAAGAATAGTAGGTAATCCAAATTTATATCATTGTTTTATTTCTTGTTCATAAATTTCATAGGATAATCTTTCAACTATTTTTGGGTGTTTGTTTTTAGCAGCTATTGTTAAAGCTGTATCACCATTTTCAATAGTATCTAGTAAAAGATTAGCATAGTTATAATAACCATTTGTTTTTAAATATTTGGCTATAATTATTTGTCCATTAATGTTATTTAATATTCAAGGATCAGGTCTATTTTTAACTACATGATAAATATTAACATCATTGATATTAGCTACATTTAAATGACCATTTTGCGCTGCTCATATTAAAGCGGTTATATCATCGCATATATAATTAACATTGCCACCATTTTTAATTATTTTTTTAATTACTTGTAGTTCACCACTTTTAGCAGCTTTTATTAAATTAATATGGCTTTTATCCCTTTATGTACTATTTTTAAATTTTATCACATAAATGGAGATAAAAGCCTATCTAGGAAATTATTTCCACATGTATCTAAATCAAACACAAAATTATAGTTTCAAAACTAGGTATCTTATTGAATTTATATGCAGCTTCATTTGCATATAAATGAATATTGTGTTTTGAAACTTTTATGTGTGTTCGGAAAGTTCGTCGGATGTGTTTTCATGCAGATTCAATCTGGTTTGTGTTTACACCTGTTGATGACACATACCCAACTTCATGATTTACAATTTCATGTTTGTGATAGAAGTTTTTGAAACTTCCATATCTCTTCCAAGAATCCGTAAATAGACAACACCCAGTAGAAATGTGTTTCAATGCAAATCATAAAAGATTTTTCTCATCTGCTTTTTTCAATACTTTCACAATTAGTTTGTTGCTGGTTTTCTCATAAACTCCAACAATCAAGGTTTTAAAAAACAAGGATCTGGAATGGCAACTTTTTTTAGGACTGTTTTTTGGTAGACATTTGTTCTTGGTGTTTTATGGGGGTTAAGTAGTTTAGAGTACTGTGGATTCTTATGTTGTTGTATCAATTGATATAAGCAAATAATTATAATTTTAATTGGATTAATGATGTAAAATTTTTATCATTATTAAACTCTGTTTTGAAAGTTTTGAAAGTTGCTTCAGCAACAGCGTTATCATAAGGACAACCTTTTTTGCTTAAAGAGTGGGTAATATTGAATGCTAATAAAATTTTATCAATAGTTTTATTATTAAATTCATTACCGCGATCGCTATGAAATATTTCAATATTTTTTAAACAACGATTTGTGCACATAAATGCTTGATATACTGATTATGCATCTTTTTTAGTACTACACTATGTTCAATAATTTCGCGATTGTACAGGTCGATTAATAAGCAAATATAGTTTCATTTACCATTAAATTGAACATAAGTTAAATCACTAACAATAACTTCATTTTTAAGCCTATTATTAAAGTCTCTATTAACAAGATTAGTAATTTGACTATCATTTACTTTATTATGATAATTTTTGTATGATAATTTATTGTATTTTGATATTAAATTATGTTTATTCATAATTTTTTTAATTTTTCGTCTTGATAAATTAATTTTCTTTTCTTTTAGAACAACTTTTAATCTTCTTGTTCCATAAGCTTCTTTATTTTCTTTAAAAGCACTAATAACAACTTCATCATACATATTATTTTCAATTTTATCTTCTTTTTTCTTGAAATTAAAATGGAAATTATCCCCACACTAGTACATGTAGGGATAATTTCCATTAATATTTTGAATGTCCATTTTTTTCTTCTTATTTGATTAAAAATAACAAACTCACTTACTTTAAAATGAAGTAATAAGTTGATAACTTGTATTAAGTTTATGCAGATTTTAGCATATTATTGGTTTTAATATACAAAAAATATATTATAATTTTTCCAAGTTATTTATTATTAATTATATGGAAAAAATAATGTTTATTTTAAGTGTTTTAAATAGTTTTGTATTGAAAACAATAACTAAAGAATAACGTAGCAAGATAAAATGATGTTAAAATTAACTTGTAATATAAGTCATTCAAGAATTGTAGGGGATAGTATGAAATATATAGTTAATTTAAATGTTCGTTCTAATTATTCATTTCTTTCATCAACTATTAAAATAAGTGATTATATTGAATTTGCTAAAAAAAATAATTTAAAAGTTCTATCTTTAGTAGATAAAAATATAATGTATGGTGCTTATGAATTTTGTAATTTATGTATAGAGAATTATATTAAACCATTAATTGGTTTAAATTGTGTTTGAGAAAGTGCTAGTGATAAAGTTGAATTAACTATTATGGCGACTTCATATGCTGGTTATCAAAGATTAATAGAACTTTCTACTATTATTAGTACTAATAATAATATTGTTACTACTAATGATGTAAAAAAATATCTTAATCAAACACGTGAAGTTTTAGTTATTATTCATGCTAATAACAAAAATATTAGATATATTAAAAATAATTATGATATTTTAAATTCAACAGGTCATGAACTAGTTTATTTTGGTTTAGTACCTAGTGATATGGATAATATTACTTTATTAAAATCGATTACATCTAATATTATTCCAATTGATTTGGTTTTATATTTAGATGAAAAACAACATCGTACTTATCAAACTTTACAAGCTATTAAAGAACAAAAAACATTAAAATCAGAAGATTTATCAAAAAGTAATGAGTTTTTATATAAAACTAAACAAGATTTAATACAACATTATCCAAATGAAATTATTGAAAACATTGAAAAGGTTATTTGATTATGTAATTTAAAATTTCCTAAGAATAAGCCAAATAGTGCAGAATTAAGTTTACCAAAATTTACTTGCCCTAATAATCTTACTAGTAATTTATATTTGCAAGAATTATGTAAGCAGGGATTAGATGCGCATTTTCAAAGTCGTGAAATTCCTGAAAAATACGTTAAAAGAGTTTTATATGAATTACAAGTAATTAATGAAATGGGTTTTGCTGATTATTTTTTAATTGTTAATGATTATGTTAAATTTGCAAAAAGCAAGAATATAATGGTTGGACCAGGTAGAGGAAGTGTTGCTGGTAGTTTAGTGGCATATGTTTTAGGAATTACTGGTGTTGATCCTATTGCTTATAATTTAATTTTTGAAAGATTTTTAAATCCAGAACGAATATCATTACCAGACATTGATATCGATTTTGAAGATACAAGAAGAGATGAAGTTATTAAATATATTCATCAAAAATATGGCAAAGAACATGTTGCATATATTGTTACTTTTCAAACAATTGCTAGTAAAATGGCAATTCGTGATTTGGGAAGAGTTTTTCAAGTTAATATCGAAGATATTAATGAAATGACAAAATTAATACCAATTCAATATAATTTTGAAATAGATATGGCTATTAAACAATCACCAAAATTAGCATGATATGCAAATAAGTATCCTTTATTGTTTACTTTAACCAAAGAAATTCTTGGTTTTCCACGACAAACTAGTACTCATGCAGCAGGAATCGTTATTACAAGTGCAGCATTAGTTACTGCTATCCCATTACAATTAGGATTTCAAGGTATTTATCAAACGCAATTTCCAATGCAAACCCTAGAAGCTCTTGGTTTGATAAAAATGGATATTTTAGGATTACGTAATTTAACTATTTTGCAAAATATTTTACAACAAGTAAGTAAACATTATTTTTTAAATTTAAAATTATCTCAAATTCCTTTAAATGATGAAAAAAGTTTTAGAATTATTAAAAATGGTGATACAACCGGTATTTTTCAATTGGAATCTTCAGGAATGCGTCAAATTTTAATTAAAATGAAAGTTGATAACTTAGAAGATATTATTGCTAGTTCTTCTTTATTTCGTCCTGGACCACAAGAGTACATTCAAGATTATATTAATCGTAAATTAGGAAAACAAAAAGTTGCGTATATTCATGAAGATTTAAAACCTTATTTAGCATCAACTTATGGCATTATTATTTATCAAGAACAAATATTATTAATTTTACAGAAAGTTGCTGGTTATTCATTAGGAAAAGCTGATTTAATTCGTCGTGCAATTAGTAAAAAAGATACTACAGTTATGAAAGAACAAGTAAACTCATTTATTAAAAGTGCTGTTAATAGAGGTTATTCATCAAGAGTTGTTAAGAAAATATGAGAAGATATTGAAAAATTTGCTGGTTATGGATTTAATCGATCTCATGCTGTTGCTTATTCATTAATTAGTTATTATTTAGTTTATTTAAAAGCAAATTATCCATTGGCATTTATGGTATCGTTATTAAGTAGTGTTATTGGTAATGATCAAAAAATGTTACAATATTTGAATGAATGTCAAAAATATCAAATTAAAGTTTTACCACCATCAATTCAATTTTCTGGAATTGATTTTTTAATTGATGATGCTAAAAAAGCTATTCGTTATAGTTTACAAGCAATTAAGCAAATGAGTCAAGGTAGTTGTAGTAATCTTATTAAAGAACTTACTAGTAATGGATTTTTTCAAGATTTTTTTAATTTTTGTGCTCGAGCAATATTTATTGGTTTGAATCGTAAAAACATTGAACATTTAATTGCCGCTGGTGCTTTAGATGATATTCAATCAAATCGAACAATGTTATTATTAAACTTGGATGCTGCATTAGAATATGCCAATATGGTGCAGGTAAAAGATGAAACTAGTGGCAAATTATCATTAAATTTTAATTTAATTGCTAACCCAATTATGTTACAAAGAGAAGATGATTGAAATAATAATAGTATTAATGAACATCGTGCATTAGGGCTTTACTTAAAATATAATCCTAAATTACTATGAAAAGAGCAATTAGATCCTCATAATAAAGCTATTGATTTAGCATATATTAATAATTATGTTGATCAACATGTTAGAGTATATGGAGTTATCAATAATATTAGAGTAATTAAAACTAAAACTAAAAAATTAATGGCTTTTTTTGAAATGCAAAATGATAGTAATGTTATTGAAGTAACGGTTTTTGAAAAGTTATATCAAATATACCAAGAATATTTACAAGTTAATAAAGTAATTTTAATGGAAGGAAAGGTAGAAATTTATAATGATAATATTAAGTTAATTTTATCAAGAGTAATTAAAAATTTATAGTAAGCATATAATTTTATCTATGCTTACTATATTAAATAATAAATATAATCAATGGTTTTTAAGTTTCTTAGTTTAATTTCTAATAATAAATAAAAAATTAATGAACATAATAATTATTAATAATTTCACAATTTTCAATAGCATCTCAAAAGTTATTATCTACTTTTTTTATTTTTAAATATTTATTTAAAAAGATTAGTAATATAGTTATAAATAATAAAATTGGACTTAAAATTATAGCAAAAACAATTCTAATTTTTAGTTGTACTAATGATTTAAGATTATAGTTTTCAACAATATTTTGGAAGAGGTAATTTTTACAAAAATATAATTTATTATTAGTTAATATATAAATTAAACCATGTTCTTTTATTAAATTAAAACCATTTTCTTTTGTTATTATTTCTTGTTTTCGATAATAATTATAAAAAGAAGGAATATATTTTATATCATTTTTTTATGTTAAAAAAATCTATTAAGGTTAAAGATGTAAATATAACCAAAATAGTTAAAATCAATAGTGATAGTGTTATTAAATTTATTTTTTTAAGTTTCTGAATTTTCATTTCTAAAAATCTCCTTATATTTTATTTATAGGTTAATTTTATTTGTTAGGAAAGTATTATAATATATTTTTTAGGCTTTTATCCCTTTATGTACTATTTTTAAATTTTATCACATAAATGCCGAGAAAAGCCTATCTACGGACTTCTCCTCACATTTTTAAATCAAACATAGCATTACAGTTTCAAAACTAGGTATCTTGTTGAATTTATATGCAGCCTCTTTAGTATATAAACGAACATAATGTTTTGCAACTTTTATATGTGTTTTAAATGCTCTTCTTATATGTTTTCAAACTGATTCAATTTGGTTGGTATTTACACAAGTTTTTGAAACATAGACATCTTGATGGTTAACTGTTTCATGCTTAGTAAAAACTGATTTAAAATCGCAATATTCTTTTCAAGAATCAGTATATACAAGACATTTTGAAGAAATGTGGTTTCTTGAAAACTGCAAAAGATTTTTACTCTTTGCGTTTTTCAATACTTTTACAATTAAATTATTGGTTGTTTTTTAAAACCCATATGTGAAAGATACATTTCATCAATTTGTACTGTACCTTCAACAATAAATTGAGGTTTTTGTTTTGCAATACGTGTTCTGATTTCATGACCCATTCTTCAAGCTGTTTTATATGTCACACCCAATTCCCTTGCAACATCTGTTGATATTATACCATGCTTTGTGTTTATTCATCTAAAGATGAAATAAAACCAAGATGTCAAAGGTGTTTGTGACTTGTGAAAAATGGTGCCTGTGAGAATGCTAAATGTTTGATTACATTTCAAACATCTCATTATTTTTAAATCAGAAGTATTCAAATTAAAACTAAAACACCTAATACATTTGTTTTCTTTCAAATTTGCTATATATGCAAGACATTGCTGTTCAGTTTGAAAAGCATTGATGAATTCATTCAGTGTCATTGTTTTCTCCACAAGTACATGCGGGGAGAAGTACTGTTTTTAATTAAATAAAATTAAATTATAAAATATTTATATATTATTTTAATAACGATTTGCTATTATTTTTTTGTTTTTTTGTTATATTATAAGTAGTAATATTTATTACCAATTTTGCGGTGAATTGCAAAGCAACGAGCATTAAAATCAAAATATATTTATTCTAAAAGTAGTTTAGTATTTTATTTTAAAGTAACTATTTTTCTTTTAAAGGAGCACACATTACCATGACAATTAAAGATGTTCAAAGAGATGGTAATTGTTTATTATGAGCAGTAATTGTTTCATATTTAGAACAAGTTAAAACTAATAAAAATCAATTTAAAACAAGATATAAATCACTTTTTGGTATAGAAATCGGCTGAGAACGAATTTTTAATTTTGCTGATTTTAATTTTACTGATAAAGAAAATGAAAAATTAGTTAAAGTCTTTCGTAATCGTATTTGTGATTATATTGAAACAAATTTAGATACAAAACGGCCAAATAATAAAGCTAACTTTAGATCAATGTTATTAGATAGTGAAATCAATAAAAAAAATAAAGAATTGTATCTTAACAATAGTGAAGATACACAAATAAGAAAAACTTTAGAACAAATGAGAAAAAATGGTGAAATAACAGGTTCTGTTAAAATTGAAGCAATTTGTAATATTTTAAATTGTGATATTATTAGAATTAATGAAGATTTTGATGTTGCAAGTAGGGAAAGATTTGAATCAGATAATGTAATTGCTAATAATGAGGTGAAGTTATACTATCAAGCTCGACATTATCAATATTTTTCAAATGTTACTAATCAAAAACCAGAAAAAAGGAATGAGGAAGAAACTACAAAAGTAGTGACGCCTTCATTTGAAGTTAATTCAAGTAATAATAGTTCTCAAGAAAGTATTTTATTTCCAAGAGAGGAAAGTGCTGATTTTTTAATTAATGCTAGATTGAAACTTAAAAATCAGTTGTCTGATAAAGAAATTAATGAAGAAACACAAAATGCTATAATTGATATTTTTATTGAGAATATAATTAAAGTACCAGCGCATCAAAAAAATGAAATATTAGAAAAATCTATTTTTGAATTAAATAATCAAGATCAATTATTTACAAATCCTAATCTTGTTTTTGAATCATTTATTAAACCAATAATTAATGGTTCTAAAACAGGAGATCAACAATTATTAAAAGAAAGTACTAATACAAATACTAATTAATTAGTATTATCAATTTTATATTTATTGATTTGTTATATTAATAAAAAATAACCAAATATTTGGTTATTTTTAGTATATTTTAAATTTATTTTACTTGGTAATTAATAGTTGTATTTATTTGGTATTGAGAACCTGGTATTGATTTGCAATCTTCAGTTTTATACATATTCATTTGAATATTCTCAAATTTTAATGTTTTATTTTCATTATCAATTAACATTTTTTCTCTTTTATAGTAAATGTTAATATGTTGTTCTACTAAACCTAGTCTATAGTGTGATAATCTAATTTCTCTTATATAATTTTCTAAATTTAAAAAAATGTCAGTTTTATTTGAATCTGTAGGTTCTTCATTTATAACTCAAGGTTCTATTTTAAATTTTGCTTCCATAGTTTTTTCAAGAAATGCAAAATATTCCTTATATGCCTCAACATATTCCTTGCCATATCTTTCTTTATCATTAGCAACTTTAGTTTTTTTAATAATTTTTTCTAATCTTTCTTCTTCAGTATCAACTTTTGTAATTATAATATTTACTTTTCCTGTATATTTACTGTCGGCTTTAGCATGTAGTTCTACTGAGCCAGCATTTTCTTCTGATGCTGCTTTGAAGTTTTTAATTTTAACATCATTAGCAGTTACATCTTTGTTTTGTTTAATGATTTCATCAAGAACTGTTTTTTCGGTATTAAATTTGTTACAGTCAACTTCTAACTTAATAATGATAGAACTTAATTCTTTTTTTGATTCTGATTTTGTGCTTTTTGTAGCAACGACAGCTAATACACCAGTTGCAATTAATATTTTTTTATAATTTAGTTTTTTTTTCATATTTAACCACTCAAACTTTTTATTTTATCATTTTTGCTACCTTAATGTCAAATCGCAACAATTGATTGAAGAAATATTGATGACTATTATTGATTATTTATATTTGTATTTTTATTAAAATTTGACTTATAGAAAATAAATAAATATAATTATTGTTATAAAATTTATAAATTTTTTTTGACCGATACTTTAATTTTTAAAGTAAACAAAGTTTAACCTAAATAATGTGAAATATAAAAATATAATGGATAATAAAAAATACTACTAATTATTTTTTTTATAGTAAGCTCTAGTAAGCATGTGATATCGTTTGTTCATTTTAGTTACTAGAATTATCGATATGTACTTAAAAGAAGAAATAATAAAAATAACTATTTTAAAAAAAGAATGAAGGGGATAATATAATGAAAAAAATATATGATAATTATCAAGATACTAACTTTAATTATAAAAATATAATATCAACAAAAAATGTAAAACAAACACAGGATGACAATGGTAATTTGTATTATACAACTTTTGATAGTTCTAATCTTCATACACATGGACAAAAAATTTGAAAATATAATATCAGTACCAGAAATAATGAAATTTATTGAGAAAATAAAGAATTAAAAGTAGGTTCTTTTCACATGATAATTGATATTAAAGGTAATATTTATTTAACTTCTGCTGGTGGAGTACTAATTCTTAATAATAAAAATCAATCTAAAACTATGCCATTAGTTTCGGGTATGGTAACTGATATTATTTATTTGAAAAATAATATTTATGTATCAACTTTTGATGGCTTTTATAAATATAATATTAATACTTAAATTATTGAAAAAATAAATTTACCAAACAATCTAATAGTTAATTCTATATTTATTGATAAAAATGAAAATATTTATCTTCCTATTTATAGATCTATAAATAAACCTATAAGTTATAGTGTGTTAATTATAAAAAAAGGTCAATCTGAAGCCAAACCAATAATTGGAGATGATTTTTTTTAACATTAACGATACAATGTGAATAACAGAAATAAATAGTAAAATATATTTTTATAGTTTAAATTTAGCAAGTAAAAAAGCAAAATTATATTATAGTGATTTAGATAGTAATAAAGTAAATTATGTATTAGATTTATCAATTAATGTTCAAACATTATTTAATTTAAATAATGAACTTGGTTTAGTAACACATGAAAATGGAAATACAGTAATTGAAGTTTTAAATATTGATAGTATAGAAAAAAATATGAAATAAAAAATAGTGTTTATGAGCAAGCAATGCAAATACAAAAATTTAATATTTTATCTCTTCTAAATGAAGACAAAATTGATTATTTAAGTTGATAATCTTCTTTGTTAACTTATAAAAAACAATAAAAAACAATTTAAAAATGCATCTTAAAGATGCATTTTATTGTTATTCTAAAAATTAAAACTTAAAGCAATTATTAAATATTTGCTTTAAGTTTAGTAGCAATAATATCAATAGCTACAGTATTATGAAAATCAAAAGAAATAATAATATCAGCATAACGTTTAGTTGGCTCAACAAAATCATCATGCATAGGTTTAACGGTTAATGCATATTGTTGTAAAACACTGTCAAGAGTACGATTTCTAAAACTAACATCTCGTTTAATTCTTTTTAGTAGTCTAGTATCACTATCAGTATCAACAAAAATTTTGATAGTAGATAATTCACGAATAATAGGATTTTCTAAAGCAAAAATACCATCCAGAATGATAACATCACCCGGACCAATAATCTCAGTGTTTTTACTGCGACTATTGATTTTAAAATCATAAATAGGCTCTTCAATAGCATTGCCGAGTAATAATTGTTCTAAATCATGAATTAATAATTTCATATCAATAGCATTAGGGTGATCAAAATTAGTTTTTTTTCTTTCTTCAACTTTTAAATTACTAAGGCCATGATAATAATTATCCATTTGTACAAAAATGACATTTTTTTTATTATAAGCTTCAGCAATTTTTTCTGCTACTGTTGTTTTTCCTGAAGCACTGCCGCCAGCGATAGCGATTAAATTAATTTTTTTATATTTCACATTTATCTCCTAAAATTTAAGATTGAGTTATTTTATCAAAGTATGATTGTAAAATAATAGCAGCAGCCAATTGATCTTTAACTTGTTTTCTTTTATTTGAAGAAACATTAGATTTAATTAATATTTGCTGCGAAGAATAGGTAGTTCTTCTTTCATCTTGTAAAACAATATTTAGTTTATCATTATTTTGTGTTAATTTAAATTTATCAATAAAATTTAAAACAATTTTTGCGCTGGGGCCGACTGTGCTATCCATGTTTAAAGGGTAACCAAAAACAAGAATATCAGCATCATATTCTTTAATAGCATTTTGGAGTTGGATAATAGCATTATTAAAATCATGCTCTGGGAAACGAATAGTTTTTCAAGAAAAAGCAATTTTTCCTTCACCACGAGCAAGTCCTAATGTTTTACTACCTAAATCAATGCCTAAATATTTCATAAATTTATTATACTTAATATTTTTTTTAATTTTAATAATATATTAATTTTATAAAAAAATATTTTTTATATTGTAAGTATAATAAAAATGTATTATGTCTATACATTTTTATCTTTTTTATTTTGTTTTTTTTATTCTGCAATTGTTTTTCTTTCTTTTTCAGCTTCTTCAATTCTTTTTTTTAATCTTTCTTCTTCAAATTGTTTTTTATTTTCTGCATCTTGTTTTCTTAACTTTTCAATTTATTTATCTTTATCCATAATAAAAAGTTCCTCTTTCCTAATGTTAAATTTTGGATTATTTTTTTCTTTTTTTTAAAAATATCAATAAATTAGTATAAATATTTTTTAAAAAAAATAGGCTTTTATCCCTTTATGTACTATTTTTAAATTTTATCACATAAACGGAGATAAAAGCCTATCTAGGAAATTATCCCCACATGTATCTAAATCAAACACAAAATTATAGTTTCAAAACTAGGTATCTTGTTGAATTTATATGCAGCCTCTTTAGCATATAAATTAACATGATGTTTTGAAACTTTTATGTGTGTTCGAAAAGTTCGTGGGATGTGTTTTCATAAAGATTCAATCTGGTTTGTGTTTACACCTGTTGATGACACATACCCAACTTCATGATTTACGATTTCATGTTTGTGATAGAAGTTTTTGAAACTTCCATATCCCTTCCAAGAATCCGTAAATAGACAACACCCAGTAGAAATGTGTTTCAATGCAAATCATAAAAGTTTTTTCTCATCTGCTTTTTTCAATACTTTCACAATTAGTTTGTTGCTGGTTTTATCATAAACTCCAACAATTAAGGTTTTATTCAGCAAGTATCTTCCTTGTTTTTTAAAACCTACATGTGAAAGATACATTTCATCCATCTGTGCTGTGCCATCATCAATGAACCCTGCATCTTGATTCCAAATTCTAGTTCTGATTTCATGACCAATTCTTCAAGTTGTTTTATATGTCACACCCAATTCCCTTGCAACATCTGTTGATGTAATTCCATGTTTGGTGTTTATTCATCTAAAGATGAAATAAAATCAAGATGTCAAAGGTGTTTGTGACTTGTGAAAAATGGTGTCATGAAGAATACTAAATGTTTGATGACATTTCAAACATCTTATTCTTCTCAAATCAGAAACATTCAAACTAGAAGAAGCACACCTGATACATTTCATTACTTTCAACTTCGCTATATATTTCAAACAATCGTTTTCATTTTGAAATATGCTATTGAATTCATTTCAATTCATTTTTTCCTCCACACTAGTACATGTGGAGATAATTTCCAAAAAATATATTTTTAAGTTATATTATGAATTAAGCAAATAAAATCATTTTTTTTGTTTGATAATGGAAATTGATCTGAATCATAATCAGTGCTATTTATTAACTTTGGATCTATTTTTTTTGTATTTGAATATATTACTTTATAAGCCTTATTTACTTCATTTATACTGTCTTTCATTTTTATTACTTCTGATTTATTAAAAATTGGAATATCACTATTATTTTCAAATTCTATTAATTTTTCTTCTAGTAAATTTATGTTTGGTTTATGAAAATATCTAATTTTTTTTATTAAAGTTTCAAAACTAAAGATTTTATAAAAATTTGAAATAGAAAGAGAAATCATTTGAGAACCTGTTGCTAAGAAAAAAAATAATCATGTTTCTCATTTTTTTTAATTTTAATTCAAGTAGATCATGAGATTTTGTAACTTCATATTTAGTAAGTAGTGGTGTTCGTTTTAGTAATATTAGTAAAAACAGCATTGAAAAAAAATAACAAAATTGCCATTGAAAATTTTCCACAATTTGATTGTTTTTTAATTCAGTTTGAAATTATTTGAGGACAAATATTAGTTTTAATTTTTAATGTTTCTAATCCTCATTTAAATATATAATTAACTGGTCGTATAGAAAAATAAGTGATTGTATTTGCTAATATAATATTTGGTTTAGTAAAATATTTAATTAAATCACTTATTTTAAAGTTTTATTGTATAGCATTTGCTATTGAACCTGTCATTATAGAATGTGCCATTAGTCATGTTACTAATTCTAAAAATAAATCAAATAATGAATAATTTATTCTTTCTTTTCATTCTAAAGTATCTAAATTTGTTTTTTTAATTTATTTAAATTATCAATCACTTTATTTGCCGAAGATGTTAATTCTTTTATTATACTATTATTAATAGGCTTCTTTAAACAATTAAAGTCACTAACTTCTTCCTTTCTTTTTTAAAATTTGGATGATATTCAAAATCTGTAGGTTTTGGAATATTATTAAGTTTTTTTATTAAATTATTAATACGTTTTATTCGTGACATATTATTTTTTAATTTTACTTAATTTTCTTCATATAAAAGGGTTAAAAATTCATGTTTATATTTTTTAAATGTTTCAATAGGAATTTTTTTAATTTTAAAATCATTTATTGGATTACTTTTTTAACTTTGGATTATATTTAAAATTGTATTTCTTGATCAATCAGCAATTGCTGAGGTAAAAAATGTCGTTAAAATAGTATCAATGAATGTTGTGAAATAGTTTTGTTTATTTTGAAATATTCCATAAAAATAATCTTCTGATGTATATTCTTGCTCATCAAAAATATATTTAGAAATTATTATTTGTGCATTTTTGCCAGTAAATGCAATATAAACTAGTAGTAATCCTAACAATAAATTAGGTAATGTTTTTTTAATTTTGACATTTATTGAAATATTGCTAGACGAAGTAGGATTATCAATAATTTTTTGCATATATGTTAAATACTGATATAAATTTAATAAATTATCATAATTAATATTAATACTTAATTCTTGATTAAATGAGGTAATATTTTGGATCTGATTTTTCGCCTCCTTTAACTTTGATAGGAGAGAAATCTAAAAGTTTATTATTGTTTAGGTCATCTGATAATTTGTCAATGTTTTTATATTTTTTAACGTGTTTATATAATTTATTATTTTTAATTAAAAATATTTCAAAAATAATTCGACTATTTGGAAAAGCAATTCTTTTAGTTCAACATTTAAAATCATTTTTGTTTTTGTCATAAATTGTCATATACGATTCATAAATAACTGAATCAAGTTCATTAGATTTATTTCTAATTTCAGTTTTATATTTTCATTCTCCTTTATTATTTTTTCATTTCTTTGTTTTTCGACCAAAGCGATTATTATTTTTTGTTAATTTTATTTTTTTTAAATTTATCATTTTTACTCCTTTTTAATTACAAAAGTTTTATTTAATATAATGTTAATTTGTTATTAATAACAGTAAGTATATATTTTAAAAAGGATCATATTCTTTTAACAAGATCCTCAAAAGTAGTAGTATTAATTTTTTTGAATTATTTTTACTACAAAATTTATAAGTATTTCAAAATCATATCTGAAAAAATACTATTTATAAGTAAAGTTTTTAGTTGTGTTATTAATTTTTCCCCAATGCGTTCTTAGATATATAATAAGAAGTAACTAAATTCTAAAGTTTTTAAAATAAAATACAATAAAAATTATTTTTAATTAACTTTATTTTTTTTTTTTTAATTCTTTGATTATTTTTGATTTTAGTAAAATTATGATAAGATATTTTTATATTTATATTAGTTTTTTGCTTTTAAAGTTTTTTTTAATAAAATAAATAAAAGGTTTTTGGTCTTTTAAAAAAACTGGTGTAAATAAAAACAATTATTTAGAAAATCAATATCAAAATAATTAGATATAAATTGTTTTTTAACTTTTTACTAGCAAATAATGAAATATTCATATTTAAAATAAATAAATGCAGTATTAGTTGGATTGTTAATCTTAAGGAATTAAAAAAATTAACGTATAATTAAAATATCAATAATATAGTATTATTTAAGGTTTCTTAAATTATTTTTTGTTTTTAGGAGGAACTATGAAAATTGCTTTTGATGTAATGGGTTCAGACCATGGTAGTTTGCCCGCTATTGCTGCAGCGTTAGAAGTTATTAAAGAATTCAAAAATGTTGAAATTTGTTTAGTTGGTGATGAAAAACAAATTAATGGAAACTTGCAGATTTTATTAAAAAATAAGCCATTATCATCAAGAATAACAATACTAGCAACAACCCAAGTAATAACTATGAATGATGGTCCACTCGCTGGTATTAGAATGACTGATTCTTCTATGAATCAAGCCATTCAGTTAGTTAAAAATAAAAAAGCAGATGGGATTCTAACTTCGGGTTCAACTGCTGCCTATCTTGGTGCTTGTCATTTTTTATTAGGCGAAATCAAAGGCATTAAACGTCCGGCATTCATGCCAATTATGCCTACTTTAATAAAAGATCGACAAGTAGTATTATTGGATGTTGGAGCAAATATTGAAAACACTGTTGATGAATTAATTAATTTTACATTAATGGGTCATATTTATTGTCAAACTATTCAAAATATTTCACGTCCTAAAATTGGTTTATTAAATATTGGTATTGAAGAAAGCAAAGGTCCAGAAGTAGCTAAAGCAACATATGCTAAACTAAAACAATTAACACAAAAAAATGAAAAGTTAAGTTTTTTAAATTTTCACGGTAATATTGAACCACGAAATGTTTTAAGTGGTGATGTTGATATTATTATTTGTGATGGTTATTCAGGTAATATTGTTTTAAAATCAGTTGAAGGCATGGCATCATTATTATTTACATTAATTAAAAATGGTTATAAAAAAAATTTATGAACTAAATTTTTAGGTTTAATGTCAATTGGTATTTTTAAAAATATTAAAAAGAATTTTGATTATAAGAATACAGGTGGTGCTCAATTAATAGGTATTAATGGTATTGCTTTTAAAGCACATGGATCTAGTGATAAAAAATCTTATTATAGTACTTTAAAACTTTTAATTCGTGCTATTGAGCAAGATGTTACTAATAAAATAGCTAAACAAATTCAAGAATTATAATTTATAAATAAGTATTAAGGAGAAAAATATGATTAATATTGAACATATTTTAAAATCGAGTATTTTAGAAAAAATTAAATCTAATCGTAATTATCGTGAAGCGTTTACTCATCGTTCTTTTTCAAACGAACATAATTTAGATTATTCATATGAGCGATTAGAATTTTTGGGTGATTCGATTTTAGGGGAAAATATTTCAACTTACATTTGGCACTTATTTCCAAATAAAGATGAGGGACAATTAACAAGTTTACGTAGTAAAGCAGTTAGACAAGAAACATTGGCAGCAGTGGCAATTGCTCTAGGATTACAAGATTATTTATTTTTGGGAAATGGTGAAAAAAATACAGGTGGGCAACAACGCGAAAGTATTTTATCAGATGTTTTTGAATCATTTCTTGCTGCAGTATATCTTGATTTAGGAAATAGTGCCGTTAAAAAAATCTTAGATTTAACTTTATTTGAATTAATTAAAACTAATCAGTTAGAAACAATTATTGATTATAAAACTAAATTACAAGAATTAGTACAGGCAGAAAAAAGAGATCCTATTAATTATAAAAATATGGAACAAATTAAAAAAGATAATATTACTTATTTTATTGTTCATGTGTATTTAGATAATAAAATACTAATGGGGAAAGGAGTAGGAACAAATAAAAAGAAAGCTGAGCAAGAAGCAGCAAAGTCAGCTTTAGCAAAACTGTCAAAATCTAATTTATTAATAAGTGATCATAAGAAGGGATAATCATGTTTAAATTATTACGTAATTATATTCGTGAACAAAAAAACAATTTATTACAAATGTTTGGTTTAGGTTTTTTAGTAATGATTATGATTATTGCCTTTTTATCATTAAATTTTTCTAATAATTATTTATTTGAACAATATGTTAACGATATTGCTCATAATGAATTTAACCAATATACATTTTTTTCACCAGTGGAATATGTTAATTTTGATGGAAAATATAATGAAAAAGATAAAAACGGTTCTTATTTAAATAATATTAATTATTATCAAAAAGATAATACTATTGATAAAGAAAAGATGGCAAAAGCTACTTTTCAGTTAACAATACCAGATGTTACTAGACCTGATATATATCGTTTTAATTTTTATGGTGGTGTTGCTAGTAGTAAAGAATATTTTGCTATTGGTGATAGTCTTTTTAATGATACTAGCCATAATTATATTGATTTTAAAATTAATATTCCTATTAATTATCCATCTTATGATACTCATAAAGCAACGATAGAACAATATGCTAATATTCTAAATCAATATCTATATGATCCATTACATCCAGAAAATGCAACAAATTTTATGATCACTAGTGAAGCTGCTTTACAGTTTTATAATGATAATTTTAAAGGAAAAACTAAGTATCCATATGCTAATCGAAACTATAGTGAAATAGATATTAAAAATGAAGCTAAGTTATATGAAATAATGTCAATGGGAATGTTATATAAAGATATTGAATGACAACATGCTGTTATGGTCCGTGATTTATTAATTACTAGTAAAAATTTTGCTTTTATTGAAACAGGACCTGAATATATTGTTAATAAAGCAATTATTGTCAAAGATGGTGGCCCAAGTTTAACAGAAAAACCATTACAAGATAATGAAATTTTAATTTACAAACATTTTGCTGAACTAAATAATTTACATATTGGTCAAAATTATGTAATTGCTGGACAAACGTTTATTATTCGTGGTTATGCTACAAGCTCATTAGCAGCATTTGTTGGTCGTTATTTTGGTAATTCACTTGATTTAAAAAATAATACTGTTGCTTTTACTAATGGTAATACGATGCGCAAAGTTGAATCTGATTTAAAGGCATTTAGCAGTAATATTGATGATTTTTTTTTAGGTATTAATCCTGACTTGGCTAAAAATATTGATTCACAAATAAATAATGAATGAATTTATAATTATCTTAATGCAATTTATAAAACACCTACTGATATAGCAAGTACAAAATATTATAATAATGGTATTGAATATAATAAAATAATTTCACCTTTAAATATCAATAATACTAGATTTTATACTAGTATGCAAGAATGATCTTTTAGTTCCATTAATAATAGAATTAATGTTATTGAAGAGATTTCTAGTTTATTTTTAATTTTAATTTTTATTGTGACTACTATTATTATTTTTATTATTACTTTTAAAATGATTGATCGTAATAAAAAATTAATTGGAATTTTAAAAGCAACAGGATATAAAAGTTGACAGTTAAGTATATCATTAGTAATTTCAATTATTGCTCCTTTAATTATTTTTGCTATTATTGGTGTTTTAATTTCGATTCCAGTTGCGCATTATTTAATTTATATTACTAATATTAGTACTGTTGCCTTAATTAGTTATGGTTGGTACTTTAATATTGTTACCGCTATTTTATTACTTGTTATTCCAATCATTAGTTTAACTTTCATTAGTTTTTTAATGCTATTATTTTTATTAAGAAATAAACCCTTAGATTTAATTACTAATAATATTTCAAAACAAAAATATAAAATAAATATTAGTTCAACTTTCACTTTTATTGCAAGATATGTGATTGGTAGATTTAGTTATCGTAATAAGTTGGCCGTTACTACTTCACTACGTAGTTTTGGTAAAACATCAATTATGTGTTTTACTAGTGTTTTTGCTGCAACATTAGTATTCTTTGCGCTTACTGCTAGTGGTTTAGTTAATAATATGTTAGGTTCACAATTTGCGGGAACTAATTTTAATTATCAAAATGGTTATCAATTTGATGATAATATTAAAACTAACTTTATTAATAACGAAAATAAATTAATGTATCAATTTAATAGTGTTGATAATATTAAAAGTAAAATTTCATTATATCCAGAATTATTAGCGGCAATTAAACAATTTGATCCTCTTAATCCTAATAAATCAATTGTGATTAATGTTCAAAATCGTTATATTATGGGAAGTGAATTATTAAAAATAAAACAATGAATTGATGCTAATCCATCAAAGATTCCATCAATAATTAAGAATTTTTTAGAAAAAAATAAAATATTATTTAATTATTTAACCAATAATAATGGTAAAAACAATACTGATTTATTGATAAGTTTTGGTTTAATTCCTTATGATGAACAGTATGAAGTACCATACACACAATTAGAACTTGATAAGGCTAATCTGTTACTTCCTAATCAGCGTGGTGCTGTTTTTGATAATGATACACAAACCTTATCAAAAGAATCTTTTAAAAATTGAAGTGCACCAAGAACTGCTTATGGTATTGATGATAGTTTAAGTGATTTTTTATCTCTAAATTTTAGTATAAGTGATTTCTCTACTTTTAGTAAATTAAATTTAACTGATATGGAAGTTTCTAATAATTGGCAAGATAAACAATTTATTAATATTCGTAATCATTTAATTCAAAAATTAGGAATTAAAAATCCAGATAGTAGTGCTGTTCAATTTATTCCAATGGCTACTTCTGCTTTACCTTCGGTTTTTAATGTTTATAATGGTGGAGAACAACTTAATAATAGTGTTATTTATAGGTATAAAGGATTAGATAATCAAACAAAATATATAATTGGTGTTGCTTATGATTATATTAATAAATTAGATCCAAAAATAATAGTAATGCCCAAACTTTGACTTAATGAGATTTTATTTGGTAGTAAAAGTGATTTATTAGAAAATAATTTTGCTAATAGTAAATTAAGCAAATTTACTGATAATGAGTTTAAACATTACTTACCAATTATTAGTAATAAAAATGATTATAATATTGATTTAGCACAAATTTCACACTCAGGATATTTGGAAAGTAAAGGTATTAGTACTTCATTATCATCGGTGTATGATATTAGTAATTTACTTAGTATTATGAAGAATAATCAATATAGTTTACAAATAATCATTTCATTTTTTGGTATTTTTAGTGTTATATTATCATTAATGATTATTGTTATTGTTACTAATATTAGTGTTCGTGATAATTTAATATTAATTAATATTTTACGAAGTTTAGGTTATACTGCATTAGAAGTTTCTTATAATTTCTTTCTGGTAATAATACCGGCATTGGTAATGAGTAGTTTGGTTGCTGTTTTTATTGTTCCTTCTTTAGTAATGGTACTTTCTAATTTATTAGCAACTTTTGCAAAAATCGCATTTCCTATTGTTTTTCGTTGATGATATTTTGCATTGATGATTAGTATAAATATTTTAATTTATTTAGTCTCATACATTATTACTTGAAAGTTAAACGTTAATAATAAACAATTAATGACATTAACTAAATAATATATAATCTGGTTTACTGCTTAAAATAAAAAATTACACATTAAAATGTTTTAATTTTAAAAAATATTTTTAAATTGATAAAATTAATTTAATTATCATTTTTGTTACTATCATTAATTTTTATTAATGATATTTTTTTTATGTTATAATTTTTTATAAGATTTATATTTATATTTGTTTAATATTTGTTTATAAATCATTTAATTTTAAAAAAATTCTTGAAGCGGATGATTTTAAATGAATATTTCATACAATTTTTATGTTAATAAAATTTATTATGCTTGTTATATTAAAAATGTTGTTTTACCTATTGATATTATTAGAAATGATAGAAATAAATTAGGTATAAAGAATATTGGTAATATTACTAAATTAAGAAATAATAATGTTCGTACTAAGTCTAAATCAATTCAAAAAGAATTACATAATTTTTATAATGCAAGAGTTTTAAGTTTTTTAACTTTAACTTATCACAAAAATGAAACTAATATTAGAAAAGCAAAAAAGATATTTGTTTGTTTTTTATTTTGTTAAAACGTTGATGAAATGACCCTAAAAGTTCTAAATATTTAGGTGAATTAAGATATTTTTATGTTTATGAATATTAAAAACGTGGAGTAGTTCATTTTCATATATTATTTAATCGTAAAATACCTTATAGTATGATAACTAAATGATGACCACATGTTGGTAATAATAAAGGCATTGATTTAAAAGTTGTACATAAAGGTACAAATGAATTTGTAGTTAAATATTTAAGTAAATATGTAACAAAAGTTCAAGAAAATATTAAGTCTTTAAATCAAAAAGATGTTGGTATTCAAGCATATTCTTTTAGTAGAAATTGTAGAAATTCGTTTATAGTTCGTGGTAGTAAAACTTTAAGTTTACAAGAATTAGTACAAGCATGTGAAAAAGCAAAGGAATTTTATTTGTTTAAAAGTAAACCAGATGAGCAAGGTAATACTCAATTAATTGGTGGAAGTTATGATTATGTTGCTAATAGTGATTATTTTAAAGATTTTCAATATTATGTTAGTTTAGAAAGTTTGCGATTTAGGTATTATTTAAAAAATAAATTTAATAAAAATGATGTTTTAGATTTTCTTTATAAAGTTTTTAATAAAAGTAAAATTGAAAAAATATTTTTACAAAAAAGAATTTTACATTAATTATATTTTTATTATTTTTTGTAATATTTGTATTTTTTTGTGTTTTTGTTATACTTTAACTGTGTAAACATTGTGTTTTAGCTTCAAGGAACACATTGTTTACTTTTTTTTGTGTTTATATTTATTGAAATTTTTATTAAATATGTTAATATTTGCTTATAAGTTTATATTAATTTGAAATTAGTTTTTAAGTTAATGTTTAACTTATTTTAATTGGTTAACAATTCCTTGAAGCGGATAGTTAAATATTAATTTAAGAAATTTTTATTTATTAAATTGAATTTTATAGTTATGTATTTTTAAGGAAATTATCCCCACATGTACTAGTGTGGAGGAAAAAATGAATTGAAATGAATTCAATAGCATATTTCAAAATGAAAACGATTGTTTGAAATATATAGCGAAGTTGAAAGTAATGAAATGTATCAGGTGTGCTTCTTCTAGTTTGAATGTTTCTGATTTGAGAAGAATGAGATGTTTGAAATGTCATCAAACATTTAGTATTCTTCATGACACCATTTTTCACAAGTCACAAACACCTTTGACATCTTGGTTTTATCTCATCTTTAGATGAATAAACACAAAGCATGGTATACTATCAACAGATGTTGCAAGGGAATTGGGTGTGACATATAAAACAGCTTGAAGAATGGGTCATGAAATCAGAACTAGAATTTGGAATCAAGATGCAGGGTTCATTGATGATGGCACAGCACAGATGGATGAAATGTATCTTTCACATGTAGGTTTTATTCAACAAGGAAGATCCTTGTTGAATAAAACCTTGATTGTTGGAGTTTATGAGAAAACCAGCAACAAACTAATTGTGAAAGTATTGAAAAAAGCAGATGAGATAAAACCTTTTATGATTTGCATTGAAACACATTTCTACTGGGTGTTGTCTATTTACTGATTATTGGAAGGGAAGGGATATGGAAGTTTCAAAAACTTCTATCACAAACATGAAATCGTAAATCATGAAGTTGGGTATGTGTCATCAACAGGTGTAAACACAAACCAGATTGAATCTGCATGAAAACACATCCGACGAACTTTTCGAACACACATAAAAGTTTCAAAACACAATATTCATTTATATGCAAAAGAAGCTGCATATAAATTCAGTTAAGTATCATTTTTCTTATTTTTCTTAGAATATTTATTTCTATAATAACAAGTACGTCATACATTATTTTCAATTTCTTTCTTTTCAGTCTGTAATATATTATCCAACTTGTCTAATCCTACTGCTCTAATATCATCAACAGTAAAATCTAATGCTTGTGACTGTTCATAGTCTTTAACGCTACTTAATTCACTCTTTAACGAATGAATATAATTTAAAGCACGACTATTATATCTTTGTAAATAAGACATAGGAAATCATAAACTAAAAGTCATAGTTTCACCACTATAACTAGGTGGTAATCCACCACGTTTAATTATTTTATTAGTTTGTCTTTTAGATAATATAACTTTATTATAATCATCATCATTAGTATAAATATTTAGTTTAAACTTAACTAAAAATAACAAAATAAGCATTCTTTTAACTTGCACAATATATTCCGCTTTTTCACGTGCTTGTTTTGGTATTCTATCGGGGTGTTGTTCAATCATATACATAATTCCATTAAAATTATGACCTATTAATTTAAAAAACATTCCCAAACTTTCTTGTGTTTCTTTAAATTCGAGTGACAAATCATTACTATTAATTTTTAAACCTAATTCATCAAAAACAAGCATATCATTCTCTTTAAAAGCATAATTACTATTTAATTGATTAAATTTAAAAACATCATCATAAGAACAACGATAACTATATTCATTACGTACTTTAATAGGAATAGGACTGACTACCCTACCCCTATTTTTTTGTGCTAAACAACAAGCAAGAGCAGATTTACCAGTACGTGGTGGTGCTGAAATAATATAACTACCTACACGTTGTAATATCTTTATATTTTTTCTAGTTATTAAAAATGGATAAAGTATTATTAATAATAAAACTCCTAAAAATAAATAACCATATCCAACCATTATTTAACCACCTTACTTTTATTTTTTAACTTATTTTTAATTCAAAAACAAAATTCTACAAAATATGAACTTAAAATAAAGGGAAAAATAAAATCAAAAAAGAAAATTAAAAATTTTGAACCAAAACTAGCATTTTCAAAAAATAACTTTAATTTATCTACATCAAAATCAAAAAAATAACGCAGTAAGCGATGATATTAAAAAACAAAAAAACAACTCCACTAAAAATTTCAAATAAGTCTTTATTTTTGATAATAAACTCCTAACCAATTAAAAATCCAACTGCTTTTAAAAATACTCATAATGTTAATAATTGTTCTAAACCACTAGTAAAATCAACATTTAAAACAGAACTAATAGTATCATCAAAAATACGTCTTAATAATCCATCAAGTTTAGTAAAAAATTCTCTTAATGGTTCAACTGGTAAAACTTTACCAACAACACCATATAGTACTCATCTAAAAGCATTACGTAAATGTCCAAAAAAATCATATCAACTAACACGCTCATAATCAGGGTTAAAAGAACTATTTGACGGTACTGGTGTTACTTTGTCGCTTGAAAAAAATTAATCTGACCAAATGAAACCTCCGGCGGAATAGTTAAATTTGTAGTTCCATGAATATCAAAAAATACAGTTAAATGTCTTAAATTTGGAACACGAACTGGCATAGTAACAAAATTATACAAATCTTGCATATAAACATCATTACCAATTGTTCCTTTAAAAACATATTTTGTATCACCAACATAATCTAAAAAACTAAAAGCAAAATCACCAGTAAATGTAGAAAAAGCCTCATAATTAAAATAAAACATAAAACCTTGAATATAAAAACTTAAAGGTTTATCAATTTCAAAATTTAATTCAAAACGTAAATTTAAAGGTTTAACTCAATGATTTAAGTTATGAATAAGAAGTCGATTTTTTTACCATATTGAACAAAATTATGATTAAACATAATACGAGAAATATCATCTAACTGATATCTCCTAAAAGAATAAACACCAGTTCCAGTATTAAGTGTTATCTTTTTAACACCTAAAACATCACTTTGATATTCAACATCCAAATCATTATCTAAACCACCTATAATTTCGCCACTAACTAATTTTAAATCCGGTTGGTCAACATCAAAATAAGCATAATTTCATGGAATAGTTGCTCAATCATTAAAATCATTATACTTAACGTGTTTAATCATTTCTTTTTTAATATCATAATTAACAACATCAGGGTCATTTGAAGCAATTAAACTAGTAGGTGCTTGAACAAAAGTATTTACAACAAAAAAAATTTAGCAAACTTAAATCACATAATTATTTACCAAATAAACATTTTAAAATTCACCATGAACCATAAAACAAAACAAATCCAATAAAAAAATAAGTTCCATAAACTACTAAATTTCATAAAATAGTAGTAAAATCATCAACTGGATTACCTATAAACATAGTTCAATAATCAACAATACATCGATGTATTTTATTGTAAATTTCTAAAACACTCATACTTAACACCTACCCAAACAATGACCTAAAAACAAATTTAATACTACGATAAATAAAATTAAAAAATACACCTAATACCAACCAAAAAGTCAAATTAAACAAAATATAAACTTCATTAGTAATATTTGGTTGATTTCAAAATATTTGAATATCTTTACTAGAAAATATAAAAATAAAATGCAATATACTAAGAACAAAATTAGACATAATTAATTACCTAAATTTATTCTACTAACATCTTGTGTTTGTTTATGACCCTTAGCAATTGCTTTACCAACTGAAAAAGAAGCCTTACCAATTTTTTTAAAGCCATAACCTAAACCTAATGTTGGTAACATTAATTCAGGCAAAATAACCCTAAATGCAAATCTAAGCAAAATCAAAAATATCATCAACGTACCCAAATTAAAACCTAAATCACCAAGTGGAAAACTAAAAAAATTCATAAAAATTGAAGAAAAGAATTGCATAACTGTTGTAATAAAAGGTATAAACATAATTTCACATCCTAATGTCTTGTAAATCTAAATAATCCTAAAATTAAATAAAATACAAAACTAACATTTATTAAGGCAAGAATAGGCAAAGGTAAAGTGTATAAACTATCATAAAAAAACGACTTAATAAAAAGTGGAATGGCAATTTTTTTTAAGACTGTTTTTTGGTAGACATTTGTGCTTGGTGTTTTATGGGGGTTAAGTAGTTTATAGTACTGTGGATTCTTATGTTGTTGTATCAATTGATATAATCAAATAATTCTAATTTTAATTGGATTAATGATGTAAAATTTTTATCATTAATAAACTCTGTTTTGAAAGTTTTGAAAGTTGCTTCAGCAACAGCGTTATCATAAGGACAACCTTTTTTGTTTAAAGAGTGGGTAATATTGAAGGCTAATAAAACTATTGATAAACTTTTATTATTAAATTCATTACCGCGATCGATATGAAATATTTCAATATTTTTTAAACAACGATTTGAGCACATAAATGCTTGATATACTAATGATGCATCTTTTTTAGTACCTACACTATGTCCAATAATTTCGCGATTGTACAGGTCGATTAATAAGCAAATATAGTTTAATTTATCATTAACTTGAACATAAGTTAAATCACTAACAATAACTTCATTTTTAAGCCTATTATTAAAGTCTCTATTAACAAGATTAGTAATTTGACTATCATTGACTTTATTATGATAATTTTTGTATGATAATTTAGTGTATTTTGATATTAAATTATGTTTATTCATAATTTTTTTAATTTTTCGTCTTGATAAATTAATTTTCTTTTCTTTTAGAACAACTTTTAATCTTCTTGTTCCATAAGCTTCTTTATTTTCTTTAAAAGCACTAATAACAGTTTCATCATACATATTATTTTGAATTTTATCTTTTTTTTCTTGAAATTAAAATAATATTTTAATTTAGATATTTTTAAAAAACGACACATTGTACGAATTTTATATTTAACTTTATTTTTAGTAATAATTTCTATTTTCTGCCTATTATTAGTGCTGCTGCTTTAAAATATCATTTTCCATTCTTAATTGTTTTAATTCTTTTCTTAATTTAATTAAGGAAATTATCTCCATTTATGTGATAAAATTTAAAAATAGTAAATAAAGGGAGAAAAACCATAATCATTATAATTGGAACTACCATATGTTGGATAATATTAGTAAATTATGCATAAAAGGTTTGTAGTTGATTTATTAAAGTTGGTAATAACATAACATTAAAAACAATACCTGTAATAGTAATAAAACTTGTTACTGCTAAAGTCATATATTGGCCAAATCATTTACTATTAATTCTACCTTCTTGTTCTCAAAAAATAGCAGATGATATTAATCAAATAATAACAAAAAGATTAGTTTGAATTGTAAAAAAAGAAAAATAATTTAAAATAAAATCTCCTTTATCTTCAGTAAATCACATTCAGTTTCTAGCATCTTTTTTTGTTGATCAGTTACAGTAATTCCATTAATTAAAGGTGATAATAATCCATATAATAAAACTACTAGAAAAAATAAACCAAAACCTAATTTAAAATAAAATTTTCAATCCTTAATACAATCATATCAACTTAAATCCATAATATATTTCCCCCTTTGTTTAATTGTAACACTTATTAGTTTTTAATACAGAAACTTATTTCAACATTTTTTTTCTTTTACCACTACTTATAATTTTTACTTTTTATTAATCCAAAAATAAAAATTTTGGCTGATTATGGTTACCAAAAATTACAAAAAATTCATAAAAAACATTTTTAACATTTAAAAAATGTATAAAAAATCCTATTACTTTAAAATTAAAGTAATAGGATTTAAAATAAACTTAATATCAAGTTTATAAAATTATTGTAATATAGTTTTTTATAATATTATATTTTTAGGAAATTATCCCTACATGTACTAGTGTGGAGGAAAAAATGAATTGAAATGAATTCAATAGCATATTTCAAAATGAAAACGATTGTTTGAAATATATAGCGAAGTTGAAAGTAATAAAATGTATCAGGTGTGCTTCTTCTAGTTTGAATACTTCTGATTTGAGAAGAATAAGATGTTTGAAATGTCATCAAACATTTAGTATTCTTCATGACACCATTTTTCACAAGTCACAAACACCTTTGACATCTTGGTTTTATCTTATCTTTAGATGAATAAACACAAAGCATGGTATACCATCAACAGATGTTGCAAGGGAATTGGGTGTGACATATAAAACAGCTTGAAGAATGAATCATGAAATAAGAACTAGAATTTGGAATCAAGATGCAGGGTTCATTGATGATGGCACAGCACAGATGGATGAAATGTATCTTTCACATGTAGGTTTTAAAAAACAAGGAAGATCCTTGTTGAATAAAACCTTGATTGTTGGAGTTTATGAGAAAACCAGCAACAAACTAATTGTGAAAGTATTGAAAAAAGCAGATGAGAAAAAACTTTTATGATTTGCATTGAAACACATTTCTACTGGGTGTTGTCTGTTTACGGATTCTTGGAAGGGATATAGAAGTTTCAAAAACTTTTATCACAAACATTAAATCGTAAATCATGAATTTGGGTATGTGTCATCAACAGGTGTAAACACAAACCAGATTGAATCTGTATGAAAACAAATCCCACGAACTTTTCGAACACACATAAAAGTTTCAAAACACAATATTAATTTATATGCAAAAGAAGCTGCATATAAATTCAATAAGATACCTAGTTTTGAAACTATAATTTTGTGTTTGATTTAGATAAATGTGGGGATAATTTCCTAGATAGGCTTTTATACTAATTAACACCATTAAATGTTTTTAATATTTAATTCTAAACTATCAAATCAAAAACTAATTAATATTATTTTTAATAATATCTGTTATTTCTTTAATAGCAATATCTAAGTAATCATTAATAACAATATAATCATATTCATGTTGAACTTTAAATTCTTCTTTTGCTTTATTTAACCTTTTCTCAATAATTGCTTCTGACTCACTAGCACGCATACGAATTCTTTGTTCTAATTCTTGATAAGAAGGAGGCATAATAAAAATACTCATAATATCATTGCGATGTTCATAATTTTTTAAAACTTGACTAGCACCATCAACCTCAATTTCCAAAATAACATTATAACCTTGATTTTGCAAATTTAAAACATAACTCTTACTAGTACCATAGTAATTACCAATAAAATTTGTATATTCTAAAAAATCATTACCTTTAACATGATTTAAAAAAGTTGATACATCAACAAAAAAATAATTAATGCCATCTTGTTCTTTATTACGTGGTTTTCTTGTTGTCATCGAAACTGAATATGCTAAATTTAATGATTTATCAGCAAATAATTTAGCAATAATTGCACCCTTACCAACACCACTTGGTCCAGAAAGAATAATTAATTTTCCTTTTTTTTGTGCCATTTAGATTCTACTTTCTACTTTTCATAAAATTGAATTATTTTAATATATATTTTACCGTATTTTTTATTAGATACTACTTTAAAATGGAAATTTAATTGTAAATTTTCAAGTGGTACATTTGTTTCTAAAACAATTAAAGCATTATTAGCAAGTAAATTATTTTTATAAAAGAAATCAATAATTCACTGTTGACAAGTAATATTTAAAAAAGGTGGATCAATAAAAACAATATCACACTGTTGTACTAGTGTTTTACTAAAAATTTGATAATCCAAATTACTTAATTTAACTTGTTCTTGTAAATTACAAGCAAAACAATTTTGATTAATAATATTACAAGCAGCTTTGTTAATATCATTTGCAAAAGCAAATTTTGCCCCTCGTGATAAACTTTCAAGAATTAAATTACCACTTCCAGCAAATAAATCAACAACAATTTTATCTTCAAAACTACAATAATTTAACATAATATTAAAAATATTTTCTTTAATTCGATTTAATGTTGGCCGTGTTGATAAACCATCTAAAGTAATTATTTTTTTTCCTTTTAATTTTCCAGCAATAATTTTCATGTTTTCTCCAAAATTTAGTTTATAATAACTTTATCATTAAATTTGATAAAAGCAAATTAGTTTAATTTATTATTTATTACAAACTGATGAAAGGATCTGCAATGTTAAACAAATTACAAAACGAAGTACCATCAGCATCTTGAATTACTGAAGATACAAAACCTAGTTTATTAAAAACTTGTGCTGATGTTATTTTACCCTTAACACCTAAAGATGAAAATATTATGAAACGTATGATTGATTGAGTAAAAGCATCACAAGATAAAGAATTTAATGCTAACAACATTTTAACCGAAGCTATTGGTATTGCTGCACCACAAATTGGAGAAAATATAAAAATGTATTATATTTTATTACCAATTCCTGATAAAAATGAAAAGATTATTTACTATGAACATGCATTAATAAATCCAAAAATCATTGGTAAAAGCGAACAAATAGTTTATTTAAAAAAAGGTGAAGGTTGTTTAAGTGTAACTAATCACCCTCATGAAGGTTTAGTTCCACGTAATTATAAAATCAATGTTACAGGTTATGACTATTTAAAAAAGAAGAAAGTAACTTTAACTGTTAGAGGTTATGAAGCAATTGTTTTTCAACATGAGCAAGACCATTTAGAAGGAAAACTCTTTTATCATCACATTAATAAGGATAATCCTTGACTTAATGATGATAAATGGATTATGATATAAAGTAGAATGATAAACTTAAGTTTTTGAATTGTCTTATTATAGTTAAATATAATATACCAAATAAGTAATAAGTAAAAACATGATTAAATTCATTACATTTTTTTATGTTATGTTTTATGTTATTTTCTTATAATTTTAAAATGAATGAAGGAGAAAAAATATGAGTGATACATCCACAAAAAATACTATGCCAGTTAAAAAGTTCGTCACGAAAATCTTTGCGCTTGGTGGGCTAGAAGAAGTTGGAAAAAATACTTATGTAATTGAACAAGATAATGAAATTATTATTATTGATGCTGGAGTAAAATTTGCTGATGCTTCTATGCCAGGAATTGAAGCAGTAATTCCTGATTATAGCTACCTAAAAGAAAATAAACATAAAATTAAAGGAATATTTATTACTCATGGTCATGAAGATCATATTGGTGGTATACCATACTTATTAAAAGAAATTAGTGATATTCCAGCTATCTACGCTCCTAATTTAGCAGCAGTTTTAATTCGTCATAAAATTAAAGACAAAGGGATAAAATCAAAAATAAAAATAAATATTGTTGATGGTAATAGTAAAATTAAAACTAACAGATTTATTATTAGTTTCTTTGCTGTTAATCATTCAATTCCTGATGCATATGGAATTTGTGTAGAAAATTCAAATGGAACTGTTGTTACAACAGGTGATTATAAATTTGATTGAACACCTTTAGGTCATAAAGCAGATATTGATAAAATGGCACAAATGGGTCAAAAAGGAGTAACATTATTTTTAGCAGATTCAACCAATGCTGAAGTACCCGGTTATACAATGACAGAAATGCTTGTTGTTAAAAGAATTAGTGAAATATTTGCTAAAGCGAAGGCCAGAATTTTAATTTCTACTTTTGCTTCTAATGTACACCGTTTACAACAAATTATTGAAGTTGCAACAAAACATAATAGAAAAGTTATTGTTGTTGGAAGAAGTTTAGAAAGAATAGTTAATGTTATTCGTCAAATGGGACATTTAAAAGTTCGTGATAGTTCATTTATTAAAGCAGAAGAAACTAAAAAATATGATAATAATCAAATTGTTATTATTTGTACGGGTTCCCAAGGTGAACCAATGGCGGCATTATCAAGAATTGCTAATCGCGAACATCGTCAAATAAAAATTATACCCGGCGATACAGTAATATTCTCTTCATCAGCAATTCCCGGTAACCGTGCTGATGTTGAAAGAGTAGTTAATAAACTAACACGACTTAGTGCGATTGTTGAAGAAAATTCACCATTAAATTGATTACATACTTCTGGTCATGCTTCACAAGAAGAACAAAAACTAATGTTAAATTTAATTAAACCATCATACTTTATGCCAATGCATGGTGATTATAGAATGTTAAAAGTTCATAAAGAAACAGCTGTATCAATCGGAATCCCCGAAGAAAATATATTTATTTGTGCTAATGGTGATCCAATTATTATGGATAATGGTAAATGTTCTTTAAGTGATAAACGAATTGCTGCCGATCCTATTTATGTTGATGGTGGAAAAGATATGTCAGGAGTAACAACTGCTGCAGTAATCCGTGATAGACAAATTCTTTCTAAAGATGGTTTAATTGCAATTGTTGTTTCTATTGATTCACAAAATAATAAATTATTAGCACCACCAACATTTATTTCTCGCGGTTCTTTCTATGTTCGCGATGCAGCACCTTTAGTATCTGAAGCAATATCATTACTAACAAAAGCTATTAATGAAGTATTAAAAAGCGAAAGACCTACTTTTGCCACGATAAAAAATGCTATCAAATCAACATTAGCACCTTATATATTTAAAAAGAAAAGAAGAAACCCTTTAATTATTCCTGTTATATTAAATAAAAAATAGTTTTAAAAACTATTTTTTATTTTTTTGATATATTTTATTAAAATAATTAGCATTGAGTATGATGTTATTATTAAGGGTTAACTATTAATTCTTCTCCTACAAAAATCATAAATTCACCGATTTTAAATCTAACTGATTTTATCAGTGCCTATAAAATTACCTGTTGATTTATCATTTTTTGTTACTAATAATTTTAGTGATCATTTATTTAATAATTTTTGGATTCCAAAGATTGTTTTAACATTATCTTTAGAATTATCTAACATTGAAGTCAAATCACTCTTAATTTGATAGGCTTTTATTAATCAAACTGACTTGTAAATTAATAATATTTTCAAAAATATTTAATTTTAAAACTTTAAGTGGTTTAATATTTTTTTCATTTTCATTTATTTCTTCTCTTAAATTTCTTGTTTTCAATTTTATTTCTTTAATTTCTTTATTAACTTTTTTGTTTCTAACATATTTAAAAATACCAAAACTAATAGTATTTACAAAAGTTATTTGTCAATTTTTTTCTGCTTTTTTTCTCTTAAATCTTGAATATCACGTTCAAGTAAATCAATTTTATCTAATATTTCTTTATTTTTTTCTTCAAAATCAAATATTTTTTGTTCTAAATCCTTAATTTGAGTTATTGACAAACTAATACTATCAAATAATTCTGTATCACCCTCTTCTTCAAAAGGATTTTTCTTAGATGGATATATAGAATGTTCTAATTCTTCAAAGTTTTTATTTTTTAAAATAGAATCTAATTGTTCAAATATTTCTTTATATCTCTTAACTTCATTTTCATATAACTGACCTTGTAAATCAATAATTTCTTTTAAAATATTTAATTTTTAATTTTTAAATGGTTGTGCATTTTTTTCTTTTTCTTCAATTTCTTCTATTAAAGTTTTTATATTTAATTCTGTTTCATTAATTTGTTTATTAATATTTGAAAATAGTTGTATTTTTTTTGATTTTTTTAGTTTTTTTAAACGTTTAATTTTATTTTCTAAAGATTAAATTTGCTCAACTATTTCTTGACTTTTTTTCTCAATAAAAAATATTTCTTTATCCAATTCTTCTTTTGCTTTTTTAAATATATTAATTTTTTCGATTAACATTTTTTTATCCTTTTAAAATTAAAAAACCCATTTACTTATAAATAAAGCAATAGGTTAAAAACTATATTTAGTTTATCAAGTAATAGGGGCTTTGCCCCTCGTTGCTTCGCAACTCACCCCAGCGGGGATAAACCCCGCGGCCAACCCAACAAAAGGTTCTTTGTTGGTTCCAACTATTTTTTTAATTTTTATGTCCCTTTTTCTTTAAAATATTATCTAATTTATCTAAACCAGCAGATTTAATATCATTATAAGTCATATCAATACTACTTGCTTCTTTGAGATGTTTCTTAGGTGACAATTCACTTTTAAGTTCATGCACATAATGCAATGCCCTAGAATTATACCTTTTCAATCAATATCTAGGAAAAAATAAAGTCATAGTCATTGCTTCACCACTATAACTTGGAGGCATTATACCTTTCTTAAACTTTTTCTTGGTTTTACGTCGTGAAAATACTACTTTATTATAATCATCAATATTAGTATACAAATTAATATTAAATACAACAAAAAATAATAAAACACGCATTTTTTTAACTTGAACAACATATTCCACTTTTTCACATGCTTGTACTGGTATTCTATTATGGTGGTGTCCAATCAAATACATTGTACCATTAAACATATGACCTATTAATTTACAAAATTGTCCTAAACTTTCTTGTTGATTTTTAAATTGCATTCCTAAATCATTAGAATTTATTTTTAATGCTAATTCATCTAAAATTATTAAATCTTCTTCCTCAAAAGCATAATTAATTGCTAACTGATTAAAAGTAAAACCATCATTATAATTTACTAAATAAGAATAACCATTTTTTAATTTAATAGGAAAAGGACTAACTACTCTTTTCTTATGATTTTGTGCTAGACAACAAGCAAGAGCAGATTTGCCAGTAAGTGGTGGTGCTGAAATAATATAACTACCAAATCTTTTTAAAATTTTAACATTACGAATAGTTATACAAATTGGATAAATAATCATAATTAAACCTATAACTAATAATACATAACCATATCAAGGCATAATAAACTCCTAACCTACAATTAAAATAATTGCTCTAACAAATAATCATAAAGGTATAATATTTTCTATTCCACTAACAATATCAACATTTAAAGCAGTACTAATCGTATCTGAAAAAATATGTTGTAATAAACTATCTGTGGTAAAAAGAAACTATCTTAATGGTTCAACTGGTAAAACTTTACCAACAACTCCATAAAGTACTCATCTAAAAGCATTACGTAAATGTCCAAAAACATCATATCAACTAACACGCTCATAATCAGGGTTAAAAGGACTATTTGGCGGTACTGGTGTTACTTTGTCGCTTGAAAAAAATATTAATCTGACCAAATTAAACCTCCGGCGGAATAGTTAAATTTGTATTTCCATGAATATCAAAAAATACAGTTAAATGTCTTAAATTTTTAACACGAACTGGCATATTAACAAAATTATACAAATCTTGCATATAAACATCATTACCAATTGTTCCTTTAAAAACATATTTTGTATCACCAACATAATCTAAAAAACTAAAAGCAAAATCACCAGTAAATGTAGAAAAAGCCTCATAATTAAAATAAAACATAAAACCTTGAATATAAAAACTTAAAGGTTTATCAATTTCAAAATTTAATTCAAAACGTAAATTTAAAGTTTTAACTCAATGATTTAAGTTATGAATAAGAAGTCGATTTTTTTTACCATATTGAACAAAATTATGATTAAACATAATACGAGAAATATCGAGTCTTTTTAATAATCTGTGTATCTTTGTTTTACAAATTTACTAGTTTAGATTAATTCTATCTTCAAATTTTATCATAAAATGAGCAATTGCTGTATTTAAATTTTGAATAGGCATTGCTCATTTTTTTGTTATATTTTCAATTGCTAAATAAAATATTTTGAAAACTTCCATATCATTTGGAAAAACTTTTTTATTTCTAATAACTTTTCGTAATTGACTATTAACAGATTCAATAGCATTTGTTGTATAAATCACTCTTTTGATTTCTGCAGGATAAATAATAAAAACCATTAAATTATCTCAATTTTTATATCACGATTTAGCAATTTGAGGATATTGTTTATTTCATTTACTTTCAAAAGTTTCTAAAACTTGCATTGCTTCTTCTTCACTACATGCACTATAAATTGGTTTTAAATCTGTAACTAGTGATTTTTTATGTTTGTATGAAACATATTTTAAACTATTTCTAATTTGATGAACTATGCATAATTGATGTTCGGTTTTAGGATAAACTGATTGTATTGCTTCTGACATTCCTGTTAAATTGTCACTACAAGCAATAAGAATATCATTTAAGCCTCGATTTTTCATTTCTGTGAAATTAGATAATCAAAACTTAGAACCTTCATTTTCACTAATTCATAAACCTAAAACATCTTTTTTACCTTCTAAATCAACTCCTAATGCTATATAAACTGATTTGTTAATAATGCGTTTATCTTGTGGTACTTTAACTACTATACAATCAAAATAAACAATCGGATAAACACTTTCTAATGGCCGATTTTGTCATGCTTTAACATCATAAATAACATCATCAGTAATTTGACTAATAACACTTTCACTAATATCAGCACCATGATATAACTCTTGTAACTGCATTCTAATATATGATAAAGTCATTCCTTTGGCATATAATGAAAGAACTTGTTGATCAAAACCATCAAATCTTCTTTGTCTTTTTGCAAATATTACTGGCTCAAAATTACTATTACGATCTCGTGGTACATTAATCTCAATTTTACCTTGTTGGGTTATTAATTTTTTTGAATTTATACCATTGCGAGCATTATCACTATTATTATGTTGATTTTTTTCATATCCTAAATAATTTTGCATTTCAGAATTCAACATTTTTTCAACTAATCTTTTTGTTAATTCTTTATATAAACCTCCCTCTTTAAATACGGTTGTTAAATCCTCAGTATTTTCTAATAATAAATCTACTGCTTTTGATATTGGATCATTATTATTAATATTTTGTTTTTTAGAAATACGTAACTCACTCTTTCTAGTTATTTAATTTTATTTACTAGAATTAATTAAACATAGTTATTTTTGTAAGTTACGCAGATTACTAAACATTACCGAATAACCAGGTACATATACCATTTCAAAACCTAATTCATGAGCTTTTTTTAAATCAATATGATTATAACCAACATTTCTAGTTAATAAATATTTAACGCCATATTCTTTCATTTTTAATAAATTTTGCTCATAACAGTCACAATTAGCAGGAACCATTACTGCTTCATGTTCCTTTGCCGTTTCAATATTATCCTTTGTTAAATAATCTTCAATTAACGTTAAATCATATCCATAATTTTTATTTAATGTTTCAAAAAAAGCTTTTCTGTTTTACGAACAGCATAACAAACCATTTTAATTTTTTTCGCCATATTTTTATTCCCTTTCTTTTGTTTATATTTTAACTAAATAACGGTGTTGCGCCAATCGCTGTAGTAATAATTACTCAAAATAATAATGAAATAATTGAAAATAATGTAGCAATTAATGTTAAATTACTTTTTAACAATGGCTGTTTTTTATAAGCAATTGAATAGGCAACAATAACTGCTGCTGGGGGGCTGCTAACATAATTACAATAATGCCTAATCCAGCAGTATCTAATTTTCATGCTCCAGTTTCTTTTCCAATTGCCGCAACCGCACAAACTAATGCTAATCCAAATAATGGTGCAAAAATAATTTTCATTACCATTCCAAATCATACTTTTTTTATCTTGTGCAGCATCTTTAAAATTACCTTTTGCTAAAGTAATTCCAATTGCCAATCATGCTAATGGCGTACATAATGCCTCTAAAGTTTTTGTTACCTTAAACAACGGTGGAAATGTATTGTCTAATCGTAATGGTGAAAAATATTGACCACTAGTAATATCATTTTGATCAGGAACAATAGCAATTCCAGGAATTAATTGTGTAACTCAAAAAATAAATCCAACCATAGTTGCAATTAAAATTGGATTTAAAAAAATCTGCTTTACATTCTTTATTAAATTTTCTCTTTTTATTACTTTCATTTCTGATTTAATTTGTGCATATCCATCAGTATTTAGTTTTGTATCAACAATAAAATCAGCACCAGTTTGTTCTTTTGTTACTACTGCTGCTTTAATAGGTTTGCTCATTACAATAAACCCTAATGAATATAAAAATATTTAGCAACTATTCCCAGTATCATATAGAATAAAAAACCAACTAGTAAAATTGTAACTTGCGTTTTAACTTGCTCTGTTGTTGTATTTGTCATAAAACCATCAAAAGCTAAAGATGGTAAACCAACAACCATAACAATTTTAATTAAAACCGCTTCTCATTCTTTTTTAAATGTCCCTCTCTTCGTTAAAAATCAACCTAAAAAAATTACAAATATCGTTGCTAAAATTGCACTTCAAAATCCTCAAGCTTTTAATGTATTTATAACAACTTGACCAACATCAGCTTGTAAATAAAATTGCATATTTCTTTCTATTTCTCCCTTCTTTAATACTTTCTTCTTTCTCTAAAATCTAAGTATTTTGTAACTACTTATGTGTTATTATATAACTTTCAAATAAATAAAAAACTAATTTACCAAATTTTGAATATTGTGTATAGAATAATAAATTTGATAAATTAAAGTTGTAATATTTTTTTAAAGTTATAGACCCATTCTTTTCATAGTTCTAATTGGTGATTTTTCTCTATTATTCTCTTTTGGAATAAATCCATTTACTCTAGTTTCACTAGCTTCTTTTTCTAACTCTTTTAGTTTATTTTTTCATTCTTGAAATTCTGATCATATTTCTTTTGTTTTTTCTTCGGATTCAATTTGATACTTTTCCTTTTTATTTTCAGCAAAAACATCTTTTATTTTTTTTATATGTTTAGGTTCTAAATATTTTGAAAATGCAATATTTTCTTGTCATTTTTCGTTTCATTGATTGATTGGTAATATTTTTTTGAAAATTCCTTTCTTTTAAATTTTCGATTTAATTCTTTTTTTAAAATTTAAAAAGTTTTTGATTCATTTTTTTCTAATAATTTTTGATTTTCTAAATTATTTAATCTATTTTCTAGTTCTTTTATTTTTTGTTTTAATTCAATTTGATACTTGTCTTTTACATTTGAAGACATTACTGGTCTTAATTTTTTAGCACATTCACATAAAATTTTGTAACAAATACCAGCAACAATACCAGCAATAGTAAAAGGTAATCAACCCATAATAGCACTTGAAACAACAAATGTACTAATTATTGGTGTGATAATTATTTTAGCAATAGGAGATGTGGCACCCCACGCAATAAAAAATATTAAACCATGAAAAATATTTCATATAAACCTTTTAAAAATTAAATATTTATCTTGTACTTCTTCTGTAATATTATCTTGTTTTTGATTTGTAATAGTTCTTACAAATTCTAAAAATGGTGTTCTAATGATAGTTGTATGTTTAGATTCTTTTTTTATAAGCTTTTCATTATTTTTAATTTCATTTAAAAATTGCTTATACCGTAAATGTCTAATTTGTTGAACAATTTCATTTTTTTCAAAATAAGTTAATAATTCTCAAACTTTTTTTCTTTTATCATCATGTAATCTTAATAAAAAAAGGTTTTATCTTCTCTTTTTATTATTTCATCATAAATAAAATAATATTAATTTTGTTTCTTAATAATTGTTCTAAATTGAAAACATTTTTTATCTTTTTCATCAAAATGATTTTCAAATTTACATGTTTCACCATGATGTCAATTTTGATGACACCTAATAAAATATTCATAAATTCACTCCTAATTTAAATCATTTTTATTAATAGTTATACTTATTATAACATAGATCATTAAATTTTATTTTTTACAAGTTTGGTAAATTTAATTTAGATTTAACTGTTGATGATTGAGTTTGTAAATCAATTGCGTTGATATCTTTTTTTCAATGTCATCAAAATCACTATCACATTCTAAATTACTTTCTAATTAATTAATTTTGTATTTTAATCTTTCTTCCAAATTCATATCGGAACATTCAATATCATTTATTTTAAATTATTTTCCATCAAAAAATAACTCATATACTATTGTTTCTTCAGATTTATCATTTGTATTTAATAAACCAGAATAATTAGATTCCTCTTTATTTGGATTTTTCAAAGTAACACTTAATTTATACATACCAAATGATAAACATAGTTCATCAAGGGGTAAAGAAATATTTTTAGTTCAAATTATTTTCTTAGAATCTTTATTAATACAATTCAATACTACTGATTGTAAACATTCTTTTTCTAATCCTAATAATTGCTTTGAAATAGTTATTTCTGTTGTTAATTATTTACGAAATATTTGTGTTACTGCTACTCAAAGTATTTTTAACGCAGCTGATTCTTTATTAGGTGGCATTTTTAACTTTAATCTATCTAAATGACTAATTTTTGTTTGACTTTTTTTCTTTTTTCATAAATTTTCTCCATTCAAATTAATAATCTTATTTAATTTTATTATATGACCAAGTTCTCCATTAATAATTAATATTTTAACTATTAATAAATTCATTATTTAAATAACATAGTTATTCGAAAATTATTATTTTTATTTATTTTATTGTTTTATTTAACATATCTTTTTATCTTCCTTTTCTCTAAAAATTTAATTTAATAAAAATTATAGTTTATTTTTTTAATCTATCAATAAATATGCTTGTTACTAATTTTATTAACATTATAAAATGTAAGTAAATATTATCATCTTAATAAAAAGACTTTCATTTTATTTAAAAAACCAATATTAATACAATAATATATTAATATTATTCATTTTTCCAGTTCAATTAATTACACGACACTATCTTAATTTTTAATTTGATATAATTATAAAAAGAGTAAGTATATTAAAAATAGATTGGGGTATTTTTATGATAGAAGAAATAAATTATAGTTCAATGAAAGAACCAAAAATTTATTGTATTTGTCTATATAGCAAATTAACAATTCTTATTAATGGCCTTCTAATTACTACAAGTTTAATGATAGGTTGGGGTTTATGAGCAACTATTGGTCGAGATGCAGTTGATAACTATATTAAATGATTCAATAATCCACAACAGCCTAATTCTAATTTACAAATCAGTTTCAATATAATAAGTATTATTGTTTTCATAGTTTCTGGTTTATCTTTTACATTAGTAGTCGTACCTTTTATTTTTTTTAAAACTAAAAATAGTGTATCAGCACTTTTTTGTTTAATAAGTTTTATTTTTTCAGCAATATTTGTTATCTTTCTTATTGTATTTTTTATTTTTAGATTTAAAACTTTTACTTTCTTAGCTAATAAAAAAGACGGCGAAATAATAAATACAACTGGTAACTTTCTAATAACTTTTTTACCATGAATGTTGGCTGAGCTATTTTCAATACTTTTATTAATCCACAGTCTCTGATTAATTATTAATATTACCTCTAAATATAAATCAAATACACTATTAATGCCTATTGCTAAACCAAAAGCAAAACAAGAAACAGTAATAGCAAAACAAGAAGTTGATGATACGATAACGCTTCCTAACATCGTACCAATACCAGTACCTCAAAATAATGAAGAACAACAAATAGCAAACCAAGAAACTAACAATAGTGTTCTTAAACAAGATCTAACACAAGAAAAAATAATTACTAATCCTTCAACAGCAACTGTCTATTATACTAATCATGAACTATCACAAACACCAACGCTAGGTGCTTATCATGCCGAAACTGTTTCACCAACACCATGTACTCTTACTAATCTTAAATCCGAATCTATTACAAATGAAGAAGAAATAAATGATAATATCGAAAATGCAACAATATATTCAAAACCAACAGTTGAAAAAACAAGTGTAGAAGATACAACAATATATTCAAAATCACCAACAACAGAAAGTAATATTAATACCGAAACTAATTACCAATCAAAAAATCAAGGTGGTTTTGATGTTAAAGACAGTAGTTATTCTGAATCTGAAACATCTAATTTTAATGAACAAGTAAAAACAATAACTGTTGAAGAAACACAACCAATAATAGATAAAACAAACACAAAAACAAAAAAAGAAACAATCGAAGTGCAAAAAGTTACTACTCACCATTGAACATTAGAACAAATTGAAACTGTTTGAGAAAAAGCAGAAATAATTGATGGTGTTAGTGATAAATTATATCGTAAAGATTATGGTGGTGCTTGAATGTTTCGTGATTCATTTACCACTGATTATAGCTCAGCAGATAACTTAGAAACTTACTCTTGAACTATTGTTCTACATCGTCCTACTAGTCAACAAGGAACAACTGAATTATATAATCTAGATCCAATGAATATTGTTAATGCAAAAAGTAAAGGTGAAAATTACCCTTCTTGAAAAACTAAAATTTCTTCAAAAGGAAATAAAAATATTGCAAAAGAACAACATTGAAAAGCAAGAACATAAATATAATAGTAATTTAAAATAAATATAGTATCATTTATTTATGAATACACAAACTACTATTGAACATTTATATATAGAAATACCTAATTTTAAACATGAAGTAAATACTAACTATTCTTATTTTATAGAAAGCATTAAAAAAGAATTAACAAATATAATAAATAAATACCAATTAAACTTAAAAACAATTTATCTTGCTAACAAAAATAAGTCAGTTTTACCAATTATTTTTTTAGAACAATTATTAATACTACTTAAACAATTGACAACCACTATCAAAGAATACAACTTTGAATGTACTATTAATAATACTAACTTCACAACTCTACAATTATTGTCCAAATTTCAAATTAAACGATTAATTTGAAAAATAATTAGTTTTCAAAATCAATTAAATAACAAATTTAATTATCAACAAAGTATAAAAATTATTAATGATGCTATTAACTTAAAAATTAATAATTTCTCAATTGATTTAAAATATAATCTTCCTCATCAAACAGTAATTGATGTTAATAATGATTTACAAATATGTATGCAATTAAAAACAACTCATATTAGCTATGATAGTTATAATCACAAACAAAATCTTACTATTAAAAGATACATTAATAATTTCTTAAAAAAACACAAATATGATAACTATGAATACTATAGTTATAGTAAAAATAATAATAATCAATCAAAATATATTATTGCATATTGTTTATTAGAAAACTATTATGGAATTGGTCCAAATGCTGTTTCATATATTAAAACAGAAGATAAAGCAATAATAATTACTAATAGCAATAACATTAATAATAACAATCAAAAAAATAGTATTTTATCAACAAATGAAATTTTAATCCAAAAATTAATACAAGGTTTATTACTAAAAAAGGGAATAAAATTTAACAAAAGTGATAACATTCTAGAGCAGCCACTGATTAGTAAATTAATCAAAAATAAACAAATAAAAATAAAAAATAATCATTTATCTTGCACAAATAGTTCCTGATTATTGTTAAATGATTTAATAGTTGATATTATAACTAATACTACTATTTAAATTTATATATCAAGGAGTGAATAAATATGAAATTCAATGAAAAATTGTTAAAAGAAAAATATTTTCCGCAAGCACTAACAAAAATAAAAGAAATTGTTAAAATTCAATCATATGCTCAACCACCCACAACAACAGCACCTTATGGGCCTGGTGTTAAAGAAGTATTAGATTATGCTATTAATTTAGTGCAAGAATTAGGTTTTAAAACTTATCGTGACAAAAACAATAAATATGGATATTTAGAATATGGTGATGGTAAAGAAATATTTGCCATATTAGGTCATCTTGATGTTGTACCACCAGGTAATTTAGAAGAATGAAAAATTCCACCTTTTTCGCCAGAAATTATTAATGATATTTTATATGGACGAGGTGTATTAGATGATAAAGGTCCAACAATTATTATTCTATACTGTTTAAAATATTTAAAAGATCATGGTTATCAACCAAATCGTCGAATTAGGGTTATCTTTGGTTTAACTGAAGAAACAACATGAGATTCAATTAACACATATATGAAGCAAGAAGGTACTCCAACTTTTGGTTTTACTCCTGATGGTATGTTTCCGCTAGTATATGCTGAAAAAGGAATTATTAACTTAGATATTATTGGTACAGGTCATAAATACATTGTTATTAATGCAGGTGATGTTTACAATGTCACTTGTTCTACTAGTAATATTAATGGTGTTGATATTGAATCATTTGTTAAAATTGGGAAAAACAAGAATTATCAAATTGAAAATAATAATCAACAAATTACCATTCATGGTAAACCAGCACATGGGTCACGACCAGATGAAGGAATTAATGCAGGATTAAGAAGTTTATTAATTTTAAATGAACTTAAAGTTGAACATAATCTAATTAAATTTGTTGGTGATATTTTACAAGAAGATACTGCTTTAACAAAATATTTTGGTGATTTAGATGATGAATCTGGAAGTTTTACTATTAATGTTGGCATTGTTGAAATTAATAGCAAAAATTCAAAATTAGGATGTAATATCCGTATTCCAGTTAAAACTGATTTACAAGAAATTTTAAATAGATTAACAAAAATATTAAAACCTTATAATTTAACAATAAAACAACAACATTATGATAAACCATTATATATGCCACAAGAATCAACAATTGTTATTAAATTAATGGAAATTTATCAAGAAGTTACTGGTGATAAAAAAGCAAAACCAATTGCAATTGGTGGTGGAACTTATGCTAGAGCAATGCCAAATTGTGTAGCATTTGGTGCAATATTTGATCATACTAACTCAACTGAACATCAATATAATGAATTTATTAAAGTTGACAAATTATGAAAATCAATGTTAATTTATGTACGTGCTATTAGTACACTGGGAAGTTTAGAAATTGGTAAATTATAAAAAAAGTTAGAATAGTTTATTCTAACTTTTTTTATTTTCATTCAAATAAATTTTATGCAATTGAAGGATTTCTAGGACAACCACCAAATGCAGGACCATTAATACTATTAATAACACTCACCAATTCATCATTAAAGTTATTAGTTAATTGTCGTTCATCACTACTATTAATACTCATATAATTACTATTAGTTACTATTTCCTCTAATTCATTATTTAGAGTAGACTTAAAAAATTTCTGTCATTGTTTTTTAGCATATTTATTTAATACTTTATTACCAATAGTATCATTGATAATTAAACCAAACATAATAGCAAACATTGGAACTTGAAAAAATGTAGATTCAAATTCTGGTAATCTATCAGCAGTATACATAACAGCTGCGGTTTTAATTGCATTATCTATTATAGTTGCTATTACCATTGCTGTTAAATAACCACCACTTTTTAAAAGACTCATACATTTTGATTGTTGAGAAAATAATGATTCTAACTCATCATTTTCATTAATATTATTATTTAAACAATTAAAATATCTTTTTAAAGCAAACCACATATATGTTTTTGTTAAATATTCTATACCCTTATCTATTAAGATAGAAGTATAACACAAAAATTCTGCTCGTATAATTGTTGATAAAATATTTGGTCCATAAATAATTTTACTTCAATATTCAGTTAAACTAGTTAAAGAACCAACTGAATACATACTAGAAGCCGTAATCATAAAATGATTCGAAATTCAATATCCAACTTTTGCTATTAGCATTTTTCCAAAGATAGTTGTTTTTGAAAGACATGAATAACCTTCTTCAACACCAATTTCAGAATATAAAGATAAAAGTAGACTCATTTCTTGATCAGCAGTTCTATTAAATACTGTTCTTCCTTCTTGTCAAATTTTTTCTGCTCCCCATTTTCATAAATTCATTGCTTTTGTACTAATTACCAATTGTACTGGAGTTAATCCAAAATCAACTAAATTATTTAAAGGATTTACTTTATTTCAATCAAATGATCCAATACTAGTAACTGTTACCTGAAATACTCGTTGTACAGTTTTAAAACCAACTGCTGCTGTTAATAAACCAGCTGTTCCAATTATTTTTTTAGTATCTGATCATATTAAACTACTTCAACTATTATTAATAGTATTTGCTTCTATATTACTATCTATATTATTATTTATTAATAACTCTTCTTCTTGTGGCATTTTTTCTCTTCTCTCTATTTCTTTATTAAAACATAAAAAAAACATTAGTAACAAACTTTACAAAAGTGGTTATAAACCATATTTTGTTAAATTGCTTTGGCTTTTATCCCTTTATGTACTATTTTTAAATTTTATCACATAAATGGAGATAAAAGCCTATCTAGGAAATTATCCCCACATGTATCTAAATCAAACACAAAATTATAGTTTCAAAACTAGGTATCTTATTGAATTTATATGCAGCTTCTTTTGCATATAAATTAATATTGTGTTTTGAAACTTTTATGTGTGTTCGAAAAGTTCGTGGGATTTGTTTTCATACAGATTCAATCTGGTTTGTGTTTACACCTGTTGATGACACATACACAACTTCATGATTTACGATTTCATGTTTGTGATAGAAGTTTTTGAAAATTCCATATCCCTTCCAAGAATCCGTAAATAGACAACACCCAGTAGAAATGTGTTTCAATGCAAATCATAAAAGGTTTTTCTCATCTGCTTTTTTCACATACTTTCACAATTAGTTTGTTGCTGGTTTTCTCATAAAATCCAACAATCAAGGTTTTATTCAACAAGGATCTTCCTTGTTGAATAAAACCTACATGTGAAAGATACATTTCATCCATCTGTGCTGTGTCATCATCAATGAACCCTGCATCTTGATTCCAAATTCTAGTTCTGATTTCATGACCCATTCTTCAAGCTGTTTTATATGTCACACCCAATTCCATTGCAACATCTGTTGATAGTATACCATCCTTTGTGTTTATTCATCTAAAGATGAGATAAAACCAAGATGTCAAAGGTGTTTGTGACTTGTGAAAAATGGTGTCATGAAGAATACTAAATGTTTGATGACATTTCAAACATTTAGTATTCTTCTCAAATCAGAAACATTCAAACTAGAAGAAGCACACCTGATCATTTTATTACTTTCAACTTCGCTATATATTTCAAACAATCGTTTTCATTTTGAAATATGCTATTGAATTCATTTCAATTCATTTTTTCCTCCACACTAGTACATGTGGAGATAATTTCCATTGCTTTTATGTGTTTTAACATTAGTATAAAGGATTATCACTTAATAATCAATATGTAAATTCAATAATTTAAAAATATTTATTTGGGTATTTATTATATATTTGTTACAATTATTAAGCATTTATGAAAAGTACTAAGGAGTAATAAAATGACAGAAAAAAAACGCATTGTTGTTGGTATGAGTGGTGGAGTTGATTCATCAGTAACAGCAGCACTTTTACAAGCAGAAGGCCATGAAGTTATTGGTCTTTTTATGCGTAATTGAGATTCACTTTTAAATAATGATTTACAAGGTAACAATAATCAAGATATTTGTCCACAAGAACAAGATTATCTTGATGCTTTAACTGTTTGCCAAAAATTAAATATTAAATTAGAAAGAATTGATTTTGTTAAGGAATATTGAGATAATGTTTTTACTTATTTTCTTGAAGAATTTAAAAAAAGTCGTACTCCCAATCCCGATATTTTATGTAACAAATATATTAAATTCGATGCTTTTTTAAAATATGCACAAAAAAATTTACAACCAGATTATATTGCAATGGGGCACTATGCACGAATTAACTACAACCCAATTACTAAACAATATCAGTTATTAAAAGGAATTGATGATAATAAGGATCAAAGTTATTTTTTATGTCAATTAACACAAAAACAATTAAAATATAGTTTATTTCCTTTAGGTAATAAAACTAAAAATGAAGTTAGGGAATTAGCAAAAATATATAATTTACCAACAGCAACAAAAAAAGATTCTACTGGCATATGTTTTATTGGTAATCGTAATTTTCAAACATTTTTAACAAATTATTTACCAACTAATCCGGGCAAAATTGTTGATATTAATACCAAAACTACTATTGGTAATCACAATGGTGTTTACTACTATACACTTGGCCAAAGAAAAGGTATTAATCTTTCAGGAATGAAAGTTCCGTATTTTGTTGTTGAAAAAGATGTTACTAATAATATCCTTTATGTTGCTAATGATAATGAAAATAAATGACTAATGAATAGCGATTGTACTGTTAAATCATTGAATTGAATTAATAATAGTACATTAAAAAAATCTTTAAAATGTAATGCAAAATTTCGCTATCGTCAACCTGATGTTGCTGTTATTATTAATTTTATTAATAATGATGAAATTAAGGTTGAATTTTCAGAAAAAATACGCGCTATTACGCCTGGTCAAACCGCTGTTTTTTATGATGGTGATATTTGTCTTGGTGGTGGAGTTATTGACCAAATATTTCGCTAATCAATTATTAAAAAAACTAATATAAATAATAAAATTTTAATTGCATATTTTTTTATAATTTTCAAGATTCAAAAATTACTATTAAACTATTTTTTTAGTTTTTAGATAATTTTATTTCATTTTCTTTTTTACTTTTTTAAAATATAAAATAACCTATTATTATAAAAGTTATAGAAAAAAACAAAAAAGAGAGTTTTAATGAAAAAAATATTAACAATATTAACTTAGCATCTACAATAACTATTAAAAATTGTATTAGTAATTTTAACTTAAAGACAATCACATTACAAAATGATTGTTTTAAAAAAAAATAATGTTCATCAAAGCAATAATGATTTTATTTTTTCTGATTTATATAAAAATAATAAAGGCGAAATATATTCAATAACTAATGATGGTATTTATAAATATACTAATGATAAAAATACATTCATAAAAATAAAAGGCATAAATGGATTAATAATAAACTTAAAATTTGACGCAAAAGATAATATTTATTTTTTAAAAACTAATGGCATTTATAAATGTCTAGTCAATAAAAATGAATTTAAAAAAATGAAAGTAAAAACTAATACTGGATGGGTTACACTTTATTGAACACTAATTACGTAGACAAGTGAACAAATTAGTTAAAAGAAAGGAATTATAATTATGGCCAATATTAACTCATATTCAGATGAATTTAAAAAATAAATAGTAGCTTTATATCAAAGTGGTAAGTCAGTGTCTTGTCTTGCTAAAGAGTACAATGTTACAAGAGCAGCTACTTATAATTGAATTAAGAAATTTACTAATTCAGGCAGTTTTAAAACCAAAGATAACCGTTCTATTGAAGAAAATGAATTAATTAAATTAAGAAAAGAATTAAAAAAATTATGAATAAACATAATTTAATATCAAAATACACTAAATTATAATACAAAAATTATCATAATAAAGTCAATGATAGTCAAATTACTAATCTTGTTAATAGAGACTTTAATAATAGGCTTAAAAATGAAGTTATTGTTAGTGATTAACTTATGTTCAAGTTAATGGTAAATGAAACTATATTTGCTTATTAATCGACCTGTACAATCGCGAAATTATTGGACATAGTGTAGGTACTAAAAAAGATGCATCATTAGTATATCAAGCATTTATGTGCTCAAATCGTTGTTTAAAAGATATTTAAATATTTCATAGTGATCGCGGTAATGAATTTAATAATAAAAATATTGATAAACTTTTATTATCCTTCAATATTACCCACTCTTTAAACAAAAAAGGTTGTCCTTATGATAACGCTGTTGCTTCAGCAACTTTCAAAACTTTCAAAACAGAGTTTATTAATGATAAAAATTTTACATCATTAATCCAATTAAAATTAGAATTATTTGATTGTATCAATTGATACAACAACATAAGAATCCACAGCACTCTAAACTACTTAACCCCCATAAAACACCAAGCACAAATGTCTACCAAAAAACAGTCCTAAAAAAGGTTACTATTCCATAAAAAGTTTTTAATATTAATATTTAACTATTCCTTGGATGGAACTTTTACCAATTCAAATAAGTTAAATACTATTTAAAAACTCATCTAAAACAATATAAAATTATAATAATATATTACTAAATTTTATAAAAATATCAATAAATATACAAATAAAAAAAGTAAGCATTCTTTAATTCCAGCCAAGAAAAATAAAAAATACTTACTATAAATTAAGTATATCAAAACATCAAAAAAATACAAATATAGTATATATATTACTTGCAAAAAATTAAAATTAATGTAAAATAAAATTTTTTAAAAATATTTTTTCAATTTTAGTTTTATCAAAAACTTTATAAAGAAAATCTAAAACTTCATTTTTATTAAATTTATTTTTTAATCAAAACCTAAATCGCAAACTTTCTAAACTTACATAATATTGAAAATCTTTAAAATAATCACTAGTAGCAACATAATCATAACTTCCACTAATTAAATTTGTAATACCTTGTTAATTGGGTTTAGTTTTAAACAAATAAAATTCCTTTGCTTTTTCACATGCTTGTACTAATTCTTGTAAACTTAAAGTTTTACTACCACGAACTATAAACGAATTTCTACAATTTCTACTAAAAGAATATGCTTGAATACCAACATCTTTTTGATTTAAAGACTTAATATTTTCTTGAACTTTTGTTACATATTTACTTAAATATTTAACTACAAATTAATTTGTACCTTTATGTACAACTTTTAAATCAATGCCTTTATTATTACCAACATGTGGTCATCATTTAGTTATCATACTATAAGGTATTTTACGATTAAATAATATATGAAAATGAACTACTCCACGTTTTTAATATTCATAAACATAAAAATATCTTAATTCACCTAAATGTTTAGAACGTTTAGGGTCATTTCATCAACGCTTTAAACGTTTAAAAAATAATTGTAAATCATGTTTTGCTTTTCTAATATCAGTTTCATTTTTATGATAAGTTAAGGTTAAAAAAATTAAAATTCTTGCATTATAAAAATTATGTAATGCTTTTTGAACTAATTTACACTTAGTACGAACATTATTATTTCTTAACTTAGTAATATTACCAATATTCTTTATACCTAATTTATTTCTTTCATTTTTTAAAATATCAATAGGTAAAACAACATTTTTAACATAACAAGCATAAAAAATCTTTTTAACATAAAAATTATATGAGATATTTATTTATAAATATTTCTTGGCTGAAATTTTTATAACAATAAAAATTGAATGATTTATAAATAAATATAAATCTTTATATATCTTATCATACAAAATAAAAAAAGTTTAAATAAAGTTGAAATAAAAATTTGTCAAAAATAATAAATACTAAAAATGTATTAGTTATAATAACTAATACATTTTTAAACTTTTTTTTATTCTTCGTCTTCACGCCATTCGCCTTCTGACATCAATAATTCTTTACGTACATTTTTAGCAATTATATAATTAGGGTTTTTATCATCACCATTAATTAAAACATTACGTACTAAATAATTTTCAATTTCATTTTGTATATTTTTTGCAACAAAAGGTCAATCATCTTTCACTCTAAATTCGCTATCCAATTCTTCTTGTAATTTAGGATTTGTAAGTGCTCTTTTTCTTTGCATTGGTTTATAATAAGCAAAGTATCAAATTAGAGCAAATGCAATGCTAGCAATTAAATAAACTAATTGTAAAACATTAGAAGTTATATCAGATATTCCTTTTGTAGTATCAGTTCCACCTTTACCAATAAGATTTGCTCCTGAAATTAAACCATTGATTAAAGATCTTAATCATTCTTCAAATTGTCAAACTAAGAAAAGTGTTGCTGCAAGTCAAATAATAATTTCAAAAATATTCTTTTTCAATTTCTTTTCTATAGACAACTTAATTGCAATGGAAAGTACAAAAACATAAATAATAACCATAATAATACCTGCTTCAGCAGTTAATGTTCCATAATTAACAATCGAACTTAAAACTAATTGTCCATCCTTATAAACAGGATGTAACGTATCAACTATTACTCCAATAATATCAGGTAAAATTAATCATACAAAAGCTGAAGAAAAAGTAATAATTAAATTTAATCTAGAAGCTTTAAACGGAATGTTATCTTTTGATAATTCTTTATATTTAGGTGAAATATACCCCTCAACAGATAATGGTTCTAAAATAGCACCACTATATAAAGCATTTTGCATTCCAGCATTAGACTTTAATGAAATAGTACAAATTAACATTACAAGGATACCAATTATTCCTAATCATTGTGTATGATCTTTATCACCTAAAATTTTAAAAATACTTAAGTTGGGATTATCTGAAAAATTACCAGCAACAGCACCAATCATAAGAATTGTTACTGCCATATAAAAAATAGTAGATAAAATCATAACAATAACCAATGAACGACTAATATTTTTTTCAGGATTTCTAACATTTTTACCAATTGTTGAATAGGTTTCAAATCCTAAAAAGAAAAAGAAACACATGGCAAAAGATTCTGAAAAGTTATTAGCAGTTAATTGTTGATGAGAAGTAGTCATATCTCAATTTGAAGTTCCTGCCATCAAAAATAATATAATAGTTGCTATGATTAATAAAAAAGTTGTTCCTCATTTTAAATAACTAGAAATATTCACAAATTTTTTAAATGCAGCGATTCCTAAAAACAATACACAAGAACTTAAACCATAAATTAGAATTCCAATCAAATCTAATCCTAAATGTTGTCATACTCCTCAATTAGCATATAAAAAAGAAGATGGATCAGTAAAGTTAATTCTAATCATCGATACAATTTGTGAACTAATTATAACAGGTAAAGTAGCATACTGTAAAAAAGAAATTAATCAACCTCAAAAGCGACCATAACTACTTCTAACATAAATATAAGCAGCACCATTATTACCTGGATGTACTCTTGAAAGTCTTGAGAAAGCTCAAGCACAAGTTCCTGCAATTAAACCTTCTACTAAAAAAATTCAAATCATATGAGAACCTAAATTTAAACTATCTTTATTAATTAAAATTGCAAAGTTAGCAGTAAAAGTAATTCCAACAGTATAATTAAAACCAAACCAGACTAATTCTGATAAGGTTAATTTATGATTTGTCCTTTCTTTTTTCTTAAAAAGTTTTAACATAATATTTTCCTTTCAATTATAATAATTATATACCTTTAAAGTGATTTCATTAATTAATGAAATAGTCAATAAAATCAAAAAAATAAAAAAATATATGTAATTTATAATAACTAATTTTATTTTAAAATACTACTTTTTTAATAAGTTATTTTAAAAAATAAGCTTAAACATCTTTTATTCTACATGATAAATAGTGTATTATATAATAATACTTTTAAAAAAAATAAAGAAGGAGGTATTAATCATATATGGGAATTACCAAAAAGAAAAAATTTCGTTTATTTCCATTTAAAATGCCAACAGTAATTACAGTCTTATTCTTTATTATTGCTCTAATTATCATTATTTCTTGGATTCCAGGAACAACAGGTAAATGATTAGAAGATGAATCAAAGCCTGTAAGTACTGATAACCCTTGACAAGACGGTGGACCATTAGGTATCATGGACTTATTTTTGGCTCCAATTAAAGGTTTCATTGGTAGCAGTGATATTATTGTTTTTGTTTTAGTAATTGGTGGATATATTGGCATAGTTATGAAATCAGGTGCACTAGATGCAGGAATTGGTCGTTTAGTTAAACGTCTAAACGGAAAAGAAATTTGAATTATTCCTTCAATTATGACTATCCTATCGATTGGTGGAACAGTTGAAGGAATGTGTGAAGAAACTATTCCTTACTATTTAATTATTATTCCAGCAATGTTAGCTGCTGGTTTTGATGTTGTTACAGCTGTATTAATGATTTTATTGGGTGCTGGTGTTGGTGTTATGTTTTCAACACTTAATCCCTTTGCTATTGCCACAGCTTCACAAGCTAGTGGTTTAAATCCTGGTGATGGAATCATCTGACGTTTAATTTGTTGATTTTTAGCAACTATCGGTACTATTGCTTTTGTTATGTGATATGCAATCCGTGTTAAACGTAATCCTGAAAAATCAGTTGTTTTTCACTTACATAGTGAGCATCATGAAGAATTTATTAATAAAGAAGAAATACCTGAATTTACTAAATGTCGTAAAATTATTTCATCACTATTTGGATTAACATTTTTAATTATGGTGATTTGTATTATTCCATGAGGTAAAATTACAGGAACAACTATTTTTGATGATTTTCACAATACATTAATTAAATATTTTCCATATTTCACAAGTCAAATTAATGCATTTGGTGACTGAAACATTGAAATGTTAGCTTTCTTATTTTTCTTTGTTTCAATTATCATTGCAGCAATTGATTGAAAAGGCGAAGAACAATATGTTCGTAATTTTATTAGTGGTTCTTCAGAATTATTAGGTGTTGCTTTAATAATTGCTGTTGCTGGTGGAATTGGTTGATCATTACAACATTCAGGAATGCAACATGTTGTTGTTGGACAATTGCAAAGTATTGATAAATTACCAAGATTTGCTATTGTTATTATTGGTTTTTTTGCTTTTCTTTTGATTGCCTTTGTTATTCCTTCAACATCAGGATTTGCAAAAGCCGTTTTACCTATTGTTTCAAAAATAGTAATTCCTTTAGGATTAGGTTCAGGAATGATTACTACTTTTGTTATGGCTAGTGGTTGAATTAATTTATTTGCACCAAGTGCAGGTGTAATGATGGCAGGACTTGCCATTGCTAAAGTTCCTCTAGCAAGTTTTTATCGAGTAATTTGACCATATACTATTGGTATTACTGTCTTTGCCTTAATAATGTTAAGTATTGGAACTTTATTACCTCAATCAATATTTTAGTAGAATTTAAAGCACTATGTTAATTAAAACTTTTCTCTAATTAGAGAAAAGTTTTTTTATTTTTTATTTCATTTTTATAAAATTAAACAGCATTTGGGAAAACATTCACTTTCACGATTTGTTTGCGTTTGTTTATTATTTAGTAGACTTAATTGATCATCTGCTAATTCTGAAATTTCTACAACTTCATCTTCTGGTAAAAAAATTTGTTCTAATATTTTATGGCTTTTTCTCCCTTTATGTACTATTTTTAAATTTTATCACATAAAGGGAGAAAAGCCATTTTTAATTAAAATCTTAAATATTTTTAATATATTTTTATTATATTAAAAATTAAAATTATAAGTGTTTTTTTTATTTAATTTTACTATTAATAATTTACAAATAAACTCTTAAATGTGTAAAAAACCATAAAATTTTTTGGAAATTATCCCCACATGTACTAGTGTGGAGGAAAAAATGAATTGAAATGAATTCAATAGCATATTTCAAAATGAAAACGATTGTTTGAAATATATAGCGAAGTTGAAAGTAATGAAATGTATCAGGTGTGCTTCTTCTAGTTTGAATGTTTCTGATTTGAGAAGAATGAGATGTTTGAAATGTCATCAAACATTTAGTATTCTTCATGACACCATTTTTCACAAGTCACAAACACCTTTGACATCTTGGTTTTATCTCATCTTTAGATGAATAAACACAAAGCATGGTATACCGTCAACAGATGTTGCAAGGGAATTGGGTGTGACATATAAAACAGTTTGAAGAATGGGTCATGAAATCAGAACTAGAATTTGGAATCAAGATGCAGGGTTCATTGATGATGGCACAGCACAGATAGATGAAATGTATCTTTCACATGTAGGTTTTAAAAAACAAGGAAGATCCTTGTTTTTTAAAACCTTGATTGTTGGAGTTTATGAGAAAACCAGCAACAAACTAATTGTGAAAGTATTGAAAAAAGCAGATGAGAAAAACCTTTTATGATTTGCATTGAAACACATTTCTACTGGGTGTTGTCTATTTACGGATTCTTGGAAGAGATATGGAAGTTTTAAAAACTTCTATCACAAACATGAAATCGTAAATCATGAAGTTGGGTATGTGTCATCAACAGGTGTAAACACAAACCAGATTGAATCTGCATGAAAAAACATCCGACGAACTTTCCGAACACACATAAAAGTTTCAAAACACAATATTCATTTATATGCAAAAGAAGCTGCATATAAATTCAATAAGATACCTAGTTTTGAAACTATAATTTTGTGTTTGATTTAGATACATGTGGTGATAATTTCCTAGATAGGCTTTTATCTCCATTTATGTGATAAAATTTAAAAATAGTACATAAAGGGATAAAAGCCAATTTTTTTTATGTATTATAATAGTGTTAGTGAGTTATTTAAAATAATATGTTTTACATAAGATTATTGAAGATAATTTCTCACATCTATTCTAGATTTAACTGAGGAGGTTAAGAAAAAAATGAGGAATATGAGAACATTATTAAAGTTATTAGGTGCTAGTGTCATAACAACAGTACCAGTAACTACTGTTATAGCTTGTGTTAACAACAAAGAAGATCAGCTAAAAATATTACTAGATCAAGTATCAATAAATTTAGGTTTAACAAATGATGAAGGAAACGGTTTAAAAACTATTAGACTTGATTGAGAAAAAGATACATCCTTTTTCTGAATTGATAACTCCTATATTTTGGTTACTAAATTATTAAAAAATGAGGTAACTACTGGTCAAGCCAAAGCTAAAGATAAAGACAGTTTCTATTTTTTAAAATCTGTTTTACAACAGAAATTAACATCAGGAACAACACCTGAAGATGGTACTTTTGATGCAGCGGAAGTTGCTAAAATTAAAAATAAAATATCTAATATAAAAGTTTCTACTAGTAAATTTGTAGAACCAAATGATGATGAAAAACTTGTAGTTGGTGATGGAACATATAATTTACAATTCTTTAAAGAAGATGGTAAAACAAATTTAGGGGATAAATATACAGTAAAAGTTATGACTGGAACTGATGCTTTATTTAATATTTTTGCAAGTGATAGTCCTGCTAAGTTAAGTTATAATGAATTTGTTTATGAAGGAAGTTCTATTGAGCATTTCCAAGCGGGTTATAAATTAGAAGAAACTGTTAATAAATGATTAAAAGATAAAACAGAATTACCATTAATAAGCAAAAGCAGAACTGAAAAAGCTATTAAATTTAATAACTTTGAACAATTAGTTGGTTGAAAAGCAAAATTTAATGTTATAAGTTTTGAAAGATGAGGAGCATTCCCTCGTCCAAATCATTTAACAGACGGAGATGAACTAACACTTTCTATTGCTTTAGTAAAAAACCAAGAAACTATTTCTTTAAAGTCAACAACAATAATAAGAATAAACACTCAATAGTAAAATAATAATGATATGATTAGCATAAAATCATTATTCAACTTTTCTAAAATATATTAATTAAGGTAATAACTAGTCTAGTATTACCTTAATTTTTACTTCAAAATAATATATATTATTTTAATTCTTCGCTATTAATTTTCATTGCTGAGATTTGTTTTAATTGAAATTGTTCATGCACTACTGCTTCAAATTCTAAAAAAACACCTACTTTAAAATTAAGAAAAGCATCATTAACATATTTTTTATTATTAAAAATTAAAAATGCCAATTGTTCAAAAGCATAATTTAAAATTTTATCAGAATTTGGTTCTAAAGAAAGATAACAAAATATTTGTTCATTCCTTAAATATTGAGATATCTCAATTTAGGGTGAGTAAAGTTAATAGTTATAATTTAATTTTATTTAAATAAAAGACAACTTTAGATTATTAATTTTTTTTATATTATATACCTTTTTATAGATATAATCAAGTATTTTAGAATATTATTTTAATTCATCTAAAGTAAAAATTCCTAACTATTTAGGTTTAGATTTATTAAGTTTTTAAAATATTAAAGTAAAAGATTTAATTTATTAATTCTTGCTGAATTAATAATAAGCATATTATCAAGTACTTTATCATTATAAATTTTAGCACCATATTTTTTTAAAGATTTAACTAAATGTGATACATCGCTTTCAGCACAAACTCCTTGATTTCAATTTTCTTTTTGATTTATAACTCCTTCTTTATTATTTTTAAAATATTTATATATTTGCTCATCAACTTTATTTTCTTTTAAAAAATCTAATAATTGATAATATTCACCATTAACAAATAAATCATATGCATTTGTTAATTTTTTATTATCTACTTTTCTATTAAAAATAAATCCTTTTTTAAGTGCTTTAAATGCATGATGTCTATCAATTACATAAGGAATATTTTCATTTTTAGCAGTAGTTTTAATTCAAGGCGCACCATCACCAATAAATACTAAACTACTTTTAGAATAAATATAGGCTTTTATCCCTTTATGTACTATTTTTAAATTTTGTCACATAAATGGAGATAAAATCATATCTAGGAAATTATCCCCACATGTATCTAAATCAAACACAAAATTATAGTTTCAAAACTAGGTATCTTATTGAATTTATATGCAGCTTCTTTTGCATATAAATTAATATTGTGTTTTGAAACTTTTATGTGTGTTCGGAAAGTTCGTCGGATGTGTTTTCATGCAGATTCAATCTGGTTTGTGTTTACACCTGTTGATGACACATACCCAACTTCATGATTTACGATTTCATGTTTGTGATAGAAGTTTTTGAAACTTCCATATCCCTTCCAATAATCCGTAAATAGACAACACCCAGTAGAAATGTGTTTCAATGCAAATCATAAAAGGTTTTTCTCATCTGCTTTTTTCAATACTTTCACAATTAGTTTGTTGCTGGTTTTCTCATAAACTCCAACAATCAAGGTTTTATTCAACAAGGATCTTCCTTGTTTTTTAAAACCTACATGTGAAAGATACATTTCATCCATCTGTGCTGTGCCATCATCAATGAACCCTGCATCTTGATTCCAAATTCTAGTTCTGATTTCATGACCCATTCTTCAAGTTGTTTTATATGTCACACCCAATTCCCTTGCAACATCTGTTGATAGTATACCATGCTTTGTGTTTATTCATCTAAAGATGAGATAAAACCAAGATGTCAAAGGTGTTTGTGACTTGTGAAAAATGGTGTCATGAAGAATACTAAATGTTTGATGACATTTCAAACATCTTATTCTTCTCAAATCAGAAACATTAAAAATAGAAGAAGCACACCTGATACATTTCATTACTTTCAACTTCGCTATATATTTCAAACAATCGTTTTCATTTTGAAATATGCTATTGAATTTATTTCAATTCATTTTTTCCTCCACACTAGTACATGTGGGGATAATTTCCATAAAAATTTAGGAAAAATTACTATGGCAGTAACTACTCCTACTAATGATGAATTAGAAACTGTAATATTAAATATTGGTAATAATGGTTATGAAAAAGGTAAAGTAACATTTAGTAATATTACATCAACAAGTGCTATTATTTCTGGTAATAATAAAGATTATTATGGAACAGTAAAATTATAATTTACTAAAAAATAATTATGGAATATATTTATAAATATTTTAATGAAAAAGCACATATTACTATTTATTCTGCTAAACCAGAAGATTTAACCACAAGTAATGATATTAGAGCAATTTTATTAGATGAATATCCTAAATTAAGAAATGATTATTTTATAGTAAGTGATGTACATGATAGTTATGCAATATGTGTTGGTAATAATAAAAATTGTCAAGGAACAGTTAGAATTCAAATTAAAAAAACTAATCAATTATTAAAAGGAGAAAATAAATATGCCACAACAAAATTCTGAGACTACACAATTGAGTAACTATACTTTAACTAAATTAATTAGAACTGGTATAAGTCCAATTTGTGCAATGATAGGTACAAGTGCTTATTATGGGCAAGTAATTGCAAATCCAGTATTAGGTTCAATTAATAGTTTATTATTTGGTAAAAAATTAGGTTTAGATATATGAAATTTAAATCAAAGACCAAATACTAAAACTAAATTAATTAATAGTTCTAAAAAAATATTATTAGGTTTAGGAACAATTGGTTTAGCAAATTATAGTAAATTTACTAACTCTTCTATTAATCCCAATCCAACATAAAATCCAATAGCAACTACTACTGTTGACCCATTTCCACCAGATTTATTATTAAGTACTACTAATACTACTGATAATCATTTAATGGATTGAGATACATATATTTCATTAAATGCTTATGGTATTTCAAATCTTATTAGTAGATTAACTGAATTAATCCCAAATATATTTGAAACTATACGTAAAATAGCAAATATGGCAACTGGTGGTTGTTTAATATCTTCTGGAGTTGCTATGGGTATTAATAATGATTTTAATAATGCTTATGCCATTCCAACTATTGTTGCTGGTGCAAGTGAAATTATTCATAATTTATTACCTATGGAAAAAAAATTTATTTAGAAATGCAAGAAACAAGTTTTACAAATGAAACAGCACAGTTAATCAATGATAATATATTTTCAATTAATAGTGAAACAAATAGTCAATATGGTAGTGATAATATGAGCGAAGTACCATTAAATGATGATAATGGTTCATTAACTTGAGATTATAATCATATGAGTTTATAATGCTTCCTTTAATTATTGAATGAATATATTATGCATTAGCAAGTAATGATATTAAATTAGCATTAATAAATGCTTTAAAAAATTATTATAAAAATCAATCATTAAAAGCAATATTTGATAGTGAAAATGTTAATGAAAATGAAATACATCAACCTTATTCATTTTTCAATCAAATATATCGTTTTGCTTCAGAAATTAGAACAGTTAAAAATTATGTAAATAAATTTAATAATTTATTTAAAGAAAATGAAGAAGAAATACCAGATAATGCATGAGAAGTATTATCAAGTTCATGATTTAAAAAAGGAAGATTTATTGTTGATAATAAAAATTTAAAAATCGGAACTTTAACAACATTATTTCAAAGTGATAATGATAAAAAACAAATATGATATGGTCCTTATACTTATCCAGCATTTCCACAAGAAATATGAATATTAATGACACAAGCAAAAGGCAAAAATGGTACTGGTGCTGGAACTATATTTTGAAAATTTTGAAATAGAAAATGATTACCAAGTGAATTAAGAAAATATGTTAAAAGTGAATTAGCAAAAAAAAGGTAAATATTATGGTTCACAAGATACTAGTGTAATTTATCCAAATAATATTAATGTACAAAAAACTATGAATTTTATTAATAGATTAGAAAAGGGATTTTTTTAAATTAAAAGAATATAAAACTTTATCTAAAAATGAAATAGGAAGTAATCAATGAAGATATGAAAGAAAACAATTATTAAAAAAATCTTTACATACAAATAAATATATAAAAATTAAAAGAAATTCTAATTTTTATAAAACATGAAAGTAGGTGGTAATTATTATTGAATTAGATACACCAATTAAACCAATTGGTATATGAAATACTATTAATCCATTAAGTAAAGATAATAAAGAATATAAAAGATTAAATAAAATTTGATTTAATAAAAATAGTACTCATATAGATAAAATAAAAATTTTAATATCAAATATTTTAAAAATAACTATTCATATTATTGGTATGTTAATAACATTATTTTTTACAATAACACCTTGATTAATACCTAAAATACCAATAGAAATGTGAATAGGTAATTATACTAATCAATATAATTTTACTTGACCAGACCATTTAATATTAACTTTATTTCCTATATTTAGTCATATTGGATTAAATATTATTACTAAATTAGGTAATTATGGAAAATTAATTAAATATATATTAATAACAATACCAATTATTATTACAAGTCCTTATTTAATATATCAATATAAAGAAATTAAAAAACATAAAAAAGAATGTCATTTATGTAAACAACATTCAAATAAAATACAATTGGAGGAATAAAAAATGAATTTTTCAATAGAATTAATATCAGCAGTAATAGGAGGAGCAGTTGCTAGTGGAATATGTATTACTTTAGCATTTCTATTATTCGGAAAATCAATTAAAAAATCAAAACAATCTAATTTATCAAAAGAATTAAAACGTAATAAAGAATTAGAATTTATTACAGCAAATATCAAACAATTAAATACTCATTTACAATTAGAAACTACATCAACTGCAAAATTACTTGATAGTTTTAATGTAGATAAAGAACAAGTAGATAATTTTGTTTTATTACAAAAATCTAAAAAGAAAGAATTAACTGAAAAAGATAAACAAAAAGCAACTAAATTTAAAATTTAAAGGGTTTAAATACCCTTTATTTTACATTAATGAGTAAATTATTATGGCTATTAAAGACCCAATTTTATTTATAACAGTTGAATAATTTAAATTATCTAAATATTTTAATGAATTATTATTTGATAAAGTTATTGCTCCAGATAATGAAATTTGATTTGCAATATCTGTAGCAAGTAGTAATGTTGATTATTTAAGTGGTTTTAATATTTCAAAAAAATGACCAGAAATAACACCAACTGATTTTACTGATAATATTCAAACAGCAACTACTCATTATGCTAGATTTTTATTAACTAAAGATGTAGATTATTTACGTGGTCAATGTTCAATTAGTCAAGGTTGTTTAACTTATAGTGAAACTAATCCAGATGACCCATATTTTATACCTCCAGAAGTATTTAATTGTTTAAGAAAAATTAAAGAATATCCAAATATTAAAGGTTTTAATTTAAAAGGTATAGAATCACAAAAAAATAATTGATTTAATAAATTTAGGCTTTTATCCCTTTATGTACTATTTTTAAATTTTATCACATAAATGTAGATAAAAGCCTATCTAGGAAATTATCCCCACATGTATCTAAATCAAACACAAAATTATAGTTTCAAAACTAGGTATCTTATTGAATTTATATGCAGCTTCTTTTGCATATAAATGAATATTGTGTTTTGAAACTTTTATGTGTGTTCGAAAAGTTCGTCGGATGTGTTTTCATGCAGATTCAATCTGGTTTGTGTTTACACTTGTTGATGACACATACCCAAATTCATGATTTACGATTTCATTTTTGTGATAGAAGTTTTTGAAACTTCCATATCCCTTCCAATAATCCGTAAATAGACAACACCCAGTAGAAATGTGTTTCAATGCAAATCATAAAAGGTTTTTCTCATCTACTTTTTTCACATACTTTCACAATTAGTTTGTTGCTGGTTTTCTCATAAAATCCAACAATCAAGGTTTTATTCAGCAATGATCTTCCTTGTTTTTTAAAAACTACATGTGAAAGATACATTTCATCCATCTGTGCTGTGCCATCATTAATGAACCCTGCATCTTGATTCCAAATTCTAGTTCTGATTTCATGACCCATTCTTCAAACTGTTTTATATGTCACACCCAATTCCCTTGCAACATCTGTTGATGGTATACCATGCTTTGTGTTTATTCATCTTTAGATGAAATAAAACCAAGATGTCAAAGGTGTTTGTGACTTGTGAAAAATGGTGTCATGAAGAATACTAAATGTTTGATGACATTTCAAACATTTAGTATTCTTCTTAAATCAGAAACATTCAAACTAGAAGAAGCACACCTGATACATTTCATTACTTTCAACTTCGCTATATATTTCAAACAATCGTTTTCATTTTGAAATATGCTATTGAATTCATTTCAATTCATTTTTTCCTCCACACTAGTACATGTGGGGATAATTTCCTTATTTTATTTCAAATTATAGTGAAGATAGTCTATTAAATGCATATATACCATATAATAATATAAAATCATTAGATTTTAGAACTAAAATTACTATTAGTCATCCACAAAATTTATTAAGACCAATAGTTAATATTGATACTACTCGTATTAAAACAGATATTGATAATTCATTGTGAGAAGTTGATAAAGATAATCCTAATTTTATTAAACCAAAAGATGATAAAGGTATTGATGTTAATGGTAAAAGAATAATTGATGTTGGAACTCCTACATTTTTAAGTGATGCTAGTACTAAAGAATATGTTGATAGAAAAATAGATGAAGAATGTGGATATTTAGATACTATTAAACAAAATAAATTAACAGCAGGTAAAAATATTACTATTGATGATGATATTATTAGTGATAATGGTGGTAGTGGTGAATCATTATGAATAATAGACCCTAATTCTCCTAATATTATTCAACCTAAAGAAAAAAGAATTATTACTTCAAATAATACTAGAATTGTTGATATAGGAGACCCTACACAACCACAAGATGCTGTAAATAAAAGATATGTTGATAATAAAATACAACCAATTCCAAGTATTCCACAATGAAAAGAAGTGTGCTTGGTGTTTTATGGGGGTTAAGTAGTTTAGAGTGCTGTGGATTCTTATGTTGTTGTATCAATTGATACAATCAAATAATTCTAATTTTAATTGGATTAATGATGTAAAATTTTTATCATTAATAAATTCTGTTTTGAAAGTTTTGAAAGTTGCTTCAGCAACAGCCTTATCATAAGGACAACCTTTTTTGTTTAAAGAGTGGGTAATATTGAAGGCTAATAAAAGTTTATCAATAGTTTTATTATTAAATTCATTACCGCGATCGCTATGAAATATTTGAATATTTTTTAAACAACGATTTGAGCACATAAATGCTTGATATACTAATGATGCATCTTTTTTAGTACCGTACACTATGTCTCATAATTTAGCGATTGTACATGTCGATTAATAAGCAAATATAGTTTCATTTACCATTAACTTGAAAATAAGTTAAATCACTAACAATAACTTCATTTTTAAGCTTATTGAGGATTTTTAATAATCTGTGTATCTTTGTTTTACAAAGTTACTAGTTCAGATTAATTCTGCCTTCAAATTTTATCATAAAATGAGCAATTGCTGTATTTCAATTTTGAATGGGCGTTGTTTATTTTTTTGTTATATTTTCAATTGCTAAGTAAAATATTTTGAAAACTGCCATATCATTTGGAAAAACTTTTTTATTTATAATAACTTTTCGTAATTGACTATTAACAGATTCAATAGCATTTGTTGTATAAATCACTCTTTTGATTTCTGCAGGATAACTAATAAAAACCATTAAATTATCTCAATTTTTATATCACGATTTAGCAATTTGAGGATATTGTTTATTTCATTTACTTTCAAAAGTTTCTAAAACTTGCATTGCTTCTTCTTCACTACATGCACTATAAATTGGTTTTAAATCTGTAACTAGTGATTTTTTATGTTTGTATGAAACATATTTTAAACTATTTCTAATTTGATGAACTATGCATAATTGATGTTCGGTTTTAGGATAAACTGATTGTATTGCTTCTGACATTCCTGTTAAATTGTCACTACAAGCAATAAGAATATCATTTAAGCCTCGATTTTTCATTTCTGTGAAATTAGATAATCAAAACTTAGAACCTTCATTTTCACTAATTCATAAACCTAAAAAATCTTTTTTACCTTCTAAATCAACTCCTAGTGCTATATAAACTGATTTGTTAATAATGCGTTTATCTTGTTGTACTTTAACTACTATACAATCAAAATAAACAATCGGATAAACACTTTCTAATGGCCGATTTTGTCATGCTTTAACATCATCAATAACATCATCAGTAATTTGACTAATAACACTTTCACTAATATCAGCACCATGATATAACTCTTGTAACTGCATTCTAATATATGATAAAGTCATGCCTTTGACATATAATGAAAGAACTTGTTGATCAAAACCATCAAATCTTCTTTGTCTTTTTGCAACTATTACTGGCTCAAAATTACTATTACGATCTCGTGGTACATTAATATCAATTTTACCTTGTTGGGTTATTAATTTTTTTGAATTTATACCATTGCGAGCATTATCACTATTATTATGTTGATTTTTTTCATATCCTAAATAATTTTGCATTTCAGAATTCAACATTTTTTCAACTAATCTTTTTGTTAATTCTTTATATAAACCTCCCTCTTTAAATACGGTTGTTAAATCCTCAGTATTTTCTAATAATAAATCTACTGCTTTTGATATTGGATAATTATTATTAATATTTTGTTTTTTAGACATACGTAACTCACTCTTTCTAGTTATTTAATTTTATTTACTAGAATTAATTAAACATAGTTATTTTTGTAAGTTACACAGATTACTAAACATTACCAGCTTATTATTAAAGTCTCTATTAACAAGATTAGTAATTTGACTATCATTGACTTTATTATGATAATTTTTGTATGATAATTTAGTGTATTTTGATATTAAATTATGTTTATTCCTAATTTTTTTAATTTTTCGTCTTGATAAATTAATTTTCTTTTCTTTTAGAACAACTTTTAATCTTCTTGTTCCATAAGCTTCTTTATTTTCTTTAAAAGCACTAATAACAGCTTCATCATACATATTATTTTGAATTTTATCTTCTTTTTTCTTGAAATTAAAATAATATGTTGATTTAGATATTTTTAAAAAACGAGACATTGTACGAATTTTATATTTAACTTTATTTTTAGTAATAATTTCTATTTTCTGCCTATTATTAGTGCTGCTTACTTTAAAATATCATTTTCCATTCTTAATTGTCTTAATTCTTTTCTTAATTTAATTAATTCATTTTCTTCAATAGAACGGTTATCTTTGGTTTTAAAACTGCCTGAATTAGTAAATTGCTTAATTCAATTATAAGTAGCTGCTCTTGTAACATTGTACTATTTAGCAAGACAAGACACTGACTTACCACTTTGATATAAAGCTCCTTTTTATTTTTTAAATTCATCTGAATATGAGTTAATATTGGACATAATTATAATTCCTTTCTTTTAACTAATTTGTTCACTTGTCTACGTAATTAGTGTCTAATAAAGTGTAAACCATCCATATTTATGCATTTATTACAATAATATGTATTTTCTAATTCACTAAATCATATATATTTTTCATTATGAATATTACATTTCATTATTTTCACCAATTAATTTATAAAAACATTTATTACAAGTTCTATTTCCATATGATGAATTTTTATGACAAATATCACATGAACCTTTAATTCTATATTCTCTACATTCCATAATTATTAATCCCTTTCTATAATTTTTAATATTTCATCTATTTCAATATATTTTTGATTTTTAAGTAATTTTTCATTACATAAATTTTTAATTAATTCTATTTTTTCAACATTTAATAACATATTAATTTCCTTTAATACTTTAAATAAAATATTTTATTATTATGAGTTGATATATCTTTCATTGGTGTAACTATATAATTTATTGCTAAATCATTATCGTTATATGGATTATTTATTTTAAAACTTTTCATGCCTTGTTTTCATGTAATGTTATATTTAAAACATTCTTGATTTTTATCATTTTTAAAAATATAATAACCATTATATTGTTCATAAAATTCACAAGATATTAATTCATTTTCATTTCTAGTAATATTTGGAATATTTTTAATATATTTTAAAATATTACTACCTTTAACACTTTCAATATCTTTTGTAATTGATTTTTTACCTAATTTATAATAAAAATCTTCAATTATTTTTAATGCTATTTTTTTATTTTTTTCATCAATAATAGTATCTTTAATAGGAAATCATGTTTCATATTCACCAATTTCTAATAACATACCTTTAGTTTTTTCTTTAATTTTATTTTTAATATCTAAATTAACATTAATCATTACGTATCCTTTTTATGTATAAAGCCTTATCACTTACAGTGATAAAAAAGGCTTATATACTACTAACTACTTATCTACTATACGTAAGGCTTATGCTACTGTAAGTAGCAAAGCCTTGGAGGGTAGGGGTTCTAGGGGAAGGGAACCAAAATTTCTGAAATTTTAAAAGAGCAACACAAAAATTACTATTGGTTAATTCCAGCACAATAGCCTAAATAATTTTTTTTATTTAGTTATGTAATAATTAATTACTTTAATAAAGTGCTGGTTTAATAAAATAATTAATTATAATTGTTTAACAATTAAAAAATGAGAGTGTTATCTCTCATTTAAGTTCTTATTAAATCTAACCATTAACTTGATACGCCCTTATTAAAAATAATGGTATTCATCCTAATTCTTTATAATTAATAGTATATTCAGTTATTAACTCTGCAAAAATATTATCATTACCTACTCAATCAGCGCTAAATTCTAGATTTTTATTAATAGTAATAATAAGAGCATTTGTTATTTTTTTACTTCATTGTAAAAATAGTTCTCATCGTTCAAGAATAACAAAAACTATTTCATCAATCAAAGTATATTGCATTGAGGATTCTTCTGCTAAAGCTGAAACTTTAGAAACAATATTACTACTTAAAAAATTAGATAATAATCTTACTTTATCACTTATTTGTAAATTTTTATTTTTCTTGTAAATTTTAATAATACGTTTACATGTACTTTTTTTCAAAACTAATTTAGCAGTACCGAGACGTTGATTTGAAAAATATACAAATGCTAGTAAATTATAACCGAATTTCTTTGTCATTATAATTCCCCTGACTATATTTAAATTATAAATCAAGTAATAGGGGCTTTGACCCTCGTTGCTCTGCAACTCACCCCAGAGGGGCTAAACCCCGCGGCCAACCAACCAAGGTTCTGGTTGGCACTGACGAATAATATAGGTTTATTCTATTTTAACATTTTTCTTATTTTTCTTAGAATGTTTATTTCTATAATAACAAGTACGGCATACAATATTTTCAGTTTCTTTCTTTTCAGTTTGTAATATATTATCCAACTTATCTAATCCTACTGCTCTAATATCATCAACAGTAAAATCTAATGCTTGTGACTGTTCATAGTCTTTAACGCTACTTAATTCACTTTTCAACGAATGAATATAATTTAAAGCACGACTATTATATTTTTGTAAATAGGATTTAGGAAATCATAAACTAAAAGTCATAGTTTCACCACTATAACTAGGTGGTAATCCACCACGTTTAATTATTTTTTTAGTTTGTCTTTTAGATAATACAACTTTATTATAATCATCAACATTAGTATAAATATTTAGTTTAAACTTAACTAAAAATATCAAAATACGCATTCTTTTAACTTGCACAATATATTCTACTTTTTCACGTGCTTGTTGTGGTATTCTATCGGGGTGTTGTTCAATCATATACATAATGTCATTAAAATTATGACCTATTAATTTACAAAACATTCCCAAACTTTCTTGTGTTCCTTTAAATTCGGGTGACAAATCATTACTATTAATTTTCAAACCTAACTCATCTAAAACAACCATATCGCACTCTTTAAAAGCATAATTACTATTTAATTGATTAAATTTAAAAACATCATCATAAGAAGAACGATAACTATATTCATTACGTACTTTAATAGGAATAGTACTAACTACTTTACCCTTATGTTTTTGCGCTAAACAACAAGCAAGAGCAGATTTACCAGTACTTGGTGCTGCTGAAATAATATAACTACCTACACGTTGTAATATCTTTATATTTTTTCTAGTTATTAAAAATGGATAAAGTATTATTAATAATAAAAATCCTAAAAGTAAATAACCATATCAAGGCATTATTTCAACTCCTAACCAACTAAAAATCCAACTGCTTTTAAAAATACTCACAATGTTAAAACTTGTTCTAAACCACTAGTAAAATCAACATTTAAAACAGAACTAATAGTATCATCAAAAATACGTCTCAATAATCCATGAAGTTTAGTAAAAAACTATCTTAATGGTTCAACTGGTAAAACTTTACCAACAACTCCATAAAGTACTCATCTAAAAGCATTACGTAAATGTCCAAAAACATCATATCAACTAACACGCTCATAATCAGGGTTAAAAGAACTATTTGGCAGTACTGGTGTTACTTTGTCGCTTGAAAAAAATATTAATCTGACCAAATGAAACCTCCGGCGGAATAGTTAAATTTGTAGTTCCATGAATATCAAAAAATACAGTTAAATGTCTTAAATTTGGAACACGAACTGGCATAGTAACAAAATTATACAAATCTTGCATATAAACACCATTACCAATTGTTCCTTTAAAAACATATTTTGTATCACCAACATAATCTAAAAAACTAAAAGCAAAATCACCAGTAAATGTAGAAAAAGCCTCATAATTAAAATAAAACATAAAACCTTGAATATAAAAACTTAAAGGTTTATCAATTTCAAAATTTAATTCAAAACGTAAATTTAAAGGTTTAACTCAATGATTTAAGTTATGAATAAGAAGTCGATTTTTTTACCATATTGAACAAAATTATGATTAAACATAATACGAGAAATATCATCTAACTGATATCTCCAAAAAGAATAAACACCAGTTCCAGTATTAAGTGTTATCTTTTTAACACCTACAACATAACTTTGATATTCAACATACAAATCATTATCTAAACCACCTATAATTTCGCCACTAACTAATTTTAAATCCGGTTGGTCAACATCAAAATAAGCAGAATTTCATGGAATAGTTGCTCAATCATTAAAATCATTATACTTAACGTGTTTAATTATTTCTTTTTTAATATCATAATTAACAACATTAGGGTCATTTGAAGCAATTAAACTAGTAGGTGCTTGAACAGAAGTATTTACAACAAAAAATAATTTAGCAAACTTAAATCACATAATTATTTACCAAATAAACATTTTGGATGGGTTACACTTTATTGGACACTAATTACGTAAACAAGTGAACAAATTAGTTAAAAGAAAGAAATTATAATTATGGCCAATATTAACTCATATTCAGATGAATTTAAAAAACAAATAGTAACTTTATATCAAATTGGTAAGTCAGTGTCTTGTCTTGCTAAAGAGTACAATGTTACAAGAGCAGCTACTTATAATTGAATTAAGCAATTTACTAATTCAGGCAGTTTTAAAACTAAATATAACCGTTCTGTTGAAGAAAATGAATTAATTAAATTAAGAAAAGAATTAAAACAATTACGAATAGAAAATGATATTTTAAAGCAAGCAGCACTAATAATAGGCAGAAAATAGAAATTATTACTAAAAATAAAGTTAAATATAAAATTCGTACAATGTGTCGTTTTTTAAAAATATCTAAATCAACATATTATTTTAATTTAAAGAAAAAAGAAGATAAAATTCAAAATAATGTATGATGAAGCTGTTATTAGTGCTTTTAAAGAAAATAAAGAAGCTTATGGAACAAGAAGATTAAAAGTTGTTCTAAAAGAAAAAAAATTAATTTATCAAGACGAAAAATTAAAAAAATTATGAATAAACATAATTTAATATCAAAATACACTAAATTATCATACAAAAATTATCATAATAAAGTCAATGATAGTCAAATTACTAATCTTGTTAATAGAGACTTTAATAATAGGCTTAAAAATGAAGTTATTGTTAGTGATTTAACTTATGTTCAAGTTAATGGTAAATGAAACTATATTTGCTTATTAATCGACCTTTACAATCGCGAAATTATTGGACATAGTGTAGGTACTAAAAAAGATGCATCATTATTATATCAAGCATTTATGTGCTCAAATCGTTGTTTAAAAAATATTCAAATATTTCATAGCGATCGCGGTAATGAATTTAATAATAAAACTATTGATAAACTTTTATTAGCCTTCAATATTACCCGCTCTTTAAGCAAAAAAGGTTGTCATTATGATAAGGCTGTTGCTGAAGCAACTTTCAAAACTTTCAAAACAAAGTTTAATAATGATAAAAATTTTACATCATTAATCCAATTAAAATTAGAATTATTTGCTTATATCAATTGATACAACAACATAAGAATCCACAGCACTCTAAACTACTTAACTCCCATAAAACACCAAGCACAAATGTCTACCAAAAAACAGTCCTAAAAAAGGTTGCCATTCCAGAATTGCTATTCATGGTAAACTTATAATCTTTCGTTGTCATCATCATTGAAGAATTTAAACCTAATTGATTACTTTTTAAATATTTATCAATTATCAATAAATGAAATTTATTTTCATTTTCTTTTACAATTCTTGATTGCATTAAAAATTGTTCTTGTTCTGTCATTAAAGACAGTTTTTTGATAAAATCTTTAGTAATTTGTAATCTAACATTAAAATTTTTAATTTTGCCATCTACCACTATTTTTTCTCTCTCTAATGTTTTACATTTTTGTAACTTATTCTTTAATGTTGCTTTACAATAAAGTTTTACAATTGATAATTTCCATAATTATTTTAATTTAATAAATGTATATACCTAATATAGCTATTTTTCTATATTAGGATTTTTATTAAATTAAATATCCAAATAAAAAAGGAAAAATAAAATGTTAAAAAAAATATATAAAGAAATATTTTCAACTATGTTAGTAATTGATAATAAAGATAATAAATTTTGTTTTAAAATAAATATAATTAAAACTTCTAATAAAATTAGACAAAAATACAATATTAAAAAAGAAATAATCAATGACTTATTATTACCATATAAAAACGTTACTAGTTATTCTACTGAATTATTTCCACTACACTATTTATTAGAAAATATTAGCAAAGGCATTATTGTTAATAATGCCTTTCAAAAAATATTAAATAAAAATATAATAAATAAAATAGAAAAAATCTATAAAAAATATCAAGATTTTGACCATGATTTTCAAAAAAGATTCTTTTATTTAGAAGTTGCCTATAATATTAAAACACCTACAAGTCAATTAGAAAAGAATTTACAAAAATATGGACTTCAATCATTTAAAAATATTTTAATAAATCAAGGAACTAAATCAATTAAAGAAGTTTTTAATATTCAAAATAATAAATTATTAGCAACAGATATAAATAAATTAGATAATAATTTATTACCAGTAAATAATTGTAATAATAAAAGTTTCTCTATTATATAAATCCACTATATTTTTTAACGGGCGCACAACTAATACAATGAATATCACAAATACCATAATTTTGTAATGCTATCTGATGATTTTTTGTATAATACCCTTTATGATTTTTAAACTCATAATTAGGATATTTAGTATCATAATCAATCATAATTTTATCTCTTACTACTTTAGCAATAATCGAAGCGCTAGCAATATTAAGTGATTTTTGATCACCTTTAACTATTGCTTCAACTTTTCCTAGAAAATTAGGAAATTGCGGTTTTTCAAAATCAACTAAACACACATCAGGTACTATTTTTAATTTATTAAATGCTTCTATCATTGCTAAAATACTAGTCTGCTTAGGATTATGAATATTAACAAATTGATGACTTTTAATACTAACAGCAACTGTTAGTGCATTATCAATTATAATTTGATACATTGCTATTCGTTGTTTTGCTGATAATTGTTTTGAATCTTTAATTAAAGGATGATTAAAGATTGGTTTTAGAATAACGCTTGCAACAACAATTAGTCCTGCAATAGTTCCCCTTCCCACTTCATCAAAACCAGCAATTAATGTTCCTGATGAATAATTATCAATTTCGTATCGTAAACTACTTTTCATGTTTTAAAATCTTAGGTGGTATTTCAAATGAAATTAATCCTAATTTCCCTACTTGTAAATCATTAATAAATAAATTCATGGCACGATGAGTATTATCTTCATCATTAGCCAATTTTAAATGATATTTTTGTGCTAATTTCTTAAAATAAATAAATAATGTTTCATCATTAATATTTTTAATTTCAAAATTAATATTATAATATTTTACTAATCTTTCATAATAATTCTCAAGTAAAAAGGTTAAAGCAAAATTAGCCATTTCTTCTAAAAATAAATGTTTAACAGGAATTGCTTTAATTAAAGCTAAAATCATTACTACTTTTTGATCATTCATTTTTGGTGGTAAAATACCAGGACTATCTAACAAATCAATCGTTGGATTTAATTTAATTCATTGTTGACCTCTAGTAACACCAGGTATATTAGCAGTTTGTGTCACTTTACGTTGTAATAAATTATTTATAAATGTTGACTTACCCGTATTTGTTAATCCCATAATTAATACCTTAATTTTTGGATTAACAATACCTTTTGCCAATTGTTTTTCCATTTGTGGCTCCATTAATTTAGTAATTAAATTTAATAACTGCGGTTTCATTTTTGTAGTTAATGATTTTGCCAATAAAACAGAAAAACCTTGACTTTCAAAAAAATTAACTCATTCTTTAGTAAAATTATCATCTGCTAAATCAACTTTGTTAAGAACAATAATTCTTATTTTTTTCTCTAATAAACGATCTAATAAAGTACTTTTTGTTGCTAATGGTGCTCGTGCATCTAAAACTTCAATTGCAACATCAATAATTGGTAACTTAGTTTCAATTGCTTTAATGGCTTTCATCATATGACCAGGGAATCAATGAATTTGATTATGGATACTTTCATTAGGCATTTTTTTAACTCCTTTAATAAATTTTATTATTATTTTATATCAATTTAGAAAACCACTATTGATTTTAATAACGGTGGTTTAATTGTTATTTAACAGGTTTTACTGTTTTAATTTCTTTAATTCTAGCAACTTTACCGCTTAATTTACGTAAGTAGAAAATACGTGCTCTTCTTACTTTACCCTTACGAATAACATTAATTTTATCAATTAATGGTGAATTTAAAGCAAATGTTTTTTCGACACCTTTACCACCAACAGTTTTACGAACAATAACATTTTGCGTAATTCCTGAACCTTTGCGAGCAATAACTACCCCTTCAAACATTTGAATACGTTCTTTTTTTTCTTCTTTAATTTTAGAAAATACTTGGATTGTATCTCCAGATTTAAAATTAGGAAGATTATGATTTAGTTGACTTTCACTAACTAATTTAATAATTGCATTTTGCATGTTTTATTTTTCCTTTCGTTTATTTTTTTTAAGTGAAGATTTATATTCTTCAATTATTATTTTATCTTTTGCAGATAATTGATATTTTTTAAATAAATCAATTCTTTTTTTATAAGTATTAATTAATGCTTGTTGATGACGATATTCTGCTATCTTTTCATGGTGACCACCAATTAGAACCTCTGGAACTTTCATACCTAGTAATTCTTCTGGTCTTGTATATGTTGGATAATCCAATAATGAATTATTAAAAGAATCATTAAGATGAGATTGATGTTGAATAACATTAGGAATTAACCTAGTAATACAATCAATAATAACCATTGCTGGTAATTCACCACCAGTTAATACATAATCACCAATTGAAATCTCTTTATCAATATAAGACATAATGCGTTCATCAATACCTTCGTAATGACCACAAACTAAAATATAATTAATATTTTTTTGACTATATTTATAAGCTAATTGTTGATTTCATTGTTGACCTTGTGGACTAAGTAAAATTGTTTTAGCCTCAGGATATTTAAGTTTTACGCTATTAATAGCATTAATTACTGGCATTGCTTGTAAAACCATACCATTGCCACCACCATAAGGAGCAGCATCAACTTGTTGGTGTTTATTATTAGCAAAACTTCTAATATCAATAATATCAATGCTAATTTGTTTTTTAGTAATAGCTCGTTTGATAATTGATGTTTGCATAAAATCATTAAAAGCATTGGGAAATAAAGTTATAATTGTGAATTGGTTTTTAGTCATTATTAATTAATCCTACAATAATATTAAAATAAACTTTTTGTTCTTCTTTATTAATTTTATTAATAAATACTTTATTATTAGGAATAAAAAAGGTTTTTTTATTAGTCATTTTTATTTCTCATAAACCTTGATGATTATTATCTAAGAAAGCAATAACTTTTCCTAAAAAAGCATTATTATTAGCATCAAATGCTTCATAATTTAGAATATCTTCATAAAATCAAGGTAAGTTGTCATTAATTATTTCTTCATTATTAATAACTAAATTTTTATTTTTCATACCTTCTACTAACTCAATAGTATTATAATTTTCAAATGTTAATAATAAAAACTGCTTATGATTTCTTACTCTTGAAATAATTAAAGGTGTTAGTTGTTTAGTTTCTTCTAAATAAACTGTTGTTTTTTCTTTTCATGAAAATTTATTACCATAATAATTACATAAAACCTTAACTTCACCAATAAGACCATGAGTATTAACAATAGTACCTAATTCTAAATATTTCATCTTAAAACTCATTAATTACTAATTTAATAGTATTATTTTCTAAATATGCTTTACTTTCAATAATTGTTGATAATGCACGAATAGTATTTCCTTTTTTACCAATCAATACTGATATTAATGATTTTGGTACCATTAATATTAAATCATAGTGATTTTTTTCTACTAATTCGCGAATCTCAACTTCACAAATTTTATCAAGTAAAATTGGTTCAATTAAATGTTCTAACAATGTTACATACATATTAATTAATCACTTGTAGCATATTTTAATATTAAGTAGCAGGTGCTTATTCTTTTTTAATAGAATTAGTAGTACCAGTTTTTTTATTTTTTACAGTAACTTTTTTTGTTATTTTTTTAGGTTTGCTACTTTTTCTCTCTTGTCTTAAATTATGAAATTTAGTCATAATTCCTTCTGCTGATAATAAACTACGAACAGTTTCTGTTGGTTGAGCACCATTTGATAAAAATTTTAATGCTTTTACTTCATCGATAGTTACTTGTTTTTCTTTGCTTGTTAGATTATAAGTACCTAATTTATCAATATATCTACCATTAATTTTTGTTCGTGCATCAATCGCAACAATTCTGTAATTAGGTTGCACTGATTTACTTTTTCCTGTTGGTATTAAGCGTAATTTAACCATAAATTACCTCCTTCTATTAATTTGTGGCAAATAAACCTTTTTAATAATATCTTATTCACATAATGATGTCAAGTTAAAATACTTAACAGATAAAAAGATTTTAAAATAATAATTTCTTTATTTTTACTAAGTTACATATTTTTTCTAAATAAATAAGTTTTTTTTATTAAAAACACTTACTGATGTAAGTATTTAAATAATTTATTTATTAATATTTAATTATTAAAATAATTGTTAATTTTAATAACTACATTTATCTATTTACATTTTTGGCAAAATTGGTTTACTAAAAATACTGGTTGATTGAGAACTTACATCATCATCATTAATAAATAGATTTAATTTTTCTGGATAAGAAGATTCTTCACTATCGCTACTTGCATTTTAGTCAAAACCACTATCTTGTGAACAAAATGACCTTCTTTTTTTTACTTAGTACTTCAATTGCTTCCTCTGCAATTTCACATTCAGGTTCATTATTAGTTTTTTCACTGAGCATTTTTTTAAATTCTTCTTCTAAAATGTCAACTTCTTCAAGAACACTAGTTATTTCAAACATATTTTTCTTTATTTTTTCAATCAAAATAGTAGTTTTTTTCTTCTTTTAGTTTTTTATTTTCTAATTCTTTCGCTTTTATCAATTCTTCATTATTAATTTTATAATTTTCTAATTCTTCTTGTTGAACTGTTATTTTTTTATTTCAATCTCAAAAACCAAAAGTAATAATTTTTAAAAAAATATTTTTTCATTTACTAATTTTTCAATTAATTCATTATATATTTCTATATTTTCTCTTATTTCATGATAATAATATTGTTGCATCAAATCTATACTATTAATATTATTTGTATTTAAACTTTTTATAAACTTATTTATATTAACTAAATCATTTACCATTCTTCTTTACCTCTTATTTTTTTATTAATAAACCCATTTACTTAAAAAAAGCAATGGGTAAAAAACTTATATTAAACTTAATAATTATATTTTACATATTATTTTTTTGTTTTACAAAATTTATTTATTTTTCATAAAATTAGTTTTTTTACTCTTATTAAAGTCAAAATACTATAATTTTAATAATCTATTTTATAATTAATTTATAGTAAAAAATGCTTTTAACCAATAATTATCGCTAATACTAAAGTTTTTTTTACAATTAATAATAATTTCCAAAAAGAAGAAGTTTCGAATATTATGTGTTAGAATAAGAATACAAGATTCACACTATCACATCTTGTCCCATAAGTGTTTAACTAAGTTTTTGATTATAAAATTAATATTTAAAAAATTAGAAAAAATATAGGCTTTTATCCCTTTATATACTATTTTTAAATTTTATCACATAAATGCTGAGAAAAGCCTATCTAGGAAATTATCTCCACATGTATCTAAATCAAACACAAAATTATAGTTTCAAAACTAGGTATCTTATTGAATTTATATGCAACTTTTTTTGCATATAAATGAATATTGTGTTTTGAAACTTTTATGTGTGTTCGAAAAGTTCGTCTGATATGTTTTCATGCAGATTCAATCTGGTTTGTGTTTACACCTGTTGATGACACATACCCAACTTTATGATTTACGATTTCATGTTTGTGATAGAAGTTTTTGAAACTTCCATATCCCTTCCAAGAATCCGTAAACAGACAACACCCAGTAGAAATGTGTTTCAATGCAAATCATAAAAGTTTTTTTCTCATCTGCTTTTTTCAATACTTTCACAATTAGTTTGTTGCTGGTTTTATCATAAACTCCAACAATCAAGGTTTTATTCAACAAGGATCTTCCTTGTTTTTTAAAACCTACATGTGAAAGATACATTTCATCCATCTGTGCTGTGCCATCATCAATGAACCCTGCATCTTGATTCCAAATTCTAGTTCTGATTTCATGACCCATTCTTCAAGCTGTTTTATATGTCACACCCAATTCCCTTGCAACATCTGTTGATAGTATACCATCCTTTGTGTTTATTCATCTAAAGATAAGATAAAACCAAGATGTCAAAGGTTTTTGTGACTTGTGAAAAATGGTGTCATGAAGAATACTAAATGTTTGATTACATTTCAAACATCTTATTCTTCTCAAATCATAAACATTCAAACTAGAAGAAGCACACCTGATACATTTCATTACTTTCAACTTCGCTATATATTTCAAACAATCGTTTTCATTTTGAAATATGCTATTGAATTCATTTCAATTCATTTTTTCCTCCACACTAGTACATGTGGGGATAATTTCCAAAATATAAAAGTTTATAAAAAACTTGCATAACAAATTATACTTATTTAAAAATTATTAGACTCCCTTGTATAAAGAATTTAAGATAAAATATGAGTATTACTTCAATTTTAAATTATATGTTGATGTTATATAAATATAATAATAGTAACATACTTTAAAATCATTAAATAATTTTAAAAATAACATTTAAGAATTTAAAGTTAATAATATTTTTTTAAACAAGTTAAAAAAATATTAAAATTGGTAATTTTTACTAAAATTTAAAAAAGTCATTTATAATGATAGAAGATTAAAAGAGATAACTGACTTTTAAAATATATTTTAATTAAAAGTTATCAAATTATAAAAGAAAGTTAGGTGCCAAATAATGTTAATTAATATAACAACTAATAATTGCATCATTAAAATAGAGGTTTTTTATTTCAATGTTTCATTGATGCAAACTTAACTATTGAACAAAAAAATACATCTGATTATCTAATGATTTAAAAAATTTTTAAATATTTTTTCAAGTTATTTAAAAAACTAAAGTTAATAGTTATTTTTTAACTTGTTTAAAAAAATATTAAAATTGGTAATTTTTACTAAAATTTAAAAAAGTCATTTATAATGATAGAATATTAAAGAAGATAGTTGACCTTAAAACACTTTTTAATTAAATTATTAAAACTACAAAAAAAGAAAGTTAGGTGCCAAATAATGTTAATTAACAAAACAGCTGATGAGTGTATCATTGAAACTGGCGGTGCTTTATTCCAATGTTTCGTTGATACAAATTTAACTGTTGATCAAAAAAAAATGTGTATAAATTGAATTGTTTTATTTTTAAACTATCAAGATGCAGTTATTCTTTGTGATGAAGAAAAAATTAATAGTTTACAAAAAGAACTTTCAGAAACATTCACAACAGATTATTATAAAAACGCTTTAAAAGAATTTAATAATGCAAATCTTATATATAAAAAAACTATACTTACCAATTTTAAAAACATATGTTTTGAAAATACTTCACAAGATATTATTAATATTATCACTCAATTCCATCAGTCATTTATTAAAACAATAGATGAACATAAAAAAACACTTACCTTTTTGAATTTAAATAAAATATATGAAAATCTTTTATTATTATTTTTTATAATTCACTACCATTTAGGCTATCAATTTAAACAAGAATTAATTCCAATCATTAGAAGTTTCACTAATATGATTAAAATTCCTATTTATATTGAACAAAATAATAGTCATGTTAAAATGTTATTAATGAAAAAAAATTTGCAAGATAATGAACAATTATTTGAAGATCTTGAATTAATTCAATTGAGAAATTTTATTCATAGTTTAGATGATATATTTGATAATGGTCTTAATATTAGTAGTGCCATTGAAAAATTAATATTAAGTAGACCACATAAAATAAAACATTCAATGAATATGTTATTTAAAAAACACGGTATTAAACTACAAGAAATACTTTGAAAAAATAACAAAGAAAGTAATCCTACCATTGGTAATATGATTATGCACTTATTTGCTTATGAAACATATTATGTGCAAAGAAATCACAACTATGAAACATATGAACAACTAGTATTAAATAATGTTTTAACAGATCCTCTTTTTCAAAAAATATTTGTTGAATATAAAACAAAAAATCAAATTAATAAGGTTATTTAAAAATTATTAAGGAAATTATCCCCACACTAGTACATGTGGGGATAATTTCCTTAATAATTTATGTAATGAAAATTTAGAAAATATACAATTTGAACAAATAACTACATGAAATAAATATTTACAAAAAGAAATTAACAGTAATACCACTAATTATTTTTTTGACAAAAAAAGAAGAAGTAATACTTTTTATTATTTTCTATTTTTTATTAACTTTGTATCATTCTAATTCTAAATCTTGTGCAACATCCATAACTACTTCTGACATTGTTGGATGTGGATGACAAGAAGAGGCTAATTCAACAATAGTACCTTCTGTTTGCATAATATTAACAATTTCAGCAATTATATCAGTAGCCGTTGAACATAAAATATGAGCACCTAGGATTTCTCCATATTTTTTATCAATAATTATTTTAACAAAACCATCAGTCTCACCATCAGCCAATGCCTTACCATTAATAGTAAATGGTATTTTCTTCATCAAATATTCTTTACCTAAAGATTTACATTCAGTTTCAGTTAAACCAACACTTGCCACTTCTGGGAATGAATAAATACAACTAGGCATTTTATTATAATCTACTTCTTGCTCTTTCAATGGATGATTATCAGCATCCGTTCTACCTTCTTTAACTAAAATATTATTAAGCGCTGCTAATCCTTGTTTTCATGCAACGTGAGCAAGCATTCTTTGACCATTAGCATCTCCAATTACATATATATTATCAATAACATTATTGTTAGCATCTAAAACTTCCAATTTATTATTTACGGCAAATGCTTGATTAGGCTTAATTTGAATTCCCAAATTAGTAAAACCTTCAGTAATCGGTGTTCTTCCAGTACTTAATAAACAATAGTCACTAGTTACTGTTAATGGTTTTTTATGTTCTTTATCGGTTGCAGCATAATAAGTTAAAGTTTTATTATTAAATTCATTAACACTATGACCAGTAATAATATTAACACCATTTTTTTCAAGAATTTTAGTTAAAGTTGTGCTAATATCTTCATCTAGTAATGCTAAAATACGATCTAAATATTCAATAATAGTAACTTTAGTACCAAGTGTACTAAATAAACAAGCAAACTCAATTCCAATAACACCACCACCAATAATAGTTAGTGTTTTTGGAACTTCTTTTAAAGAAAGAATTTCAGTCGAAGTTAATAATGTTTGGTTTGTTTTTAAATCTTTTTCACTTAAACCTTGTGGACCATTAGGATTATCAAACATTTTTACTTTTGAACCAGTAGCAATTATCATATATTTAGTAGTATATTTCTTTTCTTTACCATCTTTATCTTTCACTAAAATCGTATTTTTATCAATAGCACTTCCAATCCCTAATAATTGTTCTACTTTATTAGATTTCATTAAAAAGCCAACACCACCAGTTAAACCTTTAACAACAGCAGCTTTACGATCTTGCATTACTTTTCAATTAATTTCAATATTTTTTTTATCTTTAATAGAAACACCATATTTATCAGCATTTTCAATATAATGAAAAACTTTTGCACCCTTTAGTAACGTCTTAGTAGGAATACATCCAACATTTAAACAGACTCCACCTCAGTTATCTTTTTCAACAATTGCAGTTTTTAAACCCATCTTTGCTGCTCGAGCCGCTGTTACATAACCACCAGGGCCTGCTCCGATAATTATTAAATCAAAATCATAGTTAGACATTTTTTACATTTTCTCCTTAAGCTAAAATTAATGTTGGATTTTCTAATAACTCTTTAAGTCGAGAAAGGAAATAACCAGCAGGTGCACCATCAATAACACGATGATCAATTGAAAGTGATAATGGAAAGAACTTATGTTCAACAATTTTACCATCAGCAATAATTAGTTTTTTTTGCATCATCCCTAGACCCAAAATTGCTACCTCTGGATAATTAATAACTGGTGTTCCCATTTCAATTCCTGCTGAACCAAAATTAGTAATGGTAAATGATCCACCTTGCATTTCATCACCTTTTAATAGCCCCTTACGAGCTTTATCACCTAATGAATTAACTTGTCTTGCTATTTCAAATAATGAAAGTTGATCAGCATTTTTAATAACAGGAACTACTAAACCCTTTTCAGTATCAGCTGCCATACCAATGTTATAATATTTTTTAACAAGAATTTCATTATTAGCCATGTTGAAAGTTGAATTAAGTAATTTAAATCGTTCTTCTTTTAACGCTTTAGCAACAGCCTTTACAAAGAATGGCATAAATGTTAATTTAGCACCACCATCTGGATCTTTTTTCGCTGGTTCTTTTAAAGTTGCACGTAATTGTACTAAGTTTTCAGCATCAACATTAATCATTAAACTAACATGTGGTGCTGTATAAATTGACAATGACATTTGATTAGCAACAGCCTTACGAATTCCTGATAATGGTAAATGTTCAATATTACCAAAACTTTCGATTTTAGTAACATTAATACCTTGTGAACTAATAGTTGTCGCAGAAACTGAAGATATTGAATTAATAGGTGTTGTTGATGCAGTAGCACTAGTTGTTGTACCACCATTCTTGGCATTTAATAAATCATCTTTTAAAATTCTACCACGAGGACCAGTTCCTTTAATTGTTCCCATATCAACACCTAAGTCACGAGCCATTCTACGTGCTAATGGTGTTGCTAATACTTTACCCGTTTGTTGAATAGGTTGCACATTTTGTTTTGGTAATTCAACTGGTGATACTGTAGATTTACTAGCAACTGATTCAGATTTTGGTGAAGAAGGACTTTTATTATCACTAATCGTTCCACCAAACTCAACAATAACAGCACCTGATTTAATACTATCTCCTTCTTTAACAAGAATCTTAGAAACTTTACCATCCGCTTCGGATTTAATACTATCTGAAGCTTTATCTGCTTCAATATCAACAACATTATCACCTTTTTTTACATTATCTCCAACTTTAACATGAATTTGAGTTACAGTAACTTCATCGATTCCATCCATATCTTTAAACTTCAATTCCATTTTTTCACTTTCCTTTCTTTAAACAACTAACTAAACTGGATAATTCATCATTAGTTTAACTTTTTTTATAATTTTATCTGGACTAATTATAAATCATTTTTCACCTTTAGACAGTGGAACAGTAATATCATAACCTGTTAATCTTGTTGGAGGACATTCTAAATATTCAAAACACTTTTCATTAACAACGGTAATAATTTCTGAAGCAACTGAAAATGAACGAACCGCTTCTGAAACAACTAATAATCTTCTTGTTTTTTTAACAGAATTAACAACTGTTTCTTCATCTCATGGTTGTAATGTTTGTAAATCAATTAATTCAATTTTAAAATTTTCTTTTTCTTCTAAAATTTTAACAGCAGCTTCACAATCATAAACTTTTGAACCATAAGTTACAATCGTTAAATCAGGTTTTTCTTCAGACTTATATTCTTTAAGAACTTTAGCTTTACCAAGAACAGCCACTTCATAACCATCACTAACTTCTTCTCTAACATCATATGTATAATTATTGCTAGTATAACTATTGAAATAAGTTCCTAAACATTCTAAAACAATAACAGGATCTGGACTTTCAATTGCTGCCAATAATAATTTTTTAGTATCATTAGGTTTTGAAGTCATAACTACTTTTAAACCTGGAATATGACAAAATAAAGCTTCAATTGCTTCTGAATGATGCTCCAAAGCACCATTATTACCATTATTTCAATCATATGAAGGCATACGTACTACCATTGGACAAGTGAATCTACCACGAGAACGATTTCTCATTCGTGCAGCATGACATAACAATTGTTGAAAAGCAGGGAAAGCAAATCCTGAAAATTGCATTTCAATAATTGGATTTAAACCATTAATTGCCATTCCAACGGCACTACCAGCAATAACTGTTTCAGCAATTGGTGCATCAAAACAACGATTAACTCCGAATTTTGCTTGTAAACCTTTAGTTGCTCGAAAAACACCACCAACATTACCGGCATCTTCACCATAAACAACAACATTAGGTTTTTTTTTCATTGCTAATTCTAAGGCTAAAGTAATAGCTTGCACATTATTTCTTTTCATAATTATTTTTTCTCTCCTTCATTGAAGAAAAATTTTGCTTCTGCTTTTTGTTCTATTAATTGTGGTGTTAATTTTTCATATGTATAATCAAATATTTCATCAATTGAAACATTTTCATTTTTTAATGCTCAAGTAATTGCATCATTAACTTTTTTAGTAATTTGTTTATCTAATTCTGCTTGTTTCTTGTCATCTCAAAGTTTAATTGATTTTAAATATTCTCTAATACGATCAATTGGATCTTTTTTTAATCATTCTTGTTCAATTTTATAATCTTCAGCAGAAAAATAATCTTTTTTAATATCAAAAGCAGAATGCGCATTTTGACGATAAGTAACAGCTTCAATTAATGAAGGACCATTACCTTTATTTGCTCTTTCAATTGCTTCTTGTGTAGCATAATAAACAGCAAAAAAATCATTACCATCAACACGAATATTAGGTACGCAAAATGCTGTTCCTTTTTGTGCAAAAGTTGGACTCATTGTTGCTTTAGCAGTTGGTGTATCTAATGATCACTGATTATTTTCAACAAAGAAAACAACAGCTAATTTATGGATAGCAGCAAAATTAATTGCTTCAGAAAACTCACCTTCAGAAGTACCACCATCACCAATCGTAGTAATAACAATTCCTTTATCTTTTTTATATTTTTCAGCAAAAGCAATACCTGTTGCATGTGAATATTGAGTAGCAATTGGAATATTAACTGGTAAAATATTAACACCTTTCGGCATTTGACTTCCCATTTCATTTCCTAATCAATATTGAATTACTTTTTCAACTGGATATCCAGCAGTAATTCATGCTGCATTATTACGATAGGCTGGTACTAATCAATCAATACCTGGTCGTAAACAACTAGCATAAGCAACTTCAACACCTTCTTGACCTTTTGAAGATAAAAAGTTAATAACTTTTCCGATTACTTTTGGAATTCCATTTACTAATTTAACTTGTCCTTTTTCATCTTTTTCATAGTTTAATTTCATTTGCATTTGTTCTTGTATTCGTGAAAAACACATGTTTTCATATGCTTTTAATAAAACCTTACTATCAAATTTTTTTAAATAATCAACAAAATTAGGATTAATTACTCCTTTTTCATTTAATATTTGAAAAATTTCTTTTTGGGGATTATCAAATTTCTCAACTCACATTTAAATTTTCCTCCTAAATATTTTAGTTAATTGCAGTTACACTTTTAATTATACTAATTTTTAAAATAATGAATGAACATACCTTTTCATTATACTACTAATAATTGTTGGTTCAAGATAATTTGTACTAAAATATTAATTTATCTCCTGTTTTATTAATATCGTTGTTTATTTATTTTTTACAACATAAAGCCCTAATTTTATTAGGGCTTTATAATAAAATTTATAATCATAAAACATTATCAAGATAATAAATATACAATAAAAATATTTTTATTTAATGTAAGATAAATATTCTTCATATCCTTCTGTAATTATTTCTGATAATGGAATAAAACGTAAAGATGCTGAATTAATACAATAGCGTAAACCGCCTTCTTTTTGTGGACCATCCTTAAAAACATGCCCTAAATGAATATCAGTTTTTTTAGAACGTACTTCAGTATGCTGCAACATTAGGTTAGTGTTATCTTCCTTTTTAAGGATAACTATTTCACTAATTGGTCTTGTAAAACTTGGTCAGCCATGACCAAAATTACATTTATCTGATGATGCAAATAATGGTTCACCTGATAAAATATCGACATAAATTCCCTTTTCCTTATTATCTCAATATTTATTTTTAAAAGGAAGTTCCGTTACTAAATTTATAATGACCTCATATTGTAAAGTAGTTAACTCATTAATAGTTTTAATTTTTCATTTTTGTTTCATATTTTTATTACCTTTTTCTAAACAAAATATTAATTTTTAGTTGAATAATTATTTTCTAACTTTCTTAACTCATCCCTAGTATCTTTAGGTAAACTTTCACCATAATCCATAAGTTTAACCATTTCCTTAAAAGCAACTTTAGGAATAGCTAATTTTTCAATATCTTTTTAAGTAATATGTAAATTAATTTTATCAATTTGCATAGTTTTTATTTTTCTAACAAAATCAGGTTCGGCTACAAAAACAGAAGATAATCATATCATATCCCCATATTCTAAGGCTTTTAAACATTTATCAGGACTATTTATACCACCACTCACAATAACAGGAATACGTTGATTAATGTGTTTATAAACAACTTTATTCACTAATTGATTAAAATATTTCCCCTGAGATTGAACTTTATATTTATATATATTTCTTCCCCAACTGGCTAGTGCTAAATAATCAATTTTAATGCTTATTAATACCTGATCCATGAATTGTAAAAAAATCTTCAATTAGATAACCTATTTCTTGACTTCTAGTTTCTTCAACTGTAGATCGATATCCTAAAATAAAATTTTCACTAGCGTGCTTATCAATTGTTTCTCTTACTGCTTGTAAAATTTCTAATCCCAAACGTGAACGATTTTCTAAATTTTGATTACCATAAATGTCATTTCTTTGATTACTAATTACTGAAAAAAAGCTTGAATTAAAAGTTTTTGTGCTGAAGAAATTTCGACACCATCAAAACCAACTTCAATAGCCCTTAAGGTAACTTTTTGATAATCTTTAATTAATTATTTGATTTGCTTAATACTCAGTTCTTGAACTTCATGTGGAAAAGGATACATAAAAGATCGTTTAGAAGGTCCAACTACATAACCTAAACGATTTAAACTAATTATAGAAAAACGACCTGAATGTTGTGCTAACTGTAAAATAGCTTTTGCACCTTTTGATTTCATAGCATTAGCAACTTCTCATAATGAATCAATATGTTCGTCATTAGCAGCAGAAAAACCAAATTCAAAAATTTGTCCCTCTAAATTAATATAAGCAGCACTAGATATCGCTAAGTATGCACTATGAGCTCTTTTAAGAGCATAATCAATATCTTCTTTAATAGCAAAACCATCATAACTAGAAACATTTAAGGTAATTGGTGAAAATAACTTATAATATTTTTTATTTATGTTAACTCAAAATTAATTGTAACAATTGGTCATTATCTATTTTCTTTAAAAAATATGAATAAATATCCAATTCTTGTAATTTTATTTTTAAATCTTGTTTAATCATTTTAGTACCTTCAAGACCTTTCTCAAAAATAGTTAAATCTTTTGTAGCAAAAAAATCACCACTAATTTTGCAACTTTTAATTTTACCATTATCAATTATTAATGAAATATTCATTGTTCCAATTTCTAAACGTGCTTCACGATTATATTGATAGCGGGGACTTAAACCATAAAACCATTCTCAATTCTTATACTTTTGATCAACTAACTTATCAATTTCTAGTCATTGCTCATTTGATAAAACGTATCGTTCAACATCTGCTATTTTTTCTACATTCATCAATCGTTTAATAATTTCATCTTTAAACTCAAAAATAGTTAATTTTTTGAATTGTTCATTAAGGTGATTTTTTAATTTATCTACTCTTTGATTAATTGATTTAATTCCTTTTGATTCAATTTTTTTACGACTTGGTTTAAGTGCCAAGATCATAGCATCCAAATCAATATCATAAAGTAATGAATAACCACCATAAATAATATTTTCTTCTTTTAACATAGCTGCTCCAGAAACTTTTTTACGATTAATTGTCAAATCATTTTTTCCACTTTGCATGATATTTTTAATCCCCATATCTTTAAGCACTTTTATAATTGTCTTATAGAATTCTTGGTAATTAGCATAAATCTAATTAGTATTAGAATTTAATGGAATTAAAAAACAAAAATTTACTGAATTTGAATCAATAAAAATAGTTCCTCCTCCAGTATCACGACGCACAACTGGAATATTATTTTTATCCAAATATTATTTATTAACTTCAACCTCTGGATTTTGAAAATATCCCAATTGAAGAGGCTTTTTAATAATCTGTGTATCTTTGTTTTACAAAGTTACTAGTTCAGATTAATTCTGCCTTCAAATTTTATCATAAAATGAGCAATTGCTGTATTTCAATTTTGAATGGGCGTTGTTCATTTTTTTTGTTATATTTTCAATTGCTAAGTAAAATATTTTGAAAAATGCCATATCATTTGGAAAAACTTTTTTATTTCTAATAAATTTTCGTAATTGACTATTAACAGATTCAATAGCATTTGTTGTATAAATCACTCTTTTGATTTCTGCAGGATAACTAATAAAAACCATTAAATTATCTCAATTTTTATATCACGATTTAGCAATTTGAGGATATTGTTTATTTCATTTACTTTCAAAAGTTTCTAAAGCTTGCATTGCTTCTTCTTCACTACATGCACTATAAATTAGTTTTAAATCTGTAACTAGTGATTTTTTATGTTTGTATGAAACATATTTTAAACTATTTCTAATTTGATGAACTATGCATAATTGATGTTCGGTTTTAGGATAAACTGATTGTATTGCTTCTGACATTCCTGTTAAATTGTCACTACAAGCAATAAGAATATCATTTAAGCCTCGATTTTTCATTTTTGTGAAATTAGATAATCAAAACTTAGAACCTTCATTTTCACTAATTCATAAACCTAAAAAATCTTTTTTACCTTCTAAATCAACTCCTAATGCTATATAAACTGATTTGTTAATAATGCGTTTATCTTGTGGTACTTTAACTACTATACAATCAAAATAAACAATCTGATAAACACTTTCTAATGGCCGATTTTGTCATGCTTTAACATCATCAATAACATCATCAGTAATTTGACTAATAACACTTTCACTAATATCAGCACCATGATATAACTCTTGTAACTGCATTCTAATATCTGATAAAGTCATGCCTTTGGCATATAATGAAAGAACTTGTTGATCAAAACCATCAAATCTTCTTTGTCTTTTTGAAACTATTACTGGCTCAAAATTACTATTACGATCTCGTGTTACATTAATCTCAATTTTACCTTGTTTGGTTATTAATTTTTTTGAATTTATACCATTGCGAGCATTATCACTATTATTATGTTGATTTTTTTCATATCCTAAATAATTTTGCATTTCAGAATTCAACATTTTTTCAACTAATCTTTTTGTTAATTCTTTATATAAACTTCCCTCTTTAAATACGGTTGTTAAATCCTCAGTATTTTCTAATAATAAATCTACTGCTTTTGATATTGGATCATTATTATTAATATTTTGTTTTTTAGACATACGTAACTCACTCTTTCTAGTTATTTAATTTTATTTACTAGAATTAATTAAACTAGGTTCAATTAAAATCATAATATTCTTCCAATTTTATTAAGTTTGTAAATCAATTTTAATTATCTTCAAGTTCTAAAAATTCTTTTTCAACTACATCTGTTAATTTCAAAATTAAATTATCTTTAGACTTTTTTGAATTGAAAAGAGTTGGATTTTCAATTGCTCTTTGATTATATTCCAAAACCTTTACTGTTAGTGGAATGCGCGCGCATGCAAAATAGCTTTTGAAGCCTCTACTGTTAATACTAAATCATTTTTATTAACTACATCATTTTCTGTATTATATTTAACATAACACGCCATACCCATATCATCTTGTAATTTGGGTGTAGGACTAATTATGTATATATTATCTTTTTTTCTATTATTAAACAATTTGGATTTTTTTTCATTTTTTACCCCCTAAAATAAAATAAGAAATGTTCAATGAATAAATTAAGACTATAGTAACTTTTCTTAACTCTATCTAATTATTATTCATTTCATATTTATTGATAAAATTTTTTATCTCATTAATATAAGTTTGATGAGCATTTGGCAAAGTTTCAACATGACCAATATTTTCTAAAAATAAATAATTATAATTTTTATTATTACCTTTAATTTGAAAATTATGAATAACATTTGACATGAAAAATGGGACAAAATGATCTTTTTTACCATGAATTAATAAGGTAGGAAATTTAAATCCTGTTTTTAGTTTTTTTAATAAATCATATTCTAAAATATTTGTATTTGTAAATTTTTGATATCTTTTAGATATACCATTACTAATTAATCATCAAGGTTTTTTATAACGATATTGCATGACGTAACGAAATTGAACAAGTAAATTAGAGAATCCACAATCAATAATTGCTCAATTAATTGAACTGATTGGTGCATAATTCAACAAATAATAATTAATTGTTGATGCACCCATACTATTACCAATTAAACCAATTGTTTCAACTTGATAATTAGTCTTTAATCAATTAATTAAACAATTAACATCTTGCGCACAAGTAAGACCAGTATCACTATATTGACCATAAGTTTTACCATGAGCAACACTATCAAATGTTAAAATATTATATCCTTCTTGATAAAATCAAGACACTAACCTTAAAGCTAAATATTTATTTTCAGTTCAACCATGAAAACCAATAACTCATTTCTTACTTTTATTTTTTTGAATAACAGCTAAACAACTAATATCTTCATTATTATTATTTTTAATAACAAATTCTTGATAATTTTCTTTTTTTCAATCAATTGGATAACCATATTTATTAAGTTCTTTAATCTTACAATCATAATAATGATAATCAAAACTATTAATATCAACTAATTGATCATCATTAATTTTAATATTTCCTTCTTTTTGATAAGTAAAACAAAATTTAAAAAATTGTTTTTGATATTTTTTTGAATAAAAATAAACAAAAGGAAATAATAAAATAACTAATAAAATTTTGCTAAAAGAATAACAAAATTTTTGATAACCATTCATTAAAATTTCGTCACTAACAAAAACATTTATTACCTTCATTTCCCAGTCTCTCCTATCTAACAAATTTTTATCAAATCCATATTTGATTAAAAAAATAACTAGTTTTATTTCTTATGTACCGTGTCTTTTTTTTGTTACAATCTAATTTTCCTTAAAAAATATTTTTTTTCAAGATCTGTTTTTAAATTTCATAATTTTTCTTTTTTTAATTATAAAAATAATATATTATTCAATTTGTTAAGTATCATTTTTGTTACTATCATTAATTTTTATTAATGATATTTTTTTATGTTATAATTTTTATAAGATTTATATTTAATATTTATTTAATATTTATTTATAAATCATTTAATTTTATTAAAAATTCTGACCAGGAATGATTTTAAATGAATATTTCATATAATTTTTATGTTAAAAAAATTTTTTATGCTTGTTATGTTAAAAATGTTGTTTTACCTATTGATATCATTAGAAATGATAGAAATAAATTAGGTATAAAGAATATTGGATTACGGGTGAGTAAAGTTAATTTAATATCAGTTGGTGTAACTTCACCATTAGTTTTACGATAACCACTATCTGCCATTTTTAATGTTTCTATATCATTATATCAACTAACACTTTTTGAAACTGTAGCACCATTACGATAAAAAATTATTTTTAATTCTTGAATATTTGGATCACTAGCAGTAACTACTTTATAATTAAATTCTTTAATAATTTCGGCCATAACATTATAATCTAAAACTGTACCATTGGGAGCAGCGCCGTTTGGTTCATTATTAATAAATCAACCATCAAAGCCATTATAATTAGCAATATTAATTAAAATATCAACTATTTTATAAGTACCATCACTATTTTTGCTAAGAAAATCTTTTAACATTTCTTTTGTTAAACCATGATATCCATCAAGAAAAAGATTACCAAATATTGGTGTTCCATTAATGTGTGCAATATCAATAACATCAGCTGATGGTGGAACAATTGGCCCTTCAAATCAAGAACCTGATCAATTAATAAAATAATTAGTATATTGTCAATTTAATGGTGTATTTTCAAATAGATTTTTTGTCCCCACTATTGTATTATCAAAAGTACGATGTTTTCGTGTTGAAAATCCTAGTTGATTATAATTAATATTGGCTTTTATCTCCGTTTATGTGATAAAATTTAAAAATAGTACATAAAGGGATAAAAGCCTATTTTAATTTCAAGAAAAAAGAAGATAAAATTCAAAATAATATGTATGATGAAGCTGTTATTAGTGCTTTTAAAGAAAATAAATAAGCTTATGGAACAAGAAGATTAAAAGTTGTTCTAAAAGAAAAGAAAATTAATTTATCAAGACGAAAAATTAAAAAAATTATGAATAAACATAATTTAATATCAAAATACACTAAATTATCATAAAAAAATTATCATAATAAAGTCAATGATAGTCAAATTACTAATCTTGTTAATAGAGACTTTAATAATAGGCTTAAAAATGAAGTTATTGTTAGTGATTTAACTTATGTTCAAGTTAATGATAAATGAAACTATATTTGCTTATTAATCGACCTGTACAATCGCGAAATTATTGGACATAGTGTAGGTACTAAAAAAGATGCATCATTAGTATATCAAGCATTTATGTGCTCAAATCGTTGTTTAAAAAAATATTCAAATATTTCATAGCGATTGCGGTAATGAATTTAATAACAAAACTATTGATAAACTTTTATTAGCCTTCAATATTACCCGCTCTTTAAGCAAAAAAAGTTGTCATTATGCTAACGCTGTTGCTGAAGCAACTTTCAAAACTTTCAAAACAGAGTTTATTAATGATAAAAATTTTACATAATTAATCCAATTAAAATTATAATTATTTGCTTATATCAATTGATACAACAACATAAAAATACACAGCACTCTAAACTACTTAACCCCCATAAAACACCAAGCACAAATGTCTACCAAAAAACAGTCCTAAAAAAGGTTGCCATTCCAGTTGAAGATGGAGTTGTTATTAATAATCCTGAAAATGATATAAAATATTTATTAGAGCAACAAGCAATAACTGAAGCAAAAAAACAAATTTAAATGGTTTATTTAAAAAATTTAATTCATTTAATATAAATGAAATCAATGAAACACAACCATCAGTAAGTGAGCATTTTTCAGATTCACGATATACTGTGATTTAGTTTAGTTTAAATTAATATTAATCACTCTTTTTATAAGAGTGATTTTTTATGATTATATATTTTATTTTTTTAAAAAAATATATACTTTTCTTAGATATTTTTTAAGAGTTAGAAAAAAAATAATTTAAATTTTATATTTTTTAATTTAAAGATAAAGAATAAGATAAAACTTTATAAAATTATGTAGTAGATATTAAAGTTGGTTGATAACAAATTAAACTATGAATACCACTTTTACCAAGAATAAGTTCTCGAGCATCAAATAAAAAAATTTGTTTATTATTAAATACATTTGTTTTTGATAAAATATCTAGAAGTTTAGTTTCGCTTTCTTCATCATTGAAAGTAGGAATAATAACAACTTTGTTACTTATATATAAGTTAAGGTAACTAGTGACAAGTTTTTGATTTGCTAGGATACGATTATGATAAATGTTAAAATCAATCATTTTAATATCATCACTATTACGAATGTCATTTTTTGGTAGAGTAATTTTTATAATTTTATATTTTTTGCCATGAGCATTTATTGATTTTGATAATACATCTCAACAATTTTTAACAGCAAGATAACGATCATCAATAGTATTTTCTGTTCAACTTAATAAAATAGTATTACTATCAACTATACACATGATATTATCTAATCTTCCTTTGGTTTCATCATATGGTAATCCATAAGGTATTCAAATAATATTTACAACATTTAGATAGTCTTTTAAATACATTTCTATTTGTTCTTGTGCTAAATTAGGATTACGTTCTTGGCACAAAATACCTTCATAACTAGCAAAACAAGTACCTTTACCATCTAACATAATCATGCTAGATTCTAAAATGATTGGTAGGAAATAGTAATCAATTTTTTGTAGTTCAAATATTTTGTATGCTACCATATCATCATCATTTCAAGGTGAATAAATACCTGCTATTTCTCCACCTCAAGCATTAAAATTAAATTTTAAGCCTCTAATATTCTTTGTTTCTTTATTTTGAAGAAAGATTGGACCATAATCACGAATAAATCAATCATTAGTAGAAATTTCGATAATTGAAATATTTTTATTTAATAAATTTCTAACATTATTAAATTTATTTTTACTAACAATCATATTTACATGTTCATGTTCACTAATAATATCAGCAATTTTACTTATTTTTTCTTGTGCTGGTTTATCACCTAATCTTCAATTATCGGTTCTTTCTGGTCATGCCATTCAACATTGTTGATGTTCTAAAAATTCAGGAATAACATAAAAATCATCACTATTTGGTGTTGAATAATTTTTTTGTGCCATTAATAGTAGCTTTCCTTTCTTACTTAGTAGCTACTGAATAATTCCCTTATTTTATTGATGATTCCTTTTTTATTATAATAATAATTTTATTTTTTTAAATAGTGTTTTATAGTAATTATTAAATAATTATTATAAAAAAAATTTTAATTTTTTTTATTCATTTGAAGAATTATTATTTTTAATATTTTTTAATATTTTTTCAATGTTTTTAACTCTAGTGTTGGTATTATCATATTTAAAGCGTAATTCTGGAACTTTATATTTATTACTTGTTTTAGCAAGTGCGCTTCGACAAAAACCTTTCGCTTTTTCTAAAGCATTACTAATGGTTTTAATATCTAAATTATCTAAGTAAACTGCTCAATAAATGGTAGCATAACTGTTATCTTTTGTTATTTTTACATTAGTAATAGTGATATCTTTGAAAAGAATATTTTTTGATTCTTTTTTTAATATATTAGTAATTTCTTTTTTTAATAAACTTTCTTGTTGTTCAAATTTAATGATAGACATCCTATTTTGTCTCCACTTCTTCTACTAAATATGATTCAATAATATCATTTTCTTTTAAGTTATTAAAATTTCTAATAGTAATGCCGCATTGAGTTTCTTTTTTAGCAATTTTTAAATCATTTTTTTCATGTTTTAAACCACTGATTTCACCGTTATAAATAACAACATCATTACGAATGATATGAACTTTGCTATTACGTTGAATGAAACCATTAATGACAACACAACCAGCAATTGTTCCTAATTTTGAAAAATGAAAAGTTTTAATAACTCGTGCTTGACCAAGAATTTTATTTTCATAAGTTGGTTCTAATAAACCTTTAGCAGCCAATTCTAATTCTTCAGTTATTTTATAAATGATATTATGTAATCTAATTTCAACACCGGCATTGTTAGCAACTTCACGAATAACATGATTGGGGCTAACATTGAAACCATAAATAATACTTCCTGAAGTTTGAGCAAGTTTAATATCTGATTCACTAATACCACCAATAGTTGCTCTAATAAACTTAACAGTAATATCATTAACATTAATTTTATTTACTGCTTGAACGATTGCTTGCACTGAACCTTGAGTATCTGCTCGTAAAATAACATTAATTTGTTTTAATTCACCTGTAGCAACATCTTGTGTTAAATTACCTAAACTAATTTGTCGATTATTTCTAATTTTATTTGTTTCTTCTGTCTGTCGTACTAGTGCTACTTTTCTTGCTAATTTATCATCATTAAAAACAATAAAAGATTCACCAGGAGTAGGGGCTGTTTCAAATCCTAAAACTTGAACAGGCATTGAAGGTCCGGCTTTAGTAATTATTTTACCAGTATCATTAATAAGGCGTTTAATTTTTCCTTTAACACTACCCGCAACTACAATATCAGTAACTTTTAGTGTTCCACCTTGTATTAATAAAGTACAAATTGAACCAACATTTTTATCATGATGAGATTCGATAACAGTTCCATTAGCAAATCGATTTGGATTAGCATTTAGTTCTTTTAATTCAGCAATTACTAATATCGCTTCTAATAATTCATCAATTCCTTGATTTTTTAAAGCACTACCATAAACAAAAATAGTATCGCCACCTCATTCTTCACTAGTTAAATCACAATTAGCTAGTTCATTCATAATGCGATCAGTATTAACATTTGGTTTATCTATTTTATTAACAAAAACAATAATTGAAACGCCAGCTACTTTTGCATGGTCAATTGCTTCACGAGTTTGTGGCATCACACCATCATCACCAGCAACTACTAGAACAACAATATCAGTAATTTTAGAACCACGTGAACGCATTTCAGTAAATGCTTCGTGACCTGGGGTATCAATAAAAGTAATTAATTTATTATTAGTTTTAATTTGATAAGCACCAATATGTTGAGTAATACCACCGTGTTCTTGATTAGTAACTTTAGAATTACGGATAGTATCTAATAGTGTTGTTTTTCCATGATCAACATGGCCCATAATTGTAACAACAGGTGGTCGAGTTACTAAATTTTTTTTATCATCTTCAAGATTAATATTTTCTAATAAGTTTTCATATGTTACCACTTTAGTTTTTTCAAAATCAATATTTCATTCCAAACAAATTTCAAACATTAATTCTTGAGTTAATATTTGATTTTGATTAAATAGTTTGCCTTGTTTCATGAAGTATTTAATAATGTCAGTTACTGGATGATGCAATGCTTTAGCAAATTCTGAAATAGTTAATGGTTCGTTATATAAAAATACTCCTTTTTCATTAATTTGAGATGTTTTTTGTTTTAGTTGTTGATTAATATTTTGTGTTTGTTGAGATATTCGTTTTTTTGCCATTTGCATCCCGCCTTTCGCTTGGGAAAATTAATCTCAATTTTTTTTAATTTCATTAATTAATTGTTCATAAAATTCATTTGGAATTTTTGTTTTTAATGCTCGTTCTAATGCCTTATTTTTAATAAGCAAAGGTATTAATTCAAGTTTAGGTTGGATGTAGGAACCTCGACCATTTTGTTTGCCAGTTTTATCAATGAATAATTGTCCTTCTTTATTAATAACAATTCTAATTAATTCACGTTTAGGTAAAATAGTATTTGTAACTATACATTTACGCATTGGTATTTTTTTACTTTGAATTAAAGGTATTTTATTCATAATGACCTACTTTATTGTTTATTGATTTTTATTTTTTCATTGCATTTTTTTTAATAATTCAGATATAAACTTTTCATATTCACTTTCTTTAATATTACCATTTCAAGTAAATTTAATATTATTTTCATTTGCTTGTTCTAATGAAGTAATATTAATATTTCAGTGAGTTACACCGGCAACTAATTTAGCAGCCATACCATTTTTACCAATAGCTAATGATAATTGTTCAGTAGGAACAATAATATTTGCTTGTTTTTCTTCTTCATTAATATCAATTGAAATAACTTTAGCTGGTGTTAAAGCGTTAATTATATATTCTTTTATATTAGGATTTCAGGCAATAATGTCAATTTTTTCGTCACTTAATTCTTGCGTAATTAGTTTTGTTCTTTCGCCTTTTGGGCCAATACATGCACCAATACCATCAATGCTTGGATCATGACTAACAATTGCAACCTTAGCTCTAATTCCAGGAATACGAGCAATATCTTTAACTTCGATTACGCCTTGTGCGATTTCAGGAACTTCTAATTCTAGTAAACAACGTAAAAAATTAACGTGAGTTCTTGATGCTAAAATTTGACCATAGTTTTTATTTTTAATAATATCTTCAACATAAAATTTGATATAAGTATTATTAGCAATTGGTTTATTTTTTGGTAAGTTCTCACTAGGGATTTGATTTTGTTTTGGTAAGAAAGCATAGGCTCTACCAATTTTAATTAACATATAAGTTTCTTCAACTCTTTCAATAGTACCAATTAATATGTGATCCTTTTTATCAATAAATTCATCATAAATTGATGTTTTTTCTGCTTCACGAATTGATTGTTTAACTACTTGAATGGCTTTAAAAATTGATAAACGAGAGAATTGATCACTAGGAATTATTTGCGTATATGTATCACCAATTGTTAAGCCGGGATTCTTTGTTTTAATAGTTGAAAGTGCAATTTCTAATTCAGGATCTTCAACTTTTGGAACAACAATTAAATCCTTTAAAATTTTAATAGTACCTTTATTTTGATCAATTTCAATTCTGATATTTGTACTATCATCACGATGACTTTGATATTCATATGCTTTTTTTAGTCCTTCTTTTAAAGCTTCAATGATATCTTCTTTTGCTATTTGTTTTTCTTCAGAAATTTCATTTATGGCATTTAAAATGATTTGACTAATTTCTTTGTCCACTTTTTCTCCTCCTTGTTTTTTATAAACATTGTTGTTTATTATTTAATATTATTTGAAATAGATTTATTTCAAAATGAAAATATACTTAAATAAAAAAATAAAATATATTACACTAGAAATAATAAAGACAGCTGGTAGCTGTCTTGCTATAATTCTAATTCATTGTTCATTATACAATATTATTAATTTGAAAACAATAGAAATTTATTAAATGATAGACTTTTATTATCGTAAATTATATTGTAGAAATATCTTTCATTATATTAATGGTAATTTTCAAGTTTTAAATTGATTAAATATAATTATTTATATAGTCGTAATTGTTTTTGTTATATTATCATTGAAAGATATAACTGGATGGGTTACACTTTATTAGACACTAATTACGTAGACAAGTGAACAAATTAGTTAAAAGAAAGGAGTTATAATTATGGCCAATATTAACTCATATTCAGATTAATTTAAAAAATAAATAGTAGTTTTATATCAAAGTGGTAAGTCAGTGTCTTGTCTTGCTAAAGAGTACAATGTTACAAGAGCAGCTACTTATAATTGAATTAAGCAATTTACTAATTCAGGCAGTTTTAAAACCAAAGATAACCGTTCTGTTGAAGAAAAAGAAAAAAAGAAACTAGGCATATAAAATTAATTTTGAATTATCAAAAAGTGTGTCTAATTTACATAAATAATGTTTTCAAAATTTGACAAATTATTTTATAGTTTTATAATTATAGTAAATTAATTAAATTAAGAAAAGAATTAAGACAATTAAGAATGGAAAATGATATTTTAAAGCAATCAGCACTAATAATAGGCAGAAAATAGAAATTATTATCAAAAATAAACTTAAATATAAAATTCGTACAATGTGTCGTTTTTTAAAAATCTCTAAATCAACATATTATTTTAATTTCAAGAAAAAAGAAGATAAAATTCAAAATAATATGTATGATGAAGTTGTTATTAGTGCTTTTAAAGAAAATAAAGAAGCTTATGGAACAAGAAGATTAAAAGTTGTTCTAAAAGAAAAGAAAATTAATTTATCAAGACGAAAAATTAAAAAAATTATGAATAAACATAATTTAATATCAAAATACACTAAATTATCATACAAAAATTATCATAATAAAGTCAATGATAGTCAAATTACTAATCTTGTTAATAGAGACTTTAATAATAGGCTTAAAAATGAAGTTATTGTTAGTGATTTAACTTATGTTCAAGTTAATGGTAAATGAAACTATATTTGCTTATTAATCGACCTGTACAATCGCGAAATTATTGGACATAGTGTAGGTACTAAAAAAGATGCATCATTAGTATATCAAGCATTTATGTGCTCAAATCGTTGTTTAAAAAATATTTAAATATTTCATAGCGATCGCGGTAATGAATTTAATAATAAAACTATTGATAAACTTTTATTAGCCTTCAATATTACCCGCTCTTTAAGCAAAAAAAGTTTGTCCTTATGATAACGCTGTTGCTGAAGCGACTTTCAAAACTTTCAAAACAAAGTTTATTAATGATAAAAATTTTACATCATTAATCCAATTAAAATTAGAATTATTTGCTTATATCAATTGATACAATAACATAATAATCCACAGCACTCTAAACTACTTAACTCCCATAAAACACCAAGCACAAATGTCTACCAAAAAAAAGTCCTAAAAAAAGTTGCTATTCCAAAATTTAAAAATAGTACATAAAGGGATAAAATCCTAAATAAATTAATTTTTCTAGTAATTTTCTTTCTTTGAAATTTTAATTAAAAAAATGTATTTTTATTTTCTGTTCTTAATTTTTAAATATAAAAAATAATAAGAATGTTCAGTTAATGAAAAATTTAATCGTAACATTTTTGCAATTATTTTTTTTAAAAAAAGCAAAATAACACTTTCTAATGAAAAATATTATAAAAAGAACACCAAATAAAAAAGAATGTATAATTAAGAACAGAAAATAGTTTATATTTTTCAGAAAAATTATCTAAAGGGGAAAAACAATATGAGAAACATGAAAACATTACTACGATTAATGAGTGCTGCTGCTTTAACAACAGTTGCAGCAAGTTCAGTTGTTGCATGTGGAACTCAAACAAAAGCGCCAGCATTGAATGGCAAATACGCAACATTACCTACAATGATATAGTGATGAAAATACAAGTACAATTAAGCAAGAACTAAAAAAGGATGAAAGTGTTTCTGGTAAAGAAAATTATTCAATTGCTATTGTTGCTGCTGATAATACAAAAATTACAGCAACTAAATTTAATGAAAAATTATTAAAAGCAGGTGATAGTGCTGATTCTAATAAATCTCAAGCAGTAAGTGACGATTCTTCAGCCTTTTTAAAAGATTTAGGATTTACACCTGATAGCAAGAAGTTTTATTCAGTTGATGATGTTAAAGGCATTACTGCTTTATCTGCAAAAGTTGAAAGTATTGAAGCAGGTAAAATTGAAGCAAATAGTGGAAATACTGATTTTAATGTTGCTGCTGGTACTTGTCAAATTAATATTATTGATAAGGCAACTAAAGAAGATTCCAAATCTGTAAAAAAATATACTATTAATACTCTTAAGAAAGATACATTAGGTGTTCCTACTCAAGTAGGTACGCTTGTACAATCAGCAAAATTAGATTTAACTAAAGCTAATGGATTTGAACAAGACAAAGATGTACTTAAGTCTTTACCTTAAAAAACTGATAATTCTAAAGAAAAAAATCTATATAATTATTTAGTTAACTTATTTAGTAAAGATAAAGTATCATTAGTTTGAACTTCTGATACTCAAGGTCAAACAGCGATACTTAAGTATGCAGTTAAAAAAGTATACTTAACCGTAAAATTCGGAGAAGTAAAAGTTACAACTACTCTAGATTTTGGAACTCCACAAGTTTAAATATATTTTAAAAGATTGTAATTGCAATCTTTTTTAATTTATATTATTTTTTATCATTTAAAAAATATTATTAATAATTAAAATTATAAAAATAGTTTCAAATCAAGAAGAATATATAATAAATAGCAGAAAATAATTTATATTTTTTAGAAAATTATCTAAAAGGGGAGAAAACATTATATGAAAAATATAAAAACATTATTACGATTAATGGCTGCTACTACTTTAATTACAACTGTAGCAAGTTCAATTGTTGCCTGTGATTTTGAAACAAAAGGACCAATATTAAATGGTAAATATGCAAAATTATTAGACTGATATAGTGACAAAAAGATGAAACTACTGGTAAAGAAAAGTATTCAATTGAGGCTGATGACACAAAAATTATGATGACTAATTTTAAAAACAGTTTATTAAACGCAAACGAAATTAGAAATCCAAATCAAGCAAAAGATTCTGATGCTGCAGCATTTTTGAAAGAATTAGGAATTACAAGTGGTAGTGAAAATGAAGAATATTCATCTGATGATTTTAAAAAAATTACTACCCTATCTGCAAAAATTACAAGTACTGAAGCGGGTAAAACTGAAGAAAATAATACAGGAACTGATTTTAAAGTTCTTGCTGGTACTTGTCAAATTGATATTATAAGCAAAGATGATGATAGTGTAGTAAAATCTTATACTATCAATACTGCTAAAAATTCTGGATTAAACATTTCAAAGATAGTTATTACTGAGCTTATTAGTGATAAAAATGCTTTAAAATTAACTGCTACGCAAGGATTTAAACAAGGTGAGTCTGTTGCTGATTTTAAATTAGTAATAAATTCAGAAAGTAAACAAAAACAATTTGATTCTCTAGTTCAAATATTTAATACAAATGTTAGTACTCAGTTCCATGCTAGAGTTGATGATGGTCCATTAGTAACAGGAAATTTTAGAAATTTAAAAGTTTATTTAGCAATATATTTTGGTGGTGTTCATCTTTTACCTAGAATAGATTGTGGTATACCACCAACTGTTTAAATCATTAAATATTTTAAAAAATATAATGACAGTTATTGTTAATTATCATATTTTTTTGTTAATATTAATACAAATGAAAATTATTAATAATTAGAAATTTGAAATCAGAAGAAATTAAAGTTATAACATTTATAAGTTAAAAAACTAAACTTTAAAATTATTAATTATAAAAATTAAAGAAGGAGAAAAAATATGTTAAAAGCAGGAAGTATATTAATATTTATTATTTTTATTTTAGAATCAATTTTTATAATTCCTTTATTATGAACAATACCCGGTTTTATTTTATACAAAAAAGTAAGTAAAGGTGAAGCGACTACTGATCAAAAAATTGCTTTAGCAATATTAAGAATTATCTTTGGTGCTGCATTAGGTATTATTGGTGGTATTTTTATATTAGTTGATTTAAAAAATGATGAAAATAAAATCCAAAGATATTAATAAAAAACATCATTAATTAATGATGTTTTTTATTTTTTTAAATAGTTTTCCATTGGTTTTAATAAAAATTATTATATAATTTTTATAGTTTGATTTAAAAACAACTTAAAATTATTAACTAGGAGGAAAACAAATATGGAAGTTATTATTTTAGAAGCCACAAATCTGATGAATGAAATAATTTTACGTTATAAAAATGAAATTAACAAAATTCGCACCGGAAGAGTTAATCCTAATATCTTAGAAGGAGTTAATGTTAAATGTTATGGTGGTGTTGATAGTTTAAGTAATATTGCGCAAGTTAAAGTAGCAGAAGCACATCAATTATTAATTAAACCATATGATCGTAGTTTAATTAAAGACATTACAGAAGCTGTTACAAAAGTTGATTTGAAATTACAAATTAAAAGCGAAGCAGAGAATATACGTTTAATTTTCCCACAATTAACAGAAGACGTTCGTAAATCTTTAGTTAAAGATTTGAGTAAAAAAACTGAAGAATATAAAGTTAAAATCCGTAATTGTCGACGTGATGCTGTTCAAAATCTGAAAAAAATAAAATTACCAGAAGATCAAGAAAAGCATGCAGAAACTACAATTCAAGATTTAACTGATAGTAAAATTAAAGAACTTGTATTAATAGAAAACAATAAAAAAGCCGATTTAATGAAAATTTAGCAATAAAGCAATAAATAGTTAGGGGTTAAATATTGTGAAAAAAAAGATAATAAATAAAGAAAATATAAAATCTAAAGTTTCTTTTTTTGCAAAACTTAGTAATTTTTTTAGAACCTATCGAAATCGTATTCTTACAAGTTTTATGTTAATTGCTTGTGCCATATTATGAATGTTTATTGGCGCAGTTTATTTAGAACCAATTTTTGGTAATAAACCACAGTGATCAGCCTATACATTTATGATAATTAATACTTTAATTTTTGTTGATTGTTTATGAGAAATTATTAATTTAAGAAAACAATCAAATTGATCAGTTGTACTTAAAATTTTTATAATTTTAACAGGAGTCATACTTTTATGAGTTCCACTTGGTAAGAAAACTTTTGGCCGATATATTTATAATCATTATTGATTTGAAACTTGAATGACTTTATTAACTTTATTATTTTTCATTTGTATTTTTCTTTTAATTACTTGACGAAGTAAAAATTTTCAATTAAGTGATGTTGTTTTTATTTTTACTTGAATTATTTATTTAGTATTTGTTGTTAAAGCTGTTAATTTTTTAATGTTATCAGAAATTAAACTTTCAAAACTAGGATGACCAACATTATTGTTTTTATTCATTATTGTTATGTCTAATGATGTTGGTGCTTTTATTGGTGGTATAATTTATGGTAAAACAAAAATGGCACCAAGTATATCACCAAATAAAACTTGAGAAGGTGCTATTACCGGTTTAATAACAGCAATTATTTTAAGTATGATAACAGTGATTATTTTTTTAGAAACAAGTAATTATAATCCATTGCCTTTTTTAGAAGTTAATAGTAAAGCACCAATCTATATTGCTTATTTTGCTACTAGTTTTATTCTTTCAATCGTTAGTCAAATGGGTGATTTATTATTTTCTTATTTGAAACGTAATTATCATGTTAAGGATTTTTCAAATATTCTACCTGGACATGGAGGATTATTAGATCGTTTAGATTCATTTTCAACAGTAGTTATTTTTGGTTCTCTAATTACTCTAGAAGCTATTGCTTAATATATAAAATTTAAGGATGAAGTTATGTATATATTTTTAGCCATTTTAATTGGTTTATTTACAATATTATTTTTAATTACCTTGCATGAATTTGCTCATTTTGTAATTGCTAAATTATCAGGAGCATATGTATATGAATTTGCTATTGGTATGGGACCAAAACTTTTGCAGTGAGGTAAAAAAGAAACACGTTATACTTTAAGACTATTACCATTGGGTGGTTATGTTTCTATTGCTTCAGAAATTGCTGATGCTCCTAAAGGACGAGAAGATGAAGTAATTGATAGTAAACGAATGATGGAAAACTTGCAACCTGGTAAAAAAGCAGTTTTCATTAGTGCAGGTCCACTAATGAATTTATTATTAGCTTTTATTTTATTAATGATCGGATATGGAATTTATCCACATAAATATGATCCTAACTTGCCACCAACTTATGCAACAACAGGACCATTATATGAAACTGTTCAAAAATATAATGAATATAATCCAACTTTTAAAATTTTAGATACTGATGCTATTACTAGTATTTATAATACTGGTGATATTGAATCTAAACAATCAATTAAATCATATTATGATTTAGAAGCATGATTAAGTAAATATAATAAAAAGACTACTAATGGTACAGTTATTGCTGATTACGAAATTACTTTTGATAATAAAGATGATAAAAATGTTACTTTTAAACCAGTAGAACAAAAAGGAGTACTATTCATTGGTGTTAGTCAAGGTAGTTATTATTTAAATGCAGGACAAGTTATTATTAATGGTATCATTGATGGTTTTAAAGATAGTTACAGTCTTTTACAAGCATTGGGACAATTAGTTACTTTTCATTGACAAAATTTATCAGGACCTGTTGGTATTGTTAAATCAACTAATAGTTTTTTAAATCCTGATTTATCATCAACACAAGCAGCAAGTACATATTTTCGTTGATCAGCATTATTATCATCTAATTTATTTTTATTAAATATGTTACCAATTCCGCCATTGGATGGTTATAAATTTGTTGAAAATGCAGTTGAAGCAGTAACAAGAAAAAAATTAAATGAAAAATATAAAATTATTGTTACTATTGCTGGAGCTATATTATTTTTAGTTATCTTTATTGCTATTACTATTAAAGATATTTTTTTTAATTATTTACTTTAAAATAAAATCCTATTATAAATAGGATAATAAATTTGAATGAAAAAGTTTTGAGCAATTTTCTTAATTATTTATATTTTAAAAAAATAGTAACTATTTTAAGTGAACAATATTGTTCGCTTTTTATTTTATTTTGAAATATACTTTATAAGTATAAAAAATAAAATTTATATCGATTATTTGCTCCTAAGAGAATTATTTTTTCTTCAACAAATTTTTGAATATCTATCATTGCATTTTCTGTTAATGTATTAAGATTAGACAAATTAGAATTAGTTTGCAAACTTTTTTTAGACTTTCAACGTAAATCTTTCTTAAATCACTACTAATATTAACTTTAGTAATACCAGCTTTAATTGCTATAGTTAATTGTTCATCATTAATAGTAATATTATCATGTAATACTAAAAAATTTCAGGCATTTTAATAGCAATTTCTTTAATTAGAGAAATTTTTAAATCTTGTCTATTATCTTGATGATGGCTATTGATAGCAGTAAATACAAGACCATTAATATTAGTTTAATTTCTAAATAATATTGCTTGTTCAATTAAATTAATATCATTAGTAATATCTCCTTTTGTATTATTGTAAAAAATCTCTTATTCAACAATAATACCCAAAGGAGCAGCAAAATGAACAATATCTTTGGTTTTTTCAATATTTTCTTTAATTGGATAGTTACTGTAATTTAACATAACTGAACTAAAATCAGATGTAATTTTAGTTTTAATAAAGTGTGGATCAAGACAGTGGTCTAGTTGTAAAAAAATTGGTACTTTTGCACGATTAATAACATTATTAATAATAGCAAGTACATATTTTAAATCAATACAATTAATAGTGTTAGGTGTTATCATTAAAAATATTGGTGCTTTTTGTTTTTCGGCTGCATTAGTAATTGCAATTAACATTTCTAAATTATCAAAGTTAAAACTTGGGATTGCGTATTTGTTAATTTGTGCATGTTTTAACATTGTTTTCAAGTTAATTTTCAATTACAATCACTTAACTTTTCTTTTTTATTTAATTATATCAATAATATTTATCATGTAAGGAATATAAGATATGTTTTAAATTTTTACTTTTTTCTTTTCTTTTTAATTTTTATTTTCTTTTTTTTATTAAGTTGACGTAATATTTTTTGATAAAAATCATATAAACGATGTTCAGAAGTTTGATAACGTTTGAACATTAAGTTATTAATTCAAATATAAAAATATTGTAAACTGAAAACTAAACCAAAAACAAAAACAACGGCAATAGCAGCAATTAATCATCCATATTCTCCATTTGAATAATCAAAGAAAAAATATGGATATCATGTATCTCTTGGTGGATGAGGGACTAAGCCCTTACTGATAGTATCTTGATAATCTAAATAACGTAAATGACCTCTAATTAGAATAACAATACAATAAATTGCTGGATAAATAACAATTAATCATAAATATATTTTATGTTGTTGTTTCATATTAATATATTGATGACCTGACGTAACAATAAAGCTAGTAATCATAATTATTGGCATTAATAAATGTAAAATTAATGTTGCAATTCAATTATAAGCACTGTATTGTTTTGAATCTTGTTCAGCAGTAAAAATACCTATTCAAAATACTAGCATCGTAATAGTAATATAAACAGCAACTGCTAATCGAGTTTGAAAACTTGGTTTAGTACCACGAAAATAAGAATCAAATAAATAAACACAAAAATAAATAACAACCATATAATTACTCTCAGTAGTAAAAAAAGCATAGTAGTTACTTACTCGTTCACCATATCCTAAATGTTTAAATTTTTTCATTGGATAATATATTGCACTAATTAAATCAATAATTAAAAATAAAATTATCATTATTAATGCAGATAAACGTATATAAAAGTTGGCTTTGTTACTTAATTTATATATAATAATCCCACATCTTTTCTTTTTTTCTTTGTATTATAATTCTAACATTAATTGTGTATTTTCTTCTAAATGTTCTAATACTCCTAACTCATTTAATAGTTGATAATTAGTTTTAGTAATATTAGTTCGTAGTTGTAAATCATTTTTTGAAGTAATTGCTTGTTCACTCCTTGCTTTAACAATTGAATTAGCCACAATTTCACCCAATCCATCTAAAGTAATAAATGGTGGTAAAATTTGTTTTTCACCATTTATTACTTTAACTTGAAAAAGTTTAGCATCAGAATGTTCTAAACTAATATTGCTAAATTTAATATTTCTAGCATTCATTTCTAATGCCACTTCTAATAATGGGATTAAATCTTTTTCTTTAGTAGTAAATGTATTTTTTTGACCATCATTTTTTCTTAATCTGTTATTAATATCTTTTAATTTATTAGTAATAGCACCAATACCTTGTAACATAGTTTTAATATCAAAAATTTCGCATCTTGTTGTAAAATAAGTAGCATAATATTCATGTGGATAATAAACTTTAAATCAAGCTACTCTTCATGCCATTAATACATAAGCAGTAGCGTGTGATTTAGGAAACATATATTTAATTTTTTTGCAAGATTGAATGTATCAATTAGGAACTTTCTTTTCTTGCATTAACTTTTCATATTCTTGTTTAATGCCTTTTCCTTTACGGACATCTTCCATAATATTAAAAGCAATTTTTGCTGGTAAGCCTTGATATACTAAATAAGTCATAATATCATCACGACAACCAATTACATCTTTTAGTTTTAAACCTTGTTGTGAAATTAATTCATCAGCATTATTTAATCAAACGTCAGTACCATGTGATAAACCAGATATTTGTACTAATTCAGAAAATGAAGTAGGTAATGTATCACTTAACATTTTACGAACAAAACCAGTACCAAATTCAGGGATACCAATTGCTCCTGTTTTTTCGCCAAGTAAATCATCACTAGTAATATTTAAGGAACTTAAATTAGAAAACAATGATAAAACTTTTTCATCTTGATTAGGAATTGTTTTTGGATCAATACCAGTTAAATTTTCTAACATTTTTAATGCTGTTGGATCAACATGACCTAGAATATCTAATTTTAATAAATTATCATGAATAGCATTAAAATCAAAGTGGGTAGTTTTTCATGTAGAACTAGTATCATCAGCTGGAAAATTAATTGGTGTAAAATCATTAATATTATATTCTTTTGGTACAACAATAATACCACCAGGATGTTGACCAGTTGTTCTTTTAATACCAACACATCCTTGACTTAGTAACTCTAGTTTTGCTGCACGCATATCTGATTGACCAATTTTTTCTGCATAAGCTTTAACATAACCATAAGCTGTTTTATTGGCAATTGTTGAAATTGTTCCGGCACGAAAAACATTTTTTTCACCAAACATTTCTTTAGTAAAATCATGAGCTTTATTTTGATATTCACCAGAAAAGTTTAAATCAATATCAGGTGTTTTATCACCATCAAATCCTAAGAATGTTTCAAAAGGAATATCATGACCATCAGTAATTAAATCAATATTGCATTGTGAACACATTTTTTTTGGTAAATCATAACCACATTTATAAGAACCATTACTAATAAATTCACTAGTTTTACATTGTGGACATAAATAGTGTGGTTGTAGTGGGTTAACCTCAGTAATGTTAGCAAAAGTAGCTACTAAAGATGAACCAACTGAGCCACGACTACCAACAAGATAACCATCTTGTAAAGATTTTTCTACTAATTTGTGTGCAATTCAATAAACAACAGCAAAACCATGAGTAATAATTGCATCTAATTCACGAGTTAAACGTTTTTCTACATATGTTGGTAATGGATTACCGTAACGATTTCATGCTTGTTCATAACAAAAATTACGTAATTTAGTATCAACATTAACAATACTTGGTGTAAATAAGCCATCTTTGATTGGTTTAATCATTTCAAATTGTTTAGCTAATTGCAAAGGATTATTAATAACAATATCATTAATTAAATTAGGGTCATCTAAAAAAATAAATTCTGTTAACATTTGATTAGTAGTTCTTAAATGTTGATCAGGATATGATGTAACTTTACCTTTACGATCAAATAATGGGTGCAATAAACCACCAATTGCTTTGCTATTAATAATAACATCACGATACATTTTTTCATAGGGATGTAAATAGTGGGCATCGCTAGTAGCAATTACTAATTTATTTAATTTAAGAGCATTATTAATAATTTTTTTAATAGTATCATGTAATTGTTCTTTAGTAATATTTCCCAACTGTATTAAGTGTTTATAAACAGCAGGTGGTTGGATTTCAATAAAATCAAATCATTTCATTATTTTAATTAGTTCTTCTTCACTTTTATTTAATGCTGTTTCAAAAACAGCACCATTTATACAACTACTACCAATTAATAATTCTTTTCTATTTTCATTAATTGCTTCTGATATGATTTTTGGTGTTTTATAAAAATACTTTGTATGAGATAGTGAAACTAATTTATATAAATCTTTTAAACCTAATTGATTTTTTGCAAAAATAGTAATATGTTCACCACGAAGTTTATAATTAATTTGTTCATTAATTAAGTTATTAATTTCTTGTAAATTAATACAATTAAATTCTGTTTTTAATTGTTGTAACATTTTTAAAAATACTTGTGCTAATACATTAGCATCATAATCAGCACGGTGAGCAATTTCATCATCATATTTAATGCCATAAGTACGACAAATAGTACCTAATCGATAATATTTTAGTTGTGGTAGAATTGTTCTAGATAATTGCAAAGTATCAATGACAGGATTATTTAAAGGCATGAAACCCAATTGTTTCATTGCTGCTTGTAAAAAACCAAAGTCAAAGTTAGCATTATGAGCAACTATTGTTTTATTACCAATTATTTCAATAATTGTTGGCAATATTTGTTGTAATGTTTGTTTATCTTTTAGCATAACATTGGTAATACTAGTAAGTTCAGTAATATGTTCAGGTACGGGATTATTTGGTTTAATTAAAATTGTATCTTGTTTTAAAATCATATTGTCTTTAACAATTGTATAACCAAATTCAATAATTTCGTGATAATTGGTTGATAAACCAGTTGTTTCTAAGTCAAGAACAATGTATTCTAAATCTAATAATGATGTATTAATATTATTTTTAGTAATACTAATATTATTGGGGATTAAATCCATTTCAACACCATACATTACTTTTAAGTTTGGATTTTTTTTAGCAGCATTAGCAATATCTGGGTATGCTTGTACATTTAAATGATCAGTAAAACCAATTGCTTGGTGTCCTCATTTAGCTACTTGATTGATATAATCACTTGCTGAAGTAATACCATCCATAGCACTCATTTTAGTATGAGTATGAAATTCAATTCTTTTGGTTTTAGCATCATCATTATTGTTAGCATTTTTATTATTTAAATCGATAATTAAATCATCAATTCATAGTACTTGTTCTTTACTATAATTATCATAACGACTATTAGCATTGATTTTTATTCAATCATCAACTTTAATATTATCAAATTTCTCATCTGGTTGATCTCTATTAATAAATGCTTTGCAAGTAATTGCATCGCTATAATCAGTAATTCAAAATGAATAAAATCATTTTTGAGTTTTGGTTAAAAATTTATTAATTTTAAAAACTTTACCACTAATAATAATATTGGGTTCGTCGCCAATGATATCTTTAATGCTATGAGTTGGGTCTGTTATTTCTAAATTAACTTTTGCTTTTTTGCGATAAGTAGTGGTACTAAAATTTTTACTTACATTATTTTTAGTAATTTTAGTTTTTAAATTGTTGGTAATTTTACTAATTTCTGTTTTAGATTCATTTTCATAACTAATAAATGGTTGCTCTCCTTTATTTATTTTAGTTTTTAATTGAATTTTTTTAAAACCATATTGTTGAAAGTAATTAATAAATTGTAAAAATTCATTAGTTATTAATTTCTCTTCAATACTATTATGAATAGTAATGGTAATAATATTATTTTTATAATTAATTGCTGAGTCGGGTAAAGAATAATAAATGCCAGCTAATAGTTGCAATTTATGAGTTTTAATATAATGAAAATATGTTAATACAGTTGATTCATCAGCAGTAAGAGAAACATTAAAATCAACACTAATATTCGAAACAGGTAATTTTTCAAAATGTTGTTCAAAACTTTTTAAAGTAGTAGTTGTTAGAAAATTAGGTAAGTTGATGGTAATTATTACTTGTTGATTATGATGAAAATATTGTACTTTTTTAATAGTGGCATGATTAAATTCATTATTAACATCATTAAAATCTATTTCATGAAAAAGTTTTTGCAAATCTTGGTTCATATATTTTTCCCTCTCTTAATACTAAATAATTAACAATAATAACTATATTTTAATTAAAATATATTAAATCATTATTCTAATGTTTAATCAAATTTCATATTTTAATTATAACTTAATTAAAATTCTTATTCTTATATAAAAAAAGTATGAAATTTTAGTTATAAAAAAATAAAAACAAAATATTTTAATTACAATAAAAAGTAATGCCTAATATTTAGGCATTACTTTTTATCATGAAGGTGGTATTGGATTATTACGTTTTAGGTAATGTTTCGGTTTCAAAAATATCATTTATATTATTCCCATTAAAATTTGAATTTAATTGTTGATTTCATGTTTGTATAGATGGTTTATTAAAAGATTTTTTTGTTCTTTTGTAAAAAATTGAATTTGTTCTTTGGTAAATGCTGCCTTTTGATTAGAAATAAATCATTCTAATTGTTTTGGAGTTAATGATTCAATTTGAAATTTAAATTCATAAAAATCATATTCTATTGTTAATTGATTATTAATTGTTTTTAATGCTTTTCTTATTCCTTTTTCTAGTAGCGAAAACTTATTATAACTGAAATTTTTTATTTGTTCTGTTGTAAATGCTTGTATTTGTATTTTTGTAAGTGCTTTCATTTGTTTTTTTGAAAAAGCATAAAGCAGTAAATTATTTTTTGTAAATAAGGGAATTAAGTCGGAATTAATTGTTGAAACTTGATATGGGCTTAATAGTTGCAATAATTGTCTTCAAATTGGTAACCCATTATTATCATTTGCTTTAATGATACTTAAAATAAATTTATCAATTTCTTGTTTATTGACATTGTTTGTAAATGATTGTATTTGTGTTTTAGTAAGTCCTTTAAGTTCTGCTTTGCTAAATAATATTTGATTTTCTGTAGGCATATCCTTTAATCTTTGTTCTTTTCATTTAAATTTAATTTAATAAAAATCCTAATATAGAAATTATTTATATATTAGGTATGAACATTTATTAAATTATAAAATAATTATAATATAAATTAATTATGGAAATTATCCCCACATGTACTAGTGTGGAGGAAAAAATGAATTGAAATGAATTCAATAGCATATTTCAAAATGAAAACGATTGTTTGAAATATATAGCGAAGTTGAAAGTAATGAAATGTATCAGGTGTGCTTCTTCTAGTTTGAATGTTTCTGATTTGAGAAGAATAAGATGTTTGAAATGTCATCAAACATCTTATTCTTCTTCATGACACCATTTTTCACAAGTCACAAACACCTTTGACATCTTGGTTTTATCTCATCTTTAGATGAATAAACACAAAGCATTGTATACCATCAACAGATGTTGCAAGGGAATTGGGTGTGACATATAAAACAGTTTGAAGAATGGGTCATGAAATCAGAACTAGAATTTGGAATCAAGATGCAGGGTTCATTGATGATGGCACAGCACAGATGGATGAAATGTATCTTTCACATGTAGGTTTTATTCAACAAGGAAGATCCTTGTTGAATAAAACCTTGATTGTTGGAGTTTATGATAAAACCAGCAACAAAATAATTGTGAAAGTATTGAAAAAAGCAGATGAGAAAAATCTTTTATGATTTGCATTTAAACACATTTCTACTGGGTGTTGTCTATTTACGGATTCTTGGAAGGGATATGGAAGTTTCAAAAACTTCTATCACAAAAATGAAATCGTAAATCATGAAGTTGGGTATGTGTCATCAACAGGTGTAAACACAAAACAGATTGAATCTGCATGAAAACACATCCGACGAACTTTTCGAACACACATAAAAGTTTCAAAACACAATATTCATTTATATGGAAATGAATATGCATATAAATTCAATAAGATACCTAGTTTTGAAACTATAATTTTGTGTTTGATTTAGATACATGTGGAGATAATTTCCTAGATAGGATTTTATCTCCATTTATGTGATAAAATTTAAAAATAGTACATAAAGGGATAAAAGCCTTAATTATTTTTGTTATATTATGCATTTTATGAATTATAATTTAATATTTTTTAAATGAATATGTAATTTTTTTTAGACAGAAGTTACTGTTAAACTTCTGGTTCTCATAACTGGTTCTTTTGATGAATTTGCTAGTTCATTAGATACTTTAATGTAATCAGGAGTAATATTTGCTTTTGATACTTTTTTTGTAGAAACAAAACCACTTAATGTTAAAAATTCGTTAAATCGTGATTCTTTAATGTCATTAGGATTAACATTTTTTTTGATACTCTTACTGTGGGGATAGTAGGATTTGTTCTTAAAAATTTGTTAATTCTTGATTCTTTTCTTCCGAAATTTGTAGTAGTAGCCATTCCATAAGCTATTAAAGTTGTACCAACAGCAATTGTACCAATAGCAACTGGTAATAATGAAGCACCACCAGTCATAGGTGCTGCAGCAACACAAGCTGTTGTTATTCCTGCAGTTGTTGTTAATGTTCCTGTAGTTATTGTGACACCAGCAATTACTTTTCTTTTTGTACTTATTTCACTAGGAATAATACTTTTCTTCCTTTTCTTTTTCAATATTTAATTTAATAAAAATACTAATATAGAAATTATTTCTATATTAGGAATGAACAATTATTAAATTATAAAAAAAATTATAATATAAAAAAATAAAAATATTACTTAAAGGTACATAATGAAATATCAAAATAATATTAAATATATTATTATTATTATTATTATTTTATTGAAAAGTAGCCAATTAATAATTGCATTTTTTAATCAAACAAGTTAAGATTACTTATGGTAAATGTTATGCCCACGTAGCTCAGTGGATAGAGCACCGCCCTTCTAAGGCGGGGGTCAGAAGTTCGAATCTTCTCGTGGGCGCCATTAAATTTTAAAATACTAAGAAGGTTTAACTAAATAATGATAAATCATGACAATTATTATCAAGACATTATTAGTAAAATTAACCACCTCATTAGTGAAAATAAATGAGATCAAGCAATGAAGTTGGTCAAACATGAATTAGAGATGCCTTATATTCCTATTCATCATGAAGTTACATTACAAGAGTTACATCATAATATTACTACTCATATTAGATTAAATAGTAAAAATGAAAGTCATGAGTGAAATTTAGAGAGAATAAGTCATGTATTAATGAATACATTTGATGAAGATCTTCATCCGGTGGCATTTTATTATTTACAAAGTCATAATGCTAGGTTAATTTTGCCAACAATTAAGATTTATCTTACAAATAAAAATATAAATAATATAAATAAAACACAACTATTATTTACATTAAATAATCAAGGTATTGATGAACAAATAGAAGTAATAAAAGGTCATGATACATTTAAAATTAATCCAAAAAAAATAACACAATGACAAGAATCACTGGTTTATTTAAAGATTACAAAAATATTTGAAGATGAAGTTCATATTGATAATCCAGGTATTTATGGTATTTGCTTGTTTTTATTGGATAGTTATTTTGAGAATTTGTTTCCAAAATTACCTAATAAAAATCAAGCAGCAGCATTAGCAGCTGCTTTGTATATTCGTGCTTGTAGTTTACAATTTATTAGTGTAAAATTGGTAGAAAGTGCTAAAAAATTTAAAACTACTACTACTTTAATAAAAAAATACTTAAGTATTATTATTAAACAACAAATTACATAAGGAGAGATTTGAAAAATGACATTAAATATTATAAAAGATGAAAAAAATGGTCTTGGAAAATGACATGTTACAATTGATGCTAAACCTTGAAAAGATCAATTAGCAAAAGCTGAAAATAAATTGATTGCACAAGTAGAAATTCCTGGATTTCGTAAAGGAAAAGTTCCTACTAAAATGGCTAAAAAATATGTAACTGAAGAACAAACTTTACAAACAGCAACAAAAGCAGTTATTACTATTGCTTATGATTTTGCCTTAAAACAAAAACCTAACTTAATGCCTACTAATCAACCCGAAGTTAATGTGGAAAAATCTACTATTAAAGAGTGTGAAATAATGTTTTTATTTGATTTACCAGCAGAAATTACTATTGGTAAATATCGTGGTATTGATATAGTAAAACCTGTAGCAACTGTTAATCAAGAAGAAATTGATACTCAAATTAAACTATTACAAGATCGTTTTGCTATTTTTAATCCAAAAGAAAAAGGAAAATTAGAAAAAGGTGATACTGCAGTTTTTAATTTTACTGGTTTTTTAGAAGGTAAAAAATTCCCTGGCGGTGAAGCTAAAAACATGGAATTAGAAATTGGTTCTGGTAAATTTATTCCTGGTTTTGAAGAAGGAATGATAGGTATGGAATCTAAATCTAAAAAAACTATTGAAGTAACTTTCCCAGAAGATTATCATGTTCCAAATTTAAAAGGTCAATTAGTACAATTTGAAATTGAATTAAACGAAATAAAAACAAAAGTTATTAATGAAGATTTAGAAGAGTTAGTAAAAGATGTTAACATTCCGGATGTTACTATTACTGAACAATTATTAGAAAATATTAAAAAACAAATTGAAGTACAAAAAACAATGACAATTAAGGAACAATTTATGGAAGAACTTATTGCTAAAATTGTTAAAGATTCAAAAATAATAATTCCAAATTTTGCTGTTAAAAATGAAACTGAACGTTTAAAAAATGAATTTAAAAAACAATTAGCTAATCAAAACTTTACAATTGAAAACTATATGGCAGCAACCGGTTTATCTCATGAAGAAATTATTAATGAAATAAAAAAGGATGCAATTATGCAACTTCAGAATTTTTTAGTTATTGAAGAAATTATTAAACAAGAAAAAATAGAAATTACCGAAGAAGAAGTTCAAAAACAATTAACAACATTTGCCGACCAATTTAAAATAAGCATTGAAGAAGTTAAAGCAAATATTAAAGATTTAAGTTTAGTGATTACTACCCTAAAACGTAATAAAGCCTTTGATTTATTATGAGAAAGTAACGGTAAAAACCAAAATCAAACAACAATTTCTTAATTAATTTAATTTGATAATTATTATATAACCTAATTACCAATTTAATAATTAGGTTATTTTATCGTTTATTTTTTTTCAAAAAGTAAAAATTATAAAAAAAATAAATGTAATAAAATATTACTAGTATAAATTAAATATGAATTAATAAGTGCTGCTGTAATAGTATAGTATAAATCAAAAAGGAAATTATCTCCACATGTACTAGTGTGGAGGAAAAAATGAATTGAAATTAATTCAATAGCATATTTCAAAATGAAAACGATTGTTTGAAATATATAGCGAAGTTGAAAGTAATGAAATGTATCAGGTGTGCTTCTTCTAGTTTGAATGTTTCTGATTTGAGAAGAATAAGATGTTTGAAATGTCATCAAACATTTATTCTTCTTCATTACACCATTTTTCACAAGTCACAAACACCTTTGACATCTTGGTTTTATCTTATCTTTAGATGAATAAACACAAAGCATGGTATACTATCAACAGATGTTGCAAGGGAATTGGGTGTGACATATAAAACAGCTTGAAGAATGGGTCATGAAATCAGAACTAGAATTTGGAATCAAGATGCAGAGTTCATTGATGATGGCACAGCACAGATGGATGAAATGTATATTTCACATGTAGGTTTTAAAAAAAAAGGAAGATCCTTGTTGAATAAAACCTTGATTGTTAAAGTTTATGAGAAAACCAGCAACAAACTAATTGTGAAAGTATTGAAAAAAGCAGATGAGAAAAACCTTTTATGATTTGCATTGAAACACATTTCTACTGGGTGTTGTCTATTTACGGATTCTTGGAAGGGATATGGAAGTTTCAAAAACTTCTATCACAAACATGAAATCGTAAATCATGAAGTTGGGTATGTGTCATCAACAGGTGTAAACACAAACCAGATTGAATCTGCATGAAAACACATCCGACGAACTTTTCGAACACACATAAAAGTTTCAAAACACAATATTAATTTATATGCAAAAGAAGCTGCATATAAATTCAATAAGATAGCTAGTTTTGAAACTGTAATGCTATGTTTGATTTAGATACATGTGGGGATAATTTCCTAGATAGGCTTTTATCTCCGTTTATGTGATAAAATTTAAAAATAGTACATAAAGGGATAAAAGCCATCAAAAATTAGATATTTTAGCAATTAAGTATTGCAAGTGCTAATGTTTTATATTATAATCCAGTTAATACATTATTTGAGGTGAGACAATGAAGATAAAAAATATTACTAATATTCCAGTACTAGTAACAAGAGGAAGTTTTGTTTTCCCAACAGTTGAAATAGAACTAGAAGTTGGCAGACATAAATCAGTAGCGGCAATTAATGAATCGGTAGTTAAGTTTAATTCAGAAATTATTTTAGTTTCGCAAAAGGATCCAAAAGTAGATAATCCTCAATTAAGTGAAGTCTACAATCATGGTACTTTGTGTAAAGTGCAAATTCAAAAAAGTCATAATGATGGTACACTTACCGTATCTTTTTATGGACAACAAAGAGTTAAAGTTTCTAAGTTTTATGATGATAAATTTTATACAGGAGATGCTGAAACTTTAGTTAGTCCTAATGTTTCAAAATCATTAGAAGAAAAGTTGATCCAAAGAATTGTAAATAATTTACAACAGATTTTAGATGTTCATGGTTCAATTCCACAAGGTGTAATTAGTCAAATCACCGATGGAATGAAAGTTAGTGAAATTATTGATAAAATGTCTCAATTTTTACCATTTTTAACTATCAATAAACGCCAAGAAATTTTACAAGAAATTGATATTAATAAACGTTTAGATTTATTATTGAAAGATATTGGTGGTCAAAAACAAGTTGGTGCCATTGAAAAGGATTTAACAGCTAAAATTAAAGATCGTATTGATGAACAACAACGTGAATATTATTTACGAGAAAGATTGCGTGCTATTAAAGAAGAATTAGGAGAAATTGATGGTAAGTCTAATGAAATGAAACGTTATTTAGAACGTTTAGAAACAGAAGAGTTTCCTGAAGCAATCAAAACTCGTGTTAAAGAAGAAATTAGTCGTTATGAAGATATGCCACAAGCTTCAAGTGAATCAAATATAATTCGTACATACATTGATTGAATGATGACTTTACCTTGATTTCAAAAAAGTGAAGAAAAATTTGATTTAATTAATGCAAAAAAAATTCTTGATAAATATCACTATGGTTTAGAAAAAGTTAAAGAAAGAATTATTGAATATCTTGCTGTTAAAAAAATGGCTAAGGCAATGCCAGGGCAAATTATTTGTTTAGTTGGTCCTCCTGGTGTTGGTAAGACTTCTTTAGCTAAATCAATTGCTGAAGCAATGGGGCGTACTTTCGTTAAAGTTTCACTTGGTGGAGTTAAAGATGAATCTGAAATTCGTGGTCATCGTAAAACTTATATTGGTGCGATGCCAGGAAGAATTATCCAAGGTATGAAACGTGCTAAAGTTATTAATCCATTATTTTTATTAGATGAAATTGATAAAATGTCATCTGATTATCGTGGTGATCCAGCTAGTGCTATGTTAGAAGTATTAGATCCTGAACAAAATGCTAATTTTTCAGATCATTATATTGAAGAAAATTATGATTTATCACAAGTTATGTTTCTAGCAACAGCTAATTATATGGAAGGTATCCCTGAACCATTAAAAGATCGAATGGAAATTATTATGCTTTCTTCATATACAGAATTAGAAAAAATTGAAATTGCAAAAAAATATTTAATTCCTCGTGTTATTGAAATTACTGGTTTAAATAATAAAATGTTAAAATTTAAACCAAATTCAATTGAAGAAATAATTAAATATTATACAAGAGAATCAGGTGTTCGACAATTAGAAAGATTATTAAATAAAATTGCTCGTAAATTTATTGTTAAACTTTTGAATAAAAAAATTAGTACTGAAGAAATTGTTGCTGATAATGTTAAAGATTATTTAGGAAAACAAATTTTCGATTATACTAAAAAAGAAAATGAATCACAAATTGGAGTGGTAACTGGTCTTGCTTATACTCAATATGGTGGTGATATCTTACCAATTGAAGTAAACTACTTTAAAGGAAAAGGTAATTTAGTATTAACTGGTAAATTAGGTGAAGTTATGAAAGAATCTGCTACTATTGCTTTAGATTATATTAAAGCAAATGCTATTACTTTCAATATTCCTGATACTTTCTTTGCAGAACATGATATTCATATCCATGTTCCTGAAGGAGCAGTGCCAAAGGATGGTCCAAGTGCTGGTATTACTTTAACAACTGCAATTATTTCTGCTCTGACAACTAGACCTGTATCAAAAGATATTGGTATGACAGGTGAAATTACACTTCGTGGTCATGTATTACCAATTGGTGGATTAAAAGAAAAATCAATTTCTGCCCATCGTAGTGGACTAAAAACAGTTTTAATTCCAAAAGCTAATATAAAAGACTTAGAAGATATTCCAGAAGAAGTAAAGAAAAAAATAAATATTGTTTCAGTTGAATTTTATTCTGAAGTATATGATTTTATTTTTAATAAACATAAATCAAAAATTCACTCACCTATTAATAATATTAAACCAACTTCAAGTATTATTGATGAAGGTTAAAATCTAATTAAATTATTAATAACTATAACTTTAAAAAAGTAAATACTTGTTTTTAGTATTTACTTTTTTTATATAAAATTTTTTTATATTTGTGATAAATTTTATTTGCTTTAATTTGTTACAGAAAAATTAATTTCCGAATTTACACTTTTAATTATATTTTTTTTGTTAATTCGTAATATTAGTTCATTTATTTTTACTAAATTTTGTTGTTTAATTTCTTTGATTTTTGTTAAAATAGTTATTTTTGTTTCTATTTTTTTATTTCAATTAAATAATCCAATAGTAAGTATTTTCATTAGGTTTTTATCTCTTTATGTACTATTTTTAAATTTTATCACATAAATGGAGATAAAAGCCTTATTTTTTCACAATAACTTCTTATTTTTAAGAAGTGAATATATTTTATTTTTTTTAAAATAAATTTCAAATAAAAATAGAACAAATTTTAATTTAAACTAAAAATCATAAAAAAATATTTTGAATGTTATAATAGTAGTAAATATGGATTAATTTGCATATATTATATAAAGCAGGAGTGGCATTGTCTGATAAATAACATATAACCTGATCTAGTTAGTACTAGCTGAGGGAGACTTTATTTTTTATATTTTAAAAAATGATAACTCCTTTTTGTTATGTAAGATAAATTAAAGGAGTTATCATTTTATTATGTTTAAAGAACAACTATTAACAACTATCAATTATAATAAAATTAAAAGCAAACTGGGGGTAGGAATGTTAATTAAAGCATCAGCCATTTTTAGTTTAATTACTCTTTTAACATTAACAGTTATTATTAGTATTTTACCTGCTAGTAGTATTAATCACTTTTTTAAAGTTACTACTATTATTGGTTGACAATTTTATAGTAGTAAAATTTATTTAATATTAATTCTTTGTTTATTATTAATTTTATCGATTTTATTATCTGTTATTACATGAACAGTTAAAATAGAAGATATGCATAAAAATATTGTTATTATTACATTACTATCAATTTTTAGTATCAATCCCATTGCATTAATTTTTAATTTAATTAAACATTATCAATGACAAAAAGAAGAACCTTTTGCCATTTTAAAAACAAGATGATGAACTAATTTTAAATTTGCATTTGGTATTAAACGATGATTAGTTATTGATTATACAATTATTGGTTTATTTACTGGTGTAACTATTGCTTGTGCTTTTATGGACCAAAATTTATTACCAAAAATGCCATACGGCGGCGGTATTGCTATTAAATATATACCTTTAATGGTTATTAGTTATATTATTGGCTTTGCAGGTGGATGATTAACGGGTATGATTAGTGCTTTAATGTCATTATTATTTATTGGTGGTGGTTATGTTATTAATGCTTGAAGTTATTTATTAGATTATTTTTTGCCAATGACAACGCCTGCTATTATTTCATTATTACGTTTTAATTTAAAAGATGATAAATCAATTTTTACTTATATTAATTATTTTTTACATTGTTTTTTAGTTTGTTTAATTATTTATTTTTGACAAACAATAGCAGGATATTTTATTTGATCACAAATTACTAATGATGACGGAAGTAAAAATATTTGATCAGGATTTAATCCTCTTTTTTACTCATTAGTTTACAATTTTATTCATATTTTTTTGTTTACTTATCCAATTATGCAGTTAACAATACCTTTTATTTATCGTGGTTTAGTTAGTCATTATGTAGAAAGATATCGTTAGAATAGTAATTGTAATTACTATTTCTTTTTTAAATAGCATTATAATATTAATTGATAGAAAGAGTGATTATAATGAAAAATGATGAAATAATCAAAGAAGATATTATTATTATGGATGGTAATATTAAATTAATGAATAAAGCATTAAATGAGAAAAAGGTTGTATTAGTAGCAATTGAATTAGGAAAACATGCTCAACATACAATTGATATTGGTTGATCTGAACATTTTCAAGCATATGCTAAATTTAAAGTACAACTACTACTGGTACTTGTTTTTGTAAAAAACCAGCAACTCATTTAGTTTATTTTTGACGATAATAAGATAATATAATTTTTAAATAATTTAATTAACTACTAGATGAGAATTAAAAATAAATTCTTTATCTAATTGATTTTGATATTCTGGATTTGTTATTAATTTTTTTTATTTTTGGTTTATAATAAGTAAAATAAATAATAGTAGCAATTATAATAAATACTCAAAACATTAAAAACTTAATCGCAATTGCAATTAATATGATTCCTTTGTTGCTTACTAAATCATGAATCATATTATAATTAAAAATAATGAATTGACTAATTAAAAATAATAAACAGATAATAAACATAATTCATTCAATAACTTTTATTTTTATTTTTTTATAATAACCCATAACACAAGTTGCTGCTATAACAAAAAGATAAACAAAGATTGTTATATTAGTTGTAAATCCCAACATTTTGTTATAATTAAAACTAATTCCAATTAAATCCGGAATTATTAGCATAATAATACAAACCATAATTGTAATTATAAAATTAATAGTATTACCATACATTGCAATATTTTCTTTATTTAATTTTGCTATTTTTTCACTAATGTATCCTTCTTTGGATAATGGTTGTAGCATAGCTCCAGAATATAGTGCTATTTGTATTACACCATTTAATTTAATTGATAAAGTACAAATAACTAGTAAAATGATACAGGTTGTACCAGCAATGCCAGCAATAACATTATTTGGGTTATAATTATTACCACCATTTGCTCATCCGTTATTACCATTAGGTCCCTGTGAACTGATGGTACCAATAATTAAAATTGTAATCATTAAATAAAAAATAGTTGTCAAAAATAAGACAATAATTGTTCCCCTACCTAAATTTTATTAGGATTTTTAACATTTTTTCCAATAACAGTAAAGGTCTCAAAACCAAAGAAAAAGTAGAAAAAATTACTAAAAGCATTATTAAAAATATTAATTGTAAAATGAAGATGTTTAGTACCAACAAATGCTTGTTGATAAACTATAGTGCCGTTTTTGATTACCAGAATAATGGAACAAATAATCAAAAAACAAGTTGACAGTCATTTAATGATTCCTGAAATATTAACAAATCAACGAAAACCTCTTAATCCAAAATAGATACAACTTGTAACCAAACAATAAACTGTAATTCCTAAACTATCAATAAATAAATTAGATCATCTATCAGGTAATCAAGAAAAAAATGATAATTGGTTTAAGTTAATTCTAAACATTGAAATAATACCACCAATAACAGTATGGTAAAATGATATATTGCATAAAGCAAATTATTCATCCTCAAAAACGACCAAAAGTTGCTCTAACATAAATATATGCTCCAACCATTATTACCAGCATAAACTTTACTACATTTTAAAAAAAGCACATGCACTAATACTAGCCATTATAGCGCCTAAAATCATAATTCAGATTAGATGTAATCCAACTCCGCCATTATTTCAATAATATATTCCTATAAAAGACATAGGAAAAACTATTGTGCAAGTATAATTAAATCCAAAGTCACACCAGTTCTTCTAAGCCTATTTTTTGCTGCTTTGTTTTTTGTTTTAAAGACTTATTTAAAACTTTTTGTGTGTTCATAGAATCCTCCTTTGAATTTATTTAATATTAACGATAATTATATAGTATATTTTATTTGAAATACAATAAAAAATATTTCTTTTTTGTAGAAAATAAATATTAGCAAATAGTTTAATAACATTGATTTATAATTAACAAAATATTTAAAATATAATTTAATCAATAAGTAAACATTGCAACTTGTTAAATGATTATGATATTATGGTTTTATGATTACTTTACCTGAACATATTAAAGGAGAAAAAAATGAGTTATAATCACCAACAAATAGAAAAAAAATGACAGCAGTATTGATTAAAAAATGAAACTTTTAAAACAAACATTGATGATAATAAAAAACCAAAATCATATATTCTTGATATGTTCCCTTATCCTTCAGGATCAGGTTTACATGTTGGCCATCCTAAAGGTTATTGTGCTACTGATGTTATTTCTCGAGTTAAAATAATGAATGGTTTTAATGTTTTGCATCCAATTGGTTGAGATTCTTTTGGTTTACCAACTGAGCAATATGCCTTAAATACAGGTAATAATCCAGAGACATTTACTAAACAAAACATTAATAATTTTCGTAAACAATTACAAAGTATTGGTCTAAGTTTTGATTATAATAAAGAAGTTAATACTACAGATCATCAATATTATAAGTGAACACAATGAATTTTCATTAAACTTTATGAACAAGGGTTAGCTGAAATTAAAGATGTTGAAGTTAATTTTTGTGAACAATTAGGAACTGTTTTAGCTAATGAAGAAATAATTAACATTAATGGTCATATGGTTTCTGAACGTGGTAATTTACCAGTTATTAAAAAACCAATGCGTCAGTGGGTTTTAAAAATTACTAAGTATGCTGAAAAATTATTAAAAGGATTAGATGATTTAGACTGACCAAATAGTGTTAAGGAATTACAACGTAATTGAATTGGTAAAAGTGTTGGAACACTAGTTGATTTTATAGTTGAAAATAATAAATGTAAGGTTTCTATTTTTACTTCAAGGGTTGATACTATTTTTGGTGTTTCATTTTTAGTACTTGCTCCTGAACATCCATTAATTCATGATTTAACAACTAGTGAATATTCGCAAGCAGTTACTCAATACTGTTTAGATGCTAAAACTAAAACAGATTTAATGCGTCAAGGAGATGATACTTTAAAATCTGGTGTTTTTACTGGAAGTTATGCTATTCACCCTTTTACTAAAAGTAAATTACCAATTTGAGTTGGTGATTATGTTTTAAATCATTATGGGACGGGAGCAATTATGTGTGTTCCTGCACATGATAGTCGTGATTTTATTTTTGCTAAAAATAAAAATTTACCAATCAATTTTATTATGAAAACTAATAATAAAAATGAACCATTTTTGGGTACTAGTGAATATATTAACTCTGATTTTATTAATGGTAAGGATTTAGAAACAACTACTAATTTAATTGTTAAAAAATTACTAACTTTAAAACAAGGAAAAGTACATACTGCATATAAGTTACGAGATTGACTTTTTTCTCGTCAACGTTATTGAGGTGAACCTTTTCCGATAATTTATTGAGAAGATGGTACAATGTCAACAGTAGATGAACAACAATTACCAGTATTATTACCAAAAATGACTAATATTAAGCCATCTAATTCGGGGAATGCACCTTTAACTAATGCACCAAATTCCTGATTACATGTAACTAGAAAAGATGGTGTAAAAGGAAAAAGAGAAATTAATACAATGCCACAATGAGCAGGTAGTTGTTGATATTATTTAGCATATATTTTAAAAAATGATGATGGTACTTATTGTGATTTTAATAGTGCTATTGCGCAAAAACGTTTTAACTATTGATTACCGGTTGATTTATATATTGGCGGTCAAGAACACGCTGTTTTACATTTATTGTATGCTCGTTTCTGACATTTAGTACTATATGATTTAAAGTTAGTTAATGTTAAAGAGCCATTTTTAAAATTGGTAAATCAAGGTATGATTCTTGGTGAAAATAATGAAAAAATGTCTAAATCACGCGGTAATGTTGTTAATCCAGATGATATTATTAATGAGTATGGTGCTGACACTTTACGAATATATGAAATGTTTATGGGACCATTAACAGCGTCTTTACCGTGATTAAATAGTGGTTTAGTTGGTTGTTATAAGTTTTTAATGCGTATTTATCGTCTTGTTAATAAAGATGAGTATAAAATAAAAATTACTACTAAGAATGATAAATCATTAGATACGATTTATCATCAAACTGTAAAAAAAGTAACTAATGATATTAACAATTTAAATTTTAATACTGCTATTGCACAACTTATGATTTTTATCAATGCTTGTTATAAAGCACCAACTATTTATCAACAATATTTAGTTAATTTTTTAAAATTATTAAATCCATTTGCTCCACATATTGCCGAAGAATTATGATTTCAATTCGGTAATAAAGAAAGTATTAATAAAAGTCAGTTCCCAAGTTATGATGAAAAATTTTTGATTACTAGTGAAGTTACTATTGCTATTCAGATTAATGGTAAAACGAAAATAACTTTAGTAGTAAAAGAAAATTTAAATAATCAAGAATTTTTAAAAGTAGTTAATAATGAAGAAAAAGTAAAATATTGATTGCAAGATAAAACAATTATTAAGACAATTTGTATACCAAATAAGATTGTTAATTTTGTTGTTAAGTAAAGGAGGAATAATGAAAGTTGCTATTATTTTTGCAGCAGGAATTGGCAGTAGATTACAACCTATCTCAAATAATGTTCATAAATCGTTAATTAAATTTAAAGGTTTAACTTTAATCGAACGTATAATTAATCATTTAATTGAAATACATGATTTAAAAAAAATTATTGTCATTACTGGTCATTTAAAAGATGAATTTAATTTTCTTACTCATAAATATTCAAAATTAATCTTAATAAATAATCAACATTTCCTTGATTATAATAGTGGTTATGCTTTGACATTAGTATCATCATATTTTAATGGTCAAGATGATATTTTTATTATTTCTGGTGATATGATTAGTACAAAAAATATTTTTTTAAATAATTTTTCAACTAATATGATGGCCGCTATTAATCGTGATCATGATAATATCAAAGAAGATTGAAGTTATAAATTAAACAAGGATGGTAATATTATTGATATTATTAAAAGTAAAAAAAAGGATAGTTTCTTGGCAGGAGAATGAAGTTATATTACTAAAAAATGAGCAAAAGTTCTTGTTGTGGATTTAATAAATCCACAACAAGAACTTGTATTGCAAACAACAATGGTTGGTAAATATTTAATTAGTAATAGTATTAAACATAATTTTGAATTAAAACCTTATGTTTTATCATTTGATTGCCATTGGGATGTTGATAATATTATTGATTTAGAAAGAACTAATAAATATTTTAAATAATTTAAGTAGTTAATTTTTTTCCAGAAGTTATTGTTGAAACTACTGGAATTTCTTCACGATTACAACTATGTGCAACATTTTGGAATGGATTAGTAGTATTACCTTTTAATTTTAGTGCTACTGTTGTTGTTTCTACTACTGTTTCATTTTCTGGATCTAGTGCATCTACTTCTTTAAAACTAACTTGTCCATTACTATTTGTAGAAACATTATTGTTTTGATTAACATTATCTTTATTTTTAATAATATTAACTGACTGATTTAGTTTAGGCTTTTTAGTTCGATTATTAAATAGTGAAACTAAAAGTTTTTTTAATCATATGTATGGAAAAAAAGAAATATAAGCGACATCTTTTGCAAATTTTACAATTCAATTTCTACTAATACCACCAGAAGAAGTATTTGCTTTTTCTTTTTTATCTTTTTCACCTTGTAATTTCTCAAAAATTTCTTTATTTGGTTGTTGCTGTTGTTGTGCTGACATAATTTTTCACATCCTTTTTTATTTAAAAATAATTAGGTTTTACTTATATAATAAAAAAGAATAAGTCGAACCTAATGGTCTTTAATAATTTAGTTTATTATGATGTTAGTATAACATATTTTCAATTTTTAAGCACAATAATTAAAAAAATAACATTCTTACTTTTGAGTTAATAAATCATAATTTTATTTAAAAATATTTATTTTATCTTTTAATTTTTATTAAAATTTTATACTGTATTTTGGATATTTTTAAAAATAAATATTTGAAAGAAAGGGAGAAAAAATATTATGAATGATAAAGAAAAAGCAGCAAAATTATTATATGATGCAGACAAGAAAGTAGAAAACTTGATTTATTACTTGCAAAAGCTAAGAAACAAGAAGAGACATTAAAAAAAATTGAAGAAGAAAAACAAATAAACAAACATAAATCAAGAAATCCGAAAATTTAAATATCATTATTTAATTTTAGATAAAAACTCATGCAATAAAATTACAATTTTATATATTTTTAATATAGTTCTAAATTTATTATTTTATTTTAAAAATAAATATATTGAAATTAAAGGTTATTTAGAAAAATTAAATAACATTTATAAATTTAAAAAATATCCATAAATTAAAATAATTAAAATCTTAGTTATTATGTTTAATAATACTTACTGACAATAGATATTTTTCATAAATTAATATTTATTAATTTATGGGGAGCATTAATTTAATAGATAGATTTAGAAATAACAAAGAACGATATAACTATCGTTCTTTGTTTGTTAAAGATTAAAACTTAATAAACTGTCGTAGAAGTCTAATAGTGAGTACAAAATGTAAATACTTCTATATCAGAATAAAAGCGTGCATTTAAGATGTAAATAGAATTGTTAAGTGAATTTAATTGAGATTGATTTGTACAAGCGAGAAGGAAGCAATTAACCGACAACCCCTGTTTTATCTATATTTTAAGTCACTACACAGTAAAGGAAAAGGGGATTTATATATAAATAAATACCTCATTAATAATATTATAACACAATAACAAAAATAAAGAAAAATAAAAAATGAAAATATTTACAGTTAATCAAGAATCAATTAATAAAGGAATAATAAATCAATATTTTGGATTTGATATTGTAACTACAGAATTAGTAGCAGAAGTTATTAAAAGAACTAATGTTATTAATATTGATGATATTATTTTTAAACTTGATAATCATATCAAAGGATTTTGTTTAAATGAATATGAGTAAATTAATTTTTAAAAAAGAAACTCATCAATATTTTTTAGAAGATAAAGAATTAATATCAGTTTCGAGAATTATTGATAATTATTTAGGTTTTGGTTATAGTCATATAGCACCATAAGTATTAAAAAAATGCTTCCAATCGTGGTAAATGAGTTCATAAATTAAATGAATTATATTTACAAAATATTAATCAAGAAAATATTATTAATAATTTATTAAAAAAATTAAAACCAGTAACTAATAATATAAATTATTCTTATTGTAAAAAATCACTTATGTTTTTAAAAGAAAAATTTAAAGATAAAAATAATTATGAATTTATTATAGAAAAACCTATTACTGATACTTTAGTTGCAGGAACACAAGATTTAGTTTATTTAGATAAAAAAGAAAATAAATATTATTTAGTTGATTATAAAAATTATGCTTGTATTGATGAAGATATATTAAAAAGAATTAAATTACAATTAACGGCTTATTATTTACTGATTAGAAAGTTGGGCATTGACATATCTAATAAAACTTATGTTTATTTAAATAATAAAAATACTCAACAAGAAATAGAAATTTAAATAACAAATGAATGATTAGAAGCAAAAATAAATTAGGAAATTATCCCCACATGTACTAGTGTCGAGGAAAAAATGAATTGAAATGAATTCAATAGCATATTTCAAAATGAAAACGATTGTTTGAAATATATAGCGAAGTTGAAAGTAATGAAATGTATCGGGTGTGCTTCTTCTAGTTTGAATGTTTCTGATTTGAGAAGAATAAGATGTTTGAAATGTCATCAAACATTTAGTATTCTTCATGACACCATTTTTCACAAGTCACAAACACCTTTGACATCTTGTTTTTATTTCATCTTTAGATGAATAAACACCAAACATGGAATTCCATCAACAGATGTTGCAAGGGAATTGGGTGTGACATATAAAACAGCTTGAAGAATGAGTCATGAAATCAGAACTAGAATTTGGAATCAAGATGCAGGGTTCATTGATGATGGCACAGCACAGATGGATGAAATGTATCTTTCACATGTAGGTTTTAAAAAACAAGGAAGATCCTTGTTTTTTAAAACCTTGATTTTTGGAGTTTATGATAAAACCAGCAACAAACTAATTGTGAAAGTATTGAAAAAAGCAGATGAGAAAAACTTTTTATGATTTGCATTGAAACACATTTCTACTGGGTGTTGTCTATTTACGGATTATTGGAAGGGATATGGAAGTTTCAAAAACTTCTATCACAAAAATGAAATCGTAAATCATGAAGTTGGGTATGTGTCATCAACAGGTGTAAACACAAACCAGATTGAATCTGCATGAAAACACATCCGACGAACTTTTCGAACACACATAAAAGTTTCAAAACACAATATTCATTTATATGCAAAAGAAGTTGCATATAAATTCAATAAGATACCTAGTTTTGAAACTATAATTTTGTGTTTGATTTAGATACATGTGGGGATAATTTCCTAGATAGGCTTTTATCTCCATTTATGTTATAAAATTTAAAAATAGTACATAAAGGGATAAAAGCCATAAATTATTTTAAAGGAGAAAATAAAATTGGAATATAAATTGGAATATTGTAAAAATAAAAAATGTAATTTTAATGAATTATTAGTTAAAAATCTTAATGCTAGAATTGAATTTTTAGAATATCAAATTGAAGAAATAAATTTAAATCAATTAAATTTATGAGAATTAGATGTTTTAAGAGGTCAAATTAAAGAATGATTAAGAAGAAATAAAAATGATTAATGAAAAATCAATTAAAGAAAAAAACTATTTATTCTTGTAATTCAATTGAATTTGATAAATTACCTAAAAAATTAGATAGTAATCTAAATAATTGAATTGTTATTAATAGTTAATCATACTAAAAATATTGAAGTACATTTAGATAATAGATTTAAAACAATTAAAAAATGATAGGAGAAAAAATAATGGATAATCAAACTTTAATTTTATTAAAACATATAGGAAAAATTAATAAAAAATTAGATGAAATTTTAGAATTATTAAATAAAAAAGGAGAAGAAAATAATGAATAAAGAAAAATTACTTAAATATATGAAAGATATAATTAAATGAACAAAAAAAATTAATTATAAAAACTCTGATTTTGACAAAAATATTTTAAATTTATTAATTGAAAAAATCGAAAAAAGTGAATTTGATAATGAGTAATACTAAAAATGAATTAAAAATTCCTAATTTTATTAAAAGTAATAAAGAATAATATGTAAAATTTAGAAATTATTATGAAATGATTATAAATTCTATTAAATATTTAAAAACTATGAATAATCAAAGTTTAATTAATGCATTAATTAATTTATATAAGTTAAATCTTTCTATTAATCCTATTAAAAAAGAATTAGCATTAATACCTTATGGTGATGAATTACAAGTTCAAATTCAAGAAGATGGTTGATTAAAATTATTACAAAGAACTGGATTAGTAATTGATTTTCAAAGAGAAAAAATAACAACTGCACATAAATTTAATCAAGAAAATAATAAATGAGAAATTAATCCAGCATTAATTTTTGAAAGAAAAACTATTAATACAATTGGTTATTATTGTTATATTTCACTTTTAGATAAAAATGGTAAAATTAATAATTTTTATAAGGGAATGACTGTTGAAGAAATTAATCAACATAAAGATAAATATGGCAAAACTTATAATAAAAAAAGTCAAGAATGAAAATTAAATCACATATGAACTTCTGCTTTTGACCAAATGGCTTTAAAAACAGTAGTTAAAGCACTTATTCGTGAAATTAATAAAACACCAATTATAGTATTAAATAATCAAGATGATATTAATTTAGCACTTCAATTAGACCAAGGGGTAGTAATTGATGAAGAAACAATTGCTTATAAAGATAATACTGGTGATGAAGTTAAAATTATTAATTCAAATAATAATATTGATAATACTGATTTAAATTCTGCTTTATCTAAATTAAAAGAATTATAAAAAGAAAAAGAAATTATAAAAAATTTTGAAGTGTAATATGAATAAAGAAAAATTAATTAATTGATTAAATAAACAAATTAGTATTTGTTTATGTGATTCTTTAAAAGAAGTCGGTAAACTTACTGCTTATTATAAAGTAATTGAATTTATAGAAAAGGAGGAATTTGATAATGAATAAAGAATATTGTAAAAGATGTGATTATCAATTTAGTAATTCATGATATACCCAAAAATATGATGATAATATATGTACTGATTGTTTTGCTGAAGAAGGTGAATGAAATGAAGAATTAGAGGGAAGTGATGATGAAGATGACTAAACAAGATATTTTAGAAATAATAGATAAATTAAAAGAATTAAAAAATCTAGATGGAATAACTATCAATATAAAAATTGAAGATATTAATATAGAAAATAATTAAGGAGGTTATTTAATGCCTTGATGAGGGATTTTATTAATAGTAATAGTTAGTACACCAGTTGCAATAATATCATTATTTTGACTAGTTGTTCTTATTCTAGGAGCAATAGCAATAATAAAAGTGTAACCCATCCATAATATATTATTATTACTTGCTTTACCAACTGTTTGAAAAGTACCACTTCAAATACTAAAATTATCATTAACAGCACCACTTCTATTATCTGGCATACTATAAAATGTTATTTTAAAATTACTTTTACCAACAACTTTAATATCAATCATATCAATTGCTCATTTAACAATATTTTTATTAGTAAAATCTGGTACTTGTAATAATGAATTTGTAGAATCATCTTTGGGTAATAATATTGCATTATTAGGAAATATTTGACCTAAATTTTCAGTATTATAATTATGATAACCATAACTTTCTCCAGTATTTGTATTAAATATTTCTAAATTCATAGTATCAGTTAATTTAAATGTAAATGATATCATATGACTTGCTGTACCTAATACTGATTTAATAGTATCTTATGTTTCATTTCTAAATACATCTAATGGAATTAATGCTAGATTAGTACTTTGTGAACTATATAATAATGTTGTATAAAAATTATATAATTCAGCAGATATTAAACCATTTATATAAGGAAATTGAGGTATTAATAAATTACTACTTAACTTTGCACCAATATCTAAACCACCAACAAAAGCATTCATAAATGAGCCAAATATAGGTATAGTATTAAGATTAATTTTAATAGTTTCTCTAACTGTTAAAGGTATTTCACTAATAGGATTATATATAAAATAATGTAAAGCATTAATAGTATTTAATTGCTTAAATTTATTATTATTCATATTATAATGAGTATTACCAATAAATTTTTTATTATTTTTATTATAATATTGAAAATAGGGATTATCAGCAGTTGCATAATTATAATCTTCTATTTCAGCACCATCTAAAAAATTATTATCTCAATAATTTACTAATCTATTTGAAACATCAACTTTATTAGTATTTTTAGTTTTTTCAACATTAGTTCTTAAATGACCTTCATAATGTTTAGTTGCACCATCATCATAATTTGGAGCAATTACTTTTTGTCAATCTTGATAACTATCCATAACTGATTGTCCTTGAACAGTTAATACATAATTTCTTTCTGGTAATGCTTGAAAACTTACTGGGTCATAAGTTGAACATTGATATTGTCATGGAAATAATAATTTACTAGGATATTGTCTATATTTATGTTGTTTAGTATTTAATAGGATTATTATCAATATCTCTACCTCATAATGCTATTGAAATAGGTTTTACTGAACCATAAAAAGATATTTGACAATGAGTAACTGGTAATGGAGTTAAATAATTTGAATCTAAAATAATATTATTATTTTCATCTAATGCTGGTAATGCAATTAGGGTCGCCCGGCGCCCCTAATTGCACATATTGATTAATTGCTAATCCACTATGTGCTAATTTATCAATTAATGAACTAAAAGTACATTGAATATAAGCCAATTATTTATTTTCATTATTATAAGTTTTACTAGCAACTTCAAGAATATATCATTGTCTATCAACTTTAATTGATTTATCAGTATTTATAACTTTATTAATTTCTGGAATCATATAAAGTTTGTATAAATTTGAAACAATATTATTAATAAAACTAAAATTCTTTTTTTCGGTAATGTTTAGTAATCTGTGTAACTTACAAAAATAACTATGTTTATTTAATTCTAGTAAATAAAATTAAATAACTAGAAAGAGTGAGTTACGTATGTCTAAAAAACAAAATATTAATAATAATGATCCAATATCAAAAGCAGTAGATTTATTATTAGAAAATACTGAGGATTTAACAACCGTATTTAAAGAGGGAGGTTTATATAAAGAATTAACAAAAAGATTAGTTGAAAAAATGTTGAATTCTGAAATGAAAAATTATTTAGGATATGAAAAAAATCAACATAATAATAGTGATAATGCTAGCAATGGTATAAATTCAAAAAAATTAATAACCCAACAAGGTAAAATTGAGATTAATGTAACACGAGATCGTAATAGTAATTTTGAGCCAGTAATAGTTTCAAAAAGACAAAGAAGATTTGATGGTTTTGATCAACAAGTTCTTTCATTATATGCCAAAGGCATGACTTTATCAGATATTAGAATGCAGTTACAAGAGTTATATCATGGTGCTGATATTAGTGAAAGTGTTATTAGTCAAATTACTGATGATGTTATTGATGATGTTAAAGCATGACAAAATCGGCCATTAGAAAGTGTTTATCAGATTGTTTATTTTGATTGTATAGTAGTTAAAGTACCACAAGATAAACGCATTATTAACAAATCAGTTTATATAGCATTAGGAGTTGATTTAGAAGGTAAAAAAGATTTTTTAGGTTTATGAATTAGTGAAAATGAAGGTTCTAAGTTTTGATTATCTAATTTCACAAAAATGAAAAATCGAGGCTTAAATGATATTCTTATTGCTTGTAGTGACAATTTAACAGGAATGTCAGAAGCAATACAATCAGTTTATCCTAAAACCGAACATCAATTATGCATAGTTCATCAAATTAGAAATAGTTTAAAATATGTTTCATACAAACATAAAAAATCACTAGTTACAGATTTAAAACTAATTTATAGTGCATGTAGTGAAGAAGAAGCAATGCAAGCTTTAGAAACTTTTGAAAGTAAATGAAATAAACAATATCCTCAAATTGCTAAATCGTGATATAAAAATTGAGATAATTTAATGGTTTTTATTAGTTATCCTGCAGAAATCAAAAGAGTGATTTATACAACAAATGCTATTGAATCTGTTAATAGTCAATTACGAAAATTTATTAGAAATAAAAAAGTTTTTCCAAATGATATGGCAGTTTTCAAAATATTTTACTTAGCAATTGAAAATATAACAATAAAATGAACAATGCCCATTCAAAATTGAAATACAGCAATTGCTCATTTTATGATAAAATTTGAAGATAGAATTAATCTAAACTAGTAAATTTGTAAAACAAAGATACACAGATTATTAAAAAGCTTTTTTTCATTTGGAATATTAATAACTTCATTTTTAATTGCTTGTTTTTGAATGAAACTATTATCATTTGGAGTAGCACTATAAGTAATACCTAATTGGTCACTTAAAATATTTCCATAAAATACATCACCAATTTGTAATTGTTTATATGCTTCATCTGGATTATCTTTATTTTGAATAGGATAATAAGAATGATCTCATACTGCTTGTATTGCTTCTCTTCCAGTAAAGATTTTACTAAATTAAGTAATCATTAGGAATACTAGTTGGTGGTTTATAACCAGTTTCTGTTGAATTTATAGCACCTAAAATAATAGTAAAAGGACATACACGAAATTGTAAATCTTTATTTTGTGTAAAATCTTTTTCAATTTCACCTGTACTTTTTCATACAGTTTTAATTAATTGATGATTTATTTTCGGTATCATTTTTAGTTTCTCCTAAAAAAGTATTATTAAATTCAATTTCTTCTTTTTGATATTTTCATTTTCATCAATAATTTGTTGTGCTTCTTCTTCATTAACACCATATCTTTTAACAATAATTATTTTAATATTAGTAATCCTTAATCTTAATTCTGCTTTATCAATTTCAAGTGATTTTAATCTATCTGTAATAGTATTTTCTTTAATTTCAAATGTTCATTTAGATTTATCACCATCTAATCCCATTAATATAAAACATCTTTGAAATATTTCATTTCAATCACTTTGATTTAAAGTTCTTTTAATTCTTGTAGTTTCCATATCTATTGAATTAGTAATTAATACTTCTGCTTCAGTTTTTTGACTTGTAGTATCATTTACTGGATTATATCCACTACCCTCAAATGCTTTATCAATAATAAATTGAATAAATTCTGCATATTTATCTAATATTGGACTACCTTGTAAAATAGCAATTGGTGGTGTTCCACTAGTACTTCCTAAACTTCTTAAATTTGCTTGTAAAATAAATTTACCTATTAATTTTTTTAAATCAAAAGCAGTTTTAGATTGATTTATTTCTTGTTCAGTAATATCTAAAAATACACGAGTAACATTATATTCAAGTTCATGTTCAATTGATTCAAATGTTTTATTTAATAATTTTTGTATTTTTTAATTGGAGTCATATCTGGATAATAATCACCAATAACTCCACCAAAGAAATTCTTTTTAGGTAAATTTTGCATAAATTTAACTGGAATAATCCCTAAATTATGATTTTCTATTAAAGGTAATTGTAAATCTTTACTTATTTTTTCTTGTAAACCATCTAATGTAATAAAATCACTAGTAAAATATCTAATTATTTGATTTGGAGTATATGTTGTTTTAACATAAATACTTTGGTCATCATATTGTAATCTTGACCAAGTACTAGCACCTTGTTCAGTTTCTAATACTCTTGCAACTCTTGATTGAGCATATGGTTGCGCAAAATTTAATGATATTCTACCAGTTTTACTTCTATCAATTTGAACAACACTATAACCATAACCAGATTTAATATGACAATCTTGATAAAATAAACTATCAAAATTATTTCATTCTTTTAATTTTTCAATTGCTCTTTTATATTCTTCATGTTCGCTTGTTAAATTATAACCATTACCTCATAATAATTTACTTGCATGATTTGCTATAATTTCTTGAATATTTATCATGCATCAATTAAGAGTTAATATTTCAGTATTATGATTATTCATATGTTACTTCCTTTCAAAATAAGGATTTTTATCTGCACTTAAATTTCTAATATATGGTTCTATAGCATAATCAAAAGCATCTCGTAAATGTTCATTACCTGCTAATGGTATTTGTTTAATACTTTTTTCATCTCATACAGAAAGTCTAAATTCATCTAATAATGCTTGTGCATTCATACTAATATTTAAACGTTCTGATGCCATTAAAGCGACATTCTTACCTATTCTAAACTCAAGTCTTAACTTCACACAATATTTAAAATATAACCATGAATTAACTTGATATTTAATTGCTGTATCATTAAGCATTTCAATAAATGTATAATTACTAAAATCACAATATACAGTTAAACCATATTCATATAACAAATTATTTTCTTTTGCTAATTTAATATAAAATTCAATTACTAATCTTGCTAATTGTTTATTATCATATCTAACTAATTTATTTTCTATTTTTAAACAATCAATAACATTAACAAATTTAAAATTATAATCAAAACCTATTAATAAACATGCTAAAGCATCATCTTTAAACCCATAATCTAATCCAGCACTAAATCTATAACTTGGTTGTAATAAACGTGATATCTTATGAATTAAATGTGAATATATTCCGCCAGATTCATAACCTACTAAACCATGACTTCTTACTCTTGCATATATTGGGTCTAATTTTTCTATTTCTAATAATTGTTGTTTATCACTATCTTTTAAATGAGTATTTAATTTTCAATTTTGATAATGATAAATAGTATTATCAATAATAGTAAATTGTTCATATTCATTAATAATTTGTTTTTCATTTTGAGGACAAGCACTTATAGTTTTTTTAATAAATTCATTTAAAATACTTCAAGGATTACAACTTTCAATCTCTACTAATTGATTTGCTCCTCTTATTGCATCTTTTAAATCTTGATAATCATTTTCAGTAATTTCATATCTTTCATCACTTCATATAATTACATAATCATATAAATAATTACTTGCTAATCCAGTTAATTTAACATTACTATTATCTTGTGAATGTAAATATTTACAAGTTATTTTACTACCATTAAATTCAATAGTTTTTTTAGTTTCACTAATAATAAAATTAATACTAGAATATGTTGCTCTAATAATTTGTTTTAATTCTTGTCAACTATCATTTAATTGTTTTGACATATTAATAATTAAATAAGCATGAATATTAATATTATCTAAAATTAATAAAATACCAATAAATTCAATATTACTAAATGTTTTACCAGATTTTCTACTACCTAATTGTTTAATTTTAGTAATATTTAAAGGTTGTTTTAAATACATTATTTTAGCAATATCTAATAAATAACCAAAATTACTTAACATTTATTCTTACCTTTATTTTCTAAATTAATAGTTATAAGGGCAATCTTATCACTACTTTTTTTATCAATTTTAGTAGATAATTGATATTTATTAACAAATGCTCTTTCTAAATATCATGCTGAAGCATTAGGACTTGAAGTTAAAAATCTTTGTAAATTTAAATGGTCAATTTGCATATGTGCTCATTTTATTTGTTGTAAAAAAGTATTTTTTTTTTTTTTTTTGTTTTCAAGTTAAAATAGTACTTTCAGTAATATTTAAATAAAGGCTTTTATCCCTTTATGTACTATTTTTAAATTTTATCACATAAATGGAGATAAAAACCTATCTAGGAAATTATCCCCACATGTATCTAAATCAAACACAAAATTATAGTTTCAAAACTAGGTATCTTGTTGAATTTATATGCAGTTTCTTTTGCATATAAATGAATATTGTGTTTTGAAACTTTTATGTGTGTTCGGAAAGTTCGTCGGATATGTTTTCATGCAGATTCAATCTGGTTTGTGTTTACACCTGTTGATGACACATACCCAACTTTATGATTTACGATTTCATGTTTGTGATAGAATTTTTTGAAACTTCCATATTTCTTCCAAGAATCCGTAAACAGACAACACCCAGTAGAAATGTGTTTCAATGCAAATCATAAAAGTTTTTTTCTCATCTGCTTTTTTCAATACTTTCACAATTAGTTTGTTGCTGGTTTTCTCATAAACTCCAACAATCAAGGTTTTAAAAAACAAGGATCTTCCTTGTTTTTTAAAACCTACATGTGAAAGATAAATTTCATCCATCTGTGCTGTGCCATCATCAATGAACCCTGCATCTTTATTCCAAATTCTAGTTCTGATTTCATGACACCATTTTTCAAGCTGTTTTATATGTCACACCCAATTCCCTTGCAACATCTGTTGATGGAATTCCATGTTTGGTGTTTATTCATCTAAAGATGAGATAAAACCAAGATGTCAAAGGTGTTTGTGACTTGTGAAAAATGGTGTCATGAAGAATACTAAATGTTTGATGACATTTCAAACATCTTATTCTTTTTAAATCAGAAGTATTCAAATTAAAACTAAAACACCTAATACATTTGTTTTCTTTCAAATTTGCTATATATTTCAAACAATCGTTTTCATTTTGAAATATGCTATTGAATTCATTTCAATTCATTTTTTCCTCAACACTAGTACATGTGGGAATAATTTCCTTATTAAATTTATTTTTTAAATAATACCTAAATCGCAAACTTTCTAAACTAACATAATATTGAAAATCTTTAAAATAATCACTATTAGTAACATAATCATAACTTCCACCAATTAATTGAGTATTACCTTGCTCATATGGTTTACTTTTAAATAAATAAAATTCTTTTGCTTTTTCACATGCTTGTACTAATTCTTGTAAACTCAACATTTTAGTTCCACGAACTACAAGCGGATTTTTACAATTTTTACTAAAAGAATATTCTTGAATACCAACATCTTTTTGGTTTAATGATTTAATATTTTCTTGTACTTTTGTTATATATTTACTTAAATACTTAACTACAAATTTATTTGTTCCTTTATGAACAACTCTTAAATCAATACCCTTAGAATTTCCGGCATGTGGTCATCATTGACGAATCATAGAATAAGGTATTTTACGATTAAATAAGATATGAAAATGAACCGCACCACGGTCTTGAAATTCATAAACATAAAAATGTTTCAATTAACCTAAATATTTAGAACGTTTAGGGTCATTTCATCAACGTTTTAACAAAATAAAAAATAAACGAATATCTTTTTTTGCTTTTCTAATATCAGTTTCATTTTTGTGATAAGTTAAAGTTAAAAAACTTAAAACTCTTGCATTATAAAAATTATGTAATGCTTTTTGAATTAATTTAGACTTAGTACGAACATTATTATTTCTTAATTTAGTAATATTACCAATATTCTTTATACCTAATTTATTTCTATCATTTCTAATAATATCAATAGGTAAAACAACATTTTTAACATAACAAGCATAATAAATTTTATTAACATAAAAATTGTATGAAATATTCATTTAAAATCATCTGCTTCAATAATTTTTAATAAAATTGAATGATTTATAAACAAATATTAAACAAATATAAATATAAATCTTATAAAAAATTATAAAATAAAAAAAATATTATTAATAAAAATTAATGATAGTAACAAAAATGATAATTAACATATTATTATAACAAATCATGTTAATAAAATCCATGCTTTTGATGAATATTTTTTTCAAAATAGAGATAAAGATAGATATAAAGTTGCTAAAAAATGTAATCGTAGTATTATTTTTGAATTTGGTAAAATGATTTTTAATCAAAGAGTTTATTGAGATAAATTAAAGAAAGAATATTATTATCCAGTTTATGAAGAGTTTAATATTGAGAAAAGAGTAAAAATTATTAGTTGATTAAAAGAAGAAATAATATCATATATTGGAAGAAAGAAACATTATCAAGATATACAAGATATTTTAAATGGCTTTTATCCCTTTATGTACTATTTTAAAATTTATCACATAAATGGAGATAAAAGCCTATTTAGGAAATTATCCCCGCATGTATCTAAATCAAACACAAAATTATAGTTTCAAAACTAGGTATCTTATTGAATTTATATGCAGTTTCTTTTGCATATAAATGAATATTGTGTTTTGAAAGTTTTATGTGTGTTCGAAAAGTTCGTCGGATGTGTTTTCATGCAGATTCAATCTGGTTTGTGTTTACACCTGTTGATGACACATACCCAACTTCATGATTTACTATTTCATGTTTGTGATAGAAGTTTTTGAAACTTCCATATCCCTTCCAAGAATCCGTAAATAGACAACACCCAGTAGAAATGTGTTTCAATGCAAATCATAAAAGATTTTTCTCATCTGCTTTTTTCAATACTTTCACAATTATTTTGTTGCTGGTTTTATCATAAACTCCAACAATCATCAATGAACCCTGCATCTTGATTCCAAATTCTAGTTCTGATTTCATGACTCATTCTTCAAGCTGTTTTATATGTCACACCCAATTCCCTTGCAACATCTGTTGATGGTATACCATGCTTTGTGTTTATTCATCTTTAGATGAAATAAAACCAAGATGTCAAAGGTGTTTGTGACTTGTGAAAAATGGTGTCATGAAGAATACTAAATGTTTGATGACATTTCAAACATCTTATTTTTTTTAAATCAGAAACATTCAAACTAGAAGAAGCACACCTGATACATTTCATTACTTTCAACTTCGCTATATATTTCAAACAATCGTTTTCATTTTGAAATATGCTATTGAATTCATTTTAATTCATTTTTTCCTCCACACTAGTACATGTGGGGATAATTTCCTAATTTAATTAACAAATATTTAGATTTGCTAGTTTTATTGTTTGAAGTTAGAAAATCTATCCGTTATATTTATTCGTCCAAGTTTAACGCGTGAAGCAAAAGTACAGGCATTTGCAAAAAGTTTTGGTAAAATTTGAGATAGTAATAAAAGTAAAACATTTGAAAATATTCAAAAAGAGTTAAGTAAAAAATTTGAAAAAAATAAACAAGATGTAAAAACTCAATAATTTTCAAAAATTTATGCTCAAAAAGTTCAACAATGAAATGAAAATTGAAATGAAACAGTTAAATTTTCACAAAATTTAAAACCTAGAGATATCAGCAAAATAAAAGAAGTTTTTAATGAAAGTGATGCAACTAAAAAGCATATGTGTGATGGTTTTTTTATAAACCAAAACAAGTATGAGAAGAATTAAAAGAAGAAAAAATAATGGAAAATGTAAGAAATTTATTTGAAAATCCTGAAAAAAAATGATAATCTTGAAAGAGAAGATATTAGAAAAAAATCACCAGTTAAAAATATGAGAAGAGCAAGTTTATAATTTAAAAAAAGAGACACATTATGGATGAAAAAGAAAAAGTAGATAAAATACTCACTAAATCAGCTATGCAAAGAGCTAAAGATATGAAAGAAAGACTAGCACAAAAAGCTGAGAAAGCAGCACGTGAAAAGGAAAAAGCAGATAGTGCTAAAAAAGATCAGCAATCAAAAAAAATATTTCATTTTCAAAATAAATATTTTTTTAAAAGTCTACTGATAAATAAAAAAAGTTAGGTAATACTTATTTTAAAAATAAGTATTACCTAACTTTTTTTATGTTAAATTTTTAATAAATTTTAGAACTTCATCATAGTTTGGTTCTAATGTTACTTCTTTAACAATCTGTAAATATATAACTTTGTTATTTTTATCAATAATGCTAATAGTACGTGCTAATAATTGGATTTCATCAATTAATAAATTAGTAGTATTACTAAAATTATTTTCATTATTACGATAATCACTTCAAATATGAAAATTATTATTCATTTTTAGTTTTTCACAAAAGCGATTTTGAGCAAATGGTAAATCTTTGGAAATACTAATGATAACTAAATCTTTTAATTTATTGGCTTCTTTATTAAAGTGTATAGTTTGTAAAGCACAAGTTTTAGTATCAATGCTTGGTACACTAGAAATAATTTTAAATTTATTAGTGAATTGTTCCAAATTCATATTATCCATTGTTTTATTAACTGCAGAAAATGATAAAGTATCTCCAACTTTGATTATTTCATTTTTAATATGAACGGGTTTACCTTTAATTGTTAATTGCAACATAATATTTTTTCTCCTTTTTTATCAAATGTATTTATAATATTATTATAACTAAATTTATTAAAGATAATCTATTAAGGAGTAACAAAGTGTTAAAAATTTTAAATAAATTTAAAATTGTGATTCAAAAATTTAAAGTGGTTTTTAAAGCAGTGGGGACTAAACACATTTATAAAAATAAAAGAACAATTATTAAAAGTATTGCACTATGTTTTATTCCGTTTTTATATGCGTTTATTGCTTTATGAGCTTTTTTTAATCCATTGGGAAATATTAATCGTTTACCAATTGCTTTAGTTAATAATGATAGTTCTGCAGTAGGAATTAATCGTGTTATTAATAGACATAATTTAAATTTGGATAATGAAAATCCTAATAGTAGTGGTGCTTATAAATTTAAAATTAATGATTTACAAATTAACAATGAGAAAAAAACATTTACTGTTTATTATTATGATGATTGAAAAAGTTATTATCAACATCAAAATGACAAAACTTTTTTAACTGAAATTATTATTGATAGTTGTTTTACTAAGGATTTTAATGATTTTTTAAAAAAAACTTTTAAAGTAGTTATTGAAAATATTAAAACTCCAGAAAGAATTTGGAATCTTATTAATCAAATTACTATTAGACCAAAAATTAGTTTACAAGCTTCATATAAAGTTAGTCCGATTTTAGGTGAAATTAATGATTTTGCTTTAAATGCATTAAAAGATAATATTTTTAGTAAGTTTTTACCTGTTGTTATTAGTGATCAAGTATTTGATTATTGAGATAAAGATGCTTCTGATTCAGGTTATCAGCATTTACAACTAATTTTAAAAGAAATTTATGGTATTATTTCAATTGCTGTTCCTGGTTTAGGTCCTCATGCTGAAAAATTTAATGCTAATATTGATAGTGTAACAAGCAACAGAGATATTAAACATATTAAAGTTTTAGAACATGATTATTGAATGAATCATACTTTATTGGCAACTATTAACTTTATTAATTTTAATATTAATATTGAAGGTCAAGATAAATCTCCTTATGGATTTGGTTTAGGACCATATTTCATGTGTATTGGAATGTGAGTAGGTACTTTATTATTAACTTTTACTTTTATTAGAAATAAAGATATTCCAAAATCTAAATTTTGATCAAACTATTTAGCTAAATCAGCATGAATGATTATTTTTGGTTTAATTCAGTCAACAATTTTAGTAACTTCATTATTACTATTATTTAATAATATTGATTTATGACAACGTTTTTGACAAATGTTTTTATACATGTGATTAATAGCAATTATTTTTGACTTGGTTGTTCAATCAATTGCTCACATGTTTCGTAATCATGATTTAGGTAGATTTTTAATTGTTATTCTTTTAATATTACAACTTTCTTCATCAAGTGGTACTTTTCCTGTTGAATTAGAACCCAAGTTTTTTCAAGTAATGTATAATTTTTTACCATTTAGTTATGCAATAAAAGGACTAAGAGAAATTCTTATTAATCCTAATCCAATGACTATTTTATGAAGTATTGGTTGTTTATTAATATTTATTATTATTTTAGTACCATTATCATTGTTACTTAATTGATGATATGATCATAAAGATGCAAAAAATCAAGTTAGAAATAAAAAAATTAAATTAGTTATTAATAATTCTTCATCATTAAAAAATAAAACTACTACTGATGAAAATTAAACATTATATTTTTAGGTGTTCTTTTTTATTAATATTTTCTAATAAAAATAGAGTACTTTAAAGAATGTTATATATTATTTTTTCAAAAAAAATTAATTTATAAAATAAAAAACATAAAAAAGTAAAATAAGAAAATGACTTATGTATTAAAAAATTATTAATAATGTTACTATAACATATTTTGCTAGTTAAGGGACTATGCTTTCAATTAATACTCATGTTTCTAATAATAAATTAATTAAAATTTCTTTTGTAATAACCACGAAACATTTTCAAAATTGGAAGGAGTAAGTGGTGTAATTTAATTAATAACTAGCGAACAAAAAGGCAAAGTTTATTATGTGTAGAAATATATGATATATTCATATAGTTTAAAGATAATTTTATGATGTATTGTTAGTTGTTTAATAGTAAAAATAAAAGTACTTTAATTATTAATCAAAATGGAAAATTTTCTTAGCCCACACTTTATATATAATTTGATAAAATAGACTTAGAAAATATTAGAGTTAGGAGTAGAAAATGAAGAAAATTATTTTAAATCCAAATATTTGTGCTGATGAGATTGAACTTACTATTAAAAAACAAGGATGAGAAATTATTGATAAAAAATATGATTTTTATCAACCATACGTTAGTATTTTTGATAATTTAAATTATGAAGCAAAAGTAGATTTATATATTGCTTTTAAAACTGCAGGTAACTTTGTTCATAAGGTATATTGCTATTTTTTAGAATTTGATACAAATAATATTTTTAAAATATCAGAAATTAAATCACCAGAACATCCTAAGGGACAAATGACAACACGAGTTGCTGATTTTAAGTATTATAAAAATACTGGTAATCTAGGTTTTACTCCTTATAAAAGCGCAATATCTGGTCAACCATATAACTTAAGTCATAATTATCACAGTTTTTTTAATTCATTAATTGAATCAGAAGCAAGAAATGAATTAAACTATGTTTGTATTTTATTAAAATATGATAATCATGCTCGAAGCAAGAAAAGACTTCGATATTTTGTTAATTCGTATAAAAAGTTTATTAAATCATTTCTTTTTAAATTTGAAAAATTTGAAATTAGAAAAACATGTGCCTTATTAAGAGCAGAAATATTAAAAGGACAAAAAAAGAAAAAAGTTAGCAAGCCCGCAAAGCGAAACGTTATTAAACCTAATAATAGTGAAACCGTTATTATTGAAGGTAATTTAAAAACTATTTTTGATCATAAAAATATGACTGTTAAAGTTATTAAAGAAACAGATAATATAGAAAAATCTACTTTAGAATCTAAAAATAAACTTAAAAATAGTAATCAAAAAAATAAAAAATAAATGTTCATAAACCTTCACTTAAAATTGTTAAAGAAGTGTTATAATTATTTATAAAAGGGAGGAAATATTTATTATGCTACTAAGTTTTATTTTATATACAACTTCATTTGAATCCGAACACTTAGATTCTTTTTTAGCAAAGATTTTTGTAAATAAAAAAACTAATTTTGAAGTTGTTGTTGTTGATGATGGCATTAACAATGAAAATTTGGAGATATTTAGTAAATATTTTAAATTATATCCACAAAATTTAAAAATGATTACTAATTATCAAGTATCAGGTATTGCCATTAGTCGTAATCTTGGTCTTAAATATATTTCCGGACAATATGTAGTTATTTTAAATCCAACTGAAATTCTTAGCGTTAATTTTATTGAAACAGTTAATAAAATTTTAGATAATAATAAAGATTTAGATTGTATTGAATATTGTGTTCGTTATGAATTTGATATAAATAATGTTTTTCATTCAACAATTAGAACTGAAGTTAATAAATTATATAATTTAAATACAACACAAGGAAAAATAGTCTTTGCCTTAACAACACCAGTTTTAACAACAAAAATCATGAAAGTTAGTATTATTAATGAATATAATTTACAATTTCGTAAAGAAATCCAATTTGATAGTTTATTTTTATACTCATTTTTAGCACATTGTAAAACATATTATGCAATTAATGAAACATTATTAACGTCTAAAAATAACACATTGGAAAATGATAATATTTTTGAACTAATGCATCAATGAATACATATTTTAAACTATTATAATAATTATAAAATTAAAAAAGTTTTATATGAAGAGTTGGAATATGCTTTTGTTAGATACTATCTATATACTCTTTTAAGATTTATTAGTATTTCTAAAAAACCTGCATTAATTGAAAAAACATATAATCGTGTCAAAGAAATTATTGAATTTAAATTTAAAAATTTTAAAAAAAATTCTTATTTTAATACTATTAATCCAAATGATAAATTTACCACTTATGCTCCTGATCTAAGTACTTATTTTAAGAAATATTTTAAAGATAATAATATTAGAGATGATTCAAAATATTGAGAGTAAAAAAATGAATATTAAAAAATTAGATACAACCGAAACATATATAATAGTTAAAACATGAAAACGTATTATTGCACGTATTTTTGACGTGATTTTTGTTAGTTTAATCCCATTAATAATTGGATTAGCAATCCATTATTTAGATAATAAAGGTAATCAAGAATCATGACAATTAATAATTATTTTTATTATTAATATAATTATTGTTATTATATATTTTGTTATTATCCCATGAAAATGAAAGGGTCAAACTTTAGGAAAATTAATTTTTCAAATAAGATTAGTAAATGAAAAAAATCAAGATTTAAAGTTAAAACATTTTTTTTATCGTGAACTATTTTTAGTTTTTATTCCTCTATTATTAACCACTTCAATAATTCTTTTTATGAAATTGACTTTTAATGAAAACATTGCTACTATTAATAGTAATAGTACTTTAAATTATTTATTAAATATTCTTATTCGTTCTGTAGTTAGTTTTGATTTTGCTTGGTATTGCGGGATTATGATCGTCACTAAAATTGATAAATATCATCAGCTATTCTTTGATCGTAATCATAAAACTTTTGTCATTAACAAGAAACCGCTTGCAACTAATAAATGGAAGATATCAACTAACGTTAATGATCCACATATTCATTTAGTTTATTCTCAACCAGGAAATATTAATGATGACGAATTAGAAAATATAAATAGTCTTTAATAGTATATACTCTTACTAACTTAAGGATAAATAACATGGATAAAACAAAACTTTTAGAAAATCTAAATGAACAACAACTACAAGCAATTATTAATGTTGATGGCCCATGTCGTATTATTGCGGGGGCTGGAGTTGGAAAGACGCTGGTTATAACATATAAGATTGCTTACTTAATTAATGTAATTAAAATTGCTAGTGAAAAAATATTGGCATTAACTTTTACTAATAAAGCAGCACGTGAAATGAAAGAACGAATAATGCAACTTTTAAATGATATTAACATTAATGTTAATATTGTTACTTATCATGCATTATGTGCCAAAATATTAAGAAGAGATATTCATCATTTAAATATTAATAATAATTTTAATATTATTGATCAAGAAGATCAACGAAAAATATTAAAAGATATTTTTCAAAAAGAATTTTCACATAAAGCTGAATTGCAGGAGTTAAGAGTATTAAGTTCTAATATTTCTAACTGAAAAAATAATTATCTTTCTCAAGATGAATTATTAGCTGATTATCAAAATCAAGATGAGTGAATTTTACGTATCAAAGTTTTTGAATCGTATAAAAAATATCAATTTATTAATTCATGTTTAGATTTTGATGATTTATTATTATTAGTTGAACGTCTATTTAAAGAATTTCCACATATTTTAACAAAATGAGAAAAGAAATTTGATTTTATTTTAGTTGATGAATTTCAAGACACTAATGATATTCAATATAATATTTTATTGTCACTTGCTAAAAATCATAAAAATATTACTGTAGTTGGTGATCCCGATCAAACTATTTATAGTTGAAGAGGAGCAAATATTAATTTAATATTGAATTTTACTAAACAATTTCCTAATACACAAACATTTATTTTAAATCAAAATTATCGTTCAACAACTAAGATTTTAAATACAGCTAATAGTTTAATTAAAAATAATGTTCAACGTATTGAAAAAGAACTGTTTACTAAAAATGATCTTGGTAATGATATTGTTATGTATCATGCTAGTAGTAGTGATCAAGAAGCACATTGAGTTGCAACAACTGTTAAAAAAATTCATTTAAAATATCATTTAGATTTGAATAAAATTGCTATTCTTTATCGTAATAATTATTTATCAAAAGATTTAGAACAAGCTTTGATTAATAATAATATAAATTATAAAATTTTTGGTGGTTATAAATTTTTTGAACGTAAAGAAATTAAAGACATTTTGGCATATTTAAAAATTATTGTTTGAAATGATAATATATCAATGATTAGAATTTTAAATGCAACACCTAAAATTGGACCAAAAGCTATTGATAACTTATTATTACTTGCTAATGAACAATCACTAACTTTAAATGAATACTTATTTAAATTTCAGTATGGATTACCAAAAAATTATCGTCAACATTTACAACCTTTAATTAATTTAATTAATGAGATGCAAACTAATATCAAAGATGTTACTTCTTTACATAACATGGTTGAAAATTTATTAAATAAAACTAATTATTTAAAAAAACTAGAAGATAATCTTGAAAAAGAAAGAATTGAAAATGTTCAACAATTATTAGAACAATTGCTTGAATATGATAGTAGTAATAATAAATTACAAGGCGAAGAATTATTAACGTCATTTTTACAAGAAGTAAGTTTATATACTGATTTAGATGAAAATAGTACTAATAAAGCCGTTAATTTAATGACAATTCACAGTGCTAAAGGTTTAGAATTTGATGTTGTTTTTATAGTTGGCATTAATGAAGGTATTTTGCCTGGAATAGGTAAATCTAGTATAGAAAACTTAGATAAAATTGAAGAAGAACGACGACTTTTTTATGTTTCAATTACTAGGTCAAAAAAATGATTATTTTTATCTAGTGCCAGTGGATATTCATATATCTTGGATCGTATGAAACAAACATCTCGTTTCTTAAAAGATTTAGATCTTAAATATTTAAAAATCATTAATAAAGAACATCAAGAAATGGCAGCAACTTATCAAAATCGTAATCATTCTAAATTTAATTACTATAAAGCTGATAATAAAGATAAGGTTGAAATAACTAATAATTGAAATGTTGGAGATATAATTATTCATGAAATTTTTGGCAAAGGTATTATTACTAAATTAATTGGTGATAAAATTCAAGTTGTTTTTCATAAAAATCATGGTGGTATTAGAATTATTAGTTCTAATCATAGTGCTATTAAAAAATTTGTATAAATTTATTTTTATTAAAAATGTCTATTTTTTGGACATTTTTAAGTATTTTTAATTAATTTCTTATAAAAAAGTACTTTTTTATAAGAAATTTTTTTTATTACATATTAATTTTTTCAAGTATAAAATTAAAATTAAGATTTATTTTAATGAAAGGAAAAAAAGTAATTATGATAAAAATAAATTTAGAAGCGTGAAAAGGTTTAATTCGTAATTGAATTGAAGTTAACTCTAATCGTGATGGTCAATCAGTTACTAATAAATTTAAACAACATGCTAACTATTTATTCCAACCTTATTATGATGGAGGATTATGAATAGGAACAACTCCTAGAGACTTAATTAATGGTAAAGAAATTATATTACATGATGGTAAAAAAGTTTTTAATAAAATAAAAGATTTAAAATATATTACTTTGGCTTTTGTTCAGCAAGCAATTGCAATTAAAGATAAGTTAGAATTAACTATTGCTGGACAGTCTTTGGGCGCCGGATATGATTATTGATTAGAAAATAAATTGAAACCAGAAGTGGTTAAACCTTTAGTAAAGAATGATGGTTTTAATAATATTGTTATTGCTTATGGTTCTGCTGCTTCAACTGTTGGTTATAATCCATGATATTTTGCATATACGCTATCTAATAAAGATATTAATAAAGCAGTAGCAATGCTACAACCAGCTTTGATTGAGTATCAAGAACGCATTACTAAATTTGCAGGTTTTTAAACTAAAGATAGAGGCTTTTTAATAATCTGTGTATCTTTGTTTTACAAATTTACTAGTTTAGATTAATTCTATCTTCAAATTTTATCATAAAATGAGCAATTGTTGTATTTCAATTTTGAATGGGCATTGTTCATTTTTTTGTTATATTTTCAATTGCTAAGTAAAATATTTTGAAAACTGTCATATCATTTGGAAAAACTTTTTTATTTCTAATAACTTTTCGTAATTGACTATTAACAGATTCAATAGCATTGGTTGTATAAATCACTTTTTTGATTTCTGCAGGATAACTAATAAAAACCATTAAATTATCTCAATTTTTATATCACGATTTAGCAATTTGAGGATATTGTTTATTTTATTTACTTTCAAAAGTTTCTAAAGCTTGCATTGCTTGTTCTTCACTACATGAACTATAAATTGGTTTTAAATCCGTAAATAGTGATTTTTTATGTTTGTATGAAACATATTTTAAACTATTTCTAATTTGATGAACTATGCATAATTGATGTTCGGTTTTAGGATAAACTGATTGTATTGCTTCTGACATTCCTGTTAAATTGTCACTACAAGCAATAAGAATATCATTTAAGCCTCGATTTTTCATTTTTGTGAAATTAGATAATCAAAACTTAGAACCTTCATTTTCACTAATTCATAAACCTAAAAAATCTTTTTTACCTTCTAAATCAACTCCTAATGCTATATAAACTCATTTGTTAATAATGCGTTTATCTTGTCGTACTTTAACTACTATACAATCAAAATAAACAATCGGATAAACACTTTCTAATGGCCGATTTTGTCATGCTTTAACATCATCAATAACATCATCAGTAATTTGACTAATAACACTTTCACTAATATCAGCACCATGATATAACTCTTGTAACTGCATTCTAATATCTGATAAAGTCATGCCTTTGACATATAATGAAAGAACTTGTTGATCAAAACCATCAAATCTTCTTTTTCTTTTTGCAACTATTACTGGCTCAAAATTACTATTACGATCTCGTGGTACATTAATCTCAATTTTACCTTGTTGGGTTATTAATTTTTTTGAATTTATACCATTGCGAGCATTATCACTATTATTATGTTGAATTTTTTCATATCCTAAATAATTTTGCATTTCAGAATTCAACATTTTTTCAACTAATCTTTTTGTTAATTCTTTATATAAACTTCTCTCTTTAAATACGGTTGTTAAATCTTCATTATTTTCTAATAATAAATCTACTGCTTTTGATATTGGATCATTATTATTAATATTTTGTTTTTTAGACATACGTAACTCACTCTTTCTAGTTATTTAATTTTATTTACTAGAATTAATTAAACATAGTTATTTTTGTAAGTTACACAGATTACTAAACATTACCTTTAATATCAAAATACACTAAATTATCATACAAAAATTATCATAATAAAGTCAATGATAGTCAAATTACTAATCTTGTTAATAGAGACTTTAATAATAGGCTTAAAAATGAAGTTATTGTTAGTGATTTAACTTATGTTCAAATTAATGGTAAATGAAACTATATTTGCTTATTAATCGACCTGTACAATCGCGAAATTATTGAACATAGTGTAGGTACTAAAAAAGATGCATCATTAGTATATCAAGCATTTATGTGCTCAAATCGTTGTTTAAAAAATATTCAAATATTTAATAGCGATCGCGGTAATGAATTTAATAATAAAAGTTTATCAATAGTTTTATTAGCCTTCAATATTACCCGCTCTTTAAGCAAAAAAGGTTGTCCTTATGATAACGCTGTTGCTGAAGCAACTTTCAAAACTTTCAAAACAGAGTTTATTAATGATAAAAATTTTACATAATTAATCCAATTAAAATTAGAATTATTTGCTTATATCAATTGATACAACAACATAAGAATCCACAGTACTCTAAACTACTTAACCCCCATAAAACACCAAGCACAAATGTCTACCAAAAAACAGTCCTAAAAAAAGTTGCAATTCCATTTCTATAGGCAATAAATTATGAATAATTTCACTTATTCCTGCAACTATAGTAGGTACTGCATAAGCATTATTAAAATCATTATTAATACCCATAACAACACCACTTGATATTAAACATCCACCAGTAGCCATATTTGCTATTTTACGAATAGTTTCAAATCTATTAGGAATTAATTCAGTTAATCCACTGATAAGATTTGAAATACCATAAGCATTTAAACTAATATAAGTATCTCAATCCATTAATGACTGATTTTCTTGTTTATTTAACAATAATCATGGAGGACCTTCTGTTGTAGTTTTAGTAGTTATTGGAGTTGGTGTTGTAGGAATAATAGGATTAATATTATTTTCTGTTCATTTACTATAATTTGCTAATCCAATTGTTCCTAATCCTAATAATATTTTTTTACTACTATTAATTAATTTAGTTTTAGTATTTGGTCCTTGATTTAAATTTCATATATCTAAACCTAATTTTTTACCAAATAATAAACTATTAATTGAACCTAATATTGGATTATCTATTACTTGACCATATTAAGCACTTGTACCTATCATTGCACAAATAGGACTTATACCAGTTCTAATTAATTTAGTTAAAGTATAATTATTTGTTTCCGTTTTTATTCTCCTTGTTTTTTATTTTTTTCCCATTTTTGGTCATTTTCATCTCATTTTTCAAATTTTTTATTTATTAAGTATAATTTGAATATTGGCATTTTATTCTCCTTTATTTGTTTTTATCAGTTCTCTTATAACATCTAATAATGAATCTACTACATAAAAATTTAATTCAAATTCATAATTTCTAATTTTAATTTTTTCCTTTTGCATTTATTTGTTCTCCTTTAATTTTCTAATTTTTTAATTGTTACTTTAATTCAACCTTGATAAACATAATTATCACCAACTATTAATGCAACATTACTTTCTGGGTCAGAAACAATTATGTGTTTTGATTTAACATTTGGGTATTGTCTTAAAATAATTGTTCTAATATCATTACTTGTATGAATTACTTTTGGAAATGGTGATAATATTTCAATTTCATCTTTATTTTCAAATAAAGTAGGTAATATTATCATTAATCAAAGTCTCCTTCATTAATATAAATCTGAAGATTAAATAAAACACTTTCTTTTCCTAATTTAAATGAATCACTAGAATTAGATTCTTTATTTTCTTTTAGAGTTGTTATAATAAAATTAATTAATTTTTTCTTATTAATAAAATTTTTATGCCTTGATTTATTAATTTCATCAACTTTAATTCTATGTTCTTTACAATATGCTCTACAATATTCATCAAATTGCTCATCTGTCATATTTTCACATTGTCTTTGTCTTTGTTCATTTTTAATTTCATCATAATGTGGTTCATGAATAAATTTTTCAAATGTTATTGTTTCAGTTCATGTACATCTATTCATTACTTATTCTCCTTATTTTTAATTTAATTAGCAATTTCACTTAATATTTTTAATACTTTATATTCATTTTTTAATTCTTTAATAATAAATATTAACAATATTATTAGTGTTATGCTTGTTATTAATATTGGTACTATTAATAAAATTTTTCATAATATCATTTTTTACTCTTTTCATTTTTTAAATCATTTAACATTTATTGAACAAAATGCACGATTTTTAGGAATGTTTAAAGTATTAAAGATTTGACCAGTTACTATAATTTCATCATTTTTGTTTAATAAAATACATCGTTTATAAAATTTTGGGTTATTAAAAATTAAAGTAACATAGTTTAATCCATTTCATTGACCTCTAACACTATAATATAATTCTTTATTACCTTTTTCGTAATATTTTTATTCAATAGCATTACTTAGTTTTACTGTTAATTTCACATAATTGGATTTATCTTTCATTTTTATAATTCCTTATAATTGGGTTTGCTTATACGCATCTTGTTCATGTTTTGTTAATTTTATATTTTCTTGATAATCTCAATTCATAATATCTTGTACTAATACCATTAATGCACCAATAATTTTAGGTGTTGCTAAGGAATTGGTTAATAATTGTTTTGGGTTTAAATAAAAATTTTCTACACTTACTAATACTTTTTTATTATTTAAAAATTTCTTAAAATATTTTAATTTTTTTTTATAAATATTTTTACATTCTAAAATAGTTTTTGCTTGGAATGTTTCATGAAAAATAATATTATTAGTTTCATTTGAATATATAACAATTCCGTTATTGCCAATACCAGCTGGGTCAATACCAATCTTTATTTCATATTGCATTATTAATCAAATTCTCCATTTTTAATTTCATCTCTTAATTTAATAATAAATCCGAATATTAATTACTTCTTTTTTAAAATCTTCTCTTAATTTTTCTATATTATTTAAATGTTCTTTTATTATTACTTGATTACGTTTTTTATTATATTCATTAATAATTTCTTGGTCTTTATAAAAAATGGTTTTTGTTTATTCATATTTATACCTCCTACTTAACCTAACATTTAAAATACAGTCATAACAAATTGCTTTATTATTTTTGTCTCTTAAAAAGTTTTGTCTTGTTTTTATATCATCATTATTAAAGAATAAATAATCTAATTTATGTTGTTTACATGTTCAACAAAAATACTTTTTCATAATAGTTCTTTCTAATATATTCTGTTGCTTGTAGCATAAAGAATATATATTTTTATTTTTATATTATTAATACTATTCGTTTTATTCATTCCAGAAATTCTGGGCTCAAAAATAAATTGTGAAATTTTAAAAAACATTGAGGCATTTGATTCAATATTTATTTAATTTGTGTTTAACAAATTAATATTTTAATTGAACCGGCACCGCTCAATTTTTTTTTACAAGTTTGAAATTTATTTTCTCGCCCAAAAAAACTTTTTTAAAAAAAATAAAAAATAAAACCAACACTTGCTCACTGGGGAGTGGCAAGGTTGGTTAAATAAAGAATAGAATTAATATAGTAGGTTCACTAAGCAGGTCTATATATACTAGTTTCCAATCCGCTCCCACCCCAAGGATTACCATTAAATGGTTAGTATATTTTATTAGGTATCACTCCGCTTTTTATTTATCCATGCAAGTCCACATGCTCTAGCTACTATTTTTAACAACTGTGTTGTAGTTCACTTTTTTAGTTCCCTAACACGTGTTGATAATAGTGTTAAAGAGGTTTATTAAAAATTTTAAAATTTTACAATTACAAAAAAAGACAAGAATTTTATTCTCGTCTTTTATCAATTATTTTTAATTTAAGGGTTTAAAAAAGAAAGGAGCTATTTTTAAAACTTTTTAGTTATTGACATCTTCGACACGTTCCCAAAAGAAATTATCAATAAATTTTGTAGTTTAAATAAAATTAAAGACATAGAAATAATAAGAAATTTTTTAATTTTAAATATTTTTAGATCAACTTTTATTAAACCCCTTAGTAAGGTAATAAATCAACATGGTAAAATATTTTACAAAAATTTTTCAGAACTTTTAGTAAACGTTAATATTTCTGAAGATAAAAATGATATAAGAAATAGTTTTGAAAAATTTAAAGATTCTTTAAACTTTAATAATTATGGAATTTTCTTATTGTCTAATAATTTAATGTTTATCGCTAATTTACCAATTTATAACTTTGATGATATTTTTTTTTGCAATACCTTTCCCACCAATAGGATTTTTATGTTTTTTAAAGCCAGGGTATATAATTAAGTCTTTTTGCGAAGAAGAAAAATATGAATTTACATTTATAAAATCAACTAAGATAATTTATGATAATAAGGGTTATTGTAGTATTAAAAGTGTATTTGATTATGACGAATCTAAAATTAAATTAGATAATATAACCTTTTGATTCTCTTATTTTTTATTAGCGCTCTGATTTACTAATTATGGTTTTAATAAAGTAGAAATATATTTTATTGGCAACGAAAACTCAATTGAGTTGTTTATGGAAGTTTTAAGATCTAATAACTTTTTTCAAAAACGAAAAGATTATGTTAATAATACTGATAATTATAAGAATAATACTTTTTTTGTTGTAACAAAAGAAGAAGATAAATTTTAACTTGGTTTCGGATTTTTTTATATCATTAAAAAAATAAAACTGGAATCATTAATTATCAAAACCTATACTATAATTTGGTTCATAAAATAAAATAATGGTTTTTAATTTAGTAAAGTCAATTAAAGACTATTGTGCTAAACTCTATAATTATAAAACTTTTGTTAATCTTCTTAATTTAATATTAGATTATATTAATCAATTAAAAACAATTAATATTTATTGTGTTCAAATTTTTGAAATAGTAGAGATCAATAAACTATTAGGTAGAAAATTTTTGAAAAAAATGTAAAAATTAAAACAATTAAGTGTATTTTAATTTAAAGAAGTATAACTATTTTAATATATTATACTCTCTTATTACTTTTAATGTACCAAAAAATACTCAGTCCTAGGTTCTTTAAATCATTGATGTTTACTCCTATTTTTGATATAAATAATTTGTATTTAAAATAATACAAATTATTTATTGAAAATAAAAGAATATTATTCTTAAATATTTGGTAGTTTTAAGAACTTTATTCACTAAAATAAAGTTCTTTTGATTTTAGTATACAATTAAATTATACGTTTGAAGAAAGGTTGGTTGATAATGCAATTTTTTAAAAAGAAGCATATAGAACAAAAAACAACAACCATGTTTAAACAATTTTCGCAACTATCGAAAGAAGAAGTTATCCAACAATTAGATGGTAGTATGTACGGATTAAAAAAAGAAGAAGTAGAAGACAGACTTAAAAAATATGGTAAAAATGTTTTTTCTCATAAACGATTTGTTTGATACAAAAAATTAATGCACAATATTTTTAACCCTTTTATTATTGTTTTAATGATAATAGTTATCTATAATTTTATTAGTTACAGTATTATTGATACTAATACTGATAAAAATGTTGATTTGTACAGTGCTATTATTGTTTTAGTAATGATTATTTTGAGTGTTTTTATATCTTACTTTCAAGATTATCGTTCCTATAAATCTTCAGAAAAATTACGACAATTAATTGAAACAACAGCCAGTGTTTTTCGATTTAGTAATAAAAATAAAAAAATTGATTTTAATGATTTGAATAGTGTTGCCAATTTTACAAAAGAAGTATTAATTGAAAATTTAGTACCAGGTGATATTATTTTCTTATCTTCTGGTGATATGATTCCTGCTGATGTTCGAATTTTAGTTTCAACCGATCTATTTATTAATCAATCGGCACTAACTGGTGAAACATTTCCTGTTGAAAAACACTCTATTAATACTAAAGATGATAATAAAAAAAGTAGTATCCTAGAATTAGAAAACATATGTTTTATGGGTACTAGTATTGTTTCAGGTGGTGCTATTGCTATTGTTATTGCATCAGGTGTTAATACTTATTTTGGATCAATTGCTAGTGCAGTAACTAGTAAACGTCCTGTTACTAGTTTTAATAAAGGTATTAAAAAAGTTACTTACATTCTTATTGGTTTTATGTGTGTAATGGTACCATTAATATTTATTGTTAATGTAATTACTAAAAATAATATTTTAACAGCGTTAATATTTTCAATATCAGTTGCTGTTGGTATTACCCCTGAAATGCTACCAATGATTGTTAGTGCTAACTTAGCAAAAGGTGCAATTAGATTATCACATAAAAAAGTAATTGTTAAAAATTTAACTAGTATTCAAAGTTTTGGTGCAATGGATGTTTTATGCACTGATAAAACTGGTACTTTAACTGAAGATAGAATTGAGTTGGTTAAACACTTAGATCCAGAAGGTGTTGAATCAAACAAAGTTTTAGAAATGGCATATTTAAATAGTTCTTTACAAACTGGATTAAAAAATAATATTGATAAAACAATTGTCCAACACATTAAAGCTCATCATAATAAAATAGTTGAAATGCCCTATCGTAAAATTGATGAAATACCTTTTGATTTTATAAGAAGACGAATGTCAATAGTAGTTTCAAAAAATAAAATTAATAATACTTTAATTTGCAAAGGAGCAGTAGAAGAAATATTAAAAATTTGTACTAAAGTTGAAATTGGAGGGAAAGTAATTGCCTTAACTGATAAAATTAAAGAAAATGTTTTAAAATTAAGTACGGAATTAAATAATGATGGTTTACGAGTAATTGCAATCGGTTATCAAGATTTTGCTAGTGACAAAACAATTTTTAAAATAGAAGATGAATCTAATTTAGTTTTATTAGGATATATAGGCTTTTTAGATGTACCTAAACCTAGTGCTATTAAAGCAATAACAACTCTTAATCAACACGGAATTGATGTTAAAATTTTGACTGGTGATAATGAAATTGTTACTAAAGCAATTTGTAAAAAGGTGGGGTTAGAACTAGGAATTCCTTTATTAGGTAGTGACATTGAAGATATGAATGATCAACATTTACAAGCATTAGTAAATAAAACTACTATTTTTGCGAAAATGGACCCATTACAAAAATCAAGAATTATTGATATTTTAAAGTTAAATGGTCACACTGTTGGCTTTTTAGGTGATGGTATTAATGATGCTGTTGCTTTGCATCACGCTGATGTTGGAATATCTGTTAATAGTGCTACAGATATTGCCAAAGAAGCATCTGATATTATTTTATTAGAAAAAGATTTAGATGTTTTAGAGCAAGGAGTGATCAGTGGTAGAAATACTTTTGGTAATATTTTAAAATATATTAAAATTACTATTTCTTCTAATTTTGGTAATTCATTAAGTATTTTAATTGCTTCAATTTGATTACCTTTTTTACCAATGATGGCAATTCAAATTTTACTACAAAATTTATTATATGATATTTCTCAATTAGCAATTCCTTGAGATAGGGTTGATGAAGACTTTATTAAAAAACCACAAAAATGAAATGCAAAAAGCATTTTACCTTTTGCATTATGGAATGGACCGCTAAGTTCAATATTTGATATAACCACCTTTTTATTTTTAGGATACGGTTTACATATCTTTGCTAATTTTGCTAATGTAGATCCTAATAGTGCTGCTGGCATATATCAACAATCATTATTTCATACTGGATGATTTATTTTAGGAGTTACTTCACAAACATTAATTGTACAATTATTACGAACTTCTAAGGTACCTTTTATTCAAAGTATGCCATCTCATCAACTATTTTTAACAACAATTATAATTACTGTTATTGGCATTAGTATTCCATATACAAAATTAGGAGCTACTATTGGTTTAACACCAATTCCTTTAATTTTTTATGCTTATTTAGCTGGCGTTGTCATTGTTTATTTCATTGCTAGTCAATTATTAAAAATGATATATATAAAGGTTAATAAACGCTGATTGTAAACTAAATTTTAATTTTAAGATAAATGTATTGGATTTTTTTAAAAATTATGATAAAAATAAGTTTAAAACTAAAGAAATTTTTTGTATTCCTGTTACTTTTAATAAAGTAACAGGAATTTCATATTATAGATAGGAACGGATAAAAGTATGCTAACATTAAATTACCTTATTGATCAATTTCAAAAGAAAAAAATTAAATTTTCTATTATTGAAGATTTTATGAATAATCCAAACATTAGTGATGAGGAAGTTATTGGTTTAGATAATAACAATAGAAATGCCCTTCATAATAGTTTTTTTATTAGATTTAGATGAAGGAGCAGAAATAGAAGATGAATATAACTATGATCCACACGAGGAAGGTTGAGAAACTTCAAGTGAATTAATAGAATTTACAACTAATAAAATAAAATTTATTAATCAATTAATAAATTTTAAAAAAAATGATAAAATTTTTTTAAATCAACAAGATATTGAAAGAAATTAACCTTTACATTTAGCAATTATGAAACAATATATTGTAGACTGAAAACTTGGAGGAGAGTTTAAAAATATAGCAAAGCAACTAATTAATAATTCACAAGTTAATCCCAATTTAGTAAATTTGCAAAATGAAACTCCATTTTGCAAATTATTAATACAAGAAATTAATAAAGTTGATACATATCCGACAAATAAAGAAATTCGTGAATTAGTTAATGATTTTCAAAATAATTCTCATTTTAATATTAATAGTGTTAATAATAAAAATCAAAATCTTTTACATATTATTGCTAAAGAAGGTAATAAAACTGATTTTAGAATTAATTTTGCCATCACCAAAAAAACTAATTTTTATCAAATAGATGATAATGGTAATATACCTTATGAAATAGCAATCCTAAACAACAATTTTGATATGTTAGAAATAATAGAAAATTGCAAATATTTTGATATTAATACACCTATTGATGAGTATAATAACACTATATTACATAGAGCAATTAGAAGTAATAATAAAAAAATTATAAAAACACTATTATTAAAAAATGAAAATGGTGATTTAGAAATTAATTTTGATATTAAAAATAAAAATAATGAAAAACCTTTTAAATTTGAAGATATGATAATTGATTTATTACATCAATTACCAAGAAATCGAAATCGAAATCAAATGATGATTATTGATTTTTTAATAACAAATGAATGTAATTATAATAATTATATAACTAGAGAAGGATTAACTTGATGAACTTTAGCTATTAAATATAACTTAAAAGAAGTTACTAATTAGTTGGTTAATAGTGTATTAACTGATATTAACAAAATAGATAGTAATCCTTTTAAAAATAATAATGGAAATTATCCCCACATGTACTAGTGTATAGGAAAAAATGAATTGAAATGAATTCAATAGCATATTTCAAAATGAAAACGATTGTTTGAAATATATAGCGAAGTTGAAAGTAATGAAATGTATCAGGTGTGCTTCTTCTAGTTTGAATGTTTCTGATTTGAGAAGAATAAGATGTTTGAAATGTCACAAACACCTTTGACATCTTGGTTTTATCTCATCTTTAGATGAATAAACACAAAGCATGGTATACCATCAACAGATGTTGCAAGGGAATTGGGTGTGACATATAAAACAGCTTGAAGAATGGGTCATGAAATCAGAACTAGAATTTGGAATCAAGATGCAGGGTTCATTAATGATGGCAAAGCACAGATGGATGAAATGTATCTTTCACATGTAGGTTTTATTCAACAAGGAAGATCATTGTTGAATAAAACCTTGATTGTTGGAGTTTATGAGAAAACCAGCAACAAACTAATTGTGAAAGTATTGAAAAAAGCAGATGAGAAAAACCTTTTATGATTTGCATTGAAACACATTTCTACTGGGTGTTGTTTGTTTACGGATTCTTGGAAGGAATATGGAAGTTTCAAAAACTTCTATCACAAACATGAAATCGTAAATCATGAAGTTGGGTATGTGTCATCAACAGGTGTAAACACAAACCAGATTGAATCTGCATGAAAAAAAATCCGACGAACTTTCCGAACACACATAAAAGTTTCAAAACACAATATTCATTTATATGCAGCTTCATTTGCATATAAATTCAATAAGATACCTAGTTTTGAAACTATAATTTTGTGTTTGATTTAGATACATGTGGGGATAATTTTCTAGATAGGCTTTTATCTCCATTTATGTAATAAAATTTAAAAATAGTACATAAAGGGATAAAAGCCAATAAAAATTATCTTTTTGATAATGAGATAAAAGAAGAAGTAGATAGTATGTTAGATGATTTATCATATGTTGATTCAAAAATTATAATATCTATTAAAAAAACTTCCAAATTGTCCTAATTTTAATGAATTACAAAAAGATGTTTTAGAACAACGAGTAACTGCTTTCCATAATTTCAAAAAATATCAAACTGATCAAAATTTATCTGATAATGAAAAAGCAATTTTTAAGATATACCTAGATGCAATATTAAATGAAGATGATACAAATTGATCAGAAGAAAAGAAAACAGATTTTAATAAAGTAAAAGAATGATTAACAAAAGAAGAAGTTAACAAAGAAAAGCGTAAATTAGAAAATACAGAAAAAAATGATAGCGAAAAAAGAAGAAAGTTATCAATTGGATAACTACTACTAAAACTTTTCTTAAAAATTAATATTTTAATAAAAATAGCTGTAAAATAATAGTAAATAGTTTCCGTATTATTTATAAAAATAGATAAAAATTATTGTAAAGTTAATTAAATTTGTTAATATTGTTACATTTTATAAATAAAAATATTTTTATTTTTCAAAATATATATTAATTTTCTTTATTATATTAGATTTAAGGGAGCAAAAATAAATGAAAAAAATACAAATAATAACAATATTATTATTTATTTTAACTATTCTATTTATAATTTATGGTTTAATTATCATAGATTTTTGTGATTATCATTCTCATATTCGTAATCAAACAACGTTAAAGTTTGAAAATATAGAAAGAAATGGATTTCAAATATTAGCTACAACTAGCATATATCATATTTTAGAATATTCACCAAAATACGTATGTTATATAAGTAAAAATATTGGAAATTATTATAATTGAATAGAATTACAAATTTGAGTTATTTTCTGTATAATTTTAGTAACTTTGGTAATGTTTAGTAATCTGTGTAACTTACAAAAATAACTATGTTTAATTAATTCTAGTAAATAAAATTAAATAACTAGAAAGAGTGAGTTACGTATGTCTAAAAAACAAAATATTAATAATAATGATCCAATATCAAAAGCAGTAGATTTATTATTAGAAAATACTGAAGATTTAACAACCGTATTTAAAGAGGGAGGTTTATATAAAGAATTAACAAAAAGATTAGTTGAAAAAATGTTGAATTCTGAAATGCAAAATTATTTAGGATATGAAAAAAATCAACATAATAATAGTGATAATGCTCGCAATGGTATAAATTCAAAAAAATTAATAACCCAACAAGGTAAAATTGAGATTAATGTACCACGAGATCGTAATAGTAATTTTGAGCCAGTAATAGTTGCAAAAAGACAAAGAAGATTTGATGGTTTTGATCAACAAGTTCTTTCATTATATGTCAAAGGCATGACTTTATCAGATATTAGAATGCAGTTACAAGAGTTATATCATGGTGCTGATATTAGTGAAAGTGTTATTATTCAAATTACTGATGATGTTATTGATGATGTTAAAGCATGACAAAATCGGCCATTAGAAAGTGTTTATCCGATTGTTTATTTTGATTGTATAGTAGTTAAAGTACGAAAAGATAAACGCATTATTAACAAATCAGTTTATATAGCATTAGGAGTTGATTTATAAGGTAAAAAAGATTTTTTAGGTTTATGAATTAGTGAAAATGAAGGTTCTAATTTTTGATTATCTAATTTCACAGAAATGAAAAATCGAGGCTTAAATGATATTCTTATTGCTTGTAGTGACAATTTAACAGGAATGTCAGAAGCAATACAATCAGTTTATCCTAAAACCGAACATCAATTATGCATAGTTCATCAAATTAGAAATAGTTTAAAATATGTTTCATACAAACATAGAAAATAACTAGTTACAGATTTAAAACCAATTTATAGTGCATGTAGCGAAGAACAAGCAATGCAAGCTTTAGAAACTTTTGAAAGTAAATGAAATAAACAATATCCTCAAATTGCTAAATCGTGATATAAAAATTGAGATAATTTAATGGTTTTTATTATTTATCCTGCAGAAATCAAAAGAGTGATTTATACAACAAATGCTATTGAATCTGTTAATAGTCAATTACGAAAAGTTATTAGAAATAAAAAAGTTTTTCCAAATGATATGGCAGTTTTCAAAATATTTTACTTAGCAATTGAAAATATAACAAAAAAATGAACAATGCCCATTCAAAATTGAAATACAGCAATTGCTCATTTTATGATAAAATTTGAAGATAGAATTAATCTAAACTAGTAAATTTGTAAAACAAAGATACACAGATTATTAAAAAGCCTCCCAATTTTATTTTATGTAATTACCTTATTAATTTTTACTAATATTTGTTTAAAAATAAAAAATAAAAGAAATAACAATTTTTGAGATGCAATCGAAAATTGTGAAATAATTAACAATTACTATATTCATTAAAATTTAATAATTTATATTTATTATTATTTCAATACTAATAATAATATATTATTTTTTACTATTATTATTTTTCTACATTTCAATAATGTTAAATGTTATTATATTTATATAGTTTAATACTACCCTAAAATAATAAAAAATTGTCTAAAGTATTTTAAAATTCAAAAATTAGATAAATATTCTTTATTTTTTTTATTTTTACATTATTTCATTGGTTGGTATAATAATAATTTCATTTAAAGTATCATCAGCAGGTAATTCAATTGCTTGTTTTATTGTTAGTGCTATTCGTTCGGCAGATATGCTATAATTTTTATAATATTCTTTAAATTCAGAACTAAATTCTTTATTAGTTACTCTATTGAATAATTCATTATTAATTGCTCCAGGTGAAATTACTGTAATTCTAATATTAGTTTTATCCTTTGCTACTTCTTCTCTTAATGATTCACTAATTGCTCTAAATGCTCATTTTGTTGCTGAGTAAACTGCTTCACCAGTATGAGCAAAATGACCAGCAATTGATGAAATATTAATGATATGACCTGAATTTTGTTGATACATTAATGGTAATGATGCAGCAATACCATAAAGTGTTCCTTTAATATTGACATCAATTGTTTCATCTCAGTCTTTAATGTTTTTTTGTTTTAAAGATGTTAGTATCATAATTCCTGCATTATTAATGCAAACATCAATTTTATTAAATTTTTTAATTGCAAATTGTGCTAGTTTTTCTACCTCATGATGTTTGGTGACATCAGTTACTAAATAATTTGCTTCACCATTTTTATTTTTAATACTAGTAACTAATGCCTTAAGTTTTTTTTCTCTTCTTGCAGCTAAAATTAATTTATGACCGGCGCTTTCTAATAACTTAGTTGTTTCCATAACAATACCACTAGAAGCCCCTGTGATTACGATGACTTTTGATTTCATGTTTATTCACCTCTAAACTATTGATCAACAATGATCATTTTTTTATTTTTAATAATTAATGCAATTAAAATTGCTTTTAAAAGAAATGTTTAATAAATGTATGTATAATTAATGAATATTAAATTAAAGAAAAAATAATGATTTACAAAACTAAGTAATTGTAAATTCTCTGCTTAAGAAAATAAAGAAGAAACAGGCGTAAAAAAATGGTAAATTATAAAAAAATTAATTGATTTATTTTAGCAATTATTATTCTTGGGTTTTTATTTATGATAATTGGATTAAGTTTACTTACTAGCAAAGTGTTAATAGGAGGTCATACAGAATTAGTCACTAATGGTTTTGGATTAATCGCAGGAAAATATAAAGAGTATTCTCATTTAAATGGAATTTTAGATGTATTTAATAATAATTTAAATGATTGATTTAACATTTCAAATGTAAGATGTGGTGTTGTTTTTACAATATTTTTAACTCCTATATTTTTATCTATAAGTATAATTTGTTTTTTATATAATTATTATATTTTTAAATTTTCTAAAAATTAAAATAACAATAACATTATTTTTGATAAATATTTATTAGAACTTATGTATTTTTATTTAGTTAATTAATGAATCTAATCATTATTATTAAAATGAGCAATTTTGACAGTATATTCAAAAGTTTCACTTGAAGTTACATCAACAACTTTGCCTTCAATCATTACCTTTATTGTTATTGGATAATTCATTTTGTAATTTAAAAATTGATCACCTACTAAAATTGCTTCTATTCTGCATTTTTCTAAATGTTCTTTAAATGAATTTTTTAAATTTGGAATAGTAACATTGTTTAAAGCATTACAGAGTCATAATAAGGTTTTATTAATACTGGCTTGATTATAAGCCGCTTGAAACAAATTACTCATATAATCTAATATTACTTGTTCAGTGATAATGTTATATTTTTTTCTGTTGTTGTTTTTCTATCCCTTACTGCAAACATTCCACTTGGATAGTCATTATTTTTAATAAGAATATTCTAGTGAGTGGTGATAAGTCTAAAAGTTGAGTAATATAAATATTCATACTATTTAAGTTTTCTTTAATTTGATTAACATCATTAAAATCAAAAACAGGTACTTTATATCTTACCGTTTCATAATTATTATTAGTGTTATTTTTATTTTTATTATAATTTTAATTTTTTCATTGATATTTTTATTGTTCATTAGTACTTCTCCTTTTATTTAATAATATAACCTAGGTTATTTAGTAATACTAAATTGACCTAGGTACTAAGAAAATATAAAAAATATTATATTTTATTAATTACTAAAATTATTTAATTACGCTTTTTTAACTGCTTTAACAGTAAAGTGGAATTTAACTGATGAACTAGCAGTTACTTGTGGCGCATTAGGTACGGTTGCTACAACCTTAAAAATGAAATACATTTTATAATCTAGTTCATCTCCTGAAGCTATATATGCATTTAAACATTTTTTTGTATGTTCTTCAAATTGATTTTCTAAATCGTTAATAGAAACATCTGTTTGACTAGCAATTGATCATCCTCATTGTTGACCTTGTGCTAATATATATGCTTTTGGAGCTGTTTCTTGAAGTCTAGTAAGTAAATATTGTGGTACAATTGTTGTTATAACAGCACTTGTTACTAATACGAATGTTCCATTTGGATATTGTTCATTTTTTAAAAACGCAACTTTTTCTGTAGCTGGTAAAGCTTCTAATATTTGATTAATATATGGAACCATACTGTTTAAGTTAGCTTGCACACTAATAGGATCAACGTTATCTAGTACATTAATATTATTACTATCAGTATTTCCAGTAGTAGTTGTATGTTCAATTTTTAAATGCCCTAAAATTAATGTAGTTTTTTGCATATTTTATTCTCCTTTGTTACTAAAATAAATTATTATTTTTAGTTTTAGTTTATTTTAAGATTAAGATTTACCTAATGTAATATTTTTTTATTTTTAATATCGATAATAGTAAGATATTTATAATAATGTGAAAGTGATATTAGATAAAAATATTTTTTGAAAATATTAATTTAAGTCTATAATTGAAAAAAAGAATATACAATAAAAAAATAATGCCTTCATAAAAATATAAATTTTTCTAATATTTTATTTTAATAATGTTTAAAACAAAACTAATCAAAAACAATTATTTTTTAAAATATTATCAATATTATCACTAGTTAAATTTGTATAGGAAATTATCCCCACATGTACTAGTGTATAGGAAAAAATGAATTGAAATGAATTCAATAGCATATTTCAAAATGAAAACGATTGTTTGAAATATATAGCGAAGTTGAAAGTAATGAAATGTATCAGGTGTGCTTCTTCTAGTTTGAATGTTTCTGATTTGATAAGAATGAGATGTTTGAAATATCATCAAACATTTAGTATTCTTCATGACACCATTTTTAACAAGTCACAAACACCTTTGACATCTTGGTTTTATCTCATCTTTAGATGAATAAACACAAAGCATGGTATACTATCAACAGATGTTGCAAGGGAATTGGGTGTGACATATAAAACAACTTGAAGAATGGGTCATGAAATAAGAACTAAAATTTGGAATCAAGATGCAGGGTTCATTGATGATGGCACAGCACAGATGGATGAAATGTATCTTTCACATGTAGGTTTTAAAAAACAAGGAAGATCCTTGTTGAATAAAACCTTGATTGTTGGAGTTTATGAGAAAACCAGCAACAAACTAATTGTGAAAGTATTGAAAAAAGCAGATGAGAAAAACCTTTTATGATTTGCATTGAAACACATTTCTACTGGGTGTTGTCTATTTACGGATTCTTGGAAAGAATATGGAAGTTTCAAAAACTTCTATCACAAACATGAAATCGTAAATCATGAAGTTGGGTATGTGTCATCAACAGGTGTAAACACAAACCAGATTGAATCTGTATGAAAACAAATCCCACGAACTTTTCGAACACACATAAAAGTTTTAAAAGACAATATTCATTTATATGCAAATAAAGCTGCATATAAATTCAATAAGATACCTAGTTTTGAAACTATAATTTTGTGTTTGATTTAGATACATGTGGGGATAATTTCCTATATAGGCTTTTATCTCCATTTATGTGATAAAATTTAAAAATAGTACATAAATGGAGATAAAAGCCTATGTATATTATAATGATTTTATTATTTATGTTATAATCAAGAAAATTATTATTACTATTAAAAATAAATCAGTATTGGAATTTTTTAAATATTAATTTGTGGGTGCTTTAATGACAAGAATGGAAAAGTATAAAAGTTTACGTGAACAAATTGCTAAAGAAATTAAAGAAAATAGTAAACTTTGAGAACAAGAACAAAAAATAGAAAATTATTATCAGCAACTAATAAAAATTGATCAATCATATTTTGAGCCAATTTTTCAAAAATTAAATTCTGATTTAAATTTAGTTAATTTTGAAAATTATTTTATTAAAAATAATGAACAACATTTAGATGATAATGATAAATTAATATTGGAAAATATGTTAGAAAATATTAATAATATTTTAAAAAAATATAGTGAAAATATTGATTTTGAAATAGTTGATGTGCCATTAATAAGTACTAACTTGGAATATCAAACGTTAATTAATAGTATGCATAATAAAATAAATGAATTTCAAAAAGACTTAGAAAGTAAAATTCATGATGTCAAAAATTTTGTTAAAAATTTAGAATTTAAATATAAAAAGTATAAAATAAATAATAGTGATCTTAATAAAGGACTAAAAAAAATTAATCAAGAACATAATAATTTTCAAGATGAATTACAAAAAATTAAAATTAAGCATAATTATAAATGAAGTTTAACAGTATTTAGTATTATCATTATTTGTTTAATTTTAATAGTCGTGTTAGTATTATCATTAATATTATTTATTAAGTAGAGAATGGAGGAAAACAATGTACCCAAAGATTAATATTGCAATAGATGGTCCAGCAGCTAGTGGTAAATCAGCAGCAGCATATTTGCTTTCTAAAAAAATTGATTATCAATTTATGGATACAGGAATTATGTATCGTATTTTTACTAATCATTGTTTAAAAAATAAAATTGCTTTTGAAAGTGAAGAAGAAATACTTGCAGCACTACAACTTTTTGATATAAGATGGGTTAATGGTCAGTTTTTATTTAATGATCAACCACTAACAGAAGAAATTTATGATAAAAATGTTACTAGTAAAGTACCAATAATTGCTTCGTTATCTGAAGTTAGAAAAGTTATGGTTGCTAGAATTCAAGAAATGGTTAGAAGTAAAGGCTTTATTGTCGTTGGCAGAGATATTAGTAGTGTTGTTTTACCTGATGCTCAATTAAAGATTTTTTTAACTTCTAGTTTACACGCTCGTAGTGAAAGAAGATATAAACAGTATATTAAAGAGGGTATTAATATTACGCAAGAACAAGTATATAACGATATGGTAATTCGTGATAATGTTGATAAAACTCGTAGCACTGGGCAACTAGTAATTGTTGAAGATGCAGTTATTTTAGATAATAGTGATTATAATTTACAAACGACCGTTGATAAATTAAAAATTTTATATGATAATTACTTTAGTCATAAAAAATAATATTTTAAATATAAGGATTTGAATAAAATGAATAAGTTACCAAAAGTAGTAATTGTAGGACGAACTAATGTTGGTAAATCTTCAATTTTTAATCGTATATTACAAAAAAAAGTAGCAATAATTGAAGATATGCCTGGAGCAACTAGAGATCGAATTTACGGCATTGGTGAATGATTAACACAAAATTTTGTGATTATTGATACGGGTGGTATTACTAAAACGATTACTAATTTTACTCAACAAATCAATCAACAAGTTAATATTGCTTTAGCTGAGGCTGATATTGTTTTATTTGTTTGTTCTTATCAAGAAGGTCTAACTCACGAAGATGAAGATATTGCCAAATTATTATACAGAACTAAGAAACCGGTTATTATTATTGCAAATAAATATGATAATGTTCAAAAAGATAATGCTAAAATTTATGATTATTTAAAAGTTGGCTTTGGCGAACCAATTTTATTATCTGCTAGTCATGGTGTTGGTTTTGGTGATTTATTAGATATGATAATTACTAAGTTACCAAAAGAGGTTCATACAGAAAAAAAAGAAAATATTAATTTAGCAATTATTGGTCGTCCCAATGTTGGTAAATCAAGTTTAGTTAATACTATTCTTCAAGAGAATAGAGTTATTGTTTCACCAATAGCAGGAACAACAACTGATGCTATTGATAGTAATTTTGTTTATAATAAAAAACAATATTGTGTTATTGATACTGCGGGAATTCGTAGAAAAGGAAAAATTACTGAAGATTTAGAAAAATATAGTTTAATTAGAACTACTAATGCCATTGAACGTAGTGATATTGTTTTGTTTTTATTAGATGGTAGTGTTGAAATTCAAGAACAAGATTTAACAATAGCAGGAATAGCAAAAAATTTAGATAAGCCAGTTATTATTATTGTTAATAAATGAGATTTAGTTAAAAAAAATGAAAAAACAATGCAAGAGTTTACTAAAAAAATAAAAGAAAAATTTAAATATCTTGAGTATTCTTTTGTTGTATATTTATCTGCTTTAGAAAATACTAGAATTCATACTTTATTTGCTACTATTAATGAAGTATTAGTTAATATGAATTTAAGAATTAAAACAAGTATTATTAATGAAATAATTAATAAAGCTCAATTAATTAATGAGCCGCCTTACTTTAAAGGTGGTAGATTAAAGATATATTACACAACACAGGTTGAAAAAAATCCGCCTACTTTTATTTTAATGGTAAATGATCCACAACGATGTCATTTTTCTTATGAACGTTTTTTAATTAATCAAATTCGTGAACGATTTGGTTTTCAGGGTGTACCAATTAAATTAAGATTTAGAATGCGTAAGTCATTGTATAATAAACAATAAAAAAGTGTAAAATTTTGTGATTATATTTATTTTAAAGAAAATTATTGTATAATAATATTTATTAAGATAAAAAACTAATGATTAGAAAGTGTAAATGATTATGCTAAATTTTTTAACATTAGAATCGCACAATAAAAGTTTATCAACATCGGCAATGTGAATAATGTTTATCATTGGTTTGATTTGTATTGGTATTATTTTTCTTGTTTTTTTTATTTAAAAGAAAATTACGTAAAGAAAGAAGCCTGATTAACGAGCAATTTTTATTTAAACCAAAAAAAGTTACATATCAAGTTTTTCATTTTTGAAATAAAGTTCTTTATATATTTTTAATTTTTTGTGCAACAGTTGGTGCCATTGTGCTATTATCAGTTTCAATAAGTTCAATGTTTTAATTTTGAAAAATTAAGAAAAAGTTTTAGGAAGGGGTTAAAATATGGGTTTAGTTTTCTGAAAAAAAACATAAAGAAAAAAATCAAACACAAAATAGTAATATTGAATTAAAAACCTCAAAAGAAAAAAGTCCTTGAAATAATGTTTTAAAATTTTTACAAGACTTAGGTAAAGCATTACAGTTTCAATCGCAGTATTACCATTCGCTGCTATTTTAAACAGATTTGGAGCATTAGGACTTACATTTACTACTACAACTGCTGCTGGTGTTATGCATGTTACTAATGAAGTGGGTTATTGAATTTCATATATTATTCAACAACCAGAAAAAATAGTATTTGATAATTTACCATTATTATTTGCTTTGGGTTTAGCATTTGGTTTAGTTAAAGATCATCGTGGTGAAGCTGCATTAGTTGGAGCAGTATTTTATTTGACAATAGTTGCAATGACGTCAATTGAACAATCATTACCAGAAATGTTATATAAAAATGTTTTAACTTTTACATCAAGTAAAGGTGAAAAATTTTCGTCATTATTTTATGTAGAAGAATTTGGAACAGATGGTAAAACTATTATCGGTGGTATTTATGTATTAAACATTGGTGTTTTTGGTGGAATTGTAGCGGGGTGTTTATCTGCAGTTTTATATAATAAATATAAAGAAATCAAACTTTCTCAAGCGTTATCATTCTTTGGTGGTAGAAGATTTGCACCAATGGTGGCTTTAGCAATAACTATTCCCACTGCTTTGGCATTTGCTATTGTTTGACCATGAATTCAATTAGTATTAATGAAATTTGGTCAATTAGTTGCTAATCCAAATAATCCACCAGTTGCTATTCCAGGAACAACTGTTTATGGAATATTAAATCGTTTATTATTACCTTTTGGATTACATCAAATCTTAAATACTTTTTTTTGATTTCAATTACCAATTAATGGTCAGATAATATCTCCAATTACAGGTGCTGCATCTGGAACAACGGAATGAGTAAATGGAGACATTAATGCTTTTACTAGAGGTATTGAAGGATCTAGATTTTTTCAATCAGGTTTCTTTCCTATTATGATGGGTGGTATTCCCGCTGTTGCCTTAGCTATGATTATGGCAACTAAAAAAGAAAATAGAAAAATGGTATCAGGATTTTTAGGAGGAGTTGCTTTAGTTTCTTTTATTAGCGGAATCACTGAACCCATTGAATTTTCATTTGTATTTATTGCCCCTTTATTATTGGTAATTCATGTCTTATTAACAGGGATATTTATTGCAATAACGACAGCATTGCATATCCAAGTTGGTTTTGGTTTTAGTGCTGGAATTATTGACTATTGCATTTCTTTTGCTCAATCATGCTACTGGTGCTTATCATATTACTTCAAATCCACTATGAGTATTATTATTAATTGTGGCTGCTGGTGGAGTTTATTTTATTGTATTTTATACATTAATTACTAAAATGAATATTGAAACACCAGGAAGAGAAGAAGATTTTGGTGTTGAAGAAAGTAAAGTAACAACAAAATCAGAGTTAAGCAATAAAAATCTTAAAACTGATAAATATACACTAATGTCAACAAAATTAATTGAAGCAATTTGTACAGATAATTTTGTTGAAATTGATAATTGCGCTACTAGGTTACGTTTGATTGTTAAAGATACATCACGTGTTAATTTGGCAAAAGTTAAGGTCGAAGGAGCATTTGGTACTAAAATTTTAAGTAAAGAAGTTTTGCAAATTGTTATTGGTACCGATGTTGAACATGTAGCCAATGCAATAAAGGCACAGTTACAAAATTCAGCAACTTTGAATATTAAAACTAAAGTTAATCTATAATTGAAAGTGATTATTACAATATAATATTAAAGTTACTAGAGCTCATATAACTATTTAATAGCTATATGAGCTTTTAATTGATTAAAAAAGATAGGAGTAAAAATAATGTCAGTAGGTAAACATTTAATTACTAACATTTTACAAAAAATAAAATCACAAGTACCAACATTAACTAAAGAAGATATTATTACTGCACTTAATATTATTTATATAACTTGTTCAGAATATAATGCTATTGATAGTTCTATTAGTAATATTGCCAAATATTATCAACAATAAGATGAAAAATTTGATAGTCAATTGTTTAGAAAAAATTTGCATAGTTCTTTGCAATATATTGATCAAGCCAATTTATACAGTTTGAAAAGTTTGATTTCAATTATTTTAATAATTAATGTTTTTAATCATCCTTTATTATTTAGTGATTTTAGTGATTTTATTAAAAAAAATATTACTAATATTGAATTTATGAAAACAAAAATAGAAATCCTGAAAAATGATAATATTTTTTGGCTTTTATCCCTTTATGTACTATTTTTAAATTTTGGATGGGTTACACTTTATTGGACACTAATTACGTAGACAAGTGAACAAATTAGTTAAAAGAAAGGAATTATAATTATGGCCAATATTAACTCATATTCAGATGAATTTAAAAAATAAATAGTAGCTTTATATCAAAGTGGTAAGTCAGTGTCTTGTCTTGCTAAAGAGTACAATGTTACAAGAGCAACTACTTATAATTGAATTAAGCAATTTACTAATTCAGGCAGTTTTAAAACCAAAGATAACCGTTCTATTGAAGAAAATGAATTAATTAAATTAAGAAAAGAATTAAGACAATTAATAATGGAAAATGATATTTTAAAGCAAGCAGCACTAATAATAGGCAGAAAATAGAAATTATTACTAAAAATAAAGTTAAATATAAAATTCGTACAATGTATCGTTTTTTAAAAATATCTAAATCAACATATTATTTTAATTTCAAGAAAAAAGAAGATAAAATTCAAAATAATATGTATGATGAAACTGTTATTAGTGCTTTTAAAGAAAATAAAGAAGCTTATGAAACAAGAAGATTAAAAGTTGTTCTAAAAGAAAAGAAAATTAATTTATCAAGACGAAAAATTAAAAAAATTATGAATAAACATAATTTAATATCAAAATACACTAAATTATCATAAAAAAATTATCATAATAAAGTCAATGATAGTCAAATTACTAATCTTGTTAATAGAGACTTTAATAATAGGCTTAAAAATGAAGTTATTGTTAGTGATTTAACTTATGTTCAAGTTAATGGTAAATGAAACTATATTTACTTATTAATCGACCTGTACAATCGCGAAATTATTGAACATAGTGTAGGTACTAAAAAAGATGCATCATTAGTATATCAAGCATTTATGTGCTCAAATCGTTGTTTAAAAAATATTCAAATATTTAATAGCGATCGCGGTAATGAATTTAATAATAAAAGTTTATCAATAGTTTTATTAGCCTTCAATATTACCCGCTCTTTAAGCAAAAAAGGTTGTCCTTATGATAACTCTGTTGCTGAAGCAACTTTCAAAACTTTCAAAACAGAGTTTAATAATGATAAAAATTTTACATCATTAATCCAATTAAAATTAGAATTATTTGATTGTATCAATTGATACAACAACATAAGAATCCACAGCACTCTAAACTACTTAACCCCCATAAAACACCAAGCACAAATGTCTACCAAAAAAACAGTCTTAAAAAAGGTTGCCATTCCACTATTTCATTTACAAAAGTAAGAAATAAATTAGATAATGCTACAGATAATATTGGTATTATTGGTAAAGCATTATATTAATTACCAGCAGCAATAAGACCTAATTTAATGTATATTATTCAAGAAAAAATGCCAACAGTTGAAGAAATTAAAGAAGCAAGAGCAAAAAATTATAAAATTGATGAAACTAATATTAATGCTACTTATCAAAGTACTGATTATGATAATATGAATATTTTAGATTTACAAGATGAAATTTATTATAAAAATTTAGGAAAAATTATTATGGCTGGTGATAAACCTACTAATGCTGAATTAGATACTGCAATAGTAAAAGTTGGTAATAATGGTTTTGAATCAACTAAAGCAACATATAGTAATATAACTGATACATCTGCTATTATGACTGTTAATAAAACTGATTATTATGGAACAGTAAAATTAAGTTTTACAAAGGCATAATATTATGACTTATATTTATGATATTTTTAATAATAAATCACATATTATTATAAATTCACCAAAACCAGAAGATTTAAATAGTTCAAAAGATATATTAGCAATATTACTTTATGAATTTCCAACTTTAAATCCAAATTATGTTATTGTATAAAATCCACATGAAAGTTTTGATGTTTGTGTTGGAGATAATGTTAATTATAAAGGTAAAATACTTATTCAAATTAAAAAAAATACTAAATTATTAAAAGGAGAAAATAAACACGCCACAACAACATGTTGAGACTACACAATTGAATAATTATACTTTAATTAAATTAATAAGAATTGGAATAGCACCATTAAGTGCAATGATTGGTACAAGTGCTTATTATGGTCAATTAATAGGTAATCCAGTATTAGGAAGTATAAATGCTTTATTATTTTCGAAAAAATTAGGAATTGATATATGAAATTTAAATCAAATTACTAGTATTAAAACTAAATTATTAAATAGTTCTAAAAAAATATTACTAGGTTTAGGAACAATTGGTTTAGTTAACTATTCAAAGTTTGTTACCAATGATATTAATCCTAATCCAACAGAAAGTCCAACAACAGTAAATCCATTTCCACCAGATTTATTATTAAGTAATACTACTATTACCCATAATTATTTAATGGATTGAGATACATATATTTCTTTAAATAGTTATGGTATTTCAAATCTTATTAATGGAATTACAGAATTAATTCCTAATAGATTTGAAACAATAAGAAAGATTTGTAATATGGCTACTGGTGGATGTTTAATATCTTCTGGAGTTGCTATGGGCATTAATAATGATTTTAATAATGCTTATGCAATACCTACAATAATTGCTGGTGCATCTGAAATCATTTATAATTTATTACCTATGGAAACTACATATCATAATCAAGAAATGCAAAAAACAACATTTAATAATGAAACTTCAAGATTAATAAATGATAATACAAGTCAATATGGTAGTGATAATATGAGTGAAGTACCATTAAATTTTGATAATGCTTCATTAAATTGAGATTATAACCATATGAGTTTATAATGTTACCTTTAATTATTAGAATTATCTATTCTGCATTAGAAACTAATGATATTAGAACTGCAATTATTAGTTTATTAAAGTTATATAGTAAAAATCAAAGTTTAAAATCAGTTTTAGATAGTGAAAATGTTAATGAAGATGAACTTGACCAACCATATTCAACATTTAATCCAAATATTATTAAAAAACTTATTTCAATTCTAAAACCTAATGAATTAACAGAATTAAAAACTCAATTAGATAAATTAGTATTTAAACCTATAAATAAAATTAATAAGTTATTTAAAGAAAATGATAATCAAGAATCACAATCTAATGAAAAAAATAATAAAGATGATAAAGGTTGATTAATATTATAAGTTCATGATTTAAAAAAGGTTTATTTTATAAATCTAATCAGTCATTAAAAGTTGGAATATTACAAGGTTTATTTCAATCAGATACTTCTAAAAATAAACGTTGATATGGTGTATATACTTATCCAAATGTACCAGAAGAAACTTGAAATTTAATGAAAGTTCAAAAAGGTAAAAATTGTAATGGTGCTGGAACAATATTTTGAAAATATTTTTTAAGAGGGTTTTTACCAAGTCAAATACGTTTATATGTAAAGAAACAATTAAAAGAACAGAAAGGTATTAGTAAAGGTAAACAACGTTATAACGTTATTAAATCAATTAATATTAATGTTTTAAAAACAACTGCATTTATTAATAGATTAGAACGTGGATTTTTTAAACTTAAAGAATTTAAAACTTTACCAAAAACTGAATTAGGTAGTAGAGCATGAAGAGTAGAAAGAAAAGAATATTTAACTTTTCATAAAACTAATAATTTAAATAAAAATATTGGTATTTCAATTTATAAAAATAAAAGTAAATATAAAACATGAAAGTAGGTGATTATATGGATATAGATTTAACAAAACCAATTAAACCAATTGGTATATGAAATACTATTAATCCAATATCAAAAGATAATAAAGAATATAAAAGATTAAATAAGATTTGATTTAATAAAAATAGTACTCATATAGATAAAATTAAAATTTTAATATCAAATATTTTAAAAATAACAAGTCATATTATTGGTATGTTAATAACATTATTTTTTACAATAACACCTTGATTAATACCTAAAATACCAATATCAATGGGAATAGGTAATTATACTAATGAATATAATTTTACTTGACCTGACCATTTAATATTAACTTTATTTCCTATGTTTGGTCATATTGGATTAAATTTAGTTACTAAATTAGGTAATTATGGAAAATTAATTAAATATTTATTAATAACTATACCAATTATTATTACAAGTCCTTATTTAATATATCCATATAAAGAAATTAAAAAACATAAAGAAGAATGTCATTTACGTAAACAACATTCAAATAAAATACAATTGGAGGAATAAAAAATTAATTTTTCAATAGAATTAATATCAGCAGTAATAGGAGGAGCAGTTGCTAGTGGAATATGTATTACTTTAGCATTTCTATTATTTGGAAAATTAATTAAAAAATCAAAACAATCAAATTTAGCAAAAGAATTAAAACGTAATAAAGAATTAGAATTTATTACAGCAAATATTAAACAATTAAATACTCATTTACAATTAGAAACTACATCAACTGCTAAATTACTTGATAGTTTTAATGTAGATAAAGAACAAGTAGATAATTTTGTTTTATTACAAAAATCTAAAAAGAAAGAATTATCAGAAAAAGATAAACAAAAAGCAACTAAATTTAAAATTTAAAGGGTTTAAATACCTTTTATTTTTACATTAAGGAGTAAATTTTATTATGGCAATTAAAGAACCAATTTTATTTATAACAATTGAAGAATTTAAAAATTCTAAATATTTTAATTAATTATTATTTGATAAAGTAACTACTCCAGATAATGAAATTTGATTTGCAATATCTGTAGCAAGTAATAATATTGATTATTTAAGTAGTTTTACTATTTCAAAAAAATGACCAGAAATAACACCAACTGATTTTACAGATAATATTCAAACAGCAACTACTCATTATGTTAGATTTTTATTAACTAAAGATGTTGATTATTTACGTGGTCAAGGTGCAATTAGTCAAGGTGGATTAACTTATAGTGAAACTAATCCAGATGACCCATATTTTATACCTCCAGAAGTATTTAATTGTTTAAGAAAAATTAAAGAATATCCAAATATTAAAGGTTTTAATTTAAAAGGTATAGAATCACAAAAAAATAATTGATTTAATAAATTTATTTCAAATTATGGTGAAGATAGTTTATTAAATGCATATATACCATATACTAATATAAAATCATTAGATTCTAGAACTAAAATTACTATTAGTCATCCACAAAATTTATTAAGACCAATAGTTAATATTGATACTACTCGTATTAAAACAGATATTGATAATTCATTATGAGAAGTTGATAAAGAAAATCCTAATTTTATTGCTCCAAAAGATGATAAAGGTATTGATGTTAATGGTAGAAGACTTATTGATGTTGGTACACCTACATTTTTAACTGATGCAACCAATAAAGTATATGTTTATAATTTATTAGATAAAAAACAAGATAAATTAATTGCTGGCACTAATATAACTATTGATGAAAATAATAAAATTAGTGCTACTGGTGGTAAAGTAGATTTATCTGATTATTATAAAAAATCTGTTTTTATGAAAGGATATTTTACATATAAAGATGATAGAGACCAATTATGAATAAATGATGCTTCAAATAGTTCTCTTGCTATATCATTATTGCTTAATAATAATTATGATGGAAAATTAGAAACTACTGATAAAACTATTGCTGGTGCTATTAATGAAATTAATAAAAAACAACCAAGTCCAAGTGGTTCAAATTGAAAAGAAGTAGGAACAAAAGTTAATATAAATCATATTAAATATACTTTTAAATCAAATACTAAATATAAAATTTATTATAATTTTGAAAGTCAATCAAGTATTAAAAAATTTGCTTTTATTTGTAAAGAATTTTTATATGGTGAGTTAAATTAGTGAGGTTCAAACTTTGGATTGAGATAATATTAATGGTAGAATGATGCTTTCTTTACAGATGCAGAATGATACAATTGCTATTGTTAGTGACCCTACAAGATTTGGTCAACTTTTAAAATTAGAAGAATTACAGGAATAATATTATGAATAAAGAATTTACTTATTTACATGAAATTAGTTATTGATTATTAAATAAAAGTGATTTTACTCATAGTTAATATAATTTAAGTGGAAGTAGATATTCAAGTAAAACATATATTATTGCTGAAGAATTAGCAATATTATTTGCTATTTCAATTAAAAATAATAAATCAATTGCTATATATTGTTTTAGAAAATTAAATAAAGATATTAATGATTTAGTTAAAGAAATATATAATGCTTTAATAACAATTGGATTAAATGATTATAAAGATTTTAGTTTAAAATATCCAAATAAACAAGCAGATTTTCGTTTTAAAGGTAGTAAATCATTTATTAGAGTTATGAGTGTATATAGTAATTCAAATGATAGAATACCATTAAAGGGCTTTCTAGAAGTGAAATTAAAGGTTTTGATTTAGCAATTGAATGATGTGAAGAAGCAAATGAATTTAGTCAACAATAATTTCAAGCAATAACATTTGCATTAGGTAATGCTAAAAAAAGAATTAAAAGAAAAAGTTGTAATCCAGATAATATTTATCAATATTTTATTGAATATATGAATAAAATAGTACCTTTTAATTTAGAAATTATGAAAGAAAATAATGAACAAATTAAATCAGTATTTGATAATAATATATTTAAATTATTTCATTATTCAAATTGAAAAGTAAATTCTCATAATTTGACATTAGATATGATTAATGATTTAGAAGAATTAAAAGTATTAGACCTTATTAAAGCACAAAGTTGATATTATGGGGTACCTAGTATTCTTACTGGTGCTATATTTGCAAGATATTTAGATAAAGTAGGTACTAAATTAGATTTTAAAGTACAAAAATTAAGTGGTGGATTAGATATTGGTATGGCAACAAGTAGTAGTGGTCATCCTACTACTGCTTCATTATGATTTATTGGTGAAAATGATAAATGTAGAAGAGCGCATAAAGAAAGTGAATTTTATCATAGTAATGTTACTATGCAATATAAAGATACTGATACTTTAGCAAATGATATTATTAATTATTATATTAATGAAAGTAAACGTTATATAACAATGTTATTTGGTTTTATTTGTTATGTTGATTATGGTAATGGTGGATTAGTATTTATTGATGTTTTAAAAAGTTGAGTTAAAAAACGTAATATAACATGATTAAAATTTATAGCAGTAGATAAATCAATTTTATATTTAAATGATAGAATTGATTTTACAACAATTTGTATGCTTAAAAATATTATTAGTTTTAATTGAGAAAAATGTCCAGAAACTAAAAGACAATATAGTTTAATGCAATGATTAGATAAAAATAAATTAGATAGTAATAATAATGCTCTTAAAATGTTAGATTTACATGATGATACTTGAGATAGTGATATGTATGCTTTAATGCATGAAATGAAATGATTAATTAATGGTATTAATAATAAATTATTAATTAATAAAAATAAATTTAATGGTGATGAATTATGATAAATACAATGGAATATTTAAGTTGTGATAAAACAAACTGATATATTGATATACCTATGATTATTACTCAAAAATCAACTAAATTATGATTAGGTAAAGGTTTTTTATTTAATTCAAGTAAAAAATAAATATTAGATTATTTAAATGAAATTAATTTAAAAGATAAATGATTAGAAAAATTTTATAAATTTGGTTTACAAAATAGTTTAATGGGTAAAGTATTTATTATGATTATAATAAATGAAGATAATAGTAAATCACTTAAAATATTACCTAATAGTTTTTGTGGTAGAGTTGCTAAATATAATGAACAAGAACAATCAGCAGAATTTTATTTTATTAATGAACAAGCAGATAGTGCAACTTTAACATGAGTAACAATTCAAAATGGAAAAGTTAAATATGAAACATATAAAGATAATAATAAAGATATTATTTTAGGTTCTACAAGAACAAAATTAAAACCAAATATTATTCAATTAAAAATTTATGAAATTAAAAATCCATTTAATTATATACCTATTTTTGAAATAACTAATTTACCAATTATTAATTTATATGGTAATGCTACAACTTTAAATGCTTATCCAGATTGTACACCAGTATGAGATTTAATTTGAGATTTAAATCGTGTAATTAGACAAAAAAGATTAGAAAGAGAATTAAATGTTACTACTTTATTTGCTGCTTTAGATAATGAAACAGTTAAAGAAATGCAAGAAAATGGTAATATTATTGAAAATCCTAAAAAAGATATGTTTGTTAATGTTGGTAGTGCTGGTTATGATAAAAATGGTAATGGTGGTATGCAAATTATTCAAGGTAACCCTAAATTTAATGAATATTGATTAGATTATAATGGTACTGCTAAAGTAATATTTAATGGTGCTGGATATGATTATGATAAACATGGTAATGATGTTTATACTAATAAAACACAAAGTATGTTTAATAATAAATTTGATATGGAAACTACAGAAATAAAAATAGCATTTTATAGTGCTTATTTTTATCGTATATTTGATTTATTACTTATTAGTGAAAATTTATGAAATGGTATTGGAGAAAGACCTTATAGTTTTAAATTTATTCCAATTGCTATGACTGACCAAATAGTACAAGACCAAATTATTAATTCAAGATTAAATAATTGCACAATGACAATAATTGAAGCAATTGGTGAATATGATAATATTGACCAATTAATGGCTGAAAATAAATTAGAAAATATTATTAATGAAAATCAAAAAATAAATAAAGATTTAGGAGATAATTAAAATGAGCAGACATCAACAAATACAATTAATGAAACACGCTCACATGAGATTAAAAATGCAACAAATATTAATTAAAAGACAAAGTCATTGAAAAATATTTCCATTTATTATAAATAATGGTGCAATACCTTTAACTGAAACTGGTTATAAACCAATTAATAGTAAAATTAGTGATTTTGGTCAATATGAATTAATATTAACTGGTAATACTCCAGTTGTATGTATTTGAAAAAATAGTACAAAAATATATCAAAAAAATAAAGGTAAAATTGACCCAGTAACTCATAAAGTTACAGGTCAAGATGAATTTTATACAAAAGAATATAAAATTGGTGATTATTGAAATGATTATTTAATTGATGATACAAGTGGTGTTGATTTTAGTAATTTACCAAATAATCAAATATTTAAAACAGTACAAACTAAAAGACAATATATTTTAGTAATGTTTGAAGAACATATTACAATTGATGATTATTTACAATTTTTTGTTGTATTTAATGATGAAAATGAAAATATTGTTGGTAATAGTAGTAAAAATCAAGATAGACAATTATTATATATTTCAAATGTAACAAATTATTATAGTCCTTATAATGGTGCATTTAGTATGCAAGTATTAACTTTTAGTAGTTTAAATGATAGAGTAGTTGCAAGTGGTCAAAATACACTTGATTTTGTACAATATGCTTCACCAGGTAGTGGTTATGCTTTTACTACTATTGAAAAAGGAAAAGTAACTTTAAATCGTACCTTAATGTCTGATATAGGAGTAAGGTTTTCTCATAGACAATCATATGGATTAGAATTATTATCAAGTTGTTATTATTATGGAAGACCTATTATTCAAGGACAAGAACCAATACAACAAAATAATGAAGAAATATTTGAAAGTAAAGTATTTGCTTCAAGAAGATTATTTATTGCTGGTAATAATGAAAAATCTACAACTGATATTAAAAATAATGGTGGTTTACTTGCTGGTATAAATGATAAAATAACAAAAAGTAGTCATCCAGAAACTACATTTTATAATATTATGGATGCAAAACCTACTGGATTTACTAATTTTAAAATTTACAGGTAATGTTTAGTAATCTGTGTAACTTACAAAAATAACTATGTTTAATTAATTCTAGTAAATAAAATTAAATAACTAGAAAGAGTGAGTTACGTATGTCTAAAAAATAAAATATTAATAATAATGATTCAATATCAAAAGCAGTAGATTTATTATTATAAAATACTGAAGATTTAACAACCGTATTTAAAGAGAGAGGTTTATATAAAGAATTAACAAAAAGATTAGTTGAAAAAATGTTGAATTCTGAAATGCAAAATTATTTAGGATATGAAAAAAATCAACATAATAATAGTGATAATGCTCACAATGGTATAAATTCAAAAAAATTAATAACCCAACAAGGTAAAATTGAGATTAATGTACCACGAGATCGTAATAGTAATTTTGAGCCAGTAATAGTTGCAAAAAGACAAAGAAGATTTGATGGTTTTGATCAACAAGTTCTTTCATTATATGTCAAAGGCATGACTTTATCAGATATTAGAATGCAGTTACAAGAGTTATATCATGGTGCTGATATTAGTGAAAGTGTTATTAGTAAAATTACTGATGATGTTATTGATGATGTTAAAGCATGACAAAATCGGCCATTAGAAAGTGTTTATCAGATTGTTTATTTTGATTGTATAGTAGTTAAAGTACGACAAGATAAACGCATTATTAACAAATCAGTTTATATAGCATTAGGAGTTGATTTAGAAGGTAAAAAAGATTTTTTAGGTTTATGAATTAGTGAAAATGAAGGTTCTAAGTTTTGATTATCTAATTTCACAAAAATGAAAAATCGAGGCTTAAATGATATTCTTATTGCTTGTAGTGACAATTTAACAGGAATGTCAGAAGCAATACAATCAGTTTATCCTAAAACCGAACATCAATTATGCATAGTTCATCAAATTAGAAATAGTTTAAAATATGTTTCATACAAACATAGAAAATAACTAGTTACAGATTTAAAACCAATTTATAGTGCATGTAGTGAAGAACAAGCAATGCAAGCTTTAGAAACTTTTGAAATTAAATGAAATAAACAATATCCTCAAATTGCTAAATCGTGATATAAAAATTGAGATAATTTAATGGTTTTTATTATTTATCCTGCAGAAATCAAAAGAGTGATTTATACAACAAATGCTATTGAATCTGTTAATAGTCAATTACGAAAAGTTATTAGAAATAAAAAAGTTTTTCCAAATGATATGGAAGTTTTCAAAATATTTTACTTAGCAATTGAAAATATAACAAAAAAATGAACAACGCCCATTCAAAATTGAAATACAGCAATTGCTCATTTTATGATAAAATTTGAAGATAGAATTAATCTAAACTAGTAACTTTGTAAAACAAAGATACACAGATTATTAAAAAGCCTCATTTTACAGAATGATTAAAAACTTCATTAAATTTTCAAGATAATTTATTTGTAACAAAAGATTTTAAAGGTATGCTTGCTTTTGATAAAGATAAAGCAACTAAAAGTAATGGTACAGCAATTGGTAATGCTAAATTCTTTTGAGATAGTGAATGAAATATAAATAATTTAACGGGTAATTATAATGTTGATATGAGTAGTAATTTTAAATATAAAGACCCAGATACTCATTTAATTATTGGTAGTCCAACTGTTGATTATAGTAAAATATCACAAAAATATATGTATGCTATATTAAATTTTAATAGTGTAGTATTTTCACCATTAATACAAACGCCTTATGATAGTAATCAATGATTACCTTTTGCATTAAGTGATATTCCTTTAATTGGTAAATTATTAAATGCTTTAACATTAGGGATTTGAAGTAGTTTAGTTATTACTCAAAATGTTCAACAATATAAAAAAATGTTAGATTTTAATGGTTTTATGAGTGCATTTTTTACTAGTAATTTAGAAAGTATTATTGGTAATGGTGGTTTAATTCCATTAAATGCTTTTACAAATGATAATGATTTTACTATTGGTAAATTATTAGGAGCTAATGTTTCAACAACTGCTATGACTATGAAATTAAGTGATAGAGTAAGTGTTTATCCATGAGACCCTAATACTGGTAAAAAATTAACTACAAAGGAACAAATAAGTACAGTTGATTTATCACAAAAGAAAAATAATAAAGTTTATATTTTAGCAGAAGATACTGATTTTTTAGATATTGCTTCACCATTTACAAATGAAGATAAAGATTGTCAATGAAATCCTACAAGTAACGGAATTATTGATGGTTCAAATTATGCTTATATTATTGATACAATTGTAACTCAATCATTACATCAAGGTGAAGAAAGACATACATTTTATAATGATAATCCATTTACTTATCAAGGTGATTATAATGAAATATCAGTTGCTCGATTTCGTTATAATAATATGGGTGCTTTAACTGGTAATGCTTTTAATTGAACAACTTTATATAAATTAAATCATGATGAATATGAAGAAAGTGAAGAAACTACATTTTCATATCCAGCAAAAATATTACCACCAAGTCCACAAAATATAGCAAAAAAAATTGTTATTATTCCAGATTTAAAAATTGATATGACAACAAATGATGTATCATTAATTGATACAAGTTCGGTATCATATAAACCTAATTTTAATGTTTGACTTACTAATAATTCAAATAAATTAGATAATTATGAAGTTGATTTAAAATCATTATTAGACCCAACCTTATTAATTAACACTTTTAATGATTTAAAAAGATATTATAAATCAATAACTATTTATTACAATTATGTTATTGAAACAAAGGAAGAAATAAAAAATTCTCATGATAATAAATTAGTAGTATATTCTACAAACGAAACTTTTAGACCGGCAAAAAGTGAAAATATAAGTAAAAATATTGATTTAAAAGATTTAATATTAAGTAATAATAATCCAACAATTAATGAATATAAACAAGAATTTTTACATCCAAATGATAATAATGATGAAAATGGGTTAGCATATACTTATACTTATACTTATAGTAATAATAATTCAATGCCATATAATTTAACTGGTTATGAATTTAATCTATCAGTACATTTTGGAAATTTAGGAAGAACAGTAAATAAAAATTATGAAACAAATTCATGTATTGAGATGAGTATTATTGATAATAAAAATTTAAAATGAAATTTTTATTTACAAGCAAATTTAGGTAAAATTAAATGTATAAATGATTGAAAAAATAACTTAATATATACACACGGAAAAAGATATATCAGTAATATTAAAACTAGTATTTATAAAATAATCATGTTAATGATAAATTTTTTATGGAGTACTATTATATGAAAAATATGTTAAGAAAAATAAAATTCAAAGAAAAAAAACATGATTAATAGTTATTAGTTTTATTTATTTAAGGAAATTATCACCACATGTACTAGTGTGGAGGAAAAAATGAATTGAAATGAATTCAATAGCATATTTCAAAATGAAAACGATTGTTTGAAATATATAGCGAAGTTGAAAGTAATGAAATGTATCAGGTGTGCTTCTTCTAGTTTGAATACTTCTGATTTAAAAAGAATAAGATGTTTGAAATGTCATCAAACATTTAGTATTCTTCATGACACCATTTTTCACAAGTCACAAACACCTTTGACATCTTGGTTTTATCTCATCTTTAGATGAATAAACACAAAGCATGGTATACCATCAACAGATGTTGCTAGAGGAATTGGGTGTGACATATAAAACAGCTTGAAGAATGGATCATGAAATCAGAACTAGAATTTGGAATCAAGATGCAGGGTTCATTGATGATGGTACAGCACAGATGGATGAAATGTATCTTTCACATGTAGGTTTTATTCAACAAGGAAGATCCTTGTTGAATAAAACCTTGATTGTTGGAGTTTATGAGAAAACCAGCAACAAACTAATTGTGAAAGTATTGAAAAAAGCAGATGAGAAAAACCTTTTATGATTTGCATTGAAACACATTTCTACTGGGTGTTTTCTATTTACGGATTCTTGGAAGAAATATGGAAGTTTCAAAAAACTTCTATCACAAACATGAAATCGTAAATCATGAAGTTGGGTATTTGTCATCAACAGGTGTAAACACAAACCAGATTGAATCTGCATGAAAACACATCCGACGAACTTTCCGAACACACATAAAAGTTTCAAAACACAATATTCATTTATATGCAAAAGAAACTGCATATAAATTCAATAAGATACCTAGTTTTGAAACTATAATTTTGTGTTTGATTTAGATACATGTGGGGATAATTTCCTAGATAGGCTTTTATCTCCGTTTATGTGATAAAATTTAAAAATAGTACATAAAGGGATAAAATCCTTATTTAATTATATCTATTTATTATTTAGGAACATTAATCTATTGAGATAAATTTTATGATAATGTAAGTATTATTACTGATGATATGACTAAATATTTTAGTAGTGGCAGAATGTTTTTAATTAAAATGTTATCTTTGTGATTTGTAGTTTCTATTGGTTTTTTTATAGGTTGAGTAATTTTAAAAGTTACAAAAAATAAAATAAAAACTAATCAAAATAATATTCCTCCACAATCTTAAATATTAATGTATAATTTAGTCTAATATTTATCAAGGGTTATAGAGAAAGATAAGTATATAATTTTATTGTTATATTATTAGTAGGTTGGCGCCTAATTAAAAAGTTACCAATTAAGTTAACTTTTTTGTTTATATTTTTATAAACTTGTTATTTCTCTAATTTAATATTGGAGAAATTTTTAATTTATTTAAAATAAAATTATTTTACTTAATTGAATTTTATTTTATATTTTTAAATTTTAGGACATAAATTATTACCAGCATATAAACCAGTTGCAATTCCTGTAACACCACCTACTAATAAAGCAATAATAGTTCCTGCCCCAGGCACAATACTACCAATACCAGCACCAATTGCAAAACCACCTGCTGTAAAGACAGCTAAAGTAGGTCTAGTACACTGTGGACTTGGTTCATTTCTATATTGTCTTTTTGTTCTTTCATGAAATTTATTAATATTTTGTATATCATCATAATTTAAATTAGTCTTTGTCCCTTTTATATTGTTGTCATTTAATTTATTACCTCATTCTTGAGCTTGTAAATGTCTTTTATAAATCATTTCAACAACTTCGTCTTTTTGTTGTTGTTCTGTTTTTTGTAAATTTTGAATATTAGTAAAATTTGTTTCATTACTATTAGTAATATTTGCTATTTGCATTATTTACTCCTTATTTAAATAATATCAACCAATTAATAATGAATCTGCTTCATCATGATTAGTAATATTAAAATCTCATTCATTTTCTGAAATAATGATTTGTGCCATTGCTAATGATGTTTTTTTTGTTCATTTTTCATTTTTAATATCTAAATATGCTCCAAAAGGTCTATTTTTATATCATTTCTTTCACGTCAGATTATGAACTAACATATCTTTTGTTATTAATTTATTAAATCAACCAGCAATAAATCCTCTTAAATGTTCAAATGTTTCTTTACATTTACCTTTATTAATAAAACCTTGCTCAATACATAAAGATAATTGTTCTCAATATAAACCATTAACTTTATTTAAAATAATATTATGTATCAATTCCATATAATTTTCATAATTATAATTTTTAAAACTATAACTATTTATTCAAATTGGTTTTTTATTTTCTCATAAAGTAAATCCAGTATTTTTAATACTTGGGTCAATTGAAAGTAAATAATTAGTCATTATCATTTTTTCAAAGAATATATGTTGTTATTAATTTATTTTTTTCATTAATTTTTGGTAATTCACTATTATTAATATCTAATAATTTATTTTGAAATTCTAATGTTTGTTTTAATTCTTTTATTTGATTATTTAAATTTTCAAATTTTCTTTCTAATTTTTGTTTTTCATACTTTTTTCTTTCAACTTTTAAATCATTCTTTTTAATAAATTTATTTTCTTTTTTCTTAAAAACTCAATCTACTATTTTATTTCTTAAATTATTTTATGGAATACTAATATAACCTAAACCAATAGAAACAGTTACTAATACTGGTTTAATAGAACTAATTCCTAAAATTATAATAGTTGGAATTAAACCTAATGTTGTACTAAATATTATACATCCAGTAATTACCATAAATTTTAAAATTCATCATATATATTTTTTCATTTTATTTATTCTCCTTATTTTTAGTTAAATTATTAACTATTATTTTTAAACAATTCATACATCAATAATTTGTTAATAAAATTCTTTTATTACAATATTTACATTTATTCATAATTTCTATACTCATTTTTATTATTATTTTTTAAATTTTTAAATCTTTCACGAATTTCTTTAAATTTATCAAATAATACTTTTAAATAATTTTCACCCATTAATATTAAAAAATCTTTATTATTATTTGGATTTAATCTTTCCATATCTTCTCTTATACATTCATCAAATAAAACTGTATTTGTAATCATATATTTTTCAAAATAATCTAATTGTTTTTCACTTGGTTCTCATTTTTCATTAGATACTTTTATATTACTAGTATAATTTTGTGATTTATTAGTTATAATTAAATTAACATTATCATTATCTGGGTCAAGTTCATCTTCACTTAATAAAAGTAAATTCATTAAAAAATATCTATAAGCATAAGTTTCTGCACTACCTTTTGCTTTTGCTATATCTGTATTTTTAGCACAAGCAAGTATATCAAAATATTTAATTTCTTTATCATTATCTAAATCAATAATTGTATATCTTTTAAAATAAGTTATTTCTACTTCTTTAGTATCTAAATAATTTATTTTTCTATCAGTTGTTAATATATCTTCATGTGTAATCACAATATTTAATTCTTTACATAATAATTTAAATTTATTAAAAATATCACTTAATAATCAATATTTATAATTTCCAAATTTATTAAAATCATTTTTAGATGTACTACCAATTTCTAATTGTAATTTAAGTATTTTTTTATATAAATTATTCATTATAATCACTCTTTCTATTTTTTGTTTTTTTAATTGCATTTTTAATTAAATTTCTTACAAATTCAGATACAGTTATATTTTTTTCTTTACAAAATTCTTTTAAGTTTTGAAATTCTAATTCTCTAAATCTAATTATTAATATTTTATTTAATAATTATTCTTTAGATATATTTTTAGGTGACATTATTTATTCACTACTTTCTTTTTTAAAAGTATTTTTAATACTTTCACCATATAGACCATTTTCAATATCTTGAAAAAATTGTTGTAAATTATTTTTTATTTCTTGAAAAATTTTATTTTTCATTATTTTTACACTCCTTTAAAATTTTCTAATTGTAATTCATTAATATAATATTCATATAAGTAATCTCAATTATTTGATGTTAAATACATATCTTCTTCAATCATGTCATTAATACATTTATTACAATAATAATTATTATCAATTCCATGTAATTCAGAAAATCATATATATTTTTCATTATGTATATTACATTTCATCATTATTACTCATTAATTTATAAAAACATTTATTACAAGTTCTATTTCCATATGATGAATTTTTATGACAAATATTACATGAACCTTTAATTCTATATTCTCTAGATTCCATAATTATTTATCCCTTTCAATAATTTTTAATATTTCTTGTATTTCAATATATTTTTGATTTTTTAATAATTTTTCATTACATATTTTTTTTATTAATTCTATTTTTTCAACATTTAATAACATATTTAATTTCCTTTAATACTTTAAATAAAATGTTTTTTTTCATTATGAGTTTCTATATTTTTCATTGGTGTAATAATATAATTTATTGCTAAATCATTATGTTTATATGGATTATTGATTTTAAAACTTTTCATATCTTGTTCTCATGTAATGTTATATTTAAAACATTCTTGATTTTTATCATTTTTAAAAATATAATAACTATTATATTTTTCATAAAATTCACAAGATATTAATTCATTTTCATTTGTATTAATATTTGGAATATTTTTAATATATTTTAAAATATCACTATCTTTAACACTTTCAATATCTTTTGTTATTGATTTTTTACCTAATTTATAATAAAAATCTTCAATTATTTTTAATGCTATTTTTTTATTTTTTTCATCAATAATAGTATCTTTAATAGGAAATCATGTTTCATATTCACCAATTTCTAATAACATACCTTTAGTTGTTTATTTTAATTTTATTTTTAATATCTAAATTAACATTAATCATTACGTATCCTTTCTATGTATAAGCCTTTTATCACCTACAGTGATAAAAGGCTTATATACTACTAACTAAACTTATCTACTATACGTAAGGCTTATGCTACTGTAAGTAGCAAATCCTTGGAGGGTAGGGGTTCTAGGGGAAGGGAACCAAAAAATATCAAGTTGTAAAAGAGTAACACAAAAATTACTATTGGTTAATTCCAGCACAATAGCCTAAATAATTTTTATTTAGTTATGGAATAATTAATTACTTTAATAAAGTGCTGGTTTAATAAAATAATTAATTATAATTGTTTAACAATTAAAAAATGAGAGTATTATCTCTCATTTAACTTATTTTTAAATATAACCATTAACTTTATACGACCACTAATGAAACACAATTATTGAATAATAATGCATCTGAAATTAGTGACAAAGAGCGTGATAGTTGAATTAATAAAGTTGGAATTTGATTTGGTGCTTTATTTTATAATAGAATGGGACAAACTGTAGTACAAGGTGCTTATACTAAAAGTCCATATTTCATTCGTCAAAATATTGCTAAAGCTTATAGTGATTCCAATGCTCCTTTTAATGTTGCTTTTAATGTTGTGCCTTTTGATAAAGAAACTGATGAATTAGGAACTTACTTTATTGGTACTCCTGAAAAATTATTTAAACAAAATAAGTATTTATTGAAAGTTTTTGGTTTACAAAATCAACAACAGTTAGGCAAACCTTCAATGATGAAATTATATGATGCTGGTGGTTCTTCATTAAATCCAATTTTAGAACAAGAAAATAGTGATGATAGTATTAGTCTTGTTATTAATCAAACGATTGCTAAACAATTAAATTTAAAAATAAATGATAAATTTAAAATGAGTAGTAATGGTAATACTATGAAATTTAAAGATAATAATAAATTGAAACCTTTTGATTTGGATAAAATTAATATTGATAACATTGTTGGTGATAGTAAAAATGTTAATAATGTAACATTATTAAAACAACAAACTGGTTATACACAAGTTGATGAGTTAAAGGATGGGGCTTATGATAATATGGGTATTAATGCTACAAATATGTTAAAAGAAGTTGCTGCTGGTAAGGTTGTTAATTCTTATAATGATAAGATAAGTTCTAAAACAACAACGTATAAAGTGGTTGGTATATATAATGGTTATGGTCAACCTAATGGTTATATTAGTAAAACTAATGCTGATAAAGTTTTATCATTTAATAAAACAAAAAAATTTTTATTTTTATTATTTAAAAAAGAATGAGAAGACAAAAAAAACAACTTGTGATGTTGATTTTGGTAAATTAAAATCATTTAATGAATATCAAAATTTTCTTAATCAATTAAATGATCCCGTTATTTTTAAACTTAATCAAGTATTTGAAAATGAAAATCCAATCTTTAATTTTAAATTTTCAAATTCGCAATCATTACCAGATATAACTAATTCATTTTCAACTTCGCAAATGTATGGAGATTACAGTGCTTTTGGTTTAAATGGTGGTACTGATGGGCTGCTCTGGTACTTATCAAGGTTATGGTGCAGGTAGTGCTGTTAATATTACGCCACAAGATATCCATCATCAGTTATTAAATCAAATTACTGCTTTAGTTGATACAGTATTGGTTGCATTTATTATCTTTTCATTAATCATTTCGTTCATTATTATTTTATTAACAAGTAATTTAGTAATTTATGAAAATCGTAAAACAATAGCAACAATGAAAACACTTGGTTATAGTGATGCAAAAATAACTAATATTGTTATTGGTATGTATTTACCAGTGATTGCTGTTATGTTTGTTATTGGTTTTCCCGTAGGATGAATAATTAATAAGTTTATTCTTAACTATTTAGCTGCTAATACAACATGGGTTTTACCGTTATTATTTGTTTGATGATTACCACTTGTGGTTGGTTTAATTGTCTTTGGTATTTATGCAACAACCTTTATTATTGATTGATATGCCATGAAGAAGATTAATCCAATTAAAACTTTAAATGAAATTGATTAAAGACAGAAGGGAATAAAAACATGAAAAATGATAAAAAAAACTAAAAATTCAAGTGAACAAGTAACCAAAAATAAGTTAGAATCTAGTTTTACAAAGAAGTCAGTATCTAAAAATGAAGGTGCAATACCGCCAGTAACACATAAATCTCATGATAAACAAGAATCAAAGGAAGAAATAGAAGCTAATAAAGACAAATTGCAATCTTTTAAAGATAATCAAAAAGCAATTAAAAAATTAACAAAAAATCATTCAAAAGAAATTTTAGCAGGTAAAATTATATCAATGACTAATAATACTCCTGATACTCAAACTAATGTTATTGAATTATTTGATGTTAAAAAATCTTACTTAACTGGAGACTTAGAATATGAAGTATTAAAAGAAGTTAATTTAAAAATTAAATTAGGTGATTTTGTTGTTATCTTAGGACCATCGGGAAGTGGTAAGACAACATTATTAAATATTATTTCGGGATTGGATAAACCTAATAATGGTGATGTTTTTGTGGCGGGATACAATTTATCTTTATTAAAAGATAGTCATTTAACTAAATTTAGACGAGATAATGTTGGTTTTATTTTTCAACAATACAATTTATTAACTAACTTAACTGCTCGTGAAAATGCTGAAGTTGGTGAAAATCTTGCTAAAAATAAAAAATATGAGTATTGATGATATTTTTCAAGTTATTGAAATGGATGAACATATGAATAAATTTCCAAGTCAATTATCAGGTGGACAACAACAAAGAGTATCGATTGGTAGAGCACTAGCAAAAAATCCGAAAATTTTATTTTGTGATGAGCCAACAGGAGCACTTGATGAGGAAATGGGGCGTAAGATATTAGAGATTTTATTGGATGTTAATCGAGAATATAAAACATCAATTATTATGGTCACTCATAATCCTAACTTTCAATATGTTGCAAATACTGTTATTAACGTTAAAAATGGTAAAATTATTAGTGTAAATAATAATGAAAAACCAATGAAACCAAATGAAATAAATTGATCATAAGAAAAGGGTATAGATGGGGGTTGATTTAATAAATACTTGTATAAAAAAAATATTAAATTATAAGAATCTAATAGAAAATACTATATTTTATTTAGTTTAATTATTTTTTAGAAAGAAAAAGGTGCAAGGTAATGAGCATTAGTTTAATTACATTTATTATATGAATATGTTTAGTAATTTGAATAGTATTTTTAATTTGAGGTATAAGTTTATGTAATAGTAATAATGCATTAGGCATCATATTATTATTTTTAACATTAAATTTAATTGGTTTAATAATAGGAATTTCTTTATTATATAATAAAAATAAGCAAAATGTAGATAACAAAAAAATATTAATAGTAATATCAAAATAGAAGAATTAAGTTAAACATTCCTTTTTAGAAATTTTAATATTAAATTAAAAAATCATACCTTAATTTAATACAATTAAAAAATGGGCGGTTGTCAAAGTTACAAAATAATTTTTGCTTTTATCCCTTTATGTACTATTTTTAAATTTTATCACATAAATGGAGATAAAAGCCTATCTAGGAAATTATCACCACATGTATATAAATCAAACACAAAATTATAGTTTCAAAACACAATATTCATTTATATGCAGCTTCTTTTGCATATAAATGAATATTGTGTTTTGAAACTTTTATGTGTGTTCGGAAAGTTCGTCGGATGTGTTTTCATTCAGATTCAATCTGGTTTGTGTTTACACCTGTTGATGACACATACCCAACTTCATGATTTTGGAATAGCAACCTTTTTTAGGACTATTTTTTGGTAGACATTTGTGCTTGGTGTTTTATGGGGGTTAAGTAGTTTAGAGTGCTGTGGATTTTTATGTTGTTGTATCAATTTATATAATCAAATAATTCTAATTTTAATTGGATTAATGATGTAAAATTTTTATCATTATTAAACTCTGTTTTGAAAGTTTTGAAAGTTGCTTCAGCAACAGCGTTATCATAAGGACAACCTTTTTTGTTTAAAGAGTGGGTAATATTGAAGGCTAATAAAACTATTGATAAACTTTTATTATTAAATTCATTACCGCGATCGCTATGAAATATTTCAATATTTTTTAAACAACGATTTGAGCACATAAATGCTTGATATACTAATGATGCATCTTTTTTAGTACCTACACTATGTCCAATAATTTCGCGATTGTACAAGTCGATTAATAAGCAAATATAGTTTCATTTACCATTAACTTGAAAATAAGTTAATCACTAACAATAACTTCATTTTTAAGCCTATTATTAAAGTCTCTATTAACAAGATTAGTAATTTGACTATCATTGACTTTATTATGATAATTTTTGTATGATAAGGTAATATGTTTTAGAGATTTTTAGAGGCTTTTTAATAATCTGTGTATCTTTGTTTTACAAAGTTACTAGTTTAGATTAATTCTATCTTCAAATTTTATCATAAAATGAGCAATTGCTGTATTTCAATTTTGAATGGGCATTGTTCATTTTTTTTGTTATATTTTCAATTGCTAAGTAAAATATTTTGAAAACTGCCATATCATTTGGAAAAACTTTTTTATTTCTAATAACTTTTCGTAATTGACTATTAACAGATTCAATAGCATTTGTTGTATAAATCACTCTTTTGATTTCTGCAGGATAACTAATAAAAACCATTAAATTATCTCAATTTTTATATCACGATTTAGCAATTTGAGGATATTGTTTATTTCATTTACTTTCAAAAGTTTCTAAAGCTTGCATTGCTTGTTCTTCGCTACATGCACTATAAATTGGTTTTAAATCTGTAACTAGTTATTTTCTATGTTTGTATGAAACATATTTTAAACTATTTCTAATTTGATGAACTATGCATAATTGATGTTCGGTTTTAGGATAAACTGATTGTATTGCTTCTGACATTCCTGTTAAATTGTCACTACAAGCAATAAGAATATCATTTAAGCCTCGATTTTTCATTTTTGTGAAATTAGATAATCAAAACTTAGAACCTTCATTTTCACTAATTCATAAACCTAAAAAATCTTTTTTACCTTCTAAATCAACTCCTAATGCTATATAAAATGATTTGTTAATAATGCGTTTATCTTGTCGTACTTTAACTACTATACAATCAAAATAAACAATCGGATAAACACTTTCTAATGGCCGATTTTGTCATGCTTTAACATCATCAATAACATCATCAGTAATTTGACTAATAACACTTTCACTAATATCAGCACCATGATATAACTCTTGTAACTGCATTCTAATATCTGATAAAGTCATGCCTTTGACATATAATGAAAGAACTTGTTGATCAAAACCATCAAATCTTCTTTGTCTTTTTGCAACTATTACTGGCTCAAAATTACTATTACGATCTCGTGGTACATTAATCTCAATTTTACCTTGTTGGGTTATTAATTTTTTTGAATTTATACCATTGCGAGCATTATCACTATTATTATGTTGATTTTTTTCATATCCTAAATAATTTTGCATTTCAGAATTCAAAATTATTTCAACTAATCTTTTTGTTAATTCTTTATATAAACCTCCCTCTTTAAATACGGTTGTTAAATCTTCATTATTTTCTAATAATAAATCTACTGCTTTTGATATTGGATCATTATTATTAATATTTTGTTTTTTAGACATACGTAACTCACTCTTTCTAGTTATTTAATTTTATTTACTAGAATTAATTAAACATAGTTATTTTTGTAAGTTACACAGATTACTAAACATTACCGATTTGACTATCATTGACTTTATTATGATAATTTTTGTATGATAATTTAGTGTATTTTGATATTAAATTATGTTTATTCATAATTTTTTTAATTTTTCGTCTTGATAAATTAATTTTCTTTTCTTTTAGAACAACTTTTAATCTTCTTGTTCCATAAGCTTCTTTATTTTCTTTAAAAGCACTAATAACAGCTTCATAATACATATTATTTTGAATTTTATCTTCTTTTTTCTTGAAATTAAAATAATATGTTGATTTAGAGATTTTTAAAAAAGGAGACATTGTACGAATTTTATATTTAACTTTATTTTTGATAATAATTTCTATTTTCTGCCTATTATTAGTGCTGATTGCTTTAAAATATCATTTTCCATTCTTAATTTTTTTAATTCTTTTCTTAATTTAATTAATTCATTTTCTTCAACAGAACGGTTATCTTTGGTTTTAAAACTGCCTGAATTAGTAAATTGCTTAATTAAATTATAAGTAGCTGCTCTTGTAACATTGTACTCTTTAGCAAGACAAGACACTGACTTATCACTTTGATATAAAGTTACTATTTGTTTTTTAAATTAATCTGAATATGAGTTAATATTGGCCATAATTATAACTCCTTTCTTTTAACTAATTTGTTCACTTGTCTACGTAATTAGTGTTCAATAAAGTGTAACCCATCCATTTACGATTTCATGTTTGTGATAGAAGTTTTTGAAAATTCCATATCCCTTCCAATAATCCGTAAATAGAAAACACCCAGTAGAAATGTGTTTCAATGCAAATCATAAAAGGTTTTTCTCATCTGCTTTTTTCAATACTTTCACAATTAGTTTGTTGCTGGTTTTATCATAAACTCCAACAATCAAGGTTTTAAAAAACAAGGATCTTCCTTGTTGAATAAAACCTACATGTGAAAGATAAATTTCATCCATCTGTGCTGTGCCATCATCAATGAACCCTGCATCTTGATTCCAAATTCTAGTTCTGATTTCATGACCCATTCTTCAAGTTGTTTTATATGTCACACCCAATTCCCTTGCAACATCTGTTGATGGTATACCATGCTTTGTGTTTATTCATCTAAAGATTAGATAAAAACAAGATGTCAAAGGTGTTTGTGACTTGTGAAAAATGGTGTCATGAAGAAGAAACATTCAAACTAGAAGAAGCACACCTAATACATTTCATTACTTTCAACTTCACTATATATTTCAAAAAATCGTTTTCATTTTGAAATATGCTATTGAATTCATTTTAATTCATTTTTTCCTCCACACTAGTACATGTGGGGATAATTTCCAAAATAAATACAGAGACACAATTATTATAAATTAAAAATTTAGTTGTTTTTTTAAAAAAACAAAAAAATAAAACTTATTAAATATACTTTAATAAGAATTTTTGTTGTGTATAAATATTAAATTTATTTTAGTAATTTTTAAAAATAAGCATTTTAGTTGCATTTAAGTTAAAAAAATTATATCATTTAGATACAATTTCATAAAAACCCAAATTATTTCTTGTCTAAAAAATAATAAGACTATATAATTTTTGATTTATTCCGGATTTTTGACAATCTCCCAAATAAAATAATAATAAGTATTATGATATTAAAGTATGACTTAAAAATATTTAAATGAAACTTGCAAAAAAGTAATTATTTTAAAGCTGATTGATAAATTATTAAGATATTTTTGTTGAAGATAAATCATAAAATTTACCTTTAATAATATATACTATTGTTTCACAAATGTTAACTAAGTGATCACCTAGTCTTTCAATATACATCAACTGTTGCATTGTTGATGTATATTGAGAGAGTTGATCATTATTTTTGTTTACTTTTAACATATTGACAATGTTTTTCATTGATTCACGAAAACGATTATCAATATCAATATCATATTCTGCTGCTTGATAAGCTTTATTAATATCATTTTCATTTATAGATTCACCAATTAAATCCATCATTTTAAATACTTTTTTCATTAATCCTGATAATTGAGATGTTAATTTAATTTCTGGTTTATATTTGACATTAAATTTGGATAAATTTTTAGCATAATTTGAAATACGTTCTAAATCACGAATAATATTCATATAGCCAATAATAGTACGTAAGTCAGTAGCAAAAGGATTTTGTTGAGCAATACTTCAAATTGCAGTAATTGTTAAACTTTCAGCGACTGTTCTAATTTCTTTATCGGTTTCAACAATTCTTTTTGACATGTCAAAATCTTGTGTTTCCATTGCTATTAAAGCGTCTTTATGTTCTTTTTTTACTTCTTTTAATAAAGTTAATAAGTTTTGTTTTAAATTTATGATATCTAAATCAAATCTACGGTTAATTATTTTCATTTTTTCCTCCTTTCTCTATAATTAATTATATATATTTTTAACCAAATCTGCCGGTAATATAATCTTCTGTTCTTTTATCTTTTGGTCGTGAAAATATTTTTTTAGTATTATTATATTCAATGACTTCTCCATTTAAGAAAAAGGCAGTTTTATCAGAAATTCGTGCTGCTTGTTGCATTGAATGTGTAACAACAATAATTGTAAAGTCTGATTTTAAATCATTCATTAAGTCTTCAATTTTAGATGCGGCAATCGGATCTAGAGCTGAAGTTGGTTCATCCATTAATAGTACTTCTGGTTTTAGGGCAATAGCGCGAGCAATACATAAACGTTGTTGTTGTCCACCTGATAATGATAATGCTGAATCGAATAATTGTTGAGCAACTTCATCTCATAAAGCCGCTTTTTTTAAAGCATCTTCGACAATTTGATTTAGAATCTTTTTATTTTTAATGCCTTGATTTTTTGGGCCATATGCCACATTTTCATAAATTGACATTGGAAAGGGATTAGGTTTTTGAAATACCATTCCAACTTTAGTTCGTAATGAAATAATATTTTTTTTATTTTCATAAATATCTTCATTATTAAATAATATTTGTCCATTAATTTTAACACCATCAATTAAATCATTCATTCTATTTAAAGTTCGTAGTAATGTTGATTTGCCACAACCACTTGGTCCAATAAAAGCGGTTACTTGATTACGACTTATTTCTAAATTTATATTAAATAAAGCCTGTTTTTTGCCATGATTATAGAAGAAATTTAAATTTTTAATAGTAAAAACATAATTACTTTTTGGAATATTTTCTATATTTGATAAATTATTTGATTTTTTATTAAATTTATCTTTCGCTTTTAAAAAGTAAGGTTTAATTACATTTACTTTTCTTTTTTTATTGCTATTCGCTGATTCTTTCTTGCTTTCATTTTTTCTTTTAATAATTCAATTGAGCATTTTGTTTTCACCCCGATTCCTGTTGTTAAACTTTTTTCAAAATGTTTTGCTATAAAGTTTAAAATAAATATTAGTATAACTGTTATTAGTGCTGTTTGGTACATTATTCCTAATTTATTAGGGTCATTTGATTCTTTATTAACTAATAAAATATGGGTTGTTAAAGTTTGTCCTGAACTTAAGAAACCTTTATTGGGAAAAGCAACAGTGCTTCCTAATGTTAGATAAACTGGTGCTGATTCACCAATAATTCTACCCATTGATAAAATCATACTAGTAATAATGCCACCAATGGCAGCTGGAATAACTACTTTTCTTATTGTTTCAAATTTACTAGCACCTAGTGCTAATGATGCTTCGCGATATTCAATAGGTACTGATTTTAATGTATCTTCTACTGCTTTAATAATAAGTGGTAAAATAACAATTGTTAATGTTAAACTAGCAGCAATTGCTGAGAAACTTATTTGTAAGAAAGTAATAAAAAAAGTAAATCCAAACATACCAAAGATAATTGATGGCGTAGAAGCTAAGGTATTTAGCACAAAACGTAATATTGAAGCAAATCAACCATTTTTGGCATATTCGTGAAGATAAATTGCACCAATAATACCTAATGGCATAGCAATAGTAATTGTTGTTAATACCAATAAACATGTCATTGTGATAATTGATAAGTAACCTTCATCACCAGTTGTTCAAATTAAAGCTGCAAAATTAAAATTGAAAATGCTACTACCAGCATTACCACTAATGTTGAAGATACCATTAATAATAATATCACCAATAATTCAAATAATTAATCCCATAGTAATAAAACAAGATAGCCCCATAAAGAATAATCGAAAATAGTCTTTAAAGTGTTTTCAGCCTTGATTTTTAATAGTTTTTTCACTAATAGTTAACATTAGTTGATTATCAGATAGATTTATTTTTTTTAAATTATAATTTCGTGGTTTTTTATGACCTTTTGCTTTTTTATCACTACGTTTATAAATTATTAAAACAATAAAGTTAATTATTGAAACTATAATAAATAAAAATAAACCAATTCCATATAATGCTGATATTTGTTGAGAACTAACTGCTTCTCCAATTTCTAGTCCAATTACTCCCGCTAAAGTAGAAATTGAACTAAATAAAAATGCAAGTGGACCATGTGCAAAATTTGGGGTTAGAGTACTATTACCAGCAATCATAACAACGGCCATTGTTTCGCCGATGACTCTTCCAAATCCAAAAATTATTGCACCAATGATTTTGGTTTTTGCCGCTTTAAAAATGACTTTAAAACTAGTGTCAGTCCTGCTAATACCTAGTGCTAATGATGCATATAGATAAGATTTTGGTACTCGAGTAGTAGCATTAACAGATAATGAAATAATTGTTGGTAATGCCATCATTGATAAAATAAAACTTGCAGTCATCATATTTTCTTTGGTTGGTGCTCCCATTTTTACAAAAATAGGACCAATGGTCATTAAACCAAAAGCACCAAAAACAACTGAAGGAATACCAGATAATAATTCTACTAAAGTTAATGTTGTTTTTTTTAATTTTGGTGGTAAAAATTCACATATAAATAATGATGTTAGTAAGCTTAAAGGAATAGCAAGTATCATTGAAAATAGTGCAACTCAAAAAGTGGCAACGATAAAGGCAATAATACCAAAACTATTAGCACTAGGTAATCATTTACTATTTCCTAACATTTTAAATCAATTTAGAAAACTCATATTACTAAATGTTTGACCGATAATAAAACCAATTAATAATGAAGCGGCAATTAGTGCTAATGAAGATATAGACAATACACAAATTTTAGCAATCAGATCATAAGTATGTTTTTTTTGTTCACTAATAAAAACATTTTTTGAATCATGATTTTTATTAAAATGATTAAAAGTTATTTTATGTCAAAACTTTTTAAAAGATTTGGATTTCATTTATTAATACTCCTTTATGGAAAATTGTTTAATCACTGATTTAAATCATAATTTAATTTGTCAGTTAATGGTACTGCTGATTGTGCGTACTGAGCTTCTGAAAAAGTAGGAACTACGTATTCGTTATGACCTGGATAGTCAGGAATAAACAAGAATTTTAGAAATTTAACTAAAGTATTAATTTGTTTAAAATTTTTATTTATTAAACCTGTAAATAGTCGTGATAACTGATAAGTACCATTTTTAATGGTATCTAAACTTGGAGCAATATTTTCTCAATTAGCAATATGAATATTAGTGAATTGTTTATTCGAATCTAATTGTTTTTTATCTGAATATGAACTATAGCTAACACCACCACTAGACATATTAAACATTTGTGTACTTGAATTAACAGTTATTGCTTGTGGATAATATGCTTTTGAATCACCCAGAACTTTTTCATTAAAAACATCTCGTGTTCCTGAACCATTTTCTCTAGTATAAGGTAAAATTTTGAGGTCACAAGTTGGTTTGATTCAACCTTGATTTGGTTCTGAAGTATTTTGTGGAAATAAATCTCTTCAGAAAATAGAAGATTTAGTTAAATACATTTTTTTTACTTTATCTTGTGTAAAATTTAGAGGTTTATTATTACCTAAGCAATCTTGTGGCAAATTATAAACTAAAATCATGCCATCTTTTGATAAAACAAAAGAAATTAAATTATTATTAAGAGTTGTATATTCTTTTGAAAGTCAGCCAATACCAAACATATTTTTATTAACGGGAATTACTGCTGCATCTGAACCTAAACTGTTATAAGTAAAGTCTGATTCTTTATGATTATCGGGATAGCCTTCCATTAATGTATGCATTAAAGGTGCTACTGAAGTTGAACCGCCCATAATAAAATAGGGTTTATGACTAACTAAAGTTACAATAAAAATACTAATCATTGTGATTAATCAAAATAATGACAAAATTCTTTTTTTTAGCATATAAATCCACCCAACTGAGAGTTTTCTTTATCATACACGTATTATAACAATATAATTGATAAAAACTAGAAAAATTATTTCATTTTTATAAAAAATGTAGTTTCTAGACTATATTATTAATATTTTTTTAGTAATTAAAAAATGGTATTAAATTAACTTAATACCATTTTATTAAATATTTTTAATTTAATATAAAAAATAAAAGAAAAGTATTTTTTTCTTTTATTAGTATTCTTTATTTATATATTTCAAAAGATAAAATAACTTTATTTTTTATTATCTAAAGCATTATTTTTCTTTAAAGTTTTTAAAGTACGAGCGCTAATCATTAAAGTTTTTCCACCAATTTTTACTGGTTGTAAGTTTGGATTTCATTTTCTTCTAGAAGAGTTCATCGCATGCGAACGGTTGTTACCAGTTAGTGGACCAATACCACTTAAAGCACATTTTCTTGCCATAGTTATTTTCTCCTTATTAATGTTTTAACTAATAAATAATACCATATTTATTTATTTATTTTAAAAAAAATTAAAATTTATTTGTAAAAAATTGAATATTTACTATAACATTATTTTAATAAGAAAAATTTAAATTATATATGGAAATTATCCCCACATGTACTAGTGTGGAGGAAAAAATGAATTGAAATGAATTCAATAGCATATTTCAAAATGAAAACGATTGTTTGAAATATATAGCGAAGTTGAAAGTAATGAAATGTATCAGGTGTGCTTCTTCTAGTTTGAATGTTTCTGATTTGAGAAGAATAAGATGTTTGAAATGTCATCAAACATTTATTATTCTTCATGACACCATTTTTAACAAGTCACAAACACCTTTGACATCTTGGTTTTATCTCATCTTTAGATGAATAAACACAAAGCATGGTATACTATCAATAGATGTTGCAAGGGAATTGGGTGTGACATATAAAACAGTTTGAAAAATGGTGTCATGAAATCAGAACTAGAATTTGGAATAAAGATGCAGGGTTCATTGATGATGGCACAGCACAAATGGATGAAATGTATCTTTCACATGTAGGTTTTATTCAACAAGGATCTTCCTTGTTGAATAAAACCTTGATTGTTGGATTTTATGAGAAAACCAGCAACAAACTAATTGTGAAAGTATTGAAAAAAGCAGATGAGAAAAACCTTTTATGATTTGCATTGAAACACATTTCTACTGGGTGTTGTCTATTTACGGATTCTTGGAAGGGATATGGAAGTTTCAAAAACTTCTATCACAAACATGAAATCGTAAATCATGAAGTTGGGTATGTGTCATCAACAGGTGTAAACACAAACCAGATTGAATCTGTATGAAAACAAATCCCACGAACTTTTCGAACACACATAAAAGTTTTAAAAGACAATATTCATTTATATGCAAATAAAGCTGCATATAAATTCAATAAGATACCTAGTTTTGAAACTATAATTTTGTGTTTGATTTAGATACATGTGGGGATAATTTCCTAGATAGGCTTTTATCTCCATTTATGTGATAAAATTTAAAACAGTACATAAAGGGATAAAAGCCTTATATATTTTTTTTAAAAAAATAAAAAATATGTTATAAATAAACTATATTATACAAATTTTTAAGAAATCTTGGAGGAAAAAAATGAATTGTATTATTTATGCTGTGCAAATTGATGATGAAAAAAAGATTGGTTTACATGCACGACCAATAGCCAAAATTGCAATTGCTATTAGTAAGTATAAAAATATTGAGGTAGAAGTCATTAAATTACCTGATAATGCAGATATTACGAAATCAGTAAAACTTACTGGTAATGAAACTAAAGTTAAAGCTAAGTCAGTTCTTAATTTTCTAGGTTTACAAGCAAAAAATTTTAGTAAAATTGCTTTTATTATTACAAAAATGGATGAGAAAGAAGAAGATAAAAAACTTGAAGAAGTTAAATGAGAAATTATTTCTTTATTAAAAGAAGAAAAATTAATAAAGTAAATGGTTTTAAAATATTAAATTATATAAATGGAGGCATTTAATGAGCGAAATTAACAAAAATAAAGAAATAATAATTTCAGAACAAGGTTTAGAAAAGTTAAAAACTGAATTATATAAACGAATTAATGTTGAACGTGAATCAATAAAAGAACGATTAAAAGCAGCTAGGGCTGATGGTGATTTATCAGAAAATGCTGATTATACTAGTGCGCGTGAAGAGCAAGGCAAAAATGAAGCACGCATTCAAGAACTTGAAACGATTATTACTAGTGCTGTTATTCTTGAAGAACAAAAACAACGTAAAAATAGTAATATCAAAGCAGTTCGTGTTGGTAGTTGAGTAACAATTGTAAAAATTAAAGATGGTAAAATTGTTAATGAAACAAAAGAAAAATTTAAAATTGTTGGAAGTATTGAAAGTAATCCATTTGAAGGATTAATTTCAAATGAGTGCCCATTAGCAGTATCAATTATGAATTGTGTTGTTGGTGATATTGTTGATATTAAAGGTATTAAAGAAACATATAGGTTAAAAATTATAGAAGTAAAAAATCAATTATAAGTTTTGTTTTCTTTAGTATTTAAATTACTTTGTTGTTTGATTTTTTCAAAATTATTATATGGGATTTTTAAGCAATCATTTAGTAATTCTTTTATGTTATAATTTTCAATATTAAATTTTTCACATATTTTTTTTAAAGAAAGTTTAGTTTCAAAGTATGTTTCATCATTTTTAATAGTTATACCTTCTTTAATAATTTTATTTTTTAAGTAATTAATTTCAGTTATATATGATGAATTTGGTAATTTTTTTTATTAATTTCAAATTTTGGTAAATTAAAAGTTGCTGTTATTACTCATGGGATATCTATTTTTTTAGATGCAACTGCATTATGGTAACCATTTTTTAAAAATTCTTGTAATTATTTAGAAAAAATGGTTACTTTTGAACTATTGTAAATTGAATGTTGAACATTAATTAGATCTTTTTGATTATAATCAATCATTATTTCTAAATTTAAACGTTTACTTTTTAATTTAAAAGTATTATTTTTTAATATTGTTTTTATAATTTCATATGATTTTGGCATATAAATATCCTTTCTTTTTTTTAACTTATTAATAATTATGGCTTTTATCCCTTTATGTACTATTTTTAAATTTTATCACATAAATGGAGATAAAAGCCTATCTAGGAAATTATCTCCACATGTATCTAAATCAAACACAAAATTATAGTTTCAAAACTAGGTATCTTATTGAATTTATATGCAGCTTCTTTTGCATATAAATGAATATTGTGTTTTGAAACTTTTATGTGTGTTCGAAAAGTTCGTCGGATGTGTTTTCATGCAGATTAAATCTGGTTTGTGTTTACACCTGTTGATGACACATACCCAACTTCATGATTTACGATTTCATGTTTGTGATAGAAGTTTTTGAAACTTCCATATCCCCTCCAAGAATCCGTAAATAGACAACACCCAGTAGAAATGTGTTTCAATGCAAATCATAAAAAGTTTTTCTCATCTGCTTTTTTCAATACTTTCACAATTAGTTTGTTGCTGGTTTTCTCATAAACTCCAAAAATCAAGGTTTTATTCAACAAGGATATTCCTTGTTGAATAAAACCTACATGTGAAAGATACATTTCATCTATCTGTGCTGTGCCATCATCAATGAACCCTGCATCTTGATTCCAAATTCTAGTTCTGATTTCATGACCCATTCTTCAAGCTTTTTTATATTTCACACCCAATTCCCTTGCAACATCTGTTGATGGTATACAATGCTTTGTGTTTATTCATCTAAAGATGAGATAAAACCAAGATGTCAAAGGTGTTTGTGACTTGTGAAAAATGGTGTCATGAAGAATACTAAATGTTTGATGACATTTCAAACATCTTATTCTTCTCAAATCAGAAACATTCAAACTAGAAGAAGCGCACCTGATACATTTTATTACTTTCAACTTCGCTATATATTTCAAACAATCGTTTTCATTTTGAAATATGCTATTGAATTCATTTCAATTCATTTTTTCCTCCACACTAGTACATGTGGGGATAATTTCCATAATTATTTAATACTAAATTAATTATATATTATGTTGGATTTTAATGTAGTAATAGGAGTTTTAAATAACATTATAAGTTTAATTTAAAAAGATATTATTAAAATATTATTATTTTAGAATAATAAGTTATTTGGTGTACGAGGAAAAGGAATAACATCTTTAATATTATTAATACCAGTAATAAACATTAAAAATCTTTCTAGACCTAAACCAAAACCAGCACTTGGTGCATATCCATATTTTCTTAAATCAAAATATCATTGTAGATCATTACCTTCAATTTTGAATTGGGTTTTATTTTTTAGTAATTGTTCATAATTATCTTCACGAACAGAACCACCAATTAATTCACCAATCCCTGGAACTAATAAATCCATAGCTGCAACTGTTTTTTGTTGTGGATTATTACTATCAATTGGATTAAGTTTCATGTAAAAAGCTTTGATGGTTTGTGGATAGTTAATAACAAAAGTTGGTTGTTTAGTTATTTCTTCACATAAATATCTTTCATGTTCTGATTGTAAATCAATTCCTCATTTAATTTCATTAAATTCAAATTTTTTTCCTTTTTTTTGTGCATTTAAAAGTAATTCAATGACTTCTGTATAAGTAATAACTTTAAAATCAGAGTTAAAATCGGCAATTTTTTCTAATTTTTCAATTAGTGATTGTTCATTTTTAGTTTCTTGTTTTTGTTCTAAGAATTTTAATTCTGAATTACAATTATTTAGAACATCTCTAATAACAGTTTTTATTAGTTTTTGGGCTAGTATAATGTTATCTTGTAGATTACTAAAGGTAAATTCTGGTTCTACCATTCAAAATTCTGCTGCGTGACGTGTAGTATTAGATTTTTCAGCACGAAATGTTGGTCCAAATGTGTAAACTTTTTGTAAAGATTGAGCGTAGGCTTCAGCATTTAACTGACCACTAACAGTTAATGAGGCTTTTTTCCCAAAAAAATCCTTTTCATATTTATCATTAGTTATAGTAGTAACAATAAAATTTTCACCAGCACCTTCAGCATCATTAGCTGTAATAAGAGGACTATGTAGGTAAATAAATTGATTATCATGGAAAAATTTATGAATAGATCATGATACTTGATCACGAATTCTAAATAATGAAAAGAAAGTATTAGTACGAACACGTAAGTGTGCGTGTTCACGAAGAAATTCATTTGTATGTTCTTTTTTTTGGATTGGATAATCATTAGCGCATATGTTGTAGACAGTAGCAGTAATTACTTTTAGTTCAAATGGTTGTTTCGCATTTGGTGTTAAAATTAAATTACCAGTAATAGTAACAGCACTACCAGTAGTAACATTAGTTAAATTGTTATTATTTTCTAAATTTGGATCATATACTACTTGTAAGTTATTAATTGAAGAACCATCGTTTAAATCTAAAAACCCAACTTTTTTACTATTTCGATTAGAACGAACCCAACCGTTAACAGTTACTTGTGTTGGTATTTTTTTAGTTTTATTGTTACTATTAATAAATAAATTATTAATTGTGTAAATCATTATTGTTCCTCCTATTTATTTTTATATAATAAATAAATTATATATTAACTATTATCTTAGTAGGGAATTATTTATGATTTTTTTCATTAATATTTGGGATAAATTTTATTTTTAGTTAGTATAAAATTTGAAATTCAATTTTAAGTTAATGTTATAATATTACTTATAGTAAAGGGGGTTTATTATGGGCAAATTTTTAAAGTTAATTACTAATGGCTTTATGACAGGTGTTAGTGAACCATGATGTAATAATGAAGGAGTTGCAGTTTTACCTTTTGTATATAAATATAATCAATATTGATTTTTATTAATGAAAGAAAAGAATCTTTTATTTGAAAATAAAAAGATATCATTTGTTAGTACTCTAACAGGTGGTTGTAAATTAGGTAAATCATCACTAGAAACTGTTAAGAATGAAATTTTAGAAGAGACAGTAATTAATATTAGCAGTTTAAAACTTGATTGTATTTATAGACTTGGTAGTTATTATGCTAATAAAACTTCAATAAAAATATGACATTTTTATGCTGTTGATTTATCTAGTTTGAATTTAGATTTAAAGTTAAGTTATTTTGGTAAAGGTGATGGTAGTATTGGTGAAAATGGTATTAATGGTATTTTTATTAATGAGAGTGAACTAGATAAAGTTAAAAGAAAGAAAATATGTTTAAAGATATAAATTTAAATTTATAAAAAGAAAGAAAAATATAAAAGAATTTTTATTATCAATACCCAAAGATCTTAATAAAATTCCATTTTCTGCTAAAGTAGCTATTATTTGTTTAGGAATTTTTATGTTATGAAATACATTTTTTGATTTGAATCATTTTATTAATCCTAATTTATATCCTTCGGTCTGAACTATTGTAAATCGTCAAACTTATCATCCTTGACAGCAAGTATTATTATTATTAAATGGTATTGCTGCTTTTACTAATGTTATTTGTATAATTTTAATTTCGTTTGGTAAAATTTCTAATTTTTTTTGATGTTTTTTTTACTTTTAGTATTTATGGTTGTATTGCTTTAGTTTGAGATTATGTTGGTGATATGCAGTTGAATTTATTTTTCTTTTTGCCTTTTCAATTTATTGGCTATAGTTTATGGAAATTTCATTTAGATTCACAACAAGAAATAATTTCTAAACGTTTAAATTTAAAAACAAGTATTGTTACTATTTACTTTGCAATTGTTTTATCAGTATTTTTTTATTTTGAAATTCCTTAATTTTCACGTGTAATTTTAGGGAAATATGATTTTGATGGTAATACTTTTCAACAAGTTTTACCACATATTCTAGATTCATTAACTAATTATTTAAGTATTGTTGCGCAAATACTAATGTTATTACGTTTTCGTGAACAATGAATTTTTTTGAATAATTGTTAATATTTTTCAAATAGCTATGTATTCGGGAGCTGCTCATAATCGTTTGGATGTAAATCTTTTATTAATGTGAATTGTTGCTCTTGGTAATTCATGCTTTGGTTTTTATCAATGATTTTTTGTAAGAAGTAAAGAAAAAGTGGTAGTTAAAAAAGAAACATATGAACATTAATATCTTTTAAATAAGAAAAATAATAATTTAGAAAATAAGTTATTTTTTTGTATAATAGTTTGTAAAGTATAAAATAATTATCAAAGAAGGTTATTATGAAAAAGAATGTATATATATTAAAAAATTTAGATGACACTAATACTCTTGCCAAAATAATTGTTAAAATTGCTAAACCAAATTTAATTTTATTATTAAATGGTCCACTTGGTAGTGGTAAAACGCAAATTACTAAATTAATTGGTAATTTACTTGGAGTTAAAAATATTATTAATTCACCAACTTTTATTATTTGAAATAAGTATCAAACTAAATATGAATGAAATTTAATTCATATGGATGCTTATCGTTTAATTAATCCTCATTTAGAAGAATATTATGAAATAATGATGAATAATTTTATGATAATTGAATGATCAGAAAGATTAAAAATTAATTTTAATAATTATTCATATATTGCTATAGATTTTAAAATTATTGATATTAATAGTAGAAAAATAGTTATTAATCCTAATCTTCTTACAAAAGAGGAAGAAAAGTATTTATTTGACGCATTAAAAAAAATATAGAATTTTATTTATAAAAAAAGTAGGAAAAATTCTACTTTTTTTATACTTGTATATGAAAGTAATTAAGCATAATACTATTAATAGTACTTTGACTAATTAAACCAAGTTTTTGATATTGTTTTAATACTTCTAAAGTATAGTTATTATAATCAACAGAATAATAATTATTTAAACCTCAAAGTAAACCAGCAAATAATACTAATGAACCAATAGCAATTGGACTAAAAGCATAATACACAGTTATTTTACGATTATGATATCCGATTAAAGAAGCAAATAATCATCCTGTGACAAAAGCAATCATTCAATATAATAATGTCACTACTTGTTGATCAGTTATAAATCAAAATATTAGCATTAATAAAATAGTTGTAAAGAAACGATTCATAATTGGAGTTTTAAATAATTTATAATTTCAAATGAAAGGTAACATTGCTCCTAATGAAATTACAGGAAAAACTCAAAATCCTGACATGATATTAATATTATCAACAACACTTTGTAAAATACCGGTTAGAATCATTGCACCAATTCAAATGAAAATTGCTTTTCATCATCCATAAAATCCTTCAACAAATCTTCCAACATGATAAAACATTCAAAGTGAAAATATTAAATTAATAGGAGCTGAAGGATTTATATCATTACCAGCAAATGGATAAATTAATCACCTTCAATATTGATAAGCACCAAATATTAAGTTATGATAATTGGCACCAAAAAGCAAATGTTGTTGTTTATAATCTAATGCTAATCAATCATCTTGACTAAGATTTATAATTACTAGAAAAACAACAAGTGTAATAATAGGAATTATAAAAAGAAATCAGGTAACTGCCAAATTAGCATTAGTACATTTTTTTAATGTTTCGCTTAAGTAACGACGGTTTTGAAAATTAACTTTTTTTCAATTATCACTTAAATTTCCAATACTATTATCTTCATTAGTCACTTCATTATTTTCAGTTTCAGTTTCAAGTTGGGGTAAGTCTACCTTAATAAATTTAGTAATACTAGGATAAAATTTAGATAATTCTTGAACAATTTTATCACTAGTAGCAATAATAACATCAACTGCTGGTGACCTTCGATTTTCGTTTTGGTTATCATCATTTAAGATAACCATTAAATAACGAATATCTTTAACACCTTCATCTGCTAATTGTTTATGTAAAATTTCATAAACTTCATCTTTGTTTTTTAAATGGTGATGATTAAAATTATTTTCTTTAATAATTTTAATGATATGATAAGTATTACTATCTTTATTAGTTAGATATACTTCACCTTTAACATGTAGTTTTAATTCTTTAGGAACATTAAATGGTCGATAATCTTGATGACTAATAAAATAATCAACTAATTGTAAACCTAAAATATCTAGAATATTATCATCCATTATTTAACACTTTCCTTTCGTAATAATTGTAATTTATTTTCAAAAAAATCAGGTAAGTTACATTCAAAAGTCATAACTTTTTTAGTTGTGGGATGAGTAAAAGTAATGACTTTAGCATGTAAGTATTGTCCAATATTAGCATTTTCCAATTTAAATTTGCTGTATAAAGGGTCATTTACAATTGGATGTTCAATTCACTCAAAATGAACACGAATTTGGTGTGTTCGACCAGTTTCTAATTGACATTGAACTAAAGTATAGTCTTTAAATCGCTCAATAACTGTAAAATGAGTAGTTGCTTTCTTACTATTTTGTTCATTGACCATCATTTTTAGACGATTATTATTGCTTCTAGCAATAGGTGCTTTAATGGTTCCTGATCTACCTTTAATTGTACCATGAACTAACGCAATATAAATTCGTTTAATTTCATGTTTTTGTAATTGTTCTGCTAAAATATGATGACTAATTTTATTTTTAGCTACTAATAATAATCCTGTCGTTTGTTTGTCAATACGATGAACAATGCCTGGACGTAAATTATTTTCTTCAATATTTTCAATTTTAGATTGGAATAATAATCCGTTAACTAAAGTATTATCTCAATTACCTGCTCCTGGGTGGACAGCCAAATTATTAGGTTTGTTAATAACAAGAATTTCATTATCCTCATAAACTATTTCAAAATCAATTGCAGTTGCTTTTAAAGTGTTATCTTTGTCATTTTTAATAACAATATTTATTTCATCATTATTTTTTAATAATAAATTAGCTGATGAAATAGTTTTATTATTAACTACTACTTGACCATTAGTGATTAAATTTTGGATAAAATTTCGTGAATAATGATGTTCTGTTAATACCATTGCTAAATATTTGTCGATGCGGATATTTTTGTTTTCATGATATTTTAGTTTTATCATCTTTTGATTTTCTGTCATTGATGATTGTTGTAAATGTTCCATTGTTGACTTCATTATTGTGTTCTCCAAACTTTTCTTGATAGGAATTAATTATGGTTCCAATAATTATTTGTAGAATAATAATTGTGATACCAATGGTAATGAATATATCCGCAGTATTAAAAATAGTATATGGTGGGAATAGTTGTCATAATAAAAAGTCAATAACACCACCTTTGTGTAAAAATCTATCTGTTAAATTACCGATTGTTCCTGCAATAACAAAACTGAGACCTAGTGCTCTGTTAATAGATTTAGTAAATAATAGTCAGGTGCTACTAGCAATTGCTACTAGAAAAGCAAAAGTTATTAGAAAGATTCTTTGATTTTGAAAAAAACTAAAAGCAGAACCATAATTAATAATAAATTTTAAATTAATAAATCAGGGTATAAATTTATATTCTTCACCAGCTTTTATTCCGTTTTGTACTGCTAATTTTATCATTTGATCAGTGACAATTAGAATAATAATTGCGCAAAAACAAATTATTTTAGTTAATCATTTTCAATCACGTGTTTTTAAATGATTTTTAATTGCTAATCAAGAAAATTCCATAATTACTTCTTTCTAAACTAATATTAGTTATTTACATTATTAATGATAACACTTCAAAACAACGATTACAAACATCTTCTTTTGTTTCATTAACAATTAATCAACAGCGAGGACATTTAGTACCATCTTTTGTTTTAACATTAATAGTTCAATCATTAACGTTGCTATTATTATAATTAATATTAACTTCACTAACAATTAATAATTGTGCTAATTCTTTTTCATCAATTGTTGATAAGATATTATGATTATCTTTAAAAATAATAGTTACTATTGTTTCTAGGGCTGTTTTAACAATTTTGTCTTTTTTAGCTTGTTCAATAACTTTATTAACTTCATTTTTAAAGTTAATAAAATATTCTCATTTTTCCATTAGTTTTGTTGCTTTGTTTAAATTTCATGGTTGTGGAAATTTTTTTAAATGAATAGAATCACTACTTGTGTTTAAATCTTTTTTAGTTAAACTTTGGAATGCTTCTTCAGTAGTGTGTGGTAAAATAGGGGCTAATAAACCAATTAAAGTTTTTACTATTAAAAACATTGTTATTTGTACTTGTTTTCTTCTAATGTCATTTTTGCTATTAACATATAAAATATCTTTAGTAAAATCACAATAAAAAGCAGACAAATCATTAGTAACAAAATTTAAAATTAAATGATAGATAGTATTAAATTGGTAAGTTTGATAATTTTCATTAATTTTAATCACTAATCCGTTTAATTTATTTAAAATATATTGATCAACTTCTGATAAACTATTAATAATTTCTTCTTCTGTTTTATTTTCAATAGTTTTGATATCTAAATCAAATAAATTACCTAGTAAGAAACGAAAAATATTTCTGATTTTACGATAGTTTTCACTAACTTGTTTTAAAATTTCAGTACCAATTCTTGTATCATCAGTAAAATCAACACTGGCTACTCATAATCGTAAAATATCAGCACCATTAGTATCACAAATTGATTTAAAACTAATAACATTACCAATTGATTTTGACATTTTATTTCCTTTAGCATCAGTTACAAAACCATGTGCTAACAAGTTTTTATATGGACTACTATTATGAGTAATGGTTCCTGTTGTTAAACTTGAATTAAATCAACCACGAAATTGATCATTACCCTCCAAATATAAATCTGCTGGTCAAGGTAAATTATTATTTTTAATAACTGCTAAGTGGGAAACACCACTATCATATCAAACATCCATGATATCTTGTTCTTTATAAAAAATACCATTTGGGCTATCTTTATGTTGATATTTAGGTGGTAATAAATCTTTTGCTTCTTTTTCAAATCAAATATTTGAACCATGTTTAGCAAATAAATCAGCCACATGATTAATAAGGTTTATATCCATGATTGGTTCTTTTTTTTCAGTGTAAAAAATTGGAATTGGTAATCCTCAAGCACGTTGACGAGAAATGCATCAATCATAGCGATTATTTGTCATTAATAACATTCTTTTTTTTGCTCATTCAGGAACAAAATTTACTTTATTAATATTTTTAGTAAGTAATGGTTTGATTTTTTCAATAGCGATAAATCATTGTAAAGTAGCACGATAAATAACGGGTTTTTTAGTTCGTCAATCATGTGGATATTGATGTTTAAATCATTTCATACCAATTAATGTATCATTATTTTTTAAGCGCTCAACAATAATTTTATTAGTATCATCATAAAACTTATTGACTAATTGTTCATCATTGATTTCTGCTGTAAATTGACCTTGATCATTAATTGGACAAATAATTTTGATATTATGTTTTAATCCTAAATCAAAATCTTCTTCACCAAACGCTGGAGAAGTATGAACAATTCCAGTTCCATCATTTATAGTAACATGAGAACCATGAACGATTGGGGTTTTTCTTTGATATAATGGATGTAATGCTGTTAATCCAATTAAATCTTTACCAGAAATTGTTTTAACAATTGTAAAATCGGTGATGTTGTTTGCTTTAGTAAAAGAATTAATCAATGGTTGTGCAATAATATATTGTTGTTCATTAGTCTTAATAATACTATATGTAAATTCTTCATTTACTGCTAACATTTGATTGCTAGGAATGGTTCATGGTGTTGTTGTTCAAATTACTAGTGAGGTAGGTAAGTTAAATATTTTTTTTTCATCATTCAGTAAAAAGGCAACATAAATAGCAGCACTAGTTTTTGTTAAATATTCAACTTCAGCTTCAGCTAAGGCACTTTCACTTGATGGTGATCAATATACAGGATATAAATTACGATATACTAGTTTTTTTTCTACCATTTTAGCAAAAACTTTAATTTGTTCAGATTCATATTTTTTATCATAAGTAACATAATGAACTTTAAAATCTGTTAATAATCCTAATGTTTTAAATTGATTAATTTGATTAGCAACTTGCAGTTCTGCATATTTTTGACATTGTTTTCTAAAATCTGATACTGATATTGTTTTACGATTAATTCCTGAGTTAGTAACTGCTGTTTCAATAGGTAAACCATGCGTATCTCAACCTGCAATATAGGGTGTATAATAATTGCTACTATTATAATAGCGAACAATAATATCTTTTAAAATTTTATTTAATGCATGTCCTAAATGTAGATCACCGTTAGCATATGGAGGTCCATCATGAAGGATAAAAGTTTTCGTAGATTTTTTATTTTTGTTAATTAGTTGTTGATATATTTTTTGGTCTTGTCAATATTTTTGTAGTTGTGGTTCTTTTATAGTTAAATTAGCACGCATTTCAAAGTTAGTTTGAGGCATTAATAATGTATCTTTATAGTTTTTATTCATGTATATTATTCTCCTTTAAAATAACAAGTTTTATTTGTACTAATTATTCTTTTTTATTCTTAAATCATTATACTAGTAATTACTTGAAATTTGTATAATATTTACTTTATTTTAATAATAAGATTTTATAAAACTTAAAAGTTAAAAATATTACTTTTAGTCAGTATTATTTTATAATAAAGTATAAACTTATTAAAGTTTATAAAAAAATTTTTTTTAATAATGTTAAAAAAGAGGTTAATGAATAATGTTAAAAATTTTTATTTCATATCATCATTTAAGAGAACAAAAAGCAAAGGATAAATTATCAGAATTAATTTTGGAATGTTATGGAGAATATTTTGAAGTGAAAGACGTATCTGTAAAACTAGGTGATATTGATTCGCAATTGCCTCCTAAAAAGATATTTAAAACTATTAGAGAAGAGTATGTAAAAGATTCAGATATTACTATAGTTATTTTAGGAAAACATACAAAATGTAGAAAACATATTTATTGAGAAATTGTGGCTTCATTATCAATATATGGTAGCCTCCATCGAAGGGGAAAAAATGGTTTATTAATACTTTTAACTGATGATTTTATTAAAAAAGCAAAAAAAATTGTGATTTTAATGATAATGATTACAAAACTTTAATTAATAACCAAAATTCTACTCCAAGAATTTATGAAAATGTAATAAATAACTATGCAATTGTTGAAAGTTTTTCAAATATAGTTTCAAATCCTTTAAGGTTAAAAAAATTACTTGATAAATGTCAAAATAAAGTTAAAACTGAAAAATTGAAAAAAAATTGTTCTCTTCAAAGAAATAAATTTGTTTGAAGAAAATATATAAGATTGTCCAAAAAAATCCAAAAATAAACTAAATTGTTATTTTTTTCACAAAAACATAAATCAAAAAATAAATTTTTTGAAGAAATTAAAACTGAAGTTAATAATAGTGAACATTATTCTGAAAATCTTTTTAGTTATGAAAATATTTTCAAAAATTTTCATTTTTTTTATTAAAAATTAAAGAATATAGTTTTTTATCAATTATTTAAGAAATTTTATGTAACTCAGAATGTTGTTTTAAATAATATTTTTAATTACAAAAAATAAATAATTAAAGGAAATTATCCCCACATGTACTAGTGTGGAGGAAAAAATGAATTGAAATGAATTCAATAGCATATTTCAAAATGAAAACGATTGTTTGAAATATATAGCGAAGTTGAAAGTAATGAAATGTACCAGGTGTGCTTCTTCTAGTTTGAATGTTTCTGATTTGAGAAGAATAAGATGTTTGAAATGTCATCAAACATTTAGTATTCTTCATGACACCATTTTTCACAAGTCACAAACACCTTTGACATCTTGGTTTTATCTCATCTTTAGATGAATAAACACCAAACATGGAATTCCATCAACAGATGTTGCAAGGGAATTGGGTGTGACATATAAAACAGTTTGAAGAATGGGTCATGAAATCAGAACTAGAATTTGGAATCAAGATGCAGGGTTCATTGATGATGGCACAGCACAGATAGATGAAATGTATCTTTCACATGTAGGTTTTAAAAAACAAGGATCTTCCTTGTTGAATAAAACCTTGATTGTTGGAGTTTATGAGAAAACCAGCAACAAACTAATTGTAAAAGTATTGAAAAAAGCAGATGAGAAAAACCTTTTATGATTTGCATTGAAACACATTTCTACTGGGTGTTGTCTGTTTACGGATTCGTGGAAGGGATATGGAAGTTTCAAAAACTTCTATCACAAACATGAAATCGTAAATCATAAAGTTGGGTATGTGTCATCAACAGGTGTAAACACAAACCAGATTGAATCTGCATGAAAACACATCCGACGAACTTTCCGAACACACATAAAAGTTTCAAAACACAATATTCATTTATATGCAAAAGAAACTGCATATAAATTCAATAAGATACCTAGTTTTGAAACTATAATTTTGTGTTTGATTTAGATACATGTGGGGATAATTTCCTAGATAGGATTTTATCTCCATTTATGTGATAAAATTTAAAAATAGTACATAAAGGGATAAAAGCCTTATTTTATAAAATAAAATGTTAAATTATTACTTATTAAGCATATAGATATATATTAATAGTTAATTATAAATATCAAAAATAAATAAAATTAAAAATGTTTTATTTTTTTTAGTAAATAAAACTAAAAAAAACTTATTTTAGTAGTATAATAAAAATAATTACTTAGTTAATGGTAAGTAAATATTCATTGCGGTTGGCATATAACAGTAAATAGGAGTTACCATTATTGGTAACTCTTTTATTTTAAATAATTATTATATACCTCAAAATTTAATAATATTTAAATTATTTATAATAATATGAAAATAAAAAAATATTGTAAAAATTTCTAAAATTTGTTAAAAGATAAGTGTAAAACTAAATATAGTTTTTGACCCTTTGCTTTGTTTATAAGTAAATAGGTTTTATTTTACTAAAAAAATGTATAAAATGCGTGATAATGATAAAAGAAAATCAACAACATTTCAGCGAATAATGGAAAATAATCCAGAAAATATTTTTGCTCAAACCGATGGTTCTATAAAAAAAAGACATGGAGGTTTAGCAATAAAATCTTCTAAAAGTGAAAATAGTTTAAATGAAGCAAATAATGATAGTAATGTTTTAAATAAATATAAATATAATTATCTTACAATTATAGAAGATCAAAAGATAAGTAAACTTAGAGAAGAAATTTTTAATTTTACAAAACAATCAGAAGATGTCAAAAGAACAAATGATGTTTTAAATAAAAAAGGAAATTATCCCCACATGTACTAGTGTATAGGAAAAAATAAATTGAAATGAATTCAATAGCATATTTCAAAATGAAAACGATTGTTTGAAATATATAGCGAAGTTGAAAGTAATGAAATGTATCAGGTGTGCTTCTTCTAGTTTGAATGTTTCTGATTTGATAAGAATGAGATGTTTGAAATGTCATCAAACATTTAGTATTCTTCATGACACCATTTTTCACAAGTCACAAACACCTTTGACATCTTGGTTTTATCTCATCTTTAGATGAATAAACACAAAGCATGGTATAACATCAACAGATGTTGCAAGGGAATTGGGTGTGACATATAAAACAGCTTGAAGAATGGGTCATGAAATCAGAACTAGAATTTGGAATCAAGATGCAGGGTTCATTGATGATGGCACAGAACAGATAGATGAAATGTATCTTTCACATGTAGTTTTTAAAAAACAAGGAAGATCCTTGTTTTTTAAAACCTTGATTGTTGGAGTTTATGAGAAAACCAGCAACAAACTAATTGTGAAAGTTTTGAAAAAAGCAGATGAGAAAAACCTTTTATGATTTGCATTGAAACACATTTCTACTGGGTGTTGTCTGTTTACGGATTATTGGAAGGAATATGTAAGTTTCAAAAACTTCTATCACAAACATGAAATCGTAAATCATGAAGTTGGGTATGTGTCATCAACAGGTGTAAACACAAACCAGATTTAATCTTCATGAAAACAAATCCGACGAACTTTTCAAACACACATAAAAGTTTCAAAACACAATATTCATTTATATGCAAAAGAAGCTGCATATAAATTCAATAAGATACCTAGTTTTGAAACTATAATTTTGTGTTTGATTTAGATACATGCGGGGATAATTTCCTAGATAGGCTTTTATCTCCATTTATGTGATAAAATTTAAAAATAGTACATAAAGGGATAAAAGCCATAAAAAATTAACTATTGTTAAAGAAAATCTTTTTGAATTAGAAATTATTCAACTTAAACAATTACTTGATGATTTAAAACGTAAAGAAAGAAAAAAACAACTGATAGTGAACTTAGAGAATATTTTGCTCTTAAAGAAACAATATCAGATAAAGAATTAGAAATTGAAAAACAAAGAAATATAAAAAAAGAATTGAATAATAATATTGAAAAAAATAATTTTAAAATTGAAGAATTAGAAAATACTATAAGCAATTTAAACAATGAACTAGATAGTTATAGTGATGATTGGATGCCGTCATCATTAAAAGAAAATATTAATAGAAGAATAGAAATACAAAGAAAAATTGATGAAGAAAATTTAACTGAAGAGCAAAAACTAGAAATATTTTATAATATTTCTAAGTTAAAAAAAGAAATAAAAAAAAGAAGAAAATATTAAAAGTCAAAATGTTCAAAAAAATTATGAAGAAATTTTTCTAATTGAAGATAAGATATTTTATATAACAACTTTAGTTTATAATGATGAATCAATTTTTGAAGAAATAATATATTTTGATAATAATGAAAAAAAATGCAATTGAAGTTTGAAAACAGACTAAAAAGTATCAGAATATTGAAGAATATAAAAAAAGCACTTGTTTAATTGATAAAGAAAATGCAAATAATATTAGCACAATGCCAGTTAAAGAATTATTAAAAGAACAAATGGAATTAAAATCAAAGCGATCTAAAACGGAGTGAAAAGTTTGGGTTATTGTTTTAGTTATTACTATTGTTATTACTGTTCTTCCAAATTTGCTTCCTGTGATTTTAGCTTCTTATTTGGCTGCTGCAATAGTGGCAACAATTAAGATTGATATTGATATTGCTTCAGTTTTTATTAGTGGAGGTTTTAAAGCAATTACATCAGTTTTTTCAACTGCATCAAAAAAAGTTGAATCATGAATTTATAATAAATTATTTAAAAATAATAAAGATAAAAAAGAAGTTAAATCAGTATCTAAGGATTTAACAAGTTATAAATTAGAAACTAAGTTAGAAACACAATTTAATATATTAAAACAAGAACTGGATAGTAGAAAACTTAAAACTATAAATGAACTAATGAATGATAAAACAATAATAAATGTTGAAAATAATATAATTCCAGTTGAAAACCAGTTGATGTAGATAAAGCTAATTCTATGGGTAATATGCAACCTCCTACAAATGTAAGACAACGACGTTATTCATTTTAAAATATAACGATAATTAGTTTAATTATTCTTACTTAATTAAGTAAGAATAATTTTTTATATATTTTTATATATATTTTTTATTAAAAATATATAATTTTATTGATTATTTAAAAGTAGAAAAAATATTCAAAAAGCGAAAGGAATAATAAATTATGCCATGACAATCTATTGAGAATAATAAAGAAAAACAAGAAGCACGTGCTAAAAATGCTGATAAAATAAATAAAGCTTGGGTAGAAAAAAATATTCAAAAAGAAGAGAAAGAGTTTATAAAAATCTTGAGTTAGATAAATCAAACATAAATAGTGAATCTTCTTCAAGTGAAAACAAAAACTCTAGTAGTAAAAACAGTAACCAGTTATAAAAAAAACATTTTTTTTAATTAAGTATTGATGAAATTAGCATTTATGTTATTAAAAATAGTGTTTTATATCTTAAAAGATATATAATAAAAAATTATTTATTTAATCTTTTGTAAATTTTTCTTGATTTTAATATATATATATCATATAATATACAATCTAGAATAAGCCAAAGACAGCAACGGACTTTTGTCTTAATTATGTTGCTCAGGTAATTTCCATCATTATATATGCATGTGATTTACTCGGTTTTGCTCCGAGTTTTATTTACTACTTATTGCTAGTTATTTCAGAATAATAAGGAGGTGTACTTATGCGCCCAGCAATGGTTGAAAAACAAAAAACTATTGATTTAATTGCTAAGCAAATTAATGATTCAAAAACAACAATTGTTGTACAATATAAAGGTATGAATGTTGAAGAAATTAGTTCTTTACGTAAGGAATTAAGAACTAAAGGTGCAACATTCACTATTTATAAGAATAATTTAGTTGCTCGTGCTTTAAAAAAAGAATATTCATCGCTTGAAAGTAGTTTAGTTGGCCCAAATGGTTTTATCTTTGGATTTGAAAACGAGTTAGAAACAGTTAAAATAGTTTCTAATTATGCTAAAATTAATAAATTATTAGTATTAAGAGGTGGCATTTTTGAAGGGAAAGTTATTGACCAAAGTGAGTTACAAAAAATAGCTTCATTACCATCAAAATTAGAATTAATTTCAATGTTAGCTTCTTGTTTACAAGCGCCAGTTCGCAATTTAGCTTTAGCAATTAAAGCAGTAGCCCAACAAAAAGAAAACGCATAATTAACACTTATTAAATAAAAAAATATATGGAGGAAAAAATAATGGAAAATATTACAAATAAACAAATTATTGAACATGTTAAAACAATGACAGCAGTTCAATTAAAAGAATTAGTTGAATTAATTGAAACAACTTTTGGAGTAACTGCAGCAGTTGCTTCTGCACCAGCAGCAGCTAAAGAAGAAGCAACAAAACCATCAACAGTTTCTGTAATCTTAAAAGAAGTAGGAGACAAAAAAGTTGATGTTATTAAAGCAGTTAAAGCAATTGTTGGTGGTACAATGTCTTTAATGGACGCTAAAAAAATGGTTGATGCAGTAGCAACAGGACCACAAAAGATTTTAGAAAATATTGATACAGCAAAAGCAACAGAACACGAAGCAACGTTAAAAGCCGTTGGTGCTATTGTTGAAGTTAAGTAGTTCAAATATTAAAAATTTATATGAAAACCAGTTTTAATTAATACTGGTTTTCTGTTTGTTATTTAACTAAAAATTATCAACTTAAAACTTAATATTTTATCAAACTAATTAGTAAATTAATACTAATTAACTGAAATCAAATTATTTGATTTTAATAAATTTTTAAAATTGGAGATGAACCAATGTCATATACTACAAAACAATTTGGTCATTATGCTAAAAGACGTGACTATACTAAAGTATCAGGAAATTTAGATCTTCCTGATTTAATTTCAATTCAACGTGATACTTATAAATGATTTATTGATACAGGAATACAAGAAGTATTTAATGAAATATTTCCGGTAACTGATAATGATAATCGTATTATTTTATCATTGATTGATTGAGAATTTCGTAAACCAAGAAGAACATTAAAAGAAGCAAAAGATGAGTCAAAAACTTATGAAGCACCAATCTATACAAAATTATCTTTATCAATTCATGAAAATAATTGTCATTTAACTATTGCTGCTAAAGATAATATTTTAGATTATTTAATGCGTTGAATTAAAGACCAATTTGGTATTAAAAACATTAATGAACCAAAAGTTAGCGATAATATATATTATTTTGAAGAAAAAAATGTTCATGCTAATAGTGAATTTTCAACTATTGAAGTTACTATTAAAGGTAGAGAAGAAGATGTTTTAATTGTTGATTATACATTAACTCGTGAAGGAGATGTATTTTTAGGTGATTTTCCATTAATGACACAAAAAGGAACATTTATTATTAATGGAAGTGAAAAGGTTGTTGTTTCACAATTAGTTCGTTCACCAGGTGCATATTTTAAAATTGAAATTGATCCAAAAACCGGATTATATAAATTTTTAGGTGATTTAATTCCATCACGTGGAACTTGACTAGAATTTGAAACTGATTCTAAACGTAATAAATTAGTTCGTAATAAAAATACAATTAAAGATATTATTCAAGTTAAAATTGAAAAATCACGTAAAATTGCAGTAACCACTTTACTTACTGCCTTAGGATTAACTAAAGATGATGTTATTAATATCATTGGTAAAGATGATGTTTTATTAAATACTTATGAATATGATGAACATCAAAATTGACCAGCAGCAGTACAAGAAATTTATAAAAAAATTAAATCCGGAGAAACTGCCAGTGTTGATGGTGCTGCAAAATTTTTAACTGGATTATTATTTGATTCAAAAAAATATGATTTAACAAAAGCAGGAAGATATAAGCTAATTCAAAAATTAGCTATTACAGATCGTGTTTTAAATTACACTCTAGCTGAAGATATTAAAGATATTAGAGGTAATGTTGTTTTATCCAAAAAAACAGTAATTGGTAAATCACAATTAGAAATTCTAAAAACAGTATTAGAAGAAGGAGCATGTTTAGTACCTTTAAAAACATTAATCAGTGATAGTGAACCAAAACATTATGTGCAGTTAATTAAAGTTTATAATGATAAAGAAAGATTAAATGAAGTTATTAATGTCGTTGGAATTAATCCTAAATGTAAAGAAGTAATTATTACTATTGCTGATATTTTAGTAACCCTTTCTTATATTTTAAATTTTATTCATGGTATTGGTAATGCTGATGATATTGATCACTTAGCAAATCGTCGTATTCGTACAATTGGAGAATTACTACAAAACCAATTTCGTATCGGAATGGGACGTATTGAAAAAAACATTAAAGAAAAAATGTCAACTACTGATAGTGATAAAATGAAACCAGCAAATATTACAAATAATAAACCATTAACAGCTGTTATTGGTGAGTTTTTTAACTTATCACAATTATCACAATTTATGGATCAAACTAATCCATTAGCAGAATTGGCTAATAAAAGACGTTTAACTGCTTTAGGACCTGGTGGATTATCACGTGATCGTGCTAGTTTAGAAGTTCGTGATGTTCACTATTCTCACTATGGAAGAATTTGTCCAATTGAAACTCCTGAAGGACCTAATATTGGTTTAATCAATAATTTAGCCACTTATGCTCGTATTAATGAATACGGTTTTATTGAAACACCTTACCGTCAAGTAATTGCAGGTAAAATTACTAATGAAATTAAATATTTAACTGCCGGTGAAGAAAAGAATTATATCATTGCACAAGCTAATATTGAATTAGATACTAATAATGTTATTAAAAATAATAATGTTATTGCTCGTAGTAATGGTCAAAATATTATTGTTGGACCAAACGAAGTTGAATATATTGATGTTTCACCAAAACAAATTGTGTCAATAGCTACAAGTTGTATTCCTTTTTTAGAAAATGATGATGCTAACCGTGCTTTAATGGGAGCTAATATGCAACGTCAAGCAATTCCATTATTAAAACCCCAAACACCAATTGTTGGTACGGGTGTTGAGTATGCTGTTGCTCGTGACTCAGGATTAGCTATTGTTGCTAATTTACCGGGAGTTGTACAATATGTTGATTCTCATGAAATTATTATTAAATCAGAAGATGAAATAACAACTTATGAGTTAAGTCGTTTTGAACGTAGTAATCAAGGAACAGCAGTAACTCATGTGCCATTAGTAAAAGTTGGTGATAAAGTTGAAGTTAATCAAATTTTAGCAGATGGACCTTCGATGAAAGATGGCGAACTTGCATTAGGACAAAATGTAATTATTGCTTTCATGACTTGACATGGTTATAACTATGAAGATGCTATTATTATTAATGAACGTTTAGTAAAAGATGATGTTTATACTTCAATGCATATTGAAGAATATAATTTAGAATGTCGAAAAACAAAACAAGGTAAAGAAGAAATTACACGTGAAATCCCTAATACTTCTGAACAATCAAGACGTTATCTTGATGATGAAGGAATTGTTTTAATTGGAACTGAAGTTAAAGAAGGAGATATTCTTGTTGGTAAAGTTACACCAAAAGGTCAAACACAATCAACTGCTGAAGAAAAATTATTAGCAGCTATTTTTGGTGAAAAATCACGTAATGTTAAAGATAATTCATTACGAGTACCTAATGGCGGTGCTGGAATTGTTCAAGGTATTAAACGTTATAAACGTGAAGATGGTTTTGACTTACCTTCAGAAGTAGAAGAAGTAGTTAAAGTATTTATTGTACAAAAACGTAAAATCCGAGAAGGAGATAAAATGGCTGGAAGACACGGAAATAAAGGTGTTATTTCTAAAGTATTACCAATTGAAGATATGCCTTTCCTAGAAGATGGAACACCGGTTGATATTATGTTAAATCCATTAGGAGTACCATCGCGGATGAATATTGGACAAATTCTTGAATTACACTTAGGAATGGCTGCTAAAACTTTAGGAATTAAAGTAGCAACCCCTGTTTTTGATGGTGCAAAAAATCAAGACTTGTTAGATATTATGAAAGAAGCAAAATATAATGATTTTGATAAATTAACATTATATGATGGTTTAACTGGTGAAGAGTTTGCTAAGAAAATTTCTGTTGGTGTTATGTATATGCTAAAACTATCACATATGGTAGATGATAAATTACATGCTCGTAATGTGGGTCCATATTCATTAATTACTCAACAACCATTAGGTGGTAAGGCACAAAATGGTGGACAAAGATTTGGAGAAATGGAAGTTTGAGCATTAGAAGCTTATGGTGCTGCTCATACTTTACAAGAAATCCTAACTATTAAATCTGATGATATTAAAGGTAGAATTAAAACTTATGAAGCGATTCTACGTAATAAACAGATTCCAATGCCAGGTATCCCTGAATCATTTAATGTTTTAACAAAAGAACTACAAGGTTTAGGAATAAATATTGTGTTAATTGACGAAAAAGGTCAAGAACAAAAAGTGGTAACTTACGATGAAGAAGTCGAAAGTTATCTTGAGGATTAGAAAAGGAGTAATAAATATATGCAAATGCAAAAAAATTCAAAACATTATACTGCCCTTAAAATTTCTCTTGCTTCTCCAGATCAAATTCGCTCATGATCACATGGAGAAATTACAAAGCCAGAAACAATTAATTATAAGTCATTAAAACCTGAAAAAGATGGATTATTTGATGCACGAATATTTGGACCAACTAAAAATTATGAATGTACTTGTGGTAAATATAAGAAAATAAAAAATAAAGGTAAAGTTTGTGAACGTTGTTTAGTAGAAATTACTGAAGCAATTGTTCGACGTGAACGTTTAGGACACATTGAGTTAGAAGAGCCAGTAACTCATATTTGAATGTTAAAGGCTTCTCCTTCAAGAATTGCGTTAGCATTAGATATGAAAACTAAAGACTTAGAAGAAGTAGCATATTTTGTTTCTTATATTGTTTTAGATCCAGGGACCGCTAAAGGTTTAAAACAAAAAATGATTATGGATTTAGGTAATGCTAAATCTTCAACTGATACTCGTAATCGTTTACGTAAAGTATTTGCACAAATTTTAGAACAATTAGAACCTTCTTCTTTTGCTTATACTCGTGCTCAAATGTTAACTGATACTTTAGCAGATACTTCACGTCCATTTTCAATGGATGAATGTGCTCAATTTATTACTAAACATACTGGAACAAAATTTGGAATTGGTGCTTCAGCTATTGAGTATTTATTAAAAAATATTAATTTAGAAAAAGAATTTCTTGCCATTAAAAAACAATTGACAAACAAGAAATCACAAACTGATCGTAGAAAACTAGAACGTCGTTTAGATGTTATTGATTCATTTGCTAAATCAGGAAATAAACCAGAATGAATGGTATTACACGCTATTCCGGTGATTCCACCTGATATTCGTCCAATTATTCAGTTAGATGGTGGTCGTTTTACAACATCAGAAATTAATGATTTATATCGAAGAATTATTATTCGTAATGAACGCTTAAAAAAAGTAAAACAAATGGGAGCACCAATCTTAATTATTAATAATGAAAAAAGAATGTTGCAAGAATCAGTTGATGCTTTATTTGATAATGAACGTAAAGCACGTCCAGTAACAGGAAGAGATAAACGTCCATTAAAATCTTTAACTTCAACATTAAAAGGAAAACAAGGACGTTTCCGTCAAAACTTATTAGGTAAGCGTGTTGATTATTCAGGTCGAAGTGTTATTGCTGTTGGTCCGGAATTAAAAATGTATCAATGTGGTATTCCTCGTGATATGGCAATTATTTTGTTCAAACCTTTTGTTGTGCAAAGATTAGTTCATCAAGAATTAGCTTTAAATATTAAAATTGCTGAAAAATTAATTGAAATCCAAGATGAACGAATTTGAGATGTTTTAGAAGAAGTAATTAAAGATCGTCCTGTTTTATTAAACCGTGCCCCAACTTTACATCGTTTAGGAATTCAAGCATTTGAACCAATTCTAGTTAAAGGGAAAGCTATTCGTTTACATCCACTAGTAACTCCTGCTTTTAATGCTGACTTTGATGGTGACCAAATGGCTGTTCACGTGCCAATTACTCAAGAAGCAGTAGCTGAAGCAAGAAGTTTAATGTTAGGTTCAAAAAATATTTTAAGTCCTAAAGATGGTAAACCAATTGTTACGCCAACTCAAGATATGGTTCTTGGTAATTATTATTTAACTATTGAAAAATTAGATGAATTAGGTCAAGGTTCAATTTTTAAAGATGTTAATGAAGCAATTAAAGCTTATGATACAAAACAAGTTTCATTAAATGCTATTATTGGAATTCGTGTTGCTAGTTTAGGTGCAAGTAAATTTGCTGCTACCGATCAAAACAAATTTTTAATTACTACTATTGGTAAGATTATTTTTAATCAAATGTTTTCAGAAAGAATGCCATTTATTAATCGCCCAAATATTATTAATTTAACTGAAACTCATAATGAAGATTTAGTTACAACTGATGTTGATTTTCGTGAATTTATTAAAAAAAGAGTTATTGTTGAACCATTTAAGAAAAAAGATTTAGCAGATATTATTCATAAATATTTTAAAACTTTTGGAACTCAATTAACTGCACAAATGTTAGATAAAATGAAAAATCTTGGTTTTAAATTTTCAACAATTTCAGGAACAACAATTTCTGCAGGCGATGTTGTATCTTATTCAGGTAAAACAAGATTATTTAAAGAAGCAGATGAATATGTTAAAACAATTAACAAGTTTTATAAACAAGGTATGTTAACTAATCGTGAGCGTCATTACCATATTATTAATAAATGAAGTAGTATTAAAAATAATATTCAAGTTGAACTAGAAACAGTTTTAAGAAAAGATATTGAAAATCCAATCTTTATGATGTGAGATTCAGGTGCTAGAACTAATATTAGTAATTTTACTCAATTAGTAGGGATGCGTGGTTTAATGAATAATCCAAAAGGAGAAGTTATTGAATTACCAATTAAATCTTCATTCCGTGAAGGATTAAATGTTTCAGAGTTCTTTATTTCTACCCATGGTGCTCGTAAAGGAATGGCAGATATGGCGCTTAAAACTTCTGACTCAGGTTATTTAACAAGAAGACTAGTTGACGTTTCACAAGATATTATTGTTACTGAAGAGGATTGTAATACCGGTAATGGCTTTATAATTAGTGACGTTGTTGACCAAAAACGTAATAATATTATTGTGCCCTTACGTGACCGTTTATTTGGACGTTTTGTTCAAGGTAATGTTGTTGATAGTAAAAATAATGTAATTGTTGCAAATAATGAATTAATTACTGAAAAATTAGTAGAAACAATATTAGAGGCAAAAATTACAAAAATAAATATTCGTTCAGTTTTAACTTGTGAAGCAAGTTATGGTGTTTGTCAAAAATGTTATGGTATTAATTTAACAACAGGTTCTATTGTTGCTATTGGTGAAGCAGTTGGAATTATTGCGGCGCAATCAATTGGTGAACCAGGAACTCAACTAACGATGAGAACTTTCCATACTGGAGGAGTTGCTGGTGTTAGTGATATTACCCAAGGATTACCAAGAATTAAAGAATTATTAGATATTACTAATCCCAAAGGTGCAGTTGCTATTATTAGTGAGTTTGATGGTAAAGTAACAGATATTCGTGAAGAGCAAGGAATTTATACAATTACTGTAAAGTCAAAACTTGACTATAAAGAATATAAAACTCAATATAATGCGCAGGTAAGAATTAAAATTGGTGATAATGTTAAGATTGGCCAAAAACTAACTGAAGGTGCAATTAATATTACACAATTACTAGAAGTAGCAGGAATCATTGAAGTTCAACAGTATATTTTAAAAGAAGTACAACGTGTTTATCGTTTACAAGGAATTGAAATTTCTGATAAGTATATTGAAATTATTATAAAACAAATGTTGAATCGTATTTTTGTAGTTGAAGGTAATGATTCACCATTATTGCCTGGAGCGATTGTTGATATCAAAGAATTTAAGAATGTTAATGCCAAAATTATTGTTGCTGGTAAAAAACCCGCTTTTGGTCATCCAATTATTTTAGGGATTAAAAAAGCACCATTAGAATCAGAATCATTCTTGGCTGCTGCTTCTTTCCAAGATACAACAAGAGTATTAACTAATGCTGTTATTAAGTCAAAACAAGATAATTTACGTGGTTTAAAGGAAAATGTTATTTTAGGAAACTTGATACCGGCCGGTACTGGTTTAATGCCAACTGAGAAGTTAATAGGTATGGGTAATTCTTCACTTGAAGAAGAATACTAAATTAAAATAAAAAGTGAGAATAAAATTCTCACTTTTTAAATATTTATATTTTATTTGGAAATTATCCCCACATGTACTAGTGTGGAGGAAAAAATGAATTGAAATGAATTCAATAGCATATTTCAAAATGAAAACGATTGTTTGAAATATATAGCGAAGTTGAAAGTAATGAAATGTATCAGGTGTGCTTCTTCTAGTTTGAATGTTTCTGATTTAAGAAGAATACTAAATGTTTGAAATGTCATCAAACATTTAGTATTCTTCATGACACCATTTTTCACAAGTCACAAACACCTTTGACATCTTGGTTTTATCTCATCTTTAGATGAATAAACACAAATCATGGTATACCATCAACAGATGTTGCAAAAGAATTGGGTGTGACATATAAAACAGCTTGAAGAATGGGTCATGAAATCATAACTATAATTTGGAATAAAGATGCAGGGTTCATTGATGATGGCACAGCACAGATGGATGAAATGTATCTTTCACATGTAGGTTTTAAAAAACAAGGAAGATCCTTGCTGAATAAAACCTTGATTGTTGGAGTTTATGAGAAAACCAGCAACAAACTAATTGTGAAAGTATTGAAAAAAGCAGATGAGAAAAACCTTTTATGATTTGCATTGAAACACATTTCTACTTGGTGTTGTCTATTTACGGATTCTTGGAAAGAATATGGAAGTTTCAAAAACTTCTATCACAAAAATGAAATCGTAAATCATGAATTTGGGTATGTGTCATCAACAAGTGTAAACACAAACCAGATTGAATCTGCATGAAAACACATCCGACGAACTTTTCGAACACACATAAAAGTTTCAAAACACAATATTCATTTATATGCAAAAGAAGCTGCATATAAATTCAATAAGATACCTAGTTTTGAAACTATAATTTTGTGTTTGATTTAGATACATGTGGTGATAATTTCCTAGATAGGCTTTTATCTCCATTTATGTGATAAAATTTAAAAATAGTACATAAAGGGATAAAAGCCTATTATTTTACTAGTTGTATGTTTTAAAAATAGGATAAATATATTTCTGGACATTATTGTGTATAATTAATTTTTCCAAAATTTATAAATTTTTTTGTTTTTTTATTAAACTCTTGCATTGTTTTTTCAGATTTTTCTTTTGCTTCACATTCTTCTGAATTATCTTTTTTATGGAGATGTATTCTTTTAAAATTTTAGTCTTTCAGTATACTTGTTTCTTGTAGTTCACTACCAATTCCACTATCTTTACTATTATGTTTTAAAGATAATTTTCTTAAAAGATTACTTTTATTATCATCTTTAGTAAAGTTCGTTGTAGTTTCTTGTAGTAATTGATTATTAATTTCACTATCTTGAATTGAAGTTAATATTACATTATCTATTTTTTCCTCTAATTTAAAAGGTACTACAATATTACTATCATCATATTCCTTAAAATCATTATCTTTACTCAAAGTTAATATTGCACCATTTATTTTTTCCTCTGATTTAGAAGGTACTACACTATCATTATCATCATTTTTTTTGTTAACACCATTATCTTTATTTGAAGATAATTTTGCATTTTCTATTTCTTCGTCTGATTCAGAAAGTATTTCAATATCACTATCTTCTTCTTTAAAACCATTATCTTTATTTGAAGATAATTTTGCATTATCTATTTCTTTTTTTTCATTAAAAACAGTATCTTTATTATTATCTTTTAAAACAGTTGGTTTTAAAAAACTAGGGCTGATAACATTTTGATAAAAAATTTCTTCTTTTTTATGATTAGATTGAACTTTATCAAGTAAATTTTTAAGAATTATTATATTTGAAAAGATTTCATCATAATTAGCAATAATCGCATGTTTATTTATTACGGCTTCATATATTCTTTGACCAGCATTTTCTTGGGTGATTAAAGAAGAATAATCACAAGTATTATTAAAATTACAATTTGCTTTTGCTTTTTTAATAAAATCATCAGTTAAAAGTATTATAAAACTATTTATCTTCTTTCTTCTATTTAAACTTCCATATTTATTTAATGAAGCTTCAATTTCTCAGTCAATATGTTGTCTACATTTTGTATGTATTCCTAGAATAAGAATAGTAATAGTTGTATCTTTTAAATGATTTTGTCTAATAGTTTTAGCGATTTTTTGATTTGTTCATGTGGTATCAATATCTCCTAGCATACTTTTTAATTAACTCTGCTAATTGGTTTCTTTCTTCTTGTTCTCTTAGATGATGATATGAAATAAAAATTTTTCTCACTGTTTAACTCCTTTTTTAACATTATTAAGACTTATGTTTTATAATTTTTTTGATTATAAAACATAATTCTTAATAGGTAATTTTAAAGATATTGTTTTAAAAATTTAAATTTGTTTTTTACTTATATTTTATTTAAACATTTAATATTTTAATCTGTGTAGTTTAATAATTTTTTGATTTGTTCATTAGTTGCAGTTGAAAGTGAAAGTATTGAAATAAAATAAAAGTATTTGTTTTCTATTAAATCTTTTCTAACTTTATCAATTTGTTTTCAAAAATCTTCGATTTCTTCTTTACTTAAATTTTAATCATTAATGATGAAATTACCATTAGTATCTATTTTTGTTAGTGATCTACTAGCAATTAAGATTGGTCTGATTTTTAAATTCATAATTTTTAAAATTACATCTATTACTAAGTTATTGTTATCAGAAGTTAATAATATTTGTTTACTTTCATCAAAAGTATTTTTAATACTTTTGATTGTTTCAGAAACTCTTCCTTCGGATTTATTTACTAATATTGAACTTGTCAAAATTATAAAAAAATTTCAGGTCTTTTTTGTTGGTTTTTTATTAACTCCACTTTCTGATTTTAGGAATTTTTTAAATAAATTTATATCAACATCTCTAATAAATATTTCTTTAAAATATTTTCTTAATTTTATTTTTAATTCTTTTTTCGTTCCTATGATTTGACTAAAATCATTTGAAGAAAGTATCTTTTTAACTTTGGTTTTTTGTTTATAATTTAATAAAAATTTTATTAGTAAAAACATTAAAAGTAATATAAAAAAAATAAGTAAAGCAATACTTGAAATATAAGCTATTCAATTAAATATTTTAGTTGTAGTCAATCTGCTTTTCTTTAGTTTTATCCATAAAATGTTAAACATAATAGCACAAAAAAATATATAACTTTTATATTTATAATTTGGGGTATTAGTTTAAAAAAAATAAAAAAATTTAGTATTATAATTTTTTAATTAAATAGTTACTTGTTTTGTGTTAGTTATTAATTTTAGGAAATTATCCCCACATGTACTAGTGTGGAGGAAAAAATTAATTGAAATGAATTCAATAGCATATTTCAAAATGAAAACGATTGTTTGAAATATATAGCGAAGTTGAAAGTAATGAAATGTATCGGGTGTGCTTCTTCTATTTTGAATGTTTCTGATTTGAGAAGAATAATATGTTTGAAATGTCATCAAACATTTAGTATTCTTCATGACACCATTTTTCACAAGTCACAAACACCTTTTATGATTTGCATTGAAACACATTTCTACTGGTTGTTGTTTGTTTACGGATTCTTGGAAGGGATATAGAAGTTTCAAAAACTTCTATCACAAACATGAAATCGTAAATCATGAAGTTGGGTATGTGTCATCAACAGGTGTAAACACAAACCAAATTGAATCTGCATAAAAACATATCCGACGAACTTTCCGAACAAACATAAAAATTTCGAAACACAATATTCATTTATATGCAAAAGAATCTGCATATAAATTCAATAAGATACCTAGTTTTGAAACTATAATTTTGTGTTTGATTTAGATACATGTGGAGATAATTTCCTAGATAGGCTTTTATCTCCATTTATGTGATAAAATTTAAAAATAGTACATAAAGGGATAAAAGCCTAATTTTATTTTAGTGTCTTATTAATATTTGTTAAAAATTATTATCATATTAATAATAATATTCAATTTTAATTATATACATATATAATTAAAAAAATCTATTAAAAAGCAACATAATATAAGAATTTTTTAAAAAAAATATTTTTTGGAATGGCAACCTTTTTTAGGACTGTTTTTTGGTAGAAATTTGTGCTTGGTGTTTTATGGGGGTTAAGTAGTTTAGAGTGCTGTGTATTTTTATGTTGTTGTATCAATTGATATAAGCAAATAATTATAATTTTAATTGGATTAATTATGTAAAATTTTTATCATTAATAAACTCTGTTTTGAAAGTTTTGAAAGTTGCTTCAGCAACAGAGTTATCATAAGGACAACCTTTTTTGCTTAAAGAGCGGGTAATATTGAAGGCTAATAAAAGTTTATAAATATTTTTATTATTAAATTCATTACCGCGATCGCTATGAAATATTTGAATATTTTTTAAACAACGATTTGATCACATAAATGCTTGATATACTAATGATGCATCTTTTTTAGTACCTACACTATGTTCAATAATTTCGCGATTGTACAGGTCGATTAATAAGCAAATATAGTTTCATTTACCATTAACTTGAACATAAGTTAAATCACTAACAATAACTTCATTTTTAAGCCTATTATTAAAGTCTCTATTAACAAGGGGCGTATCAAGTTAATGGTTAGATTTAATAAGAACTTAAACGAGAGATAACACTCTCATTTTTTAATTGTTAAACAATTATAATTAATTATTTTATTAAACCAGCACTTTATTAAAGTAATTAATTATTACATAACTAAATAAAAAAAATTATTTAGACTATTGTGCTGGAATATTCCAATAGTAATTTTTGTGTTGCTCTTTTAAAATTTCAGAAATTTTGGTTCCCTTCCCCTAGAACCCCTACCCTCCAAGGCTTATGCTACTTACAGTAGCATAAGCCTTACGTATAGTAGATAAGTAGTTAGTAGTATATAAGCCTTTTTTATCACTGTAAGTGATAAGGCTTTATACATAAAAAGGATACGTAATGATTAATGTTAATTTAGATATTAAAAATAAAATTAAAGAAAAAACTAAAGGTATGTTATTAGAAATTGGTGAATATGAAACATGATTTCCTATTAAAGATACTATTATTGATGAAAAAAATAAAAAAATAGGATTAAAAATAATTGAAGATTTTTATTATAAATTAGGTAAAAAATCAATTACAAAAGATATTGAAAGTGTTAAAGGTAGTGATATTTTAAAATATATTAAAAATATTCCAAATATTACTAGAAATGAAAATGAATTAATATCTTGTGAATTTTATGAACAATATAATGGTTATTATATTTTTAAAAATGATAAAAATCAAGAATGTTTTAAATATAACATTACATGAGAACAAGGCATGAAAAGTTTTAAAATAAATAATCCATATAACGATAATGATTTAGCAATTAATTATATTGTTACACCAATGAAAAATATAAATACTCATAATGAAAAAATATTTTATTTAAAGTATTAAAGGAAATTAATATGTTATTAAATGTTGAAAAAATAGAATTAATTAAAAATTTATGTAATGAAAAATTACTTAAAAATCAAAAATATATTGAAATAGATGAAATATTAAAAATTATAGAAACGGATTAATAATTATGGAATGTAGAGAATATAGAATTAAAGGTTCATGTGATATTTGTCATAAAAATTCATCATATGGAAATAGAACTTGTAATAAATGTTTTTATAAATTAATTGGTGAAAATAATGAAATGTAATATTCATAATGAAAAATATATATGATTTAGTGAATTAGAAAATACATATTATTGTAATAAATGTATAAATAACATGATTGAAGAAGATATGTATTTAACATCAAATAATTGAGATTACTTATATGAATATTATATTAATGAATTACAATTAGAAAATTTTAAAGGAGTGTAAAAATGAATCAATTAGAATTACAAAATGCAATGAAATTAATAGAAAAATTTGAATAATTACAAGAAGAATTTAATAGTAAATATGAAGATTTAGAAATTAACATTAATGCTGATGGTGATTTAAAAATTAGTTGTGATTATTTTAATTATAAAAATGTAAATCAATTAGAACAAGTAATTATTGATTATAAAAGAATTATTAAAGGTTAAAGAGAAAGTAGTGAATAAATATGGTAGCAGCACCTAAAAAGAAACCAGAAGATTTAATGATTAAGCAAATTATTATTCATTTAAGATTTACTGAAAAAGATTATAAAAAATTAAAAGAAATTTGTGAAGAAAAAAATATGAAAATTAATGGATTTATAAGAAGTTTAATTAAAAAAGCAATAAATAAATAAATAAATAGAAAGAGTGATAAATAATGAATAATTTATATAAAAAAAGGCTTTTATCCCTTTATGTACTATTTTTAAATTTTATCACATAAATGGAGATAAAAGCCTTGGTTTTTTATGTTTAAAATAAAGAGGTATAAAATTATGAAATATTTTAATCCAAGTTATTGATTTAAATTGTGAGTATTATCTGCACCATTATTTAATTATAAAACACAAGGTATTAATGCTAAGTCAATTGATAATAAAAAGATTAAAGATTGAGTTAGTAACAATACAGGTTTAGAATCAATAAATCAAGAAATTAATTTTACAAAATCAAGTAATAATTATCAACCATATAGTTTAAATGAAACAAATCAAAATATTAATCCAATTTATCAAACATAACTAGAAACAAGTACACATAAACATCGTCATAAAAAAAATAGAAACAGACATAAAAGACAACCTAATCCAAATCGAAGAGCAATTTTTCAATTAACTGAACAATTAACTATTGATAGTAATAATCGCCAACAATATAGAAATAGTTTTCAATCAGTTCTTCGCTCATTAGTAAATAATAATATATTAAGAGTTGTTTTTGATAATACCGAAAATACAAATTGAGGAGAAATTAATATAATATTTACTTTAAATACTCAAAATTATGGTTATTTTAGGCTTCCAATTGTAATTAGATGACAACAAAATGAACAAAGTATTCAAAGAAATTTTGAATTAGTTTTAAGAACCGATAATTTATATATTCAAGGTTTTATAGTTCCTGAAAGAGGTTCTAATATAGGAGAAATGTCTACTTATTATCATTTTAATTTTGATAATATTAATCCAAATATGCAACCTAGAGCTGTTCAAGATGGAACAGTTCCACATTTAATAAACATTGATGGAATGCAAAATAAACAGTTAACTGGAATTAGTCCAGATTATATAGATATGATTCCAACTCAAAATAACAATATTAATTGAAATAGTATTGTTGATGCTTTTATAGTATTAACTAATGATATTAATGTTTCTGAAGAGCATAGTTTAGGAAACTTAGCCAGATCTTTGGGACAAGTTGTTTTTATGAATGCAGAAGCAATAAGATTTCCAGATATTTATGCCCGTATTGTAACACATTTAGTTAATAGAGATGAAAATTTAGAATTTAACCTAAGAAGTGAAATTTATATAATTTTAGTTAGTTGAAGTCAAAGATCAAGAAATAATCGTCTTCAACAAAGACTAATAGAAGCTGTTAATAATATTAATAATCCATACTGAAATGGTTTCACAATGTTAGACCTTACAAGAGAATTAAATTCACCGTCAGTTCAAGTTTTACTTGGCTATATTAATTTTAGATTAAGAAATAATGGAGGAAATGTAAATTGTCGTAGAGGAAAAAGAGAAATAAAAAAATACTTATTGACATGAAAAATTTGGTGATTTAAAGAAAAAAAGTGATAAAATTCAAGGAAAAATAACTGCAATAAAATTTTTATAAAATGATAGTACTGAAAATCAATGAGTTAAAAAAGGTCATATATTTGTAGGAACAAATAATGGTTTTTATACAATTAATGAAAATGGTGAAGTTTCTAAAAGAATGACAAGTATAAATTATGCTTACATAACTAATGAAGAATGTGAAATATACTATTTAAAATTTAAAGATTGAAGTTATGAAAAAAAATATGGAAAGTTGTAATTTAAATAAAGAAATAAAATTATATTATAATAATGATAAATCAGAAGAAGTTAGTGATAATAATTGATATAGTAATCCAAACAATAAATCACTTTTTAAAACATTTAATGTTTTAAAAAGTGATCCGATTGATAATTATAAAAAAATAGAATTTTTAGGTACTAATCAAAATTTTAAAAAAACAAGAACCAGTTGAGAAAATACTGATTATTGACCTGATAAGATAATTAGTGATTTTAATGGTCAAGATTATACAAAAATTATTACAAATTTAGGTGAAATAAAAAATAATTTAAATAATGATGATATTCTTTATTGATCACGTCTTCAAAATTTTAAAGAAAAATGAGGTGGTGCTTCGATTGAAGGCGCACAAAGTTTTGGTTTTAATTATTATCGAGAATACAGAAATGGTAATTTTTATTTACAATTTCTAATTAGAGAATATGCAACTTGCTGAGCTTCTAGTATTGGTGGATCTCAATTTATGGGAGTTGGTAACGGTATTAGATTATATAATGATGATGAATCTATAAGAACAAAAAGAGAAATCTTTGAAGAAAAAAATGAATTTAAAAATCTAACTAAATGAACTGATCAATTTACAAAATCTATTAATTATGAACAATATTTATCAATTGATAATAAAACAAATTTTGTTACAAATAATATAACAAGTTTATAATTAAAATTTAAAAATATAAAAAAAAAGTTACCAATAGGGTAAATTTTTAATTAGGTGCCAACCTAATTATAAATCTATAACTAATAAATAAATAATAATAAAACATCTATAACTTACCCTATTTAACCACTTAGGTAATTATTTTTATATTATACATTAATATTTAAGATTGTGAGGAAATATTATTTTGTTGTTTATTATCTATTTTTTCTTTTAATTTTATAAATTCATAATTTTTTATAATTAAAAATAGTATATAAATTATATAAATAATTAACATCATTATTAATATTAAAATATTATCATAATAAGATTTTGTTAAAAATAAAAATATTTTACTAATAATTAAAGGAATTATACCTAATCATAAAATAATATATGTTTTTTTACTCTCTTTTATTAATCAACCAATAGCACTAATTATAAATGCTAATGAAAGACTAATATAAACTATTTGTGTTCCGATTTCATTACTAATCAATTTTATAAACCCCTTTATCTAGAATTTAAAATTATTTTATATATATTTGCTTTAAGAGTATTAATATATAATCTAGCATATGCTAATTTATCTTTTTCTTCATATTCTCTAATATATCACATATCCTCAATTTTTCCTAATGTTACTTGTAAATAAAAGGTTCAATTAAAATTTTTATTATTTATTATGCTAAATCCTATTGCTTGTTTATTATTAAATTCTATATCTCATCCACCAATATTTCCATTATCAGTTATATTAAAATTATAATCATTTAATTGATAATCAGTATCAGTTCTTCCATAAATATATGATGTTCCACTTTCTTCTGGAAGTCCTATTGGATTACTATGTTTATTATGATTTCAATGGTAAAGATGTGCGCCATTATGTGGTGGTATATCTCTTAAAATTAAATCTTTTAAATTAATAGTTATACTTGCATTTTTAATTTCTTTTGCCGGATTAAAACTTTCAGTTAGAGAAAAGTTAGTATAATAATCCGTTAATACACTAGTAGTAGAATTATTATAAACTTCTTGTTCTGTTTCAATATCATAATTATAATAAATAGTTATTGATTTATAATATCTTTGCAAATCATTAAATGTATTAATTAATAAAGTTGGGTCTAATAAAGATTTTAAATCAACTTCATAATTAACTTCTTTACTTTTATTAGCAAGTCATCAATTTTCAGTATTATCTTTTACTGGTATTGAAATTGTATCTGTTAATGGTAAATTATTTGCTGTCATTTCTACTTTTAAATCTGGAATAATAATTATTGATTTTGCTATATTTTGTGGACTTGGTGGTAATATTTTTGCAGGATATGAAAATGTAGTTTCTTCAGTTTCAGAATATTAATCATGATTTAATTTATATAAAGTAGTTCAATTAAAAGCATTACCAGTTAAATAACCCATATTATTATAACGAAATTGTGCAACTGCTATTTCATTATAATCACCTTGATAAGTAAAAGGATTATCACTATAAAATGTATGTCTTTCTTCACCTTGATGTAATGATTGAGTTACAATTGTATCAATAATATAAGCATAATTTGAACCATCAATAACTCCATTACTTGTAGGATTTCATTGACAATTAGTATCTTCATTTGTAAATAGTGAAGCAATATCTAAAAACTCAGTATCTTCTGCTAAAATATAAACTTTATTATTTTTCTTTTGTGATAAATCAACAGTTGATATTTGTTCTTTTGTAGTTAATTTTTGACCAGTAGTAGGGGTCTCATGGATATACTGATACTCTATCACTTAATTTCATAGTCATAGCAGTTGTTGAAACATTTGCACCTAATAATTTACCAATAGTAAAATCATTATCATTAGTAAAAGCATTTAAAGTAATTAAACCACCATTACCAATAATACTTTCTAAATTACTTGTAAAAAATGCACTCATAAAACCATTAAAATATAACATTTTTTTATATTGTTGAGCATTTTGAGTAATAACTCAACTACTTCATATACCTAATGTTAAAGCATTTAATAATTTACCAATTAAAGGAATATCACTTAATGCAAAAGGTAATCATTGATTACTATCATAAGGAATTTGTATTAATGGAGAAAATACAACACTATTAAAATTTAATATTGCTGACATATATTTTTGTGATATTTTACTATAATCAACAGTTGGACTTCCTATAATTAAATGTGTATCTGGGTCTTTATATTTAAAATTACTACTCATATCAACATTATAATTACCCGTTAAATTATTTATATTTCATTCACTATCTCAAAAGAATTTAGCTTCTCCTACTGATGTACCATTACTTAATCTTGCTTTATCTTTATCAAAAGAAAGCATACCTTTAAAATCTTTTGTTACAAATAAATTATCTTGAAAATTTAATGAAGTTTTTAATCATTCTGTAAAATTTTTAAAATTAGTAAATCCAGTAGGTTTAGCATTCATAATATTATAAAATGTTGTTTCTGGATGACTACTTGTTGTTATTTTATCATTTATACCAGCAAGTAAACCACCATTATTTTTAATATTAGTTGTAGATTTTTCATTATTACCAGCAATAAATAATCTTCTTGAAGCAAATACTTTACTTTCAAATATTTCTTCATTATTTTTTATTATTGGATCTTGACATTGTATTATTGGTCTTCCATAATAATAACAAATTTATAATAATTCTAATCCATAACTTTGTCTATGACTATATCTTAATCCTATATCTTTCATTAAAGTACGATTTAATGTTACTTTTCCTTTTTGAATAGTAGGAAAAGCATAACCACTACCCGGGCTTGCATATTGTACAAAATCAAGTTTATTTTGACCACTAGAAACTACTCTATCATTTAAACTACTGGATGGGTTACACTTTATTGGACACTAATTACGTAGACAAGTGAACAAATTAGTTAAAAGAAAGGAATTATAATTATGGCCAATATTAACTCATATTCAGATGAATTTAAAAAATAAATAGTAGCTTTATATCAAAGTGGTAAGTCAGTGTCTTGTCTTGCTAAAGAGTACAATGTTACAAGAGCAGCTACTTATAATTGAATTAAGCAATTTACTAATTCAGGAAGTTTTAAAACCAAAGATAACCGTTCTATTGAAGAAAATGAATTAATTAAGGAAATTATCCCCACATGTACTAGTGTATAGGAAAAAATGAATTGAAATGAATTCAATAGCATATTTCAAAATGAAAACGATTGTTTGAAATATATAGCGAAGTTGAAAGTAATGAAATGTATCAGGTGTGCTTCTTCTAGTTTGAATGTTTCTGATTTGAGAAGAATAAGATGTTTGAAATGTCATCAAACATTTAGTATTCTTCATGACACCATTTTTGACAAGTCACAAACACCTTTGACATCTTGGTTTTATCTCATCTTTAGATGAATAAACACCAAACATGGAATTCCATCAACAGATGTTGCAAGGGAATTGGGTGTGACATATAAAACAGCTTGAAGAATGGGTCATGAAATCAGAACTAGAATTTGGAATCAAGATGCAGGGTTCATTAATGATGGCACAGCACAGATGGATGAAATGTATCTTTCACATGTAGTTTTTAAAAAACAAGGAAGATCATTGCTGAATAAAACCTTGATTGTTGGAGTTTATGAGAAAACCAGAAACAAACTAATTGTGAAAGTATTGAAAAAAGTAGATGAGAAAAACCTTTTATGATTTGCATTGAAACACATTTCTACTGGGTGTTGTCTATTTACGGATTATTGGAAGGGATATGGAAGTTTCAAAAACTTCTATCACAAAAATGAAATCGTAAATCATGAATTTGGGTATGTGTCATCAACAAGTGTAAACACAAACCAGATTGAATCTGCATGAAAACACATCCGACGAACTTTTCGAACACACATAAAAGTTTCAAAACACAATATTCATTTATATGCAAAAGAAGCTGCATATAAATTCAATAAGATACCTAGTTTTGAAACTATAATTTTGTGTTTGATTTAGATACATGTGGGGATAATTTCCTAGATAGGTTTTTCTCAGCATTTATGTGCTCAAATTTAAAAATAGTATATAAAGGGATAAAAGCCTTAATTAAATTAAGAAAAGAATTAAAACAATTAAGAATGGAAAATGATATTTTAAAGCAAGCAGCACTAATAATAGGCAGAAAATAGAAATTATTATCAAAAATAAAGTTAAATATAAAATTCGTACAATGTGTCGTTTTTTAAAAATATCTAAATCAACATATTATTTTAATTTCAAGAAAAAAGAAGATAAAATTCAAAATAATATGTATGATGAAGCTGTTATTAGTGCTTTTAAAGAAAATAAAGAAGCTTATGAAACAAGAAGATTAAAAGTTGTTCTAAAAGAAAAGAAAATTAATTTATCAAGACGAAAAATTAAAAAAATTATGAATAAACATAATTTAATATCAAAATACACTAAATTATCATACAAAAATTATCATAATAAAGTCAATGATAGTCAAATTACTAATCTTGTTAATAGAGACTTTAATAATAGGCTTAAAAATGAAGTTATTGTTAGTGATTTAACTTATGTTCAAGTTAATGGTAAATGAAACTATATTTGCTTATTAATCGACCTGTACAATCGCGAAATTATTGAACATAGTGTAGGTACTAAAAAAGATGCATCATTAGTATATCAAGCATTTATGTGCTCAAATCGTTGTTTAAAAAATATTCAAATATTTCATAGCGATTGCGGTAATGAATTTAATAATAAAACTATTGATAAACTTTTATTATCATTCAATATTACCCACTCTTTAAACAAAAAAGGTTGTCCTTATGATAACGCTTTTGCTGAAGAAACTTTCAAAACTTTCAAAACAGAATTTATTAATGATAAAAATTTTACATCATTAATCCAATTAAAATTAGAATTATTTGATTATATCAATTGATACAACAACATAAGAATCAACAGTACTCTAAACTACTTAACCCCCATAAAACACCAATCACAAATGTCTACCAAAAAACAGTCCTAAAAAAAGTTGCCATTCCACTACTAAAAGTTAAAACTTGCATACTAAATGCACCATTATAAGGACTATAATAATTTGTTACATTTGAAATATATAATAATTGTCTATCTTGATTTTTACCACTATTACCACCAATATTTTCATTTTCATCATTAAATACACAAAAAAATTGTAAATAATCATCAATTGTAATATGTTCTTCAAACATTACTAAAGTATATTGTTTTTTAGTTTGTACTGTTTTAAATATTTGATTATTTGATAAATTACTAAAATCAACACCACTTGTATCATCAATTAAATAAGCATTTCAATAATCACCAATTTTATATTGTTTTGTATAAAATTCATCTTGACCTGTAACTTTATGAGTTACTGGGTCAATTTTACCTTTATTTTTTTGATATATTTTTGTACTATTTTTTCAAATACATACAACTGGAGTATTACCAGTTAATATTAATTCATATTGACTAAAATCACTTATTTTACTATTAATTGGTTTATAACCAGTTTCAGTTAAAGGTATTGCACCATTATTTATAATAAATGGAAATATTTTTCAATGTGATTGTTTTTTTAATCATTATTTGTTGCATCTTTAATCTCATGTGAGCGTGTTTCATTAATTGTATTTGTTGATGTCTACTCATTATTATTACCTCCTAAATCTTTATTTAATTTTTGATTTTCATTAATAATATTTTCTAATTTATTTTCAGCCATTAATTGGTCAATATTATCATATTCACCAATTGCTTCAATTATTGTCATTGTGCCATTATTTAATCTTTAATTAATAATTTGGTCTTGTACTATTTGGTCAGTCATAGCAATTGGAATAAATTTAAAACTATAAGGTCTTTCTCCAATACCATTTCATAAATTTTCACTAATAAGTAATAAATCAAATATACGATAAAAATAAGCACTATAAAATGCTATTTTTATTTCTGTAATTTCCATATCATATTTATTATTAAACATACTTTGTGTTTTATTAGTATAAACATCATTACCATGTTCATCATAATCATAACCAGCACCATTAAATATTGCTTTAGCAGTACTATTATAATCTAATCAATATTCATTAAATTTTGGGTCACCTTGAATAATTTGCATACCACCATTACCATTTTTATCATATCCAGCACTACCAACATTAACAAACATATCTTTTTTAGGATTTTCTGCAATATTACCATTTTCTTGCATTTCTTTAACTGTTTCATTATCTAATGCAGCAAATAAAGTAGTAACGTTTAATTCTCTTTCTAATCTTTTTTGTCTAATTACACGATTTAAATCTCAAATAAAATCTCATACTGGTGTACAATCTTGATAAGCATTTAAAGTAGTTTAATTACCATATAAATTTATTATTGGTAAATTTGTTATTTCAAAAATAGATATATAATTAAATGTATTTTTAATTTCATAAATTTTTAATGGAATAATATTTGGTTTTAATTTTGTTCTTGTAGAACCTAAAATAATATCTTTATTATTATCTTTATATGTTTCATATTTAACTTTTCCATTTTGTATTGTTACTCATGTTAAAGTTGCACTATCTGCTTGTTCATTAATAAAATAAAATTCTGCTGATTGTTCTTGTTCATTATATTTAGCAACTCTACCACAAAAACTATTAGGTAATATTTTAAGTGATTTACTATTATCTTCATTAACTATAATCATAATAAATACTTTACCCATTAAACTATTTTGTAAACCAAATTTATAAAATTTTTCTAATCATTTATCTTTTAAATTCATTTCATTTAAATAATCTAATAATTCTTTTTTACTTGAATTAAATAAAAAAACCTTTACCTAATCATAATTTAGTTGATTTTTGAGCAATAATCATAGGTATATCAATATATCAATTTGATTTATCACAACTTAAATATTCCATTGTATTTATCATAATTCATCACCATTAAATTTATTTTTATTAATTAATAATTTATTATTAATACCATTAATTAATCATTTCATTTAATGCATTAAAGCATACATATCACTATCTCAAGTATCATCATGTAAATCTAACATTTTAGGAGTATTATTATTACTATCTAATTTCTTTTTATCTAATCATTGCATTAAACTATATTGTCTTTTAGTTTCTGGACATTTTTCTCAATTAAAACTAATAATATTTTTAAGCATACAAATTGTTGTAAAATCAATTCTATCATTTAAATATAAAATTGATTTATCTACTGCTATAAATTTTAATCATGTTATATTACGTTTTTTAACTCAACTTTTTAAAACATCAATAAATACTAATCCACTATTACCATAATCAACATAACAAATAAAACCAAATAACATTGCTATATAAAGTTTACTTTCATTAATATAATAATTAATAATATCATTTGCTAAAGTATCAGTATCTTTATATTGCATAGTAATGTTACTATAATAAAATTCACTTTCTTTATGCGCTCTTCTACTATTTTCATTTTCACCAATAAATCATAATGAAGCAGCAGTTGGATGACCGCTTGAACTTGTTGCCATACCAATATCTAATCCACCAGTTAATCTTTCTACTTTAAAATCTAATTTAGTACCTACTTTATCTAAATATCTTGAAAATATAGCACCAGTAAGAATACTAGGAACTCCATAATATCAACTTTGTGCTTTAATAGGGTCTAATACTTTTAATTCTTCTAAATCATTAATCATATCTAATGTCAAATTATGAGCATTTACTTTTCAATTTGAATAATGAAATAATTTAAATATATTATTATCAAATACTGAATTAATTTGTTCATTATTAGTTTTCATAATTTCTAAATTAAAAGGTACTATTTTATTCATATATTCAATAAAATATTGATAAATATTATCTGGATTACAACTTTTTATTTTAATTCTTTTTTTAGCATTACCTAATGCAAATGTAATTGTTTAAAATTCTTGTTGACTAAATTCATTTGCTTCTTCACATCATTCAATTGCTAAATCAAAACCTTTAATTTCACTAGGAGAAAGTCTTTTTAAAGGTATTCTATCATTTGAATTACTATATACACCGATAACTCTAATAAATGATTTACTACCTTTAAAACGAAAATCTACTTGTTTATTTGGATATTTTAGACTAAAATCTTTATAATCATTTAATCCAATTGTTATTAAAGCATTATATATTTCTTTAACTAAATCATTAATATCTTTATTTAATTTTCTAAAACAATATATAGCAATTGATTTATTATTTTTAATTGAATTAGCAATACTATATGTTTTACTTGAATATCTACTTCCACTTAAATTATATTCACTATGAGTAAAATCACTTTTATTTAATAATCAATAACTAATTTCATGTAAATAAGTAAATTCTTTATTAATAATATTATTCCTGTAATTCTTCTAATTTTAAAAGTTGACCATATCTTATAGGGTCACTAACAATAGCGATTGTATCCTTCTGCATTTGTAAAGAAAGCATTATTCTACCATTAATATTATCTCAATCCAAAGTTTGAACCTCAGTATTTAACTCACCATATAAAAATTCTTTACAAATAAAAGCAAATTTTTTAATACTTGTTTGACTTTCAAAATTATAATAAATTTTATATTTAGTATTTGTTTTAAAAATATATTTAATGTGATTTATATTAACTTTCGTTCCAACTTCTTTTCATTGTGCAATACTTGGAATTGGTTGTATTTTATTATCAACATATCTTTTATTTACAGCATCTTGTGGTTGTGTAGGGTTCTCCTATATCAACAATTCTAGTATTATTTGAAGTAATAATTCTTTTTTCTTTAGGTTGAATAATATTAGGATAATTAGGGTCTATTATTCATAATGATTAACCATTAGCACTAATAATATCATCATCAATAGTAATATTTTTACCTGCTGTTAATTTATTTTGTTTAATAGTATCTAAATATCCACATTCTTCATATATTTTTCTATCAACATATTCTTTAGTACTAGCATCACTTAAAAATGTATGAGTTCCAATAGTAATTATTCTTTTACCATTAACATCAATACCTTTATCATCTTTTGGTTTAATAAAATTAGGATTATCTTTATCAACTTCTCATAATGAATTATCAATATCTGTTTTAATACCAGTAGTATCAATATTAACTATTGGTCTTAATAAATTTTGTTGATGACTAATAGTAATTTTAGTTCTAAAATCTAATGATTTTATATTATTATATGATATACATGCATTTAATAGACTATCTTCACTATAATTTGAAATAAATTTATTAAATCAATTATTTTTTTGTGATTCTATACCTTTTAAATTAAAACTTTTAATATTTGGATATTCTTTAATTTTTCTTAAACAATTAAATACTTCTGAAGGTATAAAATATGGGTCATCTGGATTATTTTCACTATAAGTTAAACCACCTTGACTAATTGAACCTTGACCACGTAAATAATCTACATCTTTAGTTAATAAAAATCTAGAATAATGAGTAGTTGCTGTTTGAATATTATCAGTAAAATCAGTTGGTGTTATTTCTGGTCATTTTTTTGAAATAGTAAAACCACTTAAATAATCAATATTACTACTTACTACAGATATTGCAAATCAAATTTCATTATCTGGAGTAGTAACTTTATCAAATAATAATTCATTAAAATATTTAGATAATTTAAATTCTTCAACTGTTATAAATAAAATTGGGTCTTTAATAGCCATAATAATTTACTCCTTAATGTAAAATAAAGGGTATTTAAACCCTTTAAATTTTAAATTTAGTTGCTTTTTGTTTATCTTTTTCAGTTAATTCTTTCTTTTTAGATTTTTGTAATAAAACAAAATTATCTACTTGTTCTTTATCTACATTAAAACTATCAAGTAATTTTGCATTTGATGTAGTTTCTAATTGTAAATGAGTATTTAATTGTTTAATATTTGCTGTAATAAATTATAATTCTTTATTACGTTTTAATTCTTTTTCTAAATTAGATTGTTTTGATTTTTTAATTGATTTTCCGAATAATAGAAATGCTAAAGTAATACATATTCCACTAGCAACTGCTCCTCCTATTACTGCTGATATTAATTCTATTGAAAAATTCATTTTTTATTCCTCCAATTGTATTTTATTTGAATGTTGTTTACATAAATGACATTCTTTTTTATGTTTTTTAATTTCTTTATATTGATATATTAAATAAGGACTTGTAATAATAATTGGTATTGTTATTAATATATATTTAATTAATTTTCCATAATTACCTAATTTAGTAATAATATTTAATCCAATATGAGTAAATATAGGAAATAAAGTTAATATTAAATGGTCTGGTCAAGTAAAATTATATTGATTAGTATAATTACTTATTCCCATTTCTATTGGTATTTTAGGTATTAATCAAGGTGTTATTGTAAAAAATAATGTTATTAACATACCAATAATATGACTTGTTATTTTTAAAATATTTGATATTAAAATTTTAATTTTATCTATATGAGTACTATTTTTATTAAATCAAATCTTATTTAATCTTTTATATTCTTTATTATCTTTTGATATTGGATTAATAGTATTTCATATACCAATTGGTTTAATTGGTGTATCTAATTAAATAATAATTACCACCTACTTTCATGTTTTATAAAAATTAGAATTTCTTTTAATTTTTATATATTTATTTGTATGTAAAGATTTTTTTAATAATTGTTTTCTTTCATATCTTCATTGATTACTTCCTATTTCATTTTTAGATAAAGTTTTATATTCTTTTAATTTAAAAAATCCTTTTTCTAATCTATTAATAAAATTCATAGTTTTTTTTGTACATTAATATTATTTGGATAAATTACACTAGTATCTTGTGAACCATAATATTTCCCTTTTTTTGCTAATTCACTTTTAACATATTTTCTTAATTCACTTGGTAATCATTTTCTATTTCAAAATTTTCAAAATATAGTTCCAGCACCAGTACCATTTTTACCTTTTGCTTGTGTCATTAATATTAATATTTCTTGTGGAAATGCTGGATAAGTATAAGGACCATATCATATTTGTTTTTTATCATTATCACTTTGAAATAATGTTGTTAAAGTTCCAATTTTTAAATTTTTTTTATCAACAATAAATCTTCCTTTTTTAAATCATGAACTTGATAATACTTTTCATGCATTATCTGGTATTTCTTCTTCATTTTCTTTAAATAAATTATTAAATTTATTAATTTCATGTTGAAGTATACTTAATTAACTTGGTTTTAATATACTTATTAATTTTTTAAGTATATTTGGATTTAAAAATGAATAAGGTTGATGTATTTCATTTTCATTAACATTTTCACTATCAAATACTGATTTTAATGATTGATTTTTATAATAATTTTTTAAAGCATTTATTAATGCTAATTTAATATCATTACTTGCTAATGCATAATATATTCACTCAATAATTAAAGGAAACATTATAAACTCATATGATTATAATCTCAAGTTAATGAACCATTATCATCATTTAATGGTACTTAGCTCATATTATCACTACCATATTGACTATTTGTTTCACTATTAATTGAAAATCTATTATCATTGATTAACTGTTCTGTTTCATTTGTAAAACTTGTTTCTTGCGTTTCTACATCAAATTTTCTTTCCATAGGTAATAAATTATGAATAATTTCACTTGCACCAGCAACAATAGTTGGAATGGCATAAGCATTATTAAAATCGTTATTAATACCCATTGCTACACCGCTTGATATTAAACAACCACCAGTTGCCATATTTGCTATTTTACGTATAGTTTCAAATCTATTTGGGATTAATTAAGTTAATCCACTAATAAGATTTGAAATACCATAAGCATTTAATGAAATATATGTATCTCAATCCATTAAATGATTATCAGTAGTATTAGTAGTACTTAATAATAAATCTGGTGGAAATGGGTCAACAGTAGTAGTTGTTATTGGATTTACTGTTGTTGGACTTTCTGTTGGATTAGGATTAATATCATTGGTAACAAACTTTGAATAGTTAACTAAACCAATTGTTCCTAAACCTAATAATATTTTTTTAGAACTATTAATTAATTTAGGTTTAGTATTTGGTCTTTGATTTAAATTTCATATATCTAAACCTAATTTTTTACCAAATAATAAACTATTAATTGAACCTAATACTGGATTTGCAATTACTTGCCCATAATAAGCACTTGTACCTATCATTGCACAAATTGGACTTATACCAGCTCTAATTAATTTTAATAAAGTATAGTTATTCAATGGTGTAGTCTCAGCATGTTGTGGCATTTTTAATTTCTCTTTTTAATAATTGATTAGTTTTTTTAATTTGAATTCTAACTGTTCCTTGACAATGAATATTATCTCCAACACATATAGCAAAATTATCATGTACATTACTTACTATAAAATAATCATTTCTTAATTTAGGATATTCATCTAATAAAATTGCTCTTATATCATTACTTGTAGTTAAATCTTCTGGTTTAGGATAATAAATAGTAATATGTGCTTTTTCATTAAAATATTTATATATAAATTCCATAATTATTTTTTAGTAAATTCTAGTTTTACTGTTCCATAATAATCTTTATTATTACCATAAATAATAGCACTTGTTGATGTAATATTACTAAATGTTTTTTTACCTTTTTCATAACCATTATTACCAATATTTATTATTATATTTTCTAATTCATCATTAGTAGTAGTAGTTCCTGCCATAGTAATTTTTCCTAAATTTTTATAATAAATTACATCTTGTAAATCTAAAATATTCATATTATCATAATCAGTACTTTGGTATGTTGCATTAATATTAGTTTTATCAACTTTATAATTTTTTGCTCTTGCTTCTTTAATTTCATCTATTGTTGGCATTTTTTCTTGAATAATATACATTAAATTAGGTATTATTGCTGCTGGTAATAAACTAATGCTTTACCAATAATACGAATATTATCTGTAGCATTATCTAATTTATTTCTTACTTTAGTAAATGAAATAGGCATACCTCACATATATCTGTTATAAACTACACCAAATAAATCTAATAATTTATAATCTTTTTCTAAATGCATACCAGAAACAGTATCATGAATAAAATCTTGTTCTAAATAAAAACTTTCATAAAATTCCATTCCCATAATTTGATTTGTATATCTTTTACCAGTTGCTAAAGTATTTGCTGCAATTTGTCCATAATTTAATAATATAAATGCTTTTGCAAGATTAAAACTACTATCAATACCACAAGCACCAGTTAAATCTGCTTTATTAATACCAACTGTAATATCATCTACTTTTTTAATTAATTTATTATTTCTTTCTCCAATTGTATAATAAGCATTTAATGCTTGTTCTTTAGTCATATTATTTAAATTTAAAGGTAATACTAATGATTTAGCAATTGCATAATCTTTTGTACCTTGTAAAAATATTAATTCAAAATTTTCTCTTAAATTTCTCATAAATGAACTTGTTCAATTTGAAACAATTTGTGTTGCTACATTTGCTGGTGAAGTCATAAATCTTTCAATATCAAATTCTGGAATATTAAAATCAATTGTTAATTATTTATCAAAAATTAATGTTGTTGTTTTAACTATTCCTTTTTGTCTTTTAGTACCAGTAAATTCATCTCATGTTGAACCTCATAATACACGAATAGTTGCTCTATAAATTGCCATTGCTACACCACTAATATTTGCTATTTGGTCAGCAGTAACAGTATTTCTCATAAATAAAGTACTTAATTCACCACGAACTTGTGCTTCAATTACACTTAAAACAACATTTTCAGTAGGAGAATTACCACCAATAATAAATGCTTTAGGTATTTGCGGAATTGCCATTTTATCCTCTTTCTATTTAATAGATTGAAATGCATTTCCTCTTGCTAAATTTACAAGTTTTTCTAAGTCATTAACATCAGTAATACCTGTAGTTTTTGCTTTTTCATTTAATTTCCTTTCTAATTCTTCTGGATTAATACTATTTGTATGTAAATCTAAAAGAGTTTTAGGATTAAAATCATTTGAATTAAGTTTATTTTCTTGTTGAATAGTTTCTATTTTATCAATTAAAAAATATTTATAATCTTCATTTATTTTAGTAAATGCTTCTTGTTTAGATAAAGATTTATAATTATCATTACTCATTAAATTTTTAATTAAATTTACTTTTTTAGTATCTTTAATATTAGAAAATAATTGTTGCTCTTCAAAACTATTAATTTTATTTTAATATTCTTTTATTTTAGTTTCATATTCACTTAATTTAGGTTCAATATTTTTTTTACTTTCAGCATATACTACATTTCTATGTTGTTTTAGTAAATTTTTAACATCATCTAAACTATAATTCTCTTTTTTATCAAAAGTAAAATCACTCATAATTTTAATCTCCCTTTATTAATTTTTAATAATTCACTTGTTTAATATGTCACTTTTATATATGTTATTTAACATATTAACTTTATATAATTATATCATTTTTATCCTTTAAAATAAAGAAAAAAACCTATATTTATTATAGGTTTCTAATCATTATTTTCTATTTTTCTTGGTTCAGAAATATTAATAATTATATTACTTTTTATACTATTATCATCTTCATTAATATCAAATTCATTTGGATGAGATTTTAATCAATGTGTATAAATTAATTCTGGTTTTAATAATGCTTTTTCTAACATATGAGTTGAAATAATGCTACGTGCTTTATCATAAATTTTTAAAAAATTACATTGTCATGGATTGCTTCTGCGTCGTCAATCAAATATAAATTTTCTATCAATTCCAAGAGCATTATTTAATCCTTGTGGTGTTAATGTTTTATTTTTAGTTCTTAAATAATTACTAATTGTAACATCATAATTTCCTAATTCTTTTCTTTTTGCTGACATATTATCACCTTATTTTAAAACAATATTAAAACAATTAAAACAATATATATTTAATTATATCATTTTACAATTATCATATTTCCAAACTTTTTTTCTAAAATTATTATAATCAAAATCATAAATTAAGAAAGGAAATAATATTATGAATTTTCTTAACAATGAACTTAATTATGATGAACTTGATAATCAAATTAAAAATAATGGTTTAAATTATTTTACAAATCTATTAAAATCATATGATGATTTTTGACATCAAAATATATATGATAAAACTAAGCATAAATATGTTAAAACTGCTCCAAGAAGTCCAAATACTCAATATGGTAAAATAAATAATGGAAATTATCCCCACATGTACTAGTGTGGAGGAAAAAATGAATTGAAATGAATTCAATAGCATATTTCAAAATGAAAACGATTGTTTGAAATATATAGCGAAGTTGAAAGTAATGAAATGTACCAGGTGTGCTTCTTCTAGTTTGAATGTTTCTGATTTGAGAAGAATAAGATGTTTGAAATGTCATCAAACATTTAGTATTCTTCATGACACCATTTTTCACAAGTCACAAACACCTTTGACATCTTGGTTTTATCTCATCTTTAGATGAATAAACACAAAGCATGGTATACTATCAACAGATGTTGCAAGGGAATTGGGTGTGACATATAAAACAGCTTGAAGAATGGGTCATGAAATCAGAACTAGAATTTGGAATCAAGATGCAGGGTTCATTGATGATGGCACAGCACAGATAGATGAAATGTATCTTTCACATGTAGGTTTTATTCAACAAGGAATAACCTTGTTGAATAAAACCTTGATTGTTGGAGTTTATGAGAAAACCAGCAACAAACTAATTGTGAAAGTATTGAAAAAAGCAGATGAGAAAAACCTTTTATGATTTGCATTGAAACACATTTCTACTGGGTGTTGTCTATTTACGGATTCTTGGAAGGGATATAGAAGTTTCAAAAACTTCTATCACAAACATGAAATCGTAAATCATGAAGTTGGGTATGTGTCATCAACAGGTGTAAACACAAACCAAATTGAATCTGCATGAAAACACATCCGACGAACTTTCCGAACACACATAAAAGTTTCAAAACACAATATTCATTTATATGCAAAAGAAACTGAATATAAATTAAATAAGATACCTAGTTTTGAAAATATAATTTTGTGTTTGATTTAGATACATGTGGGGATAATTTCCTAGATAGGCTTTTATCTCCATTTATGTGATAAAATTTAAGAATAGTAAATAAAGGGATAAAAGCCTTAATAATTTTTATCGTAGATGTTATTTAATATTAGAAACTAATGAATATTATTATCCTTTAGATGATTATATAAAAATTAAAAAAAGAAAAAGAACACTTACAAGTTTAGATCATAAAATAATAAAAAATTCAGGCAATGGTAAAAGACAATCTGATGTACAAGATACTATAAAAAATACTAATTTTTCTAAAACATATATGACTAATTTAATGAAAAATGCAGTAATAGGTATTGAAGAAATAAAAGGAAAAAAAAGTAGTTTTACCAACTGAAAAATTATTTGTAAATATGGATGATTGTTTTATAAGTTCTTTATTTGATAATAAAAAACAAAAAAATCGTATTCGTACAATTAGTGCAAATAAAGGTAAAGATTTAGAAAAATCTACTAAAAGTAGAAATGTTTTAAAAGATAAAAAAATTACTTATATGAAAACTAAAAATAGTCAAAGAATTAAAAGACAAGAATTAATTGATAAAATTTATGAATTTCTTGATTTACAATATATTTATTCTAAAAGTAGTTTAGTATTTATTGGTGATGGTGCGCCTTGAATTAAAAATACTGCTAAAAATGAAAATATTCCTTATGTAATTGATAGACATCATGCATTTAAAGCACTTAAAAAAGGATTTATTTTTAATAGAAAAGTAGATAATAAAAAATTAACAAATGCATATGATTTATTTATAAATGGTGAATATTATCAATTATTAGATTTTTTAAAAGAAAATAAAGTTGATGAGCAAATATATAAATATTTTAAAAATAATAAAGAAGGAGTTATAAATCAAAAAGAAAATTGAAATCAAGGAGTTTGTGCTGAAAGTGATGTATAAAATTTAGTTAAATCTTTAAAAGGTTATGGTGCTAAAATTTATAATGATAAAGTACTTGATAATATGCTTATTATTAATTCTTGCTGAATTAATAAATTAAATCTTTTACTTTAATATTTTAAAAACTTAATAAATCTAAACCTAAATAGTTAGGAATTTTTACTTTAGATGAATTAAAATAATATTCTAAAATACTTGATTATATCTATAAAAAGGTATATAATATAACCAACAATTAATAATTTAAAGTTGTCTTTTATTTAAAGAAAATTAAATTATAACTATTAACTTTACTCACCCTATTTATACATAGACATAATAAAAATTAAATATTTATTAAGTGTATTTTACAAATTTTTGAATATGTATATAAAATAAATAATAAAATTAAAACTTAGATAAAAAAATATTTTTTGTTAAAATATAATTAATTTGATTTATGAAAGAGGTAATGATTATGAAACAATATTTAGATTTATGTCAATATGTTTTAGAAAAAGGATATAAAAAAGCTGATAGAACAGGCACTGGTACTGTTTCTACTTTTGGTTATCAAATGCGCTTTGATTTACAAAAAGGTTTTCCCATATTAACTACAAAAAAAGTTCATTTTGCTTCTATTGTTCATGAGTTATTATGATTTATTGCTGGTGATACTAATATTGAATATTTAGTTAAAAATAATGTTAGAATTTGAAATCAGTGACCTTATAAGAAATTTATGGAAAGTAAAAAATATAAAAACGAAACTTTAGAAGAATTTGTTGAAAAAATTAAAACTGATCATCAATTCGCTCTTGAATTTGGTGATTTAGGACCTGTTTATGGTAGACAATGACGTAATTTTAATGGTGTTGATCAGTTGCAGGAGTTAATAGAAAATTTAAAAAACAATCCTTTTTCACGAAGACACATTTTATCAGCATGAAATCCTGCAGAAATTAAAAATATGGCACTACCACCATGTCATACTTTAATTCAATTTTACGTTTCTGATGATAAAAAATTATCTTGTCAATTATATCAACGTAGTGCAGATATTTTTTTAGGAGTTCCTTTTAATATTGCTTCTTATGCATTATTAACAATAATGTTAGCACAAATATGTGGCTATCAGTTAGGAGAATTTATTCACACTTTAGGTGATGCTCATATTTATAGTAATCATTTTTCACAAATTAATGAACAATTAAGTAGAAAACCAAAATCATTACCAATTTTAGTTATTAATAAAAATATTACTAATTTATTTAATTTTAAATTTGAAGATTTTAAATTAGAACAATATGATCCATATTCGTTGATTAGAGGTCAGGTTGCAGTATAATGGTAATTTTAGTTTGAGCAATGACCAAAGAAAAGGTAATTGGTTTTAATAATAAATTGCCCTGAAAAATTAAAGAAGAAATGCAATATTTTCAGAGCATTACTTTAAATAAAAATGTATTAATGGGTTCAAAAACTTTTGAAAGTATTGGCAATCCATTAAAAAATCGTTACAATATAGTTGTTACTAATCATCAAGAACGTTATCAACAATTTCTAAATGATAATAATATTACTTTCACAAATGATATTATTTCATATTTAAAACAATATCAAGGTAATAAAAAAAAAGATATTTGTATTATTGGTGGTGCTGAAATTTATAAGCAGGCATGAGATTATGCTAATTATTTATATGTTTCAGTCATTAAAAATTTATATAATGGTGATCTTTTATTTCCTATTAGTAATTTTTCTGATTTTAAATTAATCAAAACAACAGAATTTGTAGAATTTGTGGCGAATGTGTATCAAAGAAAGGAAAAAAAATAATAATGAACATTTGAAAAGCAATTTTAACTTGACCTTATTTATTACAAACTTATAGTAAATCAGGTTCAATGACAAGAAAGGTATTAAAAGACCCAAGTTTAGTTTCTGAAGCAAAACGATATATTTGATTGAAAAAACGTGTGCGTTATATTAAATGATTATATAATATTAAATTAACCGTTCATAACATTGAGAATTGACCAAAAAGAAAAGGTTGTGTAATGGTTGCCAATCATCAATCAAATTTTGATCCATTATTAGTATTATCGGTAAATGATTATAGTTTATATGCACCTTTAGGTTTTATTGCAAAAGAAGAATTAAAAAAAAGCCATTTGGCACGAAGATTTATTTTTTTAATTGATGTTTTATTTATTGATCGTAATAATCCACGAACAGCCGTTACGGCTTTTCAAGAAGCAAAGGAATTAATTAGAATTCCGCGTACAATGATGATTTTTCCAGAAGGAACAAGAAGTAATCAACAAGAAATGCAAGAATTTAAAGCAGGTGCTTTTAATATGGCATATCAATCTTATGTACCAATTATTCCTGTTACTATTATTAATTCTTATCAAATTTTTGATCGAAAATATAAAGGCAAAAAAGATATTCATCTTATTTTTCATAAGCTAATTGAGCCAAGTGAATTTATTAAATTATCTACTTATGTATTATCAAAGCAAGTATTTAATATTATTAAAAAAGGAATTGATGATTTTAACAATAATAAAATTTAAGTAGTAATAATAAAAGGTTGTTAATTAACAACCTTTTATGATGTTTAAGAATCAATAATTAATTTCTGATGTGATTTTTGTTTTTTATAATTACGTAAATTTTTTACTGATGTAATTATTAGTGAAGAAGATGTATATCAAATTATTACGATAATTAATCATAGTAGGATATTAATAAATTGTTCTTTATTTAAGCCAAGACCATTTTGTAATAATAAGAATACACTTAAGTAAGCACAAATAACACCAATTGATCCACCTAGTGTGAAAGCAATTGCTGGTTTAATTTCATAGTTTTTATCTTTAATAAAACGTGTGCCAGCAACTGGCATTAAAAAAGCTGCAGATCCCATCATAATTGGAAAAGCACATTCAGCGTTAAGACCTAATAAATAAGTAGTTGCCATTGCTGGAGCATAAATACCAATGCCTAATGCCATGAAAGCACCAAGGATAAAGAATATACTAATACCAACCAAATATTTTCATCAAATATCAAGACTATTATTATTACCCGCTGTTGGCATAATTCCAATTTGTTTTTGACCTAAAAGCATGATAATTGAAACAATAAATAATAGAATACCAATAAATAGTTGTGATTAACTAAGTTTAATTTTATTTGCGATAATGGCGCCTAAATAGGCACCTAATGTTGCAGCAGAAATTAATGAAACTAGTGTTGGTCATGATACTTGAATTAAAGCAATAAAAATAATTGCTTCTAAGCGAGTAGGAATACTATGACCAACATTCATAATTCCTAAAATTTTTTTATCATTACGTACTTGTTTTGTTAATTTTAATAAAATAATACTTACTGCAAATGAACCAATACCAATTTTATCACAAAAATCAGCAATAAAACCAATTATTTCTATTTTTCAAAATCGTTGTTTAAAATTATCTTCAAAATTATGGATATGTTCTTCATCAAATTGTGATTAACTATTTTTTATAAGATATCATGTAAAAATTGCTACTATTATTAACAAAATAGTAATAAAAATAATAGCAACAATTGAGGGTTTTCAAATATTTGTTAAAAATAAAGTAAGTAATAATACAAATAAAGAAATAGGAATTATTAATAAACTATAGTATATTGTTTTTTTATTCATAGTTATGTCCTTTTTTTTAGATTTACTTTATGTTATTTAAGATTTTATCATGAAAAAATCCAAAAAAATATTATTATCTTTTAATTTTTTTTATTTCTTTCTTTAAAAATTATATTTTTAAAGAATTTGATTTATCACATTTGTTCTGTAAATTATGATTTTGTAAATCTATAGAATTTATTTGTTCTTTTCAATAATTTGATTCATTAATTATATTTTGTATTTCTAAATGTCCATTTCTAGTATCTCAGTTAAAGCACTATCACCATTAGCATCTAAATTAGTAATATCTATATCATTTTTTATTAAAGTGTTAACTACATCTAGGTGTCCTTCTTTGGCAACTCATATTAGAGCATTATTACCATATTTTGTTTTATGATTAATAATATCACTATTTTTTGTTAATAAAGCGTTAACTACTTCTGTGTGTCCGTTTCTGGCAGCTCATATTAAGGCATTTTCAACAACATTATTTTCGCGATTAATATTAATATCATTCTTTATTAAAATTTTTACTATATCTAAGTGTCCGTTTTTATCTGCTATTATTCAAGAAGTATTATTAAATTTAGTTCTATGTAGAATTACATCAGAGTTTATTTTAATTAAAGTATCAACTATTTCCAAATAACCTTTTCTGGCGGCTATTATTAAAGCACTATCACCATTAGCATCTATGTGATTAACATCAACATTTTTTGTTTTTAGAAAATTGATAACTATTTCTGTGTGTCTGTTTTCAATAACTAATATTAAAAACGTGTTTTTATTTTTGTCTATATAATTAAAAGCAGCATTATGTTTTAATAAATTATTAATTATTTCTGTGTGTCAATTTTCGGTGGATATTGTTAAAGCAGTATCACCAAAGTCATTTATATAATTAATAATATCACTATTTTTTTGTTAATAAAGCGTTAACTACTTCTGTGTGTCCCTTTTTAGCAGCCATTCTTAAAGCATCATCAAAAAAATCATTTATATGGTTAATATTAGCGTTATTTTTTAATAAAATTTGAACAATTTTTAAATTACCATGTTCAGCAGCTATTGTTAATGGACTATTATGATGTTCATCTACATAATTAACATCAACATTATTTTTTAGTAAAGTTTGGGTCAATTCTAAATCATCATGTTTAGCGGCTTTAATTAATTTTTCATTTTTATTAATTTTTATAGTTGTATTTAATTTAGATATTTCTTTTAAATTAGACATTTTTTTCTCATATCAAATTAAAAAACCTATTTATTTTAAAACTAAAATAAATAGGTTAAAAACTTATATTAAGTTTGAAAAAATTATATCATAAGATTTATTTCTATAGTAAATATAGATAATTGCTATTTAAAATTGCAAACTTTAATATTAATTAGCCGTTATAATCATTTTTTAAATACTTTAATGTATCCCGTTTTTATTAATTTACTTAGCACACAATAAGTAATGATTATTCCTAAAACAATTGGAATATAGACTGGCGGTGGTCCTATCATATTCATTTGATGACCAATGTAAGTATAAGGTAAACCTAATCCAATGGTACAAATAACAATTCCCATTATATTCACCGGTCAAGTACCACGACTTTGAATAAAATGAATTTTTTCAGTTCTAAACATTTGTACTATTAATGTTTGTGTTAATAAACCTTCAATAAATCATCCTGAGTTGAACATATTAATATTTTCTGCAGAAGGATTACCAAAGACACCAAATCCAAATCCTAAAATTGCAAAAGTAGAGATATCAAAAATGCTACTTATAGGTCCATTAATAAAAGCAAATGGTAACATTCCTTTTGGATTTCAGCGTTGTGGTTTTAATAAAAATGATGGATCAACAAGATCAAAGATGTTTGTGACTTGTGAAATATCATATAATAAATTTTGAAATAATAATTGTACTGGTGACATTGGTGCAAAAGCAAATCATGCTGATGCTACTAGCACACTAAAGACATTACCAAAGTTAGAAGCAATCTTAATTTTAATATATTTTAAAATATTACCAAAAATACAACGACCTTCAATAATCTCTTTTTCTAATCCTAATAATGATTTTTCTAATAAAATGATATCTGATGCTTCTTTTGCAATATCAGTAGCATTATCAACAGAAATTCCAACATCAGCATTTCTTAATACTAAAGCATCATTAATACCATCACCCATGAAACCAACGACGTGATCATTACTTTTTAAAGTTTGAATAATCTTTGCCTTTTGTAATGGGTTTAGTTTAACAAAAATATTATTATTTTCAACAATTCTTTTTAATTCATATTTAGTAGAAATTAATCCTTTAATTTCTAGATTAACACGATTATAAATTGCTCTTGTAACTAATTCATTATCACAAGTTAATATTTTAAGATCAACACCATGTGTTTTTAGCAATTTAATCATTTTTGTTGCTGTAGGTTTTGGTGTATCAAGAAAAGTTACAAAACCAAGAAAAATTAAATTTTTTTCGTTTGTTTCATTATATTTATTATTAGTAAGATTTGTATTTTCATATGAGACACCTAAGACACGTAATCCTTGTTCATTTAATTTTGTTATTTTTTTATTAACCATTTTCATTAAATCAGAATTTAATGGTATTACTTTATCTTGATAAACTATACGATTACATGTATTAATAACTTCTTCAATTGCACCTTTACAAATTAATTTTTTATTATTTAAGGAAATTATCTCCACATGTACTAGTGTGGAGGAAAAAATGAATTGAAATGAATTCAATAGCATATTTCAAAATGAAAACGATTGTTTGAAATATATAGCGAAGTTGAAAGTAATGAAATTTATCAGGTGTGCTTCTTCTATTTTGAATGTTTCTGATTTGAGAAGAATAAGATGTTTGAAATATCATCAAACATTTAGTATTCTTCATGACACCATTTTTCACAAGTCACAAACAACTTTGACATCTTGGTTTTATCTCATCTTTAGATGAATAAACACAAAGCATGGTATACCATCAACAGATGTTGCAAGGGAATTGGGTGTAACATATAAAACAGCTTGAAGAACGGGTCATGAAATCAGAACTAGAATTTGGAATCAAGATGCAGGGTTCATTGATGATGGCACAGCACAGATGGATGAAATGTATCTTTCACATGTAGGTTTTAAAAAACAAGGAAGATCCTTGTTGAATAAAACCTTGATTGTTGGAGTTTATGAGAAAACCAGCAACAAACTAATTGTGAAAGTATTGAAAAAAGCAGATGAGAAAAACCTTTTATGATTTGCATTGAAACACATTTCTACTGGGTGTTGTCTATTTACGGATTATTGGAAGGAATATGGAGTTTTCAAAAAACTTCTATCACAAACATGAAATCGTAAATCATGAAGTTGGGTATGTGTCATCAACAGGTGTAAACACAAACCAGATTGAATCTGCATGAAAACACATCCGACGAACTTTCCGAACACACATAAAAGTTTCAAAACACAATATTCATTTATATGCAAATGAAGCTGCATATAAATTCAATAAGATACCTAGTTTTGAAACTATAATTTTGTGTTTGATTTAAATACATGTGGGGATAATTTCCTAGATAGGCTTTTATCTCTGTTTATGTGATAAAATTTAAAAATAGTACATAAAAGGATAAAAGCCTTATTTAATTTATCTTCTAAAACAACTGTTAATTTACGACGATTAAAATCAAAAGGAATTTCATCAATTTTTTGATAATAATTACTTATATTTTTTAATTTGTTTTTTTCTCCAAATTCAAGTATTGAATTATCCATTGGATTTTTTATTCCTGTTTGAAAATAACTATTTAAATAAATAAACTTAATTAAGTCATTATTTGTTTTATTATCCAATGTTATATGGTTTACTACTTCAATATTATCATTAGTTAAAGTTCCTGTTTTATCAGTACATAAAATATCAATTGCACCTAAATTTTGAATAGCAGCTAGTTGTTTAACAACTACTTTTTGTTTACTCATTTTACTAGCACCTCGCGCTAGATTAGAGGTAACAATCATTGATAGCATTTCAGTAGTCAAACCAACAGCAACCGAAATTGAAAAAATAAATGCTGCAGGTCAATTGTTTTTTTAAAAGACTATTGATAATTAACACAATGGGTACCATTACTAGAATAAAGCAAATTAACATTAAAGTAACGCGTTTAATTCCTTTGGAAAAAATGCTTAATGGACGTTGTTTATTTATTGTATCAGCAATAGTAGCGAAGTAGGTGTTAGTAGCTGTTGTTATAACAATAGCAATTGCACTTCCAGAAACAACACTTGTTCCCATAAAACAAATATTTTGTAAATAAAATAAGTTTTGATATGCAGGATCTTTAATAGCGTGTTTTTCAGCAGGTAGTGATTCTCTTGTTAATGATGATTGATTAATAAATAATCATTGCTTAATAAAATTTTTAAATCAGCAGGAATTAAATCACCGGCTGATAAATAAATTAAATCACCTGGTAATAATTCATTAACATTTATTTCTTGTGCTTGTTTAATTATTTTAATTGATTTTTCTTTAGTAATTTGATTAATGCTTATATTACGAATAACAGTAGCTGTATTTTTGACCAAAATTGTTAAATGTTTAGTAATAAAAAAAGCTCGTATTGATTGAATGTAAATTAGGGTTCCACTTAATAAAATCATAGTTAAAACAATAATAGCGGCAACCAATGAATAAATTGAAGTATAATTTGTTGTAAAATATGAGAATAAATTATAGATAGTAATAATTGCTAAAATTATATTGAATGGTCCAAAATATGCTTTTAAAAATTCTAAAATTCAATTAAATTTTGTATTTTTTAAAGTATTAATACCATATTTTTTTCTTCTTATTTCATTTTGGTCTGTTTTAAAACCAAAATTATGTAAATCTAAATTTTTTAGTAATTGTTTTTGGTTAAAATGTGCGATTTGTTTAATATAATCAACATTTGTGTAAACTAATGGTTTTTTAAAACTAAATTGTAATTTAAAATAAATTTTGTTTAAAAAAATCTTCATAATTTCTTTACCTCCTTATTTTTCTTATTTTAAGACTTTTAAATAAGGATTTAGAAATTTATTAACACGCTAAAAAAATATTTTTTTAGTAAAAATACTAGGAGAATATTTGACTGAATCTTTATTTAAAAGTACGCTTTTAAAATTACTAATTTTTAAATTAGTATTATTTTTCTTATTATAAATGGAATCGCTGTCAGTCATGATATCACTCTCCTTTATCCTTTGACATTTTAACATGTTTCTCTTTAAAAAGATAACTTTTTTTAATTTATATAATTTTAAGAAAAAGATGATTACTATAAAATATTCGAATTTATTTTATGTTATTATTAATTAATGTTACGTGTTACTTTAATAATTAAAATAATAGGAGGTAAACATGAATACATTTGTAATAGTTGGTATTATTATAATAGCAATAGCTATTATTAGTTTTATGTTATTATTTAAAATTATAAAATGACGTGCTATTTTTATTATTGTTGGTGGTATCATTTTGGCTGCAATATTTTTTAGTTTTGGTATATGACCATTAGATAATATTCATTTTACTAATTTTATTAATATTAATAAAAATTAAAATAATAAAGGAAATTATCCCCACATGTACTAGTGTGGAGGAAAAAATGAATTGAAATGAATTCAATAGCATATTTCAAAATGAAAACGATTGTTTGAAATATATAGCGAAGTTGAAAGTAATGAAATGTATCAGGTGTGCTTATTCTAGTTTGAATGTTTCTGATTTGAGAAGAATAAGATGTTTGAAATGTCATCAAACATTTAGTATTCTTCATGACACCATTTTTCACAAGTCACAAACACCTTTGACATCTTGGTTTTATCTCATCTTTAGATGAATAAACACAAAGCATGGTATACCATCAATAGATGTTGCAAGGGAATTGTGTGTGACATATAAAACAACTTGAAGAATGGGTCATGAAATCAGAACTAGAATTTGGAATCAAGATGCAGGGTTCATTAATGATGGCAAAGCACAGATGGATGAAATGTATCTTTCACATGTAGGTTTTAAAAAAAAAGGAAGATCCTTGTTGAATAAAACCTTGTTTGTTGGAGTTTATGAGAAAACCAGCAACAAACTAATTATAAAAGTATTGAAAAAAGCAGATGAGAAAAACCTTTTATGATTTGCATTGAAACACATTTCTACTGGGTGTTGTCTATTTACGGATTCTTGGAAGGAATATGGAATTTTCAAAAAACTTCTATCACAAACATGAAATCGTAAATCATGAAGTTGGGTATGTGTCATCAACAGGTGTAAACAAAAACCAGATTGAATCTGCATGAAAACACATCCGACGAACTTTTCGAACACACATAAAATTTTCAAAACACAATATTCATTTATATGTAAAAGAAGCTGCATATAAATTCAATAAGATACCTAGTTTTGAAACTATAATTTTGTGTTTGATTTAGATACATGTGGGGATAATTTCCTAGATAGGCTTTTATCTCCGTTTATGTGATAAAATTTAAAAATAGTACATAAAGGGATAAAAGCCTTAATAAATAATAATTAGTTTAAATCTTAACTATTGACTATAATATATTTTTGAATAAGAGGTAAAAAATGGAACAAATTAAGCAAGCACAATTTTTAAGTAGTGCTATTAAAGAAAAACAATGGCCGCAGGATGAAATTCCTGAATTTTGTTTTGTTGGTCGCAGTAATGTTGGTAAATCAACATTTTTAAATACAATTTGTAATAATGGTAAGTTAGCTAGAGTTTCACAAACACCTGGTAAAACACAAATGCTAAATTTTTTTACAATTAATAATAATATTTGTCGCTTTGTTGATGTTCCTGGCTATGGTTTTGCTAAAGTATCAAATGAAAAAAAAATCAAATTTGCGACAATGATGGATGAATATTTTCAGTCACGAAAAAATTTAAAAGCAGTTTTTTTATTATTAGATTTAAGACATGCACCCAGTAAAGATGATATTGATATGTTGGAATATTTACAACATTATCATTTAAAAATTCATTTAATTGCTACTAAAGTTGATAAAGTGAAAAATAGTCAATTAGTAAAAAATAAAAAATTAATATTATCAACTTTAAAACTTAGTACTAATACTCCTATTATTTTATTTTCTAGTATTAGTAAACAAGGAATTGATTTAGTAATTAGTAAATTAGCAGATGATGTTAATACTGATGAAGTTGAAGTAGAAACTTAATAGTATAATATTTGTTGCTATAAAAAAAAGATAAAAGTTGTTTAATATATATATATATATATATATATATTAAAAATATCAATATTCAGTATAGAATATAATAATAATTAAACTTAATATAGTTTTTAACTCATTATTTTGATAAAAATTAATGAGTTTTTATTTGAAAGGAAGATTAAAAGAAATGCCTATAAAAAATGAAATTTTACAAAATCTTGAAGCAAAATCAAAAGAAAATGTAGAACAAAAACCTACAAAATGAAAATAATTTAAAACAAAACATCGAACAACCGCAAAAATTATAAAAGTGACTAAAGGTGTTGCTACTGGTGGTGCTGTTGGTGATTTGTATATTAATCCTATTGCTCAAATGAGCGGTTTAGTTGCTGCTACTGTTGCGGGTGTTGTCAGTGCTGTTAGTAACCGTTCTGAAGAACAATTAGAAACTGATATTATAACTGCTGCTGCTATTGGTGGGATTGACAATGCTGTAATAACACCTGTTTTTATTCCTGTTGGTGCTGGTATTGCTGCTGTTGGTGGTGCTATTATTTTTGGCATAGATGCAGCAAAAAAATTTGATGAAAAACAAAGAAGACAAATTGAAGTTGACAATGATAACTTTGCAGATAAAAAAACCGCTATAAATAATATAGATTCACAAATTGAAGTAAAAATAGAATCAAAGAAAATTGTCAGTTTATAATTAATTTTTAGATTTAAGGTAGTCTATGTTATAATGTAAATATATTACTTTTTAATTACTTTTTAAGGTAATAAATCCCCAATCATGTTATTGGGGATTTATTGTTTTTAATATTTTTTAACATTAAAATGTGTATAATTTATTTTTGTATATATTGTGTGTTAAAAAATAATAAAAAAGATTAAAATATTAAAATTTGAGGAGATGAAGTTAATATGAATAATACAAGTGATATAAATGATAATTTTGTTATTAGTAGAGCAGTACTGTCAGATGTTTCATGTACCTCTTGTGCTAGTGTCATCGAAAGACATTTTACTAAAGAAGATGGTATTACTGTTAGTATCAATTTTGCTACTAAAAAAGCACAATTTAGTTATGATCCTAAGTTTTGAAATGAAAAAAAAATTAAAAAAGCAATGCATCATTTAGGATATAAAATTTGTAAGTTTGAAACTGAGATTAAAGATATAAAAACGAGTCACCAAGTTGATATGAAAGATATTACAGATGATCATAGTAGTCATAGTCATCATAGTAGTCATAGTCATAATAGTGAACAACATCAATTTCATATGTCAGAACAACATCATAATCATCAACATAATGTCAAATTACGTGATTTAATTGAACTTATTATTGGTTGAATATTGTTACTACCGTTATTATTAATTATGATACCTAATACTTCATTTTTTGATAGTTTACGTAATCCTTATGTTCAACTTGCACTAGCAATTCCAATTCAATTTTATTTTGGTCGTAAATTTTATATTGGTATTTATCGAGAATTAATTAAACAAAAATGACCTGGTATAAATACTTTAGTAGCACTAGGAACAACAACGGCATTTATTTTTTCTATTTATTTAATGATAATTAATAAAACCAAACACTTATATTTTGAAGTTAGTGCTTCAATTATTATGATTGTTTTACTTGGTGATTTAATTAGTGCTGTTGCACAGAAAAGGGCTACTAGTGGCTTAGAAAGTTTAATGTCATTAAAGCCAAAATCAATCTTAAAATATGATTATAATACCAAAACAGAAACTTTTATTAATATTGAAGATGTACAATTAAATGATATTTTAATTATTCGAAAAGGTGAAAATATTCCTACTGATGGTCAATTAATTAGTGAAGAAGCATTTATTAATGAATCAATGTTAACTGGTGAATCGCAAGTTATTACGAAACAAGTTAACCAAAATTTAATTGGTGGAACTAATAATGTTGGTGATAGTTTTAGGATGAAAGCAACTAAAATTGGTAAAGACACAGTATTAGCAAGTATTATTAAGGCAGTTGAAGATGCACAATCTCAGAAACCAAAATTACAAAAATTGGCTGATAAAATTTCTGGGTGATTTACACCAACTGTTATTTTAATTGCCATTTTAGTTTTTCTTATTCGTTATTTCGCAGTAGGTAATGGTGTGCAAGAATCATTAGAAATTGCAATTGCAACTTTAATAATTGCTTGTCCTTGTGCATTAGGAATTGCAACACCATTAGCAGTTACTGTTGGAATTAATAAAGCAGCAAAAATAGGAATCATTTATAATAAGGCTAGTGCTTTTGAAAAAATTACTAAGATTGATACCATTTGTTTTGATAAAACAGGAACATTAACTACTGGTAATTTGGTTATTACTAAAATTTATGGTCAAGAAAAACATGTTAATAAGGCAATTGCTATGGAAAAGCATTCAACACATCCTTTGGCTTTAGCTTTTTCTTTATATTCTAATACTAATAATGTTAGACAATCATTGACAATTACCGAGGTTAAAGAACAAATTGGTTTTGGTATTAAAGCAAAATATCAAACTGAAGAATTACAAATTTCATCACTTGAAAATTTACAAAAAGCAAAAATGCCATTTAGTCCATTTCTAAAAACATTTGACTTTGAAACAGTTACTCCTAGCCAGAAAGTATTGGCATTGGCAATTAATAAAGTTGTTACTAATATTTTTATTTTAGAAGATGAATTACAAACAAATGCATTATTAACAATTAAAAAAGTTAAAAAACAGGGAATTGAGGTTATTTTAATTAGTGGTGATAATGAATCACAAACACTTGCTATTGCTAATCGTGTTCGTATAGAAACATACTTTGCTAATGTTACACCACAAGGTAAATCACAAATTGTTGCTGATTTACAAGCAAAAAGTAAAAAAGTAGCGTTTGTTGGTGATGGTATTAATGATGTTATTGCCTTAGAACAATCTGATTTATCAATTGCAATGGGCTCTGGTAGTGATATTGCTAAAAAAATTGGTGATATTACTATTCTTGATAATGATATTAGTATTGTTTATAAGGCTATTGTTTTAACTAAAAAAACTAAAAATAATATTTGAATGAATTTTATTTGAGCATTTAGTTATAATATTATCATTATTCCATTAGCTGCTGCCGGATTTATTATTCCACCGTTGGCTGCAATTGCAATGGCTCTTTCTGATATAACTGTTGTTGGAAATTCATTAATTTTTAAATGAAGAAAATATAAATATTAGATAATATATAATGGTCAATATTAACTCATATTCAGATGAATTTAAAAAATAAATAGTAGATTTATATCAAAGTGGTAAGTCAGTGTCTTGTCTTGCTAAAGAGTACAATGTTACAAGAGCAACTACTTATAATTGAATTAAGCAATTTAATAATTCAGGCATTTTTAAAACCGAAGATAACCGTTCTGTTGAAGAAAATGAATTAATTAAATTAAGAAAAGAATTAAAACAATTAAGAATGGAAAATGATATTTTAAAGAAAGCAGCACTAATAATAGGCAGAAAATAGAAATTATTATCAAAAATAAAGTTAAATATAAAATTCGTACAATGTGTCGTTTTTTAAAAATCTCTAAATAAACATATTATTTTAATTTCAAGAAAAAAGAAGATAAAATTCAAAATAATATGTATGATGAAGCTGTTATTAGTGCTTTTAAAGAAAATAAAGAAGCTTATGGAACAAGAAGATTAAAAGTTGTTCTAAAAGAAAAGAAAATTAATTTATCAAGACGAAAAATTAAAAAAATTATGAATAAACATAATTTAATATCAAAATACACTAAATTATCATACAAAAATTATCATAATAAAGTCAATGATAGTCAAATTACTAATCTTGTTAATAGAGACTTTAATAACAGGCTTAAAAACGAAGTTATTGTTAGTGATTTAACTTATGTTCAAGTTAATGGTAAATGAAACTATATTTGCTTATTAATCGACCTGTACAATCGCGAAATTATTGGACATAGTGTAGGTACTAAAAAAGATGCATCATTATTATATCAAGCATTTATTTGCTCAAATCGTTGTTTAAAAAATATTGAAATATTTCATAGCGATCGCGGTAATGAATTTAATAATAAAACTATTGATAAACTTTTATTAGCCTTCAATATTACCCGCTCTTTAAGCAAAAAAGGTTGTCCTTATGATAAGGCTGTTGCTGAAGCAACTTTCAAAACTTTCAAAAAAGAATTTATTAATGATAAAAATTTTACATCATTAATCCAATTAAAATTAGAATTATTTGATTGTATCAATTGATACAACAACATAAGAATCCACAGCACTCTAAACTACTTAACCCCCATAAAACACCAAGCACAAATGTCTACCAAAAAACAGTCCTAAAAAAGGTTGCCATTACAAAATGTTTGATGACATTTCAAACATCTTATTCTTCTCAAATCATAAACATTCAAACTAGAAGAAACACACCTGATACATTTCATTACTTTCAACTTCGCTATATATTTCAAACAATCGTTTTCATTTTGAAATATGCTATTGAATTCATTTCAATTCATTTTTTCCTCTACACTAGTACATGTGGGGATAATTTCCTATATAAATTAATAATAAATAAAAAAGTACTTTAATTTTTTAAAAGGGGGAATTTAAATGGCTAGACAAAATGAAGAAAAAAAAGCAGAGTTTGATCAAAAGATATCTATTTTACAGAAAATGATAGGTATTATAGAAGAAAAAAATAATTTTGAACCAAAGCCTAATGAAAAGTTGATTAGAATTAATCAACTGATAATTGATGATTATAAGAACAAACTTTCTCTATTAGTAAAAGAAAGAGAAAATAATGATTGAGAAACAATTAATTTAGAAGATATTTATAAACCATCTACAAGTCAAAATAAATGAATTTTATCAAAAATATAAACTTACTTTTCTCTATAACCATACTAGGTAAGTATTTTGATTATACTTTATCATTGTTGATTTGTATAGCAATTTTAGTGTTTTTTTAAAATTTCCCAAAAATATTTTTTTTATATTTAAAAGAGTCAGATTTAAAATCTGACTCTTTTAAGCAATTATCTGTCTATCTATTTGTTTTTAGGATTTTCTTCAGCATTAGCTCATAATGCTGCTGCTTTTCCAAAAGCCTCAGTGTGTTTTAATTCTGGGTATTCTGCTTTAACCTTTGGCAATGTAGTTTTCATAAAAATATTAAAAACAGTAGGTTTTTTTTGCTGCCATATTTTCCTTCTTTTTTCACTTTTCTTATATTATAATAATAATATATTTTAATTATTAGTGTGTTAATAAACTATAAGAGTATATTTTTAAAAATATTAAGTTTTTATTTTTTAAAAACATAATTATTAATAATGTATCCAACTCCATGTTCATCATTATTTGGAGCAATAGTTTTACCATATGGTTTTAAAGCAATATTAGCATTTTCCATTACTATTGGATGACCAGATACTTCAAACATTGGTAAATCATTAAATCCATCACCAATCGTTAATGCATCTTTAGTGTCAATATTTAAATGATTACATAATCATTGTAGTGCCGAACCTTTATTAATGTTTTTATTACCAATTGAAAAAACATTTGTATGATATTGAACAATTGTTAAATCTGGAAAGTTAGTTTTAAAACTATTAATGAATTTTGTAATTTCATTAGCCTTTCAATATTTTTCTAAAATAACCATTACTTTTGAGATTGGCATTTTAATATCAGTACTATTAGTTAACTTAATAATTTTAATTTGCAGATTTTCAACTCATGTACTTCAACTATTAGCCGCATGGTTAACATACAAAGTATCAATACTATTAAAATGTAAAATCATTTTTTTATTATATTTGGTTAATCATTCATAAAGTTTAATTGTTGTTTCTGAATTTAATTGTTGTAAATAAATTCATTTTTGTTTAGTATATGATCAAATTTCAGCACCATCATTACCAATAATATAACCATCATATTTTTCAGCATTAATCATTTTACCAACATGAATAGCATTTTCACCATATCTACCTGTATTAATTACAACTTTAATATTATTTTTTTGAGCTTTTAAACAAGCATTAAGATTAATTTCACTTAAGGCACTGCCACTATCAAATAAAGTACCATCTACATCAGTAAAAATTATTTTTACCATCAATCATTTCCTGCTTTCTTTTTTTCTATTATTTTATTAATATTATAAAGATAAAATAATAAAATACTATATATTTCCATAGAATAAAATTTCTTAAATTAAAATAAAATATTATGTTTAAAATATAATATTTTATTTTAATTTTGGCTTTTATCCCTTTATGTACTATTTTAAATTTTATCACATAAATGCTGAGAAAAGCCTATCTAGGAAATTATCCCCACATGTATATAAATCAAACACAAAATTATAGTTTCAAAACTAGGTATCTTATTGAATTTATATGCAGCTTCTTTTGCATATAAATGAATATTGTGTTTTGAAACTTTTATGTGTGTTCGGAAAGTTCGTCGGATGTGTTTTCATGCAGATTCAATCTGGTTTGTGTTTACACCTGTTGATGACAAATACCCAACTTCATGATTTACGATTTCATGTTTGTGATAGAAGTTTTTTGAAACTTCCATATTTCTTCCAAGAATCCGTAAATAGAAAACACCCAGTAGAAATGTGTTTCAATGCAAATCATAAAAGGTTTTTCTCATCTGCTTTTTTCAATACTTTCACAATTAGTTTGTTGCTGGTTTTCTCATAAACTCCAACAATCAAGGTTTTAAAAAACAAGGATCTTCCTTGTTTTTTAAAACCTACATGTGAAAGATACATTTCATCAATCTGTGCTGTGCCATCATCAATGAACCCTGCATCTTGATTCCAAATTCTAGTTCTTATTTCATGACCCATTCTTCAAGTTGTTTTATATGTCACACCCAATTCCCTTGCAACATCTGTTGATGGTATACCATGCTTTGTGTTTATTCATCTAAAGATGAGATAAAACCAAGATGTCAAAGGTGTTTGTGACTTGTGAAAAATGGTGTCATGAAGAATACTAAATGTTTGATGATATTTCAAACATCTCATTATTCTCAAATCAGAAACATTCAAACTAGAAGAAGCACACCTGATACATTTCATTACTTTAAACTTCGCTATATATTTCAAACAATCGTTTTCATTTTGAAATATGCTATTGAATTCATTTCAATTCATTTTTTCCTCCAAACTAGTACATGCGGGGATAATTTCCTTAATTTTTTATTATATAAAAATGTTAAAAAAGAAAAAAACCTTTAATGAAAAACATAAAGGTTAACAAAATAATGTATGGTGCGGAACAAGGGACTTGAACCCTCATGCCTTTCGGCGCCAGAGCCTAAATCTGGTGCGTCTGCCAGTTTCGCCAATTCCGCATTTTTGGTGTCTCGTATAGGTCTCGAACATACAACCCTAAGATTAAGAGTCTGATGCTCTGCCAATTGAGCTAACGAGACATCTAGGGGAATAAAAAAACAAGTAATTATAATACTTGCAGTCTAAATATTAATTAATGGTGACTCGTACGGGGATCGAACCCGTAATGTAGGAATGAAAATCCTATGTGTTTACCAATTCACCAACGAGCCGTAGAAAACAAGAGTTTAGAATAATGGCGCCCAGTATAGGATTTGAACCTATGACACTTCGATTAACAGTCGAATGCTCTGCCGCTGAGCTAACTGGGCATTTACTAAACCTTAATTATTATATTGAAGAAAAGTATAATTTGCAATAACTAATAAAGTTTTTTTTATTTTTTTCTTGATTACGGCAATGTATATGCTTTATTAATCATTTTTTTAAATTAAATATGGCTTTTATCCCTTTATGTACTATTTTTAAATTTTATCACATAAATGTAGATAAAAGCCTATCTAGGAAATTATCCCCGCATGTATCTAAATCAAACACAAAATTATAGTTTCAAAACTAGGTATCTTATTGAATTTATATGCAGCTTCATTTGAATATAAATGAATATTGTGTTTTGAAGCTTTTATGTGTGTTCGGAAAGTTCGTCGGATGTGTTTTCATGCAGATTCAATCTGGTTTGTGTTTAAACCTTTTGATGACAAATACCCAACTTCATGATTTACGATTTCATGTTTGTGATAGAAGTTTTTGAAACTTCCATATCCCTTCCAAGAATCCGTAAACAAACAACACCCAGTAGAAATGTGTTTCAATGCAAATCATAAAAGGTTTTTCTCATCTGCTTTTTTCAATACTTTCACAATTAGTTTGTTGCTGGTTTTCTCATAAACTCCAACAATCAAGGTTTTATTCAACAAGGATCTTCCTTTTTTTTAAAAACTACATGTGAAAAATACATTTCATCCATCTGTGCTGTGCCATCATCAATGAACCCTGCATCTTGATTCCAAATTCTAGTTCTGATTTCATGACCCATTCTTCAAGCTGTTTTATATGTCACACCCGATTCCCTTGCAACATCTGTTGATGGTATACCATGCTTTGTGTTTATTCATCTAAAGATGAGATAAAACCAAGATGTCAAAGGTGTTTGTGACTTGTGAAAAATGGTGTCATGAAGAATACTAAATGTTTGATGACATTTCAAACATCTAATTCTTTTTAAATCAGAAACATTCAAACTATAAGCAGCCCAACTGATACATTTCATTACTTTCAACTTCGCTATATATTTAAAACAATCGTTTTCATTTTGAAATATGCTATTGAATTCATTTCAATTCATTTTTTCCTCCACACTAGTACATGTGAGGATAATTTCCATAAATATAATAATAACTTAAGTATTATTTGTAATAATGAATACTATTAATGGTAAAAATAATTAGAAAGAAGTAAACATAGAAATTATGTAGAATTACATTATCAATATAAAAGGGTTTTAATTTATGAAGTTATTATTAGCAACATTAAGTTTTTTAACATTTGGAACAACTGTAGGAACTTTTGGAAATGTATTAAGTACGAATCTAAGCAAAATAAATAATAGTATTAAAGAAACTTATACTATAATTCCTAATTCATTTAGTTTGAAAAGTGAATTAAGAAAAGAAAAAATGAATACTGATAATATTGATGTTGATATGTTAGATGGAATGACAAAGGCTATTATTCGTTATATGCCAGATACAACAGATTTACCTTTTTTAGTTAAAGAGGTTAATTTTCTTCGACTAAGTAATGATATTAGTCGAATAATAACTAAAAAAGCATTGCCTTATAGTAAAAGTTTTGAAAAAAACGGAATAGTTGATAAAGATTTAATTTTAGAAGCAATTAATATTATGAATGGTACTAAGTTTTCTAATAATGATTTAGATGTACTGATTAATCAAGATAATAAAAATATTTCTTTAATAGCAAAAAGTAATAGTCACTTTCAAGAGAAAATAGATATTTTAAATAAGCCAGTAGAATTTTCGGATATTTTTTATGAACAAAATCTTGGAAAAATTTATTTTAATACTGATATGTATGAAAAAAGCACATTCTTACATCCAACAAGTCAATTTGGGAGATTTGCAACAGTTATGGAATATTTAGGAAATCGTAATAAATTAATAAAATTTTATGAAAATGAGATTACATCTGCTTTAACTAGTTCAGCATTAAAAATATATGAGTTAAGTTTTCCCAATTTTAATAATGAAGGAAAGATTGAATTTAGTTTTGCAATTGAAAATATTATGAATTATTCATCATTTAAAGCAAACTTTTTACCATTACCAACAGAAAATAATCAAGTTTTTATTAACTACCAAGGTAAACAACCAAAAAATGATGAAGAAATTGATATTAAGTTAGAAGGATTATATACAGAAAATAATAAAAATAAATTATTTTATGATGTTGTAGTAAAAACACTTGGTAAAAAATTTGCTAATAAGTATAAAGATATTTTATATAATGAATTTCTTATTGAGGGTTTTAATAAAAAATTAAAAACTGCAAAAATAACTCCTAAACCAGGATCAAAAATATTTGCTTTTTAAACAAAAGTATCAGAAATTTATACAGAAATCCCTTATTATAAGTTAAATATTTCATGATAACATAATTAAATTAATATAAATCCCTAATTATTTAAATATAGATTCAGGAGATAAAGTTATGAGAAAAATAATTAGATTTTTTTAAAATTATATTTTGGTTAGTGCAACAACAATAAATGTTATTGCTTGTAGGTGGGGTTGTACTAATAATGATTATGATTTTGCTGATGAAAATGAGCAAGATATTTCTGGTAATTATATTGTTCCTGATATCAATAAGAGAATTAATAAAGTAGTAAGTGATCGCATAATTTTTTTTGAAGGCGAAGATGTGGCTAGTTTAAAACAATGATATTTAAAAAATTCGCAAAATTGATTTAGTAAAACTAGTAAAAAATTAAACTTTTTTACTAATTTAGAAGAAAAAATTCAATATCAGGCAAAAAAAGAGTCGATTAATGAATTTAACTTGTTAGCAAATAATAAGAGTAATTTTACAGACTTTTCTGATTTACAAAATCAAATTAATACTACTAATCTTGGCAAAAATTATACAAATGTTAATTGGGATACATTAATTAATTCATCTACAATAAATGCTACTGAAAAAGCAGAGATAAAAGATAAATTAGTTCGATTTTATAATATATTTGCACAAATTTATGGCAAAAAAAATGTTCTTAAACTTTTATATCGAGTAGCTAAAATTAATAAAAATGGTTTATTTGGCTTTGTTAAATCTGGTTATGTTTATGATTCACAATTTCAAAATTATTCATTAGTTCAAGTTATGGCAATAAATTCAAATTCTCTTAGTAAAAGAACTCAATATTGGCAATATGTTAGTGGTTATAAAGCTTCAAAAAGTATTATTAGAACAATTGTTCATGAATATGGTCATGCTTTAGGTTCTTTTATTCGTTTAAATTTTCAATGAAAACAAAGAATAAATTCACTTGCAGATAATGTTCCTAAAAAATGATGAAATAATTATTTTAATTCATCTTATTTATTAAAAGATAATCTAGAAAAAGGAGAAATAAATGATGAAACTAATTATATGATTTCATCATTAGCAAATGGTACAAAAATTAACGTTCCGATTTATCAAAAGCTTTTAGCATATGGTATTGTGAGAAGTGAATATGGCCGAGAATCACATTTTGATTTATTTGCCGAAGCCTTTGATCAGTGAATAGATACTGAAGAAAGTCAACGTAATATTGCATGAGAAAAATTAGATAATTTTTTTAGAATTGATTTGCCTAAAACATTATAAATAAAAAATGAATGTGAAATTTGAGTTTAGTTAAATACAAGAAAAATAAAATTATGTTATTAAAAACATAAGAACTTATAGGAAATAAGGCTTATTGTAATCCTTATTTCCTATAATAATTTCTATAATATTTTTTCATTATCTTTAATTTTACTGTTTAAATTTTTATTATTTAAATGGAAATTATCCCCGCATGTACTAGTGTGGAGGAAAAAATGAATTGAAATGAATTCAATAGCATATTTCAAAATGAAAACGATTGTTTGAAATATATAGCGAAGTTGAAAGTAATGAAATGTATCAGGTGTGTTTCTTCTAGTTTGAATGTTTCTGATTTGAGAAGAATAAGATGTTTGAAATGTCATCAAACATTTAGTATTCTTCATGACACCATTTTTCACAAGTCACAAACACCTTTGACATCTTGGTTTTATTTCATCTTTAGATGAATAAACACAAAGCATGGTATACCATCAATAGATGTTGCAAGGGAATTGGGTGTGACATATAAAACAGCTTGAAGAATGGGTCATGAAATCAGAACTAGAATTTGGAATCAAGATGTATGGTTCATTGATGATGGCACAGCACAGATGGATGAAATGTATCTTTCACATGTAGGTTTTAAAAAATGTAAAGAACTATCAAAATAAACACTATTTGTTGAAATAGTTTCTTTTAAAAACTTAAATTTTAATAATTCTAAATTATTTTTTTCAATATTATTTAATCTTTTCTTAAGCCAATTTTTCTTTAACATTTAATTTCCTAATTTAATTATATTTATTATTTAATTGATAGCAAATCATTAAATTTTCTAATAACATGGCAATAGTCATTGGTCCAACACCACCAGGCACAGGAGTAATTGCTGAAGCGGTATTTTTCATTATTTCAAAATTAATATCACCAACAACTTTTTTTTCTTTACCTTGATAATTAATTGCTACATCAATAATAACAACATCACGTTTAACTTGACTACTATTAATAATATTATAGACACCAGTAGCACTACAAATGATATCAGCTTCTTTAGTATAAATAGTTAAGTCTTTAGTTAATTTATGAACAATGCTAACAGTTGCTCCCATATTAGTTAATGATAAAGCCAATGGTTTACCAACAATATTACTATCATTAACGATAGTAATATTTTGTTTAGAAATGGGAATTTGATAGTGATTTAGTAATTTTAAAATACCTTTTACTGTACAAGGTAACATTGCTTTTTTATCACCTTGTAATAATCTTCCGGCATTAATATTTGTTAAACCATCAACATCTTTATTAATAGTAATGCTATTAATAATTGCTAATGTATCTAAATGTTTTGGTAGTGGTAATTGTACTAAAATTCCATCAATATTATTGTCACTATTTAATTGTTCAATTTTATTAATTATTTCTTTTTGTGTTACTGTTGTTGTTAGTGAAAATACTTGTCCATCAATACCACATTCTTGACATGCTTTAATTTTAGTTCGTACGTACATTTGTGATGCTAAATCTTCACCAATAATTATTACTGCTAGTTTAGGTTTACGATTAGTAATAGTTATTGTTAGTGATTTAATTTTTGCTTTAATTTGCTGGGCAATTATTTTACCATCTAAAATTTTTATCATATGTGTTCACCGTTTCTTAATTTAATTAATTCATTTTCTTCAACTCTACTTATCGTTGGTTTTGATTTACGATCACTTCAAGCAAGAACAGTAGTTGATACTCCTAATTGTCCCACAAACATGACAAAAATTAAACTAAGTTGACTAAAAATACCTAATTTGGAATTATCAAATAATGAAAGTCCTGTTGTTCCAAAAGCAATTGAAACATCAAAAATTACTTGCGCAAAGGTCATATCAGAATTATCTGTTATAAAAACATTTTCATTTGTGATAATCATTACTGATACAAAAACTAAAATAAAACCAAGTGTACCGACTATAAATGACATACGAACAGTTTGATTAGGAATTTTACGCTTGAATACAAAAACATCATTACGGCCACGTGCAATATTAAAAATTGTTAAAATAATAATTGCTAAAGTTGTCGTTCTAATTCCTCCGGCGGTACTTGCTGGTGAAGAACCAATTCACATCATTAATGATTGGATCATTTGTTAGGCAAGGTGAAATTTATTTAAGTCAACTGTATAGTATCAAGCATTTCTTGTTGACATTGTATTAAAAACAGCCATAATTGCATCAGATGTCGATAAATTTTTAAAAATGGGCTCTTGCCTTGACGGAGTTATGACATTACGTGAAAAATATTCAATAAACATAACACTACTAACACCCAATATCGCAACTAAAAAATATTTTATTAATGTTAGTTTAGTGAATAAACTAAATCTAAATTTTTTACCATGAGTTTTACTTTTAATTCAATGATATAAATCATAATAAACAGGAAAACCAATTCCACCAATTACAAATTCAATAATAAAAATTCAATGCACAAAATAATCACTCTGAAAAGGTTCTAATGAAGTTATACCAACTATATTAAATCCAGCGTTATTAACAGCAGAAATTGAGTGGAAAATTCCCGATCATAATGCTAATAGTATGTGATTATAGTAACCTGTATTATTGTTTAGACCATATTCTATTCCTGAGATAGGCACAAAATAAAAATATAAAAATAAAACAATTGCTCCCAAAAATTCAGTAATTGTCATAACAATAATACCAATTTTTAATAAATCAATAGTCGTTCCTAATTTATTAGAACCACGTTCACCTTGCATTAGTAATCTTTCTCTTAAACTAGTATGTCGATTAAATACAAATAATGATAATATTGCTAGTTTAACTGTAATTAAACCAATACCACCAAATTTAATTAAAATTAAAATAATAAATTGACCAAATAAAGTAAAATCATTAGCAGTACTTTTTACTGTTAAACCAGTGTCAGAAAACGCACTACTAGCAGTAAAAAGGGCAGGCAAAAGTTTCATTGTCCTTTTGTTGTGGCAATTGGTGTCATTAAAAGTATTGTTCCAACTAATAAAGTGAAAAAATATAAATTAAACATTTGTCGGGGAAGGGTTTTACCAACAAAAATAATTTTAAAAATATTTTTTACACTACGATAATTAACCTTAGATAGCATCAAAAAACTCCTAAAATAACATTTTCTTTTATTATTATACTATACTATAGTCATTTCTATTAAATATTAGTTTTAAATGTAAAATACCAATATTTTAAGAATTAGTTTATAATTTAGTATAATATAACATATTTAAGTAAATATTATTTAAGTAAATATTATTTAAGGAAGAAGAATATAGATGTCTTCATCAGAAAATGATTTTTGTGTCATTGGTTTAGGTAAATTCGGAATTTCAGTTGTTAAAAATTTAGAATAATTAGGTAAAATTACATTAACTATTGATAAAAGAGAAGACCGTTGTCAATTAGTTTCATCAATAACTTCTGAAACTTTAATTTTAGATTCGACTAATCGTGATGCATTAAATGATGCTGGAATTCATAAAGTGCAAAATATTATTATTGCTATTGGTTCTGATTTAGCAGCTTCAATTGTTACTACTGTTCATGTTTTAGCAATTCATCGTGAACACAATACATTATCATCACTTAATCTTATTGCTAAAGTTGTTGTTAGTACTCACCAAATAATTTTAGAAGCAATTGGTATTACTAATATTATTTTATCTGAAACAGAAGCCGGTAAGAAAACTGCATATCGTGCTATTTGAAAATTAGGAATAGATTTAACTGCAGTTGATGAAAAGTACTCAATAGCTAATGTAATTGTTAAAAATACTAAGTTTACAAATAAAAAACTAGAAACTTTAAAAATTCCTAGCAATTATAAAATTAACTTAGTTGCGATTAAACGTCATGGTAAAGTTATTATTCCTAGCAGAAATGAAATATTAATGGTAAATGATGAACTATTATTTATTAGTTCTAATGAAAATATTAATTCTGTTTGTAATGATTTTTCAATTGGTGATACTAATAAAATATTTGAGCCTACTATTATTAAAACGGTAAAGAAAAAGCGTTCATTTTGAAATTGATTCAGAAGAAATAAGAAAAAGAAAAAAAATAAAAAATTAAAGAAAAAGGAAGTTAAGAAAGAAAAAAATACTAATAAAAAAAGAAAATTAATTATAAAAAAAATGTTTTTTATTTTTAGAAATATTAATGTAGGCTTTTATCCTTTTATGTACTATTTTTAAATTTTATCACATAAATGAAGATAAAAGCCTATCTAGGAAATTATCCCCACATGTATCTAAATCAAACACAAAATTATAGTTTCAAAAATAGGTATCTTATTGAATTTATATGCAGCTTCTTTTGCATATAAATGAATATTGTGTTTTGAAACTTTTATGTGTGTTCGAAAAGTTCGTCGGATGTGTTTTCATGCAGATTCAATCTGGTTTGTGTTTACACCTGTTGATGACACATACCCAACTTCATGATTTACGATTTCATGTTTGTGATAGAAGTTTTTGAAACTTCCATATCCCTTCCAATAATCCGTAAATAGACAACACCCAGTAGAAATGTGTTTCAATGCAAATCATAAAAGATTTTTCTCATCTGCTTTTTTCAATACTTTCACAATTATTTTGTTGCTGGTTTTATCATAAACTCCAACAATCAAGGTTTTATTCAACAAGGAAGATCCTTGTTTTTTAAAACCTACATGTGAAAGATACATTTCATCCATCTGTGCTGTACCATCATCAATGAACCCTGCATCTTGATTCCAAATTCTAGTTCTGATTTCATGATCCATTCTTCAAGCTGTTTTATATGTCACACCCAATTCCGTTGCAACATCTGTTGATGGTATACCATGCTTTGTGTTTATTCATCTAAAGATGAGATAAAACCAAGATGTCAAAGGTGTTTGTGACTTGTGAAAAATGGTGTCATGAAGAATACTAAATGTTTGATGACATTTCAAACATCTTATTCTTTTTAAATCAGAAGTATTCAAACTAGAAGAAGCACACCTGATACATTTCATTACTTTCAACTTCACTATATATTTCAAAAAATCGTTTTCATTTTGAAATATGCTATTGAATTCATTTTAATTCATTTTTTCCTCCACACTAGTACATGTGGGGATAATTTCCTTAATGTATTATCATTGTAATAAAAATTATATGTTTTAATCTAAATATAAGTTTTTAACCGATTGCTTTATTTTTTAAAGTAAATAGGTTTTTTTTATTTTTTGAAAGGAAAATATTATGTATACAATGGAAAAAAATAAGAAAGTACTAATTAAAAAAATAGAAAAAATTTTTAAAATAATTCAAAGTATTCAAAAAAATTTAAGCAAAGAAAGAATACCGAAACATAACCAAAAACCTGAGGTTGGAACTAAAAAATTAAAATATGCTCAAAGGCCTGAAGTGAAAGCAAGAAAACGAGAATCTTATCAAAGATGGTCCCAAAAAAATAAAGAAAAAATGAAAGAACATACTCAAAGTAATATAGAGTGATATGATACTCAAATTTGCAAAAATTCAAAAGATATTAAAACAAAATATGCGACAGTAATAGTAAAGCAAAAAGTTGATGATACGATAATGCTTTCTAACATCGTACCAATGCCAGTAACTAAAAGTAATGAAGAACAAGAAATAGTACACAAGGCAGATATATTTAACGTTAATGATTTATCTAATGGTATTAATAACATTGAAACTAATATGTTTGAAAGACCAGAGATACCTAAAATGCCCTAGATTATTGATATTAATGATTTCTTTGATGTTGTTAATACTAAAATTGAGATATTTGAAAGACCAGAGATACCTAAAACGACCGAGATTATTAATATCATTTTAGACATGTCAGAAAATAAGATATTTTCTAATGTCAATGGTAAAGTAATTAGTAATAGTATTTAAAAGGAAAAAATATCAAAAGTATAAGTAAAGAATATTAATAGAATCTAATTTTGAAATAACTAGAGATGATATCTATAAATATTTAATGATTTACTAAATTAAAGGAAATTTATTTATTTAGTATTTAAAATAATAATTTTATGTAAAGGATGAAGAACAATGGACAATTATATTTATTTTTTAGTAATAAATGAACACAATATAAAATAAAATATTTGGATAAAAAAATACCAATTCTAAAAGGGAAATTCGATTCACTTAAAATTATTGAAGATTGAACAAATTCCTTAATCTTAGAATTAAATGATGGAATAAATAATTATTCATATAATTTTTAATTAACTACTTTAAAAGAAATCTTTTTACCAAAAATACTTGAAGATTTTATTAATTTTAAAAAAATAAAAGTATTAAATTTATTTATTAATAAACAAATTGAAAAAGATAATTTTTCTAAAAAACATTTAAAGAAAATTTTATTAAAAGTATAAATGTTTAGAGTTTATTTTAATAGTAAATTGATAGAAGCAGAAAGCGATTTACTAACTTTAAATAGTAAAATAAAACTTTTATGAAAAGAGATTTTTGATAGGGACATAAAATTTTTACAAAAACAACAGCAGAAGTTAAAACAAAAAAATATCTTGATAGAGAATCAAAAGACAAAATTAAAAGAAAATACTGAAGATATTAAAGATAAATTAGAAAAAGAATTAAAAGCTGATTATCAAAATAATAAACTTACTAATTTTAAAGTTCTTTTAGAAATACCAAAAAAAGCAAATTTTAAAATAGCATCTTTAGAAAAACAAATTACTAATTTAGAAATTAAACAATATGAATTACATGTTCAAATGCAAACATTACAACAAAAAAGTAATGAATTAAATGAAAAGATACAACAATTACAACAAAAAAATAATGAATCAAATTTGAATCAAAGAAATATTAATGATCAAACAATAACTATCTAATTAAATAAACCAGAATTGACAAATAAAACATTAGTTAATAATTTAACAATGTCATTACAATTTTTAAGACCAACAAATAATTTTAATTAAAATTAAGAAAGTTACTTAAAAGAATAAAAACAAATATTTTATTAAAATATTCATTAATTGTTAATAAGACAAATGATGATTTAGTAATTAAAGAAAATTTAATTGAAGATGTAAATTTTAAATAAAATATTAGTATATAATTGATAATAAAAATATTCAAAGTATAATATAAAAATTCATAATTAAAAATTGATTGAAAACTATAATTAGTTTTCAATCAATTTTTTTAATATTTCTTTAGAAACTTGTGGATTTGCTTGTCCTTTAGTTAGTTTCATTAATTCACCCATAAAAAATTTTAATGCTTTTTCTGGATTGACTTTATAAATAGTAATCATGTTTTCATTTGCTTTTAAAATTGTGATTAATATTTTTTCTAAATCATTACTATCACTTACTAAAGTAATACCTAATGTTCTAATAAGATCGGTAGGGCTTTTTTCACTATTAATCATAATTGCATTTAATAACTGTTTACTTTGTTTATCATTAATTTTTTGCTCATAAACTAGACTAACTAATTGTGATAGATTATTAGCAGTAAGTTCGCTGTTTTTAATAGTAATGTTATTAATATTACAATAAGCTTGCACAGGACCTACTAAATAATTAAACGTAGGTAATGTTAAATTATTAATGGCAACTGTTTGTTCAAAAATAGTTAATATTTCTACTTTGTCAATTAATAAATTAATATCTTTTGTTGGTAAATTGTATTGTTTTTTTAATCTTTCCATTATTTGTTTAGGCAATTCAAGAAGATTTTTAGCAATCATTTTGATTCATTTTTCGTCTAGTTGAATTGGAAAAATATTTGGTTCAGGAAAGTATTTATAATCAATTTTATTTTCTTTGCTACGCATGCTAACGGTTTTATTAGTTTTTTCATCAAATCTTCTAGTTTCAAGATTAATTTTTTGTTTTTTATTTAAAATATTAGTTTGACGATTAATTTCATCATTTATTGCTAAAGTAATATTATGTGTAGAATTTAAATTTTTAATTTCAACTTTGGTACCTAAAGTATCACTACCATGTGGTTTTAACGATATATTAATATCGCATCGTAATGAACCTTCATTCATTTTAGCATCACTAACTTGTAAATGAATTAATAATTGACGTAGAGTATTAATATATGCTACTACTTGTTCGCTTGTGTTAAAAATTGGTTTAGTAACAATTTCTAATAAGGGAATTCCTGCTCGATTATAGTCTAGTAATGTTTTTTTATTATTATGAATTTGTTTTGCTGTGTCTTCTTCAATATGTAAGCGTTCAAAGTTAACAATAAATTCTTCATTATTTACAACTATTGATAATTCACCGTTTGTACCAATTGGATGAAAAAATTGTGTGATTTGATAACCTTTAGGTAAATCGGGATAAAAATAACTTTTTCGATCAAAACGTAATAGTGGATCAATATTCATTTTTAAAGCAGTACATGTTTCAATTGCCATTATAATAACAGTTTGATTAACTGTTGGTAATGTTCCTGGATAGCCACAATCAATGGCATTAATTTGAGTATTTGGTTTTTGACCAAAAGTATTGGCGGCGTTGGAAAAAAATTTAGTTTTAGTTTTTAATTCACAGTGGATTTCGATACCCATTACAATATCATATTTATTATTCATGATCATCACCTAGTAGTTTATTATTAAAATTAATTTTTTTACTTAAAAATGAAGCAATATTCAATATAACTTGATCATTGAAAGGTGCACCATTAATATTAAAACCAATCGGTAAACCATTAACAGTAGTTAACGGAATATTAATGCTTGGTCCACCATTTAAGTTAGAAAGTAGTAGTAAATCTTCTAAATAATCATGTTCACTTTTAATAACTTTTTTTTGTTCTAATACATCTTTAATTTTTGGAGCTGGATTAATATTTGGCATAATAATGAAAGCATCATATTTTTTAAAGATAGTATTTAAATGTTCAACAATTAATCTTCTTATTTTTTTAGCTTTGTTAAATAATTCTTCTTGATGATTTTCAGATAAAGCATATGCACCAATAATGTATCTGCGTTTTACCATATCACCGAAACCAAATGTTCGTGAATTTGTCATAACTTCTTGATAATTTTTACCATTTTTACGGACACCAAAATTAATACCAGTTAGATTTGCATGGCAACTGGTTGCTTCAGCAAAAGAAATAATCATGTAGACTGGTAATAAAGATTGTAATAATTCTTTATTAAATTCAATTTGTTGAACTTTTGCACCACCATCAGTTAAATGCTTTATTGCTTCATTAAAACTAGATTTAACTATATCATTTCACTGATAATCATTATAATTTAAAATAGCAATATTTTTACCTTCTATATTTTGATTTAAGTTTTTAGTATAGTCTTTTTCTTTACTTTGAACACTAGTAAAGTCTTGTTCATCAAATAAAGCAATACTATCCAAGACAATGGCAATATCTTCGACATGATTAGTAAATATACCAACTGTGTCTAAACTTGGAGCATAAGGAAAAACACCATTTCGTGAAATTAAACCATACGTTGGTTTAAAACCGACAATACCACAATAAGCGGCAGGTTTACGTATTGAATCACCAGTATCTGTTCCTAAAGCAAATGGTACAATTCCAGCAGCGACTAAAGCTGCACTGCCACTAGAACTACCACCAGTGATATGTTTTAAATTCCAAGGGTTTAAGACATGACCAGTAGCTGCATATAAACCATCTCCACCCATTCCTAGTTCATCAAGAGCAGTTTTAGCTATATTAATGGCTTTATTATTTGTTAATAACATATTAACAGTACTGTCATAATTAGGAATAAAATTAGCAAGAATTTTTGATGAACCTGTTGTTAAGAAATTAATAGTAGCAATATTATCTTTCATTACAAATGGAATTGCTGCTAATAAATTATCATTAATTTCTTGTTCAGTAATTAATTTTGTTTGTTTAATGACATTTTGTTCTAGTGAAGTAACAACAGCATTTAATTTTTTGAATTGTTCTAATCGTTTGTATACTAATTTAGTTAATTGATCTGGAGTAAGTATTTTTGTTTTTAATAATTCATGAAGTTGACGAATTGAAAGTTGATGGTAATTAATTTTCATGATTAATCACCTGATTAATACTAATGTAATTATTTTCAACTTCTGGAGCAATATTTAAAAAACTTTTAGACGTTAAATTAGCTCCAACATTATCAGAACGTAATAAATTATTAATAATAGGAAATGGGTAATTTAAAGGTTCAATATCATTTGTATTAATATTTGTTACAATTTCCATTTGTTTTTCAATAGCTTTAAATTCTAGTAAAAGATTTTCACATTGTTCTTCACTTAAATTGAACATAAGTTCGTTAGCAAATTCATGTAGCATTTTTGTTGTCATTTTCTTTTCGATTTTATCCATTTTTTGCTACCTCTTTCAATAAATTTTGTAATTGTTCTTCATTAATAATTTTAACATTAAGTTTGCGTGCTTGTGCTAATTTATTTCCTGGATTTTCTCCAACAATTAAATAAGAAGTATTATTACTAATAGTATTGGTAATTTTAGCACCATAGTTATTTAATAATTCAATGAATTCGTTACGACTTTTAGTTAAATTTCCTGTTAAGACAAAAGTTTTACCATTCAATACTTGTGATTGGTTTTTTTGTAAATAATTAAAGTTAAGTTTAAAGTTTTGCAAGTTATTAATTAGTTGTTGATTAGTAGGATTAAGTAAATAATCAATAACACTAGTAGCGATTGTTGGACCAATTTCATTAGTATTAGTTAGATCATCAAAGGTTGCTTCCATTAAGTTATTTAAAGTTAAATATTTTTTTGCAAGAATAATTGCTGTTTTTTGACCAACATGGCGAATTCCCAAACCGAATAAAAGTCTTTCTAAGGAATTTTGTTTTGATAGAATAATTGAATTAGCAAGATTAGTGAAAGATTTTTCACCAAAACGTGGTAATGATAGTATTTCTTTTCGTAAATTAACTAAATTGTAAATATCACTAATAGTTTTAATTCATTTTAAATCTAAAAAACGTAATAATATTTTTTCATTTAAACCAATAATATCCATAGCATTTCTTGAACAGAAGTGCATTAATGATTTAATAATTCGTGATGGACAGTCACTATTAATGCAAAATTGATCAACTTCTGGCGGAACTTGTTCTAATTTTGTTTTACAAACCGGACAATGGATAACTTTTTTAAAAATAATATTGTTTATTTGACGATTACTAATAATTGGTGCAATTACTTCTGGAATAATATCACCAGCTTTTTTAACACTTACTAAATCATTAATACGTAAATCACGATTAATAATATAATCACCATTATGAAGTGTGGCAAAAGTAACGGTAGTACCAGCAATTATCACTGGTTGTAATCTAGCATTATAGGTTATTTTTCCTGTTCTACCAACAGTTGGAAATATATCTAAAAGTTTAGTAACACTAGTAACAGCAGGAAATTTATAAGCTATTGCTCATTTTGGTGCCTTATTAGTTCTTCCTAACATATCATAACTGGTTAGATCATTAATTTTAATGACAATACCATCAATTTCATATGGTAATGTATTTCTTAACTTTTCATATTTCTGAATATAAGTTCATACTTCTTCAATATTTTTACATAACTGTCATTGTTCATTAATTTTGAAACCATATTTTTGTAAGGTAAATAATGCTTGTTCATGGGTTTTAATATTATCATTAGTAGCATTAATATAATAGTAAAGAAAACCATCTAATTTTCTTGAATTAACAATATTAATATCAAGTTGACGAATAGTACCAGCTGCAGCATTGCGAGGATTAGCAAAGAGTGGTAAGTTTTGTTGTTGTTTTTCATTAATGCGATTAAATTCTTCTTTACTTAAATATATTTCTCCTCTTACTTCTAATTTAGAATTAATTGGTATTATTTTTGGTATTGTTTTAATTGTCAAAATATTATTGGTAATGTCTTCACCAGCAATTCCATCACCTCTGGTAGCAGCAGTTTTTAATTCTCTTTTTTCATAAGTTATGGAAATTGATAGACCATCAATTTTTAGTTCACAAACATATTCAATGTTATTTTCTGATAATGTTTTTTTAATTTGTTGATCAAATTTTAGTAAATCTTCATAGTTAAAGGCATTACCCAAACTTAGCATTGGTTGTTGGTGAAAAATTTTTGTTAAAGAATTAATTGGTTTATAACCAACAGTTTTAGTTGGAGAATCATTACTATTAAATTGGGGATATTGTTCTTCTAATTTTACTAATCTATGATAGGCGCTATCATAAAGTTCATCACTAACAGTAGGTGTATCTAAAACATGATATTCATAATTTCATTGTTTAATTTGGTTTCTTAATTGTATTATTTCAATTTTAATATCATTATTTTTGTTACTCATATTACTTTCTCCCCTAATTGGTTTGTTAATAAGACATAATTAATTATAAATTAATTATTACTTTAATTGTAATATTGTTTTATAAAAGTATAATTTAGTAATGTAAATAAAATAAATAAATAATAATATACATTTTTTTAAAAAAATGATTATAATAAAATTAGTATTAAAAAATAATGACTAATTAATTATTTTGTTTTTAAACTCCTATTAAGTTTATTTGACTTAAATTTTTTTTTGTATATAACTAGACACATTTTTTAATATTAACCTTTGATAACTTTTAAGTATAGTATTAAAACTAAAAATAATTACTTTAATTTTATATGAGTTAGGAGTAAGTTATGAAAGATACATATGCATCTGTTCGTTTAGCACAAAAGCCAGAAAATGCTTTTGCTTGTCATCGTTGTGGTAGGGTTATTTTAATTGCCGAATTTTTAGAAGCAAAAAATATTCAATTGAATTGTAATCGATGTGGTTTTAAAAAACATGTTGAAAAAATCAAAATAGAAAAAAAAGCAGAAATTAAAAAAACTAGAATTGTTGATATTTCTTCCAAAAATTCTTCTAAAAAATAACTTATCTTAGATTAATATTAATATTAATAATATTATAAAAAAAAGAACTCAACTGAGTTCTTTTTTACTTATTTTTTATTTTTTTCATTTAAATACTCTTGATAATTATTATTTACTTGTTCTCAATTGATAACTTTTAATAATGCTTGTAAGTATTTCTCTTGTTCGTTTTTATATTGTAGATAATGTGCATGTTCTCATACATCAATAGCGATCAATGGGTACATGTTCAATAATCATGAATTGTCTTGATTAAAACTTTTGTATAGTCTTAATGTACGATTATTATCAATTACTAATCATGCTCAACCACTTCCAAAAATATCCATGGCAGTTTTTGTTAAAGCAACTTCAAATTTTTCATAAGATTCAAAGCGATTAATGATTGCTTTACCAATAGCTGATTTTTCATTAAAACCTTTATTTTTCCCCGATAGTGAAAAGAAAAGATTATGATTAATTACTCCCCCACCAAATTGTCGAATGCTACTTTGTAATTTTTTTACATTACAAGTTTTTTTATCCTCACATATATATTCTAATTTACAATAATTACTTAATAAACGATTTAGTTCCCCTTTAGTTTCAAGATTATAATCAGAAAAAACTTTCGGATGTTTATCCATCACTAATTTTAAAGAAGTTAAATATTTCTTATGAAGTTCTTTATAATGATGTTTAACTGTTTCTTGTGAAATATAAGGTTCTAAAGCATCATAATTATATGGTAAATCGATAATATTAATCTTGTATTTAGGCATTCTTTTCTATCCTCCTTTTCTTTTTAAACTCTTTACATATAAATATTGCATTGCATTATAATAAATTAATGTAAAATTACAAGTTTATTATATTACAAGATTTCTCACTATATGTTATACTAAAATTAATATTAAATACTAATTTTACTAACAAAGGGTGAAATTTTTCGTGCATTACTTATACATGTTTAATAAAAAATTTAATCAAATTAATGTTTCTCACAACAATGATATCATACGTAGAATTAATGTAAACCAAACTGATGACATTAATAGTAATAATTTAGAAAAAAATGAACAAAAACAATCATTTATTGATAAATTTACTTCAAAATCACTTAGTTGTGATGACATAAATAACTTTAATTTCAAAACAGCAAGTTGAACTCTAACAATAATTTATCTTATATCTTTTATTATAATTCCAATTCTTTATAGTTTAATCGAAACTTATGCTGTAAAAGATACTAGTCAAAGTTCATTTCTTAGTCTTTTTATTTTTAGTTTATTGCCAATTTTTGGCTTAGTTTTTTCACTTGGTATTGATTGAGAAACTATGATTAAAAAAGGAGGGTGGGCTGCTTATAGTCATAGTGTATTTGGTTTTATTAGTGTAGTATTTGTTCTTTTATTTTTTATTGCAACAAAAGTTATTAGTGGTAAAGATGATGATGTAACTTCGCTTGCTACTACATTTTTAATTCAACAGTTATTTCAATTGTTAGGATCAATTTTAGTATTATTATTTTGTAGATCATTACGTGAGAGAATTATTACTACTTTAAAAGAAGCAAAATTAGATTTAATAACTTGAGTTACCATTTTTGCTGTTATTGGTACTATTTTAAATATTATTTTCAACATAATTCCTAAATTTAGTGAATTTAATATGTTAACAAGTAATAATACTTCAAAAAATCAAGATGTTTTAAACTTATTAATGAATAGTCCGTATGGCATTTTTGTTTTAGTTCTTAGTACTATTTTTATTGCTCCAATTAATGAAGAAATATCATATCGTCATGGTACTTTTACCATTGTTCGTTATCGTTGATTAGCATATGCAACTTCATTAATTTATTTCCCATCAATGCATGTTATGGATAGTGGTGATTGAAATAATATTATTGGCTATTTAGGATTTAGTATTATATTACCCTTATTATTTATAATGACACGGGGTAATACTACATATACTATTGGTTTACATGCTTTTTCTAATCTAATTGCAACTATTTCTGTTTTTATTAATAAAAATTAAAAGGAGAAATTATGACTACCTTAACAATTACTGCCAATGATGCTGATCAAACTTTAATTAATTATTTAAAAAAAGTATTTAAAACACTACCACTGTCAAAAATTTATCGTTTATTTAGAACAAAAAAAATCAGAGTTAATAATAAAACTACTATTGATTTTAAATATCGCTTACAAGAAAATGATTTAGTAGTCATTTATGAAAGTAATTTAGTTGTTAACTATAAACCAGAAAAAATTACTAAAGAAGCACCAATTGAATTGTTTTATGAAGATGATAATTTTTTAATTGTTAATAAAGATCATAATATTGTTGTCCACCAACCATATGGTTCTTGATTAGATAACATGGTAAAATATTATTTACAACAAAAATACCCGAAGAAGAAACGTGAGCAAACATTTAATATTAGTCATCAGTATCGTTTAGATAAACTAACTAAGGGTTTAATTATTTATCCAAAAAATAAAATGACACAAAACGCACTTCATAATGCTAATAAAAATGGTCAAATTATTAAAAAATATTTGGCTATTTGTTCTGATCAATTAACTAAAAAATTAAATATTTCTGGTTATATTACTCATGATGAGTTAACAATGAAAATGAAATTTTCAATTGAACCAAGTGAACAAAGTAAAAGTTGTAGCACCATCTTTACACCAATATTTAATACTAAAGACTTTACTTTAGTTGAGTGTCAATTAGTTACTGGTAGAAAACATCAAATTCGTAGTACTTTACAATTTTTAAATTTGCCAATTGTTGGTGACACTAAGTATGGGTCAACAATAGTTACCCCTAATAAAATTGCATTATTTGCTTATTATTTGTCATTTAATGATTTAGAAGAACCATTTACTTATTTGAATGATCAAAATTTTATAATAAAAGATTTAAAAACAGATTTAATTAAACAGATTAAAAAAGAAAAATGATAAAATTAATATATACTAATATATAGATTACATTTTTATTTTTTTGCTATTTTTTATTTTTAATAGTGATTAATAATATTGAACTTTTAATTTTGGGTTGTTAACATATTTAAATAAAAAACAAAATTAGTTTTATTTATATAGATTGGGTGAAGTAATGACAACTAAAAAAGGTATTTTTAATACAATTGTTGGTGTTATCATGACAATTGTTATCTCTATTTTACAGTTAACTTTTCTTTATGTTACTGGTTTAGCATACGGTGAAAAAATTAATGGTTTAATTCGTGTTATTATTTCTTTTTTGACTTACCTTAGTTTGACAGAAGGAGGACTTGGTTTAATTACCATTTTTTCTTTATATCGTCCGTTACAAAATGATGATTATGAAACCGTCAACGATATTATTAATACGACAAGAAAAAATTATCATCATTCAGGAAGAATATATTTAATTATTCTTGTCAGTGCTGGTTTTATTTTAGGATTAGCTAGTGTTCATTTACCAGAAATTGGTTTAGATATGGAAATTCCTTTTTGACAAGTAGTACTTATTATTATTTCTTTAGGATCACGTGAATTAATCTTTTTTTATTTTAGTGGTGCTTATCAAAATTTAATTCAAGCTGATCAAAAAGGTTATTTAAATCGTTTAATTTTTATTTTTTCAGAGATTATTATGTATATTTTACTAATGACGTTATTAGTTATTAGAAAGTCTGATGGTAAACCGATAGATATGTATATTCCTTTTTTTGCTTATTTTGTTTGTGGTGTATTAAAAGCATTTGTTACTTTTATCGTTATTAAAATTGAATATCCATGATTACAACATAAAAAATGAACACAACAAAAAAGGATGCTAAAACAATCGTGATGAGTAGCCCTGAATCGTTTACCTGACATGATTATTTCTAACATTGATATTATTTTAATTACTTTATTTTTATCACTGACAACAACATCAATTTACACTATTTATATTATTATTGCTACAACGATGCGCTCAATTGCTTTAATTTTAATTAGTTCTTTTCGCGAAGTTTTTGGATATTGAATTGCCAAAAGTGGGCGAATTAGATGAACTGTGTATACTAAATTTGAGTTATATGCTTATATGATTGCTGGTTTTTTATTTATTAATCAATTTATTATTACTCAATATTTAGTGTCTGCTTTAAGTATTACAAATATTAATAATTATGATGGTAATTTTGATTCTTCAAAAAATCTTTTTATTAATTTATTTTTGTCACAACCATGATTTATTTTACTTTTATCTTTAAAAAATACAATTCAAGTGGCAACCGAACCAGGAAAAGTTATTGTAAATGCTACTGTAAAACACAAAGAAACAATTTGAGGTTCATATATTCAATCAATAATCAATCTTGTTTTAGGTGTTATTTTGGGTTGAATACTATCAAATTTAGGTTGAAAACATCAAAGTTATCAATATTTATCATTAAGTTTATATATGATTCTTTTATCAAGTTGTATTGGTTGAGTTTGTCGTTTAATTTCAATCTGAGTTTATGTTTGAAAACATTTGACGTATAATAGTGATTTACGTTTTATTATTCAAAATACTTTAGTGTTAATTATTCCAATTTTAGCAGTAATATTATTTGGATGTCTTTATTTCTTTGATAAATATCCACCAACATATAATTTCACAGATTATAGTTTTGTATTACGAGTTATCGGTTATTCGTTATTGTATTCATCAATTTTAATTTTTGGTTTAGCAATGACTATTAATTTTCGTCAGTTTTGATCAATTTTTAATTTTAAGAAATTTTTTACTAATTTATTTTCACGTAAACGTAAGCAAAAAGCATTTATGAATCAAGAAGTACAAGAATTTTTTAAAGATAGTAATAAACCTAAAAATAACTTTACTAATAAAACTTTTGATTGAACTGCTACTTATCAAAGTACCAATATGAACGTTGATGACTTTATTGAAAAAGAGTTGTTACGAAGAAAAAAAGAAGTAGATAATAAAAGTGAAACAAAAGAATCTGAAAATTCTTCTATTCGCGTTGGTATTTATAAAATTAGAGGTTAGTTTATTTAAGGAGTGAATTACATGTTATTAAATGAAGAATGATTTGAAGAAAATATTGTTGAAGAAAAATATTTATAATTATTAAAGCGTAATTATCCTCAACATCAACTTAAAGATTTATTATTATTAAACATTGATTTACGTTTATTGTATTTAAAGCATTTTTTAATGATTGAAAATTATTTAAAAAATGCTTTATTACATCAACTTTTTAATGATAATGTTCAAAATTTAGATAATGCTACTTTTCTTAATCCAGAACACCTAGCTCAAATAAAAACAGCTTTAGGTTTGATTCGTGCTGGTTATAATAAATATAATAAAAGTGGTATTTTAAAATCACGAACAATACGCAGTTTAATAGAAGTTATATCATTTGAATAAACAATGAAATTATTACAAACTTTAAATGATAAAAGTATCGCTAAGATTGCTCATTATTTTGGTATCAAAGAATTTAATGATAGTAAAATTTTATTAGAACAGTTAGAGTATATTAAAGATGTTCGTAATTATTTATCACAGAATTTTAAAGTATTAGCAATTCAATTTAAGTATAAAGAACGGTTCGCTTATTATGAACAAACTTTAAGTGCAAATAATGATCATCATTATTTGCACTTATTAATTACTCGTTTTTCTAGTAAAAACCAATTAATAGAGCCATTTAATGTTGATTATGAAAATTTATTTAATAGTTATGATGTTAAAATTAATGATTGTGTTAAGGAAGATACTCAAAGTATAATCCATACTTAATATAGAAAAATTATTAAATTTTAGTATATTTAATTTAATAATTATATTATGATGATATCAATTAATTACTAGTGTAAAATAAACCATTGTCGTTTAAAAACGACAATGGTTTATTTTATTTAGAGTTAATGAAAATTAAAGAAAGTAGGAAAAGAAATGAAGTCAGAGTATAATGAAAAAAAAGATTTAAAAATTACAGAATTAAAATGATTTGACTTATTAAAAGAGTTATTTCCTTAGGAAATTATTAGTAAAAAAAATCTTTTTCAGATAATGAATCATTTTTATAAAAATTTAGAAGTAAAATATAAAGGTATATCTAATTATTTTGCTCAAAATATTGAAAAAACCGAAAATAGTATATTACTTAATACAATTTTTAATTTAAACAAAATGAAAATCACAGATAATATACAAAAGAGTTTTTTAAATTGTTTATTATTGAAAGGTAATGCTGAACAATTATATGTAAGTTTGTTAAAAATATCAGAAGTACAAAAGGCGCTTGATCAATTTATTGAAAGAAATAGTGAATCAGTTACAAGAAGTTTTTTTGCAACAGTAGTATTAGATATCAATAAAGAAGATACAGTATCTACTTTCGTTATTGAAAAAAATAATATTTCTTTATAATTAATTATATTTATAAACTTAAAATATTAGAAAATAATAAAAAACATTAAAGAAAATGGTTTAAATATTTAAGTATTTTATTAAAAAAAGAATTATAAAAATTACTATTATCCTATTTAAAATTTATTTAAATATAATATTTTAAGTTATAAAAATAATTAGAAATACTTAATTATTTATTTGATAGTATGTCGTAAATAATTAATAATTTTATTTTTTTATATAAAATATAATATTAAATTAATAAAAAATAAACTTATCAAAATATAATTTGATATTGATATTTGAACATAAAAAATAAAAACGTTATACTATCTCTGGAGTTAAATGGTAAAAGAATTATTGTTAAATATATTTAAATATATTAATTATTAATGTTTTAAATTATTATCAAAATAGTATTTAAAAATATTAACAAAAGTAAATTTATAATTAAAGTCAATTTTTATTAACAATATTAAAATATTAATGTAATTTTATAATTAATAATAACTTACAGTCAAATATTAATTTAATTGAATATGCTTTTATAAAACGTTCTAATTTTTAAAAATTTTCTTATCAAAAACCATAAAAATAATCTTAGTTTGAAAAAACCAAAAACTATTTTTTAGATAGTTTTTTTTATTAATAGTTAATAATAATTATCAAAGTTTGCGAAAAATAATCATAATGTTTTATAAAACAAAATTAAAAATAAACTTGATAAAAATAACTTCAAAGATAAGAATAGTTATTGTTTTTTAGTTACATTTAAATTTTTAAATGTAAGTTTAAAGAAATAGAAATTAAAAAAATAAAATTTAATTATTAATTTAATTTATTTTTTATTTAAAGCAATAACTAATAAAAAGGAAATTTAACTAATGAATGATAATGAAGTTAATTTACTAAATGAAATTAAGAAACAAATAGAAAGATTTGATGGAAAAGCTAGCATATTATCAGCTATTGCCGGTGCTCTTTTAGGACTGTCTTTTGGCTGAATACCAATATTTAAAAGTATTGAAAATTGTTGTAATATAACAATTAAAACATGTTTTTTAATTATTTTTGTATTTTTATATGTAATGTTTTTATGTTTAGCATTTTTATTTTTTATTTTAACAATTTTTCCAAGAAGTAAACCTAAAAAAATTAATAAAGTAAAAACAAATAATTCTAATATGTATTATAAAGATTTACAAAAAATGAAATCCGATAGTATTAGAGAAGGAATTTTACAAAATAAAGAAAACTATTTATCAGAACAAATTCAAATTAATTCTATTATAGCTTGTAAAAAACATAAAATGTTAGTTTTAGGTATTTTATTTTTAATTTTATCAATATTTTCAATTGTTATTTCTGTTTCACTTTATATATTTGTGACATAAAAAATAATTAAAGTATAAATTTTAATTTATATATAAAAATATTTACTGATATAAAAAAGAGTTTGATTGTTTAAAGTTTTAAGCACTCTTAATAGAGTGCTTTTTTATTTTAATAAGTATATTTATTTAATTAATTATTAAAATGTGTACACTTATTTTGGATATTTTTTTTAACAAAATAAAAAAATATCCAAATAATATTATGAAAAAAATATTTTTGTCGATTAAAAAATATCTAAAAAGAAAAAAATGTACTTGTATTTATTAAAATATGATAATCATATACAAAATGTGAAAAAATAGCATTAGAGTAAGTAAAAAATATATAAGATAAAGAAGGGAAAATAAAATATGGAAATTTATATTAATAAAAATGTTGAAAAATGTGAAAATAATGGATTTTTAGAGAAACACTTTCAAGGTTTTGTTAAAACTGCTCAAGAAGAAAATGTAGTTATTATTTTAAGACCCGTTAATCCAATTACTAAATATTTGTTACCACAAAAATATCCAACAAAATCATCAAGTATTAAAAATAAAAGTTCTGATTGAGGTATACAATCTGGCTTTATAATTTCTTTAGATGAGTTAACATTTTTAAGTAAGATAGGATTAAAAGATAATGAAACACAAACTGAAAAAATAGATCTTCTTTGTAAGAAATTTTCAATAAAATTAAATAAAAATAAAAAAGATAATAAAATAAATCCTGTTTCTTTAAAATTAAAAAATAATGAAACTATTTTAAAAATTACTAATGAACATGTTTTCTTTTTATTAGTTAACATGGAAAAATTTGGAATTATTGATGCTGAATTTTTTTTGGATAAAATTTTTGTTAAATGTTGTCAACCAAAAAATAAAAAAAATGAGATAGTACTTTATTTAGAAAAAGAAAAAAATAATAATATGTATAATGTTTATTATATTTTTGCGCTTGATGATGAAAATAATATTAAAAATTTAAATAATAGAGATTTAAAAGAAATAATAGAAATTTGTAAAGAAAAAAACCAATAATTCCTGATTATGATATTTTTGCGGTTTGTTGAGAAATAGATGATGCAATAAAAAATCATCAACCACGAATACCTACAAATTCATTTGCAGCATTTAAACTAAATAGTTGATCAGTTGGTTATAAAGAAAGATATTTTAAAAAAATTTTTAAAAAACCTAATAGTCGCGCAAAAGGCAAAGATTTTGAACAAGATGAAGAAGGTGGAGGAAATGTATTGGATAAAACTAAAGAATTTCTTGATAAATTAAATAAAAATTTAGGATATGAAAGAGGATTAAAGAATGAATTATGTCTGATTCATCATACTTTTGAACTTGTTAATCCTTATTCTAAAGGTTTTAATGAAAATTTTTATACATTTTTTACCTAATCAACAATTATTAACTGATTTTACATTTCCCAATGGAATAAAAGTAGATAAACAGACTATTTATTATTTTGCTGTTTATTAACCTTTTAATGATGGAATTTTTTTATGAGGAAAATTTCTAGAACATTTTTTGTTTTATATAAAAACAAAAGAATATTATGTTCCAAGTAATTGTTTTGTAAAACAAACTGATTTTTTAGGTTTTGCTAATTCATTTAATTCTTGAGTTAGAAAAATAAGAGAAGAACAAAGTGAAAGACGGAAATCTAATGAACTAAGTTTATCAGTTAATGTTGAAGCAGTAAATAGTTTAGAAAATGATAAACCTAATTCCAAAAAAATAAAAGAGCAGTTATTTTGTATTAATTCACATTTGTCTTTGTGTTAGATTCTTTTTTTTTAAATTGTTGTTTTAAGTATCAATCATAAATAATAGCAATAATAGTTAAAATGAAACCAATACTAAGAAAACCAGAAATAATATAACCTAAAGTATTACCACGCGCTTCATTAATTGTTCAATTAACTGCTAAATTTCTTAGATTATTAATTTCTGTTGCATTCATATTTTCTAGTTCCTTAAAAGTATAATTAAGTTTTAAAGCAGCATTTCATAATTTTATACCAGTATCAGTAGTTCAAAATTCAACAATAGGTAAATTATTACCATGATAAATAGTAAAATATTGTCAGTTGCTAATATTATTTCAATTAACAGTTTGTAGTAAATATACATTATTATTGCTTTTGGCATTTAATTTAAAAGTAGTTTTTGGTTTTAATGTTCATAAATTCATTTTATTCATAGTAGTACTATCAATAGTAATAATATTTACAAATTGGATAGTATTATCATAGTTAAAATTAATTGTAAAACCGTCATTAGTATTAGTGCTATTAATATCATATAAATTATTATTTACTATTCCAACATATTTAATATTAGTATTAGTACTATTATCTAGTGTTGGCAAAATATTTTGATTATATATTAATACATGGTAAGTTATTATTTCATCTTCAAATTTAATATTAATTTCAGAATTACTATTAATAATAGTCGTAATACTATTATTAATATTTGGTAATAATGGTTGATTATCATTAATAGTAATATCTTTTAGCTCATCATTAGTTACATTTAAAATTAAACTATTATTACTAATTCAATTATTAGTACTATTAACTGCAGTGATTTTATCTTTATCAATATATGAATTAATAAAATTAGTTAATTGTTCATCTTTAGTTTTATTAAATTTAATAGTATTAATTCGACTTCAATTGTTATTTTTACTATCACTTAGTAATAATTTACTTGTATTATTATTAATAAAACCAAGATTATCATTTATTCTTTGGAAATTGGCACAATAACCAATTTTAGTAAAAGTACCTAATTCATTTACAAAATAGCCAATTTCTTGTTCATCAATAAAAACACCTAAACCATCATGAAGTAAAATGAAATTATTCATATAATGTTCATTAATTTTTGTAAGTTTAATATCATTACTATAAGTAATGCTTAAATGATAAGATTGTCCAAAAAATTTGGAGTTATTTTTGAGATTTACGTTTAAAATCCCTTGATTGTTACCAGTCTTGCTAAAAAAAACAGTAGTAGTACTAAACAGTGGTTCCTTATTAATAATTAATGGTTTTGTTGTAGCATTACCATTATCATCTATTGTTAAATAAAATAATTGCCCATTAACATCACGAATAATGCCACCATTATCATTAATGGCAACAAAAGAATTTAATAGTATTGGATTAGGAACATTAATATTAATTGGTTTGATATTACCATCAACTTTTAGAATATAAGAATTTTGATCACCACCAACAAAAACGCCAAAAGTAGCATTTATAGTAGTAAAACTAGTTTTACCTTTTCCATAATGATAGGGAGTAACTAAGTTAGTTACTTTTCCGTCTGTATTAATTAAGTCAGCACCAATATCGGTACTAACGATATTATTACCAAAGTTAGTAAAAGTATGATTTGGAGTTTCAATGGCAGTAGCATCATCACTAATACCATTTTTAGTCATTAAAAATGAATTATTAATAAAATTACTATCATCACTTTTATGAAAATTATTTAAGGTAGCAATTCCTAAGTTATCATCAAATCTAATAAAATTACTAATTTGTAAGTCTAAATTATTATATGTGCCATCCTTATTTAATAAATAAGATTGTGCTTGTGAATTTGTAAAAATACCAGCAATAGAATTAGTTGAATCATTTTCATTTCAATTATAAAAATTTCCACTTTCAAAAGCTAAGGTTAAACTTTGTTCGTTTAGGATAGTATTTTCTGATTTTATTTCTTTATGATGATAATTATTTATTTTCACTTGGCTTAAATTAGTAAAAGTGACTAGTGAAATAGTAACTAGTGTATATAAAATTTTAAACATATTATCAATTCCTTTAATATAAATTAATATTAATTATAAAGATTTTGAAGATAGTGTATAGCAAAATAATAAAAATAAGTTACAATTTATATATGATATTTTATAAATTAAGGAATGATTATAATTATGAAAAAAATTTTAACATTAATGGGTACTATTTCTTTTGGTAGTGGAATAGTAACGCCAGTTTTAGCTTGTTCTGATCAACAACAAGATAGTATTTTAAAAGCAATTACTAATGGTAATGGTAATTATAATGGTTGAGAAGCAACTTTATCAAAAGTTGGTATTAAAAAACCAGTGGATGTTCCTATTGATGGTCAAAGACCTGAAAAAGAACAAGTTATTAAAAATGAAGCATTAGAAAACAGTCTTGCACAATCACTTGCCAAATTAATTTTAGATAAAAGAAATATTAAAGAACCAACTTGATTTGATAGTGAATTAGAAGTGGGTACTAAATGTTATTATTTTACGATTGATAATGGTAAAATAGATGAATCAACAAAAGCAAGAACTTGAGATGTTGATGCTTCAACTGGTAGAATTAGTATTAATATTACTTATCAAGTTGGAGTAGTAAATAATGATAAAATTTTTAAAGTTGAACAATACATAAAAAAAATTTTTAATATAAAATGTTCTTATACACAAAGCGATTACATAGTTTATAGTTGTGTTAGTGATGTTACTAAATTATCAGAACAAATAGTACCAATTAGTGTTGATGAAAAAACTAAACCTGATATTGATAAAACATATGCTGATTTTTCTCAAAAAACTAAAACTTTAGTTCAAGAAGGAATAAGTTTAGCATTAAATAATAATCCTCATGTTAATTCTGTTAATATTAATATCAAAGGAATTGATGGTCAAAAAGTTACAAGTTCTGGTCCTAATAAATTAGAACTTAAAGTTAATTTTGTGATTAGTTTTCAAGATTCATTAATTGACATGTCTTTACCTTCGCCTTATGATGATAGTAATTATGTTCCAACAATACTTAAATTTAATAGTTAAAAAGGAGTTTAATATGTCCAATAATTCAGAAGCAAAAAATAAAGATAAAGAGCCACCGTTAATTTTTGATGCCTTTACTTTTAAAAATATTGGTGTTAAGCAAGAGATCCATTCTTCATGAAAAAACTTTAATTGAAAAATAACTTCCAAAAATTTATTATTAATTTTTATTGGTGCTTTTTTAACAACTGTTTCCTTTTTTTATTTTATTAATCGTGCTGGTTTATATACTAATGGTTTATCAGCTTTTGCACAATTAATAGCTAAATTTATTGCCTTATCTTATAATGGCAGTATTACTGAACAAGAAACAACCCAAGCATTTTGATTTTATCCAGTATATTTTCTTATTAATGGTCCTATCATTATTTGAGGATTATTCAAGGTTGGATTTCGTTTTACTCTTTATACTATTATTTATTTGTTATTTCAAAACGTAATTAACTTTTTGTTAACATCAATTGATGTTCTTAAAAATTTTCAAGTTTTAGGTAATGAGCGATTAAAAGGTACTACAGATTATTGGAACTTAGTTTTACCATGTACTTTTATTTTTGCTGCTTTAGGTGGATTAATTTATGGTGCTGGTATTGGTATTTTATTTAAAACTGGTGGATCTAGTGGTGGTATGGATTTTATTAGTACTTATATTTCTATGAAACGTAAATATTCAATTGCTACTATTATTAGAAATACTAATATTATTATTGTTGTTATTGTTTTAATTCTTGATGGAACTTTTTTACAGAAAACTAGTCTTGTTGATAATTTTTTAGTTAGACCTTATTTTATGTCAACACTTGTTTATATTTATGTAGCAGTTTTTGTTATGAATAGAGTTTATCCAAAATATATGTTGATGAGTGTCTTTATTATTTCTAATGAATTAGAGCAAATCCGTAATGATATTTATCGAAATAATTATTTACGTGGTGGTAATATTTGAAATGTGAAAGGTTTGTATTCAGGTAATGAATATAAAATGATGATGACAACAATGTCATTATTAGAATATAATTTTTTTAAAACAAAAATAGTTAGAATTGATCCTAAAGTTTTTATGGTAGCAGTTCCTGCAAAATATATGCATGGTGGTAATGCAGGTAAACCTCCACAAAATGCACCTGTTAATATTACTGAAATTAATGATTTTTTAGAAAAAAACTAATAATATATATGTTATAATGTAATTAATTTTATAATAGTAGGTTTTTAGACTTCTAAATAGATTATTACATCTATAGTTAGTATTTTTCTATTTTTTATAAAACAAAATTAGTTATAAACTATATTAAGAATTAAAAAAGAATGGAATAATTATGAAACATAATTTATCACCAAAGGTTGTAAATGAGATTGTTAATAATATTCATACTGAATATAATAATGATAGTAATCATTGATGAATTAAATTAATAAATAATCGTTTATGAATTAGTTTATGAATTATTACTATCATTATTGCTCTAGTTGCTATTGGTGCTAGTATTGGTATTAACAAATCATCATTTATTAAAAAACCATTTACCATTATTAGTATTATTGGATTCATTGTTGGATGTTTTTTATTAGTACAGAGTTTTGTATTAAAAACTAAAATTCATGAAAAATTAATAGAAGAATTACCAATTATTAACTATTATCAATGAGTTATTAAAGATAATAATTCACAAATAAATTTAACAACTATTAGTGATTATTGAACAATTGAACCACAAGGTAATTTACCTTTAAATGAACAACCTAATTATTATAATTATTGCGAACAAGTAATGATAGGAAGTATTAATGGTCAAAATTTTAACTATGGAAGTATCATTAACCAAAAAGTTATGTATGAAACAAGTTCTGGGTATAATAGTGCTGCTCAAGTTATTGAAACAGAAAAAATTACTTGTTATTATACACGTTTTGTTTATTACACAACTATTATTAGGAATAATAATTTTACAATGACATTAACACCACGTAATATATTTTCAAAAAAATTTCGTAGTAAAAAGAAAGTTCAATTAGAATCACATTTATTTGAAGATTTATTTGAAGTAAAATGTGATAATCAAATTAAATTAAGATTAATTTTAGAACCAAAAGTAATGAATTTACTTAATGAATTTGCTTATAGTTTAGGAAATAAGGATTTACCAGTTATTCACATAGAAAATGAACAATTAATATTAAGTTGAAAATATGAATTAGGAAAAAATCCTTATAATGATGGAAAAGGAAAATTGATGGTTTTACCCGCTACTACTAATCTTGAAAAGTTTATTAATAAATTATTAGCAATGATTAGTAAAGATATTTTAAATTTAACGCAAGCACAAATGTGAGTTAATAGCTTACAATTATAATAATAATTTATATAAATTACTTTACAATAATTTAAAAATAAGGTAGATAAAATTATGAATAACTATGAATTATTAAAATCAAGTTGAAAATGATTTAACAATAAATATTTGATGCAGACGATCTTATGAATATTGTTAACAATTTGTTTGATTATTTGTGCAATTTTATGAGAAGTTAAAAGTAGTATTTTTAATAAAATTTTAACATTTGATTTTTTTAATAATGCTAGTATTACTGATGAAACTATTATTACTTTAAAAACTTATTTATATATTGCTATTTTTAGTAGTTGTATTGCAAGTAATACTTTAATATTTATTCAAATCAGATGTTGAATGAAAAAATATATTGAAAATAAATATAAGGTAATTTCAAATTTTGAAAATAATTTCTTTATTTTTAAAGCTTTATTAGTATTAAATGTTTCTAGCAACATTACTTATATTTTTTGTTTTACTAATGTTTTTACCACATTATTTGTTTTAACTTATTGATTTTGTTATTTTATTATTTATATTATTTTAGAAAAAATATTAGAAGAAAAAAATCAGATTCTTGGTAATCCTTGATGAAAAGATATAGAAAAACGATCATTATTTATTATTTTAGGTTTTGAAGTTTTATATTTAATTGTAAAAAATTCAATTTTGAATTTTACTAAGGGTGCTATTAATATTGATCAAGTTTTAAAGTACTTTATTCCCGCTAGTTCTTTAGCATTAATATTAGCAGTCTTTATTCAAAGTTTAGTTAAAAACGATGTTAAAACTATTTTAAAAAATATTAAAGATGTTAAAACCAAAGTTGATGATTTTAAAATATTTTATAATTGAGATTATAAAAATATCATTAGTGATTTTCTATTTGTTAAAGAAGCACCCATAATTATTCGAAATGAATTAAAACAAAAAGTATTAACTAATGAAGAAAAAAATAAAATATTTGAACTTTTACATGAAATTTATCAATTTCTAATATTTGTTGAAAAACAAAATATTAAAGTTAGTGAGTTGAAATATATTTATTATCATTTATTTTATGAAATAACAGATCGCGCTGAAATTTCACAAATTAAAAATAGAATCATTAATACAAAAAAGAAAAATTTGAAGATAATAATAAAAAAGTAGTGATTATCTAAGGAAGTTTATTATGAAAAAAATATTAAAAATTATAAGTGTTTTTGCATTTACTAGTATTACTAGTATTAATATTAGTGCATGTGATGTTTTTCAAAATTCATCAGTTGATTATCAGCAATTATTAGAAGATGCTGCAAATTTAATTGCTAATAATACTTATCCCAATTTTACTAATTTTTTAAAACCCGAAAATAAAACTCATGTTTCTGATTTTAAAAAATTAATTGAAGACAATATTTGGAACTTGTTTAATAATGCTCCAAAAGATTTTAGTAATATTACTTATGAAATTACTAATGGTCAAGATGAAATAAAAAAAATTAATAGTACTAACATTAAAATTCATTTAACTGTTTATAATAATTCTGCAGTAAAAGATTGTAGTTTTGATGCTAATTTTAGTCCATTACAAGATTATATAAATGAAAAATTAGAACCATTAGTTAATGGAAAACAATATTTATCAATTAATAAAAAGGATAGTGGTAGATTTTATAATAATTTAGTTACTGCTGGTGCTACTTTTAAAAGAGAAGAAAAAAATCAAAAAGAACAATATTTAAGAAATAATTCAGATGCAGCTGAAAATTTTTGAAAATCATTTCAAGAGTCAATTCCTTCTGAAGAAGTGAAAAACCCTTTACTTGGTAATATTTTAGTTCCACTGTTAAATTTTATTCCAAAAAAACCCGTTACTTGGTTAACTTTTGATAATTTTAAACCATATTTGTTAAATGCTGGTGGATATAATAATGTTATTGCTATTACTGGTAATAAAAAAATTGATGATAAATATTATGATTATATAAAAATTGGATTAGAGGGTAAAAATTCAAAGGATATTGCTTTTGGTAATAAATATGAAGGTTTAACTTTTATTTTTACTACTAATAGTTAATTAATAAATTTTTAGTTCCTTTTTGAAAAGATAAAAATTAATAATAAAAATTACTTTTATAACTAATTTTGTATTAAAAAAATTAAAAAAATATAGACAAGTTATAAAACACATGCTATTATTTTTTTATACCTTTTTAGGTTAAATAATATATGCGACTAAAAGAAGTAGTTTCATGTAATAATTATATTACTGGATGCTACTTTTTATTTTAAAAAAGTAGCAACTTAAAAAAATATTATTATATATGAAAGAAGTGTTTAAAATGTCTCCTTTATTTACAGGTAATCAAAATCCTAATATTCGTAGAATGTCTGATGATAGTGCAATAAGTTTATTGGGTTCAAGTGGTGATTTTTCTAGCATATCTAATAGTAGTACAATATCTATTTTTGAAGAAACTGCTATTAAAGAAAACAAATATTTATCAAAAATAACTAAACTTTTAGGTAAAAATATTACTTTTATTGTTGCTCTTTCTGGTAATATCACTGCTCAAATGATAATTAGTACTACTGTTCCTAAAACACCATGAAATTGACAAACTATTAAGGATAGTTTGATATTTAGTGGTATACTTATTGGTTGTGATACAACTATTGAACCTTTTATTTTTGATTCAATCGAAAATATTGAAAATTGAGTTATAGATAAATGAAAAAAACAATGAAAATAATATTAATGTAGGAAAAGAAATAATAAAAGTTATTCCTTTCTTATTATTTTTAAGTTATTCTGGTGTAATTTTGGATAGAGCTTCTAATAATATTTTAGATAGTTGAATTTACATTGAAATTCTTGGACAGACAACTATTGAATTTACTAGTTATGTGTTAAATATGACTTTTCATGGTGCAATCATTTCTAGGATAGAAAAAGTAATAAAATTAGGTTGAGAAAAAGTTAAAAGTTTATTTAATAACAATATTAATGATATAGAAAATCAACTTCTTAATATAGTGAACAAAATAGTGATGAAAATAGTAATTTTTTTTATAAAAATATTTTACCATTATTTTTTATAACACCAATATCAACGGCTATAACATGAGGTACTGAGAATTATATAACTAATCAAGAATTTACTTGAAAAAAACTGTCAACAGATGCTCCAAAAGTTATTGGTGGTATAACTCTTTCTCTAGTTTCATCTTTACTTAATTGTATGGTTAATAAAGAAGGAATACCATTTCTTCCAAAACTGAGTACTGTTATAGATACTATTAAAAGATGAACTGGTTATCAACAAAATAATGGTAATATTGAACAATCAGTAACATCATGTCAATCCTCTATTAATGATTCTTGTTTAGTAGATGTTTTTAGTGAATTAGAAAGTATTGAAGAATTTTCTAGTGTTATTGGACAATTATGTAATGAAGAAGAATGAAATTTTGAAAAATCAAAACTATCTTTTGAAAGTGATGAAGAATTTTTTTATGCTGTTGAAGAGCAGAAAATAGATAGTAATTTTGGATCTACTACTAAGCCAAGAAATAAATGTGGAACATTCAATAACTATTGTGAGGGTACAAATTCTTTGGATGGTGGAATTAGTAGTTCAATTCTTAAAACAGAGTTTGAACAATCATTTATTTCAAAGCCACGCTCATTTACTATATAAAAACAGTATATAGTAAATGTATAATAATATTTCTATATTATATAATTATGTGATTTTGAAATTTAATAAATCAAAAAAAGTATTTTAGTAAATTAAACTACTTTTTTTATTGTATATTTATTTTTTCAATTATAAATTTAAATTGGGATTTAATCAAAATACCATATAATTCAATATTATTTTATACTTTTTTAAATTTACAATTGTTTATATTAAATAAAATTAAAAAAATTATATTTTTGATGAATCTTAATATTGGTACAAGGAAACTACTGATATAAATCAGAACTATTCTGATATTTTTATTTTTAAATTTAATTAAAAATCAGATTATAAAAAATGTTATTTTTAACATATATAGAAGAAGAAAAAATCAATGGATACTAGTGATGAAGAAAATATTTCTGTAGAAGATTTACAAAAGCAACTAGAAAAAATTACTCAAGAAAAAGAGGAAGTTCAATCTAAATTAGATGAAACTAGTAAGGCTAAAGAAGAAGTAGAGTCTAAGTTAGAAGAAGCGAATAAAGAAATTGAAAAATTAAGAAAACAATTAAATGAAAAAGATAATAACGAAATAAAGCCTAATCCTAAAATTGAATTATTAAAAGAGAAATTAGAAAGACTTGAAAAGAAATTAAAAGAAAAGGAAAAAGAAATTCAAAATATTAAAAATGATCCAAAGTCATTAGAGAACTTAGAAACTAATATAGAAGAAAAAGAAACTATTGAAAAACAAATCAATAGTGTTAAAAAACAATTGGAAATTTTAATAAAAGAAGAAGAAAAAAATAAGATTCATTTAATTAATTGTCAAATTTTACAAGAGCAATTAAAAGAGAAAAATGAAAAACTTGATAATTGTCAATCTAATGAAAAAAATGATAATAGTCAATGTTGTGAAACAATTAATAAAAAGATGGATCAACAATTAGTAGTTATACTTCAATCCTTGGTGTAACAGGTTACTATCAACAAGAATTACAATTTCATACTAGAGCAAAAATGCCTTGTTTTAAATGCCATACTATTATCAAAAAAATAAAAATAATTTAATTAAAGAAAAAGAACAATTTGTAAAAGATGCTGATTATGATAAAGCAGCTAAAATTGATAAAGAAATTAAAGATTTAGAACAAAAACAAAAAGATTTAGAAAAAGAACTTTTAGAAAATAATAAAAAAGAACTTCAAGAAAAAATAAATAATAATAATAATAATAATAGTAACAATAATATTTGTTCTAAAGAATAAGTTATTGGTGAATTTACTATTACAAAGGTAACCACAATTGAAGCATTTAATAGTACTAATAGTATTAGAGAAATGATTGCTAATAAAATAAAAATCTGGATGGGTTACACTTTATTGGACACTAATTACGTAGACAAGTGAACAAATTAGTTAAAAGAAAGGAATTATAATTATGGCCAATATTAACTCATATTCAGATGAATTTAAAAAACAAATAGTAGCTTTATATCAAAGTGGTAAGTCAGTGTCTTGTCTTGCTAAAGAGTACAATGTTACAAGAGCAGCTACTTATAATTGAATTAAGCAATTTACTAATTCAGGCAGTTTTAAAACCAAAGATAACCGTTCTATTGAAGAAAATGAATTAATTAAATTAAGAAAAGAATTAAAACAATTAAGAATGGAAAATGATATTTTAAAGCAAGCAGCACTAATAATAGGCAGAAAATAGAAATTATTATCAAAAATAAACTTAAATATAAAATTCGTACAATGTGTCGTTTTTTAAAAATCTCTAAATCAACATATTATTTTAATTTCAAGAAAAAAAATAAAAATTCAAAATAATATTCATGATGAAACTGTTATTAGTGCTTTTAAAGAAAATAAAGAAGCTTATGGAACAAGAAAATAAAAAAATATTAAACACAAGAAAAGAAAATTAATTTATCAAGACGAAAAATTAAAAAAAATTATGAATAAACATAATTTAATATCAAAATACACTAAATTATCATAATAAAGTCAATGATAGTCAAATTACTAATCTTGTTAATAGAGACTTTAATAATAGGCTTAAAAATGAAGTTATTGTAGTGATTTAACTTATGTTCAAGTTGATGGTAAATGAAACTATATTTGCTTATTAATCGACCTGTACAATCGCGAAATTATTGGACATAGTGTAGGTACTAAAAAAGATGCATCATTATTATATCAAGCATTTATTTGCTCAAATCGTTGTTTAAAAAATATTGAAATATTTCATAGCGATCGCGGTAATGAATTTAATAATAAAAGTTTATCAATAGTTTTATTAGCATTCAATATTACCCAATCTTTAAGCAAAAAAGGTTGTCCTTATGATAACGCTGTTGCTGAAGCAACTTTCAAAACTTTCAAAACAGAGTTTAATAATGATAAAAATTTTACATCATTAATCCAATTAAAATTAGAATTATTTGCTTATATCAATTGATACAACAACATAAGAATCCACAGCACTCTAAACTACTTAACCCCCATAAAACACCAAGCACAAATGTCTACCAAAAAACAGTCCTAAAAAAAGTTGCCATTCCAGTTACTAAAATTATTGATTTAATTATTGATAATAAAGATATTTATAATTTTATTTATAATCTACTATTTAATATTAGCGACAAAAACTATTCATTAAACTATATTTTTGATAAAGATAATAATTTAATTGAAATTTATTATAATAAATTTAAAAATGATAATATTACACAAAATGTAAATTTTAATTATACTACTAATTATAATGGAACAGATTCTACAAATGTTTATAATAGTGAGCAAAAAAATATAAAAATTATCCCCACATGTACTAGTGTGGAGGAAAAAATTAATTGAAATGAATTCAATAGCATATTTCAAAATGAAAATGATTGTTTGAAATATATAGCGAAGTTGAAAGTAATGAAATGTATCAGGTCTGCTTCTTCTAGTTTGAATGTTTCTGATTTGAGAAGAATAAGATGTTTGAAATGTCATCAAACATTTAGTATTCTTCATGACACCATTTTTCACAAGTCACAAACACCTTTGACATCTTGGTTTTATCTCATCTTTAGATGAATAAACACAAAGCATGGTATACCATCAACAGATGTTGCAAGGGAATTGGGTCTGACATATAAAACAGCTTGAAGAATGGGTCATGAAATCAGAACTAGAATTTGGAATCAAGATGCAGGGTTCATTGATGATGGCACAGCACAGATGGATGAAATGTATCTTTAACATGTAGGTTTTAAAAAACAAGGAAGATCCTTGCTGAATAAAACCTTAATTGTTGGAGTTTATGAGAAAACCAGCAACAAACTAATTGTGAAAGTATTAAAAAAAGCAGATGAGAAAAACCTTTTATGATTTGCATTGAAACACATTTCTATTGGGTGTTGTTTGTTTACGGATTCTTGGAAGGAATATGGAAGTTTCAAAAACTTCTATCACAAACATGAAATAGTAAATCATGAAGTTGGGTATGTGTCATCAACAGGTGTAAACACAAACCAGATTGAATCTGCATGAAAACACATCCGACGAACTTTCCGAACACACATAAAAGTTTCAAAACACAATATTCATTTATATGCAAAAGAAACTGCATATAAATTCAATAAGATACCTAGTTTTGAAACTATAATTTTGTGTTTGATTTAGATACATGTGGGGATAATTTCCTAGATAGGCTTTTATCTCCATTTATGTGATAAAATTTAAAAATAGTACATAAAGGGATAAAAGCCAAAAATATATTTTCAAATTGAACTAACTATGCTAAATCTTGTGATGACTTTACTACTTTATTTCCTATTATCAGTTTTGATAATAATTCTTTTATTTCTGCTGGTGATTCAAGTCAAAGTACTCAAAAACATAATATTAAAATTAGCACAAAAGATATAACAGAAGCGATTGATAATTCTGCTAAAATTGAAAATAATTTTTCTGTAAGTGGTTTTATGTGACATGCATATATTAATTCATCTGTTTTTATTTGACATGATTCTTCTGGTATTTATATTAAATTTTGAATTGGTGAAGATTCATTTTTTTATAATGATATTCTTACTTTTTCTATAGTATTAGATAAAGCTACTTTTAATAATTCAATTAATAGTTAGTTTATATTAAAAGAATGTAAATTTGAAAAATATTTATTTAAGTATAAAGGATATTTAATTAAAAATGCTGGAAAATTACCAGTATTTTTAAAGTTTTATTTAAAAATAAATTATATTAGAAAATTAAACTATTATTTATTCAAACTCTGATTTAGGCAATACATATTTATCGATAGCTTTTGCAACACCACCACAAGTATTTTTACTAGTAACATCATATGCTATTTCTTTTAAATTAGGATGAGCATTTTGCATTGCAATACCATATTTAGCCCACTTTATTAATTTATAATCATTCATACCATCACCACAAGCTAGTACTTGGTCAGGAGTAATATTTCATTTTTTGCATAAAAATTGTACAGCAACAGCTTTATTAACACCAATTGGATTAATTTCGATAACACTATGAGAAGAAGTAGCAAGTTCTAAATCTTTTATAGTATTTAATTGTTCTAAAATTGGATTAACTTGTTTTTTCTTTTTACAAAATAATAAAATTTTATACATACCATCATCGGTATTATCATCAATTTGTTTAGTTGGTAGGTTATTAAAATTTTCCATAATTTTAACTTTTAGTGATCTACGATTAATTAAGCCTGTTTTATTATCGGTACTATATCCTCACATTGCTAAATTATTTTTATTAGCAAATTTAACTATTGTTTGTATTTGCTCTTTTGTTAATGATTTTTCATATAATATATCTAATCTATTATCATTAGTAATATCAAGGATGTTACCACCATTATAACAAATAATATGACCGGTTTTTTCGTGCATTAAACATGCTTTTGCAATATCAATGGTTGAACTTGGTGCTCTTCCTGTTGCAATAATAACTTTAATATTTTTTTGATATGCTTTTTGAATTGCAATTAGATTTTTAGGATGAATTTTTCATCTACTTTTTAGTAAAGTTCCATCTAGATCAAGAACAATTAATTTAATAGCCATTATAAATACCTTATTTTCCCATTTCTTCGATAATATTAGTCATATCTTTTTCAGAAACTAAACTAAAAGTTTTTTTAACTTCTTTTCCTTCTTTATTAAAATAAATTAATGTTGGAATTGATTGGATTTCATATTCTTTTGCTAGTTCTTTAGCTTTGTCAATATCAACTTTAATAAAATTAATATTTTTGTGTTTTTCGTCATTAGCAACATTTTCAAATCTCGGCCCTAACATTTTACAAGGACCACATCATTCTGCTGAAAAATCAATTACTGTTATTTTTTTTGATTGTAAAAGTTGCTCAACTTCTTTTATAGAATTAATATGTTGTATTTTGCTTTCATTATGCATGTGTTCACTACCTTTTCTTTTAATTTATTTTATGGTTTAATTCTATCATTAGTTTTAATTTTTAAAACATTAAACGATAAAATAATTTTTTTAATTTTAGTTATTACTATATAAATATTTATAATTTTTTTAGAATAAATTTATAAGAAAATTGTAAATTATTTTGGAAATTATCCCCACATGTACTAGTGTAGAGGAAAAAATGAATTGAAATGAATTCAATAGCATATGGAATGGCAACTTTTTTTAGGACTGTTTTTTGGTAGACATTTGTGCTTGGTGTTTTATGGGGGTTAAGTAGTTTAGAGTGCTGTGGATTCTTATGTTGTTGTATCAATTGATACAATCAAATAATTATAATTTTAATTGGATTAATGATGTAAAATTTTTATCATTAATAAACTCTGTTTTGAAAGTTTTGAAAGTTGCTTCAGCAACAGCGTTATCATAAGGACAACCTTTTTTGCTTAAAGAGTGGGTAATATTGAAGGCTAATAAAATTTTATCAATAGTTTTATTATTAAATTCATTACCGCGATCGCTATGAAATATTTGAATATTTTTTAAACAACGATTTGAGCACATAAATGCTTGATATAATAATGATGCATCTTTTTTAGTACCTACACTATGTCCAATAATTTCGCGATTGTACAGGTCGATTAATAAGCAAATATAGTTTCATTTACCATTAACTTGAACATAAGTTAATCACTAACAATAACTTCATTTTTAAGCCTATTATTAAAGTCTCTATTAACAAGATTAGTAATTTGACTATCATTGACTTTATTATGATAATTTTTGTATGATAATTTAGTGTATTTTGATATTAAATTATGTTTATTCATAATTTTTTGAATTTTTCGTCTTGATAAATTAATTTTCTTTTCTTTTAGAACAACTTTTAATCTTCTTGTTCCATAAGCTTCTTTATTTTCTTTAAAAGCACTAATAACAGTTTCATCATACATATTATTTTGAATTTTATCTTTTTTTTCTTGAAATTAAAATAATATTTTAATTTAGAGATTTTTAAAAAACGACACATTGTACGAATTTTATATTTAACTTTATTTTTAGTAATAATTTCTATTTTCTGCCTATTATTAGTGCTGCTTGCTTTAAAATATCATTTTCCATTCTTAATTGTCTTAATTCTTTTCTTAATTTAATTAATTAATTTTCTTCAACAGAACGGTTATCTTTGTTTTTAAAACTGCCTGAATTAGTAAATTGCTTAATTCAATTATAAGTAGCTGCTCTTGTAACATTGTACTCTTTAGCAAGACAAGACACTGACTTACCACTTTGATATAAAACTACTATTTGTTTTTTAAATTCATCTGAATATGAGTTAATATTGGCCATAATTATAATTCCTTTCTTTTAACTAATTTGTTCACTTGTTTACGTAATTAGTGTCCAATAAAGTGTAACCCATTCAATTTGTCATCAAAAGGTGTAAACACAAACCAGATTGAATCTGCATGAAAACACATCCGACGAACTTTCCGAACACACATAAAATTTTCAAAACACAATATTCATTTATATGAAAAAGAAACTGCATATAAATCCAATAAGATACCTAGTTTTGAAACTATAATTTTGTGTTTGATTTAGATACATGAGGGGATAATTTCCTAGATAGGCTTTTATCTCCGTTTATGTGATAAAATTTAAAAATAGTACATAAAGGGATAAAAGCCATATTTTTTTTAAAATTAAAGAAATATCTTTTCAATTTTAGAATATATCTGTTATAATCTGAAATATATAGGTTAGAACTAAACAATTTGAGAAGGGGATAAATAAATTATTGCTACATTTTATAAAACTGTTTAATAAATAAATGTAAATGAATTTTAAAAGGTGTAGAGTTAATGTTTATTTATGGTATTTCAAAAAAATAGTTTGGTAGAGAGTTATTTTTTAATTTTTAATATTATTTATTTTTCCACAAAAACAAAAATTGTAAAAACCTATGTGTTAAAGTATGTTTATATTAAGTTTTTAAGAGCAGGTTATTTGGGTTACTATAATTTATGCATCCTTTTAGAAGGAGAGTAAAAAAAATGTCTGTTTTTAATAGACTTGCATGTGTTTTTAAGCCACCTGCAAAAAAAGAAATTTTTAGTGAAGACTTAAAGCAAGTTAATAAAAAATTTATTATTTTACGTAATCAAGTTTTTGGTTTTAGCATTTTATCATATATTCTTTACTACTTTACTCGTCAAGCGTATACAGTAGCGGGTTCTGCTTTAGAAAGCAATGGTAGCATAACTAAAATGGAGTATGCTTTAATGGGAACAATTTTTGCGGTTGTTTATGGGGGTGCTAAATTTATTGTTGGAAATGTCGCTGACCGTAGTTCAGGAAGAGTAATCATGATTGTTGGATTATTTGTTTCTTCTATTTTAAATATTATTATGGGTGGTGTAGTTGCTTTTGCTGGAACTAAAATTAGTGTTGGCCCATTTGTAATGATGTTGAGTTTGATTGCGATGTTGGCTGTTTTCCAAGGTATGGGTTGACCAGCTACAGCTAGACTATTTTCTCATTGATTTACTGATAAAGAACGTTCAGGACGTATTGGAATTTGAAACTCAGGACAAAATATTGGTGCTGCTTTATTACCAGTTGTTGTTATTTCTTTAGTAACAGTACTTGATCCGGGTGGAACAATTTATGGTTTATATTTTTGAATTCCTAGTATTTTTGCTTTAGTTATGATTCCATTATGTTTATGAGGATTACGTGATCGCCCCGAAGCAGAAGGGTTACCTACTGTTGAAAAATGAAAAGGTGTTCTAGAACATAAAGAAGAAAAAGCAGAACTTAATTGAAAAGAAATTTTTGTAAAGTATATTTTAAAAAATAAATTTTTATGAATATTAGCATTTGCTAATATTTGAGTATATGTTGTACGACAAGGAATGGCAGGATGAACATTAATTTTAATGAAAGATGTTCATGGTTTAGATTTAAAACATAGTAAATGATTTGCTGCCTGTTTTGAATTATCTGGTTTATTTGGTGGTATTTCTGCAGCATATTTTGCTAAGTGATTTTTTAATAATCGTAAAGCACCATTAATGATATTTGGATTATTAATTGCACTTTGTGGACTGGTTTTATTGCAAGTTGCTCCTCGTGGTAATATGCCTATGCTTATTTCTGCTTTAATGATTGCTGGTTTTGGTGTTTATATGCCACAAGCGATGATTGGTGCTACTGCTATTGAACTAACAAATAAGAAAGCAGCCGCTACTGCTTCAGGATTTACAGGATTATCTGGTTATTTTCTTGGTGATGCTTTTTTTTCAAAAGTAGTAATTGCTGGTTTTGGTAATGAAAACTGAGATTATGTATTTTATTACTTTTATGGTTGTATTGCTGCTGCTATTATTTCATTAACTTTACTATGAACAAAAAATCAAGATAATAAAATATTATAAAAATATTATTAAATTAGCACCCTTATTATGGTGCTAATTTTTTTTATTTAAAATGATATTTTAATAATAAAATTAATAAAATTTTATTAATTTTCAAAGTTGCGGTGTTATAATAAATTTAAGACACACAAAATTATTGGTTATTAGCCTACTAGTATTATTTTTTATTTTTACTAAGTAGTTTTTTTTATGTTTTTTTGTAATGTCTTAAAGGAAAAATATATTGTTATTTTAAAATAAATCTAGTTATATATTCTTATTTTTTATTTAATGAAATTACAATATATTATTTATGGGGTTTTTCTTTTACATATTGATAGAAAAAATAAAATTTAGTTGATTCAATTATTCTTTGTAAGTAAAACAATAATTTCTTATATATATAAATATATATATTATGAACTTTTAGTTTTAATTTAAATAGTTCTATTAAAAAGAGATATTGGAATAAAATCAATAAATATAAGAAAATTGAATTAATATAAAAACATATAAATAGAACATTTAACACAAATATTAAAATTTCAAAATAAAACGTATATTTCTTTAAAAAGAAAATTAAAATATTGTGTTAATTTTAAAATATGTTTAAAAAATCTTTGGAAACTTTTCTCAATCTTTATGCAATAAAATTTTAATTATACATAATAGAGAAAACGTGTTATTAATATAAGTTTAAAAAGGAAAGAAGCAAAGACAAATGTGTCCAATAAATGGTAATAGTGCCAGTATAAGAAATCAAAATATGGAATCTTTAGTGGTGGGAGTAGAAAAAAATAATGAAATAGTTATTACTAAAACTAAAAAAATTAGGAAATTATCCCCACATGTACTAGTGTCGAGGAAAAAATGAATTGAAATAATTTTTCAATAGCATATTTAAAAATGAAAACAATTGTTTGAAATATATAGCGAAGTTGAAAGTAATGAAATGTATCGGGTGTGCTTCTTCTAGTTTGAATGTTTCTGATTTGAGAATACTAAATGTTTGAAATGTCATCAAACATTTAGTATTCTTCATGACACCATTTTTCACAAGTCACAAACACCTTTGACATCTTGGTTTTATCTCATCTTTAGATGAATAAACACAAAGCATGGTATACCATCAATAGATGTTGCAAGGGAATTGGGTGTGACATATAAAACAGCTTGAAGAATGGGTCATGAAATCAGAACTAGAATTTGGAATCAAGATGCAGGGTTCATTGATGATGGCACAGCACAGATGGATGAAATGTATCTTTCACATGTAGGTTTTAAAAAACAAATAGTAACTTTATATCAAAGTGGTAAGTCAGTGTCTTGTCTTGCTAAAGAGTACAATGTTACAAGAGCAGCTACTTATAATTGAATTAAGCAATTTACTAATTCAGGCAGTTTTAAAACTAAATATAACCGTTCTGTTGAAGAAAATGAATTAATTAAATTAAGAAAAGAATTAAAACAATTACGAATGGAAAATGATATTTTAAAGCAAGCAGCACTAATAATAGGCAGAAAATAGAAATTATTACTAAAAATAAAGTTAAATATAAAATTCGTACAATGTGTCGTTTTTTTAAAATCTCTAAATCAACATATTATTTTAATTTCAAGAAAAAAGAAGATAAAATTCAAAATAATATGTATGATGAAGCTGTTATTAGTGCTTTTAAAGAAAATAAAGAAGCTTATGGAACAAGAAGATTAAAAGTTGTTCTAAAAGAAAAGAAAATTAATTTATCAAGACGAAAAATTAAAAAAATTATGAATAAACATAATTTAATATCAAAATACACTAAATTATCATACAAAAATTATCATAATAAAGTCAATGATAGTCAAATTACTAATCTTTTTAATAGAGACTTTAATAATAGGCTTAAAAATGAAGTTATTGTTAGTGATTTAACTTATGTTCAAGTTAATGGTAAATGAAACTATATTTGCTTATTAATCGAACTGTACAATCGCGAAATTATTGGACATAGTGTAGGTACTAAAAAAGATGCATCATTAGTATATCAAGCATTTATGTGCTCAAATCGTTGTTTAAAAAATATTCAAATATTTCATAGCGATCGCGGTAATGAATTTAATAATAAAACTATTGATAAACTTTTATTAGCCTTCAATATTACCCACTCTTTAAGCAAAAAAGGTTGTCCTTATGATAACGCTGTTGCTGAAGCAACTTTCAAAACTTTCAAAACAGAGTTTAATAATGATAAAAATTTTACATCATTAATCCAATTAAAATTAGAATTATTTGATTGTATCAATTGATACAACAACATAAGAATCCACAGCACTCTAAACTACTTAACCCCCATAAAACACCAAGCACAAATGTCTACCAAAAAACAGTCCTAAAAAAAGTTGCCATTCCAAGCCAAAATTAAAATATAAACAAAAAAAACAACAAAAGATTATTGATGAAGTATTATCTCAATTACCAAATATAAAAAATCAAGCAAATGGAAATACTGCTAGTGATGGAAGAAGTTTTCTTACTAGAAGAATAAATGGTCATATTAATAATATTAATGAATGAGATGAAAATGATGTGCAAGATATAAATAACTCAGATAGAGAATATCTTATTCCTAATAATAATCATAATCATGATCGTTCTATTATCCAATGCGTAACTATCTAATTATATTAATATAGTGAAAAGATTCCTACTTTTAATTTCATTAAAAGTAGGAATTAATATATATGAAAAATATTTAAAAATATTAAAATCATTTTTATTTATAAAAAGTTTAAATTATAATAAATATTGTATACAATATTTCATTTTTTTTATTATAATTTAGTAGACTATTAATAAACATATTTTATAAGGAGTGAACTATATATAATGTTAAAAATGAAAGGTATTGGTGCTAGTAATGGCATTGCTCTAGCCAAAGCATTAATCTTAAAAAATGAAACTATCAAAACTAATCCTAAAAAAATTAATGAAAAAGAAATAGAAGGAGAAATTAAAAAGTTACATGATGCCTTAAAAATAGCAGGTGATGAAATTAAACAACTAATCCAAAATACAACAAAAACTTTGGGTGAAGAAAAAGCCGCTGTTTTTGAAGCTCATTTTTTAGTAACAACTGATCCAGTATTAATTGAAGATAGTGAAAAGTTAATTAAAGAAGAAAAATATAATGCTGCTAATGCTTTAGAAAGCACTGCTAATAAAGCAATTGCAACATTGCAAGCAATGGATGATGATTATTTTCGTGAACGTGCTGCTGATGTTATTGATGTTCGTGATCGAATTTTACGTAAAATTTTAAATATTAAAACTATTGATTTAAGTGCAATTAAAGAAGAAACAATTATTGTTAGTCATGATCTAACACCTTCAGAAACAAGTCAATTAAATCCTAAGTTTGTTAAAGGATTTTTATGTGATATTGGTGGTAGAACTTCTCATGCAGCAATTATGGCTCGTAGTCTTGGTATTCCAGCAGTTCTTGGATTAAAAAATGTTACTACAAAAGTAAAAAATAATCAATTTTGTGTATTAGATGGTAATACTGGTGAAATTGGAATTGATTTAAATAGTAGTGAAAAAAATAAATGAGTTGCTAAACAAAACGCATGAATTGAAGAACAAAAAGAATTATTAGTATTTAAAGGTAAATTAACTAAAACCAGTGATAATCATGAAGTAAAGTTAGAAGCAAATATTGGTTCACCTAAAGATATGATTAAAGCAATTGAATATGATGCACAAGGAGTAGGACTTTTTAGAAGTGAATTTCTTTATATGGAAAGTAGTGATTTTCCAAGTGAAGATATTCAATTTGAAGAATATAAAAAAGTATTGTCTGCTACTAAACATAAAGTTGTTATTAGAACTTTAGATATTGGTGGTGATAAAGAATTATCATATTTAGATTTACCAAAAGAAATGAATCCTTTCCTTGGTTATCGTGCCATTCGTTTGTGTTTAGATCGTAAAGATATTTTTAAAACTCAGTTACGTGCTTTAATTCGTGCTTCAACTTTTGGTAAATTAGCTATTATGTTTCCAATGATTGCTACTGTTGAAGAATTTAAAGCAGCTAAATCAGTATATGAAACTTGCAAAAAAGAATTAATTAAAGAAAAAGTTAAAATTAGTGATGATATTCAAGTTGGAATGATGATTGAAATTCCAGCAGCAGCAGTTAATGCAGAAATATTTGCTAAATATGCGGATTTCTTTTCAATTGGAACTAATGATTTAATTCAATATAGTTTAGCCGCTGATCGTATGTCAGAAAAAGTGTCTTATTTATATCAACCATATCATCCATCAATTTTACGTTTGATTAAGATGACAATTGATGGTGGACATAAATATAATCGTCCTGTTGCCATGTGTGGTGAAATGGCTGGTGATAAAATTGCTGTTCCACTACTAGTTGGTCTAGGGCTAGATGAATTTTCAATGTCTGCATCTAGTGTTTTAGAAACTAGAAAAATTATTAGTACTTTAAATAAAAAGGATACAGAAATATTAGCATCAAAAGCATTACAATGTGAAACTAATGAAGAAGTTAAATCAATAGTAGAAAAATTTTTATCAAAAAAATAAAAATATTATTTATTTTTAAAGTTACATTATTTAATGTTAAAATTATAAACATCTAATTTACATAATTTTGAGGAGAATCGACATATGTTTTTCAAGAAAAAAAAACAATTACCTTTATTAATTTATGCACCAGTTACTGGTAAAGTTATTAACCTTAGTAAAGTTGAAGATCCAGTATTTGCTCAGGAAATGTTAGGGACTGGTTTTGCTATTATTCCTGAATATAAAGGTAAAGATGGAGTTGAATTTGTATCACCATTTGATGGAAAATTAGCAACAGTATTTAATACAGGACATGCTTATGGTATTAAAGATGTAAATACAGGTATTGAATGTTTAGTTCATATTGGTATTGATACTGTTGAATTAGCTGGTAAGGGCTTTGATATTAAAGTTGAACAAGGTAAACCAATTAAAAAATCAGAAGTAATGGTAGTTGCTAATTTACAAGAAGTTAAGAATAAAGGTAAAAAAGTAACAACACCAATTGTTTTCACTAATGAAACAATGGAAGGTTATGTTGTAAAGCAAGTAGTAAAAGATAATGAACAAGTAACGGTTGGTCAATTAATTGCTGAAGTAACTAAGAAATAAATATTTTTATTAAAACAAAACCTTAAATGGTTTTGTTTTAATAAAAATAAAATTAATTTGATAAAATATTAGTAAGTATTTATATATTATTGGAGGGTATCATTTATTATGGATAATTTTTGGCAACATTATTGATGAGCAATACTTATCGTAGTTTTAGCTATGTTAATAATACTTTATATTTTATATAGAATTTATCAAATTTTCCATATTGATTATCACTGAGAACTGAATCGTCATTTTCCACAATGAAGTAACGAGGGAATCATTACTAGGGATAACTATTTTTTACATACTGAATTTAAATTTGTTGATAATAGTAAATATATTATTATTGGTATTCATGGTATGAGTGCCTCTTTAACAGACTTTAAAACAGCTGCTAATTTTTTTACTAAACATGGTATTTCATTTTTAAGTTTTGATCAACGAGGTTGAGGAGAAAATGAAAAATGAAAATATCATACTTTAGGAACAACTATTAATGATATTAAAGATATTATAACGGTTTTGAATGAACGTTATCCTAATAAAAAAATTTTATTAATGGGTGAATCATTAGGTTCTACATTAACAGCATTAGCAATTAAAAGATTACCAAAAATGATTGATGGTGCAATTTTAACTAATTTTGTTACTAAGAAACAAATATTTAAAATAAAACCTTCATTAGTTTGTCATGCAATTTGAGGATTTCTATTTTATAAACATCATCCATTACCTATTACTTTTGATATGAAAACAATTTCTATTAACTCTAATTATATTAAAAAAGGGAAAATTAGAGCAATGACTAATATGAAATTTACATTATTATTTTCCTTACAAGCACAAAAATTAAGTAAACAAGTACCGAAAAATCTTAATAGTGCTAAATGTCCGGTTTTGATTGTTCAATATGCAAAAGATATATTTGCTGATTTTGATAAAATTGCAAAAAATAATAAACATTGAAGACAGGGGATAACTTATAGTTTTTATGAAGAAGGTAATCATGCAATTTTAAATGAACCCAATATTAATATTATTTTAGAAGATATTTTAACTTGAATAGAAAAAGAACATATATAATGATTATTTATGATATTAGATCAAAAAAATAATTAGAAAATTTAAAAATAGTAAATAATAGTTGATTGCGTAATTTTTATTTTATAGTTATAATAGTATTTATAATTTAATAATTGCTCATACCTAGTATAGCTAAATTACTATACTAGGTTTTATTAAATTAAAATTATATGTGAAAAGGAAGATAAAAATTATGAATATTATTGCAGATCAAAAATAATTAATGAATTAAATTGAAGGTTTATTAGAATAAATTGAAAATAAAATTGAAGTAGAAAGAAGAATTTATGAAACTCAAAAAGAAATATTAGGTGATATTTCAGATTCTGTAGGGACTCCTGCCTATATGAAAACATCTGAACTAGTACAATATATTAAACAACAATTAAATGAGGAAAAGTTAAAAACAAATCCTAATATTAAACAATTAATTTCAATTGCGTCAGAACTTAATGAAGTAAAAGAAAAAATAGATGTCATAGGTCAAGAGTATAATTGACGTAATGCTAGAAAATATCAAACATCTAATAATCCTGAATTTTTAAAAAGAATTGAAAACCTTAAAGTTGAGTGTTTAGAAATTCACGAATAATATTTAATTAATAATTCTAATCAAATGGTAGAAAACCAATCATCAGCATCTAATCAAAGTAGTGTAAGACAACATTCATTGTAAAAATGATGCCTTAATTAAGGCATCATTTTTTTATATATTAAATTTAATTATTTTTTAAATTGAAAACTAATATTATCTAAATCAATTGCTAAACTACAACCAGCAATTAAATTTGGTGATGAAGTAACACGTGCATTTCATTGATAATAAATATTATTATCATCATGGTATACATAAAGATCAATAATTGGAAGTTGAATAATAAGATCAGAAATTGCTACAAGTTTATAAGGATTTTGTAGTTCATATTTAATATTTTTATTAGTAGTAATATTATTAGTATCACCAGTAAGATTATTATTTTCTTTATATATACCCATATTATTAATTGATAGTTTAGAATTATTAAAATTAAATTTAGGATAAAGTTGTGAAAATTGTTCTCAATTTTTTGCATATTTAGTTCAATTTAAAATGATTTGTTGATCACTATTTTTTGATCAATCATTTTTATTAATATTGCTAAAGTCTTCTTTATAATGATAGTTAATACTTTGTTTTATATTTTGGACATTTCATTTTGTATAGTAAATCGCTACTAAGTTATTATCATTATCAAAAATAAAGTTTAATGAATAATCTTTTATATTTAGGAAAAGGGGTGAATTTTTAATAAAGTTAAAGATGTTATTATTTTCAACAATTAAGTTAATAATATTATTTGTTAATTGGTTACTAATTAGTTTGTTTAAACTGCTTTTATTAATGAATTGTTGACTAATATTATAAGCTATTGCTAAAGAAATTTTATTATTAATAGCAGCATCAGCAATGTAATATAATCCTAAGTTCTCACTAAGGTTGTTATTATTTTCGATTTTAGAAGCACCAGCAATGTTAGAAATATCAATATTTTGTTCAAGACCACCAAATTGTAAATATGTTCAATTATTGTCACCAATCAAATTATTTTGTTGATATTCACTAAAATTGTAAGCATCAGAATAATTAGGATTGCTTTTAAGTGATGTTACTTTCTTCTTGGTAATCATTTCTTGTTTTGTATTTTCAATATCTGATTTATCTTTATTAGGAATAGTAACTTTGGTATTATAAACTAGGTTACCTGTTGTATCTACTAAGAAGACGTTTCTAGCATTGGTAAAAGTGTAACTTTTTAATGCTGAAGTATCATAACTATAAAATTTATGATCGGTTGTTGATTGGTTAGTAATTCAGTCACTATTATTTAAATATTGATATTGATTATTAAATAATGATGTTTGATTAGTAGTAGCGTTTGCTTTTTGTAAATCATTTTTGCTAGTATTAAAGTGATTCACACTAGTTAAAATAGTGGTAATTGTTGCTAGTGAAAAAATACCAACTGTTAAAATATTTATTGTTTTTCTCATATTTTATACCTTTAAAGTTAATATATAATTTTAATAAAGATATAAAGTTTATATCATCATTAAAATTATAACGATATTAAACTATCGTTATTTATATTATAGTACTTTTATGGAAATTATACAATTATGAGTTAAATATTTATTTTACTTTTATTTTTTAGTTAAATTTTTACTTTTATATATGTTTAAAATTTCAAAAGAAAAATAAACAAGTTCATACACATCATATAAATAATTTACTAAAGTTTTAATATTAGTGATAATACTACATTTAGATTTTTCTAATATAATTAAATCATTACTAATACTTGTAATATTAACTCTAGAATTTCGTAATTTTTGTATTTGGTTTTTATCATAAAATCACTTTTTTTCTTTAGAAGCCTCATTTAATAAAACTGAACCAAAAAATTTATATATTCATATATAACTTTCTAATTTAACTATTGCGTTAAGTTTATCTTCATAGGAATTATTATTTTTCATATTATTATATTTCTTACTAAATTTGAAAATATTAATTTTATTTTTTAATTTAAATATGGGAATATTAATGATTCATTAAAAATTTTACCCCATAATTCCAGCTTCATATAAATGTTTAAAGTGACCTTCTTTAACTTTTAATTCATCAAAAGTACCAACTTGAACTAAACCTTTTTCTTTTTCTAAAACTAAAATCTTATCAACAGTTTTAATTGTTGATAAACGATGGGCAATAATAATACTAGTACGACCAATCATTAATTTATTAAATTGTGCTTGTATTTCCTTTTCGACAATATTATCTAAAGCACTAGTAGCTTCATCTAAAATTAATAGTTCTGGATTTTTTAAAAAGATACGAGCGATAGCTACTCTTTGTTTTTGACCACCAGATAAGTTAATCCCGCGTTCACCTAAAATTGTATTATAACCATTAGGTAATTGTTCAATGTAATCATGTAAGTTAGCTTTACTTACAGCAATTTTGATTTCTTCTAAAGTTGCTCCTTGCTTAGTATAACTAATGTTTTCGGCAAATGTGCCAAATAAAATTTGTGGATCTTGTTCAATATAGCCAATATGATGTAAGTATTGTGCTAAGTCAATATCACGTAAATCAGTATTATTATTAATTAAAATCTTTCCTTCAGAAGGGTCATAGTAACGTAGTAATAACTTAGAAATAGTAGTTTTTCCGACACCAGTTGCACCAACAATAGCATAACTTTTACCTTTTTCAAAAGTGAAAGAGAAGTTATTTAAAATTCAGTCTTCTTTTTCATCGTAGCGGAAATTAACATTTTCAAAAATAATATCACTAGTAATTTGTTTTACTGGTAAGGATTTTTCTTTATTAACTATTTTTGGTTTAATATTAAGAATTTCATTAACTCTTAAAATTGAAGTTGATGTTTTAGCTCAATTACCTAAGAATTGAATACTTTGAATAACTGGAAAAATTAAAGTGTTGACTGCTAATAAAAAAGCAATTAGTGTTGGAATACTAATTATGTGTTTACTTACAAACATGAAACCAGCAACTAAACCAACAATGTTAATTCCTGTTAGTAATGTAATTAGTAATGCTCTAGTAAAACTTTCAAAAGTAATAGTTTTTTTTGCTGCTTGGTAATATTTAAGATGTTCATTAGAAAATCTTTTATTTTCACTTTTTTCTGTAGCATTACTTTTAATTAAAGTAATAGTATTTAGTCGATCAGTAATATCAGCATTAACTTCAGTATAAACTTTTCTTCATTTATAGTTTAAATAACGAATAATTTGAACATTTAATACTGATATTATTAAAATTGATAAAACAATACCTAAAACAATTAATGATAATTGTCAATTTAAAGAAAAAATAACGTAAATTGAACCAAAAAAGGTCACAATTGAACTAAGCATAGTTAAAGGAATAGATTGCATGTTTTCACCAATAACACTAGTATCACTAATTAGTTTTGTTAAAGTGTCACCAATTTTGCGGTCTTCATAATATGACATATCTAAATCTAGTAAATGTTTTAAAACTTTATTTCGATATTCAATTTCAACTTTAACACCAATGATGCTTCCTGTTAAATTACGAAAGTACATAAATAATCCTGATGCAATTTGTAAACTAATTAAAATATAAGCTAAAGTAGTAATTTTTTCTCATTGAAAACCATCGGGGGTAGCTAAAAAATTATTAGTAATTTTAGGAATAATTACTGAAATTATTGAAGAAGCAATAGTGGTTAGTATTGCAATTAGATAAAGTAGCGGATATTTTTTAAAGTATTTAATAACTGCGCTTAAGAAACCACTTTTTTTTATTTTTAATTCGTTATAATCGGTCATGCTTTTTTTTATTTTTGCTGTTGTTTTTTCTTTTTTCGGCGAAGCAGTAATTTTTGTTTTATTTTTTTTGGACATAATATTTGATCTCCTTATTAATAATTTATTTTTATTTGTTATAGTGGTAATCCCAATTCTTTTAATGGAATATAATTAAAAAAAAACGACAATTACTATCTATTATATAATTTAAAGTATCTTTATATTCTGGTTTTTTAAATCAATCACTTAATAAATATCAGTATTCAATTTTGTAATTTAATATTGATAAATTTTTTTGTCATTGTTTTCTTTTAAAATCACAAGTTTGTAGTTTTTCATCAACACTTCCAGCAACATTTTGTGTTTTAATTTCAATAATGAAAAAAGTATTATTCTTATATACAAAAATACTGTCATATGGTAGTAATTTTTTTGATAAAAAGTAATTTCAGTTTAAATTGTGGTGTTTTTCTAAATAAACATAGATTGCATGTTTTTTGAAAATATTAGCAACATGTTCTCCCATATAAAACAATTCAAATGCATCATTTCGTTTTAAATTGTGAATTTCAATCATATTTTTAATTTCATAATTTTCCTGTTTTTTAAAAAATGAATATAACTATTTTTCTCCTTCAAAAGCGAGACCAGTTTTTGTATTTGCACCACCGATTCCATTTTTAACCATTATTATCATCTAATCTTTTTTTTGCTAGATAAAAATATTCAATATTATTTTCAATTCCTATGAAATTTCTATTGTGCATTTTACATGCAAGACCAGTTGTGCCACTACCCATAAACGGATCTAAGACAATATCATTTTCATTAGTACAAGCAATTATAATTCTTTTTAAAAGATCTAATGGTTTTTGTGAAGGATGTTTACCATAAATTTTTTCAAATGGTTTAGGGGTAGTTATTGCTCAAACACTTCGCATTTGCTTATCTTCATTCTTAAAATTATCTTCTTCTCGTTTAGAATATTTAATATCTTTGTAATTAAAAAAATGTTTAGAATTGATATCTTTTTTTGATCATATTAATGTTTCATGACTAGCAGTAAAATTTCTACAACCAATATTAGGTTTACAATTAGTTTTGTATCAAGCTATATCATTAAGAATGTGAAAATTTAGTTCTTGTAAAATAAAACCACAAATATAAATAGAATGATAAGTTCCGGTAGTTATTAAAGTTCCATTTGGTTTTAAAATTCTTTCGCATTCTTTAATTCATTTTTGATGAAATTTATAATTTTCAAGAAAACCTTTACTTTTATCTCATTCACTTTTATTAACAGATGTTCTTTTGCCGGCGTTAACACTATAACCATCATTTGATAAAAAATAAGGTGGATCGATAAAAATAAAATCAACTAATTCATTTTTCATTTTTTTCATTTCAACAAAACTATCTCCAAAAATAAGATTTATTTTTTTAACTTGATTTGAATTTGAATTATCTATTTTAAGTTTAACTGTTTTTCCATTTTTGGTTTCTAATTCTTTACTCACTAAACTCATTATTAGTACTCCTTAGTTACAATTATTTGTTTATATTATTACAATACTATTTAGTTTATTAAACTTCTTTTTTCTTTAATATTATATATTAAATAATTAATAAATAAGTATTTTACTATAGATACTATTTGTTAATTTTTATTACTTCACTCTTCATATATTGTTAAAAAATTATTATTTAATGGTTTTTTTTGTTCTAGTAAATGTTTTTTTAAAATTTCTAGATAGTATTTAAAAGCAACAGTTAAATCTTGAAAGGCAAGTTTTCTTAATTCTTCAACATAATAATGGTTACGTTCAATTGATATTTTATCTGCTAATAATACTATTAATTCTAAAGGTTTCATTTCGGTTGCACCAGTAGTGTGTTTAGCAATTGCATGAAGAACTAAATCATCATGGTACTGATAATGATTTTTTAAATACAATGCTGCTACATAACCATGTCAAACTGGAAATGGTTCTTGTAAAATTTCTTTATTATATTTTGTTAAATATTTAGTCATTTTATTTTTACTTCATTGTTTGCAAAGGTCATGATAAGTTCCAGCAATTAGCGCTCTATTAGCATCTTCATTATAATGGATTGCTAATTTAACAGCTATTTTACCAACATTAATACAATGTTCAGTTCTATTGTTATCCAAATTTGCTTTTAAACGCTCATAACTATATATTAAATTATTGTTAATATAATCATTAATTTTAATATCAATTTGATTAATAATTTCATCATTTCTAATTTTGGCAGAGCTAATATCACTACTTGGTCGAACTACTAAATTTTGACACTTGTATTTTGACATTAGTTCTAATGTTTTACGATAATGAGGGCGATTAACAACAATAATTTTAACTAAATTAATTAACTGTTCAATTCCTTGTCATTTATTTAAGGTATATAAATTATCAGAACCGATAATAAAAAATAATTTGTGATTTGGATAGTTTTCAATAAAGTAGTTAATAGTATTAATAGTATAACTAGGTTGTTTACTTGTTAGTTCATAATCATTTAATTTTATTCAAGAATAGTTTTTAATAACTAAATTAATCATATCAACTCTTTGTTGAACGCTGGCACTGACACTATCTTTTAACGGATTTTGTTTTGTTGGTAAAATTCAAACTTCATCAAGTGAAAATTTATGATAGGCTGTATTTGCAATGTTCAAATGTTGATTATGAAATGGATCAAAAGTTCCACCGAAAATACCAATTCTTTTCATTATTTGCTAGTTCCTAATGATTCTAAAATTTCTTTATTATATTTTTTTGTTCTTATCATTTTAATTTCATGTAAATAAGGTGGATGACCGTTAATTCATGGCGTTTCTAAAATTTTTATTTTAGTAAGCAACAATGGATGGTAAATAATGTTAATTAAAGTTTGAAAACCAAGGTAACCCATTCCTAAGTTAGCATGACGATCTTTATGAGCATTGATTGGGTTTTTAGAATCATTAACATGAATAACTAATAATTTATCTAATCCAATAAGTTGATCAAATTGTTGTATTACTTTTTCTAAATTATTATTAAGATCATAACCAGCATCAGATAAATGGCAAGTATCTAAACAAACCCCAATTAGTTCGGGTCTTTTTACATTATTAATAATATATTGAAGTTGTTCAAAAGTAGTTCCTACTTCACTACCTTTTCCTGACATTGTTTCCAAAGCAATTTTTACAGTTTGTTTTTCTAAACATGCTGCATTTAGTCCTTTAACAATTTGATCTAAAGCAGTTTGTGGTAAAGCACCAACAGCGCTACCTGGATGTAAAACCAAAGTTTTAATGCCAATATCTTGACAGCGAATTATTTCTTGTTGTAAGAAATCTACTGCTAATTGGTAAGTACTTTTGTTAATACTATTAGCCAGATTAATAATGTAAGGAGCATGAACAATAAGATTATTAATATCAATATTTTTTTCAATTAGTTTTTCTGTAAATTCTTTAATAAATAATACTTTGGTTGGTTTACGGATTGTATTTTGTGGAGCACCTGTATAAAACATAAACGTATTGGCATTATAACTTAGAGCTTCTTCAAGAGCACCTAATAAATATTTTGGTGCTTTCATTGAAACATGAGTTCCAATAATTAATTTGTTATTTTCCATCTTGCTTCCTCTTTCATTATTAATTTTTATCAAAAAGTTTTTTTCTTCTTGCAATTGCTTGTGTTTTTTTAATTTTCTTAATTGATGCTTTAATGTGTTGTTTTCTTGTTTCTTTTTTTATTGCTTCTAAATCTTTATTAAATTTTTTCTTATAACCAGGAGTTACATTTTTATTTTTTTTAAAGCGATTAATAACATATTGCTCTTCTTTATTTCTTTCTATTTTTCGTTTATGAGCAACGATGTTGTAATTAGTAATTTCTGGTAGTAACTTATTATCTTTAATTTTATAGTATTCTATTGGAACATTTAAATTTTTTAACTTATGAATAGTAGAATTATCACTCTTATCATAAAATACATAAGAAATACCTGAATAGTTAGCTCGTCCTGTTCGCCCTGCTCGATGAAAATAATATTCTAGATTATTTGTCGGTAATTGTAAAGAGATAACATGAGATACCCCTTCAATATCAATACCACGTGCTGCAATATCTGAACAAACAACATATTGATATTCAAAATTTTTAATACGTTTAAAAGTTTGAGAACGTTCTCGTGCTGGTAATCCACCATGTAAGATTGCTATTTTTTTATTTTCTTTAATTAAGATGTTTGCAATTTCTTCAATATTTTCTTTGTTATTAACAAAAATTAAACATAAATAAGGATCAAACGTTGTTAATAATGACTGTAGTTGTTTTTTACTATCTTGATGATGACGATTAATAAAAATATGTTTAATTTTTTGAGATTTATTATCAATACTAATTGTAGTAGCGTTAGTAATATATTTTTTTAATCAAGTAACTAGTTGGGGTAATATTGTTGCTGAAAAAGTCATAATTTGAGTATTTTTATTCATTTTAGTAATTAAAAAATCTAAATCTTCCATGAATCCCATATCAAATAACATATCACATTCATCAATAACTAAAGTGTTAGTAGTAGTAATTGCTAACATATTAAGTTCATATAAACGTTTTAATCTAGTTGGAGTGCCAATTACAATTTGTGGTTGATTATTACTTAAATTATTACTTTGACGAATAATATCTTTGCCACCCACTAAAGAAGCAATGCTAATATTTTGAACTTTGATTAAAGCTTTTAAAAAATTGAACGTTTGTTGAGCAAGTTCACGAGTAGGTGTAATAATAACTGCTTGTGTTACTTTTAAAGTAACATTACAATTATTTAAAATTGGAATTAAATAAGTATGAGTTTTACCACTACCAGTAGAGCTTTTAATAATTAAGTTTTTATTAGTTAATGCTAAAGGAATAATTTCGGTTTGGACTGGTGTTGGATTAATTAGTTTTTCTTTTTTTAAATTTTCAATTAGTCATGGTTGTAAATTAAATTGTTGAAATGACATACGTTTACCTTTTTCTTTAATGCAATATTAATATTTTATCTTATTTTTACTAAGTTCTTTAAAAAAAGATAAAAAACTTTATTAAAAGTAATAATAATTACTATTTTAATGTTTAAGATTATTAATTTTCAAAAAATAAAAAACACATCAGTAATTTATACAACTAATTGTTTATCTAAATTTCTACTCTAATAAAAGTAAAATGTCAATAGAATATTTTTAATCATGTAAAATTAATTTAGAAAAAATTTAAGGGCTTAGAAAAGGGGTTTGTAATTTATGTCAGAAGAAGATGAAGAAGAAAAGAAAAAGAAGAAGAAGAGGAAGAAAAAAAATAAAAAAAATCAAATGATTTGATTTCTAAATAATCATAAATTAGTGATAATAAAGGAATTTTAGCAGTAATTTTCAAAAACAAAACAAATCTGCAATTAAAACCTGAAGACAAATTGAGAATGACAAGTCCAGAAACTGTAAAGGAGGTTATTAAAGAGAGATTAATTGAAAATAATCAACAATCAAATTTAATAAAAGAAAAAATTATTTTAGGTGATTTAAAATATAATAATATGAACATTAAACCAACTACTTTAACAGTTGAAATGACTTATGATGACCCTTTAGTTATTGGAAGTGTAATTTTAAATGTAATTTATCCAAAATAAAAAATAAGAAGAACTTGTTTATAAAATCACGCAAATTTATATATTAATAAAATTTAGGGAGTTATTTATATGCAAAATAATTTCCTTTTCTAAATTAAAAAAGAAGATAAAATCAAGAACATAAACTTATATTAAGTTTATGGATACACTATTTTATTTTAAAAAGGAAATATAAAATTTGGATATAATGTTAGAGAATAACAATAACGAAAAAACAAAAGATGAATCTATTTTTGTACCTTCTTCCGCTATTTTTGTAGAAATTTAATTTGAAAACATTAAAACTAAAAAACAAAAACATGCAGAAAGACAAAAACAATATTTTGAAAAAAATAAATCAAATCCTGAATTTATTAGAAAAAAAAGAGAAGGAGAAAAAAGACGCAGAAAAAAATATATTGAAAAGAAAAAAAATAAATAACTTATTGATAAGCAAATTCAATTAATGATTAATGAAGTTAATAACTTTGCTAATTATGAAACAATACAGATAGAAGATACATTGCAAAAAAATCAAAAAATTTTACCTTTAAATGATATTATTGATATTGAATCAGAATATTGAGTATCTACAGTTAACTGTGTAAATTATAATCATTTTAATCTTTAAACAAAAAATCGTAAGTATTACTTACGATTTCTATTTTGTTTACGTTCATTTTCAGTCAATAATTTTTTACGCATACGAATATTTTGTGGTGTTACTTCAACTAATTCATCGCTAGCAATAAATTCTAAAGATTCTTCTAAACTAAAAATAGTTGGTGGTGTTAATCTAACAGCTTCATCATTACCTGAACTTCTAGTATTTGTTAATTGTTTTGCTTTACAAGGATTAACATCTAAATCTTTATCACGATTACTTAAACCAATAATCATCCCTTCATACACTTTAGTTTGTGGTTTAACAAATAAAGTACCACGTTCTTCTAAAGAATTTAAAGCATAAGGTAATGTTGTCCCTGTAATCATACTTACTAGAACGCCATTTCTATTATTATTAATTTCGCCTTTTAATGGTTCATATGTAAGGAAACTACGAACCATAACACCCGTTCCGCGAGTAATATTAACGTATTGACGACCAAATCCAATTAATCCTCTTGTCGGAATATGAAAAATAATTTTATCACGAACATTATCAGAATCCATATTAGTCATAATCCCTTTTCTTAGATTTAAATTATTAATAACAGTACTACTATATTCAGTAGGATGATTTAAAATAATTTCTTCTACTGGTTCAGTGGTGTGTCCTTTTTCATCTTTTTTAAATACTACTTCCGGTTTAGAAATACCTAATTCAAAGCCTTCGCGACGCATATTTTCAATTAAAACAGATAAATGTAATTCACCACGACCAAAAACTTTAAAACCATCAGCATTACTTCCAGACAATTGTTCTATTTTTAAACCAACATTAGTTTCTAATTCTCTTGTTAAACGTTCTTTAATTTTATTACTAGTTACTAGTTTACCTTCAGTTCCAGAAAATGGTGAATTATTGACAAGGAAATTCATTGACATTGTTGGAGCTTGGATTGTAATTGGTTCCATTGGCACAACATTATCTTTATCACAAATAGTATTACCAATTGTTATATTTTCAATACCTGCTATGCAAACAATATCACCAGCAACAGCGTTTTTAACAGCTACTCGTTTTAATCCTTGATAAACAAATAAATATTTTACTTTTGCTTTTCTTTTTAAATCATAATCAACAACAACAATTATTTCTTGTCCTTCAGAAATAGTACCTTGAAATAATCTACCAATTCCAATTCTGCCAATAAAAATATCATAATCTAATGAACTAATTTGGATTTGTAAGGGCTCATTATATTTTACTAATTTAGAAATTTTAGCATGTTTAATAATTGTTTCAAATAATGGTTCTAAATTTTCACTTGATTGATTCAGTTCATATTGGGCAATACCTTGTTTAGTAATTCCATAAAGTGTTGGAAAGTCTAACTGTTCATCATTAGCATTTAATTCCATAAAAAGTTCTAATACTTCATCTTTTACTTCTTCAATTCTTTGGTCCTTTTTATCAATTTTGTTAATCATTAAAATTGGATTTAAGTTATGTTCTAGTGATTTTTGCAATACAAAACGAGTTTGTGGCATTGGTCCTTCAACACTATCAACTAGTAAAATAACACAGTCTACTGTTTTCATAATTCTTTCAACTTCAGAGGAAAAGTCAGCATGACCAGGTGTATCAATAATATTAATTTTTGTATTACCATGCATGATTGAACAATTTTTAGAATAAATAGTAATTCCTCGTTGACGTTCTTGATCATTACTATCCATTATTTGTTCAACAATAACTTGGTTTTGATGAAAAATATTTGATTGCTTTAATAAAGCATCAACTAATGTTGACTTTCCAACATCGACGTGTGCTATCACTGCAATATTAATAATTTTTTGTTCAGCAGAAACTTTTTCTTGTTCAGACATTATTCATTCTCCGTTATTCTTAAATTTTAACATTATATAAATTATACGCAATATTTTTAAATTTAGTAAAATAATTAAAAAAATAATTTATTTAAAGTGATTTTTTTGACATATAATAATTATCTAAATGTTATGATTTGTGAATTTTTTCATTTTCATCAGTTTTATTTCTATATGTAGTTTTATCATTATTGTGGATGGGTTACACTTTATTGGACACTAATTACGTAGACAAGTGAACAAATTAGTTAAAAGAAAGAAATTATAATTATGGCCAATATTAATTCATATTCAGATGAATTTAAAAAACAAATAGTAGATTTATATCAAAGTGGTAAGTCAGTGTCTTGTCTTGCTAAAGAGTACAATGTTACAAGAGCAACTACTTATAATTGAATTAAGCAATTTACTAATTCAGGCAGTTTTAAAACCAAAGATAACCGTTCTGTTGAAGAAAATGAATTAATGGGTGAGTAAAGTTAATAGTTATAATTTAATTTTCTTTAAATAAAAGACAACATTAAATTATTAATTGTTGGTTATATTATATACCTTTTTACATTTATAATCAAGTGTTTTAAGTTATTATTTTACAATTATCTAAACTAAAAATTCCTAACTATTTAGGTTTAAATTTATTAAGTTTTAAAATATTAAAGTAAAAGATTTAATTTATTAATTCTTGCTGAATTAATTATAAGCATATTATCAAGTACTTTATCATTATAAATTTTAGCACCATATCCTTTTAAAGATTTAACTAAATGTGATACATCTCTTTCAACACAAACTCCTTGATTTCAATTTTCTTTTTGATTTATAACTCCTTCTTTATTATTTTTAAAATATTTATATATTTGCTCATCAACTTTATTTTCTTTTAAAAAATCTAATAATTGATAATATTCACCATTAACAAATAATTCATATGCATTTGTTAATTTTTTATTATTTACTTTTCTATTAATAATAAATCCTTTTTTAAGTGCTTTAAATGCATGATGTCTATCAATTACATAAGGAATATTTTCATTTTTAGCAGTAGTTTTAATTCAAGGCGCACCATAACCAATAAATACTAAACTACTTTTAGAATAAATATATTGTAAATCAAGAAATTCATAAATTTTATCAATTAATTCTTGTCTTTTAATTCTTTGACCATTTTTAGTTTTCATATAAGTAATTTTTTTATCTTTTAAAACATTTCTACTTTTAGTAGATTTTTCTAAATCTTTACCTTTATTTGCACTAATTGTACGAATACGATTTTTTTGTTTTTTATTATCAAATAAAGAAATTATAAAACAATCATCCATATTTACAAATAATTTTTCAGTTGGTAAAACTACTTTTTTTTCTTTTATTTCTTCAATACCTATTACTGCATTTTTCATTAAATTAGTCATATATGTTTTAGAAAAATTAGTATTTTTTATAGTATCTTGTACATCAGATTGTCTTTTACCATTGACTGAATTTTTTATTATTGTATGCTCTAAACTTGTAAGTGTTCTTTTTTTTTTTTTTTAATTTTTATATAATCATCTAAAGGATAATAATATTCATTAGTTTCTAATATTAAATAACATCTACGATAAAAATTATTTATTTTACCATATTTAGTATTTGGACTTCTTGGAGCGGTTTTAACATATTTATGCTTAGTTTTATCATATATATTTTGATGTCAAAAATCATCATATGCTTTTAATAGATTTGTAAAATAATTTAAACCATTATTTTTAATTTGATTATCAAGTTCATCATAATTAAGTTCATTGTTAAGAAAATTCATAATATTATTTCCTTTCTTAATTTATGATTTTGATTATAGTAATTTTAGAAATAAAGTTTGGAAATATGATAATTGTAAAATGATATAATTAAATATATATGTTTTAAAATAAGGTGATAATATGCCAACAAAAAAAAGAATTAGGAAATTATAAAGAAAAGATAAATGAATATTTTAGAGATAATAAAAATGTTCCAACAATAATGACAAAAAATGGTTTAAATTTAGCATTAGGAATTGATAGAAAATATATATTTGATTGCCGACGCTAACAGACAAAATGACAACAAAATTTCTTGAAAGATTATGATAAAGCATGTCAAAAAATTGCTAATTATTTATTACGAAATGCTATGAAAGACCCAAAATATCAATGAGAATATTTAAGAAAATGTCATCCAGAAGAATTTGATGATTTACAAAATAATTTAGAAGAAAATAACTCAAAAAGTAATATAATTATTAATCTTTGTGAACCAAGAAAAATAGAAAATAATGATTAAAAACCTATAATAAATATAGGTTTTTTCGTTTATTTTAAACGATAAAAATGATATAATATAATAAAGCGATTATGTTATTTTTAACATGAGTTACAAGGGATTATCAAAAAAGCGATTATTAAACAAGGGAGTATTTTTATGTATAATTTTGAAGTTAAAGAAAAAAAGAAACTTATACTTTTGAAGAATTACAAGAAACTTTAAAACAACAAAGAAATGTTGTATATGCTCAAGCAAAAGATGAATTTCTTAAAAAAGAATTAGAACCTAAATTAAGTGAATATTAAACAAAAATAAAAGAATATGAAAATAAAATTAATAGTTTTGAATAGCAACAATTATTTTCTAATATTAAAGATACTAAAAAAGTAAATTTAATTAAAAATTTAATGAGTATTGATAATTATAAATCTTTATCTAAACAAGAAGCATTTAATAAAATAAATGAAGATTATAAAGATTTTTTAATTGATAAAATAGAACCTATTAAACAAGAAAATAAATTTAATTCAAATAATTTTAATCCTAAAACTCTTTTAGATTTACATACAAATAGTATTAATCCAGAAGAATTAGAAAGGAAATTAAATGAAAAAGCAAAAACTACAGGTATTACTGATGTTAATGAATTAGAAAAACTTGTAAATTTAGCTAGAGGAAATGCATTTCAATCTATTAAATAGAAAGAGGATAAAATGGCAATTCCACAAATACCTAAAGCATTTATTATTGGTGGTAATTCTCCTACTGAAAATGCTGTTTTAAGTGTACTTGAAGCACAAGTTCGTGGTGAATTAACTGCTGAATTAAGTACTTTATTTATGATAAATACTGTTACTGCTGACCAAATAGCAAATATTAGTGGTGTAGCAATGGCAATATATAGAGCAACTTTTCGTGTATTATGAGGTTCAACATGAGATGAATTTACTGGTACTAAAAGACAAAAAGGAATAGTTAAAACAACAACATTAATTATTGATAAAGAATTAACAATTGATTTTAATATTCCAGAATTTGATATTGAAAGATTTATGACTTCACCAGCAAATGTAGCAACACAAATTGTTTCAAATTGAACAAGTTCATTTATGAGAAATTTAAGAGAAAATTTTGAATTAATATTTTTACAAGGTACAAAAGATTATGCAATTGCTAAATCATTAGTATTACCTTTAAATTTAAATAATATGACTAAAGAACAAGCATTAAATGCTTATTATACAATTAGAGAAAGAAATAATAAATTAATTAAAAAAGTAGATGATATTACAGTTGGTATTAATAAAGCAGATTTAACTGGTGCTGGTGGTATTGATAGTAGTTTTAATCTTGCAAAAGCATTTATATTATTAAATTATGGACAAATTGCAGCAAATACTTTAGCAACTGGTAAAAGATATACAAATCAAATTATGGGAATGGAATTTTATGAAAGTTTTTATTTAGAACAAGATTTTATTCATGATACTGTTTCTGGTATGAATTTAGAAAAAGATTATAAATTATTAGATTTATTTGGTTTAGTTTATAACAGATATATGTGAGGTATGCCTATTTCATTTACTAAAGTAAGAAATAAATTAGATAATGCTACAGATAATATTCGTATTATTGGTAAAGCATTATATTCATTAGCAGCAGCAATAATACCTAATTTAATGTATATTATTCAAGAAAAAATGCCAACAATAGATGAAATTAAAGAAGCAAGAGCAAAAAATTATAAAGTTGATACAACTAATATTAATGCAACATATCAAAGTACTGATTATGATAATATGAATATTTTAGATTTACAAGATGTAATTTATTATAAAAATTTAGGAAAAATTACTATGGCAGGAACTACTCCTACTAATGATGAATTAGAAACTATAATAATAAATATTGGTAATAATGGTTATGAAAAAGATAAAACAACATTTAGTAATATTACATCAACAAGTGCTATTATTTCTGGTAATAATAAAGATTATTATGGAACAGTAAAACTAGAATTTACTAAAAAATAATTATGGAATTTATATATAAATATTTTAATGAAAAAGCACATATTACTATTTATTCTCCTAAACCAGAAGATTTAACTACAAGTAATGATATAAGAGCAATTTTATTAGATGAATATCCTAAATTAAGAAATGATTATTTTATAGTAAGTAATGTACATGATAATTTTGCTATATGTGTTGGAGATAATATTCATTGTCAAGGAACAGTTAGAATTCAAATTAAAAAAACTAATCAATTATTAAAAAGAGAAATTAAAAATGCCACAACATGCTGAGACTACACCATTGAATAACTATACTTTATTAAAATTAATTAGAGCTGGTATAAGTCCAATTTGTGCAATGATAGGTACAAGTGCTTATTATGGGCAAGTAATTGCAAATCCAGTATTAGCTTCAATTAATAGTTCTAAAAAAATATTATTAGGTTTAGGAACAATTGGTTTAGCAAATTATAGTAAATTTAATAACTCTTCTATTAATCCCAATCCAACAGAAAATCCAATTACTACAACAACAGTAGACCCTTTTCCACCAGATTTATTATTTAGTAATAATGATAAACAATCTTTTATGGATTGAGATACTTATATTAGTTTAAATGCTTATGGTATTTCAAATCTTATTAATGGAATTCTAGAATTAATTCCAAATAGATTTGAAACTATACGTAAAATAGCAAATATGGCAACTGGTGGTTGTTTAATATCTTCTGGAGTTGCTATGGGTATTAATAATGATTTTAATAATGCTTATGCCATTCCAACTATTGTTGCTGGTGCAAGTGAAATTATTCATAATTTATTACCTATGGAAAGAAAATTTGATGTAGAAATGCAAGAAACAAGTTTTACAAATGAAACAGCACAGTTAATCAATGATAATAGATTTTCAATTAATAGTGAAACAAATACTCAATATGGTAGTGATAATATGAGCGAAGTACCATTAAATGATGATAATGGTTCATTAACTTGAGATTATAATCATATGAGTTTATAATGTTTCTTTTAATTATTGAATGAATATATTATGCATTAGCAAGTAATGATATTAAATTAGCATTAATAAATGCTTTAAAAAATTATTATAAAAATCAATCATTAAAAGCAGTATTTGATAGTGAAAATGTTAATGAAAATTAAATACATCAACCTTATTCATTTTTAAATAAAAATATACTTAAAAAATTAATAACTATATTAAAAACAAGTGAATTAAGTATACTTCAACATGAAATTAATAAATTTAAAAATCCAATAAATAGTTTTAAAAAATCTATTATGCCAACAGAAATTAGAACAGTTAAAAATTATGTAAATAAATTTAATAATTTATTTAAAGAAAATGAAGAAGAAATACCAGATAATGCATGAGAAGTATTATCAAGTTCATGATTTAAAAAAGGAAGATTTATTGTTGATAATAAAAATTTAAAAATCGGAACTTTAACAACATTATTTCAAAGTGATAATGATAAAAAACAAATATGATATGGTCCTTATACTTATCCAGCATTTCCACAAGAAATATGAATATTAATGACACAAGCAAAAGGTAAAAATGGTACTGATGCTGGAACTATATTTTGAAAATTTTGAAATAGAAAATGATTACCAAGTGAATTAAGAAAATATGTTAAAAGTGAATTAGCAAAAAAAGGGAAATATTATGGTTCACAAGATACTAGTGTAATTTATCCAAATAATATTAATGTAAAAAAAGTAGTGTAGAAATCAAAAAAAATGAAATAGGAAGTAATCAATGAAGATATGAAAGAAAACAATTATTAAAAAAATCTTTACATACAAATAAATATATAAAAATTAAAAGAAATTCTAATTTTTATAAAACATGAAAGTAGGTGGTAATTATTATTGAATTAGATACACCAATTAAACCAATTGGTATATGAAATAATATTAATCCATTAAGTAAAGATAATAAAGAATATAAAAGATTAAATAAAATTTTATTTAATAAAAATAGTACTCATATAGATAAAATAAAAATTTTAATATCAAATATTTTAAAAATAACTATTCATATTATTGGTATGTTAATAACATTATTTTTTACAATAACACCTTGATTAATACCTAAAATACCAATAGAAATAGGAATAGGTAATTATACTAATCAATATAATTTTACTTGACCAGACCATTTAATATTAACTTTATTTCCTATATTTAGTCATATTGGATTAAATATTATTACTAAATTAGGTAATTATGGAAAATTAATTAAATATATATTAATAACAATACCAATTATTATTACAAGTCCTTATTTAATATATCAATATAAAGAAATTAAAAAACATAAAAAAGAATGTCATTTATGTAAACAACATTCAAATAAAATACAATTGGAGGAATAAAAAATGAATTTTTCAATAGAATTAATATCAGCAGTAATAGGAGGAGCAGTTGCTAGTGGAATATGTATTACTTTAGCATTTCTATTATTTGGTAAATTAATTAAAAAATCAAAACAATCAAATTTAGCAAAAGAATTAAAACGTAATAAAGAATTAGAATTTATTACAGCAAATATTAAACAATTAAATATTCATTTACAATTAGAAACTACATCAACTGCAAAATTACTTGATAGTTTTAATGTAGATAAAGAACAAGTAGATAATTTTGTTTTATTACAAAAATCTAAAAAGAAAGAATTAACTGAAAAAGATAAACAAAAAGCAACTAAATTTAAAATTTAAAGGGTTTAAATACCCTTTATTTTACATTAAGGAGTAAATTATTATGGCTATTAAAAACCCAATTTTATTTATAACAGTTCAAGAATTTAAATCATCTAAATATTTTAATGATTTATTATTTGATAAAGTTACTACTCCAGATAATGAAATTTGATTTGCAATATCTGTAGCAAGTAGTAATATTTATTATTTAAGTGGTTTTACTATTTCAAAAAAATGACCAGAAATAACACCAACTGATTTTACTGATAATATTCAAACAGCAACTACTCATTATGTTAGATTTTTATTAACTAAAGATGTAGATTATTTACGTGGTCAAGGTTCAATTAGTCAAGGTGGATTAACTTATAGTGAAACTAATCCAGATGACCCTTATTTTATACCACCAGAAGTATTTAATTGTTTAAGAAAAATTAAAGAATATCCAAATATTAAAGGTTTTAAATTAAAAGATATAGAACCACAAAAAAATAATTGATTTAATAAATTTATTTCAAATTGTGGTGAAGATAGTCCATTAAATGCATATATACCATATAATAATATAAAATCATTAGATTTTAGAACTAAAATTACTATTAGTCATCCACAAAATTTATTAAGAACAATAGTTAATATTGATACTACTGGTATTAAAACAGATATTGATAATTCATTATGAGAAGTTGATAAAGATAATCCTAATTTTATTAAACCAAAAGATGATAAAGGTATTGATGTTAATGGTAAAAGAATAATTGATGTTGGAACTCCTACATTTTTAAGTGATGCTAGTACTAAATAATATGTTGATATAAAAATAGATGAATAATGCTGATATTTAGATACTATTAAACAAAATAAATTAATAGCAGGTAAAAATATTACTATTGATGATGATATTATTAGTGCTAATGGTGGTAGTGGTGAATCATTATGAATAATAGACCCTAATTCTCCTAATATTATTCAACCTAAAGAAAAAAGAATTATTACTTCAAATAATACTAGAATTGTTGATATAGGAGACCCTACAAAACCACAAGATGCTGTAAATAAAAGATATGTTGATAATAAAATACAACCAATTCCAAGTATTCCACAATGAAAAGAAGCTGAAACAAAAGTTAATATAAATCACATTAAATATATTTTTAAAACAAATACTAAATATAAAATTTATTATAATTTTGAAAGTCAAACAAGTATTAAAAAATTTGCTTTTATTTGTAAAGAATTTTTATATGGTGAGTTAAATACTGAGGTTCAAACTTTGGATTGAGATAATATTAATGGTAGAATAATGCTTTCTTTACAAATGCAGAAGGATACAATCGCTATTGTTAGTGACCCTATAAGATATGGTCAACTTTTAAAATTAGAAGAATTACAGGAATAATATTATTAATAAAGAATTTACTTATTTACATGAAATTAGTTATTGATTATTAAATAAAAGTGATTTTACTCATAGTGAATATAATTTAAGTGGAAGTAGATATTCAAGTAAAACATATAGTATTGCTAATTCAATTAAAAATAATAAATCAATTGCTATATATTGTTTTAGAAAATTAAATAAAGATATTAATGATTTAGTTAAAGAAATATATAATGCTTTAATAACAATTGGATTAAATGATTATAAAGATTTTAGTCTAAAATATCCAAATAAACAAGTAGATTTTCGTTTTAAAGGTAGTAAATCATTTATTAGAGTTATCGGTGTATATAGTAATTCAAATGATAGAATACCTTTAAAAGGACTTTCTCCTAGTGAAATTAAAGGTTTTGATTTAGCAATTGAATGATGTGAAGAAGCAAATGAATTTAGTCAACAAGAATTTTAAACAATTACATTTGCATTAGGTAATGCTAAAAAAAGAATTAAAATAAAAAGTTGTAATCCAGATAATATTTATCAATATTTTATTGAATATATGAATAAAATAGTACCTTTTAATTTAGAAATTATGAAAAATAATAATGAACAAATTAATTCAGTATTTGATAATAATATATTTAAATTATTTCATTATTCAAATTGAAAAGTAAATGCTCATAATTTGACATTAGATATGATTAATGATTTAGAAGAATTAAAAGTATTAGACCCTATTAAAGCACAAAGTTGATATTATGGAGTTCCTAGTATTCTTACTGGTGCTATATTTGCAAGATATTTAGATAAAGTAGGAACTAAATTAGATTTTCAATTAGAAAGATTAACTGGTGGATTAGATATTGGTATGGCAACAAGTTCAAGTGGTCATCCTACTGCTGGAAGTTTATGATTTATTGGTGAAAATGAAAATAGTAGAAGAGCGCATAAAGAAAGTGAATTTTATTATAGTAATGTTACTATGCAATATAAAGATACTTATACTTTAGCAAATGATATTATTAATTATTATTTAAATGAAAGTAAACGTTATATAGCAATGTTATTTGGTTTTATTTGTTATGTTGATTATGGTAATGGTGGATTAGTATTTATTGATGTTTTAAAAAGTTGAGTTAAAAAACGTAATATAACATGATTAAAATTTATAGCAGTAGATAAATCAATTTTATATTTAAATGATAGAATTGATTTTACAACAATTTGTATGCTTAAAAATATTATTAGTTTTAATTGAGAAAAATGTCCAGAAACTAAAAGACAATATAGTTTAATGCAATGATTAGATAAAAAAAATTAGATAGTAATAATAATACTCCTAAAATGTTAGATTTACATGATGATACTTGAGATAGTGATATGTATGCTTTAATGCATGAAATGAAATGATTAATTAATGGTATTAATAATAAATTATTAATTAATAAAAATAAATTTAATGGTGATGAATTATGATAAATACAACGGAATATTTAAGTTGTGATAAAAGTAATTGATATATTGATATACCTATGATTATTGCTCAAAAATCAACTAAATTATGATTAGGTAAAGGTTTTTTATTTAATTCAAGTAAAAAAGAAATATTAGATTATTTAAATGAAATGAATTTAAAAGATAAATGATTAGAAAAATTTTATAAATTTGGTTTACAAAATAGTTTAATGGGTAAAGTATTTATTATGATTATAGTTAATGAAGATAATAGTAAATCACTTAAAATATTACCTAATAGTTTTTGTGGTAGAGTTGCTAAATATAATGAACAAGAACAATCAGCAGAATTTTATTTTATTAATGAACAAGCAGATAGTGAAACTTTAACATGAGTAAAAATACAAAATGGAAAAGTTAAATATGAAACATATAAAGATAATAATAAAGATATTATTTTAGGTTCTACAAGAACAAAATTAAAACCAAATATTATTCCATTAAAAATTTATGAAATTAAAAATCCATTTAATTATATACCTATTTTTGAAATAACAAATTTACCAATAATAAATTTATATGGTAATGCAACTACTTTAAATGCTTATCCAGATTGTACACCAGTATGAGATTTAATTTGAGATTTAAATCGTGTAATTAGACAAAAAAGATTAGAAAGAGAATTAAATGTTACTACTTTATTTGCTACATTAGATAATGAAACAGTTAAAGAAATGCAAGAAAATGGTAATATTGCAGAAAATCCTAAAAAAGATATGTTTGTTAATGTTGGTAGTGCTGGATATGATAAAAATGGTAATGGTGGTATGCAAATTATTCAAGGTGACCCAAAATTTAATGAATATTGATTAGATTATAATGGTACTGCTAAAGCAATATTTAATGGTGCTGGTTATGATTATGATGAACATGGTAATGATGTTTATACTAATAAAACACAAAGTATGTTTAATAATAAATATGATATGGAAACTACAGAAATAAAAATAGCATTTTATAGTGCTTATTTTTATCGTATATTTGATTTATTACTTATTAGTGAAAATTTATGAAATGGTATTGGAGAAAGATTTTATAGCTTTAAATTTATTCCAATTGCTATGACTGACCAAATAGTACAAGACAAAATTATTAATTCAAGATTAAATAATGGCACAATGACAATAATTGAAGCAATTGGTGAATATGATAATATTGACCAATTAATGGCTGAAAATAAATTAGAAAATATTATTAATGAAAATCAAAAATTAAATAAAGATTTAGGAGATAATGAAAATGATACATCAACAAATTCAATTAATGAAACATCTACACATTCAATTAAAAAGACAACAATTGCTAATTAAAAGATGTAGTTATTGAAAAATATTTCCATTTGTTATAAATAATGGTGCTATACCTTTAACTGAAACTGGTTATAAACCTATTAATAGTAAAATAAGTGATTTTGGACAATATGAATTAATATTAACTGGTAATACTCCAGTTGTATGTATTTGAAAAAATAGTACAAAAATATATCAAAAAAATAAAGGTAAAATTGACCCAGTAACTCATAAATCTAGTGGTCAAGACCAATATTATACAAAACAATATAAAATTGGTGATTATTGAAATGCTTATTTAATTGATGATACAAGTGGTGTTGATTTTAGTGGTTTACCAAATAATCAAATATTTAAAACAGTACAAACTAAAAGACAATATACTTTAGTAATGTTTGAAGAACATATTACAATTGATGATTATTTACAATTCTTTTGTGTATTTAATGATGAAAATGAAAATATTGGTGGTAATAGTGGTAAAAATCAAGATAGACAATTATTATTTATTTCAAATGTAACAAATTATTATAGTCCTTATAATGGTGCATTTAGTATGCAAGTATTAACTTTTAGTAGTTTAAATGATAGAGTAGTTGCAAGTGGTCAAAATACACTTGATTTTGTACAATATGCAAGTCCTGGTAGTGGTTATGCTTTCCCTACTATTCAACAAGGAAAAGTAACGTTAAATCGTACTTTAATGCGTGATATTGGTGTACGTTATAGTCATAGACAAAGTTATGGATTAGAATTATTAACAAGTTGTTATTATTATGGTAGACCAATAATTCAAGGTCAAGAACCTATAAAACAAGGAAATGAAGAAATATTTGAAAGTAAAATATTTGCTTCAAGAAGATTATTTATTGCTGGTAATAATGAAAAATATACAACTGATATTAAAAATAATGGTGGTTTACTTGCTGGTATAAATGATAAAATAACAACAAGTAGTCATCCAGAAACAACATTTTATAATATTATGGACGCTAAACCTACTGGATTTACTAATTTTAAAAATTTTACAGAATGATTAAAAAATTCATTAAATTTTCAAGATAATTTATTTGTAACAAAAGATTTTAAAGGTATGCTTTCTTTTGATAAAGATAAAGCAAGATTAAGTAATGGTACATCAGTAGGAGAAGCAAAATTCTTTTGAGATAGTGAATGAAATATAAATAATTTAACGGGTAATTATAATGTTGATATGTCAAGTAATTTTAAATATAAAGACCCAGATACTCATTTAATTATAGGAAGTCCAACTGTAGATTATAGTAAAATAACACAAAAATATATGTCAGCAATATTAAATTTTAATAGTTTTGTATTTTCTCCATTAATACAAATGCCTTATGATAGTAATCAATGATTACCTTTTGCATTAAGTGATATTCCTTTAATTGGTAAATTATTAAATTCTTTAACATTAGGTATATGAAGTAGTTGAGTTATTACTCAAAATATTCAACAATATAAAAAAATGTTATATTTTAATGGTTTTATGAGTGCATTTTTTACAAGTAATTTAGAAAGTATTATTGGTAATGGTGGTTTAATTCCATTAAATGTATTTACAAATAATAATGATTTTACTATTGGTAAATTATTAGGTGCTAATGTTTCAACAACTGCTATGACAATGAAATTAAGTGATAGAATAAGTGTTTATCCATGAAACACTACTACTGGTAAGAAATTAGAAATTAAAGAACAAATATCAACTGTTGATTTATCACAAAAGAAAAATAATAAAGTTTATATTTTAGCAGAAGATACTGAGTTTTTAGATATTGCTTCACCATTTACAAATGAAGATACTGAATGTCAATGAAATCCTACAAGTAATGGTGTAATTGATGGTTCAAATTATGCTTATATTATTGATACAATTGTAACTCAAAGTTTACATCAAGGTGAAGAAAGACATAAATTTTATAGTGATAATCATTTTACTTATCAAGGTGATTATAATGAAATAGCAGTTGCACAATTTCGTTATAATAATATGGGTTATTTAACTGGTAATGCTTTTAATTGAACAACTTTGTATAAATTAAATCATGATGAATATTCAGAAAGTGAAGAAACTACTTTTAGTTATCCAGCAAAAATATTACCACCAAGTCCTCAAAATATAGCAAAACAAATTGTAATAATTCCAAAAAATCCAAGTATAGAAGTTAATATACCAAAAACAGTTATATTTACTCATACACAAGATAAATTAATATGAGATTATAATTCATGAGTAGAAAATATAGTTTCTAAAATCAAACCATTAGAAATAAATATTAATTTTAAAGATTATTTAGACCCTACATTATTAATTAATAATTTTAATGATTTAAAGAGATATTATAAAAGCATAGATGTATATTTAAGTTATGAATATGAAACAGAAGAATGATTTAATCTTGAATTAAGTAGTTGTTTTAAAACAGAAAACTTTAACCCATCTAAATCTCAAACTTTTGTTTTTTCAAGAGAATTAAAAGAATTAGCAATATACAATCAACCATTAAAGTTAAAACATTATGAAGATAATAAAATAACATATCAAGGATATCATCAAGGATTATATGCTGGATACTGAGGTAACGGTAAAATAGGATTAGAAATTAATAGAAATGAATATAATTTATATAGTATTGAAAATACTTATATGCAATCTAAAATTGATGATTATATTGTTGCACAAAGCATTGAAAATAAAAAAGATACAATGTTAGGATTTTTTGATTTTTATTATAAAGAATTTAATTTAATTGTCCAATTATTTCCAAATATCATGCAATTAGAACTTGCGCTTTTTAGTGAAAAAGATATTTTAAGACCAATAACACAATATATAAGATATTATAAATACTATAAATTAACTATTTCAAAAATAGTATTTAATCCTAGATAATTTGTTATAATAAAAACCATTAATGATAAGTAGGTGAATAATTTCATGAAAAAATTAATTAGAATTTTAACAACAATAATTTTATCAAGTACATCTAGTGCTAGTATAATTGCTTGTAATAATAATCCAGATGTTTTACCACAAAAATATGATATATTTTTTAGTGAAATTAAAGAAATTAATGTTGAAACATTTGACAAAAAAACCTTTTATTTTCTTTAAAATTGATAAAAAAAATATTATTGGTAAAACTTCTATACCGGATAATATAAATTATCTTTATGAAAAAGCAAAATATGTTTATTTTGTTGTAAATAATAATAGTAATTTAAAACAAATTTTAAATGTATATAAACTTAATGAAAACTCTACAAAAAAAGAAATAAAAGATAAATTATCTAATACTGTTATTAAAAATGCTAATATTAATGTTTCTAAAAATGGTTCTCCTTATTTTAATATTATTGTAAATTCTTTTTCAGGAAAAATATAAAATAATATTTTTCCACAATCTTAAATAATGTATAATATAAAAGTACTTACTTAAGTAAGTATAATTCATTCTGTATATGATTAGGTTGGCACCTAATTAAAAAGTTACCATATAGGTAACTTTTTTTATTTATATTTTTATAAACTTGTTACATTATTTGTAACAAAATTTGTTTTATTATCAATTGGTAAATGTTGTTCATGATTAATAAAATTGGTAATATTTTTGTTTCATTTTAATGTGTTTTGTAATTCATTGTTTTCTTCTAAATCATCTATAAAAGATATTTCTCTTTTCTTTCTATTCTTTTCTACTTTATCATTACTTCATCCTATGAAATGTAAATGATATTTTTCACCTATATTATTTGTTACAAAAGCACTACCAAGAACATCAAGTTCAATATTAACTATTGGAAAATTTAGATTATCAAATCTACTAATATCTGGGTTATCTTTAAATACTTGATCACCATTTACAAAATAAAAACCATTTTCAGTACCAATATATATTGCTTTGTTAACTACATGATCTTTATCATCATTATGAGTTACTACTTTTACAATATTTACTTTAAAATTATCTTTATCAATTTTTGTGTGACCTCATACAAACAAATTTAAACGAAATAGTTTTCTTGCGTTGTTAATAACGTAAGCACTACCTTTGTGGTCTAAAATTATATCTTTTATTGAAAAATTTAAATTATCAAATCTTTCAGTATATTGATTATCATTATAAACTTTATCACTATTTATAAAATAAACACCGTTTTCAGTACCAATATACAATGCTTCTTTAACAATATGACTACCTTCATCAGGTTTTTCATTCATACATTTGATAATATTTACTTTATTTCCAGTATTGATAGTTCCCATTTTTCTAATACCTCATCTATTATCAAAACCATAATATTTAGTAAAAGTGTAAATTATTCCCATATTATTTGTTACATAAGCGTTTCCATTATTATCTAATATAATATTTTCTACCGGAAAGTTTAATTCTTCAATTTTATCGATTCTTTCTCCATGAATTAAATATACTCCATTATCTGTACCAATATAAATATCTCCTGCTTTTAAATTTAAACCTTTACCACCAACTTTTTCATCTAAAATTTTTATTGTAGTTATTTTTCCTTGAATTTTATCAATTTGTGGTTTTAAATCACAAAATTTTTCATGTCAATAATTATTATTTGTTATTTGTCTTGCTTTTCTTCTATTACAATTATTTAAATTTGGTTTAATAAAATAAGATAATATAATTCTAATATTGCTATGTGCCAGAATATTTGTAAGTTGATTTATTGGCAAAATTAATATTCTTGATAAGAAATTTACAAAATGTTCATCGTCTCTTCTTCTTAAATAGCCAAATTAAGTCAATATATTTCTTGATTCTTGATTTGAATTTGGATTAGGTCTTCTATCATTTGGAGTTGAAAGTAAATCTATTATAAGAGATTGAGTACGAAATTCATCATTTCAATTAACTAATATATTGTAAATAGGATTGCGATTATTACGTCCTAAAGTAATATATTGATTATTATTAACTAATTGTTGAATAATATGAGTATGAAGTGATCAAAATCTTAATTATTCTGCAGTAACTAAAATTACATAACCCAAAGATCTAGCTAAATTCCCTAAAGCACCTTCTATCAAAATTCCTTGCTCATTAAAATTATCATCCATACGATTTATCAATTGAAAAAAAGAACCAAAAATATTACTTCAATAAATATTTTCATCGTTTTCACGTATCATATCCCTGTAATCTGGACTAATTCCATTTAACACTATATTATTTTGTATTCCTTCAATTCGTTTTAAAAGAGGAATTGAACCATCTCTAACAGCTTGTGGTTGCATATTCATATTGATATTTCTAAAATCAAAATGATAATAATTATGGAAATTATCCCCACATGTACTAGTGTGGAGGAAAAAATGAATTGAAATGAATTCAATAGCATATTTCAAAATGAAAACGATTGTTTGAAATATATAGCGAAGTTGAAAGTAATGAAATGTATCAGGTGTGCTTATTCTAGTTTGAATGTTTCTGATTTGAGAAGAATAAGATGTTTGAAATGTCATCAAACATTTATTATTCTTCATGACACCATTTTTCACAAGTCACAAACACCTTTGACATCTTGGTTTTATCTCATCTTTAGATGAATAAACACAAAGCATGGTATACTATCAATAGATGTTGCAAGGGAATTGTGTGTGACATATAAAACAGCTTGAAAAATGGTGTCATGAAATCAGAACTAGAATTTGGAATCAAGATGCAGGGTTCATTGATGATGGCACAGCACAGATGGATGAAATGTATCTTTCACATGTAGGTTTTATTCAACAAGGATCTTCCTTGCTGAATAAAACCTTGATTGTTGGAGTTTATGAGAAAACCAGCAACAAACTAATTGTGAAAGTATTGAAAAAAGCAGATGAGAAAAACGTTTTATGATTTGCATTGAAACACATTTCTACTGGGTGTTGTCTATTTATGGATTCTTGGAAGGGATATGGAAGTTTCAAAAACTTCTATCACAAACATGAAATCGTAAATCATGAAGTTGGGTATGTGTCATCAACAGGTGTAAACACAAACCAGATTGAATCTGCATGAAAACACATCCGACGAACTTTCTGAACGCACATAAAAGTTTCAAAACACGATATTAATTTATATGCAAAAGAAGCTGCATATAAATTCAATAAGATACCTAGTTTTGAAACTATAATTTTGTGTTTGATTTAGATACATGTGGGGATAATTTCCTAGATAGGCTTTTATCTCCATTTATGTGATAAAATTTAAAAATAGTACATAAAGGGATAAAAGCCATAATTATTATTAACTATAAATCCTTGAAGATATAAATTATCTGTTCTTAAAACTAATTCTAAATTATTTTCAATACTTTGTGTATTTTGTTGTCATCGAATTGCAACTGGTAATCTAAAATAACCATAATTTGATTCAGGATTTAAAGTAAAAATAGTATTATCTTCAAAAATAAAATCAGCATTAACTAATACATTTAGATCTCTAATTCTTGTTAATACTCCTCTATCAACTAATTCATTAATAATAGTTTGAAAACTAGTTTGATATTCTATTCGATTATTTTCATTAATAATTAATTTTTCATTTAATTTAAAAATTTCTTTAGATGGTCTTGGATTTGGTGTAACTTGTTTTTTAATTCTTTTACTTTTTTTATGTCGATGTTTATGTTTACTTTTTTCTAAATCTGTTTGATAAATTGGATTAATATTTTGATTTGTTTCATTTAAATTATATACTTGATAATTACTTATATTTGTAAAAATGTTTGATTCATTTATTGATTCTAAACTAGTTGTATTGTTGTTAGCTCAATCTTTAATCTTTTTATTATCAATTGACTTAGCATTAATACCTTGTGTTTTATCATTAAATAATGGTGCAGTTAATACTCATAATTTAAATCAATAACTTGGATTAAAATATTTCATAATTTTATACCTTTTTCCTCTTTATTTTAAAAAAAAGCCCATATAGTTTAAAATAAAGTAATGAGTTAAAAAATTATATTAAGTTTTATAATTTTATTCTAAACCATTATTTTTTTTATACTTGTTTAAACTTTTTTATAATATTCTTTTATTTCTTTAACTTTATTTTTAAATTGTTTTTTTATGAAAAAAACACATATTAAAAAATTGTTCTATACTACTTTCTATATCTAAAGTTTTTAAAGTAACTAATACTTTACTATTACAATCTTTAACAATACATTTAAGTAATACTTTTTCTTGTTTTTGTTTTTGCATTAATTATTATCCTTTTTACAATTACATAAATTAATTGATATGTTTAATTGTTTTAATTTTTTTAAATTTTCTGATGATTCAATAATTGCATTTTTTGTAAAAATATCCATATCAAATTTTAATTCTATTATTTATTCTCCTTATTTAAATAATATCAACCAATTAATAAACTATCTGCTTCATCATGATTATTAACTGTTATATTTCATTTATTTTCTTTAATAATTTCTTCAGCAACATATATACTTAATTCTTTATCTCAAGGTCTTAATCAAAAAATTGGTGGGTCATAATGTAAATCCAGTATTTTTTATTGATGGGTCAATTGAAAGTAAATAATTATTCATAATTTCTATATTCACTTTTATTATTATTTTTTAAATTCTTAAATATTTCACGAATATCTTTAAATTTATCAAATAATACTTTTAAATAATTTTCACCCATTAATATTAAAAAAATCTTTATTATTACTTGGATTTAATCTTTCCATATCTTCTCTTATACATTCATCAAATAAAACTGTATTTGTAATCATATATTTTTCAAAATAATCTAATTGTTTTTTCACTTGGTTCTCATTTTTCATTAGACACTTTTATATTATTACTATAACTTTGTTGTTTATTATTATTTGTAATTAAATTAACATTATCATTATCTGGGTCAAGTTCATCTTCACTTAATAAAAGTAAATTCATTAAAAAATATCTATAAGCATAAGTTTCTGCACTACCTTTTGCTTTTGCTATATCTGTATTTTTAGCACAAGCAAGTATATCAAAATATTTTAATTCTTTATCATTATCTAAATCTATAATTGTATATCTTTTAAAATAAGTTATTTCTACTTTTTTAGTATCTAAATAATTTATTTTTCTATCAGTTGTTAATATATCTTCATGTGTAATAACAATATTTAATTATTTACATAATAATTTAAATTTATTAAAAATATCACTTAATAATCAATATTTATAATTTCCAAATTTATTAAAACCATTTTTAGGTGTACTACCAATTTCTAATTGTAATTTAAGTATTTTTTTATATAAATTATTCATTATTTATTACTCTTTCTATTTATTTATTTATTGCTTTTTTAATTAAACTTCTTATAAATCCATTAATTTTCATATTTTTTTCTTCACAAATTTCTTTTAATTTTTTATAATCTTTTTCAGTAAATCTTAAATGAATAATAATTTGCTTAATCATTAAATCTTCTGGTTTCTTTTTAGGTGCTGCTACCATATTTATTCACTACTTTCTCTTTAACCTTTAATAATTCTTTTATAATCAATAATTACTTGTTCTAATTGATTTACATTTTTATAATTAAAATAGGAAATTATCCCCACATGTACTAGTGTGGAGGAAAAAATGAATTGAAATGAATTCAATAGCATATTTCAAAATGAAAACGATTGTTTGAAATATATAGCGAAGTTGAAAGTAATGAAATGTATCAGGTGTGCTTCTTCTAGTTTGAATGTTTCTGATTTGAGAAGAATAAGATGTTTGAAATGTCATCAAACATTTAGTATTCTTCATGACACCATTTTTCACAAGTCACAAACACCTTTGACATCTTGGTTTTATCTCATCTTTAGATGAATAAACACAAAGCATGGTATACCATCAACAGATGTTGCAAGGGAATTGGGTGTGACATATAAAACAGCTTGAAGAATGAGTCATGAAATCAGAACTAGAATTTGGAATAAAGATGCAGGGTTCATTGATGATGGCACAGCACAGATGGATGAAATGTATCTTTCACATGTAGGTTTTAAAAAACAAGGAAGATCCTTGTTTTTTAAAACCTTGATTGTTGGAGTTTATGAGAAAACCAGCAACAAAATAATTGTGAAAGTATTGAAAAAAGCAGATGAGAAAAATCTTTTATGATTTGCATTGAAACACATTTCTACTGGGTGTTGTCTATTTACGGATTATTGGAAGGGATATGGAAGTTTCAAAAACTTCTATCACAAACATGAAATCGTAAATCATGAAGTTGGGTATGTGTCATCAACAGGTGTAAACACAAACCAGATTGAATCTGCATGAAAACACATCCGACGAACTTTCCGAACACACATAAAAGTTTCAAAACACAATATTCATTTATATGCAGCTTCTTTTGCATATAAATTCAATAAGATACCTAGTTTTGAAACTATAATTTTGTGTTTGATTTAGATACATGTGGGGATAATTTCCTAGATAGGCTTTTATCTCCATTTATGTGATAAAATTTAAAAATAGTACATAAAGGGATAAAAGCCTTAAAATAATCACAACTAATTTTTAAATCACCACCAGCATTAATGTTAATTTCTAAATCTTCATATTTACTATTAAATTCTTCTTGTAATTCTTCAAATTTTTCTATTAATTTCATTGCATTTTGTAATTCTAATTGATTCATTTTTACACTCCTTTAAAATTTTCTAATTGTAATTCATTAATATAATATTCATATAAGTAATCTCAATTATTTGATGTTAAATACATATCTTCTTCAATCATGTTATTAATACATTTATTACAATAATATGTATTTTCTAATTCACTAAATCATATATATTTTTCATTATGAATATTACATTTCATTATTTTTACCAATTAATTTATAAAAACATTTATTACAAGTTCTATTTCCATATGATGAATTTTTATGACAAATATCACATGAACCTTTAATTCTATATTCTCTACATTCCATAATTATTAATCACTTTCTATAATTTTTAATATTTCATCTATTTCAATATATTTTTTATTTTTAAGTAATTTTTCATTACATAAATTTTTAATTAATTAGATTTTTTCAACATTTAATAACATATTAATTTCCTTTAATACTTTAAATAAAATATTTTTTCATTATGAGTATTTATATCTTTCATTGGTGTAACAATATAATTAATTGCTAAATCATTATCGTTATATGGATTATTTATTTTAAAACTTTTCATGCCTTGTTCTCATGTAATGTTATATTTAAAACATTCTTGATTTTTATCATTTTTAAAAATATAATAACCATTATATTGTTCATAAAATTCACAAGATATTAATTCATTTTCATTTCTAGTAATATTTGGAATATTTTTAATATATTTTAAAATATCACTACCTTTAACACTTTAAATATCTTTTGTAATTGATTTTTTACCTAATTTATAATAAAAATCTTCAATTATTTTTAATGCTATTTTTTTATTTTTTTCATCAATAATAGTATCTTTAATAGGAAATCATGTTTCATATTCACCAATTTCTAATAACATACCTTTAGTTGTTTCTTTAATTTTATTTTTAATATCTAAATTAACATTAATCATTACGTATCCTTTCTATGTATAAGCCTTATCACCTACAGTGATAAAAAATGCTTATATACTACTAACTACTTATCTACTATACGTAAGGCTTATGCTACTGTAAGTAGCATAAGCCTTGGAGGGTAGTGGTTCTAGGGGAAGGGAACCAAAAAAATATCAAATTGTAAAAGAGTAACACAAAAATTACTATTGGAATATTCCAGCACAATATTCTAAATAATTTTTTTTATTTAGTTATGTAATAATTAATTACTTTAATAAAGTGCTGGTTTAATAAAATAATTAATTATAATTGTTTAACAATTAAAAAATGAGAGTGTTATCTCTCATTTAAGTTCTTATTAAATCTAACCATTAACTTGATGCGCCCTGAATAAGGAAATTATTTCCACATGTACTTGTGGATGAAAAAATGAATTGAAATAATTTTTCAATAGCATATTTAAAAATGAAAACGATTGTTTGAAATATATAGCGAAGTTGAAAGTAATGAAATGTATCAGGTGTGCTTCTTCTAGTTTGAATGTTTCTGATTTGAGAAGAATAAGATGTTTGAAATGTCATCAAACATTTAGTATTCTTCATGACACCATTTTTCACAAGTCACAAACACCTTTGACATCTTGGTTTTATCTCATCTTTAGATGAATAAACACAAAGCATGGTATACCATCAACAGATGTTGCAAGGGAATTGGGTGTGACATATAAAACAACTTGAAGAATGGGTCATGAAATCAGAACTAGAATTTGGAATCAAGATGCAGGGTTCATTGATGATGGCACAGCACAGATGGATGAAATGTATCTTTCACATGTAGGTTTTATTCAACAAGGATCTTCCTTGTTGAATAAAACCTTGATTGTTGGAGTTTATGAGAAAACCAGCAACAAACTAATTGTGAAAGTATTGAAAAAAGCAGATGAGAAAAACCTTTTATGATTTGCATTGAAACACATTTCTACTGGGTGTTGTTTGTTTACGGATTCTTGGAAGGGATATGGAAGTTTCAAAAACTTCTATCACAAACATGAAATCGTAAATCATGAAGTTGGGTATGTGTCATCAACAGGTGTAAACACAAACCAGATTGAATCTGCATGAAAACACATCCGACGAACTTTCCGAACACACATAAAAGTTTCAAAACACAATATTCATTTATATGCAAAAGAAACTGCATATAAATTCAATAAGATACCTAGTTTTGAAACTATAATTTTGTGTTTGATTTAGATACATGTGGGGATAATTTCCTAGATAGGATTTTATCTCCATTTATGTGATAAAATTTAAAAATAGTACATAAAGGGATAAAATCCATTAATGATTTATTTTAAAAGAATTAAAACAATTAAGAATGGAAAATGATATTTTAAAGCAAGCAGCACTAATAATAGGCAGAAAATAGAAATTATTACTAAAAATAAAGTTAAATATAAAATTCGTACAATGTCTCGTTTTTTAAAAATCTCTAAATCAACATATTATTTTAATTTCAAGAAAAAAGAAGATAAAATTCAAAATAATATGTATGATGAAGCTGTTATTAGTGCTTTTAAAGAAAATAAATAAACTTATGGAACAAGAAGATTAAAAGTTGTTCTAAAAGAAAAGAAAATTAATTTATCAAGACGAAAAATTAAAAAAATTATGAATAAACATAATTTAATATCAAAATACACTAAATTATCATACAAAAATTATCATAATAAAGTCAATGATAGTCAAATTACTAATCTTGTTAATAGAGACTTTAATAATAGGCTTAAAAATGAAGTTATTGTTAGTGATTTAACTTATGTTCAAGTTAATGATAAATAAAACTATATTTGATTATTAATCGACTTGTACAATCGCGAAATTATTGGACATAGTGTAGGTACTAAAAAAGATGCATAATTATTATATCAAGCATTTATTTGCTCAAATCGTTGTTTAAAAAATATTGAAATATTTCATAGCGATCGCGGTAATGAATTTAATAATAAAAGTTTATCAATAGTTTTATTAGCATTCAATATTACCCAATCTTTAAGCAAAAAAGGTTGTCCTTATGATAACGCTGTTGCTGAAGCAACTTTCAAAACTTTCAAAACAGAGTTTAATAATGATAAAAATTTTACATCATTAATCCAATTAAAATTAGAATTATTTGATTATATCAATTGATACAACAACATAAGAATCCACAGCACTCTAAACTACTTAACCCCCATAAAACACCAAGCACAAATGTCTACCAAAAAACAGTCCTAAAAAAAGTTGCCATTCTACTTGTTAATTTCTATTCATCAATTCAAGTAATTTTTGTTTTCTTTCATTCATATTTTTACCTCTTTCCATTTTTTTGATAGTCTGATCTCAAATTTCTTAATAATTATAATTTTTGTACAAGTACTAAAATTTCTATAATAACTAACTTATATCTAATTTTTAAATTTAATATCTATTTAATTTAAAATTTTTCTATAAACTTTTTTAAAAGTTTTACACACTTTAATAATAACACTTTATAGAAATTGATAAAATTATAATAAATATTTCATTTTTTTATAAAACTATATTTTTATTTATTATTTTTTAAAAAATAATAAATAAAAACTGATAAAATCAAATTACAAAGTTATTTTAGATATTTCGGAGGCAAAAATAATGACAAATAAAGTATTAGTAATTCGTTCTTCTATGATTAAAAAAGAACTATCTTATTCTGAAAGTTTAGTATCTCGTTTTGTTAAATATTATCGTGAATTTCATCCAGAAGATTCGATAATTGAATTAGATTTAAATCAAATACCAATGGCAAGTATTACTATTACGCAAAAAAACTTTACTTCATATTTTAATGAAAAAGATTCTGATTATTATATTAATCAACTAAAAAATGTTAATAAAGTTATATATACAACACCAATGACAAATTTTAATGTTACTAGCATGACAAAAAATTATTTAGATCACATCTTAGTTGCTGGTAAAACTTTTGATTATAAATATACCAAACAAGGTGAAGTTAGAGGATTATTACCACATTTAAAAGTTCAAATTTTGGCGACACAAGGAGCACCATATGGTTGATATTTATGAGGCAATCACGCAATTTATTTAAAAGGAACATGAGAATTTGTAGGTGCTAAAGTAGTAGAACCAATTCTTATTTGTGGTACTAAGGTTCAAGAACTTCATCAAAATGATGCTAATTTACTTATTGGTTCTAAAATATTAGCAAAAGGTGGAGGTTTGCCGACATTAGGACCAGAAAAAACGATGGATAAATTTGAACAGTATATTAAAGAAGCTGCAAAAAAGTTTTAACTTTAAAAAATAAAAATTTTTAGTCAAAAAAATATAATTTTTGTGAATTTACCTTCAAAAAGTAGTAAAGTAAAATTGAATTCTTAAATAAAGTTAAAATAAAATAAAATGATGAAAAAATGAAAAAAATATTGACAGCATTAAGTGTTTTAACACTTGCATCAGTTGCAGGAAGTTTAACTGTAACTGTTTTAAACACAAGTTCACAAAAAAATTATGTTTTAAATAATAAAACTCAACAAGATACAATTTACATTGATAAAAATGGCAAACAAATAACAACTAATGAAAGAGATTTATCAAATATAAATAGTAAAGAAATTGTTCAAATTGGATTTTATAAAAATGATCAGGGAGAAATTCAAGTTGTTAATATGCCAAGAACAATTGAAAAAGTACCTAATCAATTACCATCAGAATTTACATATTTACAATTTATGTTTATATTTTGTGAAACATTTAATCAAGATATTTCATCTTGAGATACATCAAAAGTAAAAAGTATGAATGGTATGTTTTGACATGCAATATCTTTTAATCAAAATATATCAAATTGAAATGTATCAAATGTTATGAAATACGAATGTTTTTCTTTTGAATCAGGAATTGATAACTCAAAAAAATTACCAAAGTTTAAAAAAATTTTTAATAATTTAAATTAATTTAAGATTTTTATAGTTTTTTTTATCCTAAATCTTCGTCCTTTATTAGAATTTCACGTCTAGGATTTTGTTCAATTATTAATTGTTTGTAAATTGTATCACGATATTTTACACAACCATCAATAACGTTATCTAAAGGATTTGGAGCAGTCCGCACTTCAAAAAGATCTCCTTCATATTTTTTACGCATTGGTTTTGTACCTTTATCAGTTTTAACTTCAATATAATATTATTTTGCTAATTCTTCTTGAATAAATTTATCAAGTTGTTTAATATAAGCTCCACCACCACAAATTGTGATTCCCTTACCTTTTTTCTTTAAATCACTAATACTTCCAGCAGCTTTGTCACCAGAATTTCTTAGTACTCTACGAATAGCTGGAATAATATGTTCTTTGAATTGAACTTGCATAACATTTTCACGAATTTCTTCTGGTGTAATTTCAATAGTTTTAGAAATTGACATTGTTTCTCCTGGCTGAGAATTTAATCTAGGTAATGAAAAACCCGAAATTGTGTATGGTTTTTCATCTTGATATTTCATAAGTGAGCCAATATTTTTAATAACATCTTCAGCTTCTTTTATTCCAACTTTTAAGGTATGTTTTTTTATAATATATTCTTGAAATTTTTGTATTAAATAGTCACCAGCACAATGTGTTGTATATGAATACAATATTGAATTATTACTAATAATAGCAACATCAGTACTGCCACCACCAATATCAATGCACATAATTGCACTTCCAAAAATATCTTGCCCTGAACATAAGGCTGACATTTTTACTTCTTCTTGTACAAATCCACGGAGTGCTCCTAAACGATATACAATATTTTCTAAAGCTTCTTTTTGTACTAAATTAATTTCACTTGGTGTTGCCATCAACACAATCAAGTTACGATTTTTATCTAATTTTCATTTTTTTTTATAAAGTTATTTTTGCTTTGTTTTAAATCTTTAATTTCAAGTCTAAAATCTTGAAAAATTTTAGTAAGAATACGTTGTAAAGCATCTGGATCAGCAATATTACCATCACGAACTGAACGTTTAATAATAACGTTTTCATTTGTTTTGTCAGTTAAAGCATTAGCCTCTTCTCCGTAAATAATTCTATTTTTTTCATATTCTTCAGCTAAATAGGTTGGAGCATCATATCTAAGACCTATATTAATATGTCTAGCTTTAAAGTTTTCTGTTCCGATATCTAAAGCTAATCATTGATAATCAGTTATTGATTTAAGTTTGTTATTTTTCTGATTTAAATTTTCTTTTCTTGTTTTAAACATTTCTCTAATTTTCCCTTTCTTTAAATACTGAAATTTTATCCAAGTAATAGGGGCTTTGCCCCTCCGTTGCTCTGCAACTCACCCCAGAGGGGCTAAACCCCGCGGCCAACCAACCAAGGTTATGGTTGGCACTGACTAATAATATGGGTTTATTCTAATTTACAAAATTAAAGAATTACAATTTCTTTCATTTTTATAAACAAATCTTAAATTATTAATATTTTCTATATCTTTTTCTAATAATTTTGTTGTTTCAGTTGTCTCGTTAATATCTATTTTTAAAAATAATTTATTATAACTTTCTTTAATTTCTTTAATTTCTTCTTCTAACTTTTCTAAACGTTTTATTAATAATTTCTGCTTATCATCTTTATTATCATCAAATAAAGATTTTTTTATATTATTTCAAATACAATTCATAGCACCACCAAATTGAATAAAATTCATTCAAAATATACCAACAATAGAAATACTTATAACACTAGTAGTTAAAGAATATTCAAAAATTTGTTTTTTTCATCAATTAAAATCAAAAAAAATAATTTCTTTTCCGCTGTTAATTTTAGTTGCTAAAATATTCCAAATATTATTTGATTGTAAAGTAATCATACCAACTAAACTTCATATTGTTAATGGCTTTTATCCCTTTATGTACTATTTTTAAATTTTATCACATAAATGGAGATAAAAGCCTATCTAGGAAATTATCCCCACATGTATCTAAATCAAACACAAAATTATAGTTTCAAAACTAGGTATCTTATTGAATTTATATGCAGCTTCTTTTGCATATAAATGAATATTGTGTTTTGAAACTTTTATGTGTGTTCGAAAAGTTCGTCGGATGTGTTTTCATGCAGATTCAATCTGGTTTTTGTTTACACCTGTTGATGACACATACCCAACTTCATGATTTACGATTTCATGTTTGTGATAGAAGTTTTTGAAACTTCCATATCTCTTCCAAGAATCCGTAAATAGACAACACCCAGTAGAAATGTGTTTCAATGCAAATCATAAAAGGTTTTTCTCATCTGCTTTTTTCAATACTTTCACAATTAGTTTGTTGCTGGTTTTCTCATAAACTCCAACAATCAAGGTTTTATTCAGCAAGGATCTTCCTTGTTTTTTAAAACCTACATGTGAAAGATACATTTCATCCATCTGTGCTGTGCCATCATCAATGAACCCTGCATCTTGATTCCAAATTCTAGTTCTGATTTCATGACCCATTCTTCAAGCTGTTTTATATGTCACACCCAATTCCCTTGCAACATCTGTTGATGGAATTCCATGTTTGGTGTTTATTCATCTAAAGATGAGATAAAACCAAGATGTCAAAAGTGTTTGTGACTTGTGAAAAATGGTGTCATGAAGAATACTAAATGTTTGATGACATTTCAAACATCTTATTCTTCTCAAATCAGAAACATTCAAACTAGAAGAAGCACACCTGATACATTTCATTACTTTCAACTTCGCTATATATTTCAAACAATCGTTTTCATTTTGAAATATGCTATTGAATTCATTTCAATTCATTTTTTCCTCTACACTAGTACATGTGGGGATAATTTCCTTGTTAATTTTATTTTTTTAATATTTTTTAATTTATATAATTTTTCTAATAAAAATTTCATTTTTTTCTCCTTATGTAAATCAAAAACTCATTTACTTTAAAAAATAAAGTAATGGGTTAAAACTTATATTTAGATTAATTTTATACGTTTATTTTACTACTTTTTTCCTAGAATGTTTATTTTTATAATAACAAGCACGACATACAGTATTTTTAATTTCTTTCTTTTCAGTCTGTAATATATTATCCAACTTATCTAATCCTACTACTCTAATATCATCAACAGTAAAATCTAATGCTTGTGATTGTTCATAGTCTTTAAAAGTACTTAATTCACTCTTTAACGAATGAATATAATTTAAAGCACGACTATTATATTTTTGTAAATAAGACCTAGGAAATCATAAACTAAAAGTCATAGTTTCGCCACTATAACTAGGTGGTAATCCACCACGTTTAATTATTTTCTTAGTTTGTCTTTTAGATAAGACAACTTTATTATAATCATCAACATTAGTATAAATATTTAGTTTAAACTTAACTAAAAATAACAAAATACGCATTCTTTTAACTTGAACAATATACTCTACTTTTTCACGTGCTTGTTTTGGTATTCTATCGGGGTGTTGTTTAATCATATACATAATTCCATTAAAATTATGACCTATTAATTTACAAAACATTCCCGAACTTTCTTGTGTTTCTTTAAATTCGAGTGACAAATCATTACTATTAATTTTCAAACCTAACTCATCTAAAACAACCATATCGTACTCTTTAAAAGCATAATTACTATTTAATTGATTAAATTTAAAAACATCATCATAACTACAACGATAACTAAATTCATTACGCACTTTAATAGGAATAGGACTAACTACTCTTCCTTTATTTTTTTGTGCTAAACAACAAGCAAGAGCAGATTTACCAGTACGTGGTGGTGCTGAAATAATATAACTACCAACTCGTTGTAATATCTTTATATTTTTTTTAGTTATTAAAAATGGATATAGTATTATTAATAATATAACTCCTAAAAGTAAATAACCATATCAAACCATTATTTAACCACCTTACTTTTCTTTTTTAACTTATTTTTAATTCAAAAACAAAATTCTACAAAATATGAACTTAAAATAAAGGAAAAAATAAAATCAAAAAAGAAAATTAAAAATTTTGAACCAAAACTAGCATTTTCAAAAAATAACTTTAACTTATCACAAAAATGAAACTGATATTAGAAAAGCAAAAAACAACTCCACTAAAAATTTCAAATAAATCTTTCTTTTTCATAATAAACTCCTAATCAACTAAAAATCCAACTGCTTTTAAAAATACTCATAATGTTAAAACTTGTTCTAAACCACTAGTAAAATCAACATTTAAAACAGAACTAATAGTATCATCAAAAATACGTCTCAATAATCCATCAAGTTTAGTAAAAAAATTCTCTTAATGGTTCAACTGGTAAAACTTTACCAACAACACCATATAGTACTCACCTAAAAGCATTACGTAAATGACCAAAAACATCATATCAACTAACACGCTCATAATCAGGGTTAAAAGAACTATTTGGCGGTACTGGCGTTACTTTCTCACTTGAAAAAATATTAATCTGACCAAATGAAACCTCCGGTGGAATAGTTAAATTTGTAGTTCCATGAATATCAAAAAATACAGTTAAATGTCTTAAATTTGGAACACGAACTGGCATAGTAACAAAATTATACAAATCTTGCATATAAACATCATTACCGATCTTCCCTTTAAAAACATATTTTGTATCACCAACATAATCTAAAAAACTAAAAGCAAAATCACCAGTAAATGGAGATAAAAGCCTCATAATTAAAATAAAACATAAAACCTTGAATATAAAAACTTAAAGGTTTATCAATTTCAAAATTTAATTCAAAACGTAAATTTAAAGGTTTAACTCAATGATTTACATTATGAATAAGAAGTCGATTTTTTTTACCATATTGAACAAAATTATGATTAAACATAATACGAGAAATATCATCTAACTGATATCTCTTAAAAGAATAAACACCAGTTCCAGTATTAAGTATTATCTTTTTAACACCTACAACATCACTTTGATATTCAACATCAAAATCATTATCTAAACCACCTATAATTTCGCCACTAACTAATTTTAAATCCGGTTGGTCAACATCAAAATAAGCAGAATTTCATGGAATAGTTGCTCAATCATTAAAATCATTATACTTAACGTGTTTAATTATTTCTTTTTTAATATAATAATTAACAACATTAGGGTCATTTGAAGCAATTAAAATAGTAGGTGCTTGAACAGAAGTATTTACAACAAAAAATAATTTAGCAAACTTAAATCACATAATTATTTACCAAATAAACATTTTAAAATTCACCATGAACCATAAAACAAAATAAATCCAATAAAAAAATTGTGTTCCATAAACTACTAAATTTCATAAAATAGTAGTAAAATCATCAACTGGATTACCTATAAACATAGTTCAATAATCAATGATACATTGATTTATTTTATTGTAAATTTCAAAAACACTCATACTTAACACCTACCCAAACAATGAGCTAAAAACAAATTTAATACTACGATAAATAAAATTAAAAAATACACCTAATACTAACCAAAAAGTCAAATTAAACAAAATATAAACTTCATTAGTAATATTTGGTTGATTTAAAAATATTTCAATATCTTTACTAGAAAATATAAAAATTAAATGCAATATACTAAAAACAAAATTAGACATAACTATTTACCTACAAACTTCCCTTTTTTATTCTCAATACCCTTAGCATTATTATCTAAACGTTTTCTTTCAGCAAGTTGTTTACCAACTCATGATAAACTTATATAAAATTTAACAAAAGCACGACCCATAGTTTTAACATTGTGTCCTAAATCTAATGCTGGTAACATTAATTCGGGTAAAATAACCCTAAATGCAAATCTAAGCAAAATCAAAAATATCATCAACGTACCCAAATTAAAACCTAAATCACCAAGTGGAAAACTAAAAAAATTCATAAAAATTGAAGAAAAGAATTTAATAACTTTTGTAATAAAAGGTATAAACATAATTTCACATCCTAATGTCTTGTAAATCTAAATAATCCCAAAATTAAATAAAATACAAAACTAACATTTATTAAAGCAAGAATAGGCAAAGGTAAAGTGTATAAACTATCATAAAAAAACGACTTAATAAAAAGTGTCACAATATGTAACCCAGCAAAAGTGGATGGTTTACACTTTATTGGAAACTAATTACGTAGACAAGTGAACAAATTAGTTAAAAGAAAGGAATTATAATTATGGCCAATATTAACTCATATTCAGATGAATTTAAAAAACAAATAGTAGCTTTATATCAAAGTGGTAAGTCAGTGTCTTGTCTTGCTAAAGAGTAAAATGTTACAAGAGCAGCTACTTATAATTGAATTAAGCAATTTACTAATTAAGGCAGTTTTAAAACCAAAGATAACCGTTCTGTTGAAGAAAATGAATTAATTAAATTAAGAAAAGCATGTAAAAAAATTAAGAATAAAAAATGATATTTTAAAGCAAGCAGCACTAATAATAGGCAGAAAATAGAAATTATTATCAAAAATAAAGTTAAATATAAAATTCGTACAATGTGTCGTTTTTTAAAAATATCTAAATCAACATATTATTTTAAGGAAATTATCTCCACATGTACTAGTGTATAGGAAAAAATGAATTGAAATGAATTTAATAGCATATTTCAAAATGAAAACGATTGTTTGAAATATATAGCGAAGTTGAAAGTAATGAAATGTATCAGGTGTGCTTCTTCTAGTTTGAATGTTTCTGATTTGAGAATAATGAGATGTTTGAAATATCATCAAACATTTAGTATTCTTTATGACACCATTTTTCACAAGTCACAAACACCTTTGACATCTTGGTTTTATCTCATCTTTAGATGAATAAACACCAAACATGGAATTCCATCAACAGATGTTGCAAAAGAATTGGGAGTGACTTTGAAAACTGCCTGAAGAATGGGTCATGAAATAAGAACTAGAATTTGGAATCAAGATGCAGGGTTCATTGATGATGGCACAGCACAGATGGATGAAATGTATCTTTCACATGTAGGTTTTATTCAACAAGGAAGATCCTTGGTGAATAAAACCTTGATTGTTGGAGTTTATGAGAAAACCAGCAACAAACTAATTGTGAAAGTATTGAAAAAAGCAGATGAGAAAAACCTTTTATGATTTGCATTGAAACACATTTCTACTGGGTGTTGTTTGTTTACGGATTCTTGGAAGGGATATGGAAGTTTCAAAAACTTCTATCACAAACATGAAATCGTAAATCATGAAGTTGGGTATGTGTCATCAACAGGTGTAAACACAAACCAGATTGAATCTGCATGAAAACACATCCGACGAACTTTTCGAACACACATAAAAGTTTCAAAACATAATATTCATTTATATGCAAAAGAAGCTGCATATAAATTCAATAAGATACCTAGTTTTGAAACTATAATTTTGTGTTTGATTTATATACATGTGGGGATAATTTCCTAGATAGGCTTTTATCTTCATTTATGTGATAAAATTTAAAAATAGTACATAAAGGGATAAAAGCCTATTTTAATTTAAAGAAAAAAGAAGATAAAATTCAAAATAATATTCATGATGAAGCTGTTATTAGTGCTTTTAAAGAAAATAAAGAAGCTTATGGAACAAGAAGATTAAAAGTTGTTCTAAAAGAAAAGAAAATTAATTTATCAAGACGAAAAATTAAAAAAATTATGTGGATGGGTTACACTTTATTGGACACTAATTACGTAAACAAGTGAACAAATTAGTTAAAAGAAAGTAATTATAATTATGGCCAATATTAACTCATATTAATATGAATTTAAAAAATAAATAGTATATTTATATCAAAGTGGTAAGTCAGTGTCTTGTCTTGCTAAAGAGTACAATGTTACAAGAGCAGCTACTTATAATTGAATTAAGCAATTTACTAATTCAGGCAGTTTTAAAACCAAAGATAACCGTTCTGTTGAAGAAAATGAATTAATTAAGGAAATTATCCCCACATGTACTAGTGTGGAGGAAAAAATGAATTGAAATGAATTTAATAGCATATTTCAAAATGAAAACGATTGTTTGAAATATATAGCGAAGTTGAAAGTAATGAAATGTATCAGGTGTGCTTCTTCTAGTTTGAATGTTTCTGATTTGAGAAGAATAAGATGTTTGAAATGTCATCAAACATTTAGTATTCTTCATGACACCATTTTTCACAAGTCACAAACACCTTTGACATCTTGGTTTTATCTCATCTTTAGATGAATAAACACAAAGCATGGTATACCATCAACAGATGTTGCAAGGGAATTGGGTGTGACATATAAAACAGCTTGAAGAATGGGTCATGAAATCAGAACTAGAATTTGGAATCAAGATGCAGGGTTCATTGATGATGGCACAGCACAGATGGATGAAATGTATCTTTCACATGTAGGTTTTAAAAAACAAGGAAGATCCTTGTTGAATAAAACCTTGTTTGTTGGAGTTTATGAGAAAACCAGCAACAAACTAATTGTGAAAGTATTGAAAAAAGCAGATGAGAAAAACCTTTTATGATTTGCATTGAAACACATTTCTACTGGGTGTTGTCTATTTACGGATTCTTGGAAGGGATATGGAAGTTTCAAAAAACTTCTATCACAAACATGAAATCGTAAATCATGAATTTGGGTATGTGTCATCAACAGGTGTAAACACAAACCAGATTGAATCTGCATGAAAACACATCCGACGAACTTTCCGAAAACACATAAAAGTTTCAAAACACAATATTCATTTATATGCAGCTTCTTTTGCATATAAATTCAATAAGATACCTAGTTTTGAAACTATAATTTTGTGTTTGATTTAGATACATGTGGGGATAATTTCCTAGATAGGCTTTTATCTCCATTTATGTGATAAAATTTAAAAATAGTACATAAAGGGATAAAAGCCTTAATTAAATTAAGAAAAGAATTAAAACAATTATGAATAAACATAATTTAATATCAAAATACACTAAATTATCATAAAAAAATTATCATAATAAAGTCAATGATAGTCAAATTACTAATCTTGTTAATAGAGACTTTAATAATATGCTTAAAAATGAAGTTATTGTTAGTGATTTAACTTATGTTCAAGTTAATGGTAAATGAAACTATATTTGCTTATTAATCGACCTGTACAATCGCGAAATTATTGGACATAGTGTAGGTACTAAAAAAGATGCATCATTAGTATATCAAGCATTTATGTGCTCAAATCGTTGTTTAAAAGATATTCAAATATTTCATAGCGATCGCGGTAATGAATTTAATAATAAAAGTTTATCAATAGTTTTATTAGCCTTCAATATTACCCACTCTTTAAACAAAAAAGGTTGTCCTTATGATAAGGCTGTTTCTGAAGCAACTTTCAAAACTTTCAAAACAGAATTTATTAATGATAAAAATTTTACATCATTAATCCAATTAAAATTAGAATTATTTGATTGTATCAATTGATACAACAACATAAGAATCCACAGCACTCTAAACTACTTAACCCCCATAAAACACCAAGCACAAATGTCTAGCAAAAAACAGTCCTAAAAAAGGTTGCCATTCCATGTTTTAAGAAATTATTCTTTCAAAGTATTGTCACTATAACTTACAATTTTATTATTTAAATTTAAATTTTTATTAATACCAATATTGGCAATTGTATTAAGAATTGATATTTGTAATGTTTTTACTCTAAAAGATAAATCATGAATTTCAGTTTCATTTAAGACACGAAGTTCTCCATTGATTAAGTATTCATCACCAATTCTAAAGTTTTTAATTCAAGTTGCGCGATTAAGATCAGCATAACTAATATCTTCCTCGCGAAAACTTAAAATAGAATTATTATTAGATTTTTTCAATTTAATAATAGATAAGTTATCACCTAATAAGCCTAAATAAGCCTAGGCTTTGATCATGTTGCTCAATTGAATTTCTAATAATAGGAATTATTAAACATTTTTGATCAGGAGTTTGTGTTCAAATGATAACTGTTTCAAGTTTGCAACCATTACAATATTGATAATTACAATTTATATTTTCACATCTAGTTTCGTTAGTTGTTTTTGTTAATGGCACATTGGCAAAATAAATGCCACAATTTATAATATTATGCATTTAATAAACATCATTTTCTAAAGTTTTAATAATACTTTTACTATAAACAAACTTAATTACCATAAAAGAGTAAATTTGACCTTAAACTTAATACTTTTAAAGTATAATGATATAAATTTTAAAATGTTTTTAATTATTAGTCTGTATAAATTTTGGTTTAAGGGTAAGTGGGAATATTAATTTATGAAATTGGAATAGATATTAAATTGAGTTTTTAAACTAAATTAAAGACTCATATCAATAAATTAAAATACAAAATTCTTACATGAAAATTACTCATATAAGGGCATAAAGCCAAATTTACAATTTTAAATTAATTAAACTGATGTTTTATCCTAAAGTTTTAGGACAAATATATAATAACAAATTTAAACCAAATTACAATAGAATCTCATACTGTATATAATATATTTTGATTAATTACCACTATAAATTTATTATTAATACTTTTAATTAATTTTATATTCTAAATATTATTTATTTTATTTTAAAAAACAAAAAAATAAATAAAAGTAATACTTAAGTACTACTTTTATAATATAATTTCTCTAATTAAGTTAAAAAAATAATATTTTAAACTATAAATTAAAATTCAGGCAAATTTAACTTTAAACTAGTAGTAAAATAACCTCTTACAAACTGAGTATCTTTTTCATTATTTGCTGTAACTGTTTCAACACTAACAAATTTAAAAATAAATGCTTTTTGATTTCAATCATAATTGTAACTAACTGTTTGTTGAACTTTATTCATATTTCCTTCATGTGAAATACTATTATCAATAAACTTTGTATCACTAGATACAATAACTGAATTCTTACTTTGAACATTATAATAATCTTTTCTATTTATATGAAAATCGGCATTACTTTTTATATCAGTTAATTCTATATATTTTAATTTTGAAGGATCACTAAAAAGAACAATAACATTTTTTTCAAAAGTTTTAGTTGTAGTTTCTCCATTATCAGCAAAAATAGGGTATTCAACAATATCAATTTGTTGTATTACATCATGTAAATTATCAACATTTATTAAATTGGAATTTTTTACATATGAATTTAATATCGAAGAAGTTGAAAATATTGATGCTGCTGATACTGCTATTGTTGTTAACATTGATAAATTTTTTTTCATAAATAACACCTCTTTTTTAATAACTTCTTAAAATCTTAAGAAGTTGGATACATCATAAACCTTTCTTTTAAAAAACAATAAAAAACATTTATTTATTATAAATGTTTTTTAATAATTTTTACGATTAAAATAAAAAATGAAATTCATTATTAGCGATTTTTTTGATAATTATATACTAATTTAAGTACTGTTTTTAAAGGTAATATTCTAATAATAGTTCTTGTAATTTTATTAGAAATTCCTGTAATAATAAAACTTTTTCTTTTTGTTTTTAAGGCTGTTTGTAAAGACTTTTTAGCATAAGTTTCAGTATCTAAAACTGGTAATAATGAACTATAATTTTCTTTATTTTCTTTACCATTACTACTACGATTTCAAAATTCAGTTTTTAATGGACCTGGACAAATTGTAATTACTCTTACTTTACTTTTTGCTCTTTTTAATTCATAATTAACTGCAACACCTAAACTTCAAACATATGATTTAGAAGCATAATAACTAGCAAAAACAGGCCCTGGACTAAAAGCTGCCATACTTCCAATATTAATAACACGACCATAATTATTTTTACTAAAACGTTGAACAAATAACTTTGTTAAAATATGTAAACAAGAAATATTTAAATTAATCATATTTAATTCTTGTTCTAACATGCTATCTGCAAATGTTCCTCAAACACCATAACCAGCATTATTAATAACTACTGTTACATTTAATTCTTTTGATAACTCAAATAATTTATAAATATTTTTTAAATCAGATAAATCTAAATCATAATTTTTAACTTGTAAGTGTGGATACTTATCTGCTAATTCTAATATTTTTTTACTATCACGTGATACCCCTAATACGTGATAACCTTGTGCTAATAATGCTTGACAGTAATAATATCCCAATCCTTTAGACGCTCCCGTAACTACTGCTCACTGATTCAAAACAATTACTTTATTTATCATTTATATTAATACTCCTTTTATTTTTAGATATTAAACATTTTTTTACTATTTGAACTAATATAATTATAAGCGCTAAAAATACTTAATATTGTAGCAACGTACATTGGTATCATTACTAATTGATTAATTAAGCCATATTGATCATTATTACTATGACCATTAACACTACCATTTAAAAATCGTCAATTAATAAAAAATAAAATTGTAATTCCTAACATTTGTACTGCTGCCTTTATTCTACCATATTTATCAGCAGCCATTACTGTGCCTTTAGTAGCCAAAATTTGACGAACTACATCAATAATAAAATCACGTAATACCAAAATAACTACCATTCAAACTGGAATTATAGTAGCACATGCCATTACAATTAAAACACCATTAGTTAAAAGTTTATCTGCAATTGAATCAAAAAATTTACCAAAAGTTGTTACCTGATTAAATTTTCTTGCTCATCATCCATCAATAAAATCACTAATGGCAGCAATAATAAATAAAATTGCTGCTATTAACCAACTAATTGGTAAACTATAACTATTAATATTAATACTTGTTATTCAAAGATGATAAAAATTATCATTATCTATTGGACCAATAATCATTAAACTAACAATAATTGGAACTAATATTAATCTTATTAAAGAAATAATATTGGGAACACTCATATTTAAAATCCTTTCATATAAGTTTATTTATAATATTTAACATTATTGTGTACTTACCTTTTTTAGCATAATTTATAAAAAGTAAAACTTATATTTTTGATCTATTCATGAAATAAGTATATCGTTATTTTCTATATCTATCAATAATATACATTTATATATTAAAATAAATATTCTTTTATATACAATTTCTTAACTATTGTTTGTTTTTTCTTTTTCTGATTTTTATCTTTCGGCAGCGGCTTGTGGATTTTTTCTTTTCTCAATATAATAGAATAAGCCAATATAACTTAAATAATAATCTTTATTAAAATCAATTAAACGTGAAGCATTTGTAACAGTTGCTTGTCCTGCCGGTTTACTTCCTCATTCATAAAACGGAATTAAACGTGTTTTTGCTGGATTATGTTTTGCTAAAAAAATAACAGCAGTATCAAAATCTAATTTCATTAACTCACTACCTGTAATTAATTTTTTACCTTGTAATGATGAATTAATATTATCAGCTTTTTTATCTTTATTACCAGAATGGCTATAATTAATAATTGTTTTTTCACCGAACATATCTGAATATTTATTAGCAGTTTGTAAATCCATAGTTTGCAAAAAAGTATGCAAAATACAGTTATTAAAAATAGTTTCTGCTGTTTCTTTACCATATTTTTGTGTTAATTGTTGTAAATCTTGCATAATCATCATGAAAAAAATATTACGACTTCGTGCAACAGTAATCATTTGTGCCATACTAGCAATCGTTGGTATATTACCAAACTCATCAAATAAAAAGTATAAAGGACGTGGTAATTTAATATCAGGCAAAGTACTTGCATAACGAATTGTATTTTTATATAACTGTGCAATAAACATTGATACAAAAGCATTACGTTCATTACTTTCATCAGGAACAACTAAGAAAACAGCACTTGTTTTTTTTACAATTTCATCTAAATTTATATCATTACTACAACTAATATTTCGTGTCACTGGATCAGTAAATAAACGTAATCCATTAGCAACCATTTGACTAATTGATCCCGCAGTTTCTTCAGCACCTTCTAATGCACCTAAACCAATTTGACGAGCTAAACTATGAGTTGGCATTTTTTTTAGAATTTCAACATATCGTTGACGATTAGTAGCAACAATAGCAGCATTTGACATACTAAAGTATTTTAAAGGAACATCAGGTTGATCTTCAAGTTGTTCTAGCATAAATAACATAATTGATTTAACAACTTGCATCGCTGATTGATTTCAAAATTTTTGTTTTGGATCTGATTCAGGAAATAAGGCTTCAACAATATCATTAATTCATGATAATGCCATTGATTCATAAGTAATTGATTCATTTAAAGGATTATTTTCTTTTTTTAAACGCATTGATTCTACATAAAAATCATATACTTTAACAAAAGGATTTCATGAATTAGATACTGATGTATCACGTAAATTAATAACATAAACATCGTAACCATTATCTTTTAATATTTTAGAATGATTTTGAAATAATTCTCCTTTTGGGTCAGTAATAACCATTGATGGTTTAATTTTTGATTGGGCATTTAAATATATAGTTGGAATAACTAATTTTTGAGTTTTACCACTTCCTGTTCCCCCAATTACAATATTATGAGCATTAGACTTAATATTAAATTGGACACCACCAATTTTATTTTTTGTTGTTTGAACAACAATACCGTAATCATTTTCAACAGTTTTTGATAAAGGAAAGGTATTAGCAATTTCAGTGGGTGTTAATCAAGCAGCAGATCCATACACTTTATTTTTTGAATCACGTAAAAAGCGACTTTTATTATGAGTTTCACGATAAATTTTATATTTATGAATCATAAAGTAAGATAATAAAACTGAAAATTCAATAAGAAATAAAATTAAAAATATTAGTCAATAATTAATAACATCCTGTATTAAAAATTTAAGTGTAAATGGTTGTTGATTATCTCCACTATGAGAAAACATGTTACGAACAAAGACTAAAGCATAAACTAATAAAGTATTTATTAATACTAAAAAGGGTATAACAATTATAATTACTGCTGGTAGTACTCATTTTTTTTGACGAATAAATTTCATTTTTATGTTCCTTTATTTTTTATATATTTTATAATAATTTATATTTTACCCATATTGGGAAATAACACCAGCAATACCTGATATTATTAATAATAAAATACCAATACTTACATTTCGTCTTTAACGATAACTTTTTTTCTTTTTAAATTCATTTTTTGTTTTTTTAAATTTCATGATTATTTCTCCAAGATTTTAATATTTTATTTTTTTATTCATCAGAATCTCCTCTTCTTGCATTCTTTCTAATATTATTTAAATTTACAACAGGTTCTTTAAAAGCAGCATTAGCAATATTTTTTAATCCAACAAAAGGACTTTTTAAATTATTTTTTGTATCTTGTCATTTAGTACCATGATCATTAGAATTTTGAAATTTACCAATTCCTTTAGCAAATCCTTTAGTACCTTTACCTAAATAACGCGTGATACCATTTTTTAATAGTCCATTTGCTTTCTTTTCGCTACCATCAGGATTTCTTCAATCTTTAGCACCACCAAATGCAATTTGTTTTCCAAGTTTTAATGCACCAGCACCACCGGCTGCAAGGCTAGCAAAATTGCGAGCTTTACCCATAATATTTCCAGCAATAGCTGCTCCATTGGAATCAATAGCACTTTGTACACCTAAGTTTTGTGTTACTAAGTGATTAATAATTTTTTGAGTTCTTAAACAACTAATAGCACCGGCTGTACAAAATAATGTATATAGAACTTGTTTTTCAAGTCAACTAAAATTAGTATTATTAGTAATATCTACTATTGCTTTTGGTAATATTTCAAGGAATATATAAATAGGTAACATCGTTCCTGGACCAATAATAAACTTACCTATTACCATTTCTTTTCAAACACCCAATCTTTTTCCTTGATCAACAGGCATTATAGCGGCAACAATTGGTGATATTGAAAATAAAAGTAATAAATCAATAATTCTTTCAACCAATGTCATTGATGCAACAAATAATACATATAAAGTAAATCACACCGCAATAATTTCAAGAATAAAGTTTCAATGTTTTAAATACAAAATATCAGGCATTGAAAAAACACCATTAGGATGCAAAGAACTATAATAATCAGGAGCACCAATACCTCATAATAAATCAGCTAAACTAGCATTTTTTCCTAAAGCTGTAATTTGTAAAACTGCCAATAATCCTGTCATTAGATAATTTATAGCACTCATAAAAAATGGAATGAAAACAATTACTAAAAAAGCTAAAAATGTATTTTTTATAGCTTTACCTAGTTTTTCTCTAATTGTATGTGTTTCAGTAAATTGGATAATAATTAATTGCATAATAAACATAATAAGTATTACACCAATTGAAACAACAGCTAATACTGAAAAAAATATTGGTAAGTTTTTACTATTAAGTGGATCTTCATTAAATTTTCCAAAAATTAAATTAGTTATTGCATCAGTTGTTAAATAATCAAATATACCATGTGGTCTTAATAAAACATCAATTAAATATAATGGTCCTTGAATAAAAATAAGTCAAGGTATAAATAATAAAACTCCTAGTATAATATCTGTTAGTCAATCCATATTTTCATCTCTTTTCTTTTCATAACTTAATATCAAGTTAATATATAACTTTCTTTAGTTAGTAGGAAGAATATTTGGATTACCACCAAAGGCCTGCACAAGAGCAATTATTATTGCTGATGCAGTAATACCAATAATTGGTGCAATTAATGTATACATAAACGCTTTTTTAATCTCACTTCTACGTTGTGGATCATCACCAGCAGCCGCTAAATCTTTTGCCAATATAATTATTTTAAAAACACTAAATGCAATTAAAGCAGCAATTAGCAATCCTGCAACTGCCGAAACATAAGGTTTTGCTACATCAATGATTTTATTTATATCAGGTCCATCTGATAGATAATTAAAAATCATAAGTTTTTCCTCCTTAAATAATAAAAAAATAAAATTATTTACTAATCAAAATTGTTTATAAAGCATGAATTTATCTAATAATATAATAAACTCTATTTTACTCCTTAAAGAGATAAATTAGGACTTACAGTCAAATTCATATGTTATAAATAATGTTGATACACATTAATTATAGTTGGTTTTAAAATAAAGTAAATAAAAATTTTCAATTTTATCAACTTATTTTTTATTATTTTATAAAATTTATTATTTAAATAAAATCATATTAATAAAACTTATAAGTTTTATTAATATGAAAGTATCTTTATTTAGTTTAAAAATAAATTAACAATTATTGATGAAATCGATAATGTATAAAAAATATACTAATTTTCAATTTCTTTATTTTTTATATTTTTAATTGCTTGTGTTTCAGCATCACTAACATTAATATTTAAACACATACGATATAAACTAGAAATAGCAAAAAGACATTCACCAACTTTAGCACGAGCAATAAAATCAGTTTCATTAGCAGAAATGCCACCATATGAAGAATACAATTCATTTAATGCTGCTAAATCATGAGGTTGTAAGTTTAATACTTTTAAATATTGACTTGAGTTAATAATAGCAGTAGTATATTTTTTAATTTCTTCAGAACCAAGAAAATCGTTAATATTTTGTGTAATAATATTTATCATACCTGTATACTTACGAATTCTCTTAACAATTTGATACATAAATAATAATGCTGCTGGAAATTCTTTATCAATAAGTAAATGGGCTTCATCAATAGTAATTGAAATTCATTGTTGTTTATTATTAATTTCGTTATCATTTTTATTCTTTCGTACTTCATTTTCAATATATTTCAAAATTAAAAACATTTGAGCGTTAACTAAACGTTTATTCCCTGATTGTGTTAAAGTATATAAATCATAAACTTGTAATATACTACTGCTATTAATATTAGTATGAGCATTTCATAAATTAGCATCAGTACCACCAGTTGCAAATCTTGATAATATAATTAGTAAATTTTTTAATTCATTTTTACTTCTAATCTCTTCTTCTTTAACCATATCAGATTCAATAATATCATATAAATCTTGAAAAATTGGAAATTGATTTGGTTTTAATAAATGAATTTTTGTTCGAGAAGTAATACCAAATTTTTCATACATTAAATTTACATAAATCATTAATAAACTTGATTCATTTCTCGTTAATCCACCAGTAGAAATGTTTAAAAATTGTTCTAAGAATTGCATATGTGGTGCTAAAATATCACGAGTATTATTATCATTATTATTATCATCACTCAGTGCCAATGTAATTTGAAATGGATTAATATTGCCAGAAGAACCATCACCAACATCAATTCAACTTCCATCATGATAATTACATAAATCGCGATATTCACGTTCAGGATCAATAACAATTACTTTATGACCAAGCATAATTTGATAATTTACTTCTTTTTTAGAAGTATAAGATTTTCCTGAACCACTAGTACCAATAATTAGTTGATTATGATTTTTACGAGTACTACTTTTAGTTCTTTGATCAAAAAATACTTTATTACCACTTTCATTAAATCCAAGAAATAATCCTTGTTTATCATTTAATTCTTGATTTAAAAAAGGAAAACTAGCACCTATTGTTAAACATGGCATTTCGTGACCTGTTTCTTTAAATCAATCAGCACTATCTGGCATTACTGATAAAAAAGCTTCTAATTGACGATAATATAATTTATCAAACTTCATATTATTGTTTTTTATTTCGTATTCGGCAGTACTAATATTTTGTTTAAGTTGCTTACAATCAGCACCATTAATTAATAAATACATATTAGTATTAAATATTTTTTCACCACCACCAGCAATTTGATCTAATAATTCATTTAATGATTGATAATGATAATCATAATCTCTTCGTTCTGATAATGATTTTGTCATAAAATTTAAAGTTGCTAAATTTTGCATAGCTTTATTCAATTGTTTTTTAGCACTTTCTTCACTGATACTATTAAAAGTAAAGATTAAACTAGTATTAGGAATATTTACTAAATTTACTAATCAGACTGCTGAAACTTCAAATGGATAATCATATATGTTATAAACAGTTTGAAAACAATTAGCAAATTCTAAATTATTCTTATGAACTAACAATTCTTTAATCGCCAAATCATTAGTTAAATCTTTACTTTTAACAGTTTCTTCTTTTTTTATAGTAAACATTTCTTCTAAGGAAGCATTTTCATTAGAATTTATTAATTTACTATAAACAACCATCATTTCAAAACAATTAATATCACTAGCTTTAACACCACTACGACTGATATAATTTTTAAAAGCATTTACTTCTTCTTTTAATTTTTCTTGATTTGATGAATAAAAAAATAAGTAAAAAAATGGTTGCGTCATTTCATTTTGATTTTGAATTTCATTATTAGCATTAATTGCTGATATCATTTGTAATTTTCTTGCTAATTTTGCTTTTTCACTAATATTTTCTAAATCAATTTTTTCGAGTTGTTCTTTATAAAAATTAGTTTGTGCAGTTATATCTAAAGGCATATCAATCTTTATTAAAGACATAGAAATATTAATAATTTTAAAAGCTGCAGCTAAATCTTTAATTTTATTTGAGGCTTCTTCATTAGATAATAATGTAATATTAAAACCCTCCAATAATAAAGCTCTAGTATAATTTGTATTTTTCACATTTAATTGCATCACATTCTTACTAATAATTTTTTTAAATGGTACTAATATTTGTGAATTTTTTTCAGATTTGTAATAATGATTTTTACTATGAAATTTAAATCATAATAAAATAATTTCTCATCCTTTTTTTCTTGGTTGTCAATAAAAAGTAAGTGGAATAGTAGCACAACCAACTAAAATAACAGCTAATATTTTAAAAATAATATCAATTTGCAACAATAAAATAATAATTGAAGCAAATCCAACTACCATTAAAATAATTAATAAATCAATTAAACCAACACTTCTCCAAATTTGTAATTTTACAAATTTAATAGTTTTAGGAATTAAAAATTTCATTTATCTTTTCTTTTGAAATTTCATTAGAATTTAGCGCTGAATTTGGTTTACTGTTTATTTTCTCTATCTTTATACTATTAACACGCTTCTTAAAGCCACAACGACTGCAATTAACTTGCATATTTATTCCTTCTAAGTAATCAACTATCAAAATTACTCTACCACATCGATAGCAAGCAAAAGAATTTTGTGGCTTTTGAGCTAATCGAACAGATGTATACGTATCTTTCATAATCATTGTCTCCTAACTGAATTTAATTTGTTTACTAAACACAATTCAAAGTTATCTTGTTCCCTAAATATTATTAAGCAACTGAAAAAGAAAAAATAAATTTTTGTTATATTTTTAATTTAAAATAACCCACTATTTAAACACTATTTTCTTTTTAAAATCTAGTTTTACTTTAAAAAATAAATTAAATTTTTAAAAACAAAGAAGAAAATTTTAAAAAATTTTAATAAAATAATATCTATAAAAACTCAATAAATCAAAGTTTTATACATTTCTTGAGTTAAATAAATTTTAACAAATTAACTAAAAATAACAAATTTTTTTATTTTTCTAACTTTTTATTAACTTATCTAATCCTGGAATATTTGGCATTTCTCCTTTTTTAATCTGACCAGCAATTTGATCCATAACTTTTTTAGTTTTTTCAAATTGGTTTAACACTTTATTTAATTCTTTTTCTGAACGACCTGAGCCTTTTAATACTCTTGCTTTTCTACTTGGATAACGTAAAATTTGTGGTTTTTCACGTTCTTGAACAGTTGTTGAAGCAATAATATATTCTGCTATTTTTAAATCAGTTTCAGCATCACTAATTTTAGCATCACTAATTTTAGCAGACATACCAGGAATCATTTTTACAAGTGATCCCAATTTACCCATTTTTTGAATTTGCTTCATTTGATTAACAAGGTCATTCAAATCAAATTGACCTAACATCATTCTATTCATAGTTTCTTCAACATCACGAGTTGAAACTATACTTTCGGCCTTCTCCATTAATGTAGTAAGATCACCCATTCCTAAAATACGTTCTGCCATTCTTTCTGGATAAAAAACCTCTAAATCAGTTACCTTTTCACCCATTCCTAAGAATTTAACAGGAATCTTTGTTAAATAAGAAATTGAAAGAGCTGAACCACCCTTAGCAGTACCATCTAATTTAGTGATTATGCTTCCAGTAATAGGAATAGTATTATTAAACTCAATAGCAACATTAATTATATCTTGTCCTGCCATACCATCACAAACAAGTAAAACTTCTTTTGGTGAAGTAATTTTTCTTATTTCTGCTAGTTCTTGCATTAATTTTTCATCAATGTGTAATCTTCCAGCTGTATCAATTAATATTACATCAAACTTATTTTTATTAGCATATATTTGAGCATTTTTAACAATATTAGTAGGAGTTTCATTTTTTTGAGAAAAAACTTCAATATTCAATTGTTTTCCTAAAACTTTTAATTGTTCAATAGCAGCTGGACGATAAATATCTCCTGCAATTAGTAAACATTTTTTTTGATATTTATCTGTTAACAACTTTGCTAGTTTAGATATTGTTGTTGTTTTACCAGAACCTTGTAAACCAACTATCATAATAACAGTAGGATTAGTAGATAAGTCTAATTCAACATTCTTAGTACCCATAATCTTTGTTAATTCATCATGAATAATTTTAATTAACATTTCTTTTTGATCTAAGCCTTCTTTAATAAATTCACCTTTTGCTTTATTAATAATTTCATTAGTTAAAGTTTTAACCACCCTAAAATTAACATCAGCCTCTAACAAAATTAATCTGAATTCTTTAATTGTTGCTTCCATATTTTCCATGGTTAAAGTTTTTTTACTTAAATTTTTTTCTAATGTTTTTTGTACTTTTTTTGACATAATGTCAGCAAAACTCATATTTATATTCTCCTTTATTTTTAAGACTATATTATTTTAACACTAAAATAATAATGAAAAAATAAATTAAACATAAAAAATAAATATTTGAATTAACAAATTATATATTTTATAAAGTTAAAAGAGAACCCTTAGGTTCTCTAAAAAACAATTAATTAATTTTTTAATTAATTAATTCTGTTGCTCTTACTTCACGAATAACAGTAATATGAATATCGCCTGGTATTGTAATCATTTGTTCTAATTTTTGTTTTAAGTTTCTTGCTAATATATGAGCATCAAAATCATTAATAACTTTAGGATCAACAATAACTCTAATTTGTCTTCCGGCCTGAACAGCATATGCTTTTTCTACGCCTTTAACAGATTTACACAAATCTTCAATTTCTTTAATTCTAGTTATAAATTCTTCTAATGAATTATTTCTTGAACCAGGTCTAGCTGCTGATAATGTATCAGCAGCTGAAACTAAAGAAGAATAAACATTATCTTTTGCAACATCACCATGATGAGAATGAATAGCATTAATAATAATATCACTTTCACCATATTTTTTTGCTAAAATCACACCATTATAAACATGTGAACCTTCTAATTCATAATCAGCGGCTTTACCAATATCATGTAATAAACCAGCACGTTTTGCAATATTAACATCTAAACCCAATTCAGCTGCCATTGCTCCTGCAAGTTTAGCAACTTCAAAGGAATGCAATAAAACATTTTGACCATAACTTGTACGATATTTTAATCTTCCAATATAAGATACTAACTCTGGTTCAAAACCAGTTAATTTTAACTCATCAATAATTTTTTTACCATCAACTTTAAAACCTTCATTTAATTCCTGCTCATGAAATCTCAAGATTTCTTCAATTCTAATTGGATGAATTCTTCCATCTTTAACTAAATCTTCTAAAGCTCTAGTTGCAATTTCTCTTCTGATCGGATTAAATGAAGAAATTTGAATTGTTTCTGGCGTATCATCAATGATAATATCTACACCTGCTGTTAACTCAAAAGATTTAATATTTCTACCCTCTTTACCAATAATTCTGCCTTTCATTTCTTCATTAGGCAAATTAACATATGATACTGACTTATCAACAATAAAATTACTTGCATAACGTTCTATTGCTTCACTAACAATATTATTGGCTAACTTTTTAGATTGAAGTTTAATATTATATTCATGATTTTTAATAATTTTATTAAATTCTAATGATAATTTTTCTTTTAATTTACTAAACAATTCATCTTTTGCTTCATTTCGACTCATACCAGAAATTTTTTCTAATTCCATAATAATTTGATCAATTTTTTGATGATATTCTAATTTAACATTTTTTACAATTTCACGTTGATGATAAAGATTTTGTGTTTGTGTTTCAATTATTTCTTCACGTTCACTTAATTTGCGTTCTCTTTTATTTAAAAGTTTTTCATATTCTAAATTTTGTTCTTTACGATATTCAATTTCTAAATACAAATCTTTTTTCATTTTACTTATTTCAATTTTTGCATCGGCTCTTGAGGATTGAATTAATTTTTGAGATTCTTTTTCTCTCTTTAAAATATTAGTAAAACTTTGTTGTTCTTTAATTTTTAAATACATTTTTCTAATTAGAAATCCAGCAATTATCCCTACTATCATTGCTAGAAAAATTGATATACCTACTCACATTCCAAACTGTTGACTACTTATATTTGATAATATAGCTAACATATTTTTTTCCATTTATATTTTTCTCCTTGCTGTAAAACACCTACAAGAAAAAGAATCCTTACACTCAAAAAGTTAAATAAAATTAAAATTTTATATTTTTCTTTTTTAATATCTACACACAAATAAGTAGGATAATAATCCTACATTAATTTTATCATGTTTTAAATATTAATTTTTAAAACATGATTCGTTTCTTAATTTGTTCTAAAAGAAAAGTATTTGCTTCTAAACTTTCTTTTGCTTTTATTTTTCCTTGTCCTAATTTTACATCTTCATAAGTGTATCAGCCACCAGATTTATTAATAACTTCTTTCTCAACAGTAATTGTAATGATTTCACTAATTTTTGAAAATCATTCTTCAAAACAAAAATCAAGAATTGCTGTTTTAAATGGTGGTGCTACTTTATTTTTTACAACTTTTATTTTTATTTTATGACCAATTATTTTATTACTTTTGATTAATTGTTCACCTTTACGTACTTTTAGTCTAATTGTACTATAAAAGCGTAATGCTTTTCCTCCGGGTGTTATTTCAGGATTACCATATATAATACCAACTTTTTCTCGAATTTGATTAATAAATAAAACAATACAATTAGTTTTTGCGATACTTCCACTAATTTTTCGTAATGCCTTAGACATTAATCGCGCTTGAGCACCAATTGTTTGAACATTCATATCACCATCAAGTTCAATTTGTGGAACTAATGCAGCTACTGAATCAACAACAATCATATCTAAAGCCTTTGATTTAACAAGAATATCTAGTATTTCTAATGCTTGTTCTCCTGAATCTGGTTGTGTAATTAATAAACGACTAATATCAACACCTAATTTTTGACTATATTGACGATCTAATGCATGTTCAGCATCTATAAATGCTATTCTACCATTTTGTTTTTGAACTTCTGCTAAAGACATTAATGCTAATGTAGTTTTACCTGCAGATTCTGGTCCATAAGCTTCAATAATACGACCTTTTGGAAAACCTTTAACACCTAAAATATCATCTAATAATATAATTCCTAAACTAATAACTTCAATATCACCAATACCACTATCACTTAGTAACATAATAGCACCTTTGCCAAATTCTTTTTCAATTTGCTTAATGGTCTTTTCTAATAATTGCTCTTTTTCTTTAATATTTATTTCCATAAAATCACCCTACAAAATATTAATAACTATGTAAGATAATTACTTTTTAAATTTTAAAAACTTAATAAATTTTTTTTTAAAATAACTACTGCTTTTGCTACTATAGTTGATCTAATTTCGTTTCTATTACCTGAAATATTTAACACTTCACATCAAACATTATCATTGATAACAATACCTACATATACTAAACCAACCGGTTTATTTTCTAGAGCATTAGGTCCTGCATTTCCAGTAAAACTAACAGCAATATTTGTTTTTAAAATTTTTTGTGTATTTAAAGCCATTTCTATAGCACATTGTTTACTTATTACACCATATTTTTCAATGGTTGTTTTTTTAATTTTAACAATATTGATTTTTGATTCATTAGTATACGTTATAAAACCACCACTAAAATATTTAGAAGCACCAGCAATACTAGTAATCTCTTGAGCAAAAAGTCCACCAGTAATACTTTCACAACAACTAATTCTAAAATTAAATTTATCTAATAAAACTAAAAGTTCAGTCATTTTTAAACCTTCAATCTAATATTTCAAATTGAAAAAAAGAAGAAAAAAATCATAAGCCACGTTCTGTTCTTGCTTCTTGCAAGTGCTAACCATTTATCTACTATTGTAAACAATAGTTCGGTTTATTATTCATTTCTAATAAACCAATGCCCCTACCTAAATTTGGGTTTCTCGCTTGTGGGGTTTATCTCGTTCCAACTTTTAAGTTTCCTTAAAACTCGTCTCTATGACACTTTTATAGACTAGAACCTTATTTAATAAAAAACTTAGGTTTTTGTCAGCCGTCAGAATTACTGCTTAGAGTTATCGTTTTCTCTAACACAAACATTACTTTCATCACAGAAAGTGCGAGCGTGGACTTTCCTCTACATACTAATGCAGCGATTAGCTCATTTTTTATTCTTTTAGAAGAAAATTATAACATATTTATTCTTCATGTACAATACTTTCTAATTTGCTTAATCTCGTAATAATATCAACATTTTCTACACCTTTTTCTTCTAATTTTTGTTTTTCTTGTTTTAAAACTAAAATTTGTGTTTTTAAAATATCAATTTCTTTAAGTAACTTGTAATTATTATTTTCTAAAATTGCATTTTGCTTTTTTAGTTTATTTACAAATTCTTCTAGTATTTCATAATTAGTAGCTACTAAATCAAGAAATAAATCTACTTCTTTAGAATCATAACCTTTATAATCAACAGTAAATTCTTTATCTATAATATCTTTTTTACAAATATTCATATTTATAACTCCTTTAATTAAAAGAAAAACTATTCCAAAGTTAGTAATATTCTATATGTAAGGGGGAATTAAAATAATGTTTTATGCTAACCACGGAATGTTTCTTGAAACTATAATTAATTATACTATTGAAATTATAAATAATGAAAAACAAGCACTAATTTTTAAACAAAATTCACCAATTTTATATCAAAACAATAAAATTTTTAAAGAAAAAAGTAATGTTGATTATCATGGAGTTTATCATGGTAAATATTTGTGTTTTGAAGCAAAAAGTACTAACTCTTTAACATTACCATGAAATAATTTTAAAAAACATCAACTTGAATACTTAGAAAATGCTTTTTATCTTAATGCTATTAGTTTTGTTATTATTTATTTTTCACAACATAATGCCTTTTTCTTATTTTTTTGAGAAAAATTAAAATTTTTAAAAGTTCAAAAAAAAGCACTGACATATAAAAAAATAGAATAAAATGGATATAAATTAGAAATTATATATCCATTTTATCTTGATTTTTTAAAATTTTTAATTTAAGAAGCTAAAGTTTCTGTTTGTTGATTAGTATGTTTTTTAAATTCAGAACTAGCTTTAAATTTAGGTGCTTTAGTAGCACTAATTACAATAGATTCACCAGTTTGGGGATTACGACCTGTTCTTGCTTCACGAATAATAGTTTCAAATATTCCAAATTTTGGTATATTAATTTTACCACCATTTGCAACTTCAACTTTTATCTCTTCAAAAAATAAATCAATAATATTAGTCGCTAAGGCAATTGTGACGTCAGACTTTTGCGCCACTATCTTAATAATTTCTGTCTTTGTTTTAGAATTACTTTTTGCCATAAAAGATTTCCTCCTAATGTTTTAAGAATTATAATTATAATGTCTATTATAGATATTATTATAACTACGTTATCTTCAAACCAATTTAAAAATGTTACTGGTCTGTAATCAAATTATATAGTAACATTTTATAAAGTGAACCATAAAATGTATTTTTTTTCTAAAAAAATGATAAAATTACTTTAGTTAAGTATCCTTTTTCACCGCAAGTGTAAACTTTGATACTTTTTTTATTATTTTATGATAAGATATATAAAGATTTATATTGATTTATAAATCATTCAATTTTATTAAAAATTATTGCACGGGATGTTTTATAAATGAATATTTCATATAATTTTTATGTTAAAAAAATTTTTATGCTTTTTATGTTAAGAATGTTGTTTTACCTATTGATATGTTAAAAAATGAAAGAAATAAGTTAGGTATAAAGAATATTGGTAATAATACTAAATTAAGAAATAATAATGTTCTTACTAAATGTAAATTAGTTCAAAAAGCATTACATAATTTTTATAATGCAAGGATTTTAAGTTTTTTAACTTTAACTTATCATAAAAATGAAACTGATATTAAAAAAGCAAAACATTATTTACAATTATTTTTTAAAAGTTTAAAACGTTGATGAAATAACCCTAAACGTTCTAAACATTTAGGTGAATTAAAATATTTTTATGTTTATGAATATCAAAAACGTGGTGCAGTTCATTTTCACATATTATTTAATCGTAAAATACCATATAGTATGATTACTACATGATGAACACATGCCGGTAATAATAAAGGTATTGATTTAAAAGTTGTACATAAAGGAACAAATGAATTTGTTGTTAAATATTTAAGTAAATATGTAACAAAAGTACAAGAAAATATTAAATCATTAAATCAAAAAGATGTTGGTATTCAAGCATATTCTTTTAGTCGTAATTGTAGAAATCCGCTTGTAGTTCGTGGTACTAAGACTTTAAGTTTACTAGAATTAGTACAAGCATGTAAAAAAGCAAAAGAATTTTATTTATTTAAAACAAAGCCAAATGAACAAGGTGTTACTAATTTAATTGGTGGAAGTTATGACTATGTTGCTAATAGTGATTATTTTAAAGATTTTAATTATTATGTAAGTTTAGAAAGTTTACGATTTAGGTATTGATTAAAAAATAAATTTAATAAAAATGATGTTTTAGATTTTCTTTATAAAGTTTTTAATAAAAGGAAAATTGAAAAAATATTTTTAAAAAAAAGAATTTTACATTAATTATATTTTTATTATTTTTTTGTAATATTTGTATTTTTTTGTGTTTTTGTTATACTTTAATTGTAGTAAGTATTATTGTTGTCCGTGCAAGGAATGATAATGCTTACTTTTTGTTTGTATATTTATTGATATTTTGATGAATTATGTTATTATATATTTATAAGTAAATATGTTTTAGATTAGTTTTTAAATAGTATTTAACTTATTTGAATTGGTAACAATTCCTTGCACGGGATAGTTAAATATTAATATTAAAAACTTTTTATTTATTAAATTAATTTTATAGTTATGTATTTTTAATTTAATTATTTATAATTGTTTGCCAATTCAATTTATATTTTATATAGAAAGAAGTTGGCAATTTTTATGTTTAAAGTTCAATTGGTTAATATTGATAAAAATAGAATGATACCGGATAAAAATAATCATGGTCAAAATTTGAAATTTGATGTTTTAACTTTTTTAGAAATTAATAAACAAACTAATATACCTACCGGTAAAGTAAGGAATAAATGATATAACCCGTTAGTAGTTAATGATTTTACACAATATTTACATAAACTTAGTTTTAAAGTTGGTAATTATTATGATTTAAAATTAGATTTATCCGGTACTATTTTAGATATTACTGAATGAAAATAATAATGTATAAATTAAAAATTAAATAAGGAGCTTATATATGGATTATATATTTTTCATTAAGCCCCAATGGATTAGATTATAATTCATATACAAGCTCCTTATAGTATATAAAGTAAGGAGTTTTATTTATGCATTTGTAATTAGAGCAAACTAGTAATTATACTTTGACTAAAATATTAAGAACTGGATTAAGTCCTTTAAGTCCTATGGTTGGTGTAAGTGCATATTATGGTCAATATTTAAAAGACCCAGTATTAGGTTCTATTAATTCTTTGTTATTTAGTAAAAAGTTAGGAATTTATATATGAAATATTAATCAAAGACCTACTATTAGAAATAAAGTGATTAATAGTTATAAAAAGATATTTTTAGGTTTAGGAACAATTGGTTTAATTAATTATGCAAAGTTTGTTCAATATGTAGATAAGTCAGTTGCTTTATTAAGAAATGAACCTTGTTTTTAGCTACCTTGCACTACTGAAAACCCAAAACCAACGTATTCACCATTTACAACTATTAAACCGATAATTGATGTGTTTTTTATAGATTTAGATACTTATATATCTTTAAATAGCTTTGGTATAGCGAATGTTATTAGTGGTTTAACTGAATTAATACCTAATAGGTTTCAAAATATAAGAAAGATAGCGAATATGGGAATTGGTGGTTGTTTGATTAGTAGTGGTGTTGCTATGGGTATTAATAATAATTTTAGTAATTATTTTGCTATTCCTACGATTATTGCCGGAGAAAGTGAGATTATTAATACTTTATTGTTACCTTTGGGAAGTACATATAATAATACAGATTTACAAGAAGTATTTACAGATGAAAGAGCAAGATTAATTAATGTTAGTGTTAGTGATTATCAAAGTACAAATGACAGTATTGTTGATATTGATTTAATGGAATGGCAACCTTTTTTAGGACTGTTTTTTGGTAGACATTTGTGCTTGGTGTTTTATGGGGGTTAAGTAGTTTAGAGTGCTGTGGATTCTTATGTTGTTGTATCAATTGATATAATCAAATAATTCTAATTTTAATTGGATTAATGATGTAAAATTTTTATCATTAATAAACTCTGTTTTGAAAGTTTTGAAAGTTGCTTCAGCAACAGCGTTATCATAAGGACAACCTTTTTTGCTTAAAGAGCGGGTAATATTGAAGGCTAATAAAAGTTTATCAATAGTTTTATTATTAAATTCATTACCGCGATCGCTATGAAATATTTGAATATTTTTTAAACAACGATTTGAGCACATAAATGCTTGATATACTAATGATGCATCTTTTTTAGTACCTACACTATGTTCAATAATTTCGCGATTGTGCAGGTCGATTAATAAGCAAATATAGTTTCATTTACCATTAACTTGAAAATAAGTTAAATCACTAACAATAACTTCATTTTTAAGCCTATTATTAAAGTCTCTATTAACAAGATTAGTAATTTGACTATCATTGACTTTATTATGATAATTTTTGTATGATAATTTAGTGTATTTTGATATTAAATTATGTTTATTCATAATTTTTTTAATTTTTCGTCTTGATAAATTAATTTTCTTTTCTTTTAGAACAACTTTTAATCTTCTTGTTCCATAAGCTTCTTTATTTTCTTTAAAAGCACTAATAACAGTTTCATCATACATATTATTTTGAATTTTATCTTTTTTTTTCTTGAAATTAAAATAATATGTTGATTTAGAGATTTTTAAAAAATGACACATTGTACGAATTTTATATTTAACTTTATTTTTAGTAATAATTTCTATTTTCTGCCTATTATTAGTGCTGCTTGCTTTAAAATATCATTTTCCATTCTTAATTGTTTTAATTATTTATTAATTCATTTTCTTCAATAGAACGGTTATCTTTGGTTTTAAAACTGCCTGAATTAGTAAATTGCTTAATTCAATTATAAGTAGCTGCTCTTGTAACATTGTACTCTTTAGCAAGACAAGACACTGACTTACCACTTTGATATAAAGCTACTATTTGTTTTTTAAATTCATCTGAATATGAGTTAATATTGGCCATAATTATAATTCCTTTCTTTTAACTAATTTGTTCAATTGTCTACGTAATTAGTGTCCAATAAAGTGTAACCCATCCACTTTTTTATTAAAAAAACATTTACTATAAAATAACAAAAAGATATTATAGTATTTTCATATAAAAATTGAATATTAGATTATAACTACTTTTTTAAAACAAGATTGTTAACATTAATCTAAGATATTTATATACTTTAATAAAACTTGCTACCTTTATTTTATATAAAAAGTAGTTTTAAAATAGAAATTAAATGGAAATAAAATAAAAATAAAATAAATTTATATCTATAAAGAGATAATTATGACAAAAATCTAAAAAAAATAAAGGAAATTCGTTTTGAAGGATTAAAAGATTTAACAGGAGCAGTATTATCACCTCATGATGCCTTTCTTGTTTTAAGAGGACTATCAAATTTAGAATTACGATTATGAAGAACTTGCAAAAATGCAAGAATAATTGCAGCAAGATTAAAAGAACATCCTAAGATTAAAAAAAGTATTTTATCCTGGACTAACTAATTCAGCAACAGAACAAGTACTTTATGAACAACAAATGAAATTACCGGGAGCAATGATTAGTTTCGAATTAAAATGTGGATATGATGGAGGAATCAAACTATTAAATAATTTAAAATTAATAATTTTGGCAGTTTCTTTAGGTGGAGTTGAGTCATTGATTGAACATCCTGCTTCAATGACGCATTCTACTTATAATGCACAAGAATTAGCAGATGCAAATATTTCAGAAGGTCTTGTTCGTCTTTCAATTGGTATTGAATATGTTGAAGATTTATGAAATGATTTGGAACAAGCATTAAAAAAACTATAATAATTATTTATATATAAAACAATTTATTAGCAATATGCAACCATCAATAACATGTTTCCACTTAAACAAAAATCAGTATAACCATTTGGTAAAATAAATGAGTCACCTTTTTTAATACTAGTATCATCAATTATACCATTACCATCTAATACTGAGATTTGCAATCATCTAGTATTAGGATAACTATAATGCTTAATTCCCTCGTTAATTAATTTAATTAACTTAAAAAACTTATTATCAACTAAATAATTATCATGACCATTAGCTTCACTACTATTTAAATCAGGAGTTAAAACAATAGTTGATGCTTCTTTCAAATGCAAATTTCGTAAATTACCAAGTTCATCTTTACGACCATAATCATATAAACGATATGTAATATCTGATGATTGTTGTAGTTCAAAAACCATAGTATGTGCCAATAAGCCATGAATTTTTAGAGAAGGAACATAAATAAATTGATCTTTTTTAATTGTAATATATTTTAATAGTTTATGTCATTGTTCTTTTACCAATCATTGATTAAACTGATCTTTGGTTTTAGCATTATGACCCAAAATAACTTTACCTTTGGGTAAACATTCTAATATATACCAACATTCAGTTTTTCCTAAACATTGATGATTTTTTTCTGCGAATTTATCATCAGGGTGAATTTGAACGCTTAAACTATCATTTGCGTCTAAAATTTTTGTTAACAACGGATATTCTTTATTAATCACATTACCTGAACTATCAAGATTAGCAAATAAACTGGGTTGCTGTTTAAACAATTCTGCTAAACTTAATCCCTTATACTCGCCATTTAAAACATAACTCATTCCATTGGGATGAGCACTAACTAATCATGCTTCACCAATTGGTGTATTTTTAGGTAAATCAAAATTAAATTTGTGTGCTAATTTTTGACTACCTCATAATTTGTGAATAAAAGCAGGTTTTAAAAAAATTATTTGTGATGTGCTATTATTCATATTCACTCTCCTAAACTTTGATTATTTGTTCAATTAAACTTTATTTTTACTATTTTTAGATTTAGATTTTTTACTATTAAATATTTTCGTGATTATTTCATTCATTAATTTAAAAACCTTAATATTACGTGATTGAATAATTAATAATCCACCATATACTAAACAAGTAACAATAATTCCAACAATAATGGCTAAAAAGAATAAAAGAATACTTACCCAAAGCACATAATTAACTTAACTAACTGCGCCTAAGATAGCAACAACAGGACCGCCATGACCCGCACAGCATAAGTTAATAAAAAAGCACCAGCAATAATACCAGCAACAGCGCTACCAATAATATTACTAATAATAGCACGTTTTGAATCTCTTACTGCAAAAGGAATCGCACGACCAGAAATACCAATACACCCCATTAACATTGCTGTTAAACCTAATGTACGTTCACTTTCATTAAAGAATTTACGAAAAATCAAAGTTGTTAAACCCATTCCAAGTGGTGCAACAGGAATAGCTGCAGCTACTGCTCCCATAAATAATTGTGAACTAGGATCAGCAGTTATCGTTGTGAAGCTGCTAAAAAAGCAACTTTGTTAATTGGACCACCCATATCAAATCCAATCATGGATCCTAGCAACATTCCAATTGCTGCCATTGCTTCACGTGGCATGTTACTACAATAGGAATAAAGAAAATCGGCATAATTGGAGCAATAGTCTTTGGTACTTTTCAAGTAATAATTCATCTTACTAAATATCCAACACTTGGACCAATTAATAATGCTCCTAAAAATCCAGCAGAAACCTTTGGCTCTAAACCAGCAATTGGATAAACTAATCCTTCTGTATTAGCAACATATGCACTTACACCATTGCCGGAACCAAGGCGGCACGTCCTGCAATTAAATTAGCGATAAAACCAGCTAAAATTGGAATCATTAATGTAAAAGCAATACTTCCATCTTGATTCATAAAATAAAGAAAATGATTGTGTGGTAACTTGGAAATATCAAAATCAGCACCATAAAATGCTTTAGCAATACCAATTGATAATGCTAACATAATTCCACCAAAAACAACAAATGGAACCATATAGCCAACACCAGCCATAATATGTTTCATAATTCCTTGTTTATCAGTAGTAAATAAATCATTTGATTTATTTACTTTTTCCACTTTTTGTCCCGATTCTTACTTGTTTATTTAATAAGGTTTTGCGTTAGCAAAAGCATCATTAACAATACTTTCAGGATTTTTAATGATGCTTTCAGGATTTTTAATAACTTTGCTAATTTCTACTTTATATAATGGTTTATTATTAAAACGTTCTAATTTTAAATCTGCAACACCGGCCGATACTGCAATAATAACTAAATCAGCATTGGCAATATCAGTTGCTGTAAAAGCACCTTTAATATCAATACTACCATGAGTTTCAACTTTAATATTATAGCCTAAATTTTTTGCAGCAATTTCTAATTTATCTTGTGCAATATAAGTATGTGCTACCCCAACTGGACAAGCAGTAATTGCTATAATATTTTTAGTTTTTTTCGAAGAACCTTTCATATTTTCACTAATAGTTTTACCACTAGTTTCAACATTAGGTTTATTATTAATATTTAGTGATTGAATAATTACTTTTTTATCTTTTGAATTAAATAATATTGATTGAAATTACGGTTTTGTTAATCTTTGTGCCACTTTTGATAAAATTTCCAAGTGTTTATTACCAGCACTTTTTAGCGGCACAATTAAAGCAATTATTGCTTTAACGGGTTTTTCATCTAGCGCTTTCCAAGGAATTGGGGGTTTAAAACGAATAATAAAAATTCCTGATTTAACAATATCTTCATTACGAGCATGCGGCACAGCAACACCATCACCAAAACAAGTAGTTCCTTCTCCTTCTCTTTGTAGAAAACTATTAACTAGTGATTTTTCACTAATATTTTTTTTCAAAAAACCTAATTTTTTAGCAGAAGTTGCTATTTCTTGAAAAGCTTCTGCTTGTGTTTTAAAATCAGATTAAAGAAAAAAGTGTTCTAATGTCAAAATATCATCTTGTTTAGACAACATACTTCATCTCCTTACTTAATAAATATTCATGACATAATATTAAATTATTATTTTTAAAAAACAATTTTTTTATTTAAAAAATTAATTAAATTTTTTAATTACTTTATTAGTTTTAATTCTATTTTCTAAATATCAACCTTTATGCTTTGATTTTAATAAATATGTTGTTACTAAATCATTAAAATAAGTAATAGCAAATAATGGAGAAATAAATATTTCTTGTGCTTCATAAAGTCCTGAAGAAACAATATTAAATGTTCAATCAGCATAAGTCACTAATTCAGTTTTATCTTGTGATGTAACAACTGCAATTTTAGCATTATTCTTTTTAGCAAGTTTAGCTGCTTCAACAATAGTAGCGGTTTTACCTGATAATGAAAAAAGAATTATTACATCTTCTGGAATAATTAAAGAAGCATGCATTAAAATACTATCATCATCTTTATTTAAATAGATTGATCGTAAACCAAACCGATATAATTTATTTGATAAATCCTCCGCACCTAAACCAGAATGACCAATGCCTGCTAAATAAATACAAGCTTTACGATTATCATCTATTCAATTAATAAATCTTTGTAATTCCTCATAATTAATCGTTGAATCATTTAAATCCATCAGTTTTTTATAATGTTCTTTTAAAACACTACGATCACCAAAAAACTCACGATTTAAAGCTTTGAAAGTAGTTTCTTGCGCAGCTAAACTAATGATAAATTCACGATAACCTTTAAATCCCAACTTCTTAATTAAATTATAAACAACACTATAACCAACAGTATTTTCTTTAGACAAAGAACTAATAGTAACTTTATCAATTTTTTGACTATTCTTATTAATATAGTTAATAATAACTTTTTCTTTTTTTGTGAAATTATTTTCTTCCTTTGATACTCTAGATCAAAAATTATCATTGATAAGCATGTAAAAACTCCTTTTTAAACTAATGTAAAATATTTAAATATTATTATTTTTTAATTATGTGATGAAAATGGATCATTAATATAATATGGTTGCAAATCTTCCATGTTTTTTACTTCGATAAAATATGGTGACAACTTTTGAAAATTTTCCACAATATTACACTTTTCTAAATTTTCAATTATTTTATAATCTAGTAAATCACTAATAATACCAATTTTAGCATTTTCATCTACTAATTGCGGCTGAATAATTATTTTTCCATTATCACATACGGCCAAATAACTTTTATTATTGTATGCTGACAAAACACTTATTGATTTTATTAATCCTGCCTGTAATAATAAACTATTAATAGTAAAAACCGTTAAAAAAATATTCAAAACTTTAAGTGTTTTGACAAAAGTAATTGCTACTCTAATTCCAGTATAACTGCCAGGACCATTTGCAATAACTACTTTTGAGATATCTTTTAATTTTATTTTACATTTTACAAGTAAATTAGTAATAGTTGGAATTGCCAATTCTGTTTGTTTTTGTCAAGCAATAAATGATGAACTTGCTAAAATTTTATTACCTTGCAAAATCACCACTGTTAATTTGTTATTTGTTGTATCTAAATATAATTGATACATAACATCACCTTATTATTTCATTTAGTTGCTATTAATAATTTTCTAATATCTTACATACTTATTATAATATCATGTATAATGTAATTAAAATAGAAAAAATATAGAATTGTGAGTTGATCCATATGGGAATAAGAAAAAATATAGGATTTAAAAGTAATTTTTCTGATTTTTTACTTTGATCTGGAATAATTATTGCTGTTATAGGTCTAATAATGCAATTTGCAATAGTTTTAATTGATTATAAACCAATAACAGTTGGAACACCTAATCCTCATAATTTATGAACTCCAGATGGCCCATGAGTTGGTATTTGAACAATGATTTCTACCTTTACTATTCAATCAAATTTTTTAGTTTTTCTTTTCTTTTGTTTTGTATTAACAAATCGTTTTCATGACAATCGCGCACAATTTGTTTTTGGGCGATTTTCATTAGCAATTAGTGTTTATATTACCGTAACTCTTATAGTATTTTTTGTTGTATTATTTAAACCAATGATAAATAATTTAGATAGTAATAATAGTATTAGCATATTAAATTTTATAAATACATTTTTATTACATTTAATAGTACCAGTGATAGTGATTTTATATTTTATGTTTTCTGCTGGTAAATACTACTGAAAACTCGGAAAACAAACATATCTTTGAATACCAATTATTTCTATTTACATGTTTGCATATTTAGGTTATGCACTTGCTAAAGGAAATTTTGTTGGTTTTTTAAGAAAAGGAACGACAGAAATTGATTATTCATTTCCATATCCATTTTTAGATTTTCATAAAAGTTTAACTACTTTCTTTATTTATATCTTTGCAATTTTAATCTTATACATAATTTTGATGTTACTTTTTACTCTTTATAATAATATTCTTTATAAGAAAAATAATAAACCAATAGTAGCTTTAAGAGATACAAATTTTTAATGTAAAATAATTGTAGGGAAGAATATATATTTGTGAAAAGTAAAATTTGAAATTGTATTATTTTTTTAAATATTATTTTGTTATTTTTTCCTCCTTTTTCTTAATATATTTTAGGAAATTATCCCCACATGTACTAGTGTGGAGGAAAAAATGAATTAAAATGAATTCAATAGCGTATTTCAAAATGAAAACGATTGTTTGAAATATATAGCGAAGTTGAAAGTAATGAAATGTATCAGGTGTGCTTCTTCTAGTTTGAATGTTTCTGATTTAAGAAGAATAAGATGTTTGAAATGTCATCAAACATTTAGTATTCTTCATGACACCATTTTTCACAAGTCACAAACACCTTTGACATCTTGGTTTTATCTCATCTTTAGATGAATAAACACAAAGCATGGTATACCATCAATAGATTTTGCAAGGGAATTGGGTGTGACATATAAAACAACTTGAAAAATGGTGTCATGAAATCAGAACTAGAATTTGGAATCAAGATGCAGGGTTCATTGATGATGGCACAGCACAGATAGATGAAATGTATCTTTCACATGTAGGTTTTAAAAAACAAGGAAGATCCTTGTTTTTTAAAACCTTGATTGTTGGAGTTTATGAGAAAACCAGCAACAAACTAATTGTGAAAGTATTGAAAAAAGCAGATGAGAAAAACGTTTTATGATTTGCATTGAAACACATTTCTACTGGGTGTTGTCTATTTATGGATTCTTGGAAGGGATATGGAAGTTTCAAAAACTTCTATCACAAACATGAAATCGTAAATCATGAAGTTGGGTATGTGTCATCAACAGGTGTAAACACAAACCAGATTGAATCTGCATGAAAACATATCCGACGAACTTTCCGAACACACATAAAAGTTTCAAAACACAATATTAATTTATATGCAAAAGAAGCTGCATATAAATTCAATAAGATACCTAGTTTTGAAACTATAATTTTGTGTTTGATTTAGATACATGTGGGGATAATTTCCTAAATAGGCTTTTATCTTCATTTATGTGATAAAATTTAAAAATAGTACATAAAGGGATAAAAGCCATATTTTATTTTAAAATTATATAAAAAATTCTTGTATAGCATATATAGCATACAAGGACTTAAAGTCAAATATAAAATTAAAATCGGCATTACCTAAATATTTTTTAAACATTTATAACTACCATTTTCATTGTAACTCACTAAAAAGAAAAAAAAGTAATAACGTTTTTTACACTTATAATTTTATATCTTTATATAATATATTGTATTTTAACAAGTACTACTTAAAAATAATAAACTTTATTTTAAATATTTCTTTTTACGAATAATAACAACAACTATTGGAATTATAGTTAAAAAACTAATAATGAAGCCACAAATGATAATAATATTTCAATTATTAACTAACATTTTAGTTGTTAATGGTATATTAACATCTCAGGGACGATCTGAATTATTACTTTGTAAATAATTAACATAATTTTGTTTAGTAATATCACCTTGATATTGAATAAATCATGATAAAAACTCACCAGCAGCAATATTTTTTAAATCTTCAATTTTAATACTATTATTAGTAGCACTAGTTAAATATTGTTGAAAACCTGCTAATAAATTATTATTTTTTTCAAAAAAATCAGTACAATTTGGAAAATTAGGTATTTTTATATTGCTTCTATAAACAGTAATATATTGTTCAGAAGCAGCTTGACGTTGTAAGTCAGATGTATCTAAACCTATACAATAAACTTGAAAATTACTTCCTTGATTAAGAGTTAAATTATCACCATCTTTAATAGGTGTTCCTGAATCATTTTTTGCTTTTTGTAAAGTTTGTGAATCAACTTTTCATTTTAGTCAATGTTGTTGTGAATCACTAATATTTACTTTAGCTTTCTCAATAGCTTTATTCATAACTATTAATGTATTTTTATTATCTTGTGAATTATTTTGAACTAAATATTGAGGTGTAATTACAGGATTTTCTTTAACTTTTTCATCACTAATAGTAGTAAATTGAATATTTGAACTATTATTTGTTAACTTAATAGTTTTACTATAGCCACTATCTTTAACACTAACATTAAAACTAGTTGATTTTAAATGATCGTCTGGTTTATGATTTAATATTGCATAACTAATTGAACCATTATCAAAAACTTCATCATTTTTATCATTTATTAATAATTTTTTATTCTTATCATTTTTATTTTTTGCTAAAATAGCTAACATTGGTTGATTAGTATCATTGGGATTACCATTATTAAGTAGTAAAATTGCTAACCGATCTTGAACGCTTTTATGACTATTTAAAAAATCATCGCTTGGTTTAATCATATAAGGAATACTAAAATAATTATTAAAATCTGCCCTAGGATTTACCGTTGCAAAAATACTATTGTTAATCTGTGTTGGTAAACTATTATCATGGTAACCAACATAAACATAACCAAAACTAGCAATATCATTAAAACTTTGTTTAGCAACACTACGACCAATAACTTTATCAGTAAAATATTTAATACCATTATCTGGTAAGATATTATTAGTTTTGTTTTCGATTTGTTCCTTAAATTTCTTATTAACTTCTTTACTAATATCATCATTTGAATTATTATTAACCTTATTAATAAGGTCTGATCAATCATTAAATTGTTCTGTTATTACTTCTTTATGCAATCTAATAAAATCTTCATACTTATTATTAATTGAATTTCAAGTATTGGCTTCACTAATTAAATTTTTATTATTTTCCTTAACAGTAATATGAAACCCAGAAAGTTTGTTACTGTCATTAACAGTACTAATATTAGATTGATGATTAGTAACTATCATTAAACTACTAGTAAGAGATAATGCCAAAGCCAAACTTATTGTTTTAAAACTAAAAGATAAGAAATTTGTCATTATGATTACTCCTTTTTTACCTATTATTTGTGTTTATAATTATAATATTAAATTAAGCATATTTAATTAAATACTTAAAATCTTAGTTTTAATAAAATAAAAATAAGGATATATAATCAATTATTAAACTTTTTGTTAAATCAACATATATAATTTTAATACTTATATAATTACTTATATATTCATTAAAATTATAAGGATAAAAATTATATCCTTAACATTAATAATAAACTTTATTACCAAAAAATCAAGATTAAATAATTAATAAGTTAATTTTTTTTAACTTATTAAGTTTTTTAAATAATCAGTTAGTAAATATTAATAGTGATAAGAAAAAAATTGATATACTAAATAAGTAGCATATTAAATCATAATAAAAAATTAAATTTCCTATCAAAAATTTAATTAAATTTAATTCTAATATAAATAGGAGAAAAAATATGAATTGAAAAAATAGTAGTGAATACCCATTAAAAAAAAGAAATATTATTAAATTTATTTGACGTTTATTTGGTCTACTTATTATTTATTTATTCTTAATTTTTGATTTAATAATTACTATTAATTATCCCAATGCTTTCATTGTTCCTAATGTTGATAAACCAACTGAAAGATTGGCAATTTATTATTTTTATTTTACAACTCAAACTAATTATTTAGTACTCATTTATTTATTTGCTTTTTTATTTGAAAGTAAATTTAAAGAAAATTAAAAACCAATTTTTTATATTTTATTAAGCATTACTATTTATATTACAATTACAATGTTAGTATTTTGAATAGGTATCATTAGTAATAGCCAAGAAAGAAGTAAATATGGAACTGATATTTATTTATGATTTAAAACAATAATTCTAAATCTAATTATGCCAATTGTTATGATTTTAAATTTTGCTTTATCATGTGGACGTGATTTTTATTCACTAAAAAATTATCATAAACTTTATATGTGCTTTATTTTATTTTCTCCTTGTTTTTATGTAGTAATGGTAATGGTTCGTGGTGTATACTACGTGTTAAAAAAGGAGAAAATATTAATACTTGTTATCCTTACTTTTTTTTCAACTACCAAAAATATGGTGTAGGAATATTAGTTACTGCTATTATCTTTCTGTTAATTATTAGTATTGGTTTACAATACTTTTATTTATGAATTAATAACATACAATATAAAAAAAGCATGATGATGATAAACCAAATTTTCCAATCATTACTTATCCTTATGGTTTTAAATTATAAAAAATAAAATAAGGCTTTTAATTTCTAAAGCCTTATTTATAAAATTTATTAAATATTTTTAATTATTCATTTACCATAGAAACTACTTCTTCCGGTTTATTAGTAACCGGAAGATATTTACCAATAATTAATAATACACCTGAAGCAATATTAAGTCCTAAAAAAATAATATTAATACCACTAATAAAATTAAAATTTGATGAAAACATAGTTATTAAAGAAAAACCTAACCTGCTAAAACCAAAGTTACAATTCCAACAGCTAAACCACTATTAGCATTTCCTTTTAAAACATTATTGCACATAATAATTATTGCAATTGAAAATCCAATAGCAATTAAAAGTCCAAAAATCAATCCAACAATAAATATTGTACTAACTCCTGATGTTAATGAAGTGTGATCATATTTTGTAAAACTTTTAAAATGACACTACTTGCTGTTGCTAAAATAATTGTAATAATTACACTTCAAATAATATTTATAATATTTGTTATGAATCTAATTTTAGCTACAATATATAATTTTTTTATCTAATTTCTTTTCAATATTATCCATTTTTTCTCCTTTTTTCTTAAAATCTTTTTTTACATTTTAATACTCTCAATCTTAACATAAAAAAAATTTAAATTTTAAATTAAATACTAACACAAACAAAAAAATTTGGCATCGTGCTATTTTCCCATTGCTGGTATTTTCGCCGCTGGAGTGCTTAACTGCTGTGTTCGAGATGGGAACAGGTGTGACCACTCCGCCATGGACACCAAATAGTTTAGCAATTGCTGCCTAAAAACTAGAAACAGACATCTTTAAATTTGATTACTTTTGATTTGCAATAGAGAATATATTCTTCAATAAATCCTCGATCTATTAGTATCAGTAAGCTGAACATATCACTATGCTTACACACCTGACCTATCAACCTTGTAGTATTCAAGGGATCTTACTTCTTTCGAATGAGAAATCTCATCTTGGAACTGACTTCGCGCTTAGATGCTTTCAGCGCTTATTCATGCCCTACATAGCTACCCAGCTGTGCCACTGGCGTGACAACTGGTGCACCAGAGGTAGGTCCATTCCGGTCCTCTCGTACTAGGAACAGCTTTCCTCAAATTTCTTGCGCCCACGACAGATAGGGACCAAACTGTCTCACGACGTTCTGAACCCAGCTCGCGTACCGCTTTAATGGGCGAACAGCCCAACCCTTGGAAGCGACTACACCTCCAGGATGCGATGAGCCGACATCGAGGTGCCAAACCTCCCCGTCTATATGAACTATTGGGAGAGATTAGCCTGTTATCCCCGGGGTAACTTTTATCCGTTGAGCGACGGCCTTTCCACACAGCACCGCCGGATCACTAAGCCCAACTTTCGTTCCTGCTCGACTTGTATGTCTCGCAGTCAAGCACCCTTTTACCTTTGCGCTCTACATATGATTTCCATTCATATTGAGGGTACCTTTGGGCGCCTCCGTTACTTTTTAGGAGGCGACCGCCCCAGTCAAACTACCCACCAGACACTGTCCTTAGACCAGATTATGGTCTCAAGTTAGAATTTCAATATAGCAAGGGTGGTATCCCAATGGTGACTCCATGCCTACTAGCGTCTGCATATCAACGTCTCCCACCTATGCTGTACAAACTACACCAAAATTCAATATCAAGTTGTAGTAAAGCTCCACGGGGTCTTTCCGTCTAATCGCGGGTAACCTGCATCTTCACAGGTACTAAGATTTCACCGAGTCTATAGCCGAGACAGCATCCGGATCGTTACGCCTTTCGTGCGGGTCAGAACTTACCTGACAAGGAATTTCGCTACCTTAGGACCGTTATAGTTACGGCCGCCGTTCACTGGGGCTTCAGTTCAAAACTTCGCTTACGCTAACAAATCTCTTTAACCTTCCAGCACTGGGCAGGCGTCACCCCCTATACATCGTCTTACGACTTAGCAGAGAGCTGTGTTTTTGCTAAACAGTCGCCCGGACCTCTTCACTGCGACTCATATTGCTATGAGTTCCCCTTCTCGCTAACTTACGGGGTTATTTTGCAGAGTTCCTTAGCTATAGTTATCTCGCTTGCCTTAGGATATTCTCCTTGACCACGTGTGTCCGTTCTCGGTACAGGCACCATGGTGATGTCTTTAGAAACTTTTCTTGGAAGTATGGCATCAAATGCTTCGTTACTAAGCGAACCGTTCACTCCCCATCGTACTTCAAGGTTAACGCTGTGCGGATTTGCCTACACAACCCTCTTTGTACTTAGCCCAGCACTACCAACCACTGGGACATTTTAGCCTTCTCCGTCATTCCATCAGTCACCATGGTGGTACAGGAATATCAACCTGTTATCCATCGACTACGCCTTTCGGCCTCGCCTTAGGTCCTGACTAACCCTGGGTGGACGAACCTAGCCCAGGAAACCTTGGTCAATCGGCATGAAGGATTCTCACCTTCAATCGTTACTCACACCGGCATTCTCACTTCTAAACGCTCCACTAGTCCTTCCGGTCTAACTTCGTCGCAGATTAGAACGCTCCCCTACCGCCCACAATATATGTAAACATATATATAGACCCATAGCTTCGGTACAATGCTTAGCCCCGGTACATTTTCCGCGCAGAATCATTCGACTAGTGAGCTGTTACGCACTCTTTAAAGGATGGCTGCTTCTAAGCCAACCTCCTAGCTGTCTGAACAATTCCACATCGTTTTCCACTTAGCATTGATTTGGGGACCTTAGCTGATGATCTGGGCTGTTTCCCTCACGTCTATGGACCTTATCACCCATAGACTGACTGCCAGATATGTAACAATGGCATTCGAAGTTTAATTGCATTCAGTACCCCGAGGTGGGGCCATCATACATTCAGAGCTTTACCTCCATTGCACTAATTCTGACGCTAGTCCTAAAACTATATCGGGGAGAACCAGCTATCTCCAGGTTCGATTGGAATTTCACCGCTAGCCACAAGTCATCCACGGTCTTTTCAACGAACGTTGGTTCGGTCCTCCATTAACTATTACATTAACTTCAACCTGCTCATGGCTAGATCACCTGGTTTCGGGTCTACGACCACATACTAAACGCCCTATTCAGGCTCGCTTTCACTTCGGCTCCGTCTTTTCAACTTAACCTTGCATGTAATCGTAACTCGCCGGCTCATTCTACAAAAGGCACGCCGTCACCCATTAACGGGCTCCGACTTGTTGTAAGCATATGGTTTCAGAAACTATTTCACTCCCCTCTAGGGGTACTTTTCACCTTTCCCTCACGGTACTGGTTCACTATCGGTAATTGGTTAGTATTTAGCCTTACGCAGTGGTTTGCGCAAATTCCGACAAGGTTTCACGTGCCTCGCCGTACTCAGGATACTATCAAGAGATTTATACATTTCGCATACTGGGCTTTCACCATCTATGGCGTTGCTTCCCAACAACTTCTGCTATATATAAATTTTGTAACTCTTCATAGGTCGAACCTAATAGACAGTCCTATAACCCCAGTCTGACGACTGGTTTAGGCTGTTCCCTTTTCGCTCGCCGCTACTAAGGGAATCGCATTCGCTTTCTTTTCCTCTAGGTACTAAGATGTTTCAATTCTCTAGGTATCACTCTGTACAACTATGAATTTATTGTACAGTACTATCTGATTAAAGATAGTGGGTTTCCCCATTCGGACATCTTCGGATCAAAGCTTATTTCCAGCTCCCCGAAGCTTATCGCAGGTAATCGCGTCCTTCATCGTCTTCCAATTCCAAGGCATCCACCATACGCTCTTAATAATTTATTTTTAGAATATCCTATTGCAAGATAAAAATTATCTTATTTTTTTTTAAAAGATGTCTATTATCCAGTTTTTAAAGAACAATTGCTCAGAGAAAACAATCCCTGAAAACTAAACAGAACAAAAGAAGTAATCCAATAAATCATTCATCTATTTTTTTGTTGTCTTGGTTTCTTATTAGAAACTAAACTCCATAGAAAGGAGGTGATCCATCCCCACCTTCCGGTAGGGATACCTTGTTACGACTTAACCCCAATCATCAACCCTGCCTTTGGCAGCTCCCTCCTTGCAGTTAGGACACCGACTTCTGGCATTGCCAACTCTCGTGGTTTGACGGGCGGTGTGTACAAGACCCGAGAACGTATTCACCGCGACATTGCTGATTCGCGATTACTAGCGATTCCGACTTCATGAAGTCGAGTTGCAGACTTCAATCCGGACTGAGACTGACTTTTTGAGATTTGCTTGACCTCGCGGTTTAGCGACTCTTTGTATCAGCCATTGTAGCACGTGTGTAGCCCAGGTCATAAGGGGCATGATGATTTGACGTCGTCCCCACCTTCCTCTAGCTTACACTAGCAGTCTCCTTAGAGTCCCCAACTTAATGCTGGCAACTAAGGACAAGGGTTGCGTTCGTTGCTGAACTTAACCAAACATCTCACGACACGAACTGACGACAACCATGCACCACCTGTATCCTTATTAACCTCTACTATATCTCTATAGCTTCGCAAGGTATGTCAAGACCTGGTAAGGTTCTTCGCGTTGCTTCGAATTAAACCACATGCTCCACCGCTTGTGCGGGTCCCCGTCAATTCCTTTGAGTTTCACTCTTGCGAGCATACTACTCAGGCGGAGTACTTAATGCGTTAGCTACAGCACTGCCTCATGGCAACACTTAGTACTCATCGTTTACGGCGTGGACTACTAGGGTATCTAATCCTATTTGCTCCCCACGCTTTCGTGCCACAACGTCAGTAATAGGCCAGTTAGCCGCCTTCGCCACTGGTGTTCCTTCATATATCTACGCATTCCACCGCTACACATGAAATTCCACTAACCTCTCCTATACTCTAGTAATGTAGTTTCCAAGGCGGTTAGGGGTTGAGCCCCTAAATTTAACCTCAGACTTGCAAAACCGTCTACGCACGCTTTACGCCCAATAAATCCGGATAACGCTTGCCACCTATGTATTACCGCGGCTGCTGGCACATAGTTAGCCGTGGCTTTCTGGTAAGGTATGGTCGATACTAAAATCATTTCCTATTCTAGCACTTCTTCCCTTACAACAGACCTTTACAATCCGAAGACCTTCATCAGTCACGCGGCATTGCTCCATCAGGCTTTCGCCCATTGTGAAAAATTCCCTACTGCTGCCTTCCGTAGAAGTTTGGGCCGTGTCTCAGTCCCAATGTGGCCGTTCATCCTCTCAGATCGGCTACGCATCGTTACCTTGGTAAGCCATTACCTTACCAACTAGTTAATGCGCCGCATCCTCATCAATTAGCGAAACAAATGCTCCTTTCATTATTTATCATTGCAAATAAATAACATATGCGGTATTAGCTGTCGTTTCCAACAGTTATTCCCCACTAAATGGTAGGTTAGATACGTGTTACTCACCCGTTCGCCACTAAAGTATTGCTACTTTCGTTCGACTTGCATGTATTAGGCATGCCGCCAGCGTTAATCCTGAGCCAGGATCAAACTCTCAATAAAATTGTTTTTTGTTAAAAGATGATGTCTGACTTATTTAATTTTTAATAAAAAATTGACGGATTAATTATTGTTCTATTTAGTTTTCAAAGATTGTTTTTTCTAGTTTGTAACCCATTTATTTTTGGGACAATAACAATAGTACAACATGCCATAATTATTGTCAACCTAATTATCATAAAAAAACATTATTTTTTTAAAATTAAAATCATTAAAATTTTATATAAAGTAAAAAAAATAAAATATTATTTATTCTACTAAAAATTTAATAGTAATATAATCACTCTTAATTGTTAATTGATATTGACCAATACCAATAAAGTCATACAACTTTAAAGCAAGATTTTTAAATTTTTTATTACAATCATTATTTAAAAATAATATTTTTTCAATATTATTATTTTGTAAATCTTTCACTAATTTTGAATTAATCGTTTTATTTTCTGGTATTGATCAGTAATATTCTTTTGTTAATTTATTATAACTAGTTAATTTACTATAATTTGTTCCATAAATATCTGCAAAAATTACTGATTTATTTTCATTAAATGTCAAATGACCCGCTTGAAAGGCAATAATTTTTAAAGGTCCAAGTTTTTTATTAAAATTAACACGATTAATTGTACATAGTGCCTGATGTACAGTAAATGTTGATTGATAAGATAATAAAGGATAATCTTGATTAAAATGTTCATTAAGTAACAATGTTTCATAATCTAGTTTATATTTAAGAATAATTTTTAGTTCATTAACAACTAATTTGTTATTTTCAATGAAATTTGTAACTAAACATGGTATTTCATTAAAATTTGGAAAAATACGATTAAATACTTTATTACTTGTAACCTCATATAATAATGATGCTATTAATAAATTGTCATAATGATAATTAATTAATTCAGTATCTAATTCTTGACTTAATCTTAAATAAAAATAATTAACTATTTGATAATCATTTAAAAATAAGAATTGTTTTAAGATATTTTGATTACGATTAGTATCATTATCATGGGTTTGATAATTTTTTATTTTTTTTGCTATTCGTAAATAAAAATCATTTAAAAAATTATAAAATTCTTGAATTGTCAAATCATAATCAATTAATATTTTAAAAATAGCATTATCATTATAAAGTTGATAATATGATTGAATTAACAAATAAATTTTTTTTCGTGATTGATATCATTGCTTTAAATTAGTTAAAATGACGTTTTGACTTCTTGGTTCTAAAGTAATAGTACATCCATAAGGTAAATTAAAACTATTAGGTAATTGTTTATTAAAATTTATAATATGTGAGTTCGAAAGATTTTTAATAAAAATGGTTATGTCATATTTTTTATCAATATTAGTAATTAAATCATAAACCTATAAACAATGTTTAGTTTCTGTTTTTCTCAATCCTCTTCCTAATTGCTGTAAATATACTGTTTTTGAATTAGTTGGTCGTAATAAAATAATAGTATCAATTTCAGTAATATCAATTCCTTCATTAAAAATATTTACTACACATAAATAATTAATAATTCTATTTTTAAAATCATTAATTATTTTACTACGATTAGTTTGATTTTTACTTGTTAAAAAGTCTGCTTTTAAGCCCTGATTTTGCAAAAATCTAGCAACAATTTGTGCATTAGTAATGTTAATACAAAAAATTAAACAAATCCGATTACTATAAAATCCAATATAGTCATTAATTACATATAATAATAACTTATTTCTTGCTTCAGTATTTAATTTTTTAAATAATTGTTGATCATTATTTAAATCAATAACAGTTAAATCAGCAGTAATGTCATCAATAAAATAATAATCAAATGGTGATAAAAGTTTTTCATTAATTGCATCTCACAATCGTAATTCATGTGCAAACTCATTATCAAAATAATTAATAATGTTTTTATTATCTTCTCGTTCTGGTGTTGCTGTTAAACCAATAATTTGTTTAAAATGAAAATAATTAAAAATTGTCTGAAAAGTTTTGGCAGCCAAATGATGAGCTTCATCAAAAATAATAATATCAAATTGTTGACGTTTAAACTTATTTAGATGTCTATGTACAGTTTGTACTGTTGCAAATAAATATTGTTCTTGAAAATTATTTTGTTTACTATTTAAAATAGTTGCAAATTTTTTATCATTTATTAATTTTCGAAAAGTAATAATTGCTTGTTCAATAATTTCTCTTTGATGTGCTAAAAATAAAATTGAAGGTTTTTGATTATTATTTTCTTTGATTTAATTTATTAATTAAGGCAATTTGAAAATCATAAAGAAAATAATTAGTTGCTAATCATTGTTCATCTTTTTTATTTACAAGCAATCTATTATATTCAATTCGTGATAGTAATTGTAATCGTTGTTGTTCATCATTTAAATCAACTAAATTATCATTTCATAATTTATAATACTGATTTAAAATGTTTTGATATAGTTGCTTATTATCAAATTCATTAATTTTAATATTTCATTCACGACCACTAGCTAAACCTTTTTGTGTTAAATTTGATGAACCAATTATTGCTGAAGAAAAACCTGAATTTCGTTTAAAGATGGCAGCTTTAATATGAATTCTTTCACTACGTTTTTCTAAATTATTTTCAACTTTAACTTTAATATTAGGATACTTTTTTATTATTTTAACTAATGCATATAAATTAACAAATAAAGCCATATCATCAAAAGTAGTAGTAATAAAATTAATAGTAATATTATGACTTAAAGCATAAGCAAATGATGAACGTAACTTATTAATAATTGAATTTGATATAAAAGGATAAATAAATTATACTTCATCACAAGTTCTAATTTCCTGATTTAAATGATTAATTAATGCTTGTTGGTTTTCATTAGTAAATAAATAATTATCACTTAATCTAATATTAGAAGTTAAATGATTATCTATGATATTATCATTTACTTGTAATAAAATGTTATTACTAAATTTATTAGTAGTAAAATTAATTATGATTTGATTTAAAAAATCAATTTTTGCTTCTGGTGATTTAATCGTTTTTAATTTTTCAATTAAAGTATTATTTAGTTGTTTAACTAAATAATGATCAATGTCTTTAATTAATTCATTTTCATCATTAATATGTGATGTTTGGAAATTATTGCTAATATAATCACTAATCTTTAATAATAAATCATAATAGCCCTTATTTTTCATACTCTACACTTCCTAATAAATAGTGTCTATTTTAATTTATTATTAACTATTATAAAATAATTTTGTAAAGTAAAAAACCTCTTATTTATTTAAAATATTATTTTAAATAAATAAGAGGAAGGTAATCTAAGATAAAATATATTCATATTTTATTTTTTTTCTGTTGATGATGTTTTTTCTGCTTATAATGGATTAGTAATACTTACACCTTTGTATGTCTTGCATTTCATACAGGCATGATGTGGTTTAGTAATTGCTCCACAATTTAAACAGTTAGTTGTAGTTGTTGCAGATAAACTATCATGGGCACGACGTGTATTTTTACGCATTTTTGACGTTCTTCTTGCTGGTACTGCCATATTCTGTTGCCTCCTTACTTTCATATCTCATAAATTATATATTGATTTATCAGAAAAATCTATTTTTTTTGATAAGTTTTTCAAATTTTTGGAAATAAAATACTAATAAATCAAATATTTTATTTATTTTTATAAATTTAAAAATATTTTAATTATTTTATAATCCTAAAATAAGTTATTTATAATCGTGTTACATATTTATATTGAAACGAATTGTCTATATTTAAGTCTTTTATATCAATTTCTTTTTTAACTTCAGTTAATTCATTATGTAAGTAGTTAATTTCAGATTTTACTTGCTCAAACATTCTTTCATAAATTTCCAAAATAACATCTTTATTTATATTTTCTAATTGTTTTTCAATATTAATTTCTTTCATAATAACATCAATTAATTGATTTTTTTGTTTTATTAGCAAATTTAATTTTGAAATTTATTTATTTTCATTACTTATATTTTGTCATCTTTTTAATTTAAATTTTATAAAAAAGTTTCTTCTTTTTTTAATATCTAAACTTTCTTTTTTGTATTGTTCTTGTTCAGTATTTGTCATTTAATATCTTCCTTTCAAAATAAAAACTCATTTATTTATATTAAAATAATGAGTTAAAAAATAATATTAAGTTTAGTTACGATTTATCATACTATGTTTTATTAAATATAATAAAGATAAATAACAACAGATTTCCACTTATCTTTTTTTATTTTTTGTTTTATAATATTCTTAACAAGAATAATACTTATTGGTTAGAATTAATTAAAAAAATGAATAATAATAATAATAATAATAATAATAATATACATTTAATATTAGATGAAACAAGTGCAATGCATTTACAACATGAGCAATATTTCATAATTGGTGTTTATCTTATTGATAATATAAACTATATAAGAAGTAAATGTCAAAAAATTGAAAAAAACTTGAGAATTAATAATAAATATATAAGTGAATTAAAAGAAATTAAAGGTGTTAAGTTAAAAAATGAGCACTTAGTAAACTATATTTCATATATTTATAAAAATTCAAAAAGTTTTATACCAGTTTCAATTTTAATAGACAAAAATAAATTAAATAAGAAAAAATGAAATGAAAATGAAGCATTTAATTTTTTTGTTAAATATTTATTAAATAATTTAATAAAATTAAATATTATAGAAAAAAAATATAAAAATATAGTTATTCATATTGATAATAGAACAATTAGTACCAAATTTAAAAATTCTTTAGAAACTCATTTAAATCTAAATTTTTATAATTATAACATTAACTTTTCTGTTGAAATTAAAGATTCAAAAATATATCCAGAAATTAGAGGTGCAGACATTATTTGTTATGCTCTTTATAGAATATATAATCATTATAATAGTATAAAAACAAATCAATTGTGAAATTTTTTAAATATGGAAAATATAAAATTACTAACATACCAAGCTTTTTTTCCATATTCGTTATTAATAAATAATTAATTTATTAAAAAGATTAAAAGTCTTGAATTATTGAAACAAAGTGATAACATTATATTGTAAAACCTATTGCAAGTTGATAACAGTTTGAAATCTAACTGCGGTGTAAACGCAGAACCCATTAGGCAAATCCCTTTAATTAGGGATTTTTTATTGACAAAAATTATCTAAATAAATGAATCTGCTAACAATAAAGGATTATCAGTACTCTATTCATTTTATTTTTAAGTTTTCATTTCGTTCATAACATCAAATTATTATAAATATAATTTAATAATCAAAAATTAATTTTTAAAAAATTAGAACAAGTAATGATGATGAAAATAATAATATTTTGAAAAAAGAAGATATTTTTTAAATCATCAATTTTATCATTTATTTTTTTTATTTTTTCTTCTGCTTTTTTTTCTAAATTATATTTTCTTGGAAAATATAAATTTCATTTATCAATTTTTCTTGGTAAAAAATTTAATAATAAATATTTTAAAGCAACATTATTTTCAATAATTTTCTTATCAAAATTATTCTTTTCGAAAGAGTAATATAAGCATTTTTCAAAAATAATTTTATCTATTAAAGAAAAAAGTTCTTTAAAAATAATTCTTAAATATCAGTTCTTATCAAAATCATTAGTTTTCATAAATTGATTATAATTATTTAAAATAATAAATAAATCAAGAAAAGTATTACTGTACTTTTTATTATAAATAGTTTCAATCTCTTTAAATAACAAAAACAAGTGATTACTATCTTTACTAAGATTAATTAGTATATCTATTTTTTTAAAAGGAACGATATCAATATTTTTATTTTACATTAAATACCACTATTGTTTAATTAAGTAATTATCAACATCTTTAATATTAATGTCTATTGTTATTTCATTTTCTGTTTTAGGTATTCTATTTTTTCCTTCATATTTATTATTCATTTCTTTTACTTTGTCAATAATTTCACTATTAATAGTTTGTTTACCAAAATTATTTGTAAATTCTTTTGCAATTTGAGTTAATAATTTATCAAGTTTATTAAATAAAATTAACTTTTCATTAACTTTGTTTGCTTCTTCAAATTTAAATGACATATTTTTAAATTCTTTCTTAATTAAATTTTAATTTTGATACTCTTCTTAATAACGTTTATTACATTTATAAACTTATTAAGTTAATGATATAAAACCTAAACTTGATTTTTTTATTAAAATAGTTTACTCATTTCATTACTTTAATAGTTCTTGATTTACATTAATTAATAAGCAGCCTTAGTTTCTTGTCCTGAAATAATAGAAACACCATTACTAGTACCAATTCTAGTAGCACCAGCATTAATCATCGCCATTGCATCATCTTGATTTTTAATACCACCAGAAGCTTTAATTGCAACACGAGGACCAATATTTGCTTTCATTAATTTAATATCAGCAACCGTTGCACCACCATTAGCAAAACCAGTTGAAGTTTTAATAAAATCTGCTTTTACTTTAGTTACTAACTGACAAGCAATAATTTTTTGTTCTGTTGTTAATAAACTACACTCAATTATTACTTTTAAAATAATATTTTGTGGACATGCATTACGAACTGCTTGTAGATCTTGCAATACAAGTTTTTGATCATTATCCTTTAGTGCCCCAATATTAATAACAACATCAATTTCTTGAGCACCATATTTAATCGCATTAATTGTTTCTGCTACTTTAGTTTGTGTAGTATTGGCACCCAATGGAAAACCAACGACTGTACATACTTTAACATTACTATTTTTTAATAAAGTAACAGCACGATTAATATAAAATGGATTAATACAAACTGCTTTAAAATAATAAGTTTTTGCTTCTTTACATAATGTATCAATCATTGATAATGTTGCTTCTGGTTTTAGTAATGTATGATCAATATATTCATTTAAATTAATATTACTTTTCATAAACTTCAACTCCTAATTCATTTTCACTTTTAATAATTGCTTCAATAACTTCAAGATTCATTAAACTATGATTTAATCAATAATCTCGACTTAAATAATCTTTATTTTTAATCATTTTTACAAAATCATTTAATTCATATGTCATTAAACTTTCTTCATTGGTATTATCTGCGATTTCTTTTATTCCGTTTTTAGTATAAACCTTAATTCCGCTTAATGGATGAACTTGTGATAAAACAAGACTACTATTATGACCTATAAATTCACTTTGTGCATAAGAGGTTACTCCTTTACTACAAGTAATAGTAGTAATAGTTCCATTTTCATGATTCAAAATAACATGATTACTTAAATTAACATCATTAGGTAATTTAATTGCCATCGCTTTAACTGTTTTTACTTTACCTAATAAATACAATACTAATTGTAATGGATATACTAAACTATCATAAGTTTAACCTTTACCAAAATCTTTATCAAAAACAGAATCATATATTCCTTTTTCAACTGATGGCATTCTTGAAGAAATACGATTAAAATTAAGGTTAACTACTTCTGGATTTATTTCATGAACTAATTTTTTTAATTTAGAAAAAATAGGTAAATGAACAGTAACATAAGATTCTAATAAAATTATTTTTTTACTTCTTACTAAAGAAATTAGGTCTTTAACTTCTTCAACTGTAAAAGTAATAGTTTTTTCTACCAAAACATGAATATTATTATTTAAAAATAATTTACTTTGTTTGTAATGCAAACCATTTGGTGAAGCAATATAAATAGCATCAATATATTCTATCATTTTATTTAAATCATCAGTACTATGGGCAATATTATATTTTTTTTGCTCATGTTTCTGCTTTATCTAAACTTCTTGAATATATACAAGTTATTTTAAATTTTTTATTAGTTAACGCTTGCTTTATAAATCTTTGAACAATTTTTCCAGTTCCAATAATACCAATTCTAATCATCTTGTACTCCTCTAACTTTTTAAACTTGTTTCATAATTAATGATTGACATTAAAAATAAAGGTGCAGTTTCAGCACGTAAAATTAATTTTCCCAAACTTGTAATGGCAACCTTTTTTAGGACTGTTTTTTGGTAGACATTTGTGCTTGGTGTTTTATGGGGGTTAAGTAGTTTAGAGTGCTGTGGATTCTTATGTTGTTGTATCAATTGATATAATCAACTAATTCTAATTTTAATTCCATATCTAATGTGTCATGTTCAATTAAATATTCAATTCATTTTTCTTTATTAATACAATTTTTATGACTTGATTTATTAATTTCATCAACTTTAATTCTATGTTCTTTACAATATACTCTACAATATTCATCAAATTGCTCATCTGTCATATTTTCACATTGTCTTGGGCGCATCAAGTTAATGGTTAGATTTAATAAGAACTTAAATGAGAGATAACACTCTCATTTTTTAATTGTTAAACAATTATAATTAATTATTTTATTAAACCAGCACTTTATTAAAGTAATTAATTATTACATAACTAAATAAAAAAAATTATTTAGAATATTGTGCTGGAATATTCCAATAGTAATTTTTGTGTTACTCTTTTACAATTTGATATTTTTTTGGTTCCCTTCCCCTAGAACCACTACCCTCCAAGGCTTATGCTACTTACAGTAGCATAAGCCTTACGTATAGTAGATAAGTAGTTAGTAGTATATAAGCATTTTTTATCACTGTAGGTGATAAGGCTTATACATAGAAAGGATACGTAATGATTAATGTTAATTTAGATATTAAAAATAAAATTAAAGAAACAACTAAAGGTATGTTATTAGAAATTGGTGAATATGAAACATGATTTCCTATTAAAGATACTATTATTGATGAAAAAAATAAAAAAATAGCATTAAAAATAATTGAAGATTTTTATTATAAATTAGGTAAAAAATTAATAACAAAAGATATTGAAAGTGTTAAAGGTAGTGATATTTTAAAATATATTAAAAATATTCCAAATATTACTAGAAATGAAAATGAATTAATATCTTGTAAATTTTATGAACAATATAATGGTTATTATATTTTTAAAAATGATAAAAATCAAGAATGTTTTAAATATAACATTACATGAGAACAAGATATAAAAAGTTTTAAAATCAATAATTCATATAAACATAATGATTTAGCAATAAATTATACTGTTATGCCAATGAAAGAAATAAATACTCATAATGAAAAAATATTTTATTTAAAGTATTAAAGGAAATTAATATGTTATTAAATGTTGAAAAAATTGAATTAATAAAAAATTTATGTAATGAAAAATTACTTAAAAATCAAAAATATATTGAAATAGATGAAATATTAAAAATTATAGAAAGGGATTAATAATTATGGAATGTAGAGAATATAGAATTAAAGGTTCATGTGATATTTGTCATAAAAATTCATCATATGGAAATAGAACTTGTAATAAATGTTTTTATAAATTAATAAGTGAAAAAAATGAAATGTAATATACATAATGAAAAATATATTAATTAGTGAAATTGATAATAATTATTATTGTAATAAATGTATTAATAACATGATTGAAGAAGATATGTATTTAACATCAAATAATTGAGATTCTTTATATGAATATTATATTAATGAATTACAATTAGAAAATTTTAAAGGAGTTTAATAATATGCAAAATAAAGATTTTCAAGATATCAAAAATGTTCAATTGGATTTAAATTAGGAGAATATGGTGGAAGAAATAAAGAATTATTTATGAAAGAAGAAAGTAGTGAATAAATATGACAGCAGCACCTAAAAAGAAACCAGAAGATTTAATGATTAAACAAATTATTATTCATTTAAGATTTACTGAAAAAGATTATGAAAAATTAAAAGAAATTTGTGAAGAAAAAAATATGAAAATTAATGGTTTTATAAGAAGTTTAATTAAAAAAGCAATAAATAGAAAGAGTGATAAATAATGAATAATTTATATAAAAAAATACTTAAATTACAGTTAGAAATTGGTAGTACACCTAAAAATGGTTTTAATAAATTTAAATTATTATGTAAAGAATTAAATATTGTTATTACACATGAAGATATATTAACAACAGATAGAAAAATTAATTATTTAGATACTAATGAAGTAGAAATAACTTATTTTAAAAGATATACAATTATAGATTTAGATAATGATAAAGAATTAAAATATTTTGATATACTTGCTTGTGCTAAAAATACAGATATAGCAAAAGCAAAAGGTAGTGCAGAAACTTATGCTTATAGATATTTTTTAATGAATTTACTTTTATTAAGTGAAGATGAACTTGACCCAGATAATGATAATGTTAATTTAATTCAAAATAATAAACCACAAAATAATTACGTTAATAATATAAAAACATCTAATGAAAAATGAGAACCAAGTCAAAAATAATTAGATTATTTTGAAAAATATATGATTACAAATACAGTTTTATTTGATGAATGTATAAGAGAAGATATGGAAAAATTAAATCCAAGTAATAATAAAGATTTTTTAATATTAATGGGTGACAATTATTTAAAAGTATTATTTGATAAATTTAAAGAAATTCGTGAAAGATTTAAAAATTTAAAAAATAATAATAAAAATGAGTATAGAAATTATGAATAATTATTTACTTTCAATTGACCCAAGTATAAAAAATACTTGATTTACTTTATGAAAACCTTGTTGTAAACATAATAAATCTTGAAATGAAGAATGTAATTTTTTAATTGATAAAGAATGTGAAATAACTTCTGCTATTCCAGTTTTAATTCTTAGTTATGATTTTAATAAATATGAACATTATGATTTTATAGAAAAAATTATTGAACAATTATCTATAAAAGCAAGTGAAGAAGATGCTCATTATAAATGGTCTAAATATAGATATTGAGTCGAAGACTTTAATGTAGTTATAGAACGTGGATTTAATAATAAATTAAATGCTCGTAGTTCAGAAAAAATGCAATCATTAAGAGGTCATATATTTAGTTTACTATATCAATATTATATTCCAGAAAAACATTGAATATTACCAAGACAATGACAAAGTTGATATAGATTAAATTTTAATATTGATGATATTTTTTTAATTAAATAAACTAAAGAAATATCAATTAAATTAGCAAATGAATTAATAATTAAACAAAAATGAAATATAACAATATCAAATCATGATGAAGCAGATAGTTTATTAATTGGTTGATATTATTTAAATAAGGAGAAATAATGTAAGACTTATTAGAATTTATTATGAGATTAATATTATTACCATTATGAATAATAATTGCAATAATATGAATAATAATTTTTGTTTTTACTGGAAGAAATTGTTTAGAAGATGAAGATTTATTTAATTAAGAAAGTGAATTAATGCAAAAACCAAAACAAGAAAAAGTATTATTAAAATGTATTGTTAAAGATTGTAATAGTAAAGTATTAGTTACTTTAAAAACTTTAGATATAGAAAGTAGTATAGAACAATTTTTTAATATGTGTTTTTTTCATAAAAAACAATTTAAAAATAAAGTTAAAGAAATAAAAGAATATTATAAAAAAGTTTAAACAAGTATAAAAAAAATAATGGTGTAGAATTTAACCAAACTTAATATAAGTTTTTAACTCATAATTTTATATTTTTAAAATCAATGAGTTTTTTATGTTTAAAATAAAGAGGTATAAAATTATGAAATATTTTAGTCCAAGTTATTAATTTAAATTATGAGTATTAACTGCACCATTAATTAATGATAAAACTATAGGTATTAATGCTAAGTCAATTGATAATAAAAAGATTAAAGATTGAGTTAGTAACAATACTAGTTTAGAATCAATAAATGAACCAAACAGTTTTACAAATACAAGTAATTATCAATCATATAGTTTAAATGAAACAAATGAAAATATTAATCCATTTTATCAAACAGAATTAGAAACAAGTACACATAAACATCGTCATAAAAAAAGCAGAAGAATTAAAAAACAAGTTACGACACATCCAAAGACGTCTAAAGAAATTTTGCAATTAAATGAAAAATTAATTATTAATCAAAATAATCGAAGAGAATATCAAACTAGTTTTCAAATTATTATCAACGAATTAGTTGATAGAGGAGTATTAAGAAGAATTAGAGATTTAAATTTATTAGTTAATCCTGATTTTATTTCTGAGGATAATACTATTTTGGCTTTAAATTCTGAATCAAATTATGGTTATTTTAGACTTCCAGTTGAAATTAGAGGAGAACAAAATGGACAAAGTTTTTCTAGAAATTTAGAATTAGTTTTAAGAACAGATAATTTATATGTAGAAGGATTAATGGTTAATAATAATTATTATCATTTTGATTTTAGTAATATTGATAATAGAAGACAACCTGCTGCTGTTAGAGATGGTTCAGTTCCACATTTAACAAGAATTGATAGAACAAATAATATTAATTTAAGTAACATTCGACCAGATTATATAGATTTATTACCTGATGAATTAAGTCATAGAATTTATTGAACTGATATTTATCAAGCATTTTTGGAAATATCTAATATAGGAAGTATGTCTTTATATGATAATATTCGTTATTCCTTGGGAAGAGTAATTGTAATTACAGCAGAATCATTAAGATTTTGATCACTTCATACTCATATTATTCAACAATTAGTTAATAATAATGATGGATATATTGTTTTACAACGTAATATTGAGAATCCTATTTATAATACATTAGTTAATTGAAATGAAGAATCTCGTATTCAATCTCTTATAATTTATTTACTTTCAACTGGAAATGATAGAAGACCTAACCCAAGTTCAAATCAAGAATCGATAAATATATTGACTGAATTTGGATATTTAAGAAGAAGAGATAATGAATCATTTATTAATTTATTAGCAAGAATATTAATTTTACCAATAAATCAACTTACAAATATTCTAGGACATAGCAATATTAGAATTATATTATCTTATTTTATTAAACCAAATTTAAATAATTGTAATAGAAGAAAAGCAAGACAAATAACAAATAATAATTATTGACATGAAAAATTTTGTGATTTAAAACCACAAATTGATAAAATTCAAGGAAAAATAACTACAATAAAAGTTTTAGATGAAAATAATAAAGGTAAATTAACATCAGGAGAGGTTTATGTTGGTACAACTAATGGTTTTTATTTAATTCATAGTAACGGTGATGTTCAAAAGTTTAATAATATTGATGAAGAAGTAACAAGTATAAAAGTATTTGATAAAGATAAATTTTATATAATAACAAAAAGAAATGAAATTTATTTTTTGAGAACAGATAGAATTGCAAGTGATGGTCATTTATTTGGAGAAATATTATCAAATATAAAAAGTTCTGATTTAAATAAAGAATTAAAAATCTATTATGAAAATAATAAAAAAAATATTCAACACATTTTTAATCCTGACCCTGCAGGAAATAATTATTGATCTACTGAATTTAAAATTTTAAATTTAGGAAAAATTAATCCGGTTGATAATTATAAAAAGATAGAATTTCTAGGTGATATTGATAATGATTGTTGAGGAACACTTGTTGAATGAATTAATTCTTTAGCTTCTATAGTTTATACAAATGATTGTGGTGCAAGTTGAGGTGAATATAAAAAATGAAAATTAAATGGTCCAAGTAAAAGTATTAAAACATTTTTAAAAGAAAGAAATAATAAATTTGATGATATTATTGAAAATACAAAAAATAATATATCTCCAAATAAAGAACAAATATTACAGAAATTTACTGATGAAGTTCAAAATGAAAAAAGTATAAGTATTAACCAAAGATTCGGTTTAACTTTTTATTGAGAAAATGAAAATTATTATTTAAAAGTATTTACATTACAATATTGTGAATGATGAGGTAGTAATTATCAATTTAATTATCGTACAAAAATTGGTAATGGTATTAAATTATACAATGATGAATGAAACGATAATTTTTCAAAATATATTAATAATGAACAAAATTTACCAATAATTAATAATACCAATTTTGTTAAAAGTAATATAACAAGTTTATAATAATTTATAAAGAAAAAAAGTTACCAATAAGGTAACTTTTTAATTAGGTGCTAAACATAACTCTAACTATAAGACGAATACATAAGATATCTATAAATTTACCTTTTTTAACTCCTTAGGTAAGTATTTTTATATTATACATTAATATTTAAGATTGTGGGGAAATATTATTTTCAAAAAAATGCAATAAATAGAGAAGCAACTATTATTATTAAAATTACTGTTGCTGTTATAATAATAGTTGGTAATGTTTAGTAATCTGTGTAACTTACAAAAATAACTATGTTTAATTAATTCTAGTAAATAAAATTAAATAACTAGAAAGAGTGAGTTACGTATGTCTAAAAAACAAAATATTAATAATAATGATCCAATATCAAAAGCAGTAGATTTATTATTAGAAAATACTGAGGATTTAACAACCCTATTTAAAGAGGGAGGTTTATATAAAGAATTAACAAAAAGATTAGTTGAAAAAATGTTGAATTCTGAAATTCAAAATTATTTAGGATATGAAAAAAAATCAACATAATAATAGTGATAATGCTCGCAATGGTATAAATTAAAAAAAATTAATAACCCAACAAGGTAAAATTGAGATTAATGTACCACGAGATCGTAATAGTAATTTTGAGCCAGTAATAGTTGCAAAAAGACAAAGAAGATTTGATGGTTTTGATCAACAAGTTCTTTCATTATATGCCAAAGGCATGACTTTATCAGATATTAGAATGCAGTTACAAGAGTTATATTATGGTGCTGATATTAGTGAAAGTGTTATTAGTCAAATTACTGATGATGTTATTGATGATGTTAAAGCATGACAAAATCGGCCATTAGAAAGTTTTTATCCGATTGTTTATTTTGATTGTATAGTAGTTAAAGTACGACAAGATAAACGCATTATTAACAAATCAGTTTATATAACACTAGGAGTTGATTTAGAAGGTAAAAAAGATGTTTTAGGTTTATTAATTAGCGAAAATGAAGGTTCTAATTTTCGATTATCTAATTTCACATAAATGAAAAATCGAGGCTTAAATGATATTCTTATTGCTTGTAGTGACAATTTAACAGGAATGTCAGAAGCAATACAATCAGTTTATCCTAAAACCGAACATCAATTATGCATAGTTCATCAAATTAGAAATAGTTTAAAATATGTTTCATACAAACATAGAAAATCACTAGTTACAGATTTAAAACCAATTTATAGTGCATGTAGTGAAGAACAAGCAATGCAAGCTTTAGAAACTTTTGAAAGTAAATGAAATAAAAAATATCCTCAAATTGCTAAATCGTGATATAAAAATTGAGATAATTTAATGGTTTTTATTAGTTATCCTGCAGAAATCAAAAGAGTGATTTATACAACAAATGCTATTGAATCTGTTAATAGTCAATTACGAAAAGTTATTAGAAATAAAAAAGTTTTTCCAAATGATATGGCAGTTTTCAAAATATTTTACTTAGCAATTGAAAATATAACAAAAAAATGAACAATGCTCATTCAAAATTGAAATACAGCAATTGCTCATTTTATGATAAAATTTGAAGATAGAATTAATCTAAACTAGTAAATTTGTAAAACAAAGATACACAGATTATTAAAAAGCCTCTAATAGTTGCTAAGAAAAATTTATAATAATAAATTTTATCAACAAATTTTTTTTCTATTTTATGAATTGTAATTTTTTTTGTATCCATAATTTACTTTTTGATTATAAATTAATAATATTATAATATCATAATTATCTTGAATTTACTACTATTTTATATATATTTACTTTAATAGTATTAATATGTATTCTAGCATATGCTTTATTATCTTCACCAATTTTTCCTACAATATATCACATATCTTCAATTTTACCTAATGTTGATTGTAAATAAAAATTTCACCTAAAATTTTTATTATTAACTATACAAAAACCTAATAATTGATTATTTTCATATTTTGTGTTTCAACCACCAATATTACCATTATCATTTATAGCAAATTTATAACCATTTAACTGATAATCAGTATCAGTTCTTCCATACATATATGCTATTCCAATCTCTTTTTCAAGTTGTACTGTAGTACCTTGTTTATTGTGATTTCAATGATAAATATGGTTTCCATCACGTGGTTTTGTATCTCTTAAAATTAAATCTTTAAGTATAATTTCTTGAAATCCAGTATGTTTCTTTGGATTTGCAAAATTTTCTTGAACAGAAAAATCAGTATATATAGTTGATGTTATAGTACGAATTGAATTATTATGAACTTCTTGTATTGTTTCAATATCATAATCATAATATATAGTTATACTTTTATAATATCTTTGTAAATCATTAAAAGTATTAATTAATAATGTAGGGTCTAATAAAGATTTTAAATCAACTTTATAATTAACTAATTTATTTGAATTAGCATTTCATCAATTATCTAAATTATCTTTTACTGGAATTGAACTTGTATCTGTTAAAGGTAAATTATTTGCTATCATTTCTATTTTTAAATCTGGAATAATAATTATTGATTTTGCTATATTTTGAGGACTTGGTGGTAATATTTTTGCTGGATATGAAAATGTAGTTTCTTTACTTTCTTCATATTCATCATGATTTAATTTATACAAAGTTGTTCAATTAAAAGCATTACCAGTTAAATAACCCATATTATTATAACGAAATTGTGCAACTGCTATTTCATTATAATCACCTTGATAAGTAAAAGGATTATCACTATAAAATGTATGTCTTTCTTCACCTTGATGTAATGATTGAGTTACAATTGTATCAATAATATAAGCATAATTTAAACCATCAATTACACCATTACTTGTAGGATTTCATTGACATTAAGTATCTTCATTTGTAAATGGTGAAGCAATATCTAAAAATTCATTATCTTCTGCTAAAATATAAACTTTATTATTTTTCTTTTGTGATAAATCAACAGTTGATATTTGTTCTTTAATTTCTAATTTCTTACCAGTAGTAGGGTTTTATGGATAAACACTTATTCTATCACTTAATTTCGTTGTCATAGAAGTTGTTGAAACATTAGCACCTAATAATTTACCAATAGTAAAATCATTATTATTTGTAAATACATTTAATGGAATTAAACCACCATTACCAATAATACTTTCTAAATTACTTGTAAAAAATGCTGACATAAAACCATTAAAATATAACATTTTTTTATATTGTTGAATATTTTGAGTAATAACTCAACTACTTCATATACCTAATGTTAAAGAATTTAATAATTTACCAATTAAAGGAATATCACTTAATGCAAAAGGTAATCATTGATTACTATCATAAGGCATTTGTATTAATGGAGAAAATAAAACACTATTAAAATTTAATATTGCTGACATATATTTTTGTGATATTTTACTATAATCAACAGTTGGACTTCCTATAATTAAATGTGTATCTGGGTCTTTATATTTAAAATTACTACTCATATCAACATTATAATTACCCGTTAAATTATTTATATTTCATTCACTATCTCAAAAGAATTTAGCTTCTCCTACTGATGTACCATTACTTAATCTTGCTTTATCTTTATCAAAAGAAAGCATACCTTTAAAATCTTTTGTTACAAATAAATTATCTTGAAAATTTAATGAAGTTTTTAATCATTCTGTAAAATTTTTAAAATTAGTAAATCCAGTAGGTTTAGCATCAATAATATTATAAAATGTTGTTTCTGGATGACTACTTGTTGTTATTTTATCATTTATACCAGCAAGTAAACCACCATTATTTTTAATATTAGTTGTAGATTTTTCATTATTACCAGCAATAAATAATCTTCTTGAAGCAAATACTTTACTTTCAAATATTTCTTCATTATTTTGTTGTATTGGTTCTTGACCTTGTATTATTGGTCTTCCATAATAATAACAAATTGATAATAATTCTAATCCATAACTTTGTCTATGACTATATCTTACTCCTATATCTTTCATTAAAGTACGATTTAATGTTACTTTTCCTTTTTGAATAGTAGGAAAAGCATAACCACTACCCGGGCTTGCATATTGTACAAAATCAAGTGTATTTTGACCACTAGAAACTACTCTATCATTTAAACTACTAAAAGTTAAAACTTGCATACTAAATGCACCATTATAAGGACTATAATAATTTGTTACATTTGAAATATATAATAATTGTCTATCTTGATTTTTTCTACTATTACCACCAATATTTTCATTTTCATCATTAAATACAACAAAAAATTGTAAATAATCATCAATTGTAATATGTTCTTCAAACATTACTAAAGTATATTGTCTTTTAGTTTGTACTGTTTTAAATATTTGATTATTTGGTAAATTACTAAAATCAACACCACTTGTATCATCAATTAAATAAGCATTTCAATAATCACCAATTTTATATTGTTTTGTATAATATTGGTCTTGACCTGTAACTTTATGAGTATCTGGATTAATAATTCCTTTATTTTTTTGATATATTTTTGTACTATTTTTTCAAATACATACAACTGGAGTATTACCAGTTAATATTAATTGATATTGTCCAAAATCACTTATTTTACTATTAATAGGTTTATAACCAGTTTCAGTTAAAGGTATAGCACCATTATTTATAACAAATGGAAATATTTTTCAATAACTACATCTTTTAATTAGCAATTGTTGTCTTTTTAATTGAATGTGTAGATGTTTCATTAATTGAATTTGTTGATGTATCATTTTCATTATCTCCTAAATTTTTATTTAATTTTTGATTTTCATTAATAATATTTTCTAATTTATTTTCAGTCATTAATTGGTCAATATTATCATATTCACCAATTGCTTCAATTATTGTCATTGTGCCATTATTTAATCTTGAATTAATAATTTGGTCTTGTACTATTTGGTCAGTCATAGCAATTGGAATAAATTTAAAACTATAAGGTCTTTCTCCAATACCATTTCATAAATTTTCACTAATAAGTAATAAATCAAATATACGATAAAAATAAGCACTATAAAATGCTATTTTTATTTCTGTAGTTTCCATATCATATTTATTATTAAACATACTTTGTGTTTTATTAGTATAAACATCATTACCATGTTCATCATAATCATAACCAGCACCATTAAATATTGCTTTAGCAGTACCATTATAATCTAATCAATATTCATTAAATTTTGGGTCACCTTGAATAATTTGCATACCACCATTACCATTTTTATCATATCCAGCACTACCAACATTAACAAACATATCTTTTTTAGGATTTTCTGCAATATTACCATTTTCTTGCATTTCTTTAACTGTTTCATTATCTAATGTAGCAAATAAAGTAGTAACATTTAATTCTCTTTCTAATCTTTTTTGTCTAATTACAAGATTTAAATCTCAAATTAAATCTCATACTGGTGTACAATCTGGATAAGCATTTAAAGTAGTTGCATTACCATATAAATTTATTATTGGTAAATTTGTTATTTCAAAAATAGGTATATAATTAAATGGATTTTTAATTTCATAAATTTTTAATGGAATAATATTTGGTTTTAATTTTGTTCTTGTAGAACCTAAAATAATATCTTTATTATTATCTGTATATGTTTCATATTTAACTTTTCCGTTTTGTATTGTTACTCATGTTAAAGTTGCACTATCTGCTTGTTTATTAATAAAATAAAATTCTGCTGATTGTTCTTGTTCATTATATTTAGCAACTCTACCACAAAAACTATTAGGTAATATTTTAAGTGATTTACTATTATCTTCATTAACTATAATCATAATAAATACTTTACCCATTAAACTATTTTGTAAACCAAATTTATAAAATTTTTCTAATCATTTATCTTTTAAATTCATTTCATTTAAATAATCTAATATTTCTTTTTTACTTGAATTAAATAAAAAACCTTTACCTAATCATAATTTAGTTGATTTTTGAGCAATAATCATAGGTATATCAATATATCAATTACTTTTATCACAACTTAAATATTCCATTGTATTTATCATAATTCATCACCATTAAATTTATTTTTATTAATTAATAATTTATTATTAATACCATTAATTAATCATTTCATTTCATGCATTAAAGCATACATATCACTATCTCAAGTATCATCATGTAAATCTAACATTTTAGGAGTATTATTATTACTATCTAATTTCTTTTTATCTAATCATTGCATTAAACTATATTGTCTTTTAATTTCTGGACATTTTTCTCAATTAAAAATAATAATATTTTTAAGCATACAAATTGTTGTAAAATCAATTCTATCATTTAAATATAAAATTGATTTATCTACTGCTATAAATTTTAATCATGTTATATTACGTTTTTTAACTCAACTTTTTAAAACATCAATAAATACTAATCCACCATTACCATAATCAACATAACAAATAAAACCAAATACCATTGCTATATAACGTTTAATTTCATTTAAATAATAATTAATAATATCATTTGCTAAAGTATCAGTATATTTATATTGCATAGTAACATTACTATGATAAAATTCACTTTCTTTATGCGCTCTTCTACTATTTTCATTTTCACCAATAAATCATAAACTTCCAGCAGTAGGATGACAACTTGAACTTGTTGCCATACCAATATCTAATCCACCAGTTAATCTTTCTACTTTAAAATCTAATTTAGTACCTACTTTATCTAAAAATCTTGCAAAAATAGCACCAGTTAAAATACTAGGTACACCATAATATCAACTTTGTGCTTTAATTGGGTCTAATACTTTTAATTCTTCTAAATCATTAATCATATCTAATGTTAAATTATGAGCATTTACTTTTCAATTTGAATAATGAAATAATTTAAATATATTATTATCAAATACTGAATTAATTTGTTCATTATTAGTTTTCATAATTTCTAAATTAAAAGTTACTATTTTATTCATATATTCAATAAAATATTGATAAATATTATCTGGATTACAACTTTTTATTTTAATTCTTTTTTTAGCATTACCTAATGCAAATGTAATTGCTTGAAATTATTGTTGACTAAATTCATTTGCTTCTTCACATCATTCAATTGCTAAATCAAAACCTTTAATTTCACTACGAGAAAGTCTTTTTAAAGGTATTCTATCATTTGAATTACTATATACACCCATAACTCTAATAAATGATTTACTACCTTTAAAACGAAAATCTGCTTGTTTATTTGGATATTTTAGACTAAAATCTTTATAATCATTTAATCCAATTGTTATTAAAGCATTATATATTTCTTTAACTAAATCATTAATATCTTTATTTAATTTTCTAAAACAATATATAGCAATTGATTTATTATTTTTAATTGAAATAGCAATTAATATTGCTAATTCTTCAGCAATACTATATGTTTTACTTGAATATCTACTTCCACTTAAATTATATTCACTATGATTAAAATCACTTTTATTTAATAATCAATAACTAATTTCATGTAAATAAGTAAATTCTTTATTCATAATATTATTCCTGTAATTCTTCTAATTTTAAAAGTTGACCATATCTTATAGGGTCACTAACAATAGCGATTGTATCCTTCTGCATTTGTAAAGAAAGCATTATTATACCATTAATATTATCTCAATCCAAAGTTTGAACCTCAGTATTTAACTCACCATATAAAAATTCTTTACAAATAAAAGCAAATTTTTTAATACTTGTTTGACTTTCAAAATTATAATAAATTTTATATTTAGTATTTGTTTTAAAAATATATTTAATGTGATTTATATTAACTTTTGTTCCAACTTCTTTTCATTGTGGAATACTTGGAATTGGTTGTATTTTATTATCAACATATCTTTTATTTACAGCATCTTGTGGTTTTGTAGGGTCTCCTATATCAACAATTCTAGTATTATTTGAAGTAATAATTATTTTTTCTTTAGGTTGAATAATATTAGGAGAATTAGGGTCTATTATTCATAATGATTCACCACTACCACCATTAGCACTAATAATATCATCATCAATAGTAATATTTTTACCTGCTATTAATTTATTTTGTTTAATAGTATCTAAATATCCGCATTCTTCATCTATTTTTATATCAACATATTATTTAGTACTAGCATCACTTAAAAATGTAGGAGTTCCAACATCAATTATTCTTTTACCATTAACATCAATACCTTTATCATCTTTTGGTTTAATAAAATTAGGATTATCTTTATCAACTTCTCATAATGAATTATCAATATCTGTTTTAATACCAGTAGTATCAATATTAACTATTGGTCTTAATAAATTTTGTGGATGACTAATAGTAATTTTAGTTCTAAAATCTAATGATTTTATATTATTATATGGTATATATGCATTTAATGGACTATCTTCACCACAATTTGAAATAAATTTATTAAATCAATTATTTTTTTGTGGTTCTATATCTTTTAATTTAAAACCTTTAATATTTGGATATTATTTAATTTTTCTTAAACAATTAAATACTTCTGGTGGTATAAAATAAGGGTCATCTGGATTAGTTTCACTATAAGTTAATCCACCTTGACTAATTGAACCTTGACCACGTAAATAATCTACATCTTTAGTTAATAAAAATCTAACATAATGAGTAGTTGCTGTTTGAATATTATCAGTAAAATCAGTTGGTGTTATTTCTGGTCATTTTTTTGAAATAGTAAAACCACTTAAATAATCAATAATACTACTTGCTACAGATATTGCAAATCAAATTTCATTATCTGGAGTAGTAACTTTATCAAATAATAAATCATTAAAATATTTAGATGATTTAAATTATTGAACTGTTATAAATAAAATTGGGTTTTTAATAGCCATAATAATTTACTCCTTAATGTAAAATAAATGGTATTTAAACCCTTTAAATTTTAAATTTAGTTGCTTTTTGTTTATCTTTTTCAGTTAATTCTTTCTTTTTAGATTTTTGTAATAAAACAAAATTATCTACTTGTTCTTTATCTACATTAAAACTATCAAGTAATTTTGCAGTTGATGTAGTTTCTAATTGTAAATGAGTATTTAATTGTTTAATATTTTCTGTAATAAATTCTAATTCTTTATTACGTTTTAATTCTTTTGCTAAATTTGATTGTTTTGATTTTTTAATTAATTTGCCAAATAATAGAAATGCTAAAGTAATACATATTCCACTAGCAACTGCTCCTCCTATTACTGCTGATATTAATTCTATTGAAAAATTCATTTTTTATTCCTCCAATTGTATTTTATTTAAATGTTGTTTACATAAATGACATTCTTTTTTATGTTTTTTAATTTCTTTATATTGATATATTAAATAAGGGCTTGTAATAATAATTGGTATAGTTATTAATAAATATTTAATTAATTTTCCATAATTACCTAATTTAGTTACTAAATTTAATCCAATATGACCAAACATAGGAAATAAAGTTAATATTAAATGGTCTGGTCAAGTAAAATTATATTGATTAGTATAATTACCTATTTCCAGTGATATTGGTATTTTAGTTATTAATCAAGGTGTTATTGTAAAAAATAATGTTATTAACATACCAATAATATGACTAGTTATTTTTAAAATATTTGATATTAAAATTTTTAGTTTATCTATATGAGTACTATTTTTATTAAATCAAATTTTATTTAATCTTTTATATTCTTTATTATCTTTACTTAATGGATTAATAGTATTTCATATACCAATTGGTTTAATTGGTGTATCTAATTCAATAATAATTACCACCTACTTTCATGTTTTATAAAAATTAGAATTTCTTTTAATTTTTATATATTTATTTGTATGTAAAGATTTTTTTAATAATTGTTTTCTTTCATATCTTCATTGATTACTTCCTATTTCATTTTTAGATAAAGTTTTATATTCTTTTAATTTAAAAAATCCCTTTTCTAATCTATTAATAAAATTCATAGTTTTTTGTACATTAATATTATTTTGATAAATTACACTAGTATCTTGTGAACCAAAATATTTACCTTTTTTGCTAATTCACTTTTAACATATTTTCTTAATTCACTTGGTAATCATTTTCTATTTCAAAATTTTCAAAATATAGTTCCAGCACCAGTACCATTTTTACCTTTTGCTTGTGTCATTAATATTCATATTTCTTGTGGAAATGCTGGATAAGTATAAGGACCATATCATATTTGTTTTTTATCATTATCACTTTGAAATAATGTTGTTAAGGTTCCAATTTTTAAATTTTTATTATCAACAATAAATCTTCCTTTTTTTAAATCATGAACTTGATAATACTTCTCATGCATTATCTGGTATTTCTTCTTCATTTTCTTTAAATAAATTATTAAATTTATTTACATAATTTTTAACTGTTCTAATTTCTATTGGCATAATAGATTTTTTAAAACTATTTATTGGATTTTTAAATTTATTAATTTCATGTTGAAGTATACTTAATTCACTTGGTTTTAATATACTTATTAATTTTTTAAGTATATTTGGATTTAAAAATGAATAAGGTTGATGTATTTCATTTTCATTAACATTTTCACTATCAAATACTGCTTTTAATGATTGATTTTTATAATAATTTTTTAAAGCATTTATTAATGCTAATTTGATATCATTACTTGCTAATGCATAATATATTCATTCAATAATTAAAGGAAACATTATAAACTCATATGATTATAATCTCAAGTTAATGAACCATTATCATCATTTAATGGTACTTCGCTCATATTATCACTACCATATTGAGTATTTGTTTCACTATTAATTGAAAATCTATTATCATTGATTAACTGTGCTGTTTCATTTGTAAAACTTGTTTCTTGCATTTCTACATCAAATTTTCTTTCCATAGGTAATAAATTATGAATAATTTCACTTGCACCAGCAACAATAGTTGGAATGACATAAGCATTATTAAAATCATTATTAATACCCATAGCAACTCCAGAAGATATTAAACAACCACCAGTTGCCATATTTGCTATTTTACGTATAGTTTCAAATCTATTTGGAATTAATTCTAGAATTCCATTAATAAAATTTCAAATACCATAAGCATTTAAACTAATATAAGTATCTCAATCCATAAAAGATTTTTTATCATTATTACTAAATAATAAATCTGGTGGAAAAGGGTCTACTGTTGTTGTAGTAATTGGATTTTCTGTTGGATTGGGATTAATAGAAGAGTTAGTAAATTTACTATAATTTGCTAAACCAATTGTTCCTAAACCTAATAATATTTTTTTAGAACTATTAATTGAACCTAATACTGGATTTGCAATTACTTGCCCATAATAAGCACTTGTACCTATCATTGCACAAATTGGACTTATACCAACTCTAATTAATTTTAATAAAGTATAGTTATTCAATGGTGTAGTCTTAGCATGTTGTGGCATTTTTAATTTCTTCTTTTAATAATTGATTAGTTTTTTTAATTTTAATTCTAACTGTTCCTTGACAATGAATATTATCTCCAACACATATAGCAAAATTATCATGTACATTACTTACTATAAAATAATCATTTCTTAATTTAGGATATTCATCTAATAAAATTGCTCTTATATCATTACTTGTAGTTAAATCTTCTGGTTTAGGAGAATAAATAGTAATATGTGCTTTTTCATTAAAATATTTATATATAAATTCCATAATTATTTTTTAGTAAATTCTAGTTTTACTGTTCCATAATAATCTTTATTATTACCAGAAATAATAGCACTTGTTGATGTAATATTACTAAATGTTGTTTTACCTTTTTCATAACCATTATTACCAATATTTATTATTATAGTTTCTAATTCATCATTAGTAGGAGTAGTTCCTGCCATAGTAGTTTTTCCTAAATTTTTATAATAAATTACATCTTGTAAATCTAAAATATTCATATTATCATAATCAGTACTTTGATATGTTGCATTAATATTAGTTGTATCAACTTTATAATTTTTTGCTCTTGATTCTTTAATTTCATCTGTTGTTGGCATTTTTTCTTGAATAATATACATTAAATTAGGTCTTATTGCTGCTGGTAATGAATATAATGCTTTACCAATAATACGAATATTATCTGTAGCATTATATAATTTATTTCTTACTTTAGTAAATGAAAGAGGCATACCTCACATATATCTGTTATAAACTACACCAAATAAATCTAATAATTTATAATCTTTTTCTAAATGCATACCAGAAACAGTATCATGAATAAAATCTTGTTCTAAATAAAAACTTTCATAAAATTCCATTCCCATAATTTGATTTGTATATCTTTTACCAGTTGCTAAAGTATTTGCTGCAATTTGTCCATAATTTAATAATATAAATGCTTTTGCAAGATTAAAACTATTATCAATACCACAAGCACCAGTTAAATCTGCTTTATTAATACCAACTGTAATATCATCTACTTTTTTAATTAATTTATTATTTCTTTCTCCAATTGTATAATAAGCATTTAATGCTTGTTCTTTAGTCATATTATTTAAATTTAAAGGTAATACTAATGATTTAGCAATTGCATAATCTTTTGTACCTTGTAAAAATATTAATTCAAAATTTTCTCTTAAATTTCTCATAAATGAACTTGTTAAATTTGAAACAATTTGTGTTGCTACATTTTCTGGTGAAGTCATAAATCTTTCAATATCAAATTCTGGAATATTAAAATCAATTGTTAATTCTTTATCAATAATTAATGTTGTTGTTTTAACTATTCCTTTTTGTCTTTTAGTACCAGTAAATTCATCTCATGTTGAACCTCATAATACACGAACAGTTGCTTTATAAATTGCCATTGCTACACCACTAATATTTGCTATTTGGTCAGCAGTAACAGTATTTCTCATAAATAAATTACTTAATTCAGCAGTTAATTCACCACGAACTTGTGCTTCAAGTACAATTAAAACAGCATTTTCAGTAAAAGAATTACCACCAATAATAAATGCTTTAAGTATTTGTGGAATTGCCATTTTATCCTCTTTCTATTTAATAGATTGAAATGAATTTCCTCTTGCTAAATTTACAATTTTTTCTAATTCATTAACATCAGTAATACCTGTAGTTTTTGCTTTTTCATTTAATTTCCTTTCTAATTCTTCTGGATTAATACTATTTGTATGTAAATCTAAAATAGTTTTAGGATTAAAATCATTTGAATTAAGTTTATTTTCTTGTTTAATAGGTTCTATTTTATCAATTAAAAAATATTTATAATCTTCATTTATTTTATTAAATGCTTCTTGTTTAGATAAAGATTTATAATTATCAATACTCATTAAATTTTTAATTAAATTTACTTTTTTAGTATCTTTAATATTAGAAAATAATTGTTGCTCTTCAAAACTATTAATTTTATTTTCATATTCTTTTATTTTTGTTTCATATTCACTTAATTTAGATTCTAATTCTTTTTTAAGAAATTCATCTTTTGCTTGAGCATATACAACATTTCTTTGTTGTTTTAAAGTTTCTTGTAATTCTTCAAAAGTATAAGTTTCTTTTTTTTCTTTAACTTCAAAATTAGACATAAAAATACTCCCTTGTTTAATAATCGCTTTTTTGATAATCCCTTGTAACTTATGTTAAAAATAACATAATCGCTTTATTATATTATATCATTTTTATCGTTTAAAATAAAGGAAAAAACCTATAATAAATATAGGTTTTTAATCATTATTTTCTATTTTTCTTGGTTCACAAAGATTAATAATTATATTACTTTTTGAGTTATTTTCTTCTAAATTATTTTGTAAATCATCAAATTCTTCTGGATGACATTTTCTTAAATATTCTCATTGATATTTTGGGTCTTTCATAGCATTTCGTAATAAATAATTAGCAATTTTTTGACATGCTTTATCATAATCTTTCAAGAAATTTTGTTGTCATTTTGTCTGGTAGCGTCGGCAATCAAATATATATTTTCTATCAATTCCTAATGCTAAATTTAAACCAGTTTTTGTCATTCTTGTTGGAACATTTTTATTATCTCTAAAATATTCATTTATCTCTTCTTTATAATTTCCTAATTCTTTTCTTTTTGCTGGCATATTATCACCTTATTTTAAAACATATTAAAACATATATATTTAATTATATCATTTTACAATTATCATATTACCATTCTTTATTTTAAATTATTAATTTTATTGAATTCTATTAAAATTTTACAATAATCTTCATAAAAAAAACTAGAAATTATTTTACAAATCTATTAAAAGCATATGATGATTTTTGACATCAAAATATATATGATAAAACTAAGCATAAATATGTTAAAACTGCTCCAAGAAGTCCAAATACTCAATATGGTAAAATAAATAATTTTTATCGTAGATGTTATTTAATATTAGAAACTAATGAATATTATTATCCTTTAGATGATTATATAAAAATTAAAAAAAGAAAAAGAACACTTACAAGTTTAGAGCATACAATAATAAAAAATTCAGGCAATGGTAAAAGACAATCTGATGTACAAGATACTATAAAAAATAATAATTTTTCTAAAACATATATGACTAATTTAATGAAAAATGCAGTAATAGGTATTGAAGAAATAAAAGAAAAAAAAGTAGTTTTACCAACTGAAAAATTATTTGTAAATATGGATGATTGTTTTATAAGTTCTTTATTTGATAATAAAAAACAAAAAAATCGTATTCGTACAATTAGTGCAAATAAAGGTAAAGATTTAGAAAAATCTACTAAAAGTAGAAATGTTTTAAAAGATAAAAAAATTACTTATATGAAAACTAAAAACGATCAAATAATTAAAAGACAAGAATTAATTGATAAAATTTATGAATTTCTTGATTTACAATATATTTATTCTAAAAGTAGTTTAGTATTTATTGGTGATGGTGCACCTTGAATTAAAACTACTGCTAAAAATGAAAATATTCCTTATGTAATTGATAGACATCATGCATTTAAAGCACTTAAAAAAGGATTTATTATTAATAGAAAAGTAAATAATAAAAAATTAACAAATGCATATGAATTATTTGTTAATGGTGAATATTATCAATTATTAGATTTTTTAAAAGAAAATAAAGTTGATGAGCAAATATATAAATATTTTAAAAATAATAAAGAAGGAGTTATAAATCAAAAAGAAAATTGAAATCAAGGAGTTTGTGCTGAAAGCGATGTATCACATTTAGTTAAATCTTTAAAAGGATATGGTGCTAAAATTTATAATGATAAAGTACTTGATAATATGCTTATAATTAATTCAGCCTTATTGAAATACTGAAAAATTTTAAAAATGATATTATTAAAAATAAAAAATTACAAGAGGAAATAAAAACAGCAAACGATTTTGCTGATAATATTATTGAAAAAACTCAACACTACACCAACCTTTAGGAAACTTATAAAAAGTTGTTATATTTAAAAAATAAATTATTCTTTTATTTTAACTCTTTTGACTCAATTTCATCAATGTTGTTACTTCTTCTTCTGTCAAATAACGATATTCACCCATTGTTAAACCTTTTAAAGTAATATTAGCAACTTGTAAACGTTTTAAAGTAATTACTCTACTTCCTACTGCTTTAATCATACGTTTAACTTGTTGATTTTGTCCCTCATTAATGGTTAGATGTAGTAAAGTATTTTCTTTTTTTATATTTTTATAAATTATTTTAACAATAGCAGGAGAAGTTGTAAATGAAGTTGATAAAATAATACCGTCTTGTAGTTTTTTAATAACATTTGATGACAAAATACCACTTGCCAATACTTCATATACCTTATCTATTTTATAACGAGGATGAATAATAGCATTAGTAAATTCACCATCATTAGTCATTAACAACAAACCTGAAGTATCAAAATCTAAACGACCGACTGGGTAAATTCTACTATTAATATTAGTAAAATAATTCATTACCGTTGGTCGATTTTTAGGATCACTGACTGTTGTTAAACAATTAGGTGGTTTATAAAATGCTAAATAAATATGATTAGATTGCTTAATAATTTGATTATTAACTTTAATAACATCACTACTTGTAACTTTAAAACCTAACGTTGTAATAATTTGCCCATTAACTGTTAATTGCCCATTAATAATTAGTAATTCTGCTTTTCGTCGTGAACATACTCCAGAATTAGCAATAGCTTTTTGCAAGCGTTCTAAATCATTATTCATTAGTAAAGTTGTAGATTTCTTGTTCATCATTTTGGTTATTAAATTGAGGCAAAGTTGGTAATTGAGTTAAAGATTCGATATTAAAATGATCCATAAATTCATCAGTTAAATCATATAAAATTGGTTTTCCTGGTAATTCACTACGACTAATCTCAGTAATTAAATTTAAACTTTTTAGTTTAAAAATAATAGAATCACAATTTACACCACGAATATCTTCAATTTGTGGTTTAGTAACTGGATGATTATAAGCAATAATAGCTAGTGTTTCTAAAGCTGCTTGTGATAAACGTATTAAAGGTTGTTGTTTTAATACTTGATAGCGATTATAATGAATAGGTTTTGTTGTTAATTTATAAATATTACCAACTTTAATTAAACTTAAACCACTGGTATCATCATTATTTAGTTTCATTTGTAAAGACGCAATTAAATTTTCAACAGTCTTTGGTTTTTTTGTTAATTCTAAATATTCAGCAAGTGTTAATAAATCAAGGCCTTCATTGCCAGCAATAAATAATAAACCTTGTAAAACTGCTAATCTTTCGTTTGTTTTTCAATTGCTATTATTCATTTTTCTCACCTCGATAAATTACTGTAATTTCAGTAAAAGTATTAGTTTGTATAATATGTAAAATTTGATGATTTGCAAGATCTAAAATTGCAATAAAAGTAATAATAAAATAATGTAAAGTTAATGCTTTAGGAAAAAATAATTGTTCTAAAGTAAAGTGTTGCTTGGTGTTTTTTTTCAGTAACTGTTTAATTTCTTTAGCTCGATCTTCAGCTGAAATTAAGTTTAATGCTAAATTAACTGGTAATTTATTTTCATTTTGTAGTCTATTAAATAAGTTTAACATTGCTTGTGTTAATTTATTAATATTATTTTTTACCAAAATTGGTGTAATTTCATCAACTAAATATGTTTTTAAATCACTAGTTGTTTTTGTTAATAATTGGGTTCTATATAGAGCCTGTTCTTTAAAATAATTACTTATTTCTTTAAATTTTTTATATTCTAATAAACGAGCAATTAATTTTTGACGATTAACTTCATTTTCATAAGCACTATCTACCACTAGTTCTTGTTTTGGTAATAATTGTTTGGATTGCAATTCTAATAAATAAGCAGCAATCGGTAAATATTCACTTACTAAATCAATGTTTTTAATTAATTCTTCATTAATAAAATGAACATATTGGTTAGTAACATCATTTAGATTTAAATCTAAAATATCAATATTTTTTTCTTTAATTAAATGCAAAAGCAAATCCATTGGTCCTTGAAAAGATTCAATTGTAATTACTGGTTGTAACATTATTCTCGTTCCCTCAATATCATTTTATACTTATTAATATTAATTATAACTTAATTTAATAGTACTTGATTAATCTTTAATAAATAAAAAAACTTATTTTTAATTTTTTAATGATTAAACTAAGTTTTAAAAGTTATTATATATTTAAATATTATTATGGAAATTATCACCACATGTACTAGTGTGGAGAAAAAAATGAATTGAAATGAATTCAATAGCATATTTCAAAATGAAAACGATTGTTTGAAATATATAGCGAAGTTGAAAGTAATGAAATGTATCAGGTGTGCTTCATCTAGTTTGAATGTTTCTGATTTGAGAAGAATAAGATGTTTGAAATGTCATCAAACATTTAGTATTCTTCATGACACCATTTTTCACAAGTCACAAACACCTTTTACATCTTGGTTTTATCTCATCTTTAGATGAATAAACACAAAGCATGGTATACCATCAACAGATGTTGCAAGGGAATTGGGTGTGACATATAAAACAACTTGAAGAATGGGTCATGAAATCAGAACTAGAATTTGGAATCAAGATGCAGGGTTCATTGATGATGGCACAGCACAGATGGATGAAATGTATCTTTCACATGTAGGTTTTAAAAAACAAGGAAGATCCTTGTTGAATAAAACCTTGATTGTTGGAGTTTATGAGAAAACCAGCAACAAACTAATTGTGAAAGTATTGAAAAAAGCAGATGAGAAAAACCTTTTATGATTTGCATTGAAACACATTTCTACTGGGTGTTGTTTGTTTACGGATTCTTGGAAGGGATATGGAGGTTTCAAAAAACTTCTATCACAAACATGAAATCGTAAATAATGAAGTTGGGTATGTGTCATCAACAGGTGTAAACACAAACCAGATTGAATCTGCATGAAAACACATCCGACGAACTTTCTGAACACACATAAAAGTTTCAAAACAAAATATTCATTTATATGCAGCTTCTTTTGCATATAAATTCAATAAGATAGCTAGTTTTGAAACTATAATTTTGTGTTTGATTTAGATACATGTTGGGATAATTTCCTAGATAGGCTTTTATCTCCATTTATGTGATAAAATTTAAAAATAGTACATAAAGGGATAAAAGCCATTATTATTTAACTTCACGTAAAGTAATATGAATATTTTCAACATTTATTTCAAATTTTGATGATGTATCTGGTAATATTCCCGTTAGGTCATATTCTAATTTAAAGTTTAAATTAAAATAACCATTTTTTTCGTTAGGATTAAGATTAAATCCACTTTCGGGATTAGTAATAGTTATTACACTATCATTTCATTTGGGAACAAGAATACTATAAATTTTATTAATATTAGCAAAATAACCATTTGTTATAACTTGTTTTTTTATTTTTCCATCTTTGTCATAATCTGAATACTTGTCTGAAACTTTTGGGAATTCCTGTACTGTATCAACTGTTCACTCAGAAAATATTTTTGAAATTTGTGTTGTTGCATCAACAAAAGTTTGGTTAATCTTAATAGCAGTTTTACTTTCAATATCACCAGTATTAAAAGTAGATTTACCATTATTACCAATTAAGAAATCAATGGTAATATTACTAACATTACCATTGAATACAATTGATTTATCATCATTATTAGTAATCGTTGGGTTTGTCATTTTAAATAAAGTTGATTTAGCATCATTTGAAAAATCACCTGAAAACACAAAACCTAAACCTAAATCAGAATATTGAACTTTATCTTTAATAGCAACATTTAAATTTTGTTTGATATATGATAACTGAGTTCTAACAATATCTTCTTTTGAAGGTGCATCAATTTTTCCAGTTATTGGTAAATTTTCAACATTAATATTTAGATTACCTTTAGTAATTTCTTCTTTAATAAAGTCTCTAATCGCATCTGCTTTTTTTTGATCACTAGTATGACTTGTATCATTATTAATTGTAATTTTAATATCTTTAGTAACTGATGGTAAAGTTAAATAAGAGATTTCCGCTTTTACTCATAAATAACCATTGACTAATTCACTACCGGTTGTTAAAAAAAACTTAGCTTTTTCTTTTTCATCATTATCATTATCTTTTTTGGGAACATAGTCCATAATTTTGACATGTGCATCAGGATGATATCAATTTGTTGGATGTTCATTGGTACTTTCTTTAAGTTTATTAGAAAAAAAGTTACCAATGGCGGTTTGCACAGAAGTATCTAATTCGCTAAAAATTTTACCTTTCATTTCTCCTATATTGGTATCATCTGATAAATTAAGATCATTTTTAATTTTCAGACTACTATCAGTAACAAAAGAGGCAGCAAAATTAAGAATATCCCTTGGAATCATTTGATTATTTTCACTATCACAAGCAACAACTGTTACAACTGGTGTTGTTGCTAAAGCAAGTGTGCCCAGTAATTTTAATAAAGATTTCACAAAAACGCTCCTTATCATTTCATTTAATTAATATTTTTAAAATACTGTAACATTATAAACAATTTTAAACTAAATTACATTATTATTTCTAAAATTATTGGTTTAATATCGTATTTTTTAATAGTAATCTGAAATGTAGAAATTGCCAAATCTAAAAATTGTTGATGGAAATGTTGATCTTTATTAGTATGGAGTTCCATAATTACACTATTTTTTTCAACTTTTTGACCATGAATTTGTTTTAAATAAATTCCTGCCACTGGATCAATGATATCAGTTTTCGTAGTTCTTCCTGCTCCTAATATTACTGATAATTCACCTAAAGCATAATTATTAGTAAAATCTAAATAGCCCGATAATTGCGCCTTAACTTTAATAATATATTTAACTGGTGGTAATTTATCAATATTATCAAGATATTTAGTATCTCCACCTTGACTTTTAACAAAATCATAAAAAATTTGTAGTGGTTTTTCACTAGTAAACATAGCATTAACTTTATCAATACCCTCTTTTAAGGTTTTTACCTTTTTAGCTCCCAATAAGGCTAAAGCTACTAAATTACTAACAAGGATTTTCAAATCTTCTGGTCCTTTATTTTTTAAACTTAAAATAACTTCTTGTAATTCTAGTGCATTACCAATTGTTCGTCCTAAAGGCTTATTCATATCACTAATAATAGCATAAATTTTTTTATTAAAAGTTTTACCAATATGTACCATTAATTTTGCTAACTCTCTTGCAGTTAATATATCCTGAACAAAGGCACCTTTTCCGCATTTAATGTCTAGTAAAATTAAATCAGCGCCCATTGCTATTTTTTTAGACATAACACTAGCAGCAATTAATGGTAATGAATCAACTGTTCCTGAAACATCACGTAATGCATATATTTTTTTATCAGCAGGCACTAAATTACTAGTTTGACTAATAATACTCATACCAACTTTATTAACAACTTTAATAAAATCTGATATTGCTAAATCACATTTAAAATTTGGAATTATTTCCAGTTTATCAATAGTACCACCAGTAATGCCCAATCCTCTTCCAGAAATTTTTGCAACCTTTAATCCACAAGCAGCAGCTATTGGACAAAATACTAAACTAGTTTTATCACCAACACCACCAGTTGAATGTTTATCAATACTAAAACCAGTAATTTGTGATAAATCCATGGTTTCACCACTATTAATAATAGCTTTTGTATATTCTACTAATTCATCATTAGTCATTCCCTGAAAATAAACAGCCATTGCTCAAGCACTAATTTGATAGTCTGGTATTGTTTCATTCGCAATACCTTCTGTTAAAAATTTTAGTTCTTCTTTATTTAAACTTTGTCCTAATTTCTTTTTAGAAATTAAATCAATCATATACATTTTAATAAAACACCTTACTTTCTTTTTATGAAATAACAATTGCAATTGCAATTGCATTAGTTTCATTATGTGATAAAGATAAAAGTAATTGATAGTTCTTAACGATAGTTATTGGTTGATTATATTGATTATAGCTAATATCAATATTTTTAAATGTTAACTTTTCTTGTGGTAATGCCTTAAAAATTGCTTCTTTTAATGCTCATCTTCCTGCCAAAAATTCCTGTTGACGTTGTAAAGAATATTGATTAAAAAGTATAATTTCTTTTTTACTTAAAATTATTTTAGCAAGTTCTTCAATATTTTCTATTCGATTTACTTCAATAATATCTATACCTACACTACGCATTGTTAACTCCTTATATAAAATAAAAGGTTAAAACCCTAAAATCCTTGTTTTTATTATATAATTAATATGAAAGAAAGTGTGATATTAATTTCAATAAATCAAATAAATTTTGAAAAGATGGTGGTATATTAATGACATTTTACTTAAATCAAAAACAAAAATCATTAATTAAAGAACACTACCAAAACTATAAAGTTGATAATAAAAATAGTAGTTATGAATTATTTCAATATCATAATATAACAATTGAAATTTATCAAGAAAAAGTTATTTTTAAAGGTACTAAAGAGGATATTATTGCAGAATATCGCAGTATTTGAAATCAACTTGATGAAAATCAATCACCAGTCATTGGCAATGCTGAATTTGGTATTAATAATTTTTTTGGTCCACTTGTTATTATTAGTTCTTATATTGGTTCGGGTAATTTAGAAAAATTACGTTTACTTAATATTCGCGATTATAAAGACTTATCACAAAGTAAATTTATTGAATTAGCACAAGATATTATGAAAACAATTATTTTTGAGTCAGTAATCATTAACAATCGTAAATATAATCAATGAATTGATGCGGGTTATAGCCCCAATATTATTAAAACATGAGGAGAAAATCAAGCATTAGTTCGTATGTTACAACATAGAATTCAATATGATACTATAGTTATTGATCAATATATTAATGAAGATACATATTATAAATACATTGAAAATATGAAAGATAATCGTAATAAAATTATTAAAGATAAAGTTCAATTTGTTACTAATGCAGAAAGTAAGTATTTAGTTATCGTTTGTAGTACTATTATTAGTCGTTATTTATTTTTAGAAGAAATTAAAAAAATAAAAGGTATTGACACTAATACAATTCCATTAGGTACTGGAAAAGAAGTTAATATATTTTTAGAAAAAATTAAAAACGAAAAAACAATTGAATTTAATAAATTTCTTGAACGTCATAGCAAAAAATCATTTACTGAATTTTTTAAATAAATAATTAAAACTTAATTTTTATTAACTATATATAAAAAGATATTTTTTATTTAAAAACTATTAAATAAATGATATAATCCAAATCAGATATATTTTTAAGTCCTATTTTGTTTATAAAAACAAAATAGGACTTTTATAATTAAAGGAGAAAATAAAATGTCAAATGAAGAAAAAAACCTTTATTAGAAAAAAATAAACATAGTAATTATGGAGTTACTCATCAACAACCTTCTATAAATAATAGTAATTCAAGTAGTACTGAAAGTCTTAATAGTTCAAGTACAATTATCAAAATAGAAGATAGTGAAGAAAATAATTGAATAAATTGTAGTAGTCGTTATGGAGGAACAACACAAAAAATCCTTGATAATAATGGAAATTGAAAATATGAAACCCAAATTAGAAATAACTTTGATAGTTTAACTTTTTTTAATGAAAGCACTATTACCATTAATAACAATCAATACTGACAAAAACTAACATTTGTTGAAAAAAATGGAACAGTAATTATAGTGATTTTAGAATTATTAAAAATAAACTTTAATAGAAATACAATAGAAATATATAAAAAAGAATACAATGATATTGATAAATATATTGATGATAATTTAGATTTAAAAATTTTTCAAAAAAAAGAAAGAAAATTATCACCCGAAGATCAATTCTTAGAAGGTATTACTATAAAAACTATTAATAATCTTAATAAATTTAGGAAATTATCCCCACATGTACTAGTGTGGAGGAAAAAATGAATTGAAATGAATTCAATAGCATATGGAATGGCAACCTTTTTTAGGACTGTTTTTTTGGTAGACATTTGTGCTTGGTATTTTATGGGGGTTAAGTAGTTTAGAGTGCTGTGGATTATTATGTTGTTGTATCAATTGATATAATCAAATAATTCTAATTTTAATTGGATTAATGATGTAAAATTTTTATCATTAATAAAATTTGTTTTGAAAGTTTTGAAAGTTTCTTCAGCAACAGCGTTATCATAAGGACAACCTTTTTTTTGCTTAAAGAGCGGGTAATATTGAAGGCTAATAAAAGTTTATCAATAGTTTTATTATTAAATTCATTACCGCGATCGCTATGAAATATTTGAATATCTTTTAAACAACGATTTGAGCACATAAATGCTTTATATACTAATGATGCATCTTTTTTAGTACCTACACTATGTCCAATAATTTCGCGATTGCACAGGTCGATTAATAAGCAAATATAGTTTCATTTATCATTAACTTGAACATAAGTTAAATCACTAACAATAACTTCATTTTTAAGCCTATTATTAAAGTCTCTATTAACAAGATTAGTAATTTGACTATCATTGACTTTATTATGATAATTTTTGTATGATAATTTAGTGTATTTTGATATTAAATTATGTTTATTCATAATTTTTTTAATTTTTCGTCTTGATAAATTAATTTTCTTTTCTTTTAGAACAACTTTTAATCTTCTTGTTCCATAAGCTTCTTTATTTTCTTTAAAAGCACTAATAACAGCTTCATTATACATATTATTTTGAATTTTATCTTCTTTTTTCTTGAAATTAAAATAATATGTTGATTTAGAGATTTTTAAAAAACGACAAATTGTACGAATTTTATATTTAACTTTATTTTTAGTAATAATTTCTATTTTCTGCCTATTATTAGTGCTGCTTGCTTTAAAATATCATTTTCCATTCTTAATTGTTTTAATTCTTTTCTTAATTTAATTAAGGAAATTATCCCCACATGTACTAGTGTGGAGGAAAAAATGAATTGAAATGAATTCAATAGCATATTTCAAAATGAAAACGATTGTTTGAAATATATAGCGAAGTTGAAAGTAATGAAATGTATCAGGTGTGCTTCTTCTAGTTTGAATGTTTATGATTTGAGAAGAATAAGATGTTTGAAATGTCATCAAACATTTAGTATTCTTCATGACACCATTTTTCACAAGTCACAAACACCTTTGACATCTTGGTTTTATCTTATCTTTAGATGAATAAACACAAAGGATGGTATACTATCAACAGATGTTGCAAGGGAATTGGGTGTGACATATAAAACAGCTTGAAGAATGGGTCATGAAATCAGAACTAGAATTTGGAATCAAGATGCAGGGTTCATTGATGATGGCACAGCACAGATGGATGAAATGTATCTTTCACATGTAGGTTTTAAAAAACAAGGATCTTCCTTGTTGAATAAAACCTTGATTGTTGGAGTTTATGAGAAAACCAGCAACAAACTAATTGTGAAAGTATTGAAAAAAGCAGATGAGAAAAAACTTTTATGATTTGCATTGAAACACATTTCTACTGGGTGTTGTCTATTTACGGATTCTTGGAAGGGAAGGGATATGGAAGTTTCAAAAACTTCTATCACAAACATGAAATCGTAAATCATGAAGTTTGGTATGTGTAATCAACAGGTGTAAACACAAACCAGATTGAATCTGCATGAAAACACATCCGACGAACTTTCGGAACACACATAAAAGTTTCAAAACACAATATTCATTTATATGCAAAAGAAGCTGCATATAAATTCAATAAGATACCTAGTTTTGAAACTATAATTTTGTGTTTGATTTAGATACATGTGGTGATAATTTCCTAGATAGGCTTTTATCTCCATTTATGTGATAAAATTTAAAAATAGTACATAAAGGGATAAAAGCCTTAATTAATTCATTTTCTTCAACAGAACGGTTATCTTTGTTTTTAAAACTGCCTGAATTAGTAAATTGCTTAATTTAATTATAAGTAGCTGCTCTTGTAACATTGTACTCTTTAGCAAGACAAGACACTGACTTATCACTTTGATATAAAGTTACTATTTGTTTTTTAAATTCATCTGAATATGAATTAATATTGGCCATAATTATAATTACTTTCTTTTAACTAATTTGTTCACTTGTACTGTTAATGCTGTTAAAAAAGAAACTGCATTAGTTACTGAATATGGATTTAAAAAAGCCACAAAATTATTTTATGAAAAATTTGTTAGATGAACAACATTAGGATTTTCAATTGGTGTAACAGCAATTGATATGATTGCTTTTGCTATTTCTGATTTTTATAAAGATGTATTTAATCAACCAATAACTATAAAAAAAATAACAGAAATATTAACTAGTTGTTGTGGATTTACTAAAAAAGAAGCAATTTTTCTTGAAAAACATTTAGAAAAATTAGAAAACAATGGAAAATTTACAACTTTTGATGAATTGTTTAAAAAATATCAGGAAGAAGAATTTGAAGATTCTGGTATTTAAGAAATTTTATCACAACAAATAGAATCAAAAAAATCATCAAACGGAAAAGAAACTGATGACGAAACATCAATAGAAGAATTTCCTATTGACGATCCATATCAATTTGCAAATGATATAAATAACCAACCATCGACAAGTACAGGAATATACTATTCAATGCCATTCAACTAAAAACACTATTTAAACTTAATTTTTTTCTAAAAAATGTAAACTGATTTTGGGTATTTTAGATGTATAAGAATAAATATGCCAAAAAAGTAGTAAGAAAGGAATTTTTATGGATGAAAAAAATAAAAGAGAAAATTGCAGTTAATAAATTAAAAAAAGAAGCCGAAAAAGCTGAAAAAGAAAGACAACAACAAGAAATCAAAAATAAGAAAAAAAATGAAAATAAAAAAACTTTATAAAAATAATATTTAAAGAAAAAATGAATAATTTTAATATTTTGGTTTTCTTTTTCATTTTGAATTATTATCAACATTACGTTTAAAATCATTTCTATTGTTATGAGATGAAAAATTTAATTTAGTCGGTACTTTAACAACATTTTTAGGTAAATCTCAACCTGTAGTATCTAGTAAAGTAATTTCGTGATTTTGATAATATTGAATTTCTTGAATTTCATTATATTGAACTCTATTACTTACTAAAGTAATAGCAGTGCCTTGTGCTCCAGCACGAGCTGTTCTACCAATACGATGAGTATAGTATTCATATTCGCGTGGAATATCATAATTAAAAACATAATCAATACCATTAATGTCAATTCCTCTAGCAACAACATCAGTAGCAATTAGTACTTTAACATTACCATTTTTAAATTGTCTCATTGCTGCCATACGTTCTCTTTGACTTTTATCACCGTTAATAACAGCACATTTAATATTATTTTGTTCTAATAATTGTGCGATTTTGTTAGTAAAAGCTTTTGTATTTGAAAAAACAATACTTAATTGTGGTTGTAATTTTTGATATAAAGCAACTAATGCAGTTTCTTTTGTTATATTACGACAATTAAAATAATATTGTTTAATATTTGCTTGTTGTAATTTTTGACTTTCATCTTCAACACTAATACTAACTGGATTATTTTGATAATCATCAGCAATTTTTAAAACTGGTTTTGACATTGTCGCTGAAAAAAGAACAGTTTGAATATTTTGAGGTGAATTTTCAAATAAGAAATCAATATCTTTTTTAAATCCCATTTTTAACATTTCATCTGCTTCATCTAAAACTAATGTTTTAATTGAATTTAATCTTAAACTACCACGATTAATATGATCAGTAATTCTTCCTGGTGTTCCAACAACTATGTTACTAGTTCTTAAATCATATAATTGATTTCTAATATTAACACCACCACATAATAAAGCAACATTAACGCCATTTAAAAAATAAGCATATTTTTTTACTTGTTTAGCAACTTGGATTGCTAATTCTCTAGTTGGACAAACAATAATGGCTTGATTACGATATAATTTTATATCTAAATTATGTAATATAGGTAAGACAAAGGCAGCAGTTTTTCCGGTTCCGGTATGACTTTTTCCAATAATATCTTTTTTTTGTAAAGAAACTGGAATTGTCTTCTTTTGAATTGGTGTTGGGGTAATATAACCTCATTTAGCAATAGCAGCAGTTAATTCTTGTTTTAAATTTAGTTCTGTAAAACTCATATATTTCTCCTTAAAAATAAATTTTTAATAAATTTAGAAAAAATGATAATTATAACCTGAAAAATAACCTCTAAAAGAGGATTATTTTAAAAAAGGATTAGTTTTATTTATTATTTATATATAATATACTTACTTACATTTTAAAGTATTAATTCATCTAATTTTTCTAAAATTAAAAGTTGTCAAATAATTTCATGATATTATTTATTTCTTTGACATCATCAACAACTTTTTTTGATATTTTTTTATCAATTATATCTTAAAATAAAATTGCGAATTAATCAACAACTTAAATATAATACACTATTTTTAATTAAATGTAAAGATAAATTTATAAAAATGAAAATATAAAAATAATAATTAAAATACTATACAAATTTTTAAATTTATTAAAATTAAAAATTTAAATGGCTTTTATCCCTTTATGTACTATTTTTAAATTTTATCACATAAATGGAGATAAAAGCCTATCTAGGAAATTATCCCCACATGTATATAAATCAAACACAAAATTATAGTTTCAAAACTAGGTATCTTATTGAATTTATATGCAGCTTCTTTTGCATATAAATGAATATTGTGTTTTGAAACTTTTATGTGTGTTCGAAAAGTTCGTCTGATGTGTTTTCATGCAGATTCAATCTGCTTTGTGTTTACACCTGTTGATGACACATACCCATCCATAAAAATGATTTACTCATATTTTAATTGTTAACGGCAGCAAGATGATATATAATGATCTAATAGAACCAAATTTAGATAGTGAAAATAGTAGTTTAGATTGAAAGGAGAGGAAATAAAAAATGTTAGAAAAAGAAACCAAAACAAATTTAACAGAAACAACACATAAAAAAATAATTAAAAATAGTGACTTTCTAATTAATGCTACTGACATTGTTAAAGTATACGGTGATAAAACGGTTTTAAATAAATTAAATATTCAAATTAAAGCTGGTGAGCGAATTGGAATCATTGGTGCAAATGGTAGTGGTAAGTCAACACTGACAGAAATTATTGCTGGTATTAGACATGCAACTTCAGGAATTATTGAAAAAAAAGAAGGTATTGTTATTGGTTTCCAATTTCAAGAATCAAAATATCCACCAGGAATTACTATTATGGATATGCTTACTTATTATTTAGAAACATTTAATATCGAAATCAATGTTGGTCAATTAAACGAATTATTAAATACCTATCAATTATCAGCTGCTAAAAATAAAAATATTATGTTTCTATCTGGTGGTCAACAACAACGACTTAATATATTATTAAGTGTTATTCATAAACCTGACTTGGTTATTTTAGATGAAGTATCAACTGGTTTAGATATTGAAGTTAAAGAAGAAATATTTGATTTTTTACAAAAAAATATTGTTGAAAAAAATGTAGCAATGATTTTAGTTACTCATAACATGAGTGAAATTGAAAATTTCTGTACACGTATCATTTATATGCACGATGGTGACATTATTGAAAAACGGACTGTTGAAGAGGTTGTTAAAGAATATGGTTCAGTTCATAACTATACATCTCAACAATTTCAAAAATATAAAAAACCTACTATTGCTGCAGAAAAAGAAGCATTATCTAAGAAAAAAGATCAGCAAGATCCAAACAAAATTGTAAATGCCGCAAAAACACACCCTTCTAAACAAAAACCGTTATTGAATTTAATGTTTAAATATTATCTAAAAGGCTTCTTTGTCCCATTTTTTCTAATTGTTTATCCAATTCTAATCTTGGGAATTCAAGGAGAATCAATACGGCATACTGGTGCTGATGTTTTTGGTACCATTACTGCCGTTAAACAAATGATTGCTGGTATTGCGATTGTTAATATTATTTCAGTTGGAATATTTATTATTCCTCAAACAATTATTGAATTTAAATTATCTGTATTACTAAAAAGAATTGGTACAACTAATATTCATCCTTTATTTTTTGTTACTGCTGTAATTATCATCGGTTTATTTGCTTCAATAATTTCTTTCTTATGAACATTATTATGAGGTGGCATTTACTTTGGTGGTACGTATGGATGAAGTGTTATTGCTCTTCCTACTCAAATTGGTGCTTCGATTCCATGAATTATTATTATTTTTATTACTACTATTGGTTTAGGAATAATGTTAGCATCATTATTTAAGACTATTACTTCATTTATTGCTGTTGCCAACGTATTATATTTACCTGTTGCTTACTTAAGTGGCTCAATTATGCCTATTGATTGAATTACAAGTAGTAAAGTATTAAATATTATTAGTTATTTCTCACCATTTAAATACTCTACTTTGCCTTACTTTGAATGTTGAAATGGAACATTTAAAATGACATGAGAAATGTATTTATATGGAGGTATTAGTTTAATAATACTAGCAATTTTTATGGGAATTGCTGCTCGCAAATTAAAATGACAAGATTAATAATCTAAATTTAAAAGTGATTGGGAATTCCCAATCACTTTTAATATTTAATTTTTCAACTATTAAATAAAGAAACTTTTTTAGTATCTTTAAAAAATTATGATATTTTTATCTTGTATACTTTATTATTACTATTAGTGTTTGCTGCAAATAAATAATTATCATTAATTACTAATGAACCAATTTCACAAACATATAAATCAAAAGGTGCTCATAAATCAGATATTTCTTGATCATTTTTATAAATCTTACCTTCAACTAAATCTGTTTGTGTTCTGGCATATCAATCATTACCCACTGCTACCAATGAAAAAACTTGTGAATCTAAATGAGCTATTTCTTGACCATTTTTATAAACTTTGCTATTGTAACTATTTTGAACTTCTGTACTTATATATCAATCACTTTTATTATTACTCATCGCTAAAGAATAAGCATTCATGTATCCTTTGAAAGTATAAAAAATCATTATATTTACTTTTATATTTTTTTCACCTTTAAAAAGTCGTGAATTTGATTTAACAGTTATTTTTATGTCTAATATTCCTGCATTAATATCATTACTTATTATTTGAGAACCATCAATTTTAGTAATTTCTACATCTTCTAACTTTAAACGTATCAAACTAGGTTTTGTTTCACTCAACTCATAAACTAATTGTTCCTTAAAATTTTCAATAATTTGATCAGTATTTTCTCACTTAAAATTAATCTCTGCTGGGAAGATAGATAAATCATTTCTATCTTCAATGATACTTAAATTACTTATTGTTATCCAATCAAATTTTGCAAATGCCTTATTTTTAGCAGTTACTTTAATTTTTATATCAATATTGCTTATATTAGCCAAATTAACGATACTATCATCTGCTAATTGTTCCCCTTCATTAGTTCAAATAGAAATTAATATGCTTTTATCATTTTTTATTTCACCAGTATTTTTATAAATACCTCATGATGACTTCTCAATTTGATAACGAATAGTACAATATGCAAGCCCGGGTAGTGGTTATGCTTTTTGTAAACTCTAAAGTTCTTTTTAAATCATTTATATTTAAATTAATCTTTTGATCTATAAGAATATAGTTAACTGTAATATTGTCTTTTTTTCCAGTAAAATTTTCTCCTTTAGCTGCAATTTTAACCTTTAAAACTAAGGAATTATTAATATCACTATCTTGTATATTTATTGTAGTTCCTGCTTTATAAACATCATAATCACTAGCTGTTATCGTGCTTAAATTTGGTAATGTTCTTATTTTTTCTTCTAATTTAGCCAAGAAATCTGATTTTGTATTTGCAGATAATTCTTCTAAATTAATACATTTTTTTATTTTATATGAAATATCATTTTTTTTACAATTGGAAAGTCTGGTTTACCACAACTAATAGCACTGGTGCTTGTTATTGATCTTAAAATAATAGAACTTAAGATATTTAGTAGTTTTTTCATAATATTTCTCCCCTCATCTTTTATATTGTCTTTTTTTCATCATTATTTTATAAAATTAGTACTTTCAATACGTTATTCTTCATTATATTGACTTTACTAGTTTTCTTTTACTTAGAATATTCTTATAGAATTTTATTTTTATTTAAATTTATCTACCACATTGATAAATAATTATTAATAATATGTTTGGATATTCTTTTTTAGATAATGATAAGTAACATTTAGTAGTAATAATTGATATTTAATTTTACCTTTTTCTTTTGAATTATTAAATTTTTCTAAGATAATTATATAATATTTCTGTATTCTTACAACAATTTTTTCATATGATTATTTTTAAATTTTAACATTAATATATATAGCTAACTAAAGTAATGTTTACTTATATCTTGAAAAACAAAATCAATTGCTTTTTTAATATTTGGTCAATAATTTGGTAATATTTTTCTTATATTATGTTTTATAGCAAATCAAAAATGTTCAATTGGATTTAAATTAGGAGAATATGGTGGAAGAAATAATAGTTTGCATCCAGCATTTTCAATTAATTGTTGTGTTAATTTAGATTTATGAAACGTTGCATTATCTAAAACTATAATTTGTCCATGCTTTAATACTGGAATTAGTATATTTTTTACATATGATTCAAAAATTTTACTGTTGCAATGTCCTTCAAATGCTCATAGAGCTTTTAATTTACCTTTATTTAGTGAAACAATTATACTCATTCTTTTTATTTTATATGCGGATTTATTATCAAATAATATTTTACCTTTTTCAGATCAACCATATTTATAAAATTCATTATCATCAATTCCAGATTCATCAATATATACTAAATCTTCATTCATTATTTTAGTTATTTCTTTTAAAAAATCTTCTTGTTTATTTTTATCTCTTTGTTCATATAGAAAAGTTTTTTTTATATGTATAATTTAGTTTTTTAAAATAGTTATAAACTGTTTCTTTAGTCATATCACCAAATTTTTCAATCACTTTTTGAACTGTAACATCTTTATTTTGCGCTAAATAATTTTTTAATTCATCTAAATCCTTTATTTTGTGGCTATGTCCTTTTTGATAATTTAAAATTGGTTTTATATGCCCAGTTTCTTTTTTTCTTTTTCTTCATAAGAATAAAGTCTTTCTAGTAATATTGAACAATTTACAAATTTCTTTAATTTTCATGTTTTTACTTTCATAGGCTTCTATTACTTTTCTTCGTAAGTCTTCACTGTATGGTTTTGGCATAATTTAATCTTCCTAATCTATTTTAAATATTGCTGAATTGTACTTTTAAATTCAAAAACTGTTTAAATTACATATTATTATTTTACATTATTTATGAGTAAACATTAATTTAGTTAGCTATATATATAAGTATTCATCAAACTTAATTTTGACAAACAATAAAAATGAAATTTTTTTTAAATGTTGAACTAAAAAATAACTAAAACTATTTAAACATTAGTTCGTTAACTAAATCTAAACTTACTACTCATTGATAAGAGTTTAATATAATATCTAATGTAAAATTTAACATTTCAACAATATTTTCTAATAATTTTTTTTCACTATTAGCAATAACTAAATTTAATAAATTAGCAGTAGAACTATTATCAGAACCAATATTCATATAATGAAACATTAGAGTGACTTGATTTTTATTAATATAAATACGTGGTATTTTTTCTTGTGTATTTGCTAAATCAACCATTTTGCTCATTACTTTTGGTACTAATAACTTTCTTAACTTAATTGGATCACTATAATCAAGAGCAAATAACTTTTCAAATGCTGCTGATTCAAGTTGATCACCACGATTTGAACCCATAATTCTTGAACCTAATGTTTCAGGAACAATCGTTGTTATTACATCTTGCATATCAATTAAACATGTAAAATAAAGATATCGATTACATGTAGTACTAGTAGTTGTAGTTTTTCCTGTCTTGTAAGTTCTAGTAATTTTTTCTAACGTTGTTCCACAATTAAAATTTTTATCATTAATACTAACAATAATAACTTTTTCAGTTCAAACACGATGATTAAAATCACTACCAATAACTAAGAATTTTTGTGGTACAATGGTAAAATTATTAGTAACATTAGTAATTTCAACTGCTTTAAAAGTAGAATTAACTGCCATTTTTAAATAATTAATATTATATTCTAAAAATTCTCGTTTTATTTTTTTGGAAAAAGTTTGTCCAACTGTTACTAACAATGTTCCAACTAAAATAAAAATAATAGCAATAATAACTATTACTAAATAAAATGTGCTAGACACTTTTTCAGGTAATAAACTACTCAGAAAAATTATCCCTAACATAATAGTAAAAAAAACCTAATGCCAAAATAATATAAGCAATAATTTTATATACATTGCTTATAAACATTCGCTTAAAGGAAGTATTTAAAATCTTGTTATAAATTGAATGTATATTTTCTTTAATAATTTTTAATTCATTCTCATTAAATTTTATAATACTATTATTTCTGCTCATTTTTCCTCCCATATATTAATTGGCTTTTATCTAGGAAATTATCCCCACATGTATCTAAATCAAACACAAAATTATAGTTTCAAAACTAGGTATCTTATTGAATTTATATGCAGCTTCTTTTGCATATAAATGAATATTGTGTTTTGAAACTTTTATGTGTGTTCGGAAAGTTCGTCGGATGTGTTTTCATGCAGATTCAATCTGGTTTGTGTTTACACCTGTTGATGACACATACCCAACTTCATGATTTACGATTTCATGTTTGTGATAGAAGTTTTTGAAACTTCCATATCCCTTCAAATAATCCGTAAATAGACAACACCCAGTAGAAATGTGTTTCAATGCAAATCATAAAAGGTTTTTCTCATCTGCTTTTTTCAATACTTTCACAATTAGTTTGTTGCTGGTTTTCTCATAAACTCCAACAATCAAGGTTTTATTCAACAAGGAAGATCCTTGTTGAATAAAACCTACATGTGAAAGATACATTTCATCCATCTGTGCTGTGCCATCATCAATGAACCCTGCATCTTGATTCCAAATTCTAGTTCTGATTTCATGACCCATTCTTCAAGCTGTTTTATATGTCACACCCAATTCCCTTGCAACATCTGTTGATGGTATACCATGCTTTGTGTTTATTCATCTAAAGATGAGATAAAACCAAGATGTCAAAGGTGTTTGTGACTTGTGAAAAATAGTATCATGAAGAATACTAAATGTTTGATGACATTTCAAACATCTTATTCTTTTTAAATCAGAAACATTCAAACTAGAAGAAGCACACCTGATACATTTCATTACTTTCAACTTCGCTATATATTTCAAACAATCGTTTTCATTTTGAAATATGCTATTGAATTTATTTCAATTCATTTTTTCCTCCACAAGTACATGTGGGGATAATTTCCATAATTAATTATGCTAAGTTTGTTCGGTATGTAGATAAGTCAGTTTCTTTATTAAGAGATGAACCATATTTTTGACCACCTTGACTAATTGAACCGCCTAAACCAACGTATCCACCATTTACAACTGTTAAACCGATAATTGATGTTTCTTTTGTAGATTGAGATACTTATATATCTTTAACTAGTTTTGGTATAGCGAATGTTATTAGTGGTTTAACTGAGTTAATACCTAATAAATTTCAAAATATAAGAAAGATAGTAAATATGGGAACTGATGGTTGTTTGATTAGTAGTGGTGTTGCTATCGGAATTAATAATAATTTTAATAATAATTTTGCTATTCCTACGATTATTGCCGGCGCAAGTGAGATTATAAATCAGTTATTGTTGCCATTAGGAAATACACATAATAATACAGAATTACAAGAAGTATTTACTGATGAAAGAGCAAGATTAATTAATGGCAGTGTTAATGATTATCAAAGTACAGATGACGGTATGGTGGTTGATGTTGATTTAAATGATGATAGTATGTCAGAGATTAATTTAGATAGAGCAAGTTTAAATCGAGATTATTCTTATGCTTATACACTAGGTGGTGTTTAAAGTGAAAATATATATGTGATGAATTTTAAAATTTATGGCATTAACTGGATGTATTACATTTAGTATATTTTTAGGATTAATTCCTAGCATTATAGTTTTAGGAATTGTTGCAACTAAACCAGTATCTATCTTAATTGGTATTGTTGTGGGTTATATTGGTATTCCATTAAATAATATTAAAAATAAAATAACAAATTGATTTTTTAAGAGAAAAGAAAATAAATTTATTAAAAAGAATGATTTAAAAGTTGAAAGAAAAAGATATGAAAAACAAAAATTAGAGAGAAAATTTCAAAATTTAGTAATAATTTCTATTTTATGCCTATTATTAGTGCTGATTGCTTTAAAATATCATTTTCCATTCTTAATTGTCTTAATTATTTTCTTAATTTAATTAATTCATTTTCTTCAACAGAACGGTTATCTTTGGTTTTAAAACTGCATGAATTAGTAAATTGCTTAATTCAATTATAAGTAGCTGCTCTTGTAACATTGTACTCTTTAGCAAGACAAGACACTGACTTACCACTTTGATATAAATCTACTATTTATTTTTTAAATTCATCTGAATATGAATTAATATTGGCCATAATTATAACTCCTTTCTTTTAACTAATTTGTTCACTTGTCTACGTAATTAGTGTCCAATAAAGTGTAACCCATCCATTGTTTTTAGGAGGTAATAGTTATGATTAAATTATTTTTTGCAATAATTTTTGTTTTTCCTTTATTAGGTAAACTTTTACCTTCTTTAAATAATATTGTGCAAAATATTTTGCAAAGTTATATTATTGATTTTTCTGGTTTACATAATTTATCTCTGGTTATTAAAAGTTTTATTTTTGGTGATAGTTCACAACAAATAGTTTCTATGCCAGTACCACTATTAGCAATAATTTTAGTTGTTTTTACTTTTTCATTAATTTTAAAGTTATTAAAAATTATATAGAAGTAATCAGTTATGGGTGTTGCTTTTATTTCAAAAGTTTTAGAACTATTTGGACAAATTTTTATGAAATTTTGAAATTTACCAATGGCAGATTTAGGCTTTAATTTAGGTACTTTTGTAGTTTTTATTCTTTTAATTAAATTTGCTATGTCAGTGTTTTTAAGTATTGATATTCAACCAGTTTCTACTAGACAAGGATTTTCAAAAATTAGTAGAGGTTCTAAAAAATTGGGTAAAAGAGTTGCTAGTTCTATTAGAAAGAAAAATAAAAAGAAAGAAGATTAATTATGATGAATAATTTTGTGAATAGTATATTGCATTTAATTTTTATATTTTCTAATAATGATATTGGTGTATTTTTAAATCAACCAAATATCACTAATGAAGTTTATATTTCCTTTATAATTTGACTTTTTGGTTAGTATTAGGTTTATTTTTTAATTTTATTTATCGTAGTATTAAATTCATTTTTAAGTCATTGCTTGGGTAGGTGTTAAGTATGAGTGTTTTAGAAATTTATAATAAAATACATCAATGTATTGTTGATTATTGAACTATGTTTATAGGAATTCCAATTGACCAATTTACTACTATTTTATGAAATTTAGTAGTTTATGGTACACAGTTTTTTATTGGATTTATTATATTTTATGGTTTTTGAATAGTTTTAAAAATTTTCATTGGTAAATAATTATGTGATTTAAGTTTGCTAAATTTTTTTTGTTGTAAATACTTCTGTTCAAGCACCTACTAGTTTAATTGCTTCAAATGACCATGATGTTGTTAATTATGATATTAAAAAAGAAATGATTAAACACGTTAAGTATAATGATTTTAATGATTGAGCAACTATTCCATGAAATTATGCTTATTTTGATGTTGACCAACCGGATTTAAAATTAGTTAGTGGCGAAATTATAGGTGGTTTAGATAATGATTTGGATGTTGAATATCAAAGTGATGTTGTAGGTGTTAAAAAGATAACACTTAATACTGGAACTGGTGTTTATTCTTTTAGGAGATATCAGTTAGATGATATTTCTCGTATTATGTTTAATCATAATTTTGTTCAATATGGTAAAAAAATCGACTTCTTATTCATAACTTAAATCATTGAGTTAAACCTTTAAATTTACGTTTTGAATTAAATTTTGAAATTGATAAACTTTTAAGTTTTTATATTCAAGGTTTTATGTTTTATTTTAATTATGAGGCTTTTTTTACATTTACTGGTGATTTTGCTTTTAGTTTTTTAGATTATGTTGGTTATACAAAATATATTTTTAAAGGAACAATTGGTAATGATGTTTATATGCAAGATTTGTATAATTTTGTTACTATGACAGTTCGTGTTCCAAATTTAAGACATTTAACTGTATTTTTTGATATTCATGGAACTACAAATTTAACTATTCCGCCGGAGGTTTCATTTGGTTAGATTAATATTTTTTCAAGCGACAAAGTAACAACAGTACCGCCAAATAGTCCTTTTAACCCTGATTATGATCGTGTTAGTTGATATGATGTTTTTGGACATTTACGTAATGCTTTTAGATGAGTACTTTATGGATTTGTTTGTAAAGTTTTACCAGTTGAACCATTAAGATAGTTTATTTTTATCACAGATAGTTTATTACGACATATTTTTTCAGATACTATTAGTACTGCTTTAAATGTTGATATTGTTAGTGGAATAGAAAATATTATACCTTTATGATTATTTATTAGAGCAATTAGTTTAATTGTAGGTTAGGAGTTTATTATGCCTTGATATGGTTATGTGTTATTAGTTATAGGTTTAATTATGATTATTTATCCAATTTTTATAACTATTCGTAATGTTAAAATTTTAAAACGAGTTGGTAGTTATATTATTTCAGCACCACCACGTACTGGAAAATCTGCTCTTGCTTGTTGTCTAGCACAAACTCATAAGAAAAGAGTAGTTAGTCCTTTTCCTATTAAATTAAAAAATGGTTATTCTTATTTAGTAAATTATAATGATGTTTTTACTTTTAATCAATTAGCAAGTAATTATGCTTTTGAGGAAGAAGATTTAATAATTTTAGATGAATTAGCATTAAAAATAAATTCTAATGATTTAGGAATGCAATTTAAAAATCAACAAGAAAGTTTAGGACAATTTTGTAAATTAATAGGTCATATGTTTAATGGTACAATGTATTTGATTGAACAACACCATAATAGAATACCAGTACAAGCAAGAGAAAAAGTGGAATATGTTGTTCAAGTTAAAAAAATGCGTGTTTTATTATTTTTTGTTGTATTTAATATTAATTTATATACTAATATTGATGATTATAATAAAGTAGTATTTTCACGACGTAAAACCAAGAAAATGTTTAAGAAAGGTATAATGCCTCCAATTTATAGTGGTGAAGCAATGACTATGACTTTATTTTTTCCTAGATATTGATTGAAAAGGTATAATTCTAGGGCATTACATTATGTGCATGAACTTAAAAGTGAATTGTCACCTAAGAAACATCTCAAAGAAGCAAGTAGTATTGATATGACTTATAATGATATTAAATCTTCTGGTTTAGATAAATTAGATAATATTTTAAAGAAAAAGAGAGATAAAAATTAAAAAAAATGGCCGGAACCAACAAAGAACCTTTTGTTGGGTTGGCCGCGGGGTTTAGCCCCGCTGGGGTGAGTTGCGAAGCAACGAGGGGCAAAGCCCCTATTACTTGGAATACTAAAATATAGTAAGAATTTAGGAGAGAAAGATATGGAACTTACAATTAATATTTTATCTTGAATTGGAGTAATTTTAAATATTATTGTTTTAATTCCCCAAAGTTTTAAAATAATTAGCACCAGAGATACAAAATCATTATCATTATATATGTATATTATTTTTGTACTATCAGCAATAACATGAATTATTTTTGCAATATTGTCTAATCAACCTGCTATTAATGTTATTTTCCGCTGATCTTTATTAGTTTTAATAGCAACAACTGCTATTTTTTGCAAGTATTATTTTAATTCTAAAAATTAATAATATTTTTAGAAAAAAAAAAAACCATAGTTTCAATTAGCTAATAAGAATTAAAGGATTTTCATTAATATATTTAATTCATCATTTAAAACCATGACCACCATTTTCATCAATTACTAGATTAGTAGTAATTTTTCTATTAGTTAATATTTTTTTTAATTCAATAGTATTACTTTCATATTTTGTTACTAATTTGCCTTCAAAAAACTTTGGTTCTTTTTTTCCTACCCATAGTTCAACTATTAAAGGTTGATTATTATTTAAAACTTTAGTTTTTAAATCTTCAATAATTTGTGAATTAAATCAAATTGCTGGCGAAAATAATAATAATTTTGTAAATTGTAATTTTGATAAATATAACATTTGTAAACAAAAATATGCCCCCAAAGAACAACCAATGGCATTTAAATTTTTAATTTTTAAATTAAACTTTTTAATAACAAATGGTATAACCTCATTAATAATAAATTCTAAGTAATTTTTACCATTACCACCAAGAAAATCAATATTACTTTTTTTTAATTCAGGAAAATATTTTGTCATTAATATTTTTACATCATCATTGGTATAAGTTGCTAAATCATTAAAACGAGTCATATTATTGGTACTACCAATACCAATAAAAATACAATTACTACTATTTTCAAATAAAATATTACTATTACTATTAAGTAACATATCTTTACCATCAAAAACTAAATAAACTTCATAAGCAATATTTTGATCATAAATAGAAGGTAAAGCGATAATAATATCTTTATTAATATTTAAAAATTTACTTTTAATATTATCAACTTTTACATCACAATTATTCATATTTTTTCTCCTTAATTTATTGATAATTTCCTAACAAAGAATAATTCATTATTCTAATATAAAAATTAAAATTAGTTTGTTCTAAGCGCATAGCGCATTTAACTAATTCATCTAAAATTATCAACTTATTAGTAAATAAAGTTTCATATGAAAAAAAAGCTTTTAAATTTAAATCAGTACTATCTTTTGTCAACAATGTTTTTCTAGTTTCTAAATCCAACAAATAAAATAACATTAATAAACTTCCAAACTCATAATTATTTTTTATGTTTGTTTCATTCTTAGTTAAATTAATAAAAATATTACCACTAATATTTACCAATCTTTTAATTATTAGCAAACTTTCTTTTTTCAAATTAGAATTATTAATCAAAAAATCAGGTAATACTACTTTTGAAGTATCATCAAACCAAACTTTTATTTGATCTTTACATCCAAGTAATAATAAAAGTTCCTTGGCATTTTGATAATCATCTAACTGTTTTTCTTGACGCTTAAAAGTAGGAATTAAAGCAGAAATAGTTAATATAAAATTTGCAACTAATCTTAAATATTCTTTATAAGAAATTTTATTGAAATATAAATAAACACTTATTATTTTCATAAACATTAAATTTTGATTACTATTAAATATTAAGTTATAAGTATTACGATAATCTTTTGCTTTTAAATGACCTAATTTTTTTTTAATTTCGCGCTTAAAAAAATAATTACTTTTTAAAAGCAAAAGATGGTTAAATAATCGATATTCGGGAATCATTTTTTACTTCCAATCTAATTATATATTTGGAAATTTACTTACTGATTTGCCTACTTTAAATTCACTTTGAAAATTACTATTAAAATCTGTTTTTTTAATTGAAAAAATATCATGACTAAATACTCCATTTGGACTTGTTTTTGTAACTACTTTATATTTATCAGTTTTTGTAACACCATTTGTAAACATTATATTATATGAACCTTTTACAATATAAAAATCATTTTTATTTGTTACTGGATTTAAATCAACATTAATATTTGAAATAATAGTAGTTACATTATTTAATTCTTTTTCATTAAAAATAGTATCTTCTAATTTTGTGCCACTATCAATTTTAATATTTAAAACATTTTTTAAAAATTGAAAACTTTCTTCATCTTTAGCTTTTTTATCATTTTTAATCAAATTTATTACCTTAATATTAGTTGTATTGATTTTTCAAGTTACTTGTGATTTATCATTTTCATCAATATTAATAGTAGGCATTAATAATCCTTCACCAGTAGCATTAGTCAATTTTAAACCTTGTGAAACTTTTGCATTTAATAAATTTTCTTCGAAATCTTGATTATAACATGAAATAACTGAACTTGTGCTAACTGTAGTTAAAGCAATTGCCGACATTAATCTTAATACCGATTTTATAATATTCATATTTTTCTCCTCAATCTTTAAATCTTTTTTACTATACCTATTATATATAATTTTTGTTATATTACATTAATTATTATTTTATTATGATTTGAGTGTTTACTTAAAATTTAATCTGTATAATTAAATGAAAATTACCTTTATATTTGTAAAGTTTGTTTATTATTAATTGTTAAAAAAATATTATCATCTTCAATTAAATTTATTTTATTTTTAAAATAATCAAAAGCATCAATAGCAACTTCATCAATATCATAATAATAATTTATAATGTTAAATCTATTTTTATTAGCATTTTTATCTTTTTTATTTAAAGGTTTAATAAAAGAAGATTCTTTTCTTGATAATAAATCAATATTTTTTTCTAAAAATATTTTATCTTCTTCATTTATTTGAACTTTTGATTTAATTGCTAAAGCATTTTCTTTTTTTAGTAACATACAAGCATGATTTCATGCCGAATTCCCCGAACTATCTTTATAATCAATATCAACCGGTCATTTTGTTACTAAATAAGTTACTAATTTTTGTCAATCATTTAATACTGCTATATGCAATAATGAATAATTTTCTTCTTCAAATTTTAGACTATTAATAAATTTTTTTTTAAAAAAAAGATTTAGTTGTCAATCAATATTTTTGGTTTTTTTATTAATATAATCTTCATAATTTTGCAATATTTTAATAAATTTTCTTTCTATTTTTTTTGAATAAATTCTTTCTTTATTTTTATTAAAAATAATATTCATTTTATTTATCATTTTTTTAACATTTAATAAATTTTCTCTTTTTAAACTATTTACTTCAATAATTATCTTTTTTATCTGTCAATGATTATATTTGGTTCCAAATAATAAAGCAGTATTGCCATTTACATCTAAATCATCAATATTAGCATTATGTGCTAATAAAGTTTTAACTATATCCAAATGTCCATTTTTAACAGCAACAATTAAAGCGGTTTCTTCAATTATATTTTCATGATTAACATTAGCGCCATTTTTGATTAAAGTATTAACTATTTCTAAATGACATTTTTCAGCAGCTCACATTAAAGCACTCAAACCATCAATAGTTACATGATTAACATTAGCGCCATTTTTGATTAAAGTATTAACTACTTCTAAATGACCTCTACCAGTAGCAGCAATTAAAGCAGTATAACCACAAATTTTTGTTATAGAATAAACATTTGCACCTTTATTTAATAACAAATTAACTACTTCTAAATGACCATTCCTCGCAGCTCACATTAAAGGCGTATCACCATTTTCATTTATAAAATTAACATTAGCTCCCAATTCTAATAAAGTTCTGACTATTTCTAAATGACCATTCCTCGCAGCCCACATTAAAGGCGTATAACCAAACATATTTTTTCTATTAACATTAGGATAATTTGTTAATAAGGCATTAGCTATTTCTAAATAATTAGATTTAATTGCTAATATTAAAGCAGTATTACCATTTATAGAGACATGATTAATATTAGTGCCATTTTCTAGTAAATCATTAAATATTTCTGTATATCCATTTTTAGCAGCCACTAACAAAGCAGTTTCGCCATATCGATTTTCATGATTAACATTAACATTAAGTGTTAATAAAGTTTTAACTATTTCCAAATTTCCATTTTCAGTAATGAAAATTAAAGCAGTATTACCAAATTGATCCTCACAACTAACATTAGCATTATGTTCTAATAACAGATTAACTATTTTTGTATATTTTTTTTTAGCAGCTAAGATTAAAGCAGTATTACCATTTACAGATATGTAATTAATATTAGCATTATGTTCTAATAAAACATTAACTATTTCTAGATAAATTTTTTCAGCGGCCCATATTAAAGGCGTATAACCAGTTATATCAATATAATCAATATTAATATCATATTTTAATATTTTATTAACTACATCTAACTTTTTATTTTTAATAGCATCTATCATTTTTGCTTCTTTGTTATTAATATTTATATTTATTCCAAATATTTCTCTAACTCACTCAAACATATTCTTTTCCTTTCGTTGTTTTTAAAAAAGAATGTATTTAAAATATTATTCTTTAAAATTTACCTTCATTATATATTTTTTTCTCCATTTTACAATGTTTAATACCAGCGTCCAAAAATATTTCAGAACAAACTTTATAAACAAAATTTTTATAAAAATTTAGTGATTGAATTTTGGCATGAAGAGATATAACATTAAATTGATTTTTAATTGCAACTTTTTCCATAAATTCCATTAATTTTTTACCAATACCCAATTTACGATATTCTTGCAATATACACACTCTTTCAATCTTTACAATATCTTCAACTTTTCGCATTCTACTAGTAGCTATTGGTTTATTATTATCATCAAAAACTAAAAAGTGAATCGATACATCTTCAAATTGATCAATTTCTTCTTCAAAAGGAACCTTTTGCTCATTAACAAAAAATTTTTTTCTAATCAAAAATGATTGTTCTAAAATTTCAATATTATTAACTATTTCAATTTTCATGTTTTCTCCTTAAATATAAATAATATTTTAAATTAATTATATAATTAATTTTTAAATTTAATTTAACAATTAGTAAATTTTACCAATTAATAAGTGAATTTTTAATTAGTGCTATAATTTAAGTAAGCGATTTTAAAAAATATTTTTTTGGGGGAGGGAATAAATTTTGGAAGTACAAAAAATTCAATTTAAAAAATTACGACCGCATAATTTTTTTGGGAGGACATTATTTTGTTTTATTATTTTTTTTGAATAATATTTATTACATTACTAATTACTGCATTAGTCTTATTTTTAAATGAAAGAACAAGAATTAATAAACAAAATAATGTTAAAGAACTACTAGAACAAATTGATAACGCAAAACAAGAAAGTGACAAAACTCCTTTCTATAAAAAATTAATGGATATTTATTATCCATTAATTGATTTTTCATTAATGTCATTTATTTTTACTCAACATGATGATCACCAATAAGTGACTGAGGAAGTGCATGAACACAACGTTTAAATAGCATTAATAAATGCTTATTCATATATCTTTATTACAATTTTAATCGCTTTAATTGCTTTACTTTTTTATATTATTATCATCATTAAACTTTATCGTCGTCGAGCATTTCAAAGAAAATATGGTTTAACAACTCAATTTGCAAATGATTATCCAATTTATGATATTAAAATGTATCTAGGTTTTACAGTTAATTTAGCTATTATTTTTAGTTTTTCAATTTTCTAACAACTATCATTGTATTAATTTATGGTATTATATTGGTATTAACTTCTTATTTCTTTTGATATATTTTAAAAATTAAAACAGAAATATTAAGTATGCATAAATGATGAAAAACACCAAACTTTGCTTTATTTTTATCTGTTATTTTATTCCAAAATGGTTATACTTTATTAAAATCAATATTTGCTCAAAAGTTTAATGTTAACTTAGACTTAATTTTATCAATTATTTTACCAATTGGAACAATTACCATCTTTATTACCTTATTAATCAAAAATATGCTTAATTCACAAGTTACAGCAGTAAAAAATGCTATTAAAACAATTGGTGCTAAAATTAGTGCTTTTCAAATTTTCTATTATACATAAAAAGAAAAATATTTAAAAGATTACATGTTTGTTAGTCAGTTGCCAACACTTGTTCGTATAAATAGAATTAACACCAAACAAGCAGTAACGCTAATGGCAACTATTGATGAAACAATAATATTTTTTAAAAACCACTTTCATAAACCAAAAGAATTAAACTATATGCTTTTTCACTTATTTAATAGAATAACTGATATTGAAGAAATTGAAGAAATCAAAAATAATATTCTTAAAATAGAAAAAAATAATAATAAAAATTTAACAAAAAAGTTTTAAAAATAGTTAATACCATAGAAAATAATAAAATTTGTTATAATTGAGTAGAGTAATTATGATATGAGGAAAGGAAGTTATATACATGTGACCATTTAAAAAAAGGGATAAAACCGGAGAAGCAAAAGATCAAAAAAAATGTGATGGTTGTTGGAAAATGAAAAGTTCATCTGAATGTACTAAAGCAGCAGATGGTAAATGTTTGTGTAAAGATTGTGCTAAATAAATATATTAAATAAGTGTGTTAATGACACACTTATTTAATATATTTAGAAAGAAATGATATAATGAAATGATTCAATAAAAAAAACAAAAAAACTGATGATGAATCTTTAACAAAAACCGTAAAATGTTTTGATTGCGGAATGATGTTTGAACCTTTTGACATTCTTGATACAAAATAAGGGAAATCTTTATGTAAAAAATGTTTCATTAAAGAAGAAGAAAAATAAATTAATGATGTGTTTTGCTAAACACATTTTTTATTATTTAAAATAAAATAAATAACTATTTTCACAATATTTTATTATAATTACTATGATAAATTAAATTAATTAAAAGGAGAAAAAATGAACATTTTTATAGAAATATTTGGGTATCTTGCAGCCATTTGTATTCCTTTGGCATTCTTACCACAAACTATTAAACTAATAAAAACAAGAAATACTTCAGGTCTTTCTATTTTTTCATATAGTATCTATCAACTGGGAGGTCTTACTTTTTTAATATTTGGCATACTTCGTAATGATATTCCCATGATTACTTGTCAAACTATTACTGCTATACTAAATTTCATAATAATTGGGATTATTGTTAACAATTTAATTAAACAAAAAAATAAGGAGGAAAAAAATGTCTAATATTGCAATTGATATTATTGGATATATAGGTGCCTTTTTTATTTCAGTTGCCTTTTTACCACAAACTATTAAACTAATTAAAACTAAAAACACAAAAGGTTTATCGTTAATTTCTTATAGCATATATCAAATAGGATTAACTTCATTCATAATTTATGCTAGTTTAATTAAAAACATTCCCTTACTAGCAGCAAATGCCTTTGGCACAGTTATTAATATCATATTATTAACATTAATAATTTATAATTTATATTATAATAATAAATATAAAAAGAACAATTTAACTTCCAAAAAATAAAATATTTATTAACATAATACTTGCACAAGAATGGAGAAAAAAATGGAACATATTAATCTATTAGGAACTTTTATTTTTATTATCATTGGTTATTTAATTGGCTCAATCTCACCTTCAATTATTATTAGTAAAATAAAATTTAAAACCGATGTTAGAAATTATTACTCTAAAAATGCTGGTGCTACTAATTCAACACGAGTTATGGGTGGTAAATGAGGAGCTATTATTTTAATTATTGATGGTTTTAAGCCCGCTATTCCTATTTTAATTGCATACGGTTTAACCTTTATCAATATTACTAATCCTAATTATGAAACAATGTTTAAACAAGCATATATTTATCCAACTGGTCTTGCTGCAATTATTGGTCACTGTTGACCACTATTTTATGGTTTTCGTGGTGGTAAAGGAGCTGCATCTTCATTAGGAGTACTATTAATGATTAATCCTATTTATTGCGTTATCACAATTGCTAGTTGATGATTTATTTTATATTTAAGTAGAATGTCATCTTTATCTTCAATGTTAATGATGATACTTGCTTTTATCTTATCATGAATACCGAATATGCCACTGCATGCTTTTTTTTCCCAACAAGACACTCAATACTATATTGTTAATATAACTATGGCTCTAATTTGAATATTAATTATTATTCGTCATTGAGATAATTGTAAAAGAATTCTTAATCATACTGAACGTAAAGTGACTATTTTTGATAAAAAAAATAAAAAAGCAAATGAAGAAAAAAATAAAAAATCATCTCTTTATACAAAATTAATAAAAATATTTTTTTAAAAAATGCTTGTTTTATGTTTAAAATTAATGTACTATTATAACCGTGTTGACTTAACATTGTTAATATTCTCTCCGATATTAGCTTTGCTTAATCCGAATTATATTTAAAGGAGAGTTATCAAATATGGAACAAATTAAACAAGATGAATTGATTAAAAAATTTCGCTTAAATGCCAAAGATACTGGTTCTTCTGCAGTTCAAATTATTAATTTAACAAAAAGAATTTTAGAATTAACAGCCCATCTACAAGTACAAAAAAAAGATATTACTGCAAAACGAAGTTTGTTAAAAATGGTAGCAAGCAGAAAACGTTTCTTAAAATACTTTAAAAAACAAGATGTTGCTACATACAATAAATTATTAACAGCACTATCACTAAAAGATAACTAATATTAAATCAGTATTTACTTATTAATACTGATGGCTTTTATCCTTTTATGTACTATTTTTAAATTTTATCACATAAACGGAGATAAAAGCCTATCTAGGAAATTATCTCCACATGTATTTAAATCAAACACAAAATTATAGTTTCAAAACTAGCTATCTTATTGAATTTATATGCAGCTTCTTTTGCATATAAATGAATATTGTGTTTTGAAAATTTTATGTGTGTTCGGAAAGTTCGTCGGATGTGTTTTCATGCAGATTCAATCTGGTTTGTGTTTACACCTGTTGATGACACATACCCAACTTCATGATTTACGATTTCATTTTTGTGATAGAAGTTTTTGAAACCTCCATATTCCTTCCAAGAATCCGTAAATAGACAACACCCAGTAGAAATGTGTTTCAATGCAAATCATAAAAGGTTTTTCTCATCTGCTTTTTTCAATACTTTCACAATTAGTTTGTTGCTGGTTTTCTCATAAACTCCAACAATCAAGGTTTTATTCAACAAGGATCTTCATTGTTGAATAAAACCTACATGTATACATTTCATCCATCTGTGCTGTGCCATCATCAATGAACCCTGCATCTTGATTCCAAATTCTAGTTCTGATTTCATGACCCATTCTTCAAGCTGTTTTATATGTCACACCCAATTCCCTTGCAAAATCTGTTCATGGAATTCCATGTTTGGTGTTTATTCATCTAAAGATGAGATAAAACCAAGATGTCAAAGGTGTTTGTGACTTGTGAAAAATTGTGTCATGAAGAATACTAAATGTTTGATGACATTTCAAACATCTTATTCTTCTTAAATCAGAAACATTAAAAATAGAAGAAGCACACCTGATAAATTTCATTACTTTCAACTTCGCTATATATTTCAAACAATCATTTTCATTTTGAAATATGCTATTGAATTCATTTCAATTCATTTTTTCCTCCACACTAGTACATGCGGGGATAATTTCCATACTGATTTTTTTATATACATATAAATAATATTAAAAATAGAAATAGATTTAAAAATGATTTAAACGATAATAAAATTAATACTAAAAGTGTTATAATATAATTATAATTTAATATATGTTTCTAACCCATTTATTTTTCACTAAAATAAATGGGTTTTTGATTTCAAAAAGAAGGAACAAAATAATGAATGATAAAGATATTAATGGTGAAAAAATAATATCAGTTATTTTAAATTCTGTCACTTCATATCAAAATATTACATATTTTAATTATTGGGATTATATAATTAAAGAAGAAAAAATTAGTTCTGAAATAAAAAAAAGTAGCAATAATTTAATAGAAAAAAATACTAATCTAAATTATACAAACCAAAATGGTGATAGTACTTTAATAGTAGCAAGTCATTATTATCAACTTATAGATTCCATTAAAATTTTAATAGAAAATGGCGCTAATATCAATCACGCAAACCAAAATGGTGATACGGCTTTGACTATCATTATTAATAATAGTTTATTTTATGATAAAAACATAAAAAATATATTAGAAAACATATTTTATCAAAAGTATGAAGAATATATTACAAATAAGGCGAAAGTAGAAATTATTAAATACAGGCCAGAATTTTCAAATAACTCATTATTTCATGATATTAAAGATAATATATTAATACATTTAAATACAAATAATTCAGTAAAAAATATAAAAGAAAATTTAATATTAATTTGATTAAAAATCGATAAGAAAAAAAATTAAAAATTGAACAAAGAATAAAGAAAATATTTAAATGTAACATTAATAAATTAAATACTAATCAAGAAAAAGAAAAAAAATGACAGAAAAAAATTAAACAAGAATTAAAAGAATAAAATTATCCACAAAATAAGCCATCAACAAGCGGATATATAAAACATTAAATTTATCACAAATATAATGAATAAAAATTATCGTTTTTTAGTAGTACTTTGTTGACGTTTCATTGCTTGCATTACTGATTTAATTTGAGATTCAGTAGGTTTACGCCCCATTTGTAAATACATTGCACGAATCATATTTTCATTAATAGGAGGATTTTTCTGTAATTGTTTTTCGAAAATCTTCTTAGTAACAATAAAACCAACTAATCCACCAATTAACGCACTAGCAATGCCAATGATTAATACTGCTCATCAAACCATAATTATTAATTTCTCCTTACTTACTGTTTAAAAACTTATTAATTTTATCACACACTTGATTTGATGTAAAGCCATATTTTTCTAGTACTACCTTATCAGGTGCAGAAATACCAAAAGTACTTAAGCCAATAACAAAGCCATTACCTGCAACATATTTATATCAACTATCTTTAGAACCCATTTCAATAGCAACTTTTATAATATCATTAGGTAAAATTTTATTTTGATATGTTTTATCTTGTTTATCAAAAATAAAAGTAGAAGGCATTGAAACTACACGAACATTAAGTTTTTGATCACTTCATAGTTGTTCTTGACTAGCAATAGCCAACGAAACTTCACTACCGGTAGCAATAATAATTAAATCTAAAGCTTTACTACTCTTCTCTTTACTAATAATATAAGCACCTTTTTGAACTGCCTCAATATTACTATTTGCAAGTTGTGGTAAATTTTGTCTAGTAATAATAATAGCACTAGGGTTAGTTTTGCTAGATAATGCCATTAAATATGCACCAATTGTTTCTTTTGTATCAGCGGGGCGAATTACATTAAAATTAGGAATAGTTCTTAACATTGTTAGTTGTTCAACTGGTTCATGGGTAGGACCGTCTTCGCCAACTGCAATACTATCATGACTAAAAATAAACAAAGATGGAATTGACATTAAAGCTGCTAATCGTAATGCAGGCTTTATATAATCACTAAACACAAGAAAAGTAGAACCAAAAGGAATTGTGCCTTGATGTAACGTCATACCGTTAACAATAGCGCCCATTCCAAATTCTCTTACTCCATAATGAATATGTCTTCCTGAATGTTCAAGAGGTAAAAAGTCTTTATCTGTTACTAATGCTTTAGTTGAGCCAGCTAAATCAGCACTACCACCAATTAATGTTGGACAATGAGCTGATAAAAGTTTTAAAATATTACCAGAGTCTACTCTTGTTGCTTGTGGATTTACTCCAATAATTGAAGTTCAATCAATTTTATTTAATTGATAATCTTCATTAAAAATTTCATTTTTCAATGCTGATTTAATTTCATTATACAATTTTGGATATAATTTTGCATATTTTTTAACTTTTTGATTTCAAACTAATTCTATTTTAGAACCATGATTAAGTGCTGTTTGTGTGAAATAAGTACTTACTTCTTTTGGAACAGTAAATTCAGGATATTCTCAGTTTAAATTTTTAGCAACTGTTTTAATATCTTCCATTAAAGGAGAGCCATGAACACTGGGTGTTCCTTGTTTACTAGCCCCATAACCAATTATAGTTTTAATTTCAATTAAAGTTGGTTTATCACTAAGTTTTGCTTTTTTAATAGCTTCAGAAATAAGTTTATCATCTTCACCATCTTCAACTTTTAAATAATTTCACTCTAATGCTTGAAGACGCATTTTTAAATTTTCTGAATATACTAATTTAACAGATGAATCTAATTGAACATCATTTGAATCATATAAAATAATTAGTTTATTTAATTTAAAATGTCCAGCAAAACTAAGTGCTTCTTGCGCAATACCTTCTTGTAAATCACCATCACCACAAATTGCATATGTATAATGATCAATAATATTAAGATCTTTTTGATTATATTTAGCACCAAGAAAACTCTCAGTAAGTGTCATTCCAACAGCATTAGCGATACCCTGACCTAATGGTCCAGTAGCCGTCTCTACTCCATAGTCTAAATGATATTCGGGATGACCAGGTGTATTACTATTTAATTGACGGAATTGTTTTATATCATTGATTGTATATTTATAACCAGCATGATGTAATATTGAATATAATAAAGCACTACCATGACCTGCTGATAAAACAAATCGATCACGATTAAATCATTTTGGATTTTTTGGATTAAAAGATAAATGATTTTTGAATAAAGAAAAAGTCATTGGTGAAGCACCTAAAACAATACCAGGATGGCCACTTTTAGCAGCATTAACTGCTTGTACTCCTAACATACGAATTGAATTAATAGTTAATTTATCTAAATTAATTTTATTTTCCATAATTTCTCCTTAAATTTATAATAGTTATTATTTAATATAATATTAACAATATTCTTAATAAAATAGGTAATTTTTTAAAAATAATTAAAAAAGTATAAATAATAATAACAAAAAATATAATTTTATTTTAACTAATTTGAATCTTTTAACAAATTAAAAAAGAAAAGTTCACCCCAAGATAAAAAAATAATATTTCATCTTAAATAAGATAACTCTTTTCTTAATATTTTACATTTGTGATGTTCTTGGTTTATTTAAATTTGTTAATGGTGCGTTTGTTGAGTCATTGTTTACTTGTTGTTTATTAAAATCTTTTCCAGATGATTTTGAAAATAATGTTGGATTTATTTTTGGCTTTTTACTACATGATTCTGATATTTTTTTTATTTTTTACTAATTTCTAATTTAATTTTCTTATTTTTATTAATTTTTCCAAAAGTTACTAATTTAATAAATAAATTTAAAAATTTATTTATTTTTTGTTGTTCTAAAACTTTAATTTCTTCTATTTCAGATTTTTTTGATTACTTTCATTAAATTTGATTGTCTTTTTGCTGATTTTTCAAGTTCTTCTTGTTCTTCTAAATATAAACCAATTACTTTATTATTTCTTTCTTGTCTTTTTAATGATAAAGCCTCTAATGTAATTGCTCTATCAATATCTTCTCTTTCTTTCTCAGATACTTCTTCTGATTGTAATGTTTTATAAGGTTCATCAACAACTACAAAACCAAATTCATCATCTTCATTGGTTGCTTGTAAATCTAAACTACTTTCATAAAGAGATGGTGAAATGGTTGGTTTGGAAATTATTCCCTTGTCTTGATGATTATTATTTGTATGTTGAATTTGAGGTTGAACAATCTTACTTCCTTTGGGTCTTACTTCTTGTTTTAGTATTTCCTCTTCAGTAACTAATTTTTTTTGTCTCTACTTTAAATTTTTGTGATGAGGGCATTGATGTTTCTTTAAATTCTTTTACTATTATGTCAGATTGTCTTTCTTTTTCTAACGATAATTTTTTTGCCAGTTCCACTTGTTCTTCTTCTTCTGATAATCTCATGACTTCATAAATAAGACCTGGATCAATTGCAAGTTGTTCCATTTGTTCAAGTGTGAATGTTCTCATTTGTTCCGTTGTAAATACTGGTATTTGTTTTTTATCAATCGCTTCTCTTTGCTCTTTTGTCAATGAACGGATTTGTTGTTTTGTGAATGCAAATGTTGGCGATAATTTTAATTTTCTAATATAAGTTTCAGCTGCCATTATTTTTTCTTCCTTTCTAAAAATAAAAAACCCATTTATTTTAAAATTAAAATAAGAGGATTAAAAAATTTTATATTCTTTTGTAGAATATTATCATAATAATAATATTTTTCCAATAAATTCGTATTATTTTTTTCATTGGGTTATAAATAAATATTATAACTTAAAAAAGGACTTATTTAATATGCAAATTATTAATATTGAAACATATTGTAAAGTACGTTTAATACACATTATTTATTTAAGTTTTTTAGTTTTTGCTAATTTCAAATAAAATGTTTATAATTAAATCAACATTTTTTAATGACTAAAGTGTTATAAAATATATATTTATTAATTTTTTAAATAATTATTTAAAAAATAGAGGTATAAAATTATGAATAAATATTTAATTTTTTTAAGTGTGTGATACCACCTTTAACTTTTTTAGGAAACAATATTAATAATATAAATATTGAAAATACTGTACTAATAAATCAATTAGAAGAAAATAATGCTTCATTCAATAACCAATTTAACTATTTAAGCAATAGTGAGTGAATTACTAATCAATCAATAACAGATCATAAATTTTATAGTTATGATACATTATCTTTAGCAAAATACACTTTTCTTAAAGCAAGGAATACTTTTTTAGTAGATAACTATGGTAACCTAGTTTATAACCATAATATAAATATTCCAGATAAAGATAAAGTAAATATTGAAAATACAAAATAAGAAATGAACAGCCACAAAAAAGTAACTATTATTAAAGATAATTATAATCCATATAGTAAAATTTAATATTCTGATTCATACTTTACTGGTTATAATAATTGAAAATATATTCAACAAGGTGATATTGAAAAACATATTGATATTTCACAACAAGCAGGTGCTGATAAAGTTGAAAATAGCAATAATCTAAATGAAACACTAGGTTTATATTATATTGCTAAAGCAACACATGATAATAAAATTAGTAAGACAATAGCTAATAACTTAGCAATGTATTTTATTAATCAAACTAGTTTAAAAGGGCAAATTAACAATCAATTAACTAGTAACATTGTTAATTTAATTATTGATAATCAAAATGTTTATAATTTTTTGAATAAATCACCACTAACATTAACTACTAAAAACTATTCATTAAATTGAATTTTTGATAAAAGTAATAATCTAGTTGCTATTTATTATAATAATTGAAAAAACACTAATAATATTATTAATGATAAAATAAAATATTCTTTTTCAGATTGACATAATGGAACATCAATCGCTACTTATAATTCTAATGTTTATAATATTCTTAAGTGAAGCAATTATGCGAGAGACTGAAATACCTTCAGTAATATGTATCCAAATTTTTCTTTTATTAATTCATATTTCAAAGTATTAACTTCAACAGGAATTGAAAGTAGTCCAACACTATCAACTAATACTGCAAAAATGGAACAATATAAAAACCCCTGTAATGCTAATATTCTTTTTATTGCTTATATTAATACTAAAGATGGTGGAGTATGAGGAACAGAAATTGCTCTTAACTTAGATCTTTGACATGATAATGATAATATTTACTTTCAATGGTATTGTTTTTTAAATTCTTCATTTGGTCGTATGACATATGTTAACATTGCATTAAACAACATTAATTTTCATAACATAATGAACAATTATTAATTGTATTTACAATTTTTAATTAATAAACAAAATTAATAATAAGGACAAAGTTTATTTTGTCCTTATTATGACTATAAAAATATATTTTTTATTATTATAATAATTTAAGTAAATCTATTCGAAAAAATTTATCTAATTTTTCTCATCCAAAATCACGATTTTGTTCAGGAGTCATTATTTAACGACCAAAAGCTTATGGAAATAAGTCAATATATGATGTTCTTCCATATCAACTTCTAACAATACCATAACTTAAAATTTTTTGATAAGATTTATTATTAATCTTAGTTCCATTTGATAATGATGAAATCATATATTTTCTTGCATCAAAATTATTATTTTGTTTATTACGAATTAAAGAATCCAAAATATGACCATATTCATGTACCATAACTTCCATTCCATACTTTATATCTCTAAAAATCTGTATCAAGTATTATTTTAGTATTACACATATTATCATTACAAGAACCAAAATATGATTCTCCTGACATATTTATTTTTAGACTGTTCTCACAATTTTTGATCTAATTCAATTTTTTCTAACATTTTAAAAACATTATTTTTTCCATATAATTGAACTAAAATATTATAAAAACGACATATTGCTGTTTTTAATTCATCGATGTTTGCATTTATATGATAATTACTAATTGTTTTAATAAATGATTCAAAATCAATTTTGCCATCAAATAAAAGATGATGATCATTAAATTGTTTTTTTTAAATCTTCAAAATATTCAAAATTATCATTATTATTTTCCAACTTTTTAAAAGAATTATTTGATTCTTCATTTGCTTTAAATTTAACTTGTTCATTTAAAATTAAGGGTGAGTAAAGTTAATAGTTATAATTTAATTTTCTTTAAATAAAAGACAACATTAAATTATTAATTATTGGTTATATTATATACCTTTTTACATTTATAATCAAGTGTTTTAAGTTATTATTTTACAATTATCTAAACTAAAAATTCCTAACTATTTAGGTTTAAATTTATTAAGTTTTAAAATATTAAAGTAAAAGATTTAATTTATTAATTCTTGCTGAATTAATTATAAGCATATTATCAAGTACTTTATCATTATAAATTTTAGCACCATATCCTTTTAAAGATTTAACTAAATGTGATACATCGCTTTCAGCACAAACTCCTTGATTTCAATTTTCTTTTTGATTTATAACTCCTTCTTTATTGTTTTTAACATATTTATATATTTGCTCATCAACTTTATTTTCTTTTAAAAAATCTAATAATTGATAATATTCACCATTAACAAATAATTCATATGCATTTGTTAATTTTTTATTATTTACTTTTCTATTAATAATAAATCCTTTTTTAAGTGCTTTAAATGAATGATGTCTATCAATTACATAAGGAATATTTTCGTTTTTAGAAGTAGTTTTAATTCAAGGCGCACCATCACCAATAAATACTAAACTACTTTTAGAATAAATATATTGTAAATCAAGAAATTCATAAATTTTATTAATTAATTCTTGTCTTTTAATTCTTTGATCATTTTTAGTTTTCATATAAGTAATTTTTTTATCTTTTAAAACATTTCTACTTTTAGTAGATTTTTCTAAATCTTTACCTTTATTTGCACTAATTGTACGAATACGATTTTTTTGTTTTTTATTATCAAATAAAGAACTTATAAAACAATCATACATATTTACAAATAATTTTTCATTTGGTAAAACTACTTTTTTTTCTTTTATTTCTTCAATACCTATTACTGCATTTTTCATTAAATTAGTCATATATGTTTTAGAAAAATTAGTATTTTTTATAGTATCTTGTACATCAGATTGTCTTTTACCATTGCCTGAATTTTTTATTATTGTATGCTCTAAACTTGTAAGTGTTCTTTTTCTTTTTTTAATTTTTATATAATCATCTAAAGAATAATAATATTCATTATTTTCTAATATTAAATAACATCTACGATAAAAATTATTTATTTTACCATATTGAGTATTTGGACTTCTTGGAGCAGTTTTAACATATTTATGCTTAGTTTTATCATATATATTTTGATGTCAAAAATCATCATATGCTTTTAATAGATTTGTAAAATAATTTAAACCATTATTTTTAATTTGATTATCAAGTTCATCATAATTAAGTTCATTGTTAAGAAAAATCATAATATTATTTCCTTTCTTAATTTATGATTTTGATTATAGTAATTTTAGAAATAAAGTTTGGAAATATGATAATTGTAAAATGATATAATTAAATATATATGTTTTAAAATAAGGTGATAATATGCCAGCAAAAAGAAAAGAATTAGGAAATTATAAAGAAAAGATAAATGAATATTTTAGAGATAATAAAAATGTTCCAACAAGAATGACAAAAACTGGTTTAAATTTAGCATTAGGAATTGATAGAAAATATATATTTGATTGCCGACGCTACCAGACAAAATGACAACAAAATTTCTTGAAAGATTATGATAAAGCATGTCAAAAAATTGCTAATTATTTATTACGAAATGCTATGAAAAACCCAAAATATCAATGAGAATATTTAAGAAAATGTCATCCAGAAGAATTTGATGATTTACAAAATAATTTAGAAGAAAATAACTCAAAAAGTAATATAATTATTAATCTTTGTGAACCAAGAAAAATAGAAAATAATGATTAAAAACCTATAATAAATATAGGTTTTTTTCTTTTATTTTAAACGATAAAAATGATATAATATAATAAAGCGATTATGTTATTTTTAACATAAGTTACAAGGGATTATCAAAAAAGCGATTATTAAACAAGGGAGTATTTTTATGTCTAATTTTGAAGTTAAAGAAAAAAAAAGAAACTTATACTTTTTAAGAATTACAAGAAACTTTAAAACAACAAAAAAATGTTGTATATGCTCAAGCAAAAGATGAATTTCTTAAAAAAGAATTAGAACCTAAATTAAGTGAATATGAAACAAAAATAAAAGAATATGAAAATAAAATTAATAGTTTTGAAGAGCAAAAATTATTTTCTAATATTAAAGATACTAAAAAAGTAAATTTAATTAAAAATTTAATGAGTATTGATAATTATAAATCTTTATCTAAACAAGAAGCATTTAATAAAATAAATGAAGATTATAAAGATTTTTTAATTGATAAAATAGAACCTATTAAACAAGAAAATAAACTTAATTCAAATGATTTTAATCCTAAAACTATTTTAGATTTACATACAAATAGTATTAATCCAGAAGAATTAGAAAGGAAATTAAATGAAAAAGCAAAAACTACAGGTATTGCTGATGTTAATGAATTAGAAAAACTTATAAATTTAGCAAGAGGAAATGCATTTCAATCTATTAAATAGAAAGAGGATAAAATGGCAATTCCGCAAATACCTAAAGCATTTATTATTGGTGGTAATTCTCCTACTGAAAATGTTGTTTTAAGTGTAATTGAAGCACAAGTTCGTGGTGAATTAAGTACTTTATTTATGAGAAATACTGTTACTGCTGACCAAATAGCAAATATTAGTGGTGTAGCAATGGCAATTTATAGAGCAACTGTTCGTGTATTATGAGGTTCAACATGAGATGAATTTACTGGTACTAAAAGACAAAAAGGAATAGTTAAAACAACAACATTAATTTTTGATAAAGAATTAACAATTGATTTTAATATTCCAGAATTTGATATTGAAAGATTTATGACTTCACCAGCAAATGTAGCAACACAAATTGTTTCAAATTGAACAAGTTCATTTATGAGAAATTTAAGAGAAAATTTTGAATTAATATTTTTACAAGGTACAAAAGATTATGCAATTGCTAAATCATTAGTATTACCTTTAAATTTAAATAATATGACTAAAGAACAAGCATTAAATGCTTATTATACAATTGGAGAAAGAAATAATAAATTAATTAAAAAAGTAGATGATATTACAGTTGGTATTAATAAAGCAGATTTAACTGGTGCTTGTGGTATTGATAGTAGTTTTAATCTTGCAAAAGCATTTATATTATTAAATTATGGACAAATTGCAGCAAATACTTTAGCAACTGGTAAAAGATATACAAATCAAATTATGGGAATGGAATTTTATGAAAGTTTTTATTTAGAACAAGATTTTATTCATGATACTGTTTCTGGTATGCATTTAGAAAAAGATTATAAATTATTAGATTTATTTGGTGTAGTTTATAACAGATATATGTGAGGTATGCCTATTTCATTTACTAAAGTAAGAAATAAATTAGATAATGCTACAGATAATATTCGTATTATTGGTAAAGCATTATGTTTATTACCAGCAGCAATAAGACCTAATTTAATGTATATTATTCAAGAAAAAATGCCAACAATAGATGAAATTAAAGAAGCAAGAGCAAAAAATTATAAAGTTGATAAAACTAATATTAATGCAACATACCAAAGTACTGATTATGATAATATGAATATTTTAGATTTACAAGATGTAATTTATTATAAAAATTTAGGAAAAATTACTATGGCAGGAACTACTCCTACTAATGATGAATTAGAAAATATAATAATAAATATTGGTAATAATGGTTATGAAAAAGGTAAAAAAACATTTAGTAATATTACATCAACAAGTGCTATTATTTATGGTAATAATAAAGATTATTATGGAACAGTAAAACTAGAATTTACTAAAAAATAATTATGGAATTTATATATAAATATTTTAATGAAAAAGCACATATTACTATTTATTATCCTAAACCAGAAGATTTAACTACAAGTAATGATATAAGAGCAATTTTATTAGATGAATATCCTAAATTAAGAAATGATTATTTTATAGTAAGTAATGTACATGATAATTTTGCTATATGTGTTGGAGATAATATTCATTGTCAAGGAACAGTTAGAATTCAAATTAAAAAAACTAATCAATTATTAAAAAGAGAAATTAAAAATGCCACAACATGCTGAGACTACACCATTGAATAACTATACTTTATTAAAATTAATTAGAGCTGGTATAAGTCCAATTTGTGCAATGATAGGTACAAGTGCTTATTATGGGCAAGTAATTGCAAATCCAGTATTAGGTTCAATTAATAGTTCTAAAAAAATATTATTAGGTTTAAAAACAATTGGTTTAGCAAATTATAGTAAATTTACTAACTCTTCTATTAATTCCAATCCAACAGAAAATCCAATTACTACAAAAACAGTAGACCCTTTTCCACCAGATTTATTATTTAGTAATAATGATAAACAATATTTTATGGATTGAGATACTTATATTAGTTTAAATGCTTATGGTATTTCAAATCTTATTAATGGAATTCTAGAATTAATTCCAAATAAATTTGAAACTATACGTAAAATAGCAAATATGGCAACTGGTGGTTGTTTAATATCTTCTGGAGTTGCTATGGGTATTAATAATGATTTTAATAATGCTTATGCCATTCCAACTATTGTTTCTGGTGCAAGTGAAATTATTCATAATTTATTACCTATGGAAAGAAAATTTGATGTAGAAATGCAAGAAACAAGTTTTACAAATGAAACAGCACAGTTAATCAATTATAATAGATTTTCAATTAATAGTGAAACAAATACTCAATATGGTAGTGATAATATGAGCGAAGTACCATTAAATGATGATAATAGTTCATTAACTTGAGATTATAATCATATGAGTTTATAACGTTTCCTTTAATTATTGAATGAATATATTATGCATTAGCAAGTAATGATATTAAATTAGCAGTAATAAATGCTTTAAAAAATTATTATAAAAATCAATCATTAAAAGCAGTATTTGATAGTGAAAATGTTAATGAAAATGAAATACATCAACCTTATTCATTTTTAAATCCAAATATACTTAAAAAATTAATAACTATATTAAAAACAAGTTAATTAAGTATACTTCAACATGAAATTAATAAATTTAAAAATCCAATAAATAGTTTTAAAAAATCTATTATGCCAGCAGAAATTAGAACAGTTAAAAATTATGTAAATAAATTTAATAATTTATTTAAAGAAAATGAAGAAGAAATACCAGATAATGAATGAGAAGTATTATCAAGTTCATGATTTAAAAAAGGAAGATTTATTGTTGATAATAAAAATTTAAAAATTGGAACTTTAACAACATTATTTCAAAGTGATAATGATAAAAAACAAATATGATATGGTCCTTATACTTATCCAGCATTTCCACAAGAAATATGAATATTAATGACACAAGCAAAAGGTAAAAATGGTACTGGTGCTGGAACTATATTTTGAAAATTTTGAAATAGAAAATGATTACCAAGTAAATTAAGAAAATATGTTAAAAGTGAATTAGCAAAAAAAGGTAAATATTATGGTTCACAAGATACTAGTGTAATTTATCCAAATAATATTAATGTACAAAAAACTATGAATTTTATTAATAGATTAGAAAAGGGATTTTTTAAATTAAAAGAATATAAAACTTTATCTAAAAATGAAATAGGAAGTAATCAATGAAGATATGAAAGAAAACAATTATTAAAAAAATCTTTACATACAAATAAATATATAAAAATTAAAAGAAATTCTAATTTTTATAAAAAATGAAAGTAGGTGGTAATTATTATTGAATTAGATACACCAATTAAACCAATTGGTATATGAAATACTATTAATCCATTAAGTAAAGATAATAAAGAATATAAAAGATTAAATAAAATTTGATTTAATAAAAATAGTACTCATATAGATAAAATAAAAATTTTAATATCAAATATTTTAAAAATAACTATTCATATTATTGGTATGTTAATAACATTATTTTTTTACAATAACAACTTGATTAATACCTAAAATACCAATATCACTGGGAATAGGTAATTATACTAATCAATATAATTTTACTTGACCAGACCATTTAATATTAACTTTATTTCCTATGTTTGGTCATATTGGATTAAATTTAGTAACTAAATTAGGTAATTATGGAAAATTAATTAAATATTTATTAATAACTATACCAATTATTATTACAAGTGCTTATTTAATATATCAATATAAAAAAATTAAAAAACATAAAAAAGAATGTCATTTATGTAAACAACATTCAAATAAAATACAATTGGAGGAATAAAAAATTAATTTTTCAATAGAATTAATATCAGCAGTAATAGGAGGAGCAGTTGCTAGTGGAATATGTATTACTTTAGCATTTCTATTATTTGGCAAATTAATTAAAAAAACAAAACAATCAAATTTAGCAAAAGAATTAAAACGTAATAAATAATTAGAATTTATTACAGCAAATATTAAACAATTAAATACTCATTTACAATTAGAAACTACATCAACTGCAAAATTACTTGATAGTTTTAATGTAGATAAAGAACAAGTAGATAATTTTGTTTTATTACAAAAATCTAAAAAGAAAGAATTAACTGAAAAAGATAAATAAAAAGCAACTAAATTTAAAATTTAAAGGGTTTAAATACACTTTATTTTACATTAAGGAGTAAATTATTATGGCTATTAAAAACCCAATTTTATTTATAACAGTTCAATAATTTAAATCATCTAAATATTTTAATGATTTATTATTTGATAAAGTTACTACTCCAGATAATGAAATTTGATTTGCAATATCTGTAGCAAGTAGTAATATTGATTATTTAAGTGGTTTTACTATTTCAAAAAAATGACCAGAAATAACAACAACTGATTTTACTGATAATATTCAAACAGCAACTACTCATTATGTTAGATTTTTATTAACTAAAGATGTAGATTATTTACGTGGTCAAGGTTCAATTAGTCAAGGTGGATTAACTTATAGTGAAACTAATCCAGATGACCCTTATTTTATACCACCAGAAGTATTTAATTGTTTAAGAAAAATTAAAGAATATCCAAATATTAAAGGTTTTAAATTAAAAGATATAGAACCACAAAAAAATAATTGATTTAATAAATTTATTTCAAATTGTGGTGAAGATAGTCCATTAAATGCATATATACCATATAATAATATAAAATCATTAGATTCTAGAACTAAAATTACTATTAGTCATCCACAAAATTTATTAAGACCAATAGTTAATATTGATACTACTCGTATTAAAACAGATATTGATAATTCATTATGAGAAGTTGATAAAGAAAATCCTAATTTTATTGCTCCAAAAGATGATAAAGGTATTGATGTTAATGGTAGAAGACTTATTGATGTTGGTACACATACATTTTTAACTGATGCAACTAATAAAGTATATGTTGATATTTTATTAGATAAAAAAAAGATAAATTAACAGCAGGTAAAAATATTACTATTGATGATGATATTATTAGTGCTAATGGTGGTAGTGGTGAATCATTATGAATAATAGACCCTAATTCTCCTAATATTATTCAACCTAAAGAAAAAAGAATTATTACTTCAAATAATAATAGAATTGTTGATATAGGAGACCCTACACAACCACAAGATGCTGTAAATAAAAGATATGTTGATAATAAAATACAACCAATTCCAAGTATTCCACAATGAAAAGAAGTTTGAACAAAAGTTAATATAAATCACATTAAATATATTTTTAAAACAAATACTAAATATAAAATTTATTATAATTTTGAAAGTCAAACAAGTATTAAAAAATTTGCTTTTATTTGTAAAGAATTTTTATATTGTGAGTTAAATACTGAGGTTCAAACTTTGGATTGAGATAATATTAATGGTAGAATAATGCTTTCTTTACAAATGCAGAAGGATACAATCGCTATTGTTAGTGACCCTATAAGATATGGTCAACTTTTAAAATTAGAAGAATTACAGGAATAATATTATGAATAAAGAATTTACTTATTTAAATGAAATTAGTTATTTATTATTAAATAAAAGTGATTTTACTCATAGCGAATATAATTTAAGTGGAAGTAGATATTCAAGTAAAAAATATAGTATTGCTGAAGAATTAGCAATATTAATTGCTATTTCAATTAAAAATAATAAATCAATTGCTATATATTGTTTTAGAAAATTAAATAAAGATATTAATGATTTAGTTAAAGAAATATATAATGCTTTAATAACAATTGGATTAAATGATTATAAAAATTTTAGTCTAAAATATCCAAATAAACAAGCAGATTTTCGTTTTAAAGGTAGTAAATAATTTATTAGAGTTATGGGTGTATATAGTAATTCAAATGATAGAATACCTTTAAAAGGACTTTCTCGTAGTGAAATTAAAGGTTTTGATTTAGCAATTGAATGATGTGAAGAAGCAAATGAATTTAGTCAACAAGAATTTCAAGCAATTACATTTGAATTAGGTAATGCTAAAAAAAGAATTAAAATAAAAATTTGTAATCCAGATAATATTTATCAATATTTTATTGAATATATGAATAAAATAGTACCTTTTAATTTAGAAATTATGAAAACTAATAATGAACAAATTAATTCAGTATTTGATAATAATATATTTAAATTATTTCATTATTCAAATTGAAAAGTAAATGCTCATAATTTAACATTAGATATGATTAATGATTTAGAAGAATTAAAAGTATTAGACCCTATTAAAGCACAAAGTTGATATTATGGAGTTCCTAGTATTCTTACTGGTGCTATATTTGCAAGATATTTAGATAAAGTAGGAACTAAATTAGATTTTCAAGTAGAAAGATTAACTGGTGGATTAGATATTGGTATGGCAACAAGTTCAAGTGGTCATCCTACTGCTGGAAGTTTATGATTTATTGGTGAAAATGAAAATAGTAGAATAGCGCATAAAGAAAGTGAATTTTATCATAGTAATGTTACTATGCAATATAAAGATACTGATACTTTAGCAAATGATATTATTAATTATTATTTAAATGAAAGTAAACGTTATATAGCAATGTTATTTGGTTTTATTTGTTATGTTGATTATGGTAATGGTGGATTAGTATTTATTGATGTTTTAAAAAGTTGAGTTAAAAAACGTAATATAACATTATTAAAATTTATAGCAGTAGATAAATCAATTTTATATTTAAATGATAGAATTGATTTTACAACAATTTGTATGCTTAAAAATATTATTAGTTTTAATTGATAAAAATGTCCAGAAACTAAAAGACAATATAGTTTAATGCAATGATTAGATAAAAAGAAATTAGATAGTAATAATAATACTCCTAAAATGTTAGATTTACATGATGATACTTGAGATAGTGATATGTATGCTTTAATGCATGAAATGAAATGATTAATTAATGGTATTAATAATAAATTATTAATTAATAAAAATAAATTTAATGGTGATGAATTATGATAAATACAATGGAATATTTAAGTTGTGATAAAAGTAATTGATATATTGATATACCTATGATTATTGCTCAAAAATCAACTAAATTATGATTAAGTAAAGGTTTTTTTATTTAATTCAAGTAAAAAAGAAATATTAGATTATTTAAATGAAATGAATTTAAAAAATAAATGATTAGAAAAATTTTATAAATTTGGTTTACAAAATAGTTTAATGGGTAAAGTATTTATTATGATTATAGTTAATGAAGATAATAGTAAATAACTTAAAATATTACCTAATAGTTTTTTTTGGTAGAGTTGCTAAATATAATGAACAAGAACAATCATCAGAATTTTATTTTATTAATGAACAAGCAGATAGTGCAACTTTAACATGAGTAACAATACAAAACGGAAAAGTTAAATATGAAACATATACAGATAATAACAAAGATATTATTTTAGGTTCTACAAGAACAAAATTAAAACCAAATATTATTCCATTAAAAATTTATGAAATTAAAAATCCATTTAATTATATACCTATTTTTGAAATAACAAATTTACCAATAATAAATTTATATGGTAATGCAACTACTTTAAATGCTTATCCAGATTGTACACCAGTATGAGATTTAATTTGAGATTTAAATCTTGTAATTAGACAAAAAAGATTAGAAAGAGAATTAAATGTTACTACTTTATTTGCTACATTAGATAATGAAACAGTTAAAGAAATGCAAGAAAATGGTAATATTGCAGAAAATCCTAAAAAAGATATGTTTGTTAATGTTGGTAGTGCTGGATATGATAAAAATGGTAATGGTGGTATGCAAATTATTCAAGGTGACCCAAAATTTAATGAATATTGATTAGATTATAATGGTACTGCTAAAGCAATATTTAATGGTGCTGGTTATGATTATGATGAACATGGTAATGATGTTTATACTAATAAAACACAAAGTATGTTTAATAATAAATATGATATGGAAACTACAGAAATAAAAATAGCATTTTATAGTGCTTATTTTTATCGTATATTTTATTTATTACTTATTAGTGAAAATTTATGAAATGGTATTGGAGAAAGACCTTATAGTTTTAAATTTATTCCAATTGCTATGACTGACCAAATAGTACAAGACCAAATTATTAATTCAAGATTAAATAATGGCACAATGACAATAATTGAAGCAATTGGTGAATATGATAATATTGACCAATTAATGTCTGAAAATAAATTAGAAGATATTATTAATGAAAATCAAAAATTAAATAAAGATTTAGGAGGTAATAATAATGAACAGACATCAACAAATACAATTAATGAAACACGCTCACATGAGATTAAAGATGCAACAAATAATGATTAAAAAACAATCACATTGAAAAATATTTCCATTTATTATAAATAATGGTGCAATACCTTTAACTGAAACTGGTTATAAACCAATTAATAGTAAAATAAGTGATTTTGGTCAATATGAATTAATATTAACTGGTAATACTCCAGTTGTATGTATTTGAAAAAATAGTACAAAAATATATCAAAAAAATAAAGGTAAAATTGACCCAGTAACTCATAAAGTTACAGGTCAAGATGAATTTTATACAAAACAATATAAAATTGGTGATTATTGAAATGCTTATTTAATTGATGATACAAGTGGTGTTGATTTTAGTGGTTTACCAAATAATCAAATATTTAAAACAGTACAAACTAAAAGACAATATACTTTAGTAATGTTTTAAGAACATATTACAATTGATGATTATTTACAATTTTTTTGTGTATTTAATGATGAAAATGAAAATATTGGTGGTAATAGTGGTAAAAATAAAGATAGACAATTATTATATATTTCAAATGTAACAAATTATTATAGTCCTTATAATGATATAGTAGTAAGATATAGTCATAGACAAAGTTATGGATTAGAATTATTATCAAGTTGTTATTATTATGGAAGACCAATAATTCAAGGTCAAGAACCAATTCAACAAAATAATGAACAAATATTTGAAAGTAAAGTATTTGCTTCAAGAAGATTATTTATTGCTGGTAATAATGAAAAATCTACAACTGATATTAAAAATAATGGTGGTTTACTTGCTGGTATAAATGATAAAATAACAACAAGTAGTCATCCAGAAACAACATTTTATAATATTATGGATGCTAAACCTACTGGATTTACTAATTTTAAAAATTTTACAGAATGATTAAAAACTTCATTAAATTTTCAAGATAATTTATTTGTAACAAAAGATTTTAAAGGTATGCTTTCTTTTGATAAAGATAAAGCAAGATTAAGTAATGGTACATCAGTAGGAGAAACTAAATTATTTTGAGATAGTGAATGAAATATAAATAATTTAACGGGTAATTATAATGTTGATATGAGTAGTAATTTTAAATATAAAGACCCAGATACACATTTAATTATAGGAAGTCCAACTGTTGATTGTAGTAAAATATCACAAAAATATATGTCAGCAATATTAAATTTTAATAGTGTTGTATTTTCTCCATTAATACAAATGCCTTATGATAGTAATCAATGATTACCTTTTGCATTAAGTTATATTCCTTTAATTGGTAAATTATTAAATTCTTTAACATTAGGTATATGAAGTAGTTGAGTTATTACTCAAAATATTCAACAATATAAAAAAAATGTTATATTTTAATGGTTTTATGAGTGCATTTTTTGCAAGTAATTTAGAAAGTATTATTGGTAATGGTGGTTTAATTCCATTAAATGTATTTACAAATAATAATGATTTTACTATTGGTAAATTATTAGGTGCTAATGTTTCAACAACTGCTATGACAATGAAATTAAGTGATAGAATAAGTGTTTATCCATGAAACCCTACTACTGGTAAGAAATTAGAAATTAAAGAACAAATATCAACTGTTGATTTATCACAAAAGAAAAATAATAAAGTTTATATTTTAGCAGAAGATACTGAGTTTTTAGATATTGCTTCACCATTTACAAATGAAGATACTGAATGTCAATGAAATCCTACAAGTAATGGTGTAATTGATGGTTCAAATTATGCTTATATTATTGATACAATTGTAACTCAATCATTACATCAAGGTGAAGAAAGACATACATTTTATAGTGATAATCATTTTACTTATCAAGGTGATTATAATGAAATAGCAGTTGCACAATTTCGTTATAATAATATGGGTTATTTAACTGGTAATGCTTTTAATTGAACAACTTTGTATAAATTAAATCATGATGAATATTCAGAAAGTGAAGAAACTACTTTTAGTTATCCTGCAAAAATATTACCACCAAGTCCTCAAAATATAGCAAAACAAATTGTAATAATTCCAAAAAATCCAAGTATAGAAGTTAATATACCACAAACAGTTATATTTACTCATACACAAGATAAATTAAGGAAATTATCCCCACATGTACTAGTGTATAGGAAAAAATGAATTGAAATGAATTCAATAGCATATTTCAAAATGAAAACGATTGTTTGAAATATATAGCGAAGTTGAAAGTAATGAAATGTATCAGGTGTGCTTCTTCTAGTTTGAATGTTTCTGATTTGATAAGAATGAGATGTTTGAAATATCATCAAACATTTAGTATTCTTCATGACACCATTTTTAACAAGTCACAAACACCTTTGACATCTTGGTTTTATCTCATCTTTAGATGAATAAACACAAAGCATGGTATACTATCAACAGATGTTGCAAGGGAATTGGGTGTGACATATAAAACAGCCTGAAGAATGAATCATGAAATCAGAACTAGAATTTGGAATAAAGATGCAGGGTTCATTGATGATGGCACAGCACAGATGCATGAAATTTATCTTTCACATGTAGGTTTTATTCAACAAGGATCTTCCTTGTTGAATAAAACCTTGATTGTTGGAGTTTATGAGAAAACCAGCAACAAACTAATTGTGAAAGTATTGAAAAAAGCAGATGAGAAAAACCTTTTATGATTTGCATTGAAACACATTTCTACTGGGTGTTGTCTATTTACGGATTATTTGAAGGGATATGGAAGTTTCAAAAACTTCTATCACAAACATGAAATCGTAAATCATGAAGTTGGGTATGTGTCATCAACAGGTGTAAACACAAACCAGATTGAATCTGCATGAAAACACATCCGACGAACTTTCCGAACACACATAAAAGTTTCAAAACACAATATTCATTTATATGCAAAAGAAGCTGCATATAAATTCAATAAGATACCTAGTTTTGAAACTATAATTTTGTGTTTGATTTAGATACATGTGGAGATAATTTCCTAGATAGGCTTTTATCTCCATTTATGTGATAAAATTTAAAAATAATACATAAAGGGATAAAAGCCTAAATTAATATGAGATTATAATTCATGAGTAGAAAATATAGTTCCTAAAATCAAACCATTAGAAATAAATATTAATTTTAAAGATTATTTAGACCCTACATTATTAATTAATACTTTTAATGATTTAAAGAGATATTATAAAAGCATAGATGTATATTTAAGTTATGAATATGAAACAGAAGAATGATTTAATCTTGAATTAAGTAGTTTTTCTACAACAGAAAACTTTAACCCATCTAAATCTCAAACTTTTGTTTTTTCAAGAGAATTAAAAGAATTAGCAATATACAATCAACCATTAAAGTTAAAACATTATGAAGATAATAAAATAACATATCAAGGATATCATCAATGATTATATGCTGGATACTGAGGTAACGGTAAAATAGGATTAGAAATTAATAGAAATGAATATAATTTATATAGTATTGAAAATACTTATATGCAATCTAAAATTAATGATTATATTGTTGCACAAAGAATTGAAAATAAAAAAGATACAATGTTAGGATTTTTTGATTTTTATGATAAAGAATTTAATTTAATTGTCCAATTATTTCCAAATATCATGCAATTAGATCTTGCGCTTTTTAGTGAAAAAGATATTTTAAGACCAATAACACAATATATAAGATATTATAAATACTATAAATTAACTATTTCAAAAATAGTATTTAATCCTAGATAATGTGCTATAATAAAAACCATTAATGATAAGTAGGTGAATAATTTCATGAAAAAATTAATTAGAATTTTAACAACAATAATTTTATCAAGTACATCTAGTGCTAGTATAATTGCTTGTAATAATAATCCAGATGTTTTACCACAAAAATATGATATATTTTTTAGTAAAATTAAAGAAATTAATGTTGAAACATTTGACAAAAAAACCTTTTATTTTCTTTAAAATTGATAAAAAAAATATTATTGGTAAAACTTCTATACCGGATGATATAAATTCTCTTTATGAAAAAGCAAAATATGTTTATTTTGTTGTAAATAATAATAGTAATTTAAAACAAATTTTAAATGTATATAAACTTAATGAAAACTCTACAAAAAAAGAAATAAAAGATAAATTATCTAATACTGTTATTAAAAATGCTAAGGTAATGTTTAGTAATCTGTGTAACTTACAAAAATAACTATGTTTAATTAATTCTAGTAAATAAAATTAAATAACTAGAAAGAGTGAGTTACGTATGTCTAAAAAACAAATACTAATAATAATTCATCGAATACTGAACAAAAAGATTAGTTGAAAAAATGTTCAATTCTGAAATGAAAAATTATTTAGGATATGAAAAAAATCAACATAATAATAGTGATAATGCTCGCAATGGTATAAATTCAAAAAAATTAATAACCCAACAAGGTAAAATTGAGATTAATGTACCACGAGATCGTAATAGTAATTTTGAGCCAGTAATAGTTTCAAAAAGACAAAGAAGATTTGATGGTTTTGATCAACAAGTTCTTTCATTATATGCCAAAGGCATGACTTTATCAGATATTAGAATGCAGTTACAAGAGTTATATCATGGTGCTGATATTAGTGAAAGTGTTATTAGTCAAATTACTGATGATGTTATTGATGATGTTAAAGCATGACAAAATCGGCCATTAGAAAGTGTTTATCCGATTGTTTATTTTGATTGTATAGTAGTTAAAGTACGACAAGATAAACGCATTATTAACAAATCAGTTTATATAGCATTAGGTGTTGATTTAGAAGGTAAAAAAGATGTTTTATGTTTATGAATTAGTGAAAATGAAGGTTCTAAGTTTTGATTATCTAATTTCACAGAAATGAAAAATCGAGGCTTAAATGATATTATTATTGCTTGTAGTGACAATTTAACAGGAATGTCAGAAGCAATACAATCAGTTTATCCTAAAACCGAACATCAATTATGCATAGTTCATCAAATTAGAAATAGTTTAAAATATGTTTCATACAAACATAGAAAATAACTAGTTACAGATTTAAAACAAATTTATAGTGCATGTAGTGAAGAACAAGCAATGCAAGCTTTAGAAACTTTTGAAAGTAAATGAAATAAACAATATCCTCAAATTGCTAAATCGTGATATAAAAATTGAGATAATTTAATGGTTTTTATTAGTTATCATGCAGAAATCAAAAGAGTGATTTATACAACAAATGCTATTGAATCTGTTAATAGTCAATTACGAAAAGTTATTAGAAATAAAAAAGTTTTTCCAAATGATATGGCAGTTTTCAAAATATTTTACTTAGCAATTGAAAATATAACAAAAAAAATGAACAATGCCCATTCAAAATTGAAATACAGCAATTGCTCATTTTATGATAAAATTTGAAGATAGAATTAATCTAAACTAGTAAATTTGTAAAACAAAGATACACAGATTATTAAAAAGCCTCAATGCTAATATTAATGTTTCTAAAAATGGTTCTCCTTATTTTAATATTATTGTAAATTCTTTTTCAGGAAAAATATAAAATAATATTTTTCCACAATCTTAAATAATGTATAATATAAAAGTACTTACTTAAGTAAGTATAATTCATTCTGTATATGATTAGGTTGGCAACTAATTAAAAAGTTACCATATAGGTAACTTTTTTTATTTATATTTTTATAAACTTGTTACATTATTTGTAACAAAATTTGTTTTATTATCAATTGGTAAATGTTGTTCATGATTAATAAAATTGGTAATATTTTTGTTTCATTTTAATGTGTTTTGTAATTCATTGTTTTCTTCTAAATCATCTATAACAGATATTTCTCTTTTCTTTCTATTCTTTTCTACTTTATCATTACTTCATCCTATGAAATGTAAATGATATTTTTCACCTATATTATTTGTTACAAAAGCACTACCATGACCATCAAGTTCAATATTAACTATTGGAAAATTTAGATTATCAAATCTACTAATATCTGGGTTATCTTTAAATACTTGATCACCATTTACAAAATAAACACCATTTTCAGTACCAATATATATTGCTTTGTTAACTACATGATCTTTATCATCAGTATGAGTTACTACTTTTACAATATTTACTTTAAAATTATCTTTATCAATTTTTGTGTGACCTCATCCAAACAAATTTAAACGAAATAGTTTTCTTGCGTTGTTAATAACGTAAGCACTACCTTTGTGGTCTAAAATTATATCTTTTATTGAAAAATTTAAATTATCAAATCTTTCAGTATATGGATTATCATTATACACTTTATCACTATTTATAAAATAAACACCGTTTTCAGTACCAATATACAATGCTCCTTTAACAATATGACTACCTTCATCAGGTTCTTCATTCATACATTTGATAATATTTACTTTATTTCCAGTATTGATAGTTCCCGTTTTTCTAATACCTCATCTATTATCAAAACCATAATATTTAGTAAAAGTGTAAATTATTCCCATATTATTTGTTACATAAGCGTTTCCATTATTATCTAATATAATATTTTCTACCAGAAAGTTTAATTCTTCAATTTTATCGATGCTTTTTAATAATCTGTGTATCTTTGTTTTACAAATTTACTAGTTTAGATTAATTCTATCTTCAAATTTTATCATAAAATGAGCAATTGCTGTATTTCAATTTTGAATGGGCGTTGTTCATTTTTTTGTTATATTTTCAATTGCTAAGTAAAATATTTTGAAGACTGCCATATCATTTGGAAAAACTTTTTTATTTATAATAACTTTTCGTAATTGACTATTAACAGATTCAATAGCATTTGTTGTATAAATCACTCTTTTGATTTCTGCAGGATAAATAATAAAAACCATTAAATTATCTCAATTTTTATATCACGATTTAGCAATTTGAGGATATTGTTTATTTCATTTAATTTCAAAAGTTTCTAAAGCTTGCATTGCTTGTTCTTCACTACATGCACTATAAATTTGTTTTAAATCTGTAACTAGTGATTTTTTATGTTTGTATGAAACATATTTTAAACTATTTCTAATTTGATGAACTATGCATAATTGATGTTCGGTTTTAGGATAAACTGATTGTATTGCTTCTGACATTCCTGTTAAATTGTCACTACAAGCAATAAGAATATCATTTAAGCCTCGATTTTTCATTTCTGTGAAATTAGATAATCAAAACTTAGAACCTTCATTTTCACTAATTCATAAACCTAAAACATCTTTTTTACCTTCTAAATCAACTCCTAATGCTATATAAACTGATTTATTAATAATGCGTTTATCTTGTCATACTTTAACTACTATACAATCAAAATAAACAATCGGATAAAAACTTTCTAATGGCCGATTTTGTCATGCTTTAAAATCATCAATAACATCATCAGTAATTTGACTAATAACACTTTCACTAATATCAGCACCATGATATAACTATTGTAACTGCATTCTAATATCTGATAAAGTCATGCCTTTGACATATAATGAAAGAACTTGTTGATCAAAACCATCAAATCTTCTTTGTCTTTTTGCAACTATTACTGGCTCAAAATTACTATTACGATCTCGTGGTACATTAATCTCAATTTTACCTTGTTGGGTTATTAATTTTTTTGAATTTATACCATTGCGAGCATTATCACTATTATTATGTTGATTTTTTTCATATCCTAAATAATTTTGCATTTCAGAATTCAACATTTTTTCAACTAATCTTTTTGTTAATTCTTTATATAAACCTCCCTCTTTAAATACGGTTGTTAAATCCTCAGTATTTTCTAATAATAAATCTACTGCTTTTGATATTGGATCATTATTATTAATATTTTGTTTTTTAGACATACGTAACTCACTCTTTCTAGTTATTTAATTTTATTTACTAGAATTAATTAAACATAGTTATTTTTGTAAGTTACACAGATTACTAAACATTACCATTTTATCAATTCTTTCTCCATGAATTAAATATACTCCATTATCTGTACCAATATAAATATCTCCTGCTTTTAAATTTAAACCTTTACCACCGACTTTTTCATCTAAAATTTTTATTGTAGTTATTTTTCCTTGAATTTTATCAATTTGTGATTTAAAACCACAAAATTTTTCATGTCAATAATTATTATTTGTTATTTGTCTTGCTTGTTTTCTATTACAATTATTTAAATTTGGTTTAATAAAATAAGATAATATAATTCTAATATTGCTATGTTCCAGAATATTTGTAAGTTGATTTATTGGCAAAATTAATATTCTTGATAAGAAATTTACAAAATGTTCATCGTCTCTTCTTCTTAAATAGCCAAATTCAGTCAATATATTTCTTGATTATTGATTTGAATTTGGATTAGGTCTTCTATCATTTGGAGTTGAAAGTAAATCTATTATAAGAGATTGAGTACGAGATTCTTCACTTCAATTAACTAATGTATTGTAAATAGGATTGCGATTATTACGTCCTAAAGTAATATATTGATTATTATTAACTAATTGTTGAATAATATGAGTATGAAGTGATCAAAATCTTAATGATTCTGCAGTAACTAAAATTACATCACCCAAAGATCTAGCTAAATTCCCTAAAGCACCTTCTATCAAAATTCCTTGCTCATTAAAATTATAATCCATACGATTTATCAATTGAAAAAAAGAACCAAAAATATTACTTCAATAAATATTTTCATCGTTTTCACGTATCATATCCCTGTAATCTGGACTAATTCCATTTAACACTATATTATTTTGTATTCCTTCAATTCGTTCTAAAAGAGGAATTGAACCATCTCTAACAGCTTGTGGTTGAATATTCATATTGATATTTCTAAAATCAAAATGATAATAATTATTATTAACTATAAATCCTTGAAGATATAAATTATCTGTTCTTAAAACTAATTCTAAATTATTTTCAATACTTTGTGTATTTTGTTGTCATCGAATTGCAACTGGTAATCTAAAATAACCATAATTTGATTCAGGATTTAAAGCAAAAATAGTATTATCTTCAAAAATAAAATTAGCATTAACTAATACATTTAGATCTCTAATTCTTGTTAATACTCCTCTATCAACTAATTCATTAATAATAGTTTGAAAACTAGTTTGATATTCTATTCGATTATTTTCATTAATAATTAATTTTTCATTTAATTTAAAAATTTCTTTAGATGGTCTTGGATTTGGTGTAACTTGTTTTTTAATTCTTTTACTTTTTTTATGTCGATGTTTATGTTTACTTGTTTCTAAATCTGTTTGATAAATTGGATTAATATTTTGATTTGTTTCGTTTAAATTATATACTTGATAATTACTTATATTTGTAAAACTGTTTGATTCATTTATTGATTCTAAACTAGTGGTATTGTTGTTATCTCAATCTTTAATCTTTTTATTATCAATTGACTTAGCATTAATACCTTGTGTTTTATCATTAAATAATGGTGCAGTTAATACTCATAATTTAAATCAATAACTTGGATTAAAATATTTCATAATTTTATACCTCTTTTCTCTTTATTTTAAAAACAAAAATCCCATATACTTTAAAATAAAGTAATGAGTTAAAAAATTATATTAAGTTTTATAATTTTATTCTACGCCATTATTTTTTTTATACTTGTTTAAACTTTTTTATAATATTCTTTTATTTCTTTAACTTTATTTTTAAATTGTTTTTTTATGAAAAAAACACATATTAAAAAATTGTTCTAGATTTTTATATCAAAAAGGTTTTTTATGCTTCTTATGTTAAAAACGTTGTTTTGCCTATTTCTTTTTTAAATAATGTTGGAAATATCAGGGGTAAATCTTATGTTGGTAATAAACAGAAATTAAGAAATAATACTTCTCGTACTAAAACTAATTTGATACAAAAAGCATTACATAATTTTTATGATAGTCAAATGTTAAGTTTTCTTACTTTAACTTATAAAGATAATATGCAAGATATTAGAAAAGCAAAAAAAGATATTCGCTTATTTTTTCTTAAATTAAAGAAATGATGAAATGACCCTAAACTTTCTAAATATTTAGGTGAATTGAAACATTTTTATGTTTATGAATATCAAACTCGTGGAGCAGTTCATTTTCATATATTATTTAATCGCAAAATACCTTATAGTATGATAATTGATTGATTACCACATTCTGAGAAACAAGGTATTAAGTTAAATGTTGTTAAGAAAGGTACAAATGAATTTGTAATTAAATATTTGGGAAAATATGTTACAAAAGCGTTAGATGATGTTAAATCTTTAAATCAAGCAGATATAGGTATAAAAGCATATGCTTTTAGTCTTAATTGTAAAAATCCTATTGTAGTTCGTGGTATTAAAAAGATGAGAATTCAAGATATAATTAATGCAATTTTTAATGCTACAAATGTATTTTATTTTAAATATCAAAGAGATAGTAGTGGTGAAACTGTTATGATTGGGGGTATTATTGAAAGTACTGTTGTAAATGATTATTTTAAAGATTATGAAGATTATGAAAAATATGTATATTTAAGTGCTTTATCGCATAAACATTATTTACAGACTAGTGAAATAGGTTATTTAATTCAAAAAGATAAAGATGTTTTGAATTAGGTAGATAAAGTTTTTGGTAATAAAGTTGAGATAATAGATTTTAAGAAAAGAGTTTTGCACTAGAAAAAAAACTATTTTTTTATATTTTTACTTGTATATATATAATTGTTATTGTCAAAATAATTTAAAGTTACCTTAGCAGGCCTTACCTTATTTTGGCATTTTTTTGTTTTTACTTGAAATATATAAATATCTGTATATTTATAACTAAGATGGTTTTACCTACATCTTAACTTGGTTTTAATTAACCGTTTGCTAAGGAGGTTAAGTTTTTTTATGTTTAAAGTACAGTTAGTTAATATTGAAAAAGGGCGTATTATTGACGATAAAAATAATAAAGGTCAAACATTAAAGTTTGATGTTTTGAAGTTTGTAGAAATAAATAAACAAACAAGCGTGCCAACTGGTCAAACACGTGATAAATGATATAATCCGGAATTTGCTAGTGATTTTAATAATTGTTTATCTATTGTTGATTTAAAAGTTGGTAATTTTTATTCACTTGAACTTGATTTAAGCGGTAATATTAAAAAAACTTTCTAATTGAAAATAGTTATTTATTAAAAGGGTAATTTTAAATAATTATTAATATGTTAGGAGTTAATTTTAAATTATGGCTAAAAATGATAATTGTTCATGTGAACAAGCATTTCATTTAGCGATTTATATGTGTAAACTTTGTGACCAAGTGATTTGTCCTAAAAGAGTTTTACAAAACTTATATACTAGAAAATATTATTGTCCAAATTGTATATTAGATATTGCTTTAAATAAATCAATGAGACAACAAGAAAGTAAGTTAAATTATGAGACATAAGTGTAGTGATTGGACTTATGAGCGAGTATATGGTTGTGAAATGTGTTATAGAGTTGCTAATGAAATGGAACGAATAAGAAAAGAGAATAAAAGAAATAAGTAAAAATTGAATAAGCTCCTTATTAGTATATAAAGTAAGGAGTTTTATTTATGCCTAATGAGTTAGAACAAACTAGTAATTATACTTTAACTAAAATATTAAGAACTGGAATAAGTACATTAAGTGCTATGGTTGGAGTTAGTGCTTATTATGGTCAATATTTAAAAGACCCAATTTTAGGTTCTATTAATTATTTGTTATTTAGTAAAAAGTTAGGAATTGATATATGGAATATTAATCAAAGACCAACTACTAGAAATAAAGTTATTAATAGTTATAAAAAGATATTTTTAGGTTTAGAAGCAATTGGTTTAATTAATTATGCTAATTTTGTTCATTATGTAGATAAGTCAGTTTCTTTATTAAGAGATGAACCGTGTTTTTGACCACCTTGCCCTACTGAACCCCTAATTCCTACTCCAATACCAACACCTAAGCCAGTAGTTGATAATCCTTTTGTAGATTGAGATACTTATATATCTTTAAATAGTTTTGGTATAGCGAATGTTATTAGTGGTTTAACTGAATTAATACCTAATAGATTTCAAAATATAAGAAAGATAGCAAATAGGGATACTGGTGGATGTTTGATTAGTAGTGGTGTTGCTATGGGTATTAATAATGATTTTAGTAATTATTTTGCTATTCCTACGATTATTGCTGGAGCAAGTGAGATTATAAATACTTTATTGTTACCGTTAGGATATACACATAATAATACATAATTACAAGAAGTATTTACTGATGAAAGAGCAAGATTAATTAATGGCAGTGTTAATGATTATCAAAGTACAGATGACGGTATGGTGGTTGATGTTGATTTAAATGATGATAGTATGTCAGAGATTAATTTAGATAGAGCAAGTTTAAATTGAGATTATTCTTATGCTTATACACTAGGTGGTGTTTAAAGTGAAAATATATATGTGATGAATTTTAAAATTTATGGCATTAACTGGATGTATTACATTTAGTATATTTTTAGGATTAATTCCTAGCATTATAGTTTTAGGAATTTTTGCAATTAAACCAGTATCTATCTTAATTGGTATTGTTGCGGGTTATATTGGTATTCCATGAAATAATATTAAAAATAAAATAACAAATTGAGTTTTTAAGAGAAAAGAAAATAAATTTATTAAAAAGAATGATTTAAAAGTTGAAAGAAAAAGATATGAAAAACAAAAATTAGAAAGAAAATTTCAAAATTTAAATAATCAAGTAAAAGAATTAAAACAAACATTAGAATTTCAAAGTAAATTATTAGAAATTAATAATGAAAATTTAAGAAATAATGAACAAAATAAAACTATAAGAACATTTATTTTATAAGGAGTGAATTAATTTTATGAAAAAAGATAAATGAAAAATATGCCAAGACAAAAATTGCATAAGAAAAAAGCAAAAAGAAATTTTGACCAAAGATTAAGCGAAAATATGAATTATGATGATTTTTTATTAGGGGGTAAAAAATAATGGTTAAGTGAATAGTTGTGATAATTGCTGTGCTTAGTACTTCTTGGGCTTTTAAAGGTACTATTAAAAAGTTATTTTGAAAATTTAAACATAGAAAACACAATGTAGTTGACCCAGATTGTTGATATTGTAAAGAACAAAAGCGTAAAGAAAGAGCAAGAAAAGAGTTAGAGGAGGGAGGTGATTAGTATGCCAAAAGGATTAAGTGCTTTAATAGAAATGATTGGAGGTATTGGCCAAAAATTATTAGAATCTTTTAGTTATGTTTTTAACTGAGTATTTGCTGGTGATTCGAGGCTTTTTAATAATCTGTGTATCTTTGTTTTACAAAGTTACTAGTTTAGATTAATTCTATCTTCAAATTTTATCATAAAATGAGCAATTGCTGTATTTCAATTTTGAATGGGCATTGTTCATTTTTTTGTTATATTTTCAATTGCTAAGTAAAATATTTTGAAAACTGCCATATCATTTGGAAAAACTTTTTTATTTCTAATAACTTTTCGTAATTGACTATTAACAGATTCAATAGCATTTGTTGTATAAATCACTCTTTTGATTTCTGCAGGATAAATAATAAAAACCATTAAATTATCTCAATTTTTATATCACGATTTAGCAATTTGAGGATATTGTTTATTTCATTTACTTTCAAAAGTTTCTAAATCTTGCATTGCTTGTTCTTCACTAAATGCACTATAAATTGGTTTTAAATCTGTAACTAGTGATTTTCTATGTTTGTATGAAACATATTTTAAACTATTTCTAATTTGATGAACTATGCATAATTGATGTTCGGTTTTAGGATAAACTGATTGTATTGCTTCTGACATTCCTGTTAAATTGTCACTACAAGCAATAAGAATATCATTTAAGCCTCGATTTTTCATTTCTGTGAAATTAGATAATCAAAACTTAGAACCTTCATTTTCACTAATTCATAAACCTAAAACATCTTTTTTACCTTCTAAATCAACACCTAATGCTATATAAACTGATTTGTTAATAATGCGTTTATCTTGTCGTACTTTAACTACTATACAATCAAAATAAACAATCGGATAAACACTTTCTAATGTCCGATTTTGTCATGCTTTAACATCATCAATAACATCATCAGTAATTTGACTAATAACACTTTCACTAATATCAGCACCATGATATAACTCTTGTAACTGCATTCTAATATCTGATAAAGTCATGCCTTTGGCATATAATGAAAGAACTTGTTGATCAAAACCATCAAATCTTCTTTGTCTTTTTGAAACTATTACTGGCTCAAAATTACTATTACGATCTCGTGGTACATTAATCTCAATTTTACCTTGTTGGGTTATTAATTTTTTTGAATTTATACCATTGCGAGCATTATCACTATTATTATGTTGATTTTTTTCATATCCTAAATAATTTTTCATTTCAGAATTCAACATTTTTTCAACTAATCTTTTTGTTAATTCTTTATATAAACCTCCCTCTTTAAATACGGTTGTTAAATCCTCAGTATTTTCTAATAATAAATCTACTGCTTTTGATATTGGATCATTATTATTAATATTTTGTTTTTTAGACATACGTAACTCACTCTTTCTAGTTATTTAATTTTATTTACTAGAATTAATTAAACATAGTTATTTTTGTAAGTTACACATATTACTAAACATTACCGGTGATTCAATAATGACAAATTGACCGGTTTTAATTCCAATATTTATGATGGTTTTAGTATTTATTAAAGAATTTATTGGACATATTATTCGTGGATTTAGATAGAAAAAATTAAAGTTGTTTTTAGGAGGTAATAGTTATGATTAAATTATTTTTTGCAATAATTTTTGTTTTTCCTTTATTAGGTAAACTTTTACCTTCTTTAAATAATATTGTGCAAAATATTTTACAAAGTTATATTACTGATTTTTCTGGTTTACATAATTTGTCTTTGGTTATTAAAAGTTTTATTTTTGGTGATAGTTCACAGCAAATAGTTTCAATGCCAGCACCATTGTTAGCAATTATTTTAGTGCTTTTTACTTTTTCATTAATTTTAAAATTATTAAAAATAATATAGGAGTAATTTATTATGGGTGTTTCTTTTATTTCAAAAGTTTTAGAACTATTTGGACAAATTTTTATGAAATTTTGAAATTTGCCAATGGCAGATTTAGGTTTTAATTTGGGAACTTTTATTTTTTTTATTGTTTTAATAAAGTTTGCAATGTCAGTTTTTTTAAATATTGATATTCAGCCAGTTTCTACATCTGGGACTGTAAAATTTTTAAATCAATCAAATAGTACTGATGAATTTTATATTTCCTTTATAATTTGACTTTTTGATTGGTATTAGGTGTATTTTTTAATTTTGTTTATCGTAGTATTAAATTTATTTTTAGGTCATTATTTGGGTAGGTGTTAAATATGAGTGTTTGAGATATTTATAATCAAATTCATAAATGTATAGTTGATTACTGAACTATGTTTATTTCAATCTGGTTTGTGTTTACACCTGTTGATGACACATACCCAACTTCATGATTTACGATTTCATGTTTGTGATAGAAGTTTTTGAAACTTCCATATCCCTTCCTTCCAAGAATCCGTAAATAGACAACACCCAGTAGAAATGTGTTTCAATGCAAATCATAAAAGGTTTTTCTCATCTGCTTTTTTCAATACTTTTACAATTAGTTTGTTGCTGGTTTTCTCATAAACTCCAACAATCAAGGTTTTATTCAACAAGGAAGATCCTTGTTGAATAAAACCTACATGTGAAAGATAAATTTCATCCATCTGTGCTGTACCATCATCAATGAACCCTGCATCTTTATTCCAAATTCTAGTTATGATTTCATGACACCATTTTTCAAACTGTTTTATATGTCACACCCAATTCCCTTGCAACATCTATTGATAGTATACCATGCTTTGTGTTTATTCATCTAAAGATGAGATAAAACCAAGATGTCAAAGGTGTTTGTGACTTGTGAAAAATGGTGTCATGAAGAATACTAAATGTTTGATGACATTTCAAACATCTTATTCTTCTCAAATCAGAAACATTCAAACTAGAAGAAGCACACCTGATACATTTCATTACTTTCAACTTCGCTATATATTTCAAACAATCGTTTTCATTTTGAAATATGCTATTGAATTCATTTCAATTCATTTTTTCCTCCACACTAGTACATGTAGGGATAATTTCCTATGATATTAAAAAAGAAATGATTAAACACGTTAAGTATAATGATTTTAATGATTGAGCAACAATTCCATGAAATTCTGCTTATTTTGACATTGACCAACCGGATTTAAAATTAGTTAGTGGTGAAATTATTGGTGGTGTAGATAATGATTTGGATTTTGAATATCAAAGTGATGTTGTAGGTGTTAAAAAGACAACACTTAATATTGGAACTGGTGTTTATTCTTTTAGGAGATATCAGTTAGATGATATTTCCCGTATTATGTTCAATCATAATTTTATTCAATATGGTAAAAAAAATCGGCTTCTTATTCATAATTTAAATCATTGAGTTAAACCTTTAAATTTACGTTTTGAATTAAATTTTAAAATTGATAAACCTTTAAGTTTTTATATTCAAGGTTTTATGTTTTATTTTAATTATGAGGCTTTTTCTACATTTACTGGTGATTTTTCTTTTAGTTTTTTAGATTATGTTGGTGATAAAAAATATGTTTTTAAAAGAAAGATTGGTAATGATGTTTATATGCCATATTTGTATAATTTTGTTACTATGCCGGTTCGTGTTCCAAATTTAAGACATTTAACTGTATTTTTTGATATTCATGGAACTACAAATTTAACTATTCCACCGGAGGTTTCATTTGGTCAAATTAATATTTTTTCAAGTGAGAAAGTTGTACCAGTGACACCAAATAGTCTATTTAATCCTGAATATGAAAGACCAAGTTGATATGATGTTTTTGGACATTTACGTAATGCTTTTAGATGACTACTTTATGTTGTGGATGGGTTACATTTCTTGGACACTAATTACGTAGACAAGTGAACAAATTAGTTAAAAGAAAGGAGTTATAATTATGGCCAATATTAACTCATATTCAGATGAATTTAAAAAACAAATAGTAGCTTTATATCAAAGTGGTAAGTCAGTGTCTTGTCTTGCTAAAGAGTACAATGTTACAAGAGCAGCTACTTATAATTGAATTAAGCAATTTACTAATTCAGGCAGTTTTAAAACCAAAGATAACCGTTCTGTTGAAGAAAATGAATTAATTAAATTAAGAAAAGAATTAAGACAATTAAGAATGGAAAATGATATTTTAAAGCAAGCAGCACTAATAATAGGCAGAAAATAGAAATTATTACTAAAAATAAAGTTAAATATAAAATTCGTACAATGTCTCGTTTTTTAAAAATCTCTAAATCAACATATTATTTTAATTTCAAGAAAAAAGAAGATAAAATTCAAAATAATATGTATGATGAAGTTGTTATTAGTGCTTTTAAAGAAAATAAAGAAGCTTATGGAACAAGAAGATTAAAAGTTGTTCTAAAAGAAAAGAAAATTAATTTATCAAGACGAAAAATTAAAAAAATTATGAATAAACATAATTTAATATCAAAATACACTAAATTATCATACAAAAATTATCATAATAAAGTCAATGATAGTCAAATTACTAATCTTGTTAATAGAGACTTTAATAATAGGCTTAAAAATGAAGTTATTGTTAGTGATTTAAATTATGTTCAAGTTAATGATAAATGAAACTATATTTGCTTATTAATCGACCTGTACAATCGCGAAATTATTGGACATAGTGTAGGTACTAAAAAAGATGCATCATCAGTATATCAAGCATTTATGTGCTCAAATCGTTGTTTAAAAAATATTGAAATATTTCATAGCGATCGCGGTAATGAATTTAATAATAAAACTATTGATAAACTTTTATTAGCCTTCAATATTACCCGCTCTTTAAGCAAAAAAGTTTGTCCTTATGATAACGCTGTTGCTGAAGCAACTTTCAAAACAGAGTTTATTAATGATAAAAATTTTAAATCATTAATCCAATTAAAATTAGAATTATTTGATTATATCAATTGATACAACAACATAAGAATCCAAAGTACTCTAAACTACTTAACCCCCATAAAACACCAAGCACAAATGTCTACCAAAAAACAGTCCTAAAAAAGGTTGCCATTCCAGATTATTAAAAGGTATCTATAAAGAAAAAATTAATTTTAATAAGCTTAGAAATGAAAATGAAATTTATGATAAAAATAAAGAATCAGTACCTAATGATTGATTTAAAGATAAAGAAACACATAAAGAAGCAAATGTATTGATTTTTTTATGGTAATACAGAAAATGGTTATTTTTACCCTATAAAAATAAATATAAATTAATTAATTTATTTAAACTTTTTTATTTTTTTTCCTTTAAATTTTGATGTTTATAGAACATTCTATTTTCAATACTTGCAATACGAGCAGTTGATTCACCAACATTAATATTAACCAATGCTTCATCAATTGCATAGATTTTTGCATCTAAGTTATCTAAATGATGTAAAATTTCAGCTTCTATTGTTTTTGGTAAGACAGGTGAGCCATATTCATATTTACCATGACTAGCTAATATTAGATGCTGTAATAAAACTACGATTTCTTCCTCTAAGTTAATATTTAATTCCTTACAAGCAAGTGTAACTTGCATTGCACCTAATGAAATATGACCAATCATTTTACCTGATAGTGTATATGAACTAATAGGATTATTATTTAATTCAACCATTTTTCCATAATCATGCATAATGATTCCTGCATATAATAGTTCAATATTAATATTACGATCATTATAAAGCGCTACTACTTGTTTTGCCATTCTTAGCATTGTTACTGAGTGTCATAATAAACCGCTTTGAACAGCATGATGCATTTTAACTGCTGCTGGTCATTTTTTATAATCATCAATATTTTTTTTATTAAAACATTGGATTAATACTTTTTTTAAAATTGGATTTTTAAATTCATTTATTGTTTGACTAATTTCAGTTCATGCTTCAATAATATTAATTGGTGCTTGTGTAAGTAATAAATCATAATATTCACTAGGATTAGTAATAATAGTTCAATTATTAATTTTTAGTTGTATTTCATTATTATAATTAATACTATTTGCTTCAATTTTAATTACTTGTCCTATTGTTAATTGTTCAATAGTTTCTTTGCCTACGTCTCAAATTCTTGCTGAAATTGTCCCAGTTTTATCTTGTAATTGTAAGTTTAAATAATTAGTATTGTTAGAAGCAACACCTTGAATTACTCGATTAATAATTACTACTAAACTTAAAACATTATTAGGTTTAATATCTTTAATTACAGTCATTTTTTATTTTCTTTCTATCATTTTATATCTTTGATATTTATATATTTGATAGCTAATTCTTCATACATTTTTTTCATTTTTAATTGTGCATCATTAATGGTTTTATCAACACAAACAAAATAGAATTTAATTTTTGGCTCAGTTCCACTAGGTCTAACAGCAAATCATGAACCATCACTGAAGTAAAATTTTAGTAAATTTTGCGATGGCATTCCATGTAAACCAGTTTGATAATCTTCAACTTTAATTGTTTTAATATTATTAAGTGTTGGTATTTTACTAGTTCTTAATGTTTCTAACATATTATTAATAGTATTTTGTCCTGTTTTTCCTTTTAAAATAAGATTAACAGTATAACAGTAATAATATCCAAATTTTTGATAAATATTTTCTAAAACATCAACTAATGTTTTTTGTGAATTTTGATAATATCAAGCCGCTTCTGCTGCTACTATTGCTGATTGAATACCATCTTTGTCACGAGTAATATCTTTAATAACATAACCATATGCTTCTTCAAAACCAAAAACAAAGTTAATGTTACGTGCTTTTTCTTTTAGCATTTCTGCACCAATTCATTTAAAGCCAGTTAACGTTTTAATGACTTGACATCCGTATGATTTAGCAATCATATCAGATAAATTGGAAGTAACAAATGTATTGTACATAACGGGATTTTTTGGCATTGTTTTATTAAGTTGATAATGGCTTAATAAATATTCTAATAAAATTGGTGCTGTTTCATTACCTGTTAATAATACATAATCATTATTATGTTTTACAGCAATACCAATGCGATCAGCATCAGGATCATTTAAAATAATTAATGGTGCATCATGTTTTTTAGCGTGTTTAATTGCTAAATCAAATGTTGGTTTTACTTCGGGATTGGGCGACACCACACCTTTAAAATCAGGATCATAGTTAGCTTGCTCTGTTACTAAAATAATTTCATAACCGCATTGTTCTAAAATTGGTTTAACTCATTCACGACTAGTACCGTGTAGATTAGAAAATACAATTTTAAAGTTACGATTTTTAACTTGTGGATAAAACTGTAAATTTTTAATATCATTACGATAATTATCTTCTACTGTTGAAGGCACTTCTTTAATTAGGTTAGTATCATAATCGAATGTTAATTGAAAATCATCAGGCAATTGTTCTATTTTATTGCTAATTATATTGGTAACATTAGGAAGAAATTGACAGCCATATTGATCATAAATTTTATAACCATTATATTCAGGAGGATTATGACTGGCAGTAATAACAATTCCAGCAAGAGCATTAACTTTTCTAATACTATATGAAAGTACTGGTGTTGGTCTTAAACCATTATTTTTAAATAAAAAAACAGGAATTTTATGTTTGGCTAAAGTTTTTGCTGTTAACATTGTAAATTCTGCTGAAAAGTGACGATTATCATGAGCAATAATAACACCACGAAGTAAGTCTTTTTCAGAAAAAGCAGATTTTAAATATTGAATAAATGCGACAGTTGCTTTCATAATAATAATTTCATTAATTCTGCCGGTACCAACTCCAGTAATACCACGCATGCCAGCTGTACCAAATTCTAAAGTTCTAGTAAAAGCATCTTCAATTTCATTTTTAGACATTGTAGTTAATTGTTTTTTTAAGTGTTGTGGTAAGTTTTGCTTTTTTCAAATTTCATATGTTTTTAGTACATTCATTATTATTTCTCCTTTATAATAAAAAATTAAGTTTATAGGTAAATCATACTATAAAATAAGAAGAAAATAAATTTTAGTAGTTAATCTAAACAGAAACTTTTAATTAAATAATAAAAAATAAGGCTTTTATCCCTTTATGTACTATTTTTAAATTTTATCACATAAATGTAGATAAAAGCCTATCTAGGAAATTATCCCCACATGTATATAAATCAAACACAAAATTATAGTTTCAAAACTAGGTATCTTATTGAATTTATATGCAGCTTCTTTTGCATATAAATGAATATTGTGTTTTGAAACTTTTATGTGTGTTCGGAAAGTTCGTCGGATGTTTTTTCATGCAGATTCAATCTGGTTTGTGTTTACACCTGTTGATGACACATACCCAACTTCATGATTTACGATTTCATGTTTGTGATAGAAGTTTTTGAAACTTCCATATCCCTTCCAATAATCCGTAAATAGACAACACCCAGTAGAAATGTGTTTCAATGCAAATCATAAAAGGTTTTTCTCATCTGCTTTTTTAAATACTTTTACAATTAGTTTGTTGCTGGTTTTCTCATAAACTCCAACAATCAAGGTTTTATTCAACAAGGATCTTCCTTGTTTTTTAAAATTTACATGTTAAAGATTGGATGGGTTACACTTTATTGGACACTAATTACGTAGACAAGTGAACAAATTAGTTAAAAGAAAGGAATTATAATTATGGCCAATATTAACTCATATTCAGATGAATTTAAAAAACAAATAGTAACTTTATATCAAAGTGGTAAGTCAGTGTCTTGTCTTGCTAAAGAGTACAATGTTACAAGAGCAACTACTTATAATTGAATTAAGCAATTTACTAATTCAGGCAGTTTTAAAACCAAAGATAACCGTTCTGTTGAAGAAAATGAATTAATTAAATTAAGAAAATAATTAAAACAATTAAGAATGGAAAATGATATTTTAAAGCAAGCAGCACTAATAATAGGCAGAAAATAGAAATTATTACTAAAAATAAAGTTAAATATAAAATTAGCACAATGTCTCGTTTTTTAAAAATCTCTAAATCAACATATTATTTTAATTTCAAGAAAAAAGAAGATAAAATTCAAAATAATATGTATGATGAAGCTGTTATTAGTGCTTTTAAAGAAAATAAAGAAGCTTATGGAACAAGAAGATTAAAAGTTGTTCTAAAAGAAAAGAAAATTAATTTATCAAGACGAAAAATTAAAAAAATTATGAATAAACATAATTTAATATCAAAATACACTAAATTATCATACAAAAAATATCATAATAAAGTCAATGATAGTCAAATTACTAATCTTGTTAATAGAGACTTTAATAATAGGCTTAAAAATGAAGTTATTGTTAGTGATTTAACTTATGTTCAAGTTAATGATAAATGAAACTATATTTGCTTATTAATCGACCTGTGCAATCGCGAAATTATTGGACATAGTGTAGGTACTAAAAAAGATGCATCATTAGTATATAAAGCATTTATGTGCTCAAATCGTTGTTTAAAAAATATTCAAATATTTCATAGCGATCGCGGTAATGAATTTAATAATAAAACTATTGATAAACTTTTATTAGCCTTGAATATTACCCACTCTTTAAACAAAAAAGGTTGTCCTTATGATAACGCTGTTGCTGAAGCAACTTTCAAAACTTTCAAAACAGAATTTATTAATGATAAAAATTTTACATCATTAATCCAATTAAAATTATAATTATTTGATTATATAAATTGATGCAACAACATAAGAATCCACAGTACTATAAACTACTTAACCCCCATAAAACACCAAGCACAAATGTCTACCAAAAAACAGTCTTAAAAAAGGTTGCCATTCCAAATTTCATTACTTTCAACTTCGCTATATATTTCAAACAATCGTTTTCATTTTGAAATATGCTATTGAATTCATTTCAATTCATTTTTTCCTCCACACTAGTACATGTGGGGATAATTTCCAAAAATAAAATTATTAAAAATTTCAATTTCAATCTTTAATAATTTTATTTTATTTTTATATTGATTGTGAATTGGTTTTATTTAGAATTGTTATTCGTTGTTTGTCGTTTTTAATAGAATTTATTGCTTTAATGTTTATTTTTTTATTTGGTTCTGAAGTTTTAATTACTTTATATAATGGTACTTGTTTGTTATCTTTATTAAGATACTGATCACTAGTAATAGTACCAACAAGCTTTTCATTATTATTTAGTAATATTTAAGCAAGAGATGTTGTTATTGGTAATTGTGGTTTAATTTTTCTTGAATTTGTTGTTGTTTTTTCTTTAAAAACTTGTTTTTCTTTTTCTGTTATAAGATTTTCTGTTTTTTTACTATATAGAACTTCTAAATATCTTCTTTTTTAAATTAAAAACCTATTTACTTTAAAATAAAAGTAAATAGGTAAAAACTTATATTAATTTTAGAAAAATTATATCATATTATCTATATTTAATATAGATATTTTTCATTTAGTCTTGTATTAGATAACTATTGTTTAATTAGAAATAGTTATGGAAATTATCCCCACATGTACTAGTGTGGAGGAAAAAATGAATTGAAATGAATTCAATAGCGTATTTCAAAATGAAAACGATTGTTTGAAATATATAGCGAAGTTGAAAGTAATGAAATGTATCAGGTGTGCTTCTTCTAGTTTGAATGTTTCTGATTTGAGAAGAATAAGATGTTTTATATGTCACAAACACCTTTGACATCTTGTTTTTATCTCATCTTTAGATGAATAAACACAAAGCATGGTATACCATCAACAGATGTTGCAAGGGAATTGGGTGTGACATATAAAAAAGTTTGAAGAATGTGTCATGAAATCATAACTAGAATTTGGAATCAAGATGCAGGGTTCATTGATGATGGCACAGCACAGATGGATGAAATGTATATTTCACATGTAGGTTTTAAAAAACAAGGAATATCCTTGTTGAATAAAACCTTGATTTTTGGAGTTTATGAGAAAACCAGCAACAAACTAATTGTAAAAGTATTGAAAAAAGCAGATGAGAAAAACTTTTTATGATTTGCATTGAAACACATTTCTACTGGGTGTTGTCTATTTACGGATTATTGGAAGGGATATGGAAGTTTCAAAAACTTCTATCACAAACATGAAATCGTAAATCATGAAGTTGGGTATGTGTCATCAACAGGTGTAAACACAAACCAGATTGAATCTGCATGAAAACACATCCGACGAACTTTCCGAACACACATAAAAGTTTCAAAACACAATATTCATTTATATGCAGCTTCTTTTGCATATAAATTCAATAAGATACCTAGTTTTGAAACTATAATTTTGTGTTTGATTTAGATACATGTGGGGATAATTTCCTAGATAGGATTTTATCTCCATTTATGTGATAAAATTTAAAAATAGTACATAAAGGGATAAAATCCATAGTTATTTCCTTAGAAGTTTTATAATTTAATTATTTATAAAAAAAACATGTATAGGAAATTAAATATTAATACTTATATAAGTGTTAATTATAATTTTCATCAAAAGTATTATCTTTTATGTTATTATATATTCATAATTTAATAACTGTTCAATAACTGTTCAATAACTGTTCAGTCCTAATATAGATATATTTCTATATTAGGATTTTTATTAAATTAAAGTTTTAAAGAAAAGGAAAAAAGATTAAAAGAAATTCCTAAAGATAAAACTAAAACAAATTAATTAAAGTAGCAGTAAGCAATAGTACAGTTCTTGCTTATGCTTGAGACCCCAGATTAGTCAATAAGAAACATTGTGAGGTTAAGTTACAAATTATGAAACAAATGATTATTTTTGTTTATATTGTTACACCTGACTATGTAGATATGAAAAACTTAGTTAAAAAATGACAAAAACAAGTGAGTGATTTAATAAATAAAACTGAAGTTCCAATCAGTGAATATAAAAATTTTTCTTTTAAAAACAATTTCAGGACAATTATAAATAAAGATTGCATTTGCAATCTTTATTTATCTCTTTATATTAATTTTAAGTTATTAATTTTTTTTATTGATTTTACTTGGAATTTCTTGTAAATGAGTTACAATTGTATTAAAGTTTTAAAGGAACTTTGGAACAAAATATTTTGGTTTTTTTATAGAACTCGTTTAAATTTTTGTATTTAAATTAGGTTTTTTGTTTTATTATATCGTTTAAAGGAGTGAGAAATATGAAATCACAATTTTATAGAGATGGAATAATTTATTATGCAATGAATTTAGAAAAGTGAGCAAATGTTGAAAATAAAACTTATTTTATAAAATATCATGATGTGATTTTAAAATTAACTGACATCATTAATTGGTATGATTTAAAAAATATTTCTGAAGTAAAAGTTTATAAGTTCTTAGCAGATGCTTTTAATAGTCTAATTTTAAAAGAAGTAGGGGATAACTAATGAAAATTAATTTAGAAGAATGCACAAATAATAAAATAAAATATTTAGAATCATTACCAGAAAAAACTAATGGAATGTCTTTAGTTATGTATCCAGTAAATTCATGAGCAGAAATAGTTAATAAATGTGCTTGTAGTAATTCTAGTGATGAAGAAACAGCAGTAGTACTAAAAACTAAAAAAGGTCATAAAATATAAACCATTATAAAAAAATAAAAGCCGTAATTAATACGCCTTTTATTTTTTTATAATGGAGCGGGTGATGGGAATCGAACCCACGTCTTCAACTTGGAAGGCTGTAATAATACCATTATACGACACCCGCAGTTATGTTAACCACCATGTATTTATATCATATTACTAAAATTAAAGTCAACTACTTTTGATAAACAAGTTAAAAAAATTATTTTTTAATCTTTTTTTTCAATATGTTTATTTTTTTCTTTAAAGAAAAAAGAAAAAAATACAAAAATAATTGAAGCTATAGCAAAAAAATGAGCAATTAATCATATAATTCAGAATTTATTAATATTTAAACTGAAAAGGAAAGTTGTACACAATATTGTGATAATTAGTGACAATGTTAAAAATACTAATAAAAAACAAATTTTATTAGTAACTCATATTGGCATAATAAAAATAAATAGAATTATACTAGTAATTGGTCAAATCATAATTTGAATTGAAGTATTCATAATTTTGGCAACAAATGAGTTTTGAGATTTAGGAAAAAAATTATTAGTCATAAACATTAGTCAAACTAAAAATAAAAATAAAGAAGTAATTGTTAAAGTTATTTTGCTAATTAATAAAATTTGTTTTAATTTATTTTTTTCCATTTCACTCACCATTTAATAATAAGTTTTGTAATCTGGCATTTTGATGCCAGATTACAAAAAAACCTAATTATAATACTTTATAATAAGTATACTAAAATATTTTAAAAAAATATTATTCTTTGTTTTTTTTCTTTTCTTTTTTGTTTTTTATGACTTTTAAAATCCATTATGACAAAGAAAATAAAAAGACCAATAATACTTACTAAAGAAATTACCATTAAAATAATTGCTCCAACATCCATTTTTTTAACCTCTTTCAGTTTTTGTTTTTATTTTAAATAATTTATTAAAACCATTATGAATATTTTTATGATAAGTTAAGATAAAAGTTAAAAGTAAAAATAATCCAACACCAAGTGTTAGACCAACTGTACCATAGACAAAATTAGCATTGATAATATTAATAATAAAATCATAGATACCAGTAGCAATATTAATTAAAATTAAAATTGGTGCGATAATTAAAATTACTATTTTATATATTTTTGTTCATTTCATTCATGAATTTTCATTATTATATAATTTTAATGTATCATATAGTTTTCAGCCATATGGACTAATACCAATTGATAAAATAAACCCAATTATTAGTAATCAAATTTGTGCTACTCAGATTGCTAGCCCATTAAACAGCGCTGGTGAATTACTAAAGGTAAATAATACTGATACTGCCATTGCTCCTACTAATGATATTGCTAATGCTTGTTTGCGCTTTAAATGAATTTCATATTCTAGACCGTTTACCATTGATTCAACTTGACCAATTAGTGAGGACATACCCGCAAAGAAAAGTGTAACAAAAAATAATATTGCTAAAATATTTCCTAAAATAGGAACTTGATTATTAATAATAGCAAATAATTGTGGTATTACTTGGAAAATCAAAGCAGGACCTGCTTGAAATACATCTTTAATATCAGTTTTACCTTGATTTTGAGCAATTGCACCTATTGAATTAAAAACAATAATTGTTGTTAATATACCAATAACGCTAGTACCAAAGGCTACTACAAAAGCTTGATTAGTACTATCTTGTTTTTCAGGAGCATGAGCTGCATAAATATAGATGGTTCCTGTACATGTTGATAACATAAAGAATGATTGACCAAAAGCATCTTTTCATAATCCAGGATTTAATAATTCTTTAGCATCTAAATCAAACATTACATTTAATCCAAGTTTAGCACCCGATAATGTACTAGTATAAATTGCTAAAATAATAATCATTAAAAATAAAAATGGAATCATAATTTTATTGGCTTTTTCAATTCCTTTTTCAACACCACCTAATAGAATAATAACCAAAATAATTCATACACCAATTGTTGCAAGTAAAATCATTCAATTTAAGTTACCTAGGCTATTTAAATTGCTAATATCTTGATCATTTGTTTGTTGTAAAATATTATGATAAAAATAAGAACCTTTATTTAAATTAGAAGTAAAACTAATAATAATATTAATTAAAGTTCATCCTACTAAAACACTATAATAAGTACTTAGTAAAATAACGGTTGTTGAATGCAATCAAGAGAAAAAAGCACCCTTTTTACCTCCAACCTCACTAAAAAATTCAATATGATTTTTGCGATATTTATTACCAATTGTCATTTCAATAAATAAAACTGGTATTGCACAAATTACCATACATATTAAAAAAGGGATTAGAAAAGCACCATGATGGTTATACATTTGATTTGGAAATCCTCAAATACCACCTAATCCTACTGCCGAACCCATTACTGAAAGTAAGAATCCTAATTTTGAGATATTTAAGCGTTGTTTTTTCATATTAATAAATGACCTCCTTTATAACAGTTAATTATACAAAAAAAATATTTTATTAAATAAAATGATATTATTAAAAATAAATAATAAGAAAAAAACAATGGTTTTGAGTAAATTTTAAAAAAGATTAATAAAAAATAAAACTTTTCCTTATATAAGGAAATAATAAAAATTTATTTTTTAGTGTTATTAATTTAATTATTTAAGTTTTTAAAATTATTTTTCATAATTTTAATATTAATGATTATATTACTTTCATTTATTTAATATAGGGTTATAATACAAGAAGTAATAAATAAAGACTAGAGTTTAACTCATATTTAAGGATTGTAATTCTTAATATGGGTTTTTTTATATTAATTTTATTACTTTAAATTATTTTTTAGAAAGGATGAAAAATATGGATTTATCACCAGCAAGAAGTTATTCTTCTACAGAACAATTATTACCAAATGATTTAATATCAACTAATAATAGAAATAGGGTATCACCTACTATAAGAGATGTATTACTTACTATTGGTAATTCAATGGTAACTATGGGTAACTATTTATTATATCAAGATGGAGTATTATCACTAGTAACAGCATTATGTTTTATGGTGGAAGGCGCAGTTAATTCAAAATTTTCGTTAACTAATTTAATATTAAGATATCTAAATATTAATAATGTAAGGATTAATAATTTATTAACAGGAGTAAGTTTTGCAACAGCACCATTATTACCACTAGCAGTAGCTTGACTTAACTGACCAACACCCAATCCAGATACATTACATGTTACATATGCTTTTATTACAGCAGCAGCATCTTCAAGTTTAAATCACATAGTGACAATCAGTAAAAAAATATCAGAATGTTGTGCACCTAATAATGAAGAAAATGTAATAAATCAACAACGTAATATATGACAAAAAATAGGTAATACAGCAGCAAGTTTATTAGCACCAATAACTATTGCTAGTGCAATTACTGGTGTTAGTCTTTTTGCATATCATGAATTAAGTAATCCAAATAATAATGATGATGATCAACCATTTTATAAAAAAAGATCAATTGCTTTTTGAGAAACAATAGCTGGTTTTGCAACAGTTGGTACTGGTTTATTAATAAATACTGGAATGGAATTATATGAAAATTGATGTGTGGATGTTAATAATTTTGATGAAGAAGATACTTATGAAAATGTTTCTAGCAGTACATCTTCGCCATCATCATAAAGTTCTGAAGATAGTGATGATAATACTTCATTATTAAGTAAATCTTTTAATCCAGAAAAAATTAAGAATGGAGAGGAAACACAATCAGTCATGTCAACTTCTCATGTTGTTGAAATACCTGATCCTAAACCACTTAATATAGCAACATTAAATTCTGAAGAACGTTTGCCTATTAAACAACCATCTTCAGAACGTCGATTATCATTTTAATAATATTTAATGTTATAAAAATAAAAAGGTATTCTTAAAAGAATACTTTTTTATACTAATAATTTAATATTAGTGGTGCCCAGAGCGGGACTCGAACCCGCATGATTTCTCGGTAGATTTTGAGTCTACTGCGTCTGCCATTTCGCCATCTGGGCAAAATATAGTTTACTTATTTATAAAAAATGAGGAATACTTCCTCGTCATTAATAAATATATAAAATGGTGCCCAGAGCGAGACTCGAACTCGCACAACCTGTAAAAGTCATCGGATCTTAAGCCCGACGTGTCTGCCATTTCACCACCTGGGCATCAAATGGTGTCCCCGGCAAGGATCGAACTTGCGACACCTCGGTTAAAAGCCGAGTGCTCTACCGCTGAGCTACGAGGACAAATTAATAAAATATATGGCTGAGGTGGTTGGATTTGAACCAACGCATGACGGCGTCAAAGGCCGTTGCCTTACCGCTTGGCTACACCCCAATAAGTAATATGGTGGAGGGGGAGGGAGTCGAACCCCCGAACTCGAAGAGATCTGGTTTACAGCCAGGTGCAGTTGGCCACTTTGCTACCCCTCCATAAATAATAATGGTGCTGATGACAGGAATCGAACCTGCAACCTACGGTTTACAAAACCGTTGCTCTGCCGGATTGAGCCACATCAGCAGGTAAATGGTGGAGTATGACGGACTTGAACCGCCGACCTATTGCTTGTAAGGCAATTGCTCTCCCAGCTGAGCTAATACTCCTTATTTTTTGTTTTATTAGAATTATTTATTCTTAAAAAACCTTAATCATTATAATAGATATTTTTCACATTTACAATTATTTTTTAAAGATAATGTAAAATTATTTTATTTTTAATTATTTTTTAAAAGAAAACTTAAGAGAAAAAACCAAAAAAAATAATTTTATGTTAAATATTACTATTTTATACCTATTTTCAGTTTTTATATATTTAAAATATAATATTTTTTTATATTTTGCTACATTTTTTTTGATCAATATTTATATTAAAAGAAAGTGAAAATTTATGCAAAAAATTTGAAAAAAATTATCAAAGTTAGATAAAATTAGCTTTTACGTATTTATAACTATGTTAATAGTAATGATTTTAGGATTAATTTTAATTGGAACAGTATCTTGAACAGTTAAACCTCTAGGAGCTAAACTGGCTGAAAGTCATGATAGGTTTTGAATTTTAAGAAATTCTCATCCTTGAACTATTGGAGATTTTATTAAGGGTAGTATAACTAATTTTGGTGTTACTATGTCATTAACTGATTATTTTGATAAATTAAAAATTGCAGTTGCTGCATTAGGTGGAACTGCAACTTTAACAGGTCCAGCAGCACAGTTACAAATAGGATTAATCTTATCGGTTATTGCTACTCAAATCTTATTGTTTACAAGTATTATTATTTTTGGATACAGTTGTTATTTAAAAGTAGTAAAAAAATAAAAATAGCAATTTATTAATTTTAAAAAATTGCTATTTTTCACATTAAAGTAAGAATTTTTTTATTTATTTTATAGCAGTAATATAACAATGATATAATTAAAAAAAATAGGTGATAATAATGATAACTAAAAATTGATGAAAAAAATTACCTCTTGATGAAAAAATAATTACTATTTTATTTTTTTCTGGTTTTATATTTTTATTATTAGGGTTAATTATGTTATTAAGTATTAAAATAGAAAACATTTTTAATGGATTTAATTTTATTTATATAAATGGTGTAGTTGATAGTTTAACCTATCAAAGTAGTCAAGGAATAACAGTAGATATTTTCTTTTTAAAAGTAGGAATTATTTTTACTATTTTCTTAATTCCAATTTGTTCTGGCTGTAGTATAATTTGATTTATTATTAAACGATTAATTTTTAAAAAATAGAGGTGAATAATGAAAAATAATGATTCATTTATTGAAATGATAAATAAAACTTTGGATAAAACAGTTAATTTAGATTTTAAAACTTTAAAAGGTCATAATATTATATTTATTGTTGGTATGGTTAATGGCTTTGCTAAAAAAGGAAATTTATTTTCACCTAATATTAATTCAATTATTAAACCAATTAAAAATTTATTAGCAAAAGTAAATACTAATGAAACCAAAGTTATTGCTTTTAATGATGCTCATAATGAACATAGTCCCGAATTCCATACTTTTCCTAGTCATTGTTTGGAAAATACTATTGAATCAGAGTTAGTAGAAGAATTAAAATTTGACAATATTAAGATTATTAAAAAAAATAGTACTAACGGTTTTTTTGCTTTTGATTTTAAGCCAAATTTACAATGAGATAACATTATTATTGTTGGTTGTTGTACTGATATTTGTATTTATCAATTTGCTATTAGTTGTAAAACTTGATTTAATCAGCACAATAAAGAAGTAAATGTTATTGTTCCAATGACAATGACAAATACTTATGATCAACCAGAGCATCCAGCTCATATTTTAAATCAATATGCATTATATTCAATGCTTAAAAATGGCATTACTATTGTTAAGGATGTTATTTAATTAAATGAAATAAATGAAAAATTATCTTTCATTTTTATTGAATGTATTAATCAAGGTTTTTCTTCAGAAAAACCACAATATTCTATTCAAGAACAAATAACTAAGCATATAGTAGAAAGTTTTTTTAATTAAAGAACAAAAAATGGTAAATGAAATAAATCAATTTGATTTTATAAATGCACCATCAACTAGTATTGGTATATATCATTTACCATCATTTAAAATACAACTTAACTTATAATTACATTTATTTAAATTATTATTTGCAAAAAAATGTCATAATATAATATTGTAAATTAATAAGTAAAGAACAACTAAGTAAGTTATATAAAAACCATTCTTTTCAGAATGGTTTTTATATGTTTTATTAAATTTATTATTAGGAAATTATTTTTTACCTAATAATTTAAACATTTTCTTTTTGTATACTTCAACACCAGGTTGGTTAAATGGGTCAACACCCAATAATTTTGCACTAACAGCACAAGCTTTCATAAAGAAATAACTAGCATAACCAAACATTTTGCTATCCATTGTATCTCATTCTAATAAAATATTTGTAGTTTTTCCTACTATTTCATCACTATGAGCTTCAATAGTTCCTTGTAAGGCAATATTATTAATTTCATGTAAAGAATGTTTTGTTAAATAATTTAATTGATCATTGTTTTCTTTATCAAGTGGAATTTTGATATCTTCATTAGGTTTTTTGATTTTTATTACTGTTTCAAAAAACATTTTTGAACCTTCTTGAATAAATTGGCCCATTGAATGTAAATCAGTTGAAAAAACAACACTAGTTGGTAATAATCCTTTGCCATCCTTACCTTCTGATTCACCAAATAATTGTTTTCATCATTCACATAACATTTGCATTTGTAATTCATAGCTTACTAAAATTTCAACTGCTTTATTATTAGTTTTATGTAAATGATAGCGAGAAACTGAATATAAATAAGCATCATTAACATCAATTTTATCACTTTTACATTCTTTTGCTGCTAATTGTGCACCAGCAATAATTTCTTCACAGTTAATTCCTGCTACCATCATCGGAAAAATACCAACAGGAGTTAAAACAGAGTATCTACCACCGATATTATCGGGGATAACAAAACTTTCATATCCTTCTTCTTTTGCCAAATCATGGAGTACTCCTCTTGTTTTATCAGTAGTAGCGATAATTCTGTTATTAACAATATTCTTATTTTTCTTTTGTTTAATTAATAGTTCTTTTAACAAACGAAAGGCAATTGCTGGTTCAGTAGTAGTTCCTGATTTAGAAATAACATTAATGGCAAATTCTTTATCTTTTAAATATGATAAAACTTGGTGAACATAAGTTGAACTCATAGTATTACCCATATAAATTACTTTAACAGGAGCAGTATTATTAAATAAACCTTGCACCATATCAATTCCTGCTCTAGCACCTAAATATGATCCACCAATACCAATTACTACTAAAACTTGTATTTCTTTTTGTAGTTTCAATGCTAGATTTTTCATTCGCTTTCAAGACTCTTGAAAAGTAATGTCTTTTTGGTATGCAAATGGAAAATCAATTCATCCTAATCAACCATCTTCATTTTTAGCATTACTTTCAAGTTCGACGTTAATCGCCGTTACTTTTTCTTGATATAAAGTTGATAATTCTTTCATATCTAAATTAGTAAACTTTAAATTAGTTTTTATCACTATTCTATAACCTCCTTATAGTATTTAAAATTAAAATATTAATTCGTAATAATACTATTTAATATTTATAATAAAAATATAGTTGTAAAAATTTTAGATTGGAAGAAAAATAGTATTTTAATTATTTTCTTCTTTTTTAAATCAATTATCAACAGTTTCTCTTATTGGTGCAAATCCTTTACCATTTTCTTCAATTGAAGAATTATTCTTTTCAACTAATCCTTGTTCTTTTGTACTTAAACTTAATTGTTGTTTAGTATTATCAATACCTGTTATTTCTGCTTTAACTGATGTACCAATTGTAAAATAATCACTAACATTTTTAACAAATTTAGGGGTAATACGACTAATGTGAATTAAACCAGAAAATCCATTTGGACACTTACAAAAAACTCCAAATTCCTTTATTCCAGTTGGAGTTACGGTAATAATGTCACCAACTTGAAATTGTTGAACATTTGATTCATTTTCTTCATTTTCTTCATTTTCTTCATTTTTAATAATTGTACTCATAATAAGTTAATTCCTCTTTCTTTTGTATAATTTAATAATACATAAAAATATTATAACATTATATTTAATATTGAAGTTAAAATTAATAATATTAATTTTATGAATTTCTAAACATTAGAATGAGAAATTATTAATTGATTTTAAATTTAAAGATTATTAGAATATTAAATTTGTTAGCAACTTGTTTGTTTTTAAAGAAATGAATGTTATTTGTAACAATATCACTAATTTTTTTAATATTTTTCTTTATTTTATACTTAAAACGGTAATTTAAAATAAATATTTTTATTTTATATAAATATTATTAAAAATATTGTAATTTATTATAGTAATCAATATTTTTCAAGTAATTCTTCTAGAAAAGTTCCCTTGATTTTTTTTAATGCACCTCTACGGAAAATTTTTAAGATGAGAGGAACTTGTATATCATTATTTTTTTTCTTATCTCATAAAATATGAGTTGAATTCAATAGTACTCTAATATCATATGCTGAAGCAAAAACTTCTGGTATTCCTCTATCAACGTTTAATAATTTATAGACGGCTTCCATAGCAGTTCTCACTGAATATTCGGTTGGAAAAACTGTATCATCTTCAGTTTCTGGATGGGTTACACTTTATTGGACACTAATTACGTAGACAAGTGAACAAATTAGTTAAAAGAAAGGAATTATAATTATGGCCAATATTAACTCATATTCAGATGAATTTAAAAAATAAATAGTAGCTTTATATCAAAGTGGTAAGTCAGTGTCTTGTCTTGCTAAAGAGTACAATGTTACAAGAGCAGCTACTTATAATTGAATTAAGCAATTTACTAATTAAGGCAGTTTTAAAAACAAAGATAACCGTTCTGTTGAAGAAAATGAATTAATTAAATTAAGAAAAGAATTAAGACAATTAAGAATGGAAAATGATATTTTAAAGCAAGCAGCACTAATAATAGGCAGAAAATAGAAATTATTACTAAAAATAAAGTTAAATATAAAATTCGTACAATGTGTCGTTTTTTTAAAATCTCTAAATCAACATATTAGAGGCTTTTTAATAATCTGTGTATCTTTGTTTTACAAAGTTACTAGTTTAGATTAATTCTATCTTCAAATTTTATCATAAAATGAGCAATTGCTGTATTTCAATTTTGAATGGGCATTGTTCATTTTTTTGTTATATTTTCAATTGCTAAGTAAAATATTTTAAAAACTGCCATATCATTTGGAAAAACTTTTTTATTTCTAATAACTTTTCGTAATTGACTATTAACAGATTCAATAGCATTTGTTGTATAAATCACTCTTTTGATTTCTGAAGGATAAATAATAAAAACCATTAAATTATCTCAATTTTTATATCACGATTTAGCAATTTGAGGATATTGTTTATTTCATTTACTTTCAAAAGTTTCTAAATCTTGCATTGCTTGTTCTTCACTACATGCACTATAAATTGGTTTTAAATCTGTAACTAGTGATTTTCTATGTTTGTATGAAACATATTTTAAACTATTTCTAATTTGATGAACTATGCATAATTGATGTTCGGTTTTAGGATAAACTGATTGTATTGCTTCTGACATTCCTGTTAAATTGTCACTACAAGCAATAAGAATATCATTTAAGCCTCGATTTTTCATTTCTGTGAAATTAGATAATCAAAACTTAGAACCTTCATTTTCACTAATTCATAAACCTAAAAAATCTTTTTTACCTTCTAAATCAACTCCTAATGCTATATAAACTGATTTGTTAATAATGCGTTTATCTTGTCGTACTTTAACTACTATACAATCAAAATAAACAATCGGATAAACACTTTCTAATGGCCGATTTTGTCATGCTTTAACATCATCAATAACATCATCAGTAATTTGACTAATAACACTTTCACTAATATCAGCACCATGATATAACTCTTGTAACTGCATTCTAATATCTGATAAAGTCATGCCTTTGGCATATAATGAAAGAACTTGTTGATCAAAACCATCAAATCTTCTTTGTCTTTTTGCAACTATTACTGGCTCAAAATTACTATTACGATCTCGTGGTACATTAATCTCAATTTTACCTTGTTGGGTTATTAATTTTTTTGAATTTATACCATTGCGAGCATTATCACTATTATTATGTTGATTTTTTTCATATCCTAAATAATTTTGCATTTCAGAATTCAACATTTTTTCAACTAATCTTTTTGTTAATTCTTTATATAAACCTCCCTCTTTAAATACGGTTGTTAAATCCTCAGTATTTTCTAATAATAAATCTACTGCTTTTGATATTGGATCATTATTATTAATATTTTGTTTTTTAGAAATACGTAACTCACTCTTTCTAGTTATTTAATTTTATTTACTAGAATTAATTAAACATAGTTATTTTTGTAAGTTACGCAGATTACTAAACATTACCACATATATTATTTTAATTTCAAGAAAAAATAAGATAAAATTCAAAATAATATGTATAATAAAGTTGTTATTAGTGCTTTTAAAGAAAATAAAGAAGCTTATGGAACAAGAAGATTAAAAGTTTTTCTAAAAGAATAGAAAATTAATTTATCAAGACGAAAAATTAAAAAAATTATGAATAAACATAATTTAATATCAAAATACACTAAATTATCATAAAAAAATTATCATAATAAAGTCAATGATAGTCAAATTACTAATCTTGTTAATAGAGACTTTAATAATAGGCTTAAAAATGAAGTTATTGTTAGTGATTAACTTATGTTCAAGTTAATGGTAAATGAAACTATATTTGCTTATTAATTGACCTGTACAATCGCGAAATTATTGGACATAGTGTAGGTACTAAAAAAGATGCATCATTAGTATATCAAGCATTTATGTGCTCAAATCGTTGTTTAAAAGATATTCAAATATTTCATAGCGATCGCGGTAATGAATTTAATAATAAAACTATTGATAAACTTTTATTAGCCTTCAATATTACCCGCTCTTTAAGCAAAAAAGGTTGTCCTTATAATAACGATGTTGCTGAAGCAACTTTCAAAACTTTCAAAACAGAATTTATTAATGATAAAAATTTTACATCATTAATCCAATTAAAATTAGAATTATTTGATTGTATCAATTGATACAACAACATAAGAATCCACAGTACTCTAAACTACTTAACCCCCATAAAACACCAAGCACAAATGTCTACCAAAAAACAGTCCTAAAAAAAGTTGCCATTCCAGAATTTATATGCAAAAGAAGCTGCATATAAATTCAATAAGATATTTAGTTTTGAAACTATAATTTTGTGTTTGATTTAGATACATGTAGGGATAATTTCCTAGATAGGCTTTTATCTCTATTTATTTGATAAAATTTAAAAATAGTACATAAAGGGATAAAAGCCTTAAATAATTTTCACCCATTAATATTAAAAAATCTTCATTATTACTTGGATTTAATCTTTCCATATCTTCTCTTATACATTCATCAAATAAAACTGTATTTGTAATCATATATTTTTCAAAATAATCTAATTGTTTTTCACTTGGTTCTCATTTTTCATTTGTTATTTTTACATTATTAATATAATTTTGTAATTTATTATTATTTTGTATTAAATTAACATTATCATTATCTGGGTCAAGTTCATCTTCACTTAATAAAAGTAAATTCATTAAAAAATATCTATAAGCATAAGTTTATGCACTACCTTTTGCTTTTGCTATATCTGTATTTTTAGCACAAGCAAGTATATCAAAATATTTTAATTCTTTATCATTATCTAAATCTATAATTGTATATCTTTTAAAATAAGTTATTTCTACTTCTTTAGTATCTAAATAATTTATTTTTCTATCTGTTGTTAATATATCTTCATGTGTAATAACAATATTTAATTCTTTACATAATAATTTAAATTTATTAAAAATATCACTTAATAATCAATATTTATAATTTCCAAATTTATTAAAACCATTTTTAGGTGTACTACCAATTTCTAACTGTAATTTAAGTATTTTTTTATATAAATTATTCATTATAATCACTCTTTCTATTTATTTATTTATTGCTTTTTTAATTAAACTTCTTATAAATCCATTAATTTTCATATTTTTTTCTTCACAAATTTCTTTTAATTTTTTATAATCTTTTTCAGTAAATCTTAAATGAATAATAATTTGCTTAATCATTAAATCTTCTGGTTTCTTTTTAGGTGCTGCTACCATATTTATTCACTACTTTCTCTTTAACCTTTAATAATTCTTTTATAATCAATAATTACTTGTTCTAATTGATTTACATTTTTATAATTAAAATAATCACAACTAATTTTTAAATAACCATCAGCATTAATGTTAATTTCTAAATCTTCATATTTACTATTAAATTCTTTTTGTAATTCTTCAAATTTTTCTATTAATTTCATTGCATTTTGTAATTATAATTGATTCATTTTTACACTCCTTTAAAATTTTATAATTGTAATTCATTAATATAATATTCATATAAGTAATCTCAATTATTTGATGTTAAATACATATTTTCTTCAATCATGTTATTTATACATTTATTACAATAATATGTATTTTCTAATTCACTAAATCAAATATATTTTTCATTATGAATATTACATTTCATTTTTTTCACCTATTAATTTATAAAAACATTTATTACAAGTTCTATTTCCATATGATGAATTTTTATGACAAATATCACATGAACCTTTAATTCTATATTCTCTACATTCCATAATTATTAATCCCTTTCTATAATTTTTAATATTTCTTGTATTTCAATATATTTTTTATTTTTAAGTAATTTTTCATTACATAAATTTTTAATTAATTCTATTTTTTCAACATTTAATAACATATTAATTTCCTTTAATACTTTAAATAAAATATTTTTTCATTATGAGTATTTATATCTTTCATTGGTGTAACAATATAATTAATTGCTAAATCATTATCGTTATATGGATTATTTATTTTAAAAATTTTCATGCCTTGTTCTCATGTAATGTTATATTTAAAACATTCTTGATTTTTATCATTTTTAAAAATATAATAAACATTATATTGTTCATAAAATTCACAAGATATTAATTCATTTTCATTTCTAGTAATATTTGGAATATTTTTAATATATTTTAAAATATCACTACCTTTAACACTTTCAATATCTTTTGTAATTGATTTTTTACCTAATTTATAATAAAAATCTTCAATTATTTTTAATGCTATTTTTTTATTTTTTTCATCAATAATAGTATCTTTAATAGGAAATCATGTTTCATATTCACCAATTTCTAATAACATACCTTTAGTTGTTTCTTTAATTTTATTTTTAATATCTAAATTAACATTAATCATTACGTATCCTTTCTATGTATAAGCCTTGAATGGTAGGAGTTCTAGGGGAAGGGAACCAAAAAAATATCAAATTGTAAAAGAGCAACACAAAAATTACTATTGGAATATTCCAGCAAAATAGTCTAAATAATTTTTTTATTTAGTTATGTAATAATTAATTACTTTAATAAAGTGCTGGTTTAATAAAATAATTAATTATAATTGTTTAACAATTAAAAAATGAGAGTGTTATCTCTCATTTAAGTTCTTATTAAATCTAACCATTAACTTGATACGCCCCTGCATTTGGACCATTACAAAACTGATTATTATGATAACGTTCCTCCATTTTAATTTCTTGAATTTTTGGAAGGATTTTATTACCTTTAAAAATTGTGTTCCAGCTCCAACAAGTGCAACATTATCTGATAAACTATCACCAATAACGTATAAATTATCAACTTGTTCTATAGCTTGTTCTTCTTTATTTAAATAACAATGCTTCGAATTAATAGTTAATAAAGATAATGAACTTAAAAGTGTAGCACACGTTAAGTTATATCAACGCATGTTTATTTGCCTCCTATGTATTTTTTCTTCATTTTCTTTAGAAATATTTATTTTTTAGTATTAAGATTTACTAAAAATATCATTTGTTGTTGTTTTAATTTTGAATTCATTTTGATAAAAAATATAAAATAATTTTAATTAATTCAGTTTTTATAAAATTCAAGTGTGTATAAACTAAACTAATGAGTATTTTTAGTCTTTTTAAAATAATTAGGAAATTATCCCCACATGTACTAGTGTGGAGGAAAAAATGAATTGAAATGAATTCAATAGCATATTTCAAAATGAAAACGATTGTTTGAAATATATAGCGAAGTTGAAAGTAATAAAATGTATCAGGTGTGTTTCTTCTAGTTTGAATGTTTCTGATTTGAGAAGAATAAGATGTTTGAAATGTCATCAAACATTTAGTATTCTTCATGACACCATTTTTCACAAGTCACAAACACCTTTGACATCTTGGTTTTATTTCATCTTTAGATGAATAAACACAAAGCATGGTATAACATCAACAGATGTTGCAAGGGAATTGGGTGTGACATATAAAACAGCTTGAAGAATGGTTCATGAAATCAGAACTAGAATTTGGAATCAAGATGCAGGGTTCATTGATGATGGCACAGCACAGATGGATGAAATGTATCTTTCACATGTAGGTTTTATTCAACAAGGAAGATCCTTGTTGAATAAAACCTTGATTGTTGGAGTTTATGAGAAAACCAGCAACAAACTAATTGTGAAAGTATTGAAAAAAGCAGATGAGAAAAACCTTTTATGATTTGCATTGAAACACATTTCTACTGGGTGTTGTCTATTTACGGATTCTTGGAAGGGATATGGAAGTTTCAAAAACTTCTATCACAAACATGAAATCGTAAATCATGAAGTTGGGTATGTGTCATCAACAGGTGTAAACACAAACCAGATTGAATCTGCATGAAAACACATCCGACGAACTTTCCGAACACACATAAAAGTTTCAAAACACAATATTCATTTATATGCAAATGAAGCTGCATATAAATTCAATAAGATACCTAGTTTTGAAACTATAATTTTGTGTTTGATTTAGATACATGTGGGGATAATTTCCTAGATAGACTTTTATCTCCATTTATGTGATAAAATTTAAAAATAGTACATAAAGGGATAAAAGCGAATAATTATTATAAGTAAATCTTAATTTAAGTCTATAATTGAAAAAATGAATATACAATAAAAATAAAAAAAGATAATTTGATTAATTAAACTATCTTTTATTTATTGATTAGTGTATTTAATTTTAGATTAAAATATTAATTAGTAAAAATATAGTCTAATGGTATATCTCAATTATCGTGATTAATTATATAATGAGTTTTTTGAATAGCAAAACCAAGTCCTATTTTACTAAAGTTAAATTTATTTTTAGATAAATAACGGTCGTAAAAACCTTTACCATAACCAATACGGTAATAATCTTTATCAAAGGCAATCAATGGTACTAACATACAATTAATTTGACTTCCTATAACTTTTTGACAATTTAAACTTGGTTGTCCGATTTTAAAATCATTATCAAATACGATATCGTTTCAACTATTAATAAAATAAAATTCCAAATGTTCACCATTCATTCTTGGTAAACAAACTTGTTTTAGATTTTTTCATAATAATTCAATAATTTCTTTAGTTTCTACTTCATATGGTAAGGAATTATAAAGAGCAAATACATTATTTTGTTTAAAATAATGTGATTCATTAAATTTATTGAAAATAATTTTATTTCACTTTTGATAATTATTTTTAGAAACATTTTTTAATTTTTTTAAATAAATGGTTCTTAAACTAATTTTATCCTTAATTTCCATTTCCATTTTTTTCACATTCTTTCTCAATTATTTTATTAATACCATTAATACCAATAAGGGCACATTTAATTCGATTACGCTGTCTTGGTACATTTTTAAAAGCAATCATATTTTCAATTATTTTATCATTAAATTGCTTTTCTGATAACATTGCTTGATAATTAATAATAATTTCTTTTATTTGTGATATTGTTTTACCTTCAATTAAAATACAAAAAAGATCGGTTGCTGCAGTTGAAATAGCACACCCAATTCCAGTAAAGCGTACGCTATTAATAACTTTATTTTTAATAGAAATTTCAAAATGAAAATTATCAACACATGATTCATTGTTTTGATGATATGTCAAACTATTTGGTAAATTTTTAAAACCTTTATTTTTTGGATTACTATAGTGTTCAACAATTAGTTTGCGATAATAGTCTTGATTGTTATTAAAAGAATTCATTTAAAAAATCTCCTCCTTCATTAATCCCTTTTTTTAAAGCTATTACTAATAAGTCAATATCTTTTTTACAATTATATATGTAAAAACTAAGACGAATTGTTACTTCGGTGTTAATTATATTAGGTAATAATTTAGCACAATAAGTTCCACTTCGTACGCATATATTTTGTGTTCCTAAAAAATTAGCAACATCTTGTGCAAATACTTTTTTAATATTAAATATTATGTTACTACTATTGCCATCAATATTATAAATTTCAATATTATTTCCTAAATGCGCTGTTAATTGTTCAATTGCGTATTTTTTTAGTAAAATTTCATGATTTCTAATATTTTCAATACCAATGTTTAATAAATACTTAATAGCTGCACCCAGTCCAAATACACCTGCAATATTTTGTGTTCCACCTTCAAAACGATAAGGACTATCTAATAAGTTAAATTTACCTTTTTCATAAATATCACCATTCATGCCCCCACCCAATATTAGTGGATCTAGCATATTTAATCATTCGTTTTTTCCTCAAAAGACACCGATTCCAGTTGGACCAAAAACTTTATGACCAGAAAATCCAAAAAAATCAATATTTCAATTTTTAACATCAGTTTTTATATGTCCTATTGATTGTGCACCATCTATTATTACTAAAATATTTTTAAAAATTCAATTATCACTTTTAACATTTTTTTTACCATATTCTTTAATAAAATTAGTTAATGTTTCAGTATCATTTTCTATTGCTAAAGAATTATTAATATTTGCAAAAGCAACTATTCTGGTTTTAGGTGTTAAAAATTTTTTTAAACTTTCAACAGTAATGACTCCTTGTTTATTTGTTTCAATAAATTTTATTTTAATTTTTTTAGTTTGTATCAAACGATAAAATGGTAAGAGTAATGAGCTATGTTCTAAAGTTGTTAATAAAATTTCATCATTTTCTTGTAAATATTTTTCTAAACCAAAAGCAATTTGATTATAAGCAAAAGTTGCTGAAGGATAAAAAACTATTTCGTTTTCGTTACTATTAATAAATTTACTAATTGTTTTTCTAGTATCTTCAAATATATCATTTCCCTTAACAGCAAGTTGATAATCTTGACTATGTGGATTAATACAATATTTTTTATAATAATCGCTAACAGCATCAATAACTATTTGTGGTTTTAGTGAAGAAGCGGCTGTATCTAAATAAACTAAATCAGGATTATTTTTAAAAAAGGGAAAATCAGTTTTAAAGGTATTATCATTAATGTTTATTTTTTTATTCATATTTACTCCTATATCATTACACCAAATATAATATACTTATACTAATTATTATACACTTAATTTTGTGCTAATTTTCTTAAAATTAAAAAATGAATAAAATATTATTTGTGCACTATAAAGTAATAATATTTAAAAAAATTAATATTTTAAATTTTTTAAAATAAATAATTGGTAATTAGTTATTTCATTTTAAAATTAATTAGAAAAAACTATCCCTTAAATATAAATTTTATGTTAAGATATCTTAGTAAAATAAATTAAAAAATCTTTTTTTTGCTATAGATTTAATTAAAAGGAGTGAATAAAGTGCGCAATATTCTTGCCTTAGTTGCAGCTTTCACGTTATCATCAACATCAACTATGTCTATTATAGCTTGTAATAATTCAAATGAAAGAGGCACAACTAATGTTTTCGACTGAAATAGTGCTTTTATAGATACAAGTACTACGACTGACACCTTTTTTAATTACTTATTAAATAATCCCAATAGTGGATGAGGTAAAACATTATATACTGATATTAATCAATATATTAATCTTTCAATTTTAAAAAATACTCCAAAATATAAAGATGATTATCTTGCTGCTTTGACAGCAGCTCAATCTGAAATGGAAAATAAAATAAAATCATTACAAGCAAAATATGGTCGTTCATGAGAAAAACAATGAAAGAAAGTATTGGGCGATGATGATGTTAATACTTACATTGATAATATTTTAAAAAAGAGTGCTTTAGGTATTATTCAACGTAGTTATGTTACTAGTAATTATAAGGATTATAAATACTACAATCAAAATGAAATTAATATTTGATTAAAGGATTTATGAGAACAAGTAAAGAGTGAAAACAATCCAAATGGTACTTATGATAATGTACAAGAATACATTAATGGTAAAACAGGTAGTATCGTTGCTGGTAAATATTCTAGCAAAATTTGAATTGTTGCTAATGCTAATAATTCAGAATCAGATGCTATTGCAAAATTAAACCATAATGTCAAAATTGCTAAAACATGAACTGGTGTTAATATTAGTCTTCCTGTTGTAAAAACTAGTGATGATAAAAATGATAGTAATTATGAAACAGATTCATACAATACTATTGATGGCTTATTAAGTGCTAATCAATCTAAAATAGCTAAAGTAATGTTAAGAAATCAAGAATTAATTTGAACTCGTCAAATTGTTATTCCTTTTGACTCTACTGCTAAACCTTTACAAGAAAAGATTAATGCTTATCAGTTTTCTCAAAATAAAACTAAAATTAATGAAATTTTAAACAATATTAGAACCAATGGTTTCGATCAAACATTCACTGAAGAAAAAGGTGCCGCTACTACTGATGTTAGTAAAACTGGTGATTTGGGATTAATGGATATTACTAAATCTTCACAAGAGAATAGTCCTTTTTATTATTACTTATATCGTTATGTAACTAGTGCTGAAGGTGTTGGTAAAAATGTTGATGGTATTCAACCATATAAATTAACACAATTTACTTCACCAACTGACAAGGAAAAGGGTTTAGAGGACTTAATTCCTTATATAGACCGTGATAGTATTAAAGATAAAGGTAAAGATGGTACTAGTCAATATAATGATTTAGTTTATATGAAAGATAAAAAAGGACCACAACTTCCTGATGCTGCAGTTAATAATGGACCTGGAGTTGGTATTTTTATTGATACTGGTGGTATTCATTTTATTCAAACGCCAGGTATCACATATCAACAGCAAGATAAACCTAAAAGCGATGAATTAACTTATAATATAATTAAAACATTTAAAAATCATAGAAAAGATACTTATCAGTGAAAAGACTTAGCACCATTATCTGAGCGTCCAGGTGGATTATCTGATTCTCCTTATCTTGATTATTTACAAACTGATTTTTTACTACAAAAATATACTCCAAATAGAACTCCTACTTTTAATTTAAATGATACATTAACAGCCTTTACTAGAGGTACTGGTAGCCTTGGTGATGCAAATTGATGAGATTATAATTTATACCTTAATAATAACTCGAGTTTAATTCATTGAAATTTACAGGATATATTTAGTTCAAGTCCTCTTGATCCAACTGATAATAAAATTAATGATTTTGTTGAAAAAATGAAAAGTTGATTTGATAAAACTAAAGAAAATCGTTGAAATAATAGACAAGGTATTAATATTAATGCAACATTTAAGGATAATATTATAAAAACTAATAATACATGAGATGGCTTTACACAAGATGCACCAGTTGCTCGTATGGATATTAATATTGCTAATTATCTAGATGTTGTTGGGAAACGAACATTATGATGATATGATCCAAGTATCATTAGTTCTTAGACGGGAGGTATAAAAAATGAAAAACATAAAAAAGATTTTACCATTATTAACTTCAGTTACTCTTTTATCTGGCCCTGTATTATTATTAGTTGCTTGTGATAATGAACGTGATATGAGTAATTTACCTAGTGGTAAAATTCCTGATGATTATAAAAATCGTGTATTATTTAATTTTTTAGGAGTAAACTTTAATGAAACGATTTCTGCTCAGTTTAAGAATACTTATTCACAAGGTCTTGATTTTATTTTAAAAGATGTCGAAGGAACAATTGCTCAGCAAAAATTTTATGAATTTTTTCATAAGAAACTTCATTATAGTGAAGACACAAAAAATGCAGATGGTACTACTACAATGGGAGAAGCCAATAAAGCTTTTATAAAACTTAAAGATGATTTAGGATTAAGTTTATTAACTCAAAAGTACTTAAGTGGTATTAATACAGCTAATTCACTAGATAAAGTATCAGCAGCAGATAATAATGAGTTATTATTTCAAAATCAAAGTTGACATCAGGATGGTACAAGTAAATTTAATTATCAAAATGTAGAATTTTATAAAGAAAAAAATAAAGATACTGATAAAGTTAATGATCCTGATCAAATATTTACTCCTGATAGTTTATATAAAGATTATGGTGATAAAGATTCTGCTTTTGATGAACAATTAGCTGCCATTGCTAAACATCCAGATGACAATTATAGTAATGAAATTGGTAAATTATTACCAAATGATGCTAAAAAATGAAATAGTAGTGCTGGTATTAATAAAACACAAAAAGGTCTTTCTGGTACTGATATTCCAACTTATTCAAAATATTTAAAACGTTTCCAATGATGATTACGTTTTCGTTATCAACAATATTATCAATATGAAATTTTACCAGCATTAAATCAAACTTTATTTACAATGTCTTATATTTTAGACAATATTGTTGATATTAAAGATAATGAAACAGGTAAACCTATAATTTCAACCCAAACAAATAACCTTTACATAAGTCAATTACAAGATACTACTGGTTGACAAAAGAGTAACTATAATGTAAATTGAAACTTTACTACTGATTTAGCAAATGCGCAAAGCATTGATCAAAAATGAAATAGTAGTCCTTCTAAACCTCCAAAGTGAGAGTCAATTGTTAAAGATGGTGATCCAACAAAAAACGAAGGAAAAACTTTAAATTCTGATTTTTTTACTCAATTAACAAGCGGTAATGCCTCAACTATTAGTGAAATTGATCCTAATTTTGGTGATAATGGTTTCTTAAGTACTGCTACTACTACCCAAGAAGCTGCAAGTTGAGTAACTAATGGTGGATTACATTACACTACGAATAATAATATTGCTACATTTACTTATTCTGCTCCTATTTATTTCCTAAACCTTTTACAAAATTTAGATTTTAGTTTTTTGAATAATAAAAACAAAGGCTGAGTTCCAGAAATTAGTAATTTAATTCATTCATGAAACAATAGTGGTAATGCTAGTCTTGAGACAGATTTCTCTAAGTATATAAGGGGTGATGCTAACGAAAGCACTATTACCCAAGAAACAAAGTGAAATATATTTTGACAAATGTTATATTCTATATCTGCTAGTGATTCTGCAACTAAAGATTCACCAGTAGCTGAAAACTTTAAAATCGCTGCTCAAAATTTATTTCCAACATATATTCCAAAAAATAATATATATGAAGAAGGATTTTGAAATAAGGTAAAAGAGTTTTATCCATAATAATACTTAATATTTTAAGTTATACTTATAAAGTAAGTTGAGGTGAAATATATGACAAATAAAGCATGCATTTTTTGTACAATTATTAAAGATACAAATAACTTAATTTTTGAAGATACAAATACAGCAGCATTCATGGATATCAATCCCGTAACTAAAGGACACATTCTAGTAATTCCAAAGCAACATTTTGAAACTTTTATTGATACTACACCTAAAATAGTGAGTGATGTTAGTATCACAACTCATAAAATTGCTAATTTGCTAATAAAAACTATTCCCAAAATTAAAGGATTTAATATTTTAATTAATAATGGTAGCGAAGCATTTCAAGAAGTATTTCATTATCATGTTCATATTATTCCAAAATATATTCGTGAAAAAGAGTTTTTAATTAATAGGACAAAAGAAAATATTACAATTGATGATATTAATAATCTTAAAAAAATACTAAAATCGCAATTAATGTAAAAAATATTTAAGGAGGAAAAAAATGAAAAGTCTTAAGTTATTAACTTTACCTAAAATATTAATGCTAATTGGTGCTGTATGAATTATTGTTTTTAGTTTATTGTATGCAGCGGGAGTTATAACTTATAGTTTCTATGGCTGAAATGAAAATGGAGCTACATTAGTTATAATAGGTATTATTTATATTCTAATACCATTTTCAGTTAAACCTGGATTATGATCAAGACTATGAGCACTATTTATATCATTTTTTTCAGTTATAATAGTTATTGGTTTATTTGTTGGCAAAGATGTAGATTATAAGTCAACATGAACTTATATTAATGCTTTACCACATATTATCATGGCGTTTGGCTCTATTTTATGACTTATTTAATAGTAAATAAGTCATAAAATAATTATTAATAACTTAAAATATTGGTTGAAAATAGTATTAAACCAATTTTTAATAAATAATTAATAATATTTTTGGAGTTTATTTTCAACATAAATAATAAGAAAAAAATATTATAATAGTTATTATTATCAAATTTTATAAAAATTATTAATTGATTAGTGGCATAACTATCTTTTTGTTTTCATCAAAAAAGCATTTTTTATTAATGATGCTATAATTTTAAGCATTAATAAAAAAAGATAAAGGAGATTGAGATATGAAAAAAAGAAAAGTATTACATTGTTCAATTTGTAATAAAGAAATTAATGGTAATGATTTAGCTTCAAACTCAAAAACAGCAAGAAAAAATATGAAATGCCCAGAGTGTGCTAATCAATAATTTTTGATTATTAATAAAATTTATATTATTATCAATATCCCTTATCAACTAATTTTAAAAATTTTTATTGATTGTTTTAGAAATCTAAAACAATTTTCATCTTAATTGTTAATAAAATAAATTATAAATAAAAACAATACTAGTCTATATCTATTGATATCAAAGGCAATAATATAAAGAACTTATTTCTGAAATCAAAATATGGAGGAGTATTATATGTCTAAAAAAAATAAAAATTCAAAAATTATTGCGGGAATAATTAGTTCTGCGGTTTTAATTAGTGGTGCAACTACTGGTATTTTATATAATTCTGAAATGGAAGAAAATATTGAAGAAGAAATTGAAATTGAAAAGAAAAAAACTTAGAAATAATTTTTCCTTTAGGAAAAAGAAATTTAGGTAAAATTTATATTGGACAAAACATAACTGCTATAAATGATGATGAAAAAGTAAAAAAAGAAATTATAGATATTTTTAGTAATAAATATAATATAGATGTAACTAGTTTGGAAATTAAAATTGTTAATAACCAAAATCAAGCAATAATTACTTCAATAAATGAAGATATTTATATTGGAACAGTAAAGCTTAAGTATAGTCCTAATAGATCTTTTGTAACGTTAGATTATATTGTTCCTGATTTGAATATAAGAGATAAACAAGTTCCTACTTATTCTTATCAACATCATCAAGAAATTTTATTTGGAAAAAATGATATTTTAAATGATAATGAATTTAATCATTTACCTGCTGTAAATGATTTTATTTGGGCGCATCAAGTTAATGGTTAGATTTAATAAGAACTTAAATGAGAGATAACACTCTCATTTTTTAATTGTTAAACAATTATAATTAATTATTTTATTAAACCAGCACTTTATTAAAGTAATTAATTATTACATAACTAAATAAAAAAATTATTTAGACTATTGTGCTGGAATATTCCAATAGTAATTTTTGTGTTGCTCTTTTACAATTTGATATTTTTTTGGTTCCCTTCCCTTAGAACCCCTACCCTCCAAGGCTTATACATAGAAAGGATACGTAATGATTAATGTTAATTTAGATATTAAAAATAAAATTAAAGAAACAACTAAAGGTATTTTATTAGAAATTGGTGAATATGAAACATGATTTCCTATTAAAGATACTATTATTGATGAAAAAAATAAAAAAATAGCATTAAAAATAATTGAAGATTTTTATTATAAATTAGGTAAAAAATCAATTACAAAAGATATTGAAAGTGTTAAAGGTAGTGATATTTTAAAATATATTCAAAATATTTCAAATATTACTAGAAATGAAAATGAATTAATATCTTGTGAATTTTATGAACAATATAACGGTTATTATATTTTTAAAAATGATAAAAATCAATTACAAAAGATATTGAAAGTGTTAAAGGTAGTGATATTTTAAAATATATTCAAAATATTTCAAATATTACTAGAAATGAAAATGAATTAATATCTTGTGAATTTTATGAACAATATAACGGTTATTATATTTTTAAAAATGATAAAAATCAAGAATGTTTTAAATATAACATTACATGAGAACAAGGCATGAAAAGTTTTAAAATAAATAATCCATATAACGATAATGATTTAGCAATTAATTATATTGTTACACCAATGAAAGATATAAATACTCATAATGAAAAAATATTTTATTTAAAGTATTAAAGGAAATTAATATGTTATTAAATGTTGAAAAAATAGAATTAATTAAAAATTTATGTAATAAAAAATGACTTAAAAATCAAAAATATATTGAAATAGATGAAATATTAAAAATTATAGAAAGGGATTAATAATTATGGAATGTAGAGAATATAGAATTAAAGATTCATGTGATATTTGTCATAAAAATTCATCATATGGAAATAGAACTTGTAATAAATGTTTTTATAAATTAATAAGTGAAAAAAATGAAATGTAATATACATAATGAAAAATATATATGAATTAGTGAAATTGATAATAATTATTATTGTAATAAATGTATTAATGACATGATTGAAGAAGATATGTATTTAACATCAAATAATTGAGATTATTTATATGAATATTATATTAATGAATTACAATTAGAAAATTTTAAAGGAGTGTAAAAATGAATCAATTAGAATTACAAAATGCAATTAAATTAATAGAAAAATTTGAAGAATTACAAGAAGAATTTAATAGTAAATATGAAGATTTAGAAATTAACATTAATGCTGATGGTGATTTAAAAATTAGTTGTGATTATTTTAATTATAAAAATGTAAATCAATTAGAACAAGTAATTATTGATTATAAAATAATTATTAAAGGTTAAAGATAAAGTAGTGAATAAATATGGTAGCAGCACCTAAAAAGAAACCAGAAGATTTAATGATTAAGCAAATTATTATTCATTTAAGATTTACTAAAAAAGATTATAAAAAATTAAAAGAAATTTGTGAAGAAAAAAATATGAAAATTAATGGATTTATAAGAAGTTTAATTAAAAAAGCAATAAATAAAGGCTTTTATTATTTTTATTAAGATTAACTATTTTTAAATTTTATCACATAAATGTAGATAAAAGTCTATCTAGGAAATTATCCCCACATGTATCTAAATCAAAGAGGCTTTTTAATAATCTGTGTATCTTTGTTTTACAAATTTACTAGTTCAAAATTGAAATACAGCAATTGCTCATTTTTTTGTTATATTTTCAATTGCTAAGTAAAATATTTTGAAAACTTCCATATCATTTGGAAAAACTTTTTTATTTCTAATAACTTTTCGTAATTGACTATTAACAGATTCAATAGCATTTGTTGTATAAATCACTCTTTTGATTTCTGCAGGATAAATAATAAAAACCATTAAATTATCTCAATTTTTATATCACGATTTAGCAATTTGAGGATATTGTTTATTTCATTTACTTTCAAAAGTTTCTAAATCTTGCATTGTTTGTTCTTCACTACATTCACTATAAATTGGTTTTAAATCTGTAACTAGTGATTTTTTATGTTTGTATGAAACATATTTTAAACTATTTCTAATTTGATGAACTATGCATAATTGATGTTCGGTTTTAGGATAAACTGATTGTATTGCTTCTGACATTCCTGTTAAATTGTCACTACAAGCAATAAGAATATCATTTAAGCCTCGATTTTTCATTTCTGTGAAATTAGATAATCAAAAATTAGAACCTTCATTTTCACTAATTCATAAACCTAAAAAATTTTTTTTACCTTCTAAATCAACTCCTAGTGCTATATAAACTGATTTGTTAATAATGCGTTTATCTTGTCGTACTTTAACTACTATACAATCGAAATAAACAATCGGATAAACACTTTCTAATGGCCGATTTTGTCATGCTTTAACATCATCAATAACATCATAAGTAATTTGAATAATAACACTTTCACTAATATCAGCACCATGATATAACTCTTGTAACTGCATTCTAATATCTGATAAAGTCATGCCTTTGGCATATAATGAAAGAACTTGTTGATCAAAACCATCAAATCTTCTTTGTCTTTTTGCAACTATTACTGGCTCAAAATTACTATTACGATCTCGTGGTACATTAATCTCAATTTTACCTTGTTGGGTTATTAATTTTTTTGAATTTATACCATTGCGAGCATTATCACTATTATTATGTTGATTTTTTTCATATCCTAAATAATTTTTCATTTCAGAATTCAACATTTTTTCAACTAATCTTTTTGTTAATTATTTATATAAACCTCCCTCTTTAAATACGGTTGTTAAATCCTCAGTATTTTCTAATAATAAATCTACTGCTTTTGATATTGGATCATTATTATTAATATTTTGTTTTTTAGAAATACGTAACTCACTCTTTCTAGTTATTTAATTTTATTTACTAGAATTAATTAAACATAGTTATTTTTGTAAGTTACACAGATCACTAAACATTACCAAAAATCTTGGTGAGTATCCATATAAAAATCCTTAGCAACACTATTATAAAAATAGCAAATTTTATATTTTAATAACAAACAAATCTTAACATAAAAAATTAGAAAAGCAAACACAAAACAAAAATGATAATTTTCTATTACTGGTAAAGAAAATATGATATTATATTATTAAAATTTAATATAATTTTTTAACCTATTTACTTTATTTCAAAATAAATAGGTTTTTTGTTTTAATTTAGAAAAGGAAGATAAAGAAATCCCTAAAAATAAATTTTTAACAGCTATTGAAGAAGGTGACTTACAAACAGTTAAAACTTTACTATTTGATTCTGATAACAATAATTTTGATATGAAGGGTGCCTTAATAACTGCTGCTGATTATGGTCACGTTGAAATAGTTAGATTTTTAATCCAAAATAATACTGATATCAATCATATAAATAAAAATTATGATACATCTTTATTATTAGCTACCAAAAAAGGTCACATAAAAATAGTTAATCTTTTAATAACAAACGGCGCTAACGTTAATTATATAAACAAAAATGATGATACATTTTTATTATTAGTTGCTAAACAAGGTCACACAGAAATAGTTAATCTTTTAATAACAAACGGTGCTAACATTAATCATAAAACAAAATTTGGCAATACTGCTTTAACAAAAGCCGCTAAAAATGGCCATTTAAATGTAGTTGATTTATTAATAGCCAATGATGCTGACATTAATCAAATAAATTTACGTGGTGAAACTGCTTTAATAAGATCACAAAAACAAAAACATAAAAAAGTAGAAAAAATTTTAACAAAACAATGTTCTTTAGAATCTAATAAAAATGAAATCAACGCAACTAATTATAATAATAAACCATCAATAAAGGTTACTGTTCTTTTGTACTAAAAAAAAAGTAACCTTGTTAAATGTTTAATCTTATCTATTATAAAACTTTTTATTATTTATGCAATATTTTTAATTATAAATTAATTAATAGGATTATTAAAATTATTATCTTCGTGCACACATTTTCCAACATGAATATCATTAATACTGTTTTTTAATAAAACACTAACATTTTCTAAATTAACTCCACCACCAGCAAGAATTTTTATTAATAAATTTAATTTCTTTAATTCTTTAAATTTATTAATATTATTCACAATATTATCTTGACCACCAGAAGTTAAAACTGTAGTAAAACCTAATTTTACTAACTGTTCTAAAGCTTGTTTTTTATTAAAAATTTCATCAAAAGCACGATGAAAAGTTATTTTTAAAGGCTTTGCTAATTTAATAATTTTACTCATTCTTTCAACATCAATATTATTATCTTTAGTTAAAATACCACAAACAATACCTGATGCATGAGTTGTTTTAATAAATTCAATATCTCTTTTAAAGATTTTAAAATCATTATCAGTAATATTAAAACCATTATTATTATTTCTAACCATAACCATTACTGGTTTCAATGAAATTTTACATGCTTCAGCAATCAATTCATAACTTGGAGTATAACCACCAAATTCCATAGCAGTACAAAGTTCAACTTGATCAGCTAAAGAATTATTAATTTTTTCTATATCTTTTAAAGATGTAGCTATTACTTCTAAAAACATAAAATATTTCTCACCATCTTATTTTTTTGGTAAATAAGTTTTCAATAAACTAACTTTATCTAATTTCTCTCAAGGTAATTGTAAATCATTTCTACCGAAATGACCATAAGTTGATAATTGTTGATAATTTTGTTTAAATAACTCTAATTTATCAATCATAGCACTAGCAGAACAATCAAAGACTTGATAAATTATTTCTGTTAATTTTGCCTCTGTTAAACCCGAAATAATAGTTTGATGAGTATTAACAAATATTGCAATTGGTTCAGGAGTTCCAATTGCATAAGCTAATTGTACTTCACAAATCTTTGCTAATTTAGCAGCAACAATATTTTTAGCAATATACCTAGCATAATAAGCACCCGTTCTATCAACTTTAGTGGGATCTTTTCCTGAAAAAGCTCCCCCACCATGACAAGCAGCTCCACCATAAGTATCAACCATTAATTTTCTTCCTGTTAAACCAGTATCACCAGCAGGTCCACCAATTACAAATTTACCGGTTGGATTAATTAAATATTTAAAATCAAGATTTAAATGATATTTATTAGCAATATATTGCATAATTTCTGTATGAATAAATGTTTTAAATTGTTTTTCATCATAATTTGCTTGATGTTGAATGCTCATTAAAATAGTATGTATTTTTAAATTTTTAGGGTCTTCTTGATGAATAGTAACTTGCGCTTTCATATCAATAAGTGCATACTTAAATTTTTTTTCCTTTCGTAATTTTGTAGCTCGTTTAATTAATTCATGTGCTAAAACAATTGCTAATGGCATATATTCTGATGTTTGCTGACATGCATAACCAAACATTATTCCTTGATCACCAGCACCAATTTGATGATTTTTTAATTCAACACCTTGTAAAATATCAGGTGATTGTTCATGAATTAACACTTTAATTTCACAAGTAAAACCATTTAATCCAATTTCATCATTTATATAACCAATTTCAGTAATAACTTTTCGCGCAATTGCTTGATAATCAACTTGAACTTGACTATGAACTTCACCACCAATTAAAACAAAATTTGTAGTAATAAAAACCTCACATGCTACTTTGGCATGTGGATCTTGTTTTAAAAAAGCATCCAAAATTGCATCAGCAATTTGATCGCAAATCTTATCAGGATGACCAGGAGCAACAGACTCACTAGTAAAAAGAGGATGGGTAATATTAGGTATTAATTTCATATTTTTTAACCTTTCTCAAGTAAAATATTTTTTGTAATTCATGGCATAATTTCATTATCAAATATATCTTTAATATTAGGTTCATTAATTAAAGCATGTTTACCATCAAAAATAAAAACATAACTATGATGTTTCTTCCAATATTTTTTATTAATTTTAAGTTGATGAAAATCACTAAATACATCATCAGCGCTTTGCAAGATTAACGTTGGAAGTTTTGAATTACTAATTTCCATTATACTTTTTTTATTAATTTTTTTAAATTGTAGTAAAAAACGTAATGATCAATTTTGACGATTACTATATCTTTGATTTATATTAGTAATATGATCATTATTACTAGAAATATATTGATTTTCAACATAGATTGGCATTTGAATATTAGAATTAAAAATAAAAGCAAAACAAAAACAAATAATAAAACTTAATGAAAATTGATAAAGATTTTTTTTAGTTACTAAATTACTAGTAATTAATGCTGATACTTGTGAATTATTTTTAACAGTATGACTAGCAATAGCTGCGCCTAATGATTCACCAAAAACAATAATTTTTTGATTGGGATATTTAGATTTTACTGCACTTATTATATCTTTTAAATCATTAATATCAGTACCTAATGATTTAAATTTTCAATCTTGTCCATTTTTACCATTACCTCTTCGATCATAAGTAATCAAAGATAGTTGTGATTTTTTACAAAAAGAACTTAGTAATTTAAAATCATCTTTTTGACCTTGCAAGCCATGAGCGCCAATAATAATGACTGTACTTTTATCAACCATTTGCTTAAATAATTTTACTTCATAACCATCACGTAAAATAATTACTTTTTCTCGTATTTCAGCAGCTTGTTGTACATGAACATTGTCTTTAATTTTTGCCATTAATAAAATTCTTAAAATTATTAAAATTACTAATATACTAATCCCAATTAAAATCGAATATAAACCATTTTGTTCAGTAAAAAAATTAGCATTGTTTCATATCATGTTAAAGTTAGTCTCTTCCTATATTTGTAATTATTCGTAAATTTTAAAATTAGGTGCTTGTGGATGAATAAAAATACGTTCAATTTTTTGTGCTTTATTTGTTTCATCATTAATAGTTAATAAAACAGCTGAAAATTGACCTTCACCATCTGCTGGACTAAATTTTGCCGGCATACTTTTTTTATCACGAATAATAACTTCTTCAGCTTTAGCACCAATAATAGAATAAAACGGACCTGTCATTCCAACATCACTAATAAAAGCGGTACCTTTTGGTAATAAACGATTATCTGCTGTTTGAACATGAGTATGAGTTCCTACCACACAAGTAACTTGACCATCAAAATTTCAAGCAAAAGATAACTTTTCCGCTGTTGCTTCAGCATGAAAATCAATAATATGAATGTCACTTTTTTCTTCACTATTTTGTTTATCAATCGTAATAAGTTGTTCAAGAGCAAAATAAGGATTATCAGATTTATCCATGAAAGTACGACCAATTAAGTTTGTTACACGCACTTTTTTATTACCAACTTTAACTAAAATTGTACCATTACCTGGATGATAAGGATTATAATTTAAAGGACGCAATAAATCGGGAGTTGTATTAATATACTTAGCAACATCAGGATGACCAAAAATATGATTACCGGTAGTAATAATATCAATACCAGCATTTTTTAATTCATCATAGTGTTTTTTACATAATGATTTACCATGCGTACTATTTTCACCATTCGCAACTACTAAATCAATCTTAAATTGATTTTCATATTCCTTTTTTATTTTAGGAATTCAATATTTAACCATTTGTCTACCAACAATACTGTAAATATCACCAATTATTAAAATTTTCATTAATTTTCACCTGCTTTATTCTATTTTATCAATTTCTTGTAAAACTTTAATAAAATTATACTTTTCCGTATATTTTTCATATATTACTTGTCGTTGTTTATATTTTTCATAAAGATGCAACTTACTTTCATATTTATTTAATAAAATAATAACTTTTTGTAGACTATCATGAACAGCCGTTCGTGATACTTTTTGTAAATCAGCGATTTCTTGTAAAGATAAATTCTCAATAAAGTAATTTGTAAAATATTGTTTTTGTTTTGCTGTTAATAATGTATTATAAAAAGCAAATAAACTATAATATAAAACTTGTTTTTCTAAACTATTCATTTTCATAATCCACAAACAAATCACTTGTTAAACTAAAAATATACTTATCTAAATGAAACTCTTCCAAGTCATTAATACCTTCACCAAAACCCATTAATTTAACAGGAATATCTAATTCTTCCTTAATAGCAAGAATAATACCACCTTTAGCAGTGCCATCCATTTTTGTTAAAATAATGCCAGTCAAAGAAACAATTTTCATAAATTCTTGCGCTTGATTAATACCGTTTTGTCCAGTTGTACCATCAATTACTAACAATGTTTCATTAGCTTCATGTCCTAATTTCTGATTAATAATTTTATTAATCTTTTTTAACTCCTGCATCAAATTAACTTTATTTTCTAATCTTCCTGCTGTATCAACAATAATAACATCACAACCTTCAGATTTAGCTGCTTCAATTCCAGCATAAACAACACTAGCTGGATCTTGCTTTGGTGTTCCTAAATAACAAGGAATGCCAATTCTTTCTGCTCAAATTTGTAATTGTTCAACTGCACCAGCACGAAAAGTATCAGCAGCAACTAGAATTGGTTTTTTACCTTGTGTCTTTAATTTAGCTGCTAATTTAGCTGCTGATGTTGTCTTACCATTACCATTAACACCAACAACTAAAAATAAAGAAATATTATTACTACTAAAATTTAATCTTGTAGAAACCAACTGACCATCAGTATAAATAACAAACATTTTATCAATAATAATATCATTAATATCTTTTGGTTTTGTTAATTTTTGGATTTTGGCTTCATGACGAATTTCATCAGTAATAGTTTCTGCCATTTTGTATCCAACATCTGCTAAAATTAATACTTCAGTTAATTCTTCAAAATATTGTTCATCAAGTTGATGATAACGCGCTGCTAATGCTTTAATTTTAGATGCAAATAATGTTCTTGACTTTTTAAGGCCCTGATCATATTTAGTTGTCTTTTGACCAAATAATTTTGTCTTTAAATTTTTAAAAAATGCCATATTTTCACCTACATTGTTTATTATACCAATAAATAACTAGTTATTTATGACATTAATACTTTAATTTTATTAAAATATTAATAATACGATTTAAAAGTTTTATTTAATAAGTAATTTATTATATTTTAATTTAATAATAAATCCAAAAAATATCAATCAATTTTTCTTGATTTTAGCTAAAAATAAAAGATTGATTTTGCAATATTTTTAACTTGTTTTATTAAATACATGATGAATTTGATGGTTTATATCCACTTGTTGAAGGTTGATTTTGTAAATCCATTGCATTTATTTTTTTAGTTTTATTAAAACTTAATCGGTTGATTTTTTCTTCAAATACATGTTTCTCATTATTAGCAAATGCTTTTTCTAATAATAAATTTTTAAGTTGATCAGTCTTAATTAAAATATCCTTATTTATATATTTGTTATTATTAACAAAACCAAAAGTAATAATAATATAAGGCTTTTATCCCTTTATGTACTATTTTTAAATTTTATCACATAAATGGAGATAAAAGCTTATCTAGGAAATTATCCCCACATGTATCTAAATCAAACACAAAATTATAGTTTCAAAACTAGGTATCTTATTGAATTTATATGCAGCTTCATTTGAATATAAATGAATATTGTGTTTTGAAACTTTTATGTGTGTTCGGAAAGTTCGTCGGATGTGTTTTCATGCAGATTCAATCTGGTTTGTGTTTACACCTGTTGATGACACATACCCAACTTCATGATTTACGATTTCATGTTTGTGATAGAAGTTTTTTGAAACCTCCATATTCCTTCCAAGAATCCGTAAATAGACAACACCCAGTAGAAATGTGTTTCAATGCAAATCATAAAAGGTTTTTCTCATCTGCTTTTTTCAATACTTTCACAATTAGTTTGTTGCTGGTTTTCTCATAAACTCCAACAATCAAGGTTTTAAAAAACAAGGATCTTACTTGTTTTTTAAAACCTACATGTGAAAGATACATTTCATCCATCTGTTCTGTGCCATCATCAATGAACCCTGCATCTTGATTCCAAATTCTAGTTCTGATTTCATGACCCATTCTTCAAGCTGTTTTATATGTCACACCCAATTCCCTTGCAACATCTGTTGATGGTATACCATGCTTTGTGTTTATTCATCTAAAGATGAGATAAAACCAAGATGTCAAAGGTGTTTGTGACTTGTGAAAAATGGTGTCATGAAGAATACTAAATGTTTGATGACATTTCAAACATCTTATTCTTCTCAAATCAGAAACATTCAAACTAGAAGAAGCACACCTGATACATTTCATTACTTTCAACTTCGCTATATATTTCAAACAATCGTTTTCATTTTGAAATATGCTATTGAATTCATTTCAATTCATTTTTTCATCTGCACTAGTACATGTGGGGATAATTTCCTAATATAATTTAACACTGAATTTATTTTTTTCTGTTCAAAACATGCAATATCTCTTTCAATATTGGTAATTCTTTTAGTTATATTTAATAAAATTTGTTGATTTTTTTTATTCTTAATTTTTTCATTTTTTTAAAAAAATTCAGAAACTTTCTTATCTTTTGAAAAATCTTTGGCAAAAGATAAACTATCATTACCCATTTTATTTTTCTCAATAAAAAGTTTTCATCTGTTAATATTCTTTTTGCTTCATTCAATTCTTGAATTTTAAGTTTTGATTGAGGATTATTATTTTTATCTGGGTGAGTTTTTAGAGCAGTCTGTTTGAATTTTTTTTTAATTTCTGCTAGTGATGCTTTTGGTAATACATTTAATATATCATAATAATTAGAAATTAATGATTCATCTTTCAAAATTCTTTTTTTCTCCTTTCAAAATAAAAAACCCATTTACTTTAAAATAAAGTAATGAGTTAAAAACTATATTTAGTTTTCAAATAAAGTATACATATTTGACTATTAATTTGGTAAATTTAAATATTTAAATTTACCAAACATTCTTTAGTGAACTTTATTTTATTCATCAGATTTTAATTATTCAATTAAATTCATTTTATTTAATTCATGATTATGAATAATAAATGTTGATATATATATACCACCAATTATGATAAAACTTACTGGTAATATTCATCATGTTATTGTAAATGGTAAAGCCACACCAACAAAACTAATAAGAATATTAATTAAACCATAAATGGCAAGGTAACCTAGGGCAAACCCTAAAATATAACCAAATAATGCTCAAGGTGTAAAAATACCTAAAGTAAAAGAATTAATTTCTCAATTAGTATATCCTTCTGCTTTCATATGAGCCATAAAACGACGAAATTGATCGGTAAATAAATCAGTAATCATAATAACAATTAATATTGAACAAATAATCGTTGTCACAATAAATAAAGCACTAGCACTGAAAGCAATATCTGACATTTTAGTAAGCATTGCTTGTTGTCTTGATAATAAATAATTTTTTTTGACCATTGGTATATTTTGATTACCACTTAAAATAGTGGTTGCATAAATAGTATAATCATCTAAATTTGATTTAAAACTCATTCTTCCAATTAAATCAAAAACATTAGCATTAGCACTTAACTTACCATTAAATCATTGAAATACATCCGTTCCTGAATAATAAGGATTATCATCAATATAACTATAGCCCATAATTTCATTAGCTCATTTTTGATCAACATAGGCTTTAGGAGTATCATAAGATTCTTGAATTCCCACAACTTGATATGTATGAAGTGGATTATCATTACCCGTAATATTTTTTCATCATGTTGGCATGTTATTTTTAATATCTGCTTGTAAACTATCAGCATTAATATTATTTTCTTTAGTTAAAATATTATTATTAACCATTCCCATAAATCATTCTGCTGGGCAGTTTAATAAAATACTTAATGGAACTTTAGGATCAAATCCATTATATGGCTTTACCAAATCATATGAAAAAGGTCTAATTCATTTACCTGTTGAATCGGAAATACGTGATAAATCAAAATCAATAGTTTTAGCATTATCAGTTGTTGGAATTTTACCACTTTTAGCACTACCACTAATATCAGAAGGCAATTTTAATCAAATATCATTAACATTATTTCAAGTACTAGGTTCATTATTTATAATTGGTTGTCCTTTTTCATCATACATACCATTATACCTAGTGCCATGGATATCACTATATTCTTTACTATTATCAGATAATTTTATTTTTTGATCACCACGATAATTTCATTTTGTTCCACTTTTTGATCAGATGCCACCATTTGTAGTATAAGAATCTGTTGGTGGTTTTTCACCGTAATATCAATTTTCTTTTGGTAAAGGAACACTTTTACCATCAATATTTTTATAACATAAAGTATTAACTTGTGGTACACCACTAAATTGTGAACCAACATCTAATCCAAATTTAGATTGAAAAGCACGATTGATAACCATTGGAATAGCATTAGCATTAGCATTATATTTTAAAGCTTTAACTTCATCATTTTTTAATACTAACATCGCAGTATTGGGATTAATCCCAATAACATCCATTAGTTCTTTTTTAGCAATTTTTGTACTTTCATCAACACCAACTTTAAACTGTGTTACTAATTCTTCATCTGGTCCATTAATATCACCATTATTAGTAGTTTTTGGATTAAAAGCAATAGTATTATGACCAATACTAAAATAATCATAAGGATCTTCTTTAATATTAGGTCTTGGCAAACTATCAATACTCTGACGAACAAAGCCCGGTAATACTTGCTTTAAAATTTCTTTAATTGCCTCTGGACCAGGTGGCACTCCAGGATTGGGAACTTGCAAAATATTAGGTAATTGGCCACTTACAAAATTAACAATATTATATGAAATTATTTTTGATGGTGTATTATCTTCTTTACTTAAATCAGTTATTAACTGATTACTAAAAGCTTTGCCACCTAATCAACTATATGATCAAACTAAATCATTAAGATCTAATGTCCCTGTTGATTGTTCTTGATAATAAGAGGACATTTTTTTTATAAACTCTGCTCTTTCAGATTCAGGAAAAGATGAATCGAAAGTAAAAATATCAGCAAAATTATTAGTTAATTTTTCTTTTTTAAACAATAATGGATTATATCATCCAACACGTACCTTTTTCTCATCATAAACAATTTTATCTTCAGGTCAAGGCATAGCACCATAAGTTGGATAATACTTCTCACCGCTTGGTCGATTAAAAAAATCTCATGAATATAATCCATATTTACTCATTGGCATATTCGGCATTGGTGTTTGATACTCATAATAATTTTTATATTTTTGAGTTTTGAAATAATTAACTTTTAAGCTATTAATAGTGGCAGGAACTAGTGTTGTTGCTACAATTGAAAGTGAAGCTAAAGTAATAACTCCCGAAGTAACTAAAATTTTTTTTCAACTAGTTTTTGACAACGATAATAAAAAACGAAGACGAAAATTATTTTGTAAAAACTTGCTAGTTCTATTTTTAGGAACACCTAAAGCTAAATCACTATCTTTTTTAATTAAAAATAAAGGATCACGCTTTAAAAGACGAAAGGCAGTTAATAAAGTAACAATTGTAATAAAACTAATAATTAAAAAAATTGAAATAAATAATGGAACAACATCAAAGTTAAAAACATTATATGGTAAAACAAATAAAGTATTAAAAATCTCAGTTAAATATACCTGAATTACAAGACCAACAATTCAGCCAATTGGAATTGCAATTAATAGCGTTAATAATGGATATGCCAAATAAGAAATCGTAATTTCTCATGTTTTATAACCTATTGATTTTAAAATACCCATTGAAACTTGTCCGTGTTGGATTGCTTTTTTAACAATTAAAGTGGTGATAAAAATAACAACCGTTAGTAAAAATAATACTCCTGCTATTGCTGCAAATAAAAATCCAATTATTGCTGAATTAAATATTTTTTCTTTACTATTATAAAGTGAAAACTGACTATTACTACTTGTAACTACAGGATTTGGATTAATAAGGTATGTAGAAGATGATTGTGGTGTTGGATCTGTATTACCATATTTCTCAACTAAATAATTATTATAATCATATTGATTTAAATCACTAACACCATTATCACTAAATATTGTTTTTTGAAAAAAATCATTAAATAAATCAACATCAAATTCATGAATACTATTTTTAGAAATATTATTTCATTTTGTAAAATACATTAAAGTATTATCGGTTTTATCTGCTGTCTTATATCAATTTCCATCATTTCATGCTGAAGGTGTAACATAAGCAATAAATTCAGTTCTTGTATTGGGAATTGGATCTAAGTCACTAATCGTTGGATAAATATCATAAGCATCACCACCAATACCACTAACAATAAAGTCAGTACCATTAATATTAATATGATCGCCTGGTTTATACGCTTTATTACTTTTATTTTTTCTTGCATATTGTGGCGTAATAACTATTTCATTTTTACTTGTTGGTGCAACACCTTCAAATACTTTTAGATTAGTATGATTTAAAGCATTAGGTAAACCAATATCAATAATTTTAGTATTAATTTGAGTATTATTAATTACTCCAGCACTGGCAGTAAATTGATTACGAACATATAAATCACGCATTTGTAATGCTGCAACCGCACGAATTAAATATGTAGAAAATGCATCTCTTTCAGTGCCATCACTAATCACATTATAGTTAAAAGGTGAATGATAACCAATAGAAGTATTAGTAAAATTAGTATAAATGTTACTATCTGATTCTGTTGCAGAAAAATTACGATAAATTCTCATTCATTGACCATTCATACCATAATCATTATCTAATCTTGGATCGGGTTCAGTTTCCTTAACTACTTTAATAAAAAGTTCATTTCTTTCTGTTGGATCTTGCAAATTAACACTATCAGGAATAGTAGCATCATTAGAAGAAGATCTAAAATTTATTTTATTTTCTAAAATTCAAGTGGTAACTTTATCATTATCGGTCTCCTTTAATATTGGGTCTGTTGAATGTTTTGTAATCCATTCCTTAATAAAAGTATTAATAGATTGAAGAATATTGGGTGCTGTTTTTTTTAAGAAAAAATCGCGATATAAATCATCTGCTTCTGTTTTAAAATGTTTTTTTAAATTTTCATTAGCAGCATTTTTTGATTTTAATAATAATTGACCATAGATGCTTGCTTTAACATTATTATTATTCAAATTAAAAACTAAAGGATTATCCGGATTTGTTCATCTTATATCATTAAACCCAGTAATATTGCCTGTATTATCACGAGTATAATCAATAGTTAAGTTATCTTTAGTGATTGGTAGTATTTCTTGATCTGTACCTATTTTTGTATCATCAAAATAAAGCGCTTTAGTACTTTTACTATTAGTTCCATCTTGAACATAAAATCGACCTAACTTTAAACTAAAAGCTTGATTAGCAATTTGTTTAATACCTTGTGACACTGGTGAATAAGGTAAAACAGCATCAAACTTAAGATCATTTAATCCTAATTGATTACTTCCTTCAATCATTCTAACGTATGATATTCAACTTCCAGTAACCAAAGAAGTTGCAAAAGCAGTAAGTAATAGTAAAATAACTAATTGTAATTTACTTTTTCATGTAGCAACTAAAGTCTGCTTTAATAGTAACGCATTCTTAAATAAACTTTTTTTTGATTTCTTATTAGTAGATACCATTTTTTTATTATTCGCTTTTTCGCGTTTATTTAACCTTGCCATTACAGTTCTCCCTAATTCCTGAAATTAAAATTTTGCATTTAATTTTAATTATTAAGTTCACATATTGATTAATAATATCACACTTATACAAAATTAATATATAGGATAATTTTAAAATAAATAATAGATAGTTTTTATATTCTTTGTTTGATATATTACCATATTTAAATTGTTTATTTAAATAAATTTTAAAATTAAAATAACTAATGATACAATTTGTAAGAAATAAATTTAATTATTTTCAGAGTTAAATCTATTAAATTTTAGTAAAATAAAATTGACAAAAATAACACTTTATTTAAGGAGAACTGCTATGAAAAAAGTATTTACCAAGTTAGGAATTATCTTAATAGCAAGTGCCACTATTTTACCTCTATCAGCTTGTACCTTTAATTTTTATGTTAACCGTGTAACTAATAGTATCGCTAAAACTTTTGCTGACCAAACTTCTGCTTTAATTAAAAGTATGGTTATGTCAAAAGAGTTAGGTGCTGATACTAGTAATACTAATGATGATATTATGGGAAAAATTAAAAATAATAGTATTAATAATTTAACTAAAAATACTATTTTAGATAATTGAGGTGATTTACAAACACGTTGAGGGGAAAATGGAAAAATTGATGTAAATAACTTTGATCCTGATAATTTTTTTAAAGCTTCTGGAACAGGTGAATTAACTAAAACCATCAATAGTAAAAAGCAAGTTAATGATTTTTTTTCATCACTTGATTATATTAGAACTATATCAATTATGGCTAACCCACAATTAGAAAATATAGTTGTTGGTGCTGGTATGGACCCCATTTCTAGTTTTTTAAAATCATTACAAGGTGGCGGAAGAACTGGTCAAGTTGGATTACAATTAGTTGCTAATTTAATTAATAACTATGGTCCTAATTTTTTAAATCCGCTAACTATAATATTTGGTAATTTAATCAATGGCAGTTGATCTGATCAACAAAGTTCTACACCCACTGATGAAGAAACATTAACTAAGTTTATGAATAATTGAAAAGATGATAGTGGTCAACCTTATAGCGCTTGAAATGATGATGGAAAATGAAAAATAGATCCACACGCTAAAGTGGTAATAGATGTACCACTTTATCCTGGTCACATAGTAAGTGATTGAAAATCAAAGCAAGATTATGATTTATATCATGGTGGAACTTTAATTAATTACTTGTTTTGAAAAATGAGTAAAGATAATAAAATTTTTGGTAAAGATGGTAAAACTCCACGATATTTAGGTAATATTCTTTCAGAACATATAACACTTGATGGGAGTTGACTAAAGCCAAAGGAAATAAAAGTTAATTTTGATGATATAGGTTTTTTTGATGATATTAAAAGATACCTTTCCTATCTTTTAACTAATCCACTTTATATCTTAACAATTATTGAAGCAATTATTCCGGTTATTAAAAAATGAATATTAGATATGCCAGATATTACTGAAGGTGTTAAAAACTTAACAATTGGTAATGGTTATCCATCAAAGCCAAGTGCTGGTAGCTATAATTTACTTGATATTATCAATACTATAAAATCTTTAATTAACCAACCAGAAAAATTAAAACAAATACTTCTAACCGTATTTGGTAAAACTACAGCAGAAAATCGTGGTTTTGATACATTTCTTTATGATATTAAACTTAATTTAACAATACCAAATCCAACCTCTATATCAGCAATTTTAACCTTAGGTGGACTTATTGGTAATAATGGATATCCAGATGTTGATAAATTAATTGATACTATTATCAATAGTATCAATACAGATAGTGTTAAAAATATTATTGATAGTATTACTGATCTAATTACCAAAATTTCAGAACAATATCCAGGTAATGAAGGTATTAATATTGATCTACAAGAATTAGAGAATTTTTTATTTAATAATAATGATGGTCTCTTAATAATTCTTAAAAATGATACTATTGTTACTCTAAAAAACATAATTAATAAAAGTGATGTAACAGCAACCGATGTCGAAGAATTATATAAATCATTAGGCGGACACATTAATCCAGAATATCCAGCTTTTACTAAAGGTTCAATACTTGATATTTTACAAAAAACTATGTTTGAACCAAACAGTCAACTAAATAATATCTTAAATTTATTACTTGGTACTACTGATGAAAGTCATAAATTAGGAATTAAAAATAATATTACTGCTAATAATAATCAATGAATTAAAGATAACTATGAAGTTTATTTTGATGCTGATAACATAACCGGCATTAATAAAAAAATAGGTAATACTTCTAATATTACTATGACTAAAAATACCATCAATAATATCGAAACAATTAATTTAAAATATGATTTTACATATAAAATTAAAAACACTACATATCATTTTATTATCACTGCTATTGATATTGAAAATTTAATTGATTTTCAAGGTATACGTACTTTTAAATTTAAAAGTATTACTTTAGTAAAATAAAAAGGCTTTTATCCCTTTATGTACTATTTTTAAATTTTATCACATAAATGAAGATAAAAGCCTATCTAGGAAATTATCCCCACATGTATCTAAATCAAACACAAAATTATATTTTCAAAACTAGGTATCTTATTGAATTTATATGCAGCTTCTTTTGCATATAAATGAATATTGTGTTTTGAAACTTTTATGTGTGTTCGGAAAGTTCGTCGGATGTGTTTTCATGCAGATTCAATCTGGTTTGTGTTTACACCTGTTGATGACACATACCCAACTTCATGATTTACGATTTCATGTTTGTGATAGAAGTTTTTGAAACTTCCATATCCCTTCCAAGAATCCGTAAATAGACAACACCCAGTAGAAATGTGTTTCAATGCAAATCATAAAAGTTTTTTCTCATCTGCTTTTTTCAATACTTTCACAATTAGTTTGTTGCTGGTTTTCTCATAAACTCCAACAATCAAGGTTTTAAAAAACAAGGATCTTCCTTGTTGAATAAAACCTACATGTGAAAGATACATTTCATCCATCTGTGCTGTGCCATCATCAATGAACCCTGCATCTTGATTCCAAATTCTAGTTCTGATTTCATGACACCATTTTTCAAGCTGTTTTATATGTCACACCCAATTCCCTTGCAACATCTATTGATGGTATACCATGCTTTGTGTTTATTCATCTAAAGATGAGATAAAACCAAGATGTCAAAGGTGTTTGTGACTTGTGAAAAATGGTGTCATGAAGAATAATAAGATGTTTGATGACATTTAAAACATCTTATTCTTCTCAAATCAGAAACATTCAAACTAGAAGAAGCACACCTGATACATTTCATTACTTTCAACTTCGCTATATATTTCAAACAATCGTTTTCATTTTGAAATATGCTATTGAATTCATTTCAATTCATTTTTTCCTCGACACTAGTACATGTGGGGATAATTTCCAATAAAAAACTAATTTTAATGTATTATTTACTAGATATTTAATAAAAAAATAATAGTTATCATAATAATAATTATTTTTAACTATAAAATATATGACTATATACTATACAATTTTAATTTTAATGCTATACTTATAATTAAGTGCTTATTAATCTCATTATATCAGATATTATTATCAGATTTATCAATTAGGCGCCAGAAAGAAGAGGCATTGTTAATGGAAAACAATCAAACAATAGAAGCATTATTAGAAGAAATTAAAGTTTTAAAAGAAACAGTAATTACTATTAATGCAAGTTTAACAACACTTGTAAAAATAACAGAAGAACGTGAAAAACGTTTTGCTGAACGTGGAGCAAGAACACAAGGGGATAGAAATTCTTCTGATCGTGGAAACTTTAGACCACGTTCTGACCGTGGTGATTCTAGTTGAGGAAACAGTGGTGGATTTAGCAGACGAGACCGTGACGACCGTAATCGTAAGGGATAATTTAAACAAATAAAAAAAACTTATAGCTAAGATTTAGTTATAATTTTTTTTATTTGTTTAAATGTATAATGAAATTAAATATTAAAAATAACTATTTTAATTTCACTAATTTGTTAATTTTTCAAAATCTAAAACCCCATCAACTCAACTATTATTAAAATTAGTATCATGAGTTGTCAATAATACAGTGCCTTCAAATTCTTGCAATGCTTTTAATAAAGACTCTTTAGCTAAAACATCAATATGATTAGTTGGCTCATCTAAAATTAATAAGTTATAAGGTTTTAATGCCAATGCTGCTAATCTAACCTTAGTTTGTTCACCACCAGAAAGTAAGTTCATTGGTTTCATTACTAAATTACTACGCAAACCAAAACTTGCTAAAATTCTTCTAATCTCAACATCATTTAATTTAATATCTAACTCTTTTAAATAATTAAATGGAGTAGTACTAGTCATTACTTCAGTTTGATGAAAATACGCTACTTGCATTCGATCATCTAAATTAATATTTCCAGCAAGTGCTGGAATATTACCAGCTAACGTTTGCAAGAAAGTAGTTTTACCAATTCCATTATACCCTTTAAAAACTCACTTACTACCAGTCTTAATAACAAAAGTAAGCGGCTTAATTAATGGTTTATGATAACCTATTTCAAGGTTTTTAACTTGGACAGCAATTGAACTTGTTGTTTTATAATACTTAAAATAAAACTTCGGAGGAGACTGGATTTGCTGTTTTTCTAAAACATTAATTTTAGATAATTTTTTTCTTCTTGATTCAGCACTTTTAGCAGTCGAAGCACGTGCTGCATTTTTACTAATATAAGTTTCTAATTTTTCAATTAATTTCTTTTGATTTGAATATGCTGATTCATATTGACGATTATGTAAACTTTTTTGTTCTAAAAAAATTTCAAAATTACCAACATAACGAGTAATCATATAATTATCAATATCAAAAATAATATTACATGTTGTATTAATAAAATTACGATCATGTGACACCAATAAAAATGCACTAGGGTAATTTTGTAAAAAATTAGCTAATCAATTAATTTGTTCAATATCCAAAAAATTAGTTGGTTCATCAAGTAATAAAAAATCATCTTCATTTAATAATAATTTTGCTAATAAAACTTTTGCTTTTTGACCACCACTTAAACTACCTAAAGTTTTTTCTAAAAGTTGTAAATTAATACCCAATCCATCAACTAAACGACCAATTTTTTTACTAATAGTATCAAATCCTTGGTGTATCAATTCATCTTGAATTTTCATTGCTTTCGTTAATAACTCTTCACTATAATTATTAGCCATTTCTGCATATAAGTTTTCCATTTGTTGTTCGCGTTCAAAAAGTTTTTGATAACTTTCACGCAAATATTGTAAAACTGTTAATTCTAAATTAACCTCTTGATGTTGATCCAAATACCCAATTTTAATTTTAGGATGAATATTTAAATTAATATGATCTGCAGATACTCTTCCATTAATAATATTTAATAATGTTGTTTTACCAACACCATTCATACCAATTAATGCCACATGTTCACCTTTATTAATTTGTAAAGCGGCGTTTTTATATAAAACTTTTCCACCATTAGCATGTGTTAAATTCTCAATTGTGACAATACTCATCTTATACCTCATTAATATTTTTTAATTACTTAGTAATAATAACATGAATATTAACCATAAAATAAGAGAAAAGAGAAAATAGTATTAATTTTATAGATTAAAATTTTATTATTTTCAACAAAATTGTTAACTTATTAATTATATTGAAATAAACATTTTACTTTATTTCAAGTATTAGCTGAAATTGGAATATTATTAATACTCTTTGCATCAAATTTTTCTTGAATTTGATGAGAAAATTTTCTATTTTTAATTATATTAATATTTTGTTCAAAAATTGATCTAATTTCATCAAAAGGTATGTTTTTTTTGAGTACTTAAATAGTTTTTTAAAACTCTAGAATTGATATTATGAAAATCTATTTCTTTTAAGTCCTCCATTTCTAGTTTTTTTGCTTTTTTTGATTCTACTAACTTTCACATTTTTTTAATAAAGGTTTAATTCCATATTCTTTTAGTAACTGAACGCCTAATACTGCTACAATTGCTAAAACTATACATCAACCTATAGGCAGAGTAGTGTAAGTGTTGCTATTCCTAAAGCTGCAGGAGTTCATCAACAAAACTCCATTACAACGGTAATTTTAAGAGCAAGAACAGAAATAATTCCCGAAACAACACCAAAAAGATAAGTTTCAAGGGCAAAAATAAAAAATTTTCCAATTCACCTACCTAATTTACCTAAAATATTTTTACTTTCTTTAATCTTTTCATCATTATTAATGACACCATTAACATTTTTTTTATTTTTAAAATCCAAAATAGATTTTTTTCTAATAACTACTTGATTATCATTTCCATTTTTTATGAATTGACTTTCTTCTAAAAGTTCTTTTTTACAAAAATAAACTCTATATTGTTCTATTATTTTTTGTTCAACATCAGTTTTTTTATTATTAATATATACTATCTTTTCTCATATCTAATCATTACTAAAATAAATTCTCGTCACAATGCAAGGACCATTATCTTTATCTTTTATTTTCTCAAAAAAATATTCATAAATTATAATATTCTTATTAATTTCTGTTTTATATACAAAATCATTTTCTGATTTTATTTTAGGCTTTTATTAGTGTTTAAAAATTTCATAATATGTAAAAATTTTTACTAAAAATAAAAACTCTATTAATGCACTAAGATTTTTAAAAAAATTAAGATAAGTAGGGTAAAATTATTGCAATTTTTCCAAAAATATTTATCAAAAAAATCAAAAACTTATATAGAGTATGAATATATTTTTGAAAAAAACTGAAAATATAAATTATTTCTAAAAATAATAACAAATTTCCTTGCAATTTAAATATTATTTGTTATTATTCTTATAAGGATTTAGATAGCCTAGGTCCTTTAAAATTAAGGTAATATATAAAAATTTAAAATTAATCTAAAATCCCAAATTTAAACTCTATAACCCCAATAACCTTAAGTTTTATTTATAAATAACCCCCCTTTTTTTATAAATGACATATTACCTTAGCAATAATTCTTGTTTATACAAGAGCTGAAAAGCTCTTGTTTTTTATATATAAAAAAGAAAAAATGAATTTAAAAATTAAAAATTGAATGTTATAATAAAACTTAAGGATCTATTTATAAATATCCTTAATATTTAAATAATTAAGTTACAGAAATCTAATCACTATAAATATAATAATTCTCTTAAAATTAACCCTAAAACCTTATATTTATAATGTTTTCTACACAATTAAATCTGTAACTTAATTATTGTTCGATAGCAAGAAAAAAATCTTGTTTTTTTTATATGATAATTTTTTAATTTTATATCAAGTTATACTTACTTATTGTTATAATAATTTTATGAAATTAGGTGAATAAATGAAAAAAGCATTAATTATTGATGGTAACAATTTATTATTTAAAGCATATTATGCTACTGCATACCAAGGAGTTAATCTACATTCGCTACAGGGTATTCCAACTAATGCCGTCTATGCTTTTATTAGAATGCTGACTAAGTACTTAAAATCTAACAACTATGCTAGTGTTTTTGTTGCATTTGATGCTGGTCGTAAAACATTTCGTCATGAAAATTTAGCAACATATAAAGGAAAAAGAAGTGAAACTCCGGTTGAGTTAATTGAACAATTTAATTTAGTTAAAATATTTTTAGACTTAGCACAAATTCCTTGGGGACAAATAAATAATTATGAAGCTGATGATATTATTGGCAGCATTGTTAAAAATAAAGTTGCTAGTAATTATCAAATTGATATTATGAGTAGTGATAAAGATTTATTACAACTATTAGATAACAATATTAAAATTCTTAATCCACAAAAAGGGATGAGTGATTTAAAGGTTATTACTATTTCTACATTTCAATCAGAATATGAATTATTACCTTATCAAGTTACCGATTTAAAGGGATTAATGGGTGATAGTTCTGATAATTTAGCAGGCATTAAAGGAATTGGTCAAAAAACTGCTATTAGTTTATTAAAAGAATATGACACATTAGAAAACATTATTGAAAATGTAGAACAATTAAAACCAAATGTTAGTAAACTAATTAAACTTAACTTTAATAATGGTATTATTTGTAAACAACTAGCACAACTTAATTTAAATACACCAATTACTGGTAATTTAGAAACGTTTAATTATAATGTTGAAAATTTAAATAATGAAAAGTTACAAGACTTTTACAAACAATATAATATGAACTCTTTATTAACACAAGACACTAATCCTAAAACTAATAAAAATAGTACATCTCACGTTCAAATTATAAATAAGTGAAGTCAAGAATGAAATTGTGATTCAAATTACTTATGATTAGAAATTTTTGGTGATAATTATAATCGTGATAATATTATTGGTTTTGGTATTAAAAATAAAAAAGGAACATTTTATATTAATAAAATCAATGCAATTAATTGTTCTAATTTTCAACATTTCTTACAAAATAAAAAAATACAAAAAATAACTTGAGATTTAAAAAAGGTTATTATCTCAGGACTACGTTTAAAATTAATAATAAATAATATTATTTTTGACCATATGTTAGCTGCTTACCTTCTTTATGCTAATGAAAAAATATTACCAGAAAACATTGCTGTTATGCTCAATGTCAATGTTAAAGATAATTTAAGCGCTGATGATTTCTATGGCAAAGGTATTAAAAAAAATATTCCCAATGATGAAAAAGAAATAGCTATTTTTTTAGAAAAAAAATTAAATTTTTTAACAGATTCTCATCTCATTCTTATAAAAAAATTAAAAGATACTAATAACTGAAATTTATATCAAGAGATTGAACTACCTGCTGCTTTTGTATTAGTAAATATGGAGTGTAATGGTGTTAACATTGATCAAAAAAAATTAAAACTACTAACTGATAAAAATTTACTAAAAATCCAAGATTTAGAATTACAAATTAAAAAAGAAAGTAATAGTAATTTAAATCCAAATTCACCAAAACAAATTAGTGAATACTTATTTAAAGAATTAAAATTACCTAATTATAAAAAAGGTAGTACTGCTTTTGAAGTTTTAATTAGTTTAAAAAATCAACATACAATCATCGATATTCTTTTAGAATATCGTAAATTACAAAAATTATATTCCACTTACTTACTTGGTTTACAAAAATATATTTTTGATGATGGTAAAATTCATAGCATTTATAATCAAGTGCAAACCAGTACTGGCAGGTTATCTTCATTAGATCCTAATATGCAAAATATTAGTATTCGCGATAAAGAACAAAGAGAAGTTCGCAAAATCTTTATTCCAAGCAAACCACATACTAAAATACTATCCTGTGATTATTCGCAAATTGAATTAAGAATATTAGCTCATATTAGTGAAGATGAAAATTTAATTAAAGCTTTTCAGCAAAAGCATGATATTCATCGCGAAACTGCAAGTAAAATATTAAATATACCTTTAGCAGAAGTTACTAACGAACAAAGACAAAATGCAAAAGCTATTAATTTTGGCATTGTTTATGGCATTTCTAGTTTTGGTTTATCACAACAAATACGAATTAAAGTTGAAGATGCTAAAATATTTATTAATAAATATTTTTCGGTTTTTCCAAAAATTAAAAGTTATATTAATAATATAATTGATTTTTGTGAAAAAAATGGATACGTTCAAACAATTTTTAATCGTAGAAGAGAAGTAATGGAAATTACAAATAAAAATAAGGTGATTCAAAATTTTGGTAAACGAATAGCAATGAATATGCCAATTCAAGGTAGTGCTGCTGATATTTTAAAATTAGCAATGAATAAAATTTATGAAGAAATAAAAAATCAAAATATTGATGCAATATTAATTGCACAAATTCATGATGAATTAATTTTTGAAGTTGAAGATAATAAAGTTAATGATGTTATTACTAAAATTACTAAAATTATGTCTAATGTTACTAAATTAAAAGTTCCCTTATTAATTAATACTAGTATTGGTGATAACTGATTTGAATTAAAATAAATTAGTTTATTATATTTTATTGGAAGGAAAATAAAAATGCCAGAATTACCCGAAGTTGAAACTGTTCGCAAAACTTTACAACCACTTTTAACTAATCATAAAATTATTGGTGTTAGAATTCTTTTAAATAAAATTATCAAAACACCAAGTATTGAACAATTCACAAAACAAATTATTGGACAAACAATAAATGATGTTCAAAGAGTTGGTAAATTATTAATATTTATATTAGATGATTATGTATTATTAAGTCATTTACGAATGGAAGGAAAATATTATTTTCAACAAAATAATCAATCAATAAATTGAAAACATGTCTTATTAATATTAGAATTAGACAATAAATACGAATTAAGATATCATGACACAAGACAGTTTGGAACTTTTCATTTACAAACTAAAAATGAATATCAAAAAATAAAACCTTATATTAATGTTGGTCTAGAACCTTTTAATAAAAATGTTACTGCTGAATATTTAAAAAATAAATGAAAAAATAAAAGTCAAAGTATTAAAGCAACATTATTAGAACAAAATATTATGAGTGGTTTAGGAAATATTTATGCAGATGAAGTATTATTTTATGCTATTATCCATCCGCAAAGTATTACTAAAAACTTAACACTTAAACAATTACAAGAAATCATTAATAAAGCAAGATTTGTGCTTAATAAATCAATAAAACTTGGTGGATCAACAATTAGTAGTTATACTTCAAGCCTTGGTGTAACAGGTTACTATCAACAAGAATTACAAGTTCATACTAGAGCAAAAATGCCTTGTTTTAAATGCCATACTATTATCAAAAAAATAAAAATAAACCTTCGCGGAACTTACTTTTGTAATCACTGTCAAATTAAATATTAACTGTGGAAAACTCAAAAGTATATATTAATAAAGAATATTTTTAATAAAAAAAGTGGAATAAATGTGGATAAGTATGTGTTTTAATCATTTCACTTTATTTATATTCTTTATGTGCATATAATTATCATAGCATGAAAGAAATCGATAGTAAAAAGAAAGTTAGGGAATGAATATGAACAGAACAATAAATGATATTGATATTTTTAAGTTGAACCAATCAGAATATATTAGTAACGAAGATTACCAAATTTTATTTATGTTATATCAACCAATAATTGGTATTGAAGCAATAAATTTATATTTAACTTTAGTTCAAGAAAAGTTATTAACAAGACGTATTAATCTTGATTTCAATCACGGACGAATTAAATCTTTATTAAAAATAACTTACACTCAATTACTTGTTGCTTTCCAACAACTTGAATCTGTTAACCTTATTAATACTTACTACTATTCTTTAAAATCTACTTACATTTATCAATTGTGTTCTCCCTTATCTGCTGATGATTTTTTTGCTAATACCCATTTAAACTCAGAACTACTTAAACAATTAGGAACTTTAAATTACGAAAGACAAAAATTTTATTTTTTTAAAAATGATATTGAAATTACAGAAAATTATGTTAATATTACTCAACAGGAAAATACTATCCCTCAATCTTTAAAATTAAAAACAGCACTTAATAATATTTATGCTAAACAAGAACAAACATCAATCTCTAGACCAATTTATTCATTTCAAAATAAAAATAAAATTAACACTATGAAAGTTAATTTAAATTCTAATGGTAATACAATTATATCTAAAGATAATTCTGATGTTATTAATACCAAATTAAATTTAATGCAACAAAAATTACCTGAAGAATATTTAAAAAATTTAACTGGTAAAATACCAACTGATAAATTAAAAACAACATTAGAAATATTAACTAATAACTTTCAATTAAATAATGCTGTAATTAACTGCTTAATTGAATATGTTTGATTTAAAAATAATAAACGTTTAGAACCAAACTATATTATTAAAATTGCTGAAACCTTTCAAAAAAATCAAATTAATAGTATTGATGATGCTTTATCTCATTTAAAACTTGCTTATGCTCGTAGCAAAAAAAATCCACAGCAACAATTTCAACAAGAATCATTATGATCTACTACAGAACAATCAACAACAAATAATTTCAATAAAAAATTAATTAAAAAATATAAGGTTGATAATATTAATAAAAAAGATATAACATTAACTCAAGAAGAAATAAAGAATATTTTAAAGGAATTTGATGCCCATTAATTTAATTATTAAAAGACACTATTATTAAGTAAGGAAATGATTATCATGAAACTTAAAGCGACAACTATCTTAAAAAAAAACATTAACAATGCTGAACTTCATGACTTTATTAAAAAAAACAACTTAACTAACAGCAAACTAGAACCATATGTTGAATTATTAAAAACTTATATTGATAGCTACAATTTATGTAAAAAACGAGAAAATCTTAGCAAATGTCTACAAAATGTTAAAGGATATCGTTATAAACTAGTAATGTTACCTAATCAAAAAATAAGTTTAGTACTAACGGATTGTCTTCATTCTATTAATAGATCTGTCCAACAACAAGTACATAATAATTTTTTAATTAAATACTATGATGATAAACTTTTATCACTTTCATGAAGTAAAAATTTTAATGCCTCAACTAATGCAAGAAAAGAAATCATCCAGTATTTACATCAATCTTTAAAACACAAAAGTTATCAAGGTTTATACTTATATGGTGACACAGGTAGTGGCAAAACTTTTATTTTTATCTTATTTGCAAATAAATTAATTCAAAAAAATCAAACTGTTTGTTTTATTGTATGACCTGAATTTGTTATGGACATTAAAAAAAGTTTTAAAAATGATACTGATACTAATCAGCAAATTGAACAATTAAAATCATGTGACTTATTATTTATTGATGATTTAGGCGGTGAAACCGTTAGCGCTTGAGAGCGTGATGAATTATTATTTAGTATTCTTAATGCACGAATTTTACCATTAAAAACTACATTTATTAATTCTAACTATAGCATTAGTGAACTATATCAACATTATTATTTAAAAAATAGTAAATCAGAAGAAATTAAAGTTAAACGCTTATTAGAACGTATTCAAACTTTAACTATACCAATTGAATTAACTGTTGAAAAATCACAAACTACAATTGAAAATAATAATATTGACAATATTAATAATGAAATAGAATATATACCAATATAAAATATAGTTTTTTTCATAAAAAAATAAAATAATGAAAACTATAATTAAAATAAAGGAAATAATTTACTAATAAAATAAATTTTTTATAAATAAATCCATATTTTATGACAAATATTAACAATATTTGTTTATAATATACCTAGTCATTAATCAATATAAAAAAACAAACACACAAAAGGAGTGACTTAATAATGGCAATTAAAATTGCAATTAATGGATTTGGGCGCATTGGCCGCCTTGCCTTCCGTCAATTATTTGACAAAAAAGAAATTGATATTGTTGCTATCAATGATTTAGGAAATGTAGAAGCCCTAGCATATCTATTACAATATGATTCAGCACATAGAACTTGAAAACATGGAAAAATAAAAGCAGACAAATCAAAAAATACTATTAATGTTGATGGTAAAATAATTAAAGTTTTTCAAGAAAAAGACCCAAAAGCATTACCATGAAAAGCCAATGCTGTTGATATCGTAATTGAAGCAACTGGACGTTTTACAACAAAAGAATTAGCACAAGCACATATTGATGCTGGAGCTAAAAAAGTTGTGATTTCAGCACCAGCTAAGGGAGACTTAAAAACTATTGTTTATAATGTTAACCATGATATTCTAAAAAGTACTGATAATATTATTTCTGGTGCTTCATGTACTACTAATTGTCTTGCTCCTGTTGTTCATGCTCTAGAATCAGAATTTGGAATTATTAAAGGATGAATGACAACAGTTCATGCTGCAACTAATGACCAACGTTTACTAGACTTAGAACATTCAGATTTCAGAAGAGGACGTAGTGCTATGTCTAATATTGTTCCTGCAGCTACAGGTGCTGCTGCAGCTATTGGTTTAGTTATCCCTTCTGTTAAAGGAAAACTAGATGGTTCAGCAATGCGTGTTCCAATCATTACTGGTTCAATTGTTGATTTAACAATTGAATTAAAGAAAAATGTTACTGTTGAACAAGTTAATGCAGCAATGAAAAAACATAGTAGCGAATCATTTGCTTATAATGAAGATCCAATTGTTTCAACTGATATTATTGGTTCAAGTTTTGGTTCAAGTTTTGATGCAACATTAACAAAAGTTATTGAAGTTGAAGGTAAACAAATTGTTAAAGTTTTTGCTTGATATGATAATGAAATGTCATATGTATCGCAATTAGTAAGAACAGTAATACATTTAGCAAAGCTAAAATAATTTTTAAATAGTTTAATTAAAATATTAAACTACAAAAATGCATCTTACCAATTACAAGATGCATTTTTATTAATCGTTTTAAAAATATATTAAAATTATAATATGAAAAAAGGAGATGAAAATTATATGAATAAAAAAAAATTAAAGGAGCTTGATTTTAAAAATAAAAAAGTTATTGTTCGTTTTGACTTCAATGTACCATTAGAAAATAATAAAATTACCGATGATACAAGAATAAAAGCAAGCATCGAAACTATTAAGTATTTACAAAATCAAGATGCAAAAATAATCATGTTATCACATCTTGGAAGAATTAAATCTGAAGCTGATAAAGCGAAAAATACTTTAGCGCCTGTTGCAAAAAGACTAAGTGAAATCTTAAAAGAAAATGTAATATTCATTAATGAAACTCGTGGTACAAATCTTGAAACAGCTATTAATAATCTTAAAAACAAAGAATTACTTTTAATAGAAAATACTCGTTTTGAAGATTTAAATGGTAATAAAGAATCTACTAATAATCCCGAATTAGGTAAATATTGAGCACATTTAGGTGATGTATTTCTTAATGATGCTTTTGGTACTGCACACCGTGCTCATGCATCTAATGTTGGTATTGCTACTAATATCAAAAATAGTTGTGTTGGTTTATTAATTGAAAAAGAATTAACAATGCTTAATAAAATCACCGTTAATCCAGAGCATCCTTTTATAGCAGTACTTGGTGGTGCTAAAGTATCAGATAAAATTGATGTTATCAAACAATTATTAACAAAAGCTGATAAAGTTCTTGTTGGTGGTGGTATGGCTTATACTTTTATGAAAGCATTGAATTATAAAATTGGTGATTCATTATTAGAAAAAGATAAAATTGATATTGCTAAAGAAATTATTGAATTAGGAAAAGAAAAATTAATACTACCTATTGACTTTGTAATTGCTCCGGAATTTAAGGATATCAAAGGTAAAATTACTACTAATGAAAATATTGATGATGGATATGAAGGAATGGATATTGGTCCAAAAACAATTAAATTATTTGAAAATACTTTAATTAATGCTAAAACTGTTTTTTGAAATGGACCATTAGGAGTTTTTGAAATGAGTAACTTTGTTAATGGAACAAAAAATATTTGTAAAACTATTTCACAATTAAAAGGTGCATTTACACTAATTGGCGGTGGTGATAGTGCAGCAGCAGCAGTTAAATTTGGATATGAAAATAAATTTAGCCATATTTCAACTGGTGGAGGTGCTTCGTTAGAATATCTAGAAGGTAAGGATTTACCTGGTATTAATGCTATAGAAAATAAATAGCGAAAATATATGATTACTCAAGATCAAACAACAAGTGTTTTTATTCTTATTAGTTTATTTTTAATTGCGATGGTTTTAATATTTCAATTATTCCAATTTATTTTTTGATTAATTATTATTTTAAAAAGTAAAAAAAATGATACTAAATTAAAACCTAGCTATCAACAAGCATTATCCAATGAAAATATTAATTGTCAAATATTTAAAAGTAAATTTACTTTTAAATATCTTAACTATAATTTTAAAATATTTTTGGAAATTATCTCCACATGTACTTATGGAGGAAAAAATGAATTGAAATGAATTCAATAGCATATTTCAAAATGAAAACGATTGTTTGAAATATATAGCGAAGTTGAAAGTAATGAAATGTATCAGGTGTTTTTCTTCTAGTTTGAATGTTTCTGATTTAAAAAGAATAAGATGTTTGAAATGTCATCAAACATTTAGTATTCTTCATGACACCATTTTTCACAAGTCACAAACACCTTTGACATCTTGGTTTTATCTCATCTTTAGATGAATAAACACAAAGCATGGTATACCATCAACAGATGTTGCAAGGGAATTGGGTGTGACATATAAAACAGCTTGAAGAATGGGTCATGAAATCAGAACTAGAATTTGGAATCAAGATGCAGGGTTCATTGATGATGGCACAGCACACAGATGGATGAAATTTATCTTTCACATGTAGGTTTTATTCAACAAGGATCTTCCTTGTTGAATAAAACCTTGATTGTTGGAGTTTATGATAAAACCAGCAACAAAATAATTGTGAAAGTATTGAAAAAAGCAGATGAGAAAAATCTTTTATGATTTGCATTGAAAAACATTTCTACTGGGTGTTGTCTGTTTACGGATTCTTGGAAGGGATATGGAAGTTTCAAAAACTTCTATCACAAACATGAAATCGTAAATCATGAAGTTGGGTATGTGTCATCAACAGGTGTAAACACAAACCAGATTGAATCTGCATGAAAACAAATCCGACGAACTTTCCGAACACACATAAAAGTTTCAAAACACAATATTCATTTATATGCAAAAGAAACTGAATATAAATTAAATAAGATACCTAGTTTTGAAAATATAATTTTGTGTTTGATTTAGATACATGTGGGGATAATTTCCTAGATAGGCTTTTATCTCCGTTTATGTGATAAAATTTAAAAATAGTACATAAAGGGATAAAAGCCATATTTTTTTTAAAATTAAAAAGTCGTGATTTTAATGAAACCACTACTTGCAATAAATATCAAACTTTAAGTAGTGTACTTGTTATTAAGTGAAAAAATAATTCTCAAAAATGAAGTAATTTAGCTCTACCAATTATTAATTTATTTTTTATAAATGGTGTTATTATTACTATTATTTGTGCTTTATTATATTATATTCCATAATTGGAATGGCAACCTTTTTTAGGACTGTTTTTTGGTAGACATTTGTGCTTGGTGTTTTATGGGGGTTAAGTAGTTTAGAGTGCTGTGGATTCTTATGTTGTTGTATCAATTGATATAATCAAATAATTTTAATTGGATTAATGATGTAAAATTTTTATCATTAATAAAATCTGTTTTGAAAGTTGCTTCAGCAACAGCGTTATCATAAGGAAAACCTTTTTTGCTTAAAGAGTGGGTAATATTGAAGGCTAATAAAAGTTTATCAATAGTTTTATTATTAAATTCATTACCGCGATCGCTATGAAATATTTGAATATTTTTTAAACAACGATTTGTGCACATAAATGCTTGATATACTAATGATGCATATTTTTTAGTACCTACACTATGTCCAATAATTTCGCGATTGTACAGGTCGATTAATAAGAAAATATAGTTTCATTTATTATTAACTTGAAAATAAGTTAAATCACTAACAATAACTTCATTTTTAAGCCTATTATTAAATTCTCTATTAACAAGATTAGTAATTTGACTATCATTGACTTTATTATGATAATTTAGTGTATTTTGATATTAAATTATGTTTATTCATAATTTTTTTAATTTTTCGTCTTGATAAATTAATTTTCTTTTCTTTTAGAACAACTTTTAATCTTCTTGTTTCATAAGATTCTTTATTTTCTTTAAAAGCACTAATAACAGCTTCATCATACATATTATTTTGAATTTTATCTTCTTTTTTCTTGAAATTAAAATAATATGTTGATTTAGAGATTTTTAAAAAACGAAAAATTGTACGAATTTTATATTTAACTTTATTTTTAGTAATAATTTCTATTTTCTGCTTATTATTAGTGCTGCTTGCTTTAAAATATCATTTTCCATTCTTAATTTTTTTAATTCTTTTCTTAATTTAATTAATTAATTTTCTTCAACAGAACGGTTATCTTTGGTTTTAAAACTGCCTGAATTAGTAAATTGCTTAATTCAATTATAAGTAGCTGCTATTGTAACATTGTACTCTTTAGCAAGACAAGACACTGACTTACCACTTTGATATAAAGTTACTATTTGTTTTTTAAATTCATCTGAATATGAGTTAATATTGGCCATAATTATAATTACTTTCTTTTAACTAATTTGTTCACTTGTTTACGTAATTAGTGTCCAATAAAGTGTAACCCATCCAAATAGCTTCATCATACATATTATTTTGAATTTTATCTTCTTTTTTCTTGAAATTAAAATAATATGTTGATTTAGAGATTTTTAAAAAACTACAAATTGTACGAATTTTATATTTAACTTTATTTTTAGTAATAATTTCTATTTTCTGCCTATTATTAGTGCTGCTTGCTTTAAAATATCATTTTCCATTCTTAATTTTTTTAATTCTTTTCTTAATTTAATTAATTAATTTTCTTCAACAGAACGGTTATATTTGGTTTTAAAACTGCCTGAATTAGTAAATTGCTTAATTCAATTATAAGTAGCTGCTCTTGTAACATTGTACTCTTTAGCAAGACAAGACACTGACTTATCACTTTGATATAAAATTACTATTTGGTTTTTTAATTCATTTGAATATGAATTAATATTGGCCATAATTATAATTCCTTTTTTTTAACTAATTTGTTCACTTGTCTACGTAATTAGTGTTCAATAAAGTGTAACCCATCCAAACAGCTTCATCATACATATTATTTTGAATTTTATCTTCTTTTTTCTTGAAATTAAAATAATATGTTGATTTAGAGATTTTTAAAAAACGACAAATTGTACGAATTTTATATTTAACTTTATTTTTAGTAATAATTTCTATTTTCTGCCTATTATTAGTGCTGCTTGCTTTAAAATATCATTTTCCATTCTTAATTGTTTTAATTCTTTTCTTAATTTAATTAATTCATTTTCTTCAACAGAACGGTTATCTTTGGTTTTAAAACTGCCTGAATTAGTAAATTGCTTAATTCAATTATAAGTAGCTGCTCTTGTAACATTGTACTCTTTAGCAAGACAAGACACTGACTTACCGCTTTGATATAAAGCTACTATTTATTTTTTAAATTCATCTGAATATTAGTTAATATTGGCCATAATTATAATTACTTTCTTTTAACTAATTTGTTCACTTGTCTACGTAATTAGTGTCCAATAAAGTGTAACCCATCCAAACCCATCCAAACAGCTTCATAATACATATTATTTTGAATTTTATCTTCTTTTTTCTTGAAATTAAAATAATATGTTGATTTAGATATTTTTAAAAAACGACACATTGTACGAATTTTATATTTAACTTTATTTTTGATAATAATTTCTATTTTCTGCCTATTATTAGTGCTGCTTGCTTTAAAATATCATTTTTTATTCTTAATTTTTTTACATGCTTTTCTTAATTTAATTAATTCATTTTCTTCAACAGAACGGTTATCTTTGGTTTTAAAACTGCCTGAATTAGTAAATTGCTTAATTCAATTATAAGTAGCTGCTCTTGTAACATTGTACTCTTTAGCAAGACAAGACACTGACTTACCACTTTGATATAAAGCTACTATTTGTTTTTTAAATTCATCTGAATATGAGTTAATATTGGCCATAATTATAATTCCTTTCTTTTAACTAATTTGTTCACTTGTCTACGTAATTAGTTTCCAATAAAGTGTAAACCATCCAAAATAGTACATAAAGGGATAAAAGAAAATTTTTTAATAATTGATGATTAAATAAATTTCTATTATCTAAAATACAAATTAAAAATAAACTTAGTGGTTAATACCTAGTTATAGCGATAAAACTATAATATATATTTAAATCTCATTTATAAAAGTATAGTAATCTTGCTTTAAATTATATACCATGTTTATTATTATAAAAGTAAATATCTTAAGAAAAATAAAAAAATGTTAAAATAAATACATAATTTTAGATATATTTTTATTAATTATTATTTTGAAAGGGGTGTTAAAATGAAATATTTTAATCCAAGTTATTGATTTAAATTATGAATATTAATTATTCCATTATTTCATAATGAAAAACAAAAAGTACAATCTATGCCAATAAAATAATTAAGTAACCTAACAACCTTACAAGAATCATTAACCAATTTACAACAACTACCAATTAATTTAAAACAAGCCGAAATTTTTAATCATAAACATCGTCATAAAAAAAGATAGGCTTTTATTCCTTTATGTACTATTTTTAAATTTTATCACATAAATGGAGATAAAACCCTATCTAGGAAATTATCCCCACATGTATCTAAATCAAACACAAAATTATAGTTTCAAAACTAGGTATCTTATTGAATTTATATGCAGCTTCTTTTGCATATAAATGAATATTATGTTTTAAAACTTTTATGTGTGTTCGGAAAGTTCGTCGGATGTGTTTTCATGCAGATTCAATCTGGTTTGTGTTTACACCTGTTGATGACACATACCCAACTTCATGATTTACGATTTCATGTTTGTGATAGAAGTTTTTAAAACTTCCATATCTCTTCCAAGAATCCGTAAATAGACAACACCCAGTAGAAATGTGTTTCAATGCAAATCATAAAAGGTTTTTCTCATCTGCTTTTTTCAATACTTTCACAATTAGTTTGTTGCTGGTTTTCTCATAAACTCCAACAATCAAGGTTTTATTCAACAAGGATCTTCCTTGTTTTTTAAAAACTACATGTGAAAGATACATTTCATCTATCTGTGCTGTGCCATCATTAATGAACCCTGCATCTTGATTCCAAATTCTAGTTCTGATTTCATGACCCATTCTTCAAACTGTTTTATATGTCACACCCAATTCCCTTGCAACATCTGTTGATGGTATACCATGCTTTGTGTTTATTCATCTAAAGATTAGATAAAACCAAGATGTCAAAGGTGTTTGTGACTTGTGAAAAATGGTGTCATGAAGAATACTAAATGTTTGATGACATTTCAAACATCTTATTCTTCTCAAATCAGAAACATTCAAACTAGAAGAAGCACACCTGATACATTTCATTACTTTCAACTTCGCTATATATTTCAAACAATCGTTTTCATTTTGAAATATGCTATTGAATTCATTTCAATTCATTTTTTCCTCCACACTAGTACATGTGGGGATAATTTACAAAAAAAATTGAAAGGGAAAAATAAGATAATGTTAAAAAAATTATTTATGGAAATTAAACAAAGAAAAACTAAAAAAAATAAATAAAATAAAAGAAAATTTAGTTTTTATTGATAGAATAAATTTACTTATAGAAAAAATTGAAAATTTTAAAATTAATTTTATTGAAATTACAATATATGCACAAGATATAAACTTAACTTCTTACTATCTCTCAAAACATAATCTTGAAAATAATTCTAATAAATATTATTTTAAAACAAAAAATGAAGCAATAATATTTTTGAAAAAATATAAGAAAATCTATGAGCAACGAATAACAAAAACTAAAGAAAAATATGGAAAATCAATACCATTATTAAATGGTTTGCAACTTAATCAAGAACAATCACTATTAAAAGGAACAGACTTAATAAGCACAGTATCATTAAAAAATAACAATAATGTTTTAATAAAAATTAAATTGACTGAACAAATTGAAAATATATATACAAGTCTTTTCATAACAAATAATCAAAAAAGTGATAATACAAGTCTTTTGGAATTTGAAGATCAACAAGCAGACACGTTAACACTACTTTCTGATATTTACTATGATAGCACACCAACCCAATCACAACAAAATTTAAGTTCTTTTATTGTTGATACTAGTACAAACACTAAAGAACAAAGTCCTGAAAAAATAGAAAAAATAAAAGATGAAAAAAAATATGAGTTTCTTAATTCTGAAAAATCACAAATAGTAAAAAATAAACTAGCACAAAAAGTAGTATATAACATATAAAAACTTTTAAATAAATTAACTAATGTTATTCTTTTAAATTAAAAAAAGAATAACATTTTTAATAAAAAATTAAAGATTGACTACTATCATTTAATTCTGAATTATTATCTCAATTATCCAACATATCATTAATTGCTCTAATTGAAATAGGATCAAATCTAATTAATTGATTATTAACATCAATAATTAAGTTATCTACCATTCTTTCCAATTCTCATTGAAACATTAATGGTTTTTCTTTATTTTGTAATTCTTCTTTTTTATTGTTCAATTTTGTTAATATTTCTATTAAGATAACTGTACTATTTTCATTTCAGTTATTATTTATATTTACAAAATCATTTCTTAAATTTTCAATATCACTAATATTTTTATTTATATACCCTGCTTCTGCTCTCTTTTCATATCATTCAGGAAATAATTTTTTGTGTACAAATGGTCCCATAGTAAATAATACTAATAACGAACTAGTAACAGCACCCATTAGCATTTGAATTGGTAATGAAAATTTATTTTCATTACTACCAAGTGCTTTAACATTTTTTTCATTACATAAATATGTTATACAAATTCCTGGTATTGTACTAAACAAAAACCCACTACTAATAATACTCACTTTTTTTTATATATTTAATCCTTGATAATTATATATTAATTGTTGTCTACTATCTTCTGATATTCCTTCTTGTCTTATCATAATTTACTCCTATTTTTTAATTTGAGTTAATAAAATTAATTACTAATATCTTAACATAAAAACTAAAATTAATATTTTAATAAACAATTAATTAATATATTTAATATTCTAAAATAAAAAAAATAAAAAATAATTAATGGAAATAAGTTTATTAAATAATAAAATAATTAAAACTTCTTTTCATTTTTAATATAATCTCATATATTATCCTTTCAAAGTTGCTAACATTACAGTTTTAATAGTATTTAAACAATTTTCTGATTGTTGAAATACCTTTGATGCAGAAGATCGAAATACTTCATCAGTAACTTCTAATTTACCTGTTCCACCATATTGTTTAACAATATCTTGAGTAATTTGTGTATTACCATCATGAAAACTTGGTAAATAATGTAAAAATATAACATCTGATTTTGCAATTTTCATTTTTTCATTATTAACTTGATATGGCATTAATTATTTAATTCGTTGTTTTAATAAAACTTTATCTTCACATACAGATGTTCAAACATCAGTAGCAACTACGTCAGCATCTTTACTTGCTATTTTATAATATTCTGTTAAAATAATAGAAAAACCCGTTTCTTGAGCAATTTCTTGACATTGTTTTAATAGTTGAGGATATGGTCATAAATTTTTATTAGCACAGATTACTAAATTCATTCCTAATTTTGCACTAATAATCATATAACTATTAACCATATTAAAACGAGCATCTCCAAAATAAACAAATTTAATACCTTTAACATCTTTATTTTTTTACACTCTTGAATTGTCATAATATCGGCTAGCATTTGTGTTGGATGATATAAATCAGTTAAGCCATTTCATATTGGAACACCGGCATTTTCAGCTAATTCTTCAACATCATTTTGTTTATATCCACGAAATTGATTACCATTATAAATTCTACCAAGAAATTTAGCGGTATCAACAATTGATTCTTTAATTCCTAATTTACTACTAGTTGGATCAAAATATGTTGAATGCATTCCTAAATCACAAGCAGCAACTTCAAACGCGCTTCTTGTTCGTAATGAATCTTTTCGATATAATAAAGCAACACTATATCCTTTTAACGGCTGTTTTTCTATTCCTTTTTGTTTTGCAATTTTTAAAGTAGCAACTAATTCTAATAAGTAATAAATTTATTCTGAAGTAAAATCTAATAAAGAAATAAAATTTCTGCCTTTTAAATTAATATCCATGATATGTTTTCTTCCTTTCAGTTCCTAATATCTTTATTTAATTTAACATTGATATACAATATGGGCAACACTCTGGCCACATGACAATTCAGAATTAGTAATTTCATAAACATTAATATGTATTATTATATTTAATTTTTAACTCAAATTTATTAACAGCAAGTAATTATTTTGTTAATAAATTGTTGAACTGAAAGTTGTTTTAAATATTTTTCTAGTGAAATAATATATTATTTTTTTAGAATTCCATTCTTTAAAAATTTGATTGATTAAGTAAGAACATATTTTTTTATCTTGGATAATACTCGTTACAACAAACTTTTTAATATAAAATACTCCAATACCATTTCTGATAAAAATTTTAGCAAGTAATAAAACTATTTTTAATTTATTAATTTTTGAATATATATTAATAGCAGACTTACTTTGCATTCAGTATTTTCCTTAACTTAAAATATTCTTTTTTCTATCTAATAGTTAACATTTAAAACCTTTTTTTATATTTTTGCAATACATATACAAAAAATTACTAATGAATATATATTAAATTAATAAGTGTATTTTATTGTATATTTAAAATTTAAAACTATCAAAATAAAATTTTAAATATACAATAATAAATGAAAATGAAAAATATTGGTTTAGTAATTAAATGTAAAATTAAAAAAAACTTTAAAAATTACTAAAATAGAATATTTTATAAAAGTTTTTGAAAATAATGTTTTATCAATAAAACTTAATATAATTTTAAATTTAAAATTTGTACCTATAATTTAGGTAAAAATTTTTATTATTTCTCATTTTGCTGTGTATACATCACAATACGTAAAATAAGTTGTAATATTTCATAAATCATACGAATCAAGTAATAAATAAACTTAATTTGGAAAATTCAACTAATAGCACGTATTTCTTTTTCATTTAAAATACCAACAAGATTTTGACAAATTTCTTTTCTTGATTTAGCATAAAAAATCATTTGCATTGAAGAAAAAAGAATTAATAAAATACTACCTAAAATTGATAAAACAATTGAAAATATATTGGAGATAGCTGCCGATAAAGTAATTCAAGAATTAGCAGGTGAAAGAGCAAATAGAATAGCAAGTGCAAAAGGAATTAAAACAAAAAATAATGTTATTTTACGAGAAAAATCTCATCAAAAAGTATTAAAACGACTACTATTTGAACTACTTACTGCCCAAGTACTTTCCATTGCCATTGCTAAAGTATAAACAGAACGACGGTGATAAGTTCATGGTAATAATCTTAAAGTAAAATTACCATTATTAAATAAATATGGACTTAAATAAAAAAACCTAGGTTCAACAGTAATAATATTAATATTACCAAATCCCTTAAATTTTATTCTTTTTGCATTAATACCGTATGTTTTTAAATATTTTTGAGATAACTCGCCACCAGTTAAATTAGCGCTATTTTCACGATGGAATCAAGAATACTTAATTCAAGTGAAAAATCAAATCATACTAACAACAAACAAAATTATACCAACAATAGCTACTAAGCTTGCTAAAATAATTAAACTGGTTGATCAAGTCTTTGGATCATTTGGATTAACTGAGGATAATAATAAATTAGTCATAATCTTCTCCTTTCTAACTATTTGAATAGAGTCTACAATATTATAACATAGTATTATTCCACCACGAAAAGAAAGTTATAAACTTCTTGATCACCATCAACAATTTCATATTCAATATCATAATCTTCATCTAAAATTTTTTTCATAAAATTAATTTGATCTTTTGAATAACCTTTACCTTTAAAAATAGTAATTATTTCTGCACCATCTCAAATTAATTTAGTAAACAATACTTTAATTACATTAAATAAATTTTCATTTGAAGCAATAATTTTTTCTTTACCATCTTTATTACGAAAACTAACAGCAGAAAAAAAGTGTTTTTTTCCAATTTTAATACCATCTATTTCAACATCACGATCAGCAACTGTTATATAACCAAAAGCAGCAGATTTAATATCACTTCACATATTTTTATTATTTTCTTTTGCACTTAATTCAGGATTAAAATTTAAAGCAGCACGCATACCTTGAGCAATATTTTTAGCAGGTAATACAAAAACTTTTGATTTTTTTTCTAATTTTCTTGCTTGTTCTGCTACTAAAAATAAATTACTATCATTTGGTAAAATAAAAACATTTTTTGCATCGACAATTTCAATTGCCTTTAAAAAGTCATCTGTTGATGGATTAATTCTTTTTGAATACATAATAATATTGTTAACCTTTAATTCATCTCTAAAAAAGGTTTCAATTCCTCTACCGGGAACAGCAGCAATTAAAGCAAATTTATTATTTAATTTACGAATTGGTTTAGTAGTTTGTGTATGTGCTTTTGCCTGTTCGGTCATATTTTCAATTTTTACTTTTAAAATTTCACCAAATTTCTGAAAATAATTTAAAATTTGACCCGGTTTTAAAGTATGAACATGAACTTTAATTAAATCTTCATCATCTACTAAAACTATTGATTGACCATCCATTGTTTCTAAATCAGTTCGTGTTTTGCTTAAATTAAAATCTAACTTACTAACTTTATTTAGTTTTACAATAACTTCTGAACAATAACCAAAGTTTTCTTGATTTAAAACCATTTCTAATTTTGCTGTATCTTGTTGTTCTAATTTTTTCTTTGGTGAAATAGTTTTAGCATGCTTTAAACCATACACCATACCTTCAACAATATAAACTAAACCAGCACCACCCGAATCAACAACTCCTACTTTTTTTAAAATTGGTAATAAATCAGGTGTTCTTTTTAACGATTCATTCATTCCTTCTAGTAATTTTTCAAAAATATAAAGCGAATCTTTGCCTGTTATTTCTAATTCATTAATATAACTAGCACCATCTTTAATAATAGTAAGAATAGTACCTTCTACTGGTTTCATAACTGCACGATATGCATAATCTTGTGCACTTTTTCAAGATTTTAATAAATCCTCATTACTAATGAAATCATTTTTTAAATCTTTTGTTTTTATAGTTTGAAAAAAACCACGAAAAATTTGAGATAAAATAACTCCAGAATTACCACGCGCACCCATCATTAAACCACGAGAAAAAGTAGTAGCAAATGTTTTTAAACTATCATATTCTTTGCCATTTAATTCTTTTATACCATTCATCATTGTTAAATTCATATTTGTTCCAGTATCACCATCAGGTACGGGGAAAACATTTAATTTATCAACTTCAAAATGATGATTATAAAGATTATTAGCGCCGCTAATAAGCATAACTTTTAAGGTTTTAATATCAATTTTTTTCATTTAATTTCACCTTATATTTTCTTTTATTCTTCAATTAAATCATGAACAAAAATGTTAAGTACTATATAGTCTTGATGTTTAATAATCTTTTCAACAATATATTTTAAATTTTTCTGAGTTTGATTCATAATATTTCAAATATTATTATTAAAAAAACAAACTATATTAATATCAATAATTAAACCTAAATCAGACTTGTTAACTTTAATTCCATAATTATTATTTTTTTCATAAATATTGGCAACACCTGGTACAGATAAACTACTTTCTGATAATGCTTTTTTAATAATGTTCATAATATCTTTATCTTTTTCCACATAATCACCCCTATTATATTAATAATAAATTAAATTTATATAAAATAAAATCTCTTATAATTTTTATAGTCTCTTACATTATACCTAATATAATATATCAAGACAATAATAATCTTAAAGATAAAGATATTATATATTGATAATGGTTTTTTCTATATAAAAACATAATTAAGAAAAAATAAACTACCTATTTATTAAATATAAAATAATATCTATAATTTTAAAAATTAATATTAATATTACTTTACTAATATTAATACAATAATAATTAAATAATTACTTATTCTTAACTGTCTTATTTTTATACTTAAACATTATATAATAGAAAATAATAAAATTTAAAATATATAAAATACTATCTAACCAAAAGTATAATTAATAATTAAACTATACTTCAAAAATTTACTATATAAATTTTAGGCATTTTTGCGTTTTTAATCGTAATCTTATTTTTTGCAAAAATTGCAAATACAATTTTCATAATAATAATTACATATTTCAATAAATTACCTCCTATTTTATATAAAAAGATTATCATTTTTTAAAATAAAAATTAATTTAATGATAATGAAAATATATTAACTTCTTAATAACTAAATTTAACGTTCAACTACTTATTAACCATTGTAATTTTATATACATAAAATTTAATAATTTTGAAAGGAACAATAAATATGTTAAAAATATCTACTAATTATTTACCAGATCCTACTGAATATGCTAAAGTTTTTTTTGTGAATATATATTCAAAACTTTAATAGAAAAAATAATATATTTTTATACAACAGTCAATGGGTTTCTAGATCAAAAATTTATTACATTTTTGACTAATGAAAAAATTGCTAATGAATTTAATAAAACAAAAAATATGGATTTAGAAACATTAATAAAAGAATTTTATGATGTGTATCATAAAATTAAAATTCCACTAATAACAATAAATAAAAAATTAACAAAAGAAATTGAAAAAGCAGTAAGTGAAATATTTAATAATACAACTACTTTAACTATAATTTTTTATAAAATTTGTATAAAAGATAACGCAACTAATAATGATATTAGTGATTTTTTTATTGAAAAATATACAAAAAAATTATTAATACTTTTAAAAATCTTTATTATATTTTTTATTACTATAACTATATCAAACATTTTAGAATTAGAGATAACAAAAAAAAGAAACATATTTCAACAAAAAAATATCCAGATAATTTAAATAGGAAATTATCACCACATGTACTAGTGTGGAGGAAAAAATGAATTGAAATGAATTCAATAGCATATTTCAAAATGAAAACGATTGTTTGAAATATATAGCGAAGTTGAAAGTAATGAAATGTATCAGGTGTGCTTCTTCTAGTTTGAATGTTTATGATTTGAGAAGAATAAGATGTTTGAAATGTCATCAAACATTTAGTATTCTTCATGACACCATTTTTCACAAGTCACAAACACCTTTGACATCTTGGTTTTATCTCATCTTTAGATGAATAAACACAAAGCATGGTATACCATCAACAGATGTTGCAAGGGAATTGGGTGTGACATATAAAACAGCTTGAAGAATGGGTCATGAAATCAGAACTAGAATTTGGAATCAAGATGCAGGGTTCATTGATGATGGCACAGCACAGATGAATGAAATGTATCTTTCACATGTAGGTTTTATTCAACAAGGAAGATCCTTGTTGAATAAAACCTTGATTGTTGGAGTTTATGAGAAAACCAGCAACAAACTAATTGTAAAAGTATTGAAAAAAGCAGATGAGAAAAACCTTTTATGATTTGCATTGAAACACATTTCTACTGGGTGTTGTCTATTTACGGATTATTGGAAGGGATATGGAAGTTTCAAAAACTTCTATCACAAACATGAAATCGTAAATCATGAAGTTGGGTATGTGTCATCAACAGGTGTAAACACAAACCAGATTGAATCTGCATGAAAACACATCCGACGAACTTTCCGAACACACATAAAAATTTCGAAACACAATATTCATTTATATGCAAATGAAGCTGCATATAAATTCAATAAGATACCTAGTTTTGAAACTATAATTTTGTGTTTGATTTAGATACATGTGGGGATAATTTCCTAAATAGGCTTTTATCCCCATTTATGTGATAAAATTTAAAAATAGTACATAAAGGGATAAAAGCCTTTAAATATACAATTAATTAAAGAAATAAAAAAAAGTCTTGAATATGCCATTTTAATAATAAACAAAATGGATACAAATATTTATAAGCGAAATTTAAAAATAACACCAGAAGAAAATTTACAAAAAAAGCACAAGATGCAGAAAATGAAAAATATGATGCATCATATTTAAATAAAAAAACTAATGCTAATAATTGTATACTTTCATAAACGTTTTCTTTAATCTTTATTTTCTGTTACGTCAATAATAACTTCACTATTATCATTAAGAATTTCTTTACTTATAAATTGACCAACGCTTTCAGCACCAGTTTTATCAGCAACAGTTTTTAAACGACTTAATTGTTTTTCCAACGGAACCAATGTTTTATTAATGCCAACATAAAGATCGTGATTTTCTACTAAACACTGTAAAAAATTATTATTTAATAACTGAATATGAACGGAAATATTATATGTATGATTACTATTTCTTTCAATACAAACTTTAGCAATCATATCTTTTTTAATATATTTAGAATACTTTTCTTGTAAATAATTAAAATTTTTAGCAACAGCATTTTTAATTTCATAAGTAATATTAATATTTTTTCCATGGACAATAACTTGCATGATTAATTTCTCCTATCTTTTAATTATTATATAAATTTTCCCATAAACAAATAAATTTTAAAAGATAATAGTGTAATTAAATTTAAATTATTAACAACTAAGCAAAATACAAATTATATTTATAATATGTTCAATATAATCTTCAGTTAAATTAATGATTAATACTCTATTTTTTATCTTTTCATGATTTTTGTTTTAAAAAATTTTGTTTTCCATTAAAAGCAATAGCTGTTTTTCAACGTGGATAATTATTACCTTTAGTAATAGCATTAGTATTATTCATTGGTTGTAAATTACTAATATCAGAAGTGCCTCCATGAAATAAAGGTCGTTGATGTATAATAGTTCAATTATAACTCTTAGGATCATCATCAAGTTTAACATTAATAATAAAGTTATTCCTAAACATTAGCGCACCTGCATAGTCTTTTCGATATAACTGTGGATTATAATCATCAATAATTTCTCCTTTATTTCATACTTCTTCAATTTGTTGTGGTGTTCAAGTTACTTCGCTATTAACAACATTTACTACTATTATTAGTTTGAACAGGATTCAGATTACTAGTTACTTGATTATCAAGTAATTTTGATTGTGGAAGTGCACCTCCACCAGTATTATTAATAACTATATTTATACCTTGTGTTGATTTATCGTGTTCATTAAAAAATCGATATGTAAATGATGGTCCAATAGTTTGTTCACCAAAAAGAGAATTTTTTTCAACACTCGCGGATATTTCTGTTGCTGATAAAGCATTATTATTTGTCAATGATAATGCTTTTTTTCATTTATTTCTTAGATTAGCTATTATTAATCATAAAGAAAAAAGTACTAAAAAGAAACTAAAAATTAATGCAAAGCCTCAAAGCAAAATAAAAAATAAAAAATTAATATTTTTTTGTCCATAACATAACTATAAATTTTTTTATAACCATAACTTATTAATAATCCTGAACCAATAAGTAAGACAAGCAAAATTACTACTACTATTAATGCTCATACTAAAGTTATTACTCCATATTTATTTAAAAAAATAAATGGAATTGTAATAAACAACTAGAGTAATAACCGAAAAAATTAAAGTAAAAATTGTTAAAATCTGAAAAGTAAGAGTAAATGTAATGCCTTTACTATTAATTACTTCAGTTAAAATTGTTAAAATTTCGTTAACATTAGTACGATAAAGTATAAGTAATAATACTCAACTTATAATCAAAGTTATTACCATTAACCCCGAACTAACAATAATTCCTCAACGATTATGAGAATTAATGTTTCTATAATTATCTGCTGACACTTCCATACTAAAACCTCACAACTCTAAAATTTCATATATTAAATTCTATCATAAATGATGATTAACATGTTTAACGACAATTATGAAATATAAATGAAAATATAACCTTTATAAAAATACTTCTTGAAAATTAAAACACTTTTATCCCTTTATGTACTATTTTTAAATTTTATCACATAAATGAAGATAAAAGCCTATCTAGGAAATTATCCCCACATGTATCTAAATCAAACACAAAATTATATTTTCAAAACTAGGTATCTTATTGAATTTATATGCAGCTTCTTTTGCATATAAATGAATATTGTGTTTTGAAACTTTTATGTGTGTTCGGAAAGTTCGTCGGATGTGTTTTCATGCAGATTCAATCTGGTTTGTGTTTACACCTGTTGATTACACATACCCAACTTCATGATTTACGATTTCATGTTTGTGATAAAAGTTTTTGAAACTTCCATATCCCTTCCAAGAATCCGTAAATAGACAACACCCAGTAGAAATGTGTTTCAATGCAAATCATAAAAGGTTTTTCTCATCTGCTTTTTTCAATACTTTCACAATTAGTTTGTTGCTGGTTTTCTCATAAACTCCAACAATCAAGGTTTTAAAAAACAAGGATCTTCCTTGTTGAATAAAACCTACATGTGAAAGATACATTTCATCCATCTGTGCTGTGCCATCATCAATGAACCCTGCATCTTGATTCCAAATTCTAGTTCTGATTTCATGACACCATTTTTCAAGCTGTTTTATATGTCACACCCAATTCCCTTGCAACATCTATTGATGGTATACCATGCTTTGTGTTTATTCATCTAAAGATGAGATAAAACCAAGATGTCAAAGGTGTTTGTGACTTGTGAAAAATGGTGTCATGAAGAATAATAAGATGTTTGATGACATTTCAAACATCTTATTCTTCTCAAATCAGAAACATTCAAACTAGAAGAAGCACACCTGATACATTTCATTACTTTCAACTTCGCTATATATTTCAAACAATCGTTTTCATTTTGAAATATGCTATTGAATTCATTTCAATTCATTTTTTCCTCGACACTAGTACATGTGGGGATAATTTCCTTAAATAATTAAATAAGGAATTAGAAATTAGTAAAATAAGATCAGAAATACAAAAAAAAGATTAGAAACAGAAAGATTAGAAGCAGAAAATTTAATTAAGCAATAAGAAATTGAAAAATTAAAGTTAGAAATAAATGAAAATGAATTAATTATTTTAACTAAACAAATAGAATATAAAAAAATAGAATTAGAAAAAAGGAAGATATAAGCAGAAAATTTGATTAGGGAAAAAGAACTTGAACAATTAAGTCTAGAAAGAAGTAGGGTACAACAAGATATTTTAACTAAGCAGTTAGACCTTGCAAAATTAGAAATGACTACCACGTTAGAAGCAGATAAAAGATTAGTACAATCTCAATTAAATAGTACATTAAAAGTAGAAAGTTTATTTGATATTTTAGAAAAAAATAGATTAGCAAAAAAAAGATAGTAGAAGGAAATTTTTTGAAGATGAATCATTAGATGAAAGATTAAATATTGAAGAAATAAATCAGAATCACAAAATGAACAATCTTTAACAAAAAATTATTCGCAAGAACGTTGCAAATTTAAAGTTTATTAAGAGGCTTTTTAATAATCTGTGTATCTTTGTTTTACAAATTTACTAGTTTAGATTAATTCTATCTTCAAATTTTATCATAAAATGAGCAATTGCTGTATTTCAATTTTGAATGGGCATTGTTCATTTTTTTTGTTATATTTTCAATTGCTAATTAAAATATTTTGAAAACTGCCATATCATTTGGAAAAACTTTTTTATTTCTAATAACTTTTCGTAATTGACTATTAACAGATTCAATAGCATTGGTTGTATAAATCACTCTTTTGATTTCTACAGGATAACTAATAAAAACCATTAAATTATCTCAATTTTTATATCACGATTTAGCAATTTGAGGATATTGTTTATTTCATTTACTTTCAAAAGTTTCTAAAGCTTGCATTGCTTGTTCTTCACTACATGCACTATAAATTGGTTTTAAATCTGTAACTAGTGATTTTTTATGTTTGTATGAAACATATTTTAAACTATTTCTAATTTGATGAACTATGCATAATTGATGTTCGGTTTTAGGATAAACTGATTGTATTGCTTCTGACATTCCTGTTAAATTGTCACTACAAGAAATAAGAATATCATTTAAGCCTCGATTTTTCATTTCTGTGAAATTAGATAATCAAAACTTAGAACCTTCATTTTCACTAATTCATAAACCTAAAACATCTTTTTTACCTTCTAAATCAACTCCTAATGCTATATAAACTGATTTGTTAATAATGCGTTTATCTTGTCGTACTTTAACTACTATACAATCAAAATAAACAATCGGATAAACACTTTCTAATGGCCGATTTTGTCATGCTTTAACATCATCAATAACATCATCAGTAATTTGACTAATAACACTTTCACTAATATCAGCACCATGATATAACTCTTGTAACTGCATTCTAATATCTGATAAAGTCATGCCTTTGGCATATAATGAAAGAACTTGTTGATCAAAACCATCAAATCTTCTTTGTCTTTTTGCAACTATTACTGGCTCAAAATTACTATTACGATCTCGTGGTACATTAATCTCAATTTTACCTTGTTGGGTTATTAATTTTTTTGAATTTATACCATTGCGAGCATTATCACTATTATTATGTTCATTTTTTTCATATCCTAAATAATTTTGCATTTCAGAATTCAACATTTTTTCAACTAATCTTTTTGTTAATTATTTATATAAACCTCCCTCTTTAAATACGGTTGTTAAATCTTCAGTATTTTCTAATAATAAATCTACTGCTTTTGATATTGGATCATTATTATTAATATTTTGTTTTTTAGACATACGTAACTCACTCTTTCTGGTTATTTAATTTTATTTACTAGAATTAATTAAACATAGTTATTTTTGTAAGTTACACAGATTACTAAACATTACCTTTATTAAAATATTATGATACATTTTTATTAAGTTAAATCTAAATTTTAATTGGAAATTATCCCCACATGTACTAGTGTGGAGGAAAAAATGAATTGAAATGAATTCAATAGCATATTTCAAAATGAAAACGATTGTTTGAAATATATAGCGAAGTTGAAAGTAATGAAATGTATCAGGTGTGCTTCTTCTAGTTTGAATGTTTCTGATTTGAGAAGAATAAGATGTTTGAAATGTCATCAAACATTTAGTATTCTTCATGACACCATTTTTCACAAGTCACAAACACCTTTGACATCTTGGTTTTATCTCATCTTTAGATGAATAAACACCAAACATGGAATTCCATCAACAGATGTTGCAAGGGAATTGGGTGTGACATATAAAACAGCTTGAAGAATGGGTCATGAAATCAGAACTAGAATTTGGAATCAAGATGCAGGGTTCATTGATGATGGAACAGCACAGATTGATGAAATGTATCTTTCACATGTAGGTTTTAAAAAACAAGGAAGATCCTTGCTGAATAAAATCTTGATTGTTGGAGTTTATGAGAAAACCAGCAACAAACTAATTGTGAAAGTATTGAAAAAAGCAGATGAGAAAAACCTTTTATGATTTGCATTGAAACACATTTCTACTGGGTGTTGTCTATTTACGGATTCTTGGAAGGGATATGGAAGTTTCAAAAACTTCTATCACAAACATGAAATCGTAAATCATAAAGTTGGGTATGTGTCATCAACAGGTGTAAACACAAACCAGATTGAATCTGCATAAAAACATATCAGACGAACTTTTCGAACACACATAAAAGTTTCAAAACACAATATTCATTTATATGCAAAAGAAGCTGCATATAAATTCAATAAGATACCTAGTTTTGAAACTATAATTTTGTGTTTGATTTAGATACATGTGGGGATAATTTCCTAGATAGGATTTTTAATAATCTGTGTATCTTTGTTTTACAAATTTACTAGTTTAGATTAATTCTATCTTCAAATTTTATCATAAAATGAGCAATTGCTGTATTTCAATTTTGAATGGGCATTGTTCATTTTTTTGTTATATTTTCAATTGCTAAGTAAAATATTTTGAAAACTTCCATATCATTTGAAAAAAACTTTTTTATTTCTAATAACTTTTCGTAATTGACTATTAACAGATTCAATAGCATTGGTTGTATAAATCACTCTTTTGATTTCTACAGGATAACTAATAAAAACCATTAAATTATCTCAATTTTTATATCACGATTTAGCAATTTGAGGATATTGTTTATTTCATTTAATTTCAAAAGTTTCTAAAGCTTGCATTGCTTGTTCTTCACTACATGCACTATAAATTGGTTTTAAATCTGTAACTAGTGATTTTTTATGTTTGTATGAAACATATTTTAAACTATTTCTAATTTGATGAACTATGCATAATTGATGTTCGGTTTTAGGATAAACTGATTGTATTGCTTCTGACATTCCTGTTAAATTGTCACTACAAGCAATAAGAATATTATTTAAGCCTCGATTTTTCATTTCTGTGAAATTAGATAATCAAAACTTAGAACCTTCATTTTCACTAATTCATAAACCTAAAACATCTTTTTTACCTTCTAAATCAACACCTAATGCTATATAAACTGATTTGTTAATAATGCGTTTATCTTGTCGTACTTTAACTACTATACAATCAAAATAAACAATCGGATAAACACTTTCTAATGGCCGATTTTGTCATGCTTTAACATCATCAATAACATCATCAGTAATTTGACTAATAACACTTTCACTAATATCAGCACCATGATATAACTCTTGTAACTGCATTCTAATATATGATAAAGTCATGCCTTTGGCATATAATGAAAGAACTTGTTGATCAAAACCATCAAATCTTCTTTGTCTTTTTGCAACTATTACTGGCTCAAAATTACTATTACGATCTCGTGGTACATTAATCTCAATTTTACCTTGTTGGGTTATTAATTTTTTTGAATTTATACCATTGCGAGCATTATCAATATTATTATGTTGATTTTTTTCATATCCTAAATAATTTTGAATTTCAGAATTCAACATTTTTTCAACTAATCTTTTTGTTAATTCTTTATATAAACCTCACTCTTTAAATACGGTTGTTAAATCCTCAGTATTTTCTAATAATAAATCTACTGCTTTTGATATTGGATCATTATTATTAATATTTTGTTTTTTAGACATACGTAACTCACTCTTTCTAGTTATTTAATTTTATTTACTAGAATTAATTAAACATAGTTATTTTTGTAAGTTACACAGATTACTAAAAATTACCTATTTATTTTCTTTATCTAAAGTTTTTTTTGCAATAACAACAGTTTCATTATTACAATTATTTAAATTTTGTAATTGCGTTTCCATATCTTTTATCCTTTTCAATTGTTTATTTACATTTTTATATATATGTACTTATTTTTTTATGAATTGATAATGAACAATTATTACTTGTTTCTACATTTACTATTTTTGTTAAATTAAATTCTTGAGAGATCGGTGATGAAGTAATATTTAAACTAGTTATGTTATTAAGTTTTGCTAATTCTTCTCTTACTTTAACTAATTCAAGTTCAACTTTAGTTCTTTCTAATTGTTTTTTAACAATTTTTGCTCTTACTGTTTCTAACAGTAATTCTTCTAATTTTCTCTGAAGAATACTTGATTTTTCATTATTCTCATCTTCTAGTTCTACTTTCTCTTGTTTATTTTGTTTAATCGTAGCTTTAATAACTACACCCATCATAGCACCAGATGTGCCTGCACTAGCTGCTATTCCTAAATCAGAACATTGAAAGCCATCAATTCCACCAGCCGCTAATGTTACTACTGTAGCAGTACCGGCAGCTATTATAGGTAAATTTTTTTCGAAAACTTTTTTTCTTGATAGTGAAGGTTTAACAACTTCCACTACATAATTATTTTCATCTTGCATTGAAGAAGCAAATGAATATTTACTAATATCCATTTTTATTTCTCTCTTTCTAATCTATGAAAAATATCCTTCTGATTAATATAATTTAATAAAAAACTAATATAAATAAAAAATACTTATATTAGTAATGAACATATATTAAAATATTAATAATACTATCACAAATATTGATTTTAATAAAATTTAATATTTCATTTTATTACTAAAATAATTTAGGAAATTAAATATTCACCTACTGTATAAGATAAAATAATAACTATTACTCCAATTAAAAATCCAAAAATAATTCTCATTGTTACTGTTTGTCTTAAAGAACCATATCTTCCAGCTCCATAAAATTGAGCACCAAAAATACTAACACCGTTGATAAAACCTCCCATAACGGCATAAATAATAACAAAAATTTGATTAGAAGCAGTAACTCCCTAAACAGCAATTTGTCCTGCTGAATATTGCAAATGATAAAAATGTTCTAAACCATTATCTTTTCATCAACTTCAATTATCTCAAAGTCCTAATGAAGTAAAAATATCCCTAATATGATTATTCATTGGCTTTAAATCACTAATAAAACTATCCTTTAATTCTGCAACCATAATATTATCTAGTAAATTCATTGATGCTGATAATATTTGTTGCAATACTGCTGGAATAATAATCATTAATGCTAATAAATATAATTTTTTAGTAGCAAAAAAATTACTAATTTTATGTGGATTTGCTCTATTATTAATTTTAAATCCACTAATTTTCATAATTTCACCCTTATCATTAATTTGCTCTATATTATAATAATAATTTTACATCATTTAAATAATGAGGTTTGAAATTTAATATATAAAAAATACTAAACTACTAAGTAAAATCTCTACGATTAAATACTAATCATGAAGAACAAAATAAACCAATACCAATCAAAACATAGACAGTCAATAAAACTGGAAAATTAATAATTTTACTATTAGTTGCTTTATTGGTATCAACTTGATAATTTGTGTTAACTTTATTAAAACTAACTAAATAAGTATCTGCTGTCATAGAATACTCCCCTGGATTAGCAAAGATTGAACTTTGTTCAGTCGATATTCCATCTCAAATATATTTTAATTGATAAAAAATATTTAAATAACGCATTGCTTTAACTTGTGATGTCTTAGTATTAAGAGCATCATATTGTGATTGAGAAAGAGATGTATTTAAACCCATAATCATAAAATTTACTGAATAATCAACATTATTGCTACCAACACCATTTGATCTTTTGGGATCAAGGTTATCTAGTCCAACTTTTTTACCTGTCATTAATTCTTCAAAACTTTGTTCTTTTCATTGACGAAAAGCATTACTAATATTGTAAATATGAGTTACTAAGTCCTTAGGAGCATCAGTAGTTGGTGGAGTAATAGTACTACCATTCTTAATTGCTAATACTATTGTTTGTTCTTTTTGATAATCATAATTATTAGGATACTTAACTTCTTTAATATATGTATCGTAAATACTAAACATAGCCTTTTGAATAGATTCAATAGTAGTTGTTGGGTCTTTTCTATATACATCATTAATTCAATCAATATCAGTTTTATCTAATTTAGCTTTTACATTATTATAAACTGCTAATGACTGTGAAACAACATAATATGTAGGATCAAATGTTACTAAACCATTAATTAATGTCGCAAAAATATTGAATAAAGCAGCCATTCCGATCATAATTGCAACTAAAGCCTTAGCATTTAAAATTAATGAAAATAAAATAGCAATTGAAGAAATAATTAAGGAAATTAATAATATAAAAAATACTAAAAAAGAATAACAATTACTAAAAACCTATCACTAATTAAAATATCTGATTAATGATAGGTTTTTAATATAACTTTTTATATTATTAATAAATCAATTGATTTATATCTTTATTATAATTTTAATTTGATTTAAATAAAAAAAATAAACAAAACTGTTTATTTCATAATTTCACATATAATGGTGGGACTAAATGGACTTGAACCATCGACCTTACGCTTATCAAGCGTGCGCTCTAACCAGCTGAGCTATAGTCCCAAAAAGAGCAACAGAGATATTATATATTTGTTCAAGCACGATTGCAATATATAATAACAATATTTTATTTAATTTTTATTTAATATTCTTATAATAAAAATTTATATTTTTAAAAGTAAAAAAAATTTTGTATAATTTATTCATACAAGGTTTTTTTTATTAAGAAGAGATTGAGAATGACAAAGATTAAAATACATAACTTAAAAATTGAAAAATGAGATGAAAATTTAGGAAAAGAAGCAACACTAAATGATGATAATATAAAAGATATAAATGAGAATGAGAATATAGAGAAAATTAATGATGATATTATTGCAAAATCACCTAAGTTTTCATAATAATATTTTTATTGTATATTTATTAAAATTTTTTAATAAAAAATACTAAATATGAATTAAGTAAAATGATATAATTTATATATAATTTACTTGAATTTACTTGAATTTACTTGAATTACTTGATTTACTTGTTAAATTATATAAGTTTGAGAGGTAAAAAAATGAATGACAATAAAAATGAAATGAAAATAAAACTCAAAGAAATTTATTTATTAAAATATAAAACAAACCAAAGTGATGACATAAAATATAAAGCATTTGAAACATTAGAATTAGCAACAATATTTCATCTAAGTTTTAAAGAAATAGTAACAAAATTTGGATACCCTAATCGCGAAATTATTCACTATGAAATTATTGTAATACCATTTAATTTAGATGCAAGTAGAATATTGAATCAAATTAATAAATCAAAATAATATAGTTTTTAACTTATTATTTTTATTATCTAAAAATGTTTTTTTATATTTAAAGAGGTATCAAAATGAAAAAAGTTAAAATATTACAATTAACAACTATAATATTATTTGCAATCACAGTTTTAATTATAATTACTGGTCTATACTTAATTTGATTTAGTAACTTTTATTTTAAATTCAATAATAATGAACAATGCCATTCAAATTTTAAAGATGGATATACAATGTTAAAACATTTTGGTTTAAGTTATACTATTAGCACTTCAGCAAGTTCTTTCTGTAATTTAAGTCATTTTCCTGATAATTACTATCCTTGAATTCAATTAAAAATAGTACATAAAGGGATAAAAGCCAATTTTATTTTATTCTTTTAAAAAATAACTTCCCTTGATAATTTTGATTGGTTTTATCATTATAATTTTTGCTTCCAATATATAAATTATTATCTACAGGTAATAAACTCACTACAACACCATAATCTTTATTTCAACCAAATACTTCAGTAAAATTAATACCACCATCAGATTACTTATATAATACACCTTTAAAAAATTTATTATCAATAACTGTGAACTCTACTTCCAACATATAAATCATTATTAACAACAGCTAAACTTCAAATCTCACCATAATTTTTATTATTTTTTCAACCAATAGTTTCTGTTATTTTTTCTCCTTTAAGAGAAAGTTTAAATAGTCTAATTTCATATAGTTGATTTCTACTTCCAATATATAAATTATTACCAAAAACTATTAAACTCCAAACTTCACCATTATTTTGATTTCATTTTTTTAACAATTCTAATATTCCATTAGGTTTAAATATTAATAAATTTCCAGTATATGTACCAGTTTTAGTACCAATATACAAATCATTATCAATAAACGCTAAACTTCTAACTTCACCATATGTTTCAATTCAATCCTTAATTTCTGATACTTTTCTATTAGATTCAATCATAAATAACTTACCATAACAATCAGAAGTTCTTGTTCCAACATATACATTATTGCCCATAACTACTAAACTATAAACTTCTCCTGTTATTTCTGATATTTGTGTCAAAATATTTTGTTCAGGAGAATATCTAAAAAGTCCATTAGCAAAAGTTGCTACATAAACAGTTCCATCATTAGTAACAACTAAACTAGAAATATAACCATTAATACCAGTAATTAGTGTTATTATTTTATCTTTTGTATTACTTGCATTATCTTTAATTTTATATACACCATTACTAGTTTCGACATATAAATCATTTTTTATATTTAATAAAGTTGATATTACACCATAAGATTCAGGTCAATTAAAAATATTTAATTTTTCTTGATATACCGCCTCATTTTGAACTAATATTTAAGAAATTGCTCTAATACCCCTGATTAATCCACCAGCCAAAACTGTCTCACCAACCATACCTACAATAACTTTTCTTTTTCTTCTAATTTCTTTTGGCATAAATTAAAATCTCTCCTTAATTTTTTTAAATTAATTTTACATTATTCTTAAAACAAATTATTGATATTCTTATTTTAAACATATATAGTGTTTATAATAAAAACACCTTCAATTTATCTAAAGAAATACAAATTAAAAAGGCTTTTATCCCTTTATGTACTATTTTTAAATTTTATCACATAAATGGAGATAAAAGCCTATCTAGGAAATTATCCCCACATGTATCTAAATTAAACACAAAATTATAGTTTCAAAACTAGGTATCTTATTGAATTTATATGCAGCTTCTTTTGCATATAAATGAATATTGTGTTTTAAAACTTTTATGTGTGTTCGGAAAGTTCGTCGGATGTGTTTTCATGCAGATTCAATCTGGTTTGTGTTTACACCTGTTGATGACAAATACCCAACTTCATGATTTACGATTTCATGTTTGTGATAGAAGTTTTTGAAACTTCCATATCCCTTCCAAGAATCCGTAAATAGACAACACCCAGTAGAAATGTGTTTCAATGCAAATCATAAAAGGTTTTTCTCATCTGCTTTTTTCAATACTTTCACAATTAGTTTGTTGCTGGTTTTCTCATAAACTCCAACAATCAAGGTTTTATTCAACAAGGATCTTCCTTGTTGAATAAAACCTACATGTGAAAGATACATTTCATTCATCTGTGCTGTGCCATCATCAATGAACCCTGCATCTTGATTCCAAATTCTAGTTCTGATTTCATGACTCATTCTTCAAACTGTTTTATATGTCACACCCAATTCCCTTGCAACATCTGTTGATGGTATACCATGCTTTGTGTTTATTCATCTAAAGATGAGATAAAACCAAGATGTCAAAGGTGTTTGTGACTTGTGAAAAATGGTGTCATGAAGAATACTAAATGTTTGATGACATTTCAAACATCTTATTCTTCTCAAATCAGAAACATTCAAACTAGAAGAAGCACACCTGATACATTTCATTACTTTCAACTTCGCTATATATTTCAAACAATCGTTTTCATTTTGAAATATGCTATTGAATTTATTTCAATTCATTTTTTCCTCCACACTAGTACATGTGGGGATAATTTCCATAAAAAAGAAAGTCATTTAAATAAAGAAATAAATTATAAGCAAAAATAATATATAAAATTATAGTAATACTATAAATATAATAAAAAAAGATTCTCAGACTCTTTTTTTATTATATTAACGTTTTGAAAATTGTGGTGCTTTTCTGGCTGCTTTTAAACCATATTTTTTACGTTCTTTTTTACGTGCATCACGAGTTAATAATCCAAATTGTCTTAATAATGTTCGATAATCTTCTGACACCTTAACTAAAACATTAGATAAAGCTAAACGTGCTGCACCAGCTTGACCAGTTCTTCCGCCACCTTCAACTTTGATATTAATATCAAAGTTTTCTAACATATTAGTTACTTTTAAAGGCAATAACATATCTTGAACTAAGATTTCTTGTTCTAAATATTTTAAAGGCTCAAAACCATTAATTAATATTTTTGATTGACCAGTATTTTTTAAATGAACACGGGCAGTTGACGTTTTACGTCCGCCTGAACTTGAATAAGTTACGGGTTTATTAGATGTTGTCATAAAAGTTTACTCCTCTTGGCCTAATATTAAAACTTCAGGGTTTTGGGCTTGATGTTGATGTTGATCATTGTTATAAACATGAAGATGTGTAAATTGCTTACGACCTAAGGTAGTATTTGGTAGCATACCCTTAATCGCTATTTCTACTAATTCAGAAGCATCTTTAGCAATCATACTTTGTGCATTACGTACACGTAATCCACCAGGATATTGTGAATGGTTATAGTACTTCTTATCTTGTAATTTATTACCTGTTAATTTAATTTTGTTTGCATTAATAATGATGATATAATCTCCACAATCTAAATGTGGTGTAAATGAAGGTTTATTTTTACCACGCAATATCATTGCAACTTTAGTTGCAAGACGTCCTAAAATTAAACCACTGGCATCAATAACATATCATTTTTTTTCAATGTTACTGAAATTCATTGTTGTTTGACGCATTTTTTTCTCCTTACAGTGTAATTTTTACCGGGACTACATTGCTTAAAGCATTAATAATTATATAGAAACTTATTTAAAAAAACAAGTATTATCAAAGATTTAATAATTATTTTTACACAAAATTATAGATTACAAAATAAAATAGGCTTTTATCCCTTTATGTACTATTTTTAAATTTTATCAAATAAATGGAGATAAAATCATTTTATTATATAAATTTAAATTATTTTTTTAAAAAAATAATAACTAAAATTTAATGATATTTAATTGTAAAAATGAAAAAATAATATTTGACAAATAACATTACTTATCCTATAATTAACAAGCATTCACGAAAGCAGCAAATAAGTATTATTAAGTTGCAAATAGTTTATCCTCAAAGATTATTCTTTTTATTAGTAGAATTTTCTATTAATCTTAATAGTAACCAGTGCTGTTCTGGCGAATTGTAAACTATCTTAATGAGAACTTATTAAACTCTCTTTGTGTTTGTATACGTTCCAAGGAGGTTTTTATTATGTCAAGATATACTGGTCCAGTTTTTAGAAAATCAAGAAGATTAAACTTCTCAATTCTTGAATCTGGTAAAGAATTTGCAAAAGGAAAAAAGCGAACATTCGCTCCTGGACAACACGGTCAAAAAAGAATTAAACTTTCTAACTATGGATTACAATTACAAGAAAAACAAAAAATTCGTTTCACTTATGGTTTAAATGCTCGTCAAATGAAAAATTTATTTGATGAATCAAAAAAAACTCATGGTGTTACTGGTACTAACTTGTTGGTATTCTTAGAATCAAGATTAGATAATATTGTTTTTCGTTTAACTTTATCTTTAACAAGAAAAGGTGCTCGTCAATTAGTAAATCATGGTCATGTTTTAGTTAATGGTAAAAAAGTTAATATTCCTTCATATCGTATTAAAATAGGAGATAAAATTACTATTACTGAAAAAGCACAAAAAAATGCAAAAATTATTGAAGCATTAAGCGCTAACGCTTCAACATTACCATTTATTGAATTCAATAAAAAAACATTTATTGGTACATATGTACGTCATCCACTACGTGACGAACTAAATACTGATATTAATGAAGCGTTAGTTGTTGAATCATATGGACGTGCTTAAAATTAATAATTAATTTAAAATCTGTTATCAACTGATAACAGATTTATTTTGGCTTTTATCCCTTTATGTACTATTTTTAAATTTTATCACATAAATGGAGATAAAAGCCTATCTAGGAAATTATCACCACATGTATCTAAATCAAACACAAAATTATAGTTTCAAAACTAGGTATCTTATTGAATTTATATGCAGCTTCATTTGCATATAAATGAATATTATGTTTTAAAACTTTTATGTGTGTTCGGAAAGTTCATCAGATGTGTTTTCATGCATATTCAATCTGGTTTGTGTTTACACCTGTTGATGACACATACCCAACTTCATGATTTACGATTTCATGTTTGTGATAGAAGTTTTTAAAACTTCCATATCCCTTCCAAGAATCCGTAAATAGACAACACCCAGTAGAAATGTGTTTCAATGCAAATCATAAAAGGTTTTTCTCATCTGCTTTTTTCAATACTTTCACAATTAGTTTGTTGCTGGTTTTCTCATAAACTCCAACAATCAAGGTTTTAAAAAACAAGGATCTTCCTTGTTTTTTAAAACCTACATTTGAAAGATACATTTCATCCATCTGTGCTGTGCCATCATCAATGAACCCTGCATCTTGATTCCAAATTCTAGTTCTGATTTCATGACCCATTCTTCAAGCTGTTTTATATGTCACACCCAATTCCCTTGCAACATCTGTTGATGGTATACTATGCTTTGTGTTTATTCATCTAAAGATGAGATAAAACCAAGATGTCAAAGGTGTTTGTGACTTGTGAAAATGGTGTCATGAAGAATACTAAATGTTTGATGACATTTCAAACATCTTATTCTTCTCAAATCAGAAACATTCAAACTAGAAGAAGCACACCTGATACATTTCATTACTTTCAACTTCGCTATATATTTCAAACAATCGTTTTCATTTTGAAATATGCTATTGAATTCATTTTAATTCATTTTTTCCTCCACACTAGTACATGTGGGGATAATTTCCTTTATTTTTTAGATGGTAAATGTCAATAAAAGCATTTATCATTTTTTTGTTTTTGAAAAAATAAAATATAAATTAATTATCTATCAATAAATTTCCTTAAAACAAAACTAACAATTAATTTTTCTCCTACTACTATGTCAATTAAATTAAATGATATAATGTTAATTATAGATGAGGAAAGGAAAAATAAAAATGATTAAAAATGAAATTTCTGAGAAAATAGTTAGTATTACTTTTGTAATAGCTGTTATGATAAAAGCTATTGGTTGATTAGGAATTAATAAAAAAAATAAAAAGAAATATTTAATTTTATGAATAGCTATAATTCCTTTAATTTTTAGTAAAGTATTTTCATTTTTTACTAAAAATTATTATGACAATATTTTACTAATATCAGTACTAACGATATCTTATTTAATTTATATAGGTTTTTTAATCGTTAGTACTTATCGATTTATTAAGATAAAAGACAAAAAAGAAATTAATAATAAACAAGTAGAAAATACTATTGATTTAATAAAAAATAAAATATTGTAAAAGTTACCTTTTGGGGTAACTTTTACATGTTCTCTATAAATAATGATATTAATATAAGTTCATATTATATAGCATTAAGAAAACTATTTGAACCATTACTATTATTAGGAATATGTTCTTGATTTGCTGCATCGTTAAAATTTTGTTGTCTTATTGGACCATTTTCTAAAATTTGATTAATTCTTGTTTGCAAGTCAGGATTATTAGTTTCTGGATGGGTTACACTTTATTGGACACTAATTACGTAAACAAGTGAACAAATTAGTTAAAAGAAAGGAATTATAATTATGGCCAATGTTAACTCATATTCAGATTAATTTAAAAAACAAATAGTAGCTTTATATCAAGGTGGTAAGTCAGTGTCTTGTCTTGCTAAAGAGTACAATGTTACAAGAGCAGCTACTTATAATTGAATTAAGCAATTTACTAATTCAGGCAGTTTTAAAACCAAAGATAACCGTTCTGTTGAAGAAAATGAATTAATTAAATTAAGAAAAGAATTAAAACAATTAAGAATGGAAAATGATATTTTAAAGCAAGCAGCACTAATAATAGGCAGAAAATAGAAATTATTATCAAAAATAAACTTAAATATAAAATTAGCACAATGTGTCGTTTTTTAAAAATCTCTAAATCAACATATTATTTTAATTTCAAGAAAAAAGAAGATAAAATTCAAAATAATATGTATGATGAAGCTGTTATTAGTGCTTTTAAAGAAAATAAAGAAGCTTATGAAACAAGAAGATTAAAAGTTGTTCTAAAAGAAAAGAAAATTAATTTATCAAGACGAAAAATTAAAAAAATTATGAATAAACATAATTTAATATCAAAGTACCCAAATTAAAACCTAAATCACCAAGTGGAAAACTAAAAAAGATGCATCATTAGTATATCAAACATTTATGTGCTCAAATCGTTGTTTAAAAAATATTCAAATATTTCATAGCGATCGCGATAATGAATTTAATAATAAAACTATTGATAAAATTTTATTAGTCTTCGATATTACCCACTCTTTAAACAAAAAAAGTTGTTCTTATGATAAGGCTGTTGCTGAAGCAACTTTCAAAACTTTCAAAACAGAGTTTATTAATGATAAAAATTTTACATCATTAATCCAATTAAAATTAGAATTATTTGATTATATCAATTGATACAACAACATAAGAATCCACAGCACTCTAAACTACTTAACCCCCATAAAACACCAAGCACAAATGTCTACCAAAAAACAGTCCTAAAAAAAGTTGCCATTCCACATTTTTTAAAAAGTAGTTCTAAATCAAAATCAGCAAAATTATAAATAAAAAATGATGTATACTGTGATTGTAATTTGTATTAATCAAGAATGGAAAGGGAAATAATTCTTGTTTGCAAGTCAGGATTATTAGGTTCTTTATATTTATTAGCGTTTTTTCATCTTGAATTTGGTGCTTCAATTTCTTCTTTTTTAGTAACTAATTCTTTAGATAATTCTTCTAATTTTTTAAACTTTTCTAATTCATCAACATTATTAAGAACATTTACTATTTCTTTTTTTTTAATAGTTGGATATTAATTCGATGTTGAAGTGACATATAAAAAAAAGTATAAGAAACAGAATATCCTGCTTTACTTTCTGCATTATAAATTTTCTCTTCAACTTCTATATAGTCATTAATATTATTAATTAATTTACCTATATTTATTCTGAAACTATCAATCATATTTTTCTTATATTCTTTAGGTGTGTTTTCTAATGTTTTTCTTAATAAATCATCTAACATATTCTTTATCTTCCTTTGATTATTAAAATTAACTTAATAAAAATCCTAATATAGAAAATATCTATACTAGGAAAGAACATTTATTAAATTACTAGGTAATAATATCATATTTTTTTTAAAACACAAAGAAAAAAATACTACTCCAGTTATAAATAAAAATTAAATGCCTCAACTATTTTTTTATTTTTATTAAAACGGATTATAAATATTTTTTAAATTTTGAATAATATGTTCTCTCGCTATTTCATCTTTAATTGAATTAGTAAAAGAAGAAATTTTAGGCTTTAAAAGATTATAACGATCCATATTTTGTGGAAGTGTAGTATCTATTATTGGAATATATTTTAAATTATCATCGAATATTTGTACTACTTCCGAATATAAATTAAGTATATTAGCATAAGCATTAAAAACTGATACCATATAATTAACATCTAAAAAATTATCAACTCCGTGTTGTTGCAAGAGATCTATAATTATTTTTTTATTAGCAATGATATCACCTGTTGATTCCATTTCTTTTAGAGCATTAGCAATTTTATCGGTTTCATCTACTCTTAATATACCTATCATTTTTAACTTTTCAACAGTACTGTAACATTCCTCATAAGTTGTATTATTTTTTAATTCATTTATACTTTGTTTTAATGTTTCACTATTTTGATATAAATCAATAACAGTGTTAATGTCTGTTACATTAACATTTAAAAAAGGAAGATTATTATCAATACTACTAAATATTTTATGAGTAACAGAAATTGTCGGTATTTCATTTTTAATAACACCATAACTTAATGATTTATTACCGAAAACACTAGTACCCATCATAATAATTACGATACTACCTAAAATACTCATTCTAATAAAATTAATTAAAATTCCAACTGTAGCATTTATTGCTTTATGTTCGATTTTATTTTTATTAAAAAGTACAAAATATAAAATAATATAGATTATTCAAAATAAAATATTAATGCCAATAATTCAAACAATAGCATATATCAAAAATCCAATATTATCAGTTAATAAATTCTTAAATGAAGCAAAACTACCGCTAAGGTCACTAAACCATGGTGATACCATATTTTTAAAAGAATTTATTAACATTGGTTTAAATGCCAACATTAAACCAATACTAATTAAATTACCAGCACTAATAAATATTAATGCTCTTCCCCCAATAAAAAAACCAGTAACAATACCAAAAATAATAATAGCAAAAATAATAATATCCCATAATAATGGAGAAACATTAATAAATATCATATTTAAATACCCTTCTTTATTTATGAACAACTATAAAATAATGACGCTTACCTTTTTTAATAACTGTTACTTGATTATTAATTGCGTTTTTTTTACTAATAAGAAAATTTATATTGGTAATTTTTTCACCATTAACGACAATTGAACCTTGCATAATTAGTTCTCTTGCTATTCTTTTTGAATTACAAATTTGATTATTAACTAAAAAATCAATTATTTTTTCATTATGATTAAGATTAAAATGTGGTACATCTTTTAAAACTTGTAAAATCTCAAATGATTTCATTTGATGAATCCGATCGTGGAAAAAAGCATTAGTAATATTAATAGCACTAAAATATCCATTTAATTTATGAATAAATACTGTTAATAAAACTGCTAAAATCTTTTGTCCATAATGTTGCTTAACATCACTATTATGAATTACCAAAATTTTTGCTATTTGTTCTTCACTAAATAAAGTTAAAGAATTAAAAAAAGTAGGCAAATCTTTATCTTCTTGATTAAATAAAAATTGATATAACTCATAAGGTGAAGTTTTTTCGCTATTTAAAAATATAGCACCTTTTTCGCTTTTACCAAATTTTTCACCATTAGATTTAGTTAATAAATTAATAGTAATACCAGCAGCATGATGTTCATCACCTTTTTGTTTTCTAATTAAATCTAAACCAGCAGTAATATTCCCTCATTGATCACTACCACCAGATTGAATATAACATTGCTCTTTTTCATATAAATGATAAAAATCATACGCTTGTAATACCATATAAGAAAATTCAGTATAAGAAAATCCAGAATTTAAACGATTAGCAATCATTTCTTTTCCTAACATTTGATTAATATTAAAATGCTTACCAATATCACGCAAAAAAGTTGTAACTGTTAGTGGACCTAATCATGTTTGATTATTAATAATTTTAATTGGCTTAATTTTATTGTTTAATGTTCCCAATGGTAATTTTAAAAATGTAATTCAAGTTTCTACATAACTATCACAATAATTTAACAATTGTTTAAAAGAAAGATTATTTAAATCACTTTTCATAGTAATTCACTTTTGATCAAAATTACAAGTTTCATATAAAGTCTTTAGTACTGATGCTGATAATCCTAATTCTTCTCAAGGTAAGGGCAATGTTTTTAAAATACTACTTAAAGTCTGTTGATATTGATTATTTGGATTAATACTTTTAATAATCATCTCTAATGTTTCATATTCTTTATCATTTAATAAATTACATGTTTTAATTAATTCTAATGATGTTAAATTATCAATATTTTCATAACTTAATAATGTCACTAACTGCTCTTTTATTTTTCTAACATTAGTTTGTAACACATTTTCATATAATAAATTACGTTCTTTATTTTTACCACTTGGATCACCGATCATTGCCGTTGTACCACCAATAACAGCAATTGGTTGAAAACCAAATATAGCAAAACGATGCAATAAAATAATTTGTAGTAAATTACCTAAATGTAATGAATCATTAGTTGGATCAAAACCACAATATATTCCTTTTCCTAATTTTCCTGCATTAATTACTTTATCTATGCTACTAATATCTTTTAAGATATTACGTCATTTTAATTCGTCAATAATATTGGATTTTATTATATTATTCATAGCATCTCCTATTTATTTTCATCTAAAATATCATCAACTAACAAATCAATAGTTGTAATAACTGTATCGTTATTATTACTTGCATTATTGTAATTAATAGATGTAGTTTCTTTAAATATTTTATCGTGAAATTATAGATAGCGCGATGGTAAACTATCATATATTTGTTGTTGTTCTCTATTTTTTTTAATTTGTGCAATTCTAGTATTATCAAGATTACTAGAATTATTATACGTTACTTCTTTTTCACGAAAAATATTTTCTTTAGTTTTTTTATCAACATATTGCTCAATAGTGCTAGAACTGCTATCGGCTTTTTTAATATTAATTGGAATCGTAGTTATTTTTTGATGATTAAGACCAAATATAGGTGAAATAATACTACTTAATTGATAAGGTTCTTTTTTAGCGTTATCAACATTAGTAGTAACATTTTCAATTTCAACTTATGTATTTTCTATTGTCATAATAACTCCTTAATGATAATCAATAATTAAATTATAACATTTTAATGATTAATTATTCCTAATATAAGGTGAATAAATTTCATAATCTTCATTAAGATAAAATAATTACTAGTGAATATCAATTAATTTTATAAAAAGTACTAATAACTTTTCTCAAATTTATTTTTAATAAAAAATAAAATAATAAAAAAGTAGTACTTGTTTATAAAGTACTACTAAAAGTGTATAAAATTGATTTTATTCAACACTAAATGTGTCATATAAATTTGAAGTATCAATATTATCAAACCCTACAGCAAAAAACTCACTAATAGATGAATCCAACCCATTAATTATTTTTAAGATTGCAACTAAAGATACGTTTCTTGTTCCTCTTTCAGCATCAGAAATATAATTACGATGTAGGCCGCTTGCTTCTCCAAGTTTCTCTTGTGAAAATTTTCTACCTTTTTGATTACGTAAAGTTTTCATTCGTTTTCCAAAAGCATTCAATAAATCTTGACGACCTTTGCTTAAAATTTCTTTCTTTTTCATTGTATGGCCTCCTCTTATACTTTTATTATTAACTTACAATGTTTCTTGATACTTTTTCTTAATTTCGCGAATTAAATGATTAACCCCAGACTTAGTAATGACAAAACCAGTTTCTTGATAGTAAAGTTCACCCAATTCTGAAAGTGATGCTTCAGGATTTTTTAATCTTAAATTTGAAATAATTTGAACTTTTAATGACAACGCTTTGAAAAGTTTTTTATCTTTTAAAACAGAAATCATTATAACTTGCTGGTCTCCAGCATTTAAAATTTTTTGTTGATTAGAAATATCAATATTATTAAAACGATTAATATTATTAAATAATTCTCGTGAAATGCGTTTATCTTCAAAAGCGAAAACTGCTTGTGGACAATCAATTATTTTTAAAAAGTCAGAAATTATATTAGATTTTTTTAGATAAAGCACCGTTTTATTACGACGTTTTATTGTTTTAAAGTTTAATTTAAAAGTTTGTAATAAAATATTTTTAATTTTTTTAGCCAACATATCATTATGAAATTGTAATTCCAAATGGTAGTTAGGTGTTGAAGGAGAATTGATACTGCCAACTACAAGGAAGATTCCTGCGATATACGCTCTTATACAATGCTCTTTTATTATATGCTGGTGCATAGCTTCTTTCTCAATAAAAAGATATTTATCTTGAAGCATTAAATCATTAATAATAAAATTGATTTTATTATTAATACGAATATTATACACCTTTGGACGCTCAAATTTATTTAAAACATCCACCATAACTATCAATTTTACGTCTTTATATTGATTTTTTAAAAATTTATATATTAACCTAGTTGTTTTGTTATGAAAATTATGAATAATAATCTCATTATTTATTTTATCTGAATTTGTAATCTTACCATTAATAATCGAATATGCTGATAGCAAAGATTTCTGACAACAATTTTTAAAACTTTTTTGACAGATTTCATCTTTTACACTTGTTGTAAATGATATCATTACTATCACCTCAATTGTACACTTTATTCATTAAAATTATCAATAAAATTTATTAAATATTGTGCTGCAATCGCTCCATCGTTAACAGCAGTTACTATTTGTCTTAAATTTTTAGCAATTACATCACCAGCTGCATATAATCCCGGGATTTTAGTTTGGCACTTATCATTAACTATAATATAACCATTGCTATCGCAAATATCTAAATCTTTAACAAATTTTGTAACAGGATCAGAACCAATATAAGGAAATAAGGCATCAGTAGTAATTTTACTAATTTCCTTAGTTTTAATATTTTGAATTTCTAATTTACCTACTTTTTTCTTATCCTCAGTACCTAATACTTTTAATACAACATGATCAGTTATTAAATTAATATTTTCATTATTTTTAACTTTATTAACGGTTTTATCATCAGCACGAAATTGATCACGACGATGAATAAGATTAACTTTATTAGTAAATCTTGTTAAATATAAAGATTCTTCACAAGCAGCATAACCACCGCCAACTACACTAATAATTTTATTCTTAAATAAAGCACCATCACAAACAGCACAATAAGAAACACCGCGATTAGCATATTCCTCTTCACCAGGAACACCAATTTTACGTTCTAATGAACCAGTAGCTATAATTACTCCTTTAGAAATAAGAACATCACCACTACTTAAAAGGACTGTTTTAATTTTATGATTTTCACTATCTGTAATTTTAATAACTTCATCAGTAACAAATTCAACTTGTAGTTTCTCAACTTGCTTTTGCATTTTTTCTGATAATTCAGGTCCTAAAATATAATCATAACCTGGATAATTTTCAATTTCAGAAGTTTTAATCATTTTTCCACCAACAATATATTTTTCAATAATCACAGTTTTAAGATTTGCTCTTTGTGCATAAATAGCAGCTGTCATTCCTGCTGGACCACCACCAATAACTACTAAATCATAATCATATTTATTTTCTTTATTAGTATGATTTTTCATATAATCATTCTCCTTTACGAAATCTTGATGGTGCAATAATTTGTGCAAATATTACTAAAATAACACCTAAAATAATTCACATTCCAGAAACTATCATTGAAGTTGAAACATTGGCTATTTTCATAATGTCTCTATTATCACGAAGTGGTTCTAAAATCATTCTAATAATACCATAAAAGACAAAGTATAAACTACCTGATACTCCTGCATATGTTACTCGATAATTATTAGGATTATACATAGTATTTAAAGATTTAGAATGTGGTTGCATATTATATTTAATCTTTAAATATCATTTTTTTATCTTTGATTTAACTTTTGAATGTGTTTTAACATCTTTTCAAGGTATTTTTTCAAAATTTTTAACACTATTCTTATTGGGTGTAAAATCAAAATATGCTTGTTTTCAACTTTCATATTTAAATTTACGATATCCATGAATTTTTTTAATAACCATTCAAGGTTTTAAAAAATCTTTTCCAACAATTGGATTAGTCTTTAAAGGCGAAATAAATTGCGAAGAATCTAATTTTCATGGTTTTTTACTAAATATTTGTCCTGTTTTTGGTACAAAAAAAGTTAAAAAGAATCAACCAAATAATGAAGATAATGACTCATATAAAAATAAAGGTTGACGATAAACAGCAACAGGATCTGGTTTATTGCTATTAAAACCATAATGCAAATGATTATTTATTCATGTTGGTAATCAGTTGAAAAGATGACCAACATCAGCTCCTAGTAATTCTTGATTAAAAAAATTACCTCATCTACCAATCGCTTGACCTAATAAAATATTTGGAACAATACAATCAATAAAAACTCACATTGAAATTTGTAACTGTTTTGAAGTACGATAAAAAATAAAGAATCCTATTATCATTCCAACTGTAACGCCTCCTTCAATTGCCATACCACCTCTTCAAACGGCAACTACATCAAGTGCATTTTCAATTGTGCTAGTATTATTAAGAACATATCATGCTCTTGCTCCTATTAATCCTGCTAATGCAATAACTAATGTTCCTCATTCTAAAGTTTTAGTTGGAATATTACGACGATATAATTTTATTCATGAAGCAATGACAGCAGTTAAAAACCCTACTGCCATTAATACCGAATAAATATGAATTCCCATTCCCGGAATATCGGTAATTAAACTATTGTATCCATCATCATTAATCATATTTTTTTCCTTTTTGATAATTTAATAATTAAATTATTTCTTTTTTGTTAAATTTCTAATTATTTGTTTTTGAAAACTAACAGTAGTGTCTTGACCTTCATCTTTTAACTTTAAACTAATAACTGCTGCTTCAATTAAATCAGCTAAATTTCTTCCTGTACTAACAGGAATAATTATTTTAGGCACTTTAATTTGAAAAAAAACATCAAAGTTATTATGTTCACCAAGTCGATCAACTTTAGTTCAACCATCATTTTCAATTCTAATTAAATTAATAATTAAATTTACTTGACTCTCATGCATTATAACATGATATCCATACATTTTGGTAATATCTAGGATACCTATTCCTCTAATTTCAATTAAATTTTTAATAATCGGATTAACTTTTCCTACAATTTTATTATTGACTTTTAAAATATCAATACTATCATCACCAACAAATAAGTGCCCATTACGTAATAAATCTAATGTTGTTTCTGATTTACCAATACCACTTTCACCTGTAATTAGGACACCATAACCAAAAATATTTACTAAAGTACCATGTAAACTTTTAGATTCAGATAAACGTTCAACAATATACGTAGAAACTGTTGCTGCAAATTCAGAAGTAAAAAATAATACTTCAATAATTGGAACTGTTGAATTAATCACTTTAGCACAGTCACATAATTCTTTTTTAAATTTAAAATTAGGTGTTACAAAAATAGCAGGAATATGATCTTCTAAAATATTACTAAAATGGTTCTTAAATTCTGTTTTTGGTAAAGAGGAAATATATTCGCTTTCTTTACTGCTTAATAAAATTATACGACGACTACGTGAGATTTGTTTAGTTTTAAATCCTGTTAACTCTAAACCACCACGATTAGTACCAATATTAGTAATAATTCTTTTTTCAATTGGAATTTTGGGATTAATATATAAAATTGTTAAATTAAATTTTGTTACTATTTCGCCAACACTAAGGTTTTCCATACTTAATTTCCTGCCTTTTATAATTAAAATTTTTGATTAATTTTAAACATAATATAATTATATATAATATATCAACAGAAAGTTTATTATTAACAAAAATATACATAATTTTCTAAAAACATTAAAAAAACTATTGAATAATATAATAAAAAATTACTAAACATTTCATTATTAAATAAAGATTATTATGATATAATTTTTTAAAAATTGTTAAAAATTAAAATATTAGAAATTGGTATTAACTTTTTATGAATAGCAACTATATTCCTTTTCAATTAGTATTAAAAAAAATTATGTCATCATCTATCAATCAAAATTTAAATCATATTTATGAAACTATTGATAAAAATAAAAATGAAAAAAATACTGGTGATTTAGTTTCTGAAAAATGAGATTACCATTTTATTAATTATTTAGGACAACTAAGTCCAATTAAAAGTGGCACACCTCCACAATTACCACCAAGAAATAAAATATAAATGGCTTTTATCCTTTTATGTACTATTTTTAAATTTTATCACATAAATGGAGATAAAAGCCTATCTAGGAAATTATCCCCACATGTATCTAAATCAAACACAAAATTATAGTTTCAAAACTAGGTATCTTATTGAATTTATATGCAGCTTCTTTTGCATATAAATGAATATTGTTTTTTGAAACTTTTATGTGTGTTCGGAAAGTTCGTCGGATGTGTTTTCATGCAGATTCAATCTGGTTTGTGTTTACACCTGTTGATGACACATACCCAACTTCATGATTTACGATTTCATGTTTGTGATAGAAGTTTTTGAAACCTCCATATTCCTTCCAATAATCCGTAAATAGACAACACCAAGTAGAAATGTGTTTCAATGCAAATCATAAAATGTTTTTCTCATCTGCTTTTTTCAATACTTTCACAATTAGTTTGTTGCTGGTTTTCTCATAAACTCCAACAATCAAGGTTTTAAAAAACAAGGATCTTCCTTGTTTTTTAAAACCTACATGTGAAAGATACATTTCATCCATCTGTGCTGTGCCATCATCAATGAACCCTGCATCTTGATTCCAAATTCTAGTTCTGATTTCATGACCCATTCTTCAAGCTGTTTTCAAAGTCACTCCCAATTCTTTTGCAACATCTGTTGATGGAATTCCATGTTTGGTGTTTATTCATCTAAAGATGAGATAAAACCAAGATGTCAAAGGTGTTTGTGACTTGTGAAAAATGGTGTCATGAAGAATACTAAATGTTTGATGACATTTCAAACATCTCATTCTTCTCAAATCATAAACATTCAAACTAGAAGAAACACACCTGATACATTTCATTACTTTCAACTTCGCTATATATTTCAAACAGTCGTTTTCATTTTGAAATATGCTATTGAATTCATTTCAATTCATTTTTTCCTCTACACTAGTACATGTGGGGATAATTTCCATATAAATAAATATTACTAGTTAATATTATCTAAAATTTGAATAATAGTTTTAACTATCTTTGCAGCATTTTTTTTCATTCTTAAGAACATGTAAATAATCTTTTAAATATTTAAAATTTTCTATATCATTTTCTATTTTTATAAATATTTCTTTAGCAGCATAACCAGTTGAAGCTATAGGAATTATTATTTTATTTTTATTTCTAGCAATTTCAAATTCATTTAATACACCTTTTGATAAAACAATATTATTATTTTCATCCATTTTATTACCAAAAATAAATAGTACAATGTCTGCTTTATCTATTAACTGATTACGATATTCTGGTCAACTTTTTTTAAATTGTTGAGGAAATAGTCATACATCAAGAATTTTATCCAAAACAATACTATTTTCTTTAGCATACTTAACAGCACCACTTACTATTTCATCACCAACGCCGATTCCAAATGCATTTATTATTTTCTTATTTTCTTTACATAAGAAATTTGATAAATCAAATACAAATTTTTTTCTTTTCTTTATAGTACCAAATTCTTCATAATTATTAGCTATACCCGAAATAAAAATATTTCTCTTCAAATTATTATTAGTTGCAGAATTAAATATTTCTACTTTTGAATCGCAATAATTGTTTAATAATAATGTTTTAAAATTAATGTTTTTAAAACAATTGTGGTTTATAGAATTGAATAACTTAACATAAATTGTAAGAGAAAAAGAATCGTTTGAAAACCGTAATTCTGTTTCAGGAATAAATTTACTATATAAACTATTTTCTCCTATTGTTCCATCGCCATAACCATAATATTTATCATTAATATCCAAATTAAGTGCAGTTAAATCAATTGCATAATAATATCATACTTTAGTGCTTATTTTTGAAGCATAATGAGTACCTAAAAAGTAAATAGGTGTATCTTTTGTTAAAAAAATGCCAGTTTCTTCTCTCATTTCATTATAAACTGTTTCCAAATGATTATTATTTTCCACTCCACCAGTAATTTAACTATATTTACCCAACTTATTTTTATTAAATAAAGGATTACTCTCACATGTTTGCATAAAATAACAACTACCATCATCTTTAATTATAAATGGTAATATTGCAACACCTTTGTTATTACATAAAGGTTCTTCAACTCCATGCATAAAATAAACTTTAATTGGGTGAGTAAAGTTAATAGTTATAATTTAATTTTCTTTAAATAAAAGACAACTTTAAATTATTAATTTTTCTTTATATTATATACCTTTTTATAAATATAATCAAGTATTTTAGAATATTATTTTAATTCATCTAAAGTAAAAATTCCTAACTATTTAGGTTTAGATTTATTAAGTTTTTAAAATATTAAAGTAAAAGATTTAATTTATTAATTCTTGCTGAATTAATTATAAGCATATTATCAAGTACTTTATCATTATAAATTTTAGCACCATATCCTTTTAAAGATTTAACTAAATGTGATACATCACTTTCAGCACAAACTCCTTAATTTCAATTTTCTTTTTTATTGATAACACCTTCTTTATTATTTTTAAAATATTTATATATTTCTTCATTTACATTATTTTCTTTTAAAAAATCTAATAATGGATAATATTCACCATTAACAAATAAATCATATGCATTTGTTATTTTTTTATTATCTACTTTTCTATTAAAAATAAATCCTTTTTTAAATGCTTTAAATGCATGATGTCTATCAATTACATAAGGAATATTTTCTTTTTTAGCAGTAGTTTTAATTCAAGGTGCACCATCACCAATAAATACTAAACTACTTTTATTATAAATATATTGTAAATCAAGAAATTCATAAATTTTATCAATTAATTCTTGTCTTTTAATTATTTCACCATTTTTGGTTTTCATATAAGTATTTTTTTTCTCTTTTAAAACGTTTCTACTTTTAGTAGATTTTTCTAAATCTTTACCTTTATTTGCACTAATTGTACAAATACGATTTTTTGTTTTTTATTATCAAATAATGAAGATATAAAACAATCATCCATATTTACAAATAATTTTTCAGTTGGTAATATTACTTTTTTCTCTTTTATTTCTTCAACACCTATTACTGCATTTTTCATTACATTAGTAATATATGTTTTTGAAAAATTACTATTTTTTATAGTATCTTGTACATCACTTTGTCTTTTACCATTGCCTGAATTTTTTATTATTGTATGTTCTAAACTTGTAAGTGTTCTTTTTCTTTTTTTAATTTTTATATAATCATATAAAGGATAATAATATTCATTAGTTTCTAATATTAAATAACATCTACGATAAAAATCATTTATTTTACCATATTGAGTATTTGGACTTCTTGGAGCAGTTTTAACATATTTATGTTTAGTTTTATCATATATATTTTGATGTCAAAAATCATCATATGCTTTTAATAGATTTGTTAAATAATTTAAACCATTGTTTTGAATTTGATTATCAAGTTCATCATAATTAAGTTCATTACTAAGAAAATTCATAATATTATTTTCTTTCTTAATTTATGATTTTGATTATAGTAATTTTAGAAATAAAGTTTAAAAATATGATAATTGTAAAACGATATAATTAAATATATATGTTTTAAAATAAGGTGATAATATGCCAGAAAAAGAGAAAAAATATGGTGAAAAATTAAGTGTTAATTATAAAACTCAAATTGATAATTATTTAAGAACCAAGAAAGTTATATTAACACCACAAGGATTAAATAATGCACTTGTAATTGATAGAAAATTTGTTTATGATTGACGACGTAGAAGCAATCCATGACGTAAAAATTTTATTAAAGATTATGATAATGCAAGAGCAATAATTTCAACTCATATGTTAGAAAAATCATTAGTAAAACCAGAATTAATTTATAAACATTGACAAGTTAGTTATCCAAATGAATTTGATATTAATGAAGATGATAATAACACACAAAGTAATATAATAATTAATATTTCTGAACCTAGAAAAATATAAAATAATGATTAGAAATCTATAATAAATATAGTTTTTTTTCTTTATTTTAAAGGCTAAAAATGATATAATATAATAAAGCGATTATGTTATTTTTAACATAAGTTACAAGGGATTATCAAAAAAGCGATTATTAAACAAGGGAGTATTTTTATGTCTAATTTTGAAGTTAAAGAAAATAAAGAAACTTATACTTTTGAAGAATTACAAGAAACTTTAAAACAACAAAGAAATGTTGTATATGCTCAAGAAAAAGATGAATTTCTTAAAAAAGAATTAGAACCTAAATTAAGTGAATATGAAACAAAAATAAAAGAATATGCAAATAAAATTAATAGTTTTGAAGAGCAACAATTATTTTCTAATATTAAAGATACTAAAAAAGTAAATTTAATTAAAAATTTAATGAGTATTTATAATTATAAATTTTTATCTAAACAAGAAGCATTTAATAAAATAAATGAAGATTATAAAGATTTTTTAATTGATAAAGGCTTTTATTCCTTTATGTACTATTTTTAAATTTTATCACATAAACGGAGATAAAAGCCTATCTAGGAAATTATACCTACATGTATCTAAATCAAACACAAAATTATAGTTTCAAAACTAGGTATCTTATTGAATTTATATGCAGCTTCATTTGCATATAAATGAATATTGTGTTTTGAAACTTTTATGTGTGTTCGGAAAGTTCGTCGGATGTGTTTTCATGCAGATTCAATTTGGTTTGTGTTTACACCTGTTGATGACACATACCCAACTTCATGATTTACGATTTCATGTTTGTGATAGAAGTTTTTGAAACTTCCATATCCCTTCCAAGAATCCATAAATAGACAACACCCAGTAGAAATGTGTTTCAATGCAAATCATAAAAGGTTTTTCTCATCTGCTTTTTTCAATACTTTCACAATTAGTTTGTTGCTGGTTCTCTCATAAACTCCAACAATCAAGGTTTTATTCAACAAGGATCTTCCTTGTTTTTTAAAACCTACATATGAAAGATACATTTCATCTATCTGTGCTGTGCCATCATCAATGAACCCTGCATCTTGATTCCAAATTCTAGTTCTGATTTCATGACTCATTCTTCAAACTGTTTTATATGTCACACCCAATTCCCTTGCAACATCTGTTGATGGTATACCATGCTTTGTGTTTATTCATCTAAAGATGAAATAAAACCAAGATGTCAAAGGTGTTTGTGACTTGTGAAAAATGGTGTCATGAAGAATACTAAATGTTTGATGACATTTCAAACATCTTATTCTTCTCAAATCAGAAACATTCAAACTAGAAGAAGCACACCTGATACATTTCATTACTTTCAACTTCGCTATATATTTCAAACAATCGTTTTCATTTTGAAATATGCTATTGAATTTATTTCAATTCATTTTTTCCTCCACACTAGTACATGTGGGGATAATTTCCTAGATAAAATATAACCTATTAAACAAGAAAATAAACTTAATTCAAATGATTTTAATCCTAAAACTCTTTTAGATTTACATACAAATAGTATTAATCCAGAAGAATTAGAAAGAAAATTAAATGAAAAAGCAAAAACTACAGGTATTACTGAACCTAACGAATTAGAAAAACTTGTAAATTTAGCTAGAGGAAATGCACTTCAATCTATTAAATAGAAAGAGGATAAAATGGCAATTCCACAAATACCTAAAGCATTTATTATTGGTGGTAATTCACCTACTGAAAATGCTGTTTTAAGTGTACTTGAAACACAAGTTCGTGGTGAATTAAGTACTTTATTTATGAGAAATACTATTACTGCTGACCAAATAGCAAATATTAGTGGTGTAGCAATGGCAATATATAGAGCAACTTTTCGTGTATTATGAGGTTCAACATGAGATGAATTTACTGGTACTAAAAGACAAAAAGGAATAGTTAAAACAACAACATTAATTATTGATAAAGAATTAACAATTGATTTTAATATTCCAGAATTTGATATTGAAAGATTTATGACTTCACCAGCAAATGTAGCAACACAAATTGTTTCAAATTGAACAAGTTCATTTATGAGAAATTTAAGAGAAAATTTTGAATTAATATTTTTACAAGGTACAAAAGATTATGCAATTGCTAAATCATTAGTATTACCTTTAAATTTAAATAATACGACTAAAGAACAAGCATTAAATGCTTATTATACAATTGGAGAAAAAAATAATAAATTAATTAAAAAAGTAGATGATATTACAGTTGGTATTAATAAAGCAGGTTTAACTGGTGCTTGTGGTATCGATAGTAGTTTTAATTTAGCAAAAGCATTTACATTATTAAATTATGGACAAATTGCAGCAAATACTTTAGCAACTGGTAAAAGATATACAAATCAAATTATGGGAATGGAATTTTATGAAAGTTTTTATTTAGAACAAGATTTTATTCATGATACTGTTTCTGGTATGCATTTAGAAAAAGATTATAAATTATTAGATTTATTTGGAGTAGTTTATAACCGCTATATGTGAGGTATGCCTATTTCGTTTACAAAAGTAAGAAATAAATTAGATAATGCTACAGATAATATTCGTATTATTGGTAAAGCATTATATTCATTACCAGCAGCAATAAGACCTAATTTAATGTATATAATTCAAGAAAAAATGCCTACAATATATGAAATTAAAGAAGCGAGAGCAAAAAATTATAAAGTTGATGCAACTAATATTAATGCAACATATCAAAGTACTGATTATGATAATATGAATATTTTAGATTTACAAGATGTAATTTATTAAAAAAATTTAGGAAAAATTACTATGGCAGGAACTACTCCTACTAATGATGAATTAGAAACTATAATAATAAATATTGGTAATAATAGTTATGAAAAAGGTAAAACAACATTTAGTAATATTACATCAACAAGTGCTATTATTTCTGGTAATAATAAAGATTATTATGGAAAGTAAAACTAGAATTTACTAAAAAATAATTATGGAATATATTTATAAATATTTTGATGAAAAAGCACATATTATTATTTATTCACCTAAACCAGAAGATTTAACTACAAGTAATGATATTAGAGCAATTTTATTAAATGAATATCCTAAATTAAGAAATGATTATTTTATAGTAAGTAATGTATATGATAATTTTGCTATATGTGTTGGAGATAATATTCATTGTCAAGGAACAGTTAGAATTCAAATTAAAAAAACTAATCAATTATTAAAAGGAGAAATTAAAAATGCCACAACATGCTGAGACTACACCATTGAATAACTATAATTTATTAAAATTAATTAGAGCTGGTATAAGTCCAATTTGTGCAATGATAGGTACAAGTGCTTATTATGGGCAAGTAATTGCAAATCCAGTATTAGGTTCAATTAATAGTTCTAAAAAAATATTATTAGGTTTAGGAACAATTGGTTTAGCAAATTATAGTAAATTTACTAACTCTTCTATTAATCCCAATCCAACAGAAAATACAATTACTACAACAACAGTAGACCCTTTTCCACCAGATTTATTATTTAGTAATAATGATAAACAATCTTTTATGGATTGAGATACTTATATTAGTTTAAATGCTTATGGTATTTCAAATCTTATTAATGGAATTCTAGAATTAATTCCTAATAGATTTGAAACTATACGTAAAATAGCAAATATGGCTACTGGTGGATGTTTAATATCTTCTGGAGTTGCTATCGGTATTAATAATAATTTTAATAATTATTTTGCTATTTCTACGATTATTGCGGGAGCAAGTGAAATTATCCATAATTTATTACCTATGGAAACTACAAATCATATTCAAGAAATGCAAGAAACATCATTTAATAATGAAACTGCAAGATTAATTAATGATAATGTAAGTAATTATGGTAGTGATAATATGAGCGAAGTACCATTAAATTTTGATAATGCTTCATTAAATTGAGATTATAATCATATGAGTTTATAATGTTTCCTTTAATTATTGAATGAATATATTATGCATTAGCAAGTAATGATATTAAATTAGCATTAATAAATGCTTTAAAAAATTATTATAAAAATCAATCATTAAAATCAGTATTTGATAGTGAAAATGTTAATGAAAATGAAATACATCAACCTTATTCATTTTTAAATCCAAATATACTTAAAAAATTAATAACTATATTAAAAACAAGTGAATTAAGTATACTTCAACATGAAATTAATAAATTTAAAAATCCAATAAATAGTTTTAAAAAAACTATTATGCCAACAGAAATTAGAACAGTTAAAAATTATGTAAATAAATTTGATAAGTTATTTAAAGAAAATGAAGAAGAAATACGAGATAATGCATGAGAAGTATTATCAAGTTCATGATTTAAAAAAGGTAGATTTATTGTTGATAATAAAAATTTAAAAATTGGAACTTTAACAACATTATTTCAAAGTGATAATGATAAAAGACAAATATGATATGGTCCTTATACTTATCCAGCATTTCCACAAGAAATATGAATATTAATGACACAAGCAAAAGGTAAAAATGGTACTGGTGCTGGAACTATATTTTGAAAATTTTGAAATAGAAAATGATTACCAAGTGAATTAAGAAAATATGTTAAAAGTGAATTAGCAAAAAAAGGTAAATATTATGGTTCACAAGATACTAGTGTAATTTATCCAAATAATATTAATGTACAAAAAACTATGAATTTTATTAATAGATTAGAAAAGGGATTTTTTAAATTAAAATAATATAAAACTTTATCTAAAAATGAAATAGGAAGTAATCAATGAAGATATGAAAGAAAACAATTATTAAAAAAAATCTTTACATACAAATAAATATATAAAAATTAAAAGAAATTCTAATTTTTATAAAACATGAAAGTAGGTGATTATATGGATATAGATTTAACAAAACCAATTAAACCAATTGGTATATGAAATACTATTAATCCAATATCAAAAGATAATAAAGAATATAAAAGATTAAATAAGATTTGATTTAATAAAAATAGTACTCATATAGATAAAATTAAAATTTTAATATCAAATATTTTAAAAATAACAAGTCATATTATTGGTATGTTAATAACATTATTTTTTACAATAACACCTTGATTAATACCTAAAATACCAATAGAAATGGGAATAGGTAATTATACTAATCAATATAATTTTACTTGACCAGACCATTTAATATTAACTTTATTTCCTATATTTAGTCATATTTGATTAAATATTATTAATAAATTAGGTAATTATGGAAAATTAATTAAATATATATTAATAACAATACCAATTATTATTACAAGTCCTTATTTAATATATCAATATAAAGAAATTAAAAAACATAAAAAAAGAATGTCATTTATGTAAACAACATTCAAATAAAATACAATTGGAGGAATAAAAAATGAATTTTTCAATAGAATTAATATCAGCAGTAATAAGAGGAGCAGTTGCTAGTGGAATATGTATTACTTTAGCATTTCTATTATTTGGAAAATAAATTAAAAAATCAAAACAATCTAATTTAGCAAAAGAATTAAAACGTAATAAAGAATTAGAATTTATTACAGCAAATATTAAACAATTAAATACTCATTTACAATTAGAAACTACATCAACTGCAAAATTACTTGATAGTTTTAATCTAGATAAAGAACAAGTAGATAATTTTGTTTTATTACAAAAATCTAAAAAGAAAGAATTATCAGAAAAAGATAAACAAAAAGCAACTAAATTTAAAATTTAAAGGGTTTAAATACCCTTTATTTTACATTAAGGAGTAAATTTTAATGGCAATTAAAGACCCAATTTTATTTATAACAGTTGAATAATTTAAAAATTCTAAATATTTTAATGAATTATTATTTGATAAAGTTACTACTCCAGATAATGAAATTTGATTTGCAATATCTGTAGCAAGTAGTAATATTGATTATTTAAGTGGTTTTACTATTTCAAAAAAATGACCAGAAATAACACCAACTGATTTTACTGATAATATTCAAACAGCAACTACTCATTATGTTAGATTTTTTATTAACTAAAGATGTAGATTATTTACGTGGTCAAGGTTCAATTAGTCAAGGTGGTTTAACTTATAGTGAAACTAATCCAGATGACCCTTATTTTATAACTCCAGAAGTATTTAATTGTTTAAGAAAAATTAAAGAATATCCAAATATTAAAGGTTTTAATTTAAAAGTTATAGAACCACAAAAAAATAATTGATTTAATAAATTTATTTCAAATTATAGTGAAGATAGTCCATTAAATGCATATATACCATATAATAATATAAAATCATTAGATTTTAGAACTAAAATTACTATTAGTCATCCACAAAATTTATTAAGACCAATAGTTAATATTGATACTACTGGTATTAAAACAGATATTGATAATTAATTATGAGAAGTTGATAAAGATAATCCTAATTTTATTAAACCAAAAGATGATAAAGGTATTGATGTTAATGGTAAAAGAATAATTGATGTTGGAACTCCTACATTTTTAAGTGATGCTAGTACTAAAGAATATGTTGATAGAAAAATAGATGAAGAATGTGGATATTTAGATACTATTAAACAAAATAAATTAACAGCAGGTAAAAATATTACTATTGATGATGATATTATTAGTGCTAATGATGGTAGTGGTTAATCATTATGAATAATAGACCCTAATTATCCTAATATTATTCAACCTAAAGAAAAAAGAATTATTACTTCAAATAATACTAGAATTGTTGATATAGGAGACCCTACACAACCACCCTACACAACCACAAGATGCTGTAAATAAAAGATATGTTTATAATAAAATACAACCAATTCCAAGTATTCCACAATGAAAAGAAGTTGGAACAAAAGTTAATATAAATCACATTAAATATATTTTTAAAACAAATACTAAATATAAAATTTATTATAATTTTGAAAGTCAAACAAGTATTAAAAAATTTGCTTTTATTTGTAAAGAATTTTTATATGGTGAGTTAAATACTGAGGTTCAAACTTTGGATTGAGATAATATTAATGGTAGAATAATGCTTTCTTTACAAATGCAGAAGGATACAATCGCCATTGTTAGTGACCCTATAAGATATGGTCAACTTTTAAAATTAGAAGAATTACAGGAATAATATTATGAATAAAGAATTTACTTATTTACATGAAATTAGTTATTGATTATTAAATAAAAGTGATTTTACTCATAGTGAATATAATTTAAGTGGAAGTAGATATTCAAGTAAAACATATAGTATTGCTGAAGAATTAGCAATATTAATTGCTAATTCAATTAAAAATAATAAATCAATTGCTATATATTGTTTTAGAAAATTAAATAAAGATATTAATGATTTAGTTAAAGAAATATATAATGCTTTAATAACAATTGGATTAAATGATTATAAAGATTTTAGTCTAAAATATCCAAATAAACAAGCAGATTTTCGTTTTAAAGGTAGTAAATCATTTATTAGAGTGTATATAGTAATTCAAATGATAGAATACCTTTAAAAGAACTTTCTCGTAGTGAAATAAAAGGTTTTGATTTAGCAATTGAATGATGTGAAGAAGCAAATGAATTTAGTAAACAAGAATTTCAAGCAATTACATTTGCATTAGGTAATGCTAAAAAAAGAATAAAAATAAAAAGTTGTAATCCAGATAATATTTATCAATATTTTATTTAATATATGAATAATATTGTTCCATTTAATTTAGAAATTATGAAAAAAAATAATGAACAAATTAAATCAGTCTTTGATAATAATATTTTTAAATTATTTCATTATTCAAATTGAAAAGTAAATGCTCATAATTTGACATTAGATATGATTAATTATTTAGAAGAATTAAAAGTATTAGACCCTATTAAAGCACAAAGTTGATATTATGGTGTACCTAGTGTTTTACAAGGTGCTATATTTGCAAGATATTTAGATAAAGTAAATACTAAATTAGATTTTCAAGTATCTAAAATAACTGGTGGTTTAGATATAGGTATGGCAACAAGTAGTAGTGGTCATCCAACTGCTGCTTCATTATGATTTATTGGTGAAAATGATAAATGTAGAAGAGCACATAAAGAAAGTGAATTTTATCATAGTAATGTTACTATTCAATATAAAGATACTGATACTTTAGCAAATGATATTATTAATTATTATATTAATGAAAGTAAACGTTATATAGAAATGTTATTTGGTTTTATTTGTTATGTTGATTATGGTAATGGTGGATTAGTATTTATTGATGTTTTAAAAAGTTGAGTTAAAAAACGTAATATAACATGATTAAAATTTATAGCAGTAGATAAATCAATTTTATATTTAAATGATAGAATTGATTTTACAACAATTTGTATGCTTAAAAATATTATTAGTTTTAATTGAGAAAAATGTCCAGAAACTAAAAGACAATATAGTTTAATGCAATTATTAGATAAAAAGAAATTAGATAGTAATAATAATACTCCTAAAATGTTAGATTTACATGATGATACTTGAGATAGTGATATGTATGCTTTAATGCATGAAATGAAATGATTAATTAATGGTATTAATAATAAATTATTAATTAATAAAAATAAATTTAATGGTGATTAATTATGATAAATACAACGGAATATTTAAGTTGTGATAAATCAAATTGATATATTGATATACCTATGATTATTGCTCAAAAATCAACTAAATTATGATTAGGTAAAGATTTTTTATTTAATTCAAGTAAAAAAGAAATATTAGATGTGGAATGGCAACCTTTTTTAGGACTGTTTTTTGGTAGACATTTGTGCTTGGTGTTTTATGGGGGTTAAGTAGTTTAGAGTGCTGTGGATTCTTATGTTGTTGTATCAATTGATATAATCAAATAATTCTAATTTTAATTGGATTAATGATGTAAAATTTTTATCATTAATAAATTCTGTTTTGAAAGTTTTGAAAGTTGCTTCAGCAAAAGCGTTATCATAAGGACAACCTTTTTTGTTTAAAGAGTGGGTAATATTGAAGGATAATAAAAGTTTATCAATAGTTTTATTATTAAATTCATTACCGCGATCACTATGAAATATTTCAATATTTTTTAAACAACGATTTGTGCACATAAATGCTTGATATACTAATGATGCATCTTTTTTAGTACATACACTATGTCCAATAATTTCGCGATTGTACAGGTCGATTAATAAGCAAATATAGTTTCATTTACAATTAAATTGAGGGTGAGTAAAGTTAATAGTTATAATTTAATTTTCTTTAAATAAAAGACAAAATTAAATTATTAATTTTTGTTTATATTATATACCTTTTTACATTTATAATCAAGTGTTTTAAGTTATTATTTTACAATTATCTAAACTAAAAATTCCTAACTATTTAGGTTTAAATTTATTAAGTTTTAAAATATTAAAGTAAAAGATTTAATTTATTAATTCTTGCTGAATTAATTATAAGCATATTATCAAGTACTTTATCATTATAAATTTTAGCACCATATCCTTTTAAAGATTTAACTAAATGTGATACATCGCTTTAAGCACAAACTCCTTGATTTCAATTTTCTTTTTGATTTATAACTCATTCTTTATTATTTTTAAAATATTTATATATTTGCTCATCAACTTTATTTTATTTTAAAAAATCTAATAATTAATAATATTCACCATTAACAAATAATTCATATGAATTTGTTAATTTTTTATTATTTACTTTTCTATTAATAATAAATCCTTTTTTAAGTGCTTTAAATGAATGATGTCTATCAATTACATAAGGAATATTTTCATTTTTAGCAGTAGTTTTAATTCAAGGCGCACCATCACCAATAAATACTAAACTACTTTTAGAATAAATATATTGTAAATCAAGAAATTCATAAATTTTATCAATTAATTCTTGTCTTTTAATTCTTTGATCATTTTTAGTTTTCATATAAGTAATTTTTTTATCTTTTAAAACATTTCTACTTTTAGTAGATTTTTCTAAATCTTTACCTTTATTTGCACTAATTGTACGAATACGATTTTTTTGTTTTTTATTTTCAAATAATGAAGATATAAAACAATCATACATATTTACAAATAATTTTTCAGTTGGTAATACTATCTTTTTTTTCTTTTATTTCTTCAATACCTATTACTGCATTTTTCATTAAATTAGTCATATATGTTTTAGAAAAATTAGTATTTTTTATAGTATCTTGTACATCAGATTGTCTTTTACCATTGCCTGAATTTTTTATTATTGTATGTTCTAAACTTGTAAGTGTTCTTTTTCTTTTTTTAATTTTTATATAATCATCTAAAGGATAATAATATTCATTAGTTTCTAATATTAAATAACATCTACGATAAAAATTATTTATTTTACCATATTGAGTATTTGGACTTCTTGGAGCAGTTTTAACATATTTATGCTTAGTTTTATCATATATATTTTGATGTCAAAAATCATCATATGCTTTTAATAGATTTGTAAAATAATTTAAACCATTATTTTTAATTTGATTATCAAGTTCATCATAATTAAGTTCATTGTTAAGAAAAATCATAATATTATTTCCTTTCTTAATTTATGATTTTGATTATAGTAATTTTAGAAATAAAGTTTGGAAATATGATAATTGTAAAATGATATAATTAAATATATATGTTTTAAAATAAGGTGATAATATGCCAGCAAAAAGAAAAGAATTAGGAAATTATAAAGAAAAGATAAATGAATATTGGAAATTATCCCCGCATGTACTAGTGTGGAGGAAAAAATGAATTGAAATGAATTCAATAGAATATTTCAAAATGAAAACGATTGTTTGAAATATATAGCGAAGTTGAAAGTAATGAAATGTATCAGGTGTGCTTCTTCTAGTTTGAATGTTTCTGATTTGAGAAGAATAAGATGTTTGAAATGTCATCAAACATTTAGTATTCTTCATGACACCATTTTTGACAAGTCACAAACACCTTTGACATCTTGGTTTTATCTCATCTTTAGATGAATAAACACCAAACATGGAATTCCATCAACAGATGTTGCAAGGGAATTGGGTGTGACATATAAAACAGCTTGAAGAATGAATCATGAAATCAGAACTAGAATTTGGAATAAAGATGCAGGGTTCATTGATGATGGCACAGCACAGATAGATGAAATGTATCTTTCACATGTAGGTTTTATTCAACAATGAAGATCCTTGTTGAATAAAACCTTGATTGTTGGAGTTTATGAGAAAACCAGCAACAAACTAATTGTGAAAGTATTGAAAAAAGCAGATGAGAAAAAAACTTTTATGATTTGCATTGAAACACATTTCTACTGGGTGTTGTCTGTTTACGGATTCTTGGAAGGGATATAGAAGTTTCAAAAAATTCTATCACAAACATGAAATCGTAAATCATGAAGTTGGGTATGTGTCATCAACAGGTGTAAACACAAACCAGATTGAATCTGCATGAAAACACATCCCACGAACTTTTCGAACACACATAAAAGTTTCAAAACACAATATTCATTTATATGCAAATGAAGCTGCATATAAATTCAATAAGATACCTAGTTTTGAAACTATAATTTTGTGTTTGATTTAGATACATGTGGTGATAATTTCCTAGATAGGGTTTTATCTCCATTTATGTGATAAAATTTAAAAATAGTACATAAAGGGATAAAAGCCTGAATATTTTAGAGATAATAAAAATGTTCCAACAAGAATGACAAAAACTGGTTTAAATTTAGCATTAGGAATTGATAGAAAATATATATTTGATTGCCGACGCTACCAGACAAAATGACAACAAAATTTATTGAAAGATTATGATAAAGCATGTCAAAAAATTGCTAATTATTTATTACGAAATGCTATGAAAGACTCAAAATATCAATGAGAATATTTAAGAAAATGTCATCCAGAAGAAGTAATATAATTATTAATCTTTGTGAACCAAGAAAAATAGAAAATAATGATTAAAAACCTATAATAAATATAGGTTTTTTTCTTTATTTTAAACGATAAAAATGATATAATATAATAAAGCAATTATGTTATTTTTAACATAAGTTACAAGGGATTATCAAAAAAGCGATTATTAAACAAGGGAGTATTTTTATGTCTAATTTTGAAGTTAAAGAAAAAAACTTATACTTTTGAAGAATTACAAGAAACTTTAAAACAACAAAGAAATGTTTTATATGCTAAAGAAAAAAATGAATTTCTTAAAAAATAATTAGAACCTAAATTAAGTGAATATGAAACAAAAATAAAAGAATATGCAAATAAAATTAATAGTTTTGAAGAGCAACAATTATTTTCTAATATTAAAGATACTAAAAAAGTAAATTTAATTAAAAATTTAATGAGTATTGATAATTATAAATCTTTATCTAAACAAGAAGCATTTAATAAAATAAATGAAGATTATAAAGATTTTTTAATTGATAAAATAGAACCTATTAAACAAGAAAATAAACTTAATTCAAATGATTTTAATCATAAAACTCTTTTAGATTTACATACAAATAGTATTAATCCAGAAGAATTAGAAAGGAAATTAAATTAAAAAGCAAAAACTACAGGTATTACTGATGTTAATGAATTAGAAAAACTTGTAAATTTAGCAAGAGGAAATGCATTTCAATCTATTAAATAGAAAGAGGATAAAATGGCAATTCCGCAAATACCTAAAGCATTTATTATTGGTGGTAATTCTCCTACTTAAAATGCTGTTTTAAGTGTACTTGAAGCACAAGTTCGTGGTGAATTAAGTACTTTATTTATGAGAAATACTGTTACTGCTGACCAAATAGCAAATATTAGTGGTGTAGCAATGGCAATTTATAGAGCAACTGTTCGTGTATTATGAGGTTCAACATGAGATGAATTTACTGGTACTAAAAGACAAAAAGGAATAGTTAAAACAACAACATTAATTATTGATAAAGAATTAACAATTGATTTTAATATTCCAGAATTTGATATTGAAAGATTTATGACTTCACCAGCAAATGTAGCAACTCAAATTGTTTCAAATTGAACAAGTTCATTTATGAGAAATTTAAGATAAAATTTTGAATTAATATTTTTACAAGGTACAAAAGATTATGCAATTGCTAAATCATTAGTATTACCTTTAAATTTAAATAATATGACTAAAGAACAAGCATTAAATGCTTATTATACAATTGGAGAAAGAAATAATAAATTAATTAAAAAAGTAGATGATATTAAAGTTGGTATTAATAAAGCAGATTTAACTGGTGCTTGTGGTATTGATAGTAGTTTTAATCTTGCAAAAGCATTTATATTATTAAATTATGGACAAATTGCAGCAAATACTTTAGCAACTGGTAAAAGATATACAAATCAAATTATGGGAATGGAATTTTATGAAAGTTTTTATTTAGAACAAGATTTTATTCATGATACTGTTTCTGGTATGCATTTAGAAAAAGATTATAAATTATTAGATTTATTTGGTGTAGTTTATAACAGATATATGTGAGGTATGACTATTTCATTTACTAAAGTAAGAAATAAATTAGATAATGCTACAGATAATATTCGTATTATTGGTAAAGCATTATATTCATTACCAGCAGCAATAAGACCTAATTTAATGTATATTATTCAAGAAAAAATGCCAACAATAGATGAAATTAAAGAAGCAAGAGCAAAAAATTATAAAGTTGATACAACTAATATTAATGCAACATATCAAAGTACTGATTATGATAATATGAATATTTTAGATTTACAAGATGTAATTTATTATAAAAATTTAGGAAAAATTACTATTGCAGGAACTACTCCTAATAATAATGAATTAGAAACTATAATAATAAATATTGGTAATAATGGTTATGAAAAAGGTAAAACAACATTTAGTAATATTACATCAACAAGTGCTATTATTTCTGGTAATAATAAAGATTATTATGGAACAGTAAAACTAGAATTTACTAAAAAATAATTATGGAATTTATATATAAATATTTTAATGAAAAAGCACATATTACTATTTATTCTCCTAAACCAGAAGATTTAACTACAAGTAATGATATAAGAGCAATTTTATTAGATGAATATCCTAAATTAAGAAATGATTATTTTATAGTAAGTAATGTAAATGATAATTTTGCTATATGTGTTGGAGATAATATTCATTGTCAAGGAACAGTTAGAATTCAAATTAAAAAAACTAATCAATTATTAAAAGGAGAAATTAAAAATGCCACAACATGCTAAGACTACACCATTGAATAACTATACTTTATTAAAATTAATTAGAGCTGGTATAAGTCCAATTTGTGCAATGATAGGTACAAGTGCTTATTATGGGCAAGTAATTGCAAATCCAGTATTAGGTTCAATTAATAGTTCTAAAAAAATATTATTAGGTTTAGAAACAATTGGTTTAGCAAATTATAGTAAATTTACTAACTCTTCTATTAATCCCAATCCAACAGAAAATACAATTACTACAACAACAGTAGACCCTTTTCCACCAGATTTATTATTTAGTAATAATGATAAACAATCTTTTATGGATTGAGATACTTATATTAGTTTAAATGCTTATGGTATTTCAAATCTTATTAATGGAATTCTATAATTAATTCCTAATAGATTTGAAACTATACGTAAAATAGCAAATATGGCTACTGGTGGATGTTTAATATCTTCTGGAGTTGCTATGGGTATTAATAATGATTTTAATAATGATTATGCCATTCCAACTATTGTTGCTGGTGCAAGTGAAATTATTCATAATTTATTACCTATGGAAAGAAAATTTGATGTAGAAATGCAAGAAACACCATTTACTAATGAAACTGCAAGATTAATTAATGATAATGCAAGTCAATATGGTAGTGATAATATGAGCGAAGTACCATTAAATGATGATAATGGTTCATTAACTTGAGATTATAATCATATGATTTTATAATGTTTCCTTTAATTATTGAATGAATATATTATGCATTAGCAAGTAATGATATTAAATTAGCATTAATAAATGCTTTAAAAAATTATTATAAAAATCAATCATTAAAAGCAGTATTTGATAGTGAAAATGTTAATGAAAATGAAATACATCAACCTTATTCATTTTTAAATCCAAATATACTTAAAAAATTAATAACTATATTAAAAACAAGTGAATTAAGTATACTTCAACATGAAATTAATAAATTTAAAAATCCAATAAATAGTTTTAAAAAATCTATTATGCCAACAGAAATTAGAACAGTTAAAAATTATGTAAATAAATTTAATAATTTATTTAAAGAAAATGAAGAAGAAATACCAGATAATGAATGATAAGTATTATCAAGTTCATGATTTAAAAAAGGAATATTTATCGTTGATAATAAAAATTTAAAAATTGGAACTTTAAAAACATTATTTCAAAGTGATAATGATAAAAAACAAATATGATATGGTCGTTATACTTATCCAGCATTTCCACAAGAAATATGAATATTAATGACACAAGCAAAAGGTAAAAATGGTACTGGTGCTGGAACTATATTTTGAAAATTTTGAAATAGAAAATGATTACCAAGTGAATTAAGAAAATATGTTAAAAGTGAATTAGCAAAAAAAGGTAAATATTATGGTTCACAAAATAATAGTGTAATTTATCCAAATAATATTAATGTACAAAAAACTATGAATTTTATTAATAGATTAGAAAAGGGATTTTTTAAATTAAAAGAATATAAAACTTTATCTAAAAATGAAATAGGAAGTAATCAATGAAGATATGAAAGAAAACAATTATTAAAAAAATCTTTACATACAAATAAATATATAAAAATTAAAAGAAATTCTAATTTTTATAAAACATGAAAGTAGGTGGTAATTATTATTGAATTAGATACACCAATTAAACCAATTGGTATATGAAATACTATTAATCCATTAAGTAAAGATAATAAAGAATATAAAAGATTAAATAAAATTTGATTTAATAAAAATAGTACTCATATAGATAAAATAAAAATTTTAATATCAAATATTTTAAAAATAACAAGTCATATTATTGGTATGTTAATAACATTATTTTTTTACAATAACACCTTGATTGATACCTAAAATACCAATATCACTGGGAATAGGTAATTATACTAATCAATATAATTTTACTTGACCAGACCATTTAATATTAACTTTATTTCCTATGTTTGGTCATATTGGATTAAATTTAGTAACTAAATTAGGTAATTATGGAAAATTAATTAAATATTTATTAATAACTATACCAATTATTATTACAAGTCCTTATTTAATATATCAATATAAAGAAATTAAAAAACATAAAAAAGAATGTCATTTATGTAAACAACATTCAAATAAAATACAATTGGAGGAATAAAAAATGAATTTATCAAAAGAATTAATATCAGCAGTATTAAGTGGAGCATTAGCGAGTGGAGTATGTATTACTTTAGCATTTCTATTATTTGGCAAATTAATTAAAAAATCAAAACAATCAAATTTAGCAAAAGAATTAAAACGTAATAAAGAATTAGAATTTATTACAGCAAATATTAAACAATTAAATACTCATTTACAATTAGAAACTACATCAACTGCAAAATTACTTGATAGTTTTAATGTAGATAAAGAACAAGTAGATAATTTTGTTTTTTTACAAAAATCTAAAAAGAAAGAATTAACTGAAAAAGATAAACAAAAAGCAACTAAATTTAAAATTTAAAGGGTTTAAATAACCTTTATTTTACATTAAGGAGTAAATTATTATGGCTATTAAAAACCCAATTTTATTTATAACAGTTCAAGAATTTAAATTATCTAAATATTTTAATGATTTATTATTTGATAAAGTTACTACTCCAGATAATGAAATTTGATTTGCAATATCTGTAGCAAGTAGTAATATTGATTATTTAAGTGGTTTTACTATTTCAAAAAAATGACCAGAAATAACACCAACTGATTTTACTGATAATATTCAAACAGCAACTACTCATTATGTTAGATTTTTATTAACTAAAGATGTAGATTATTTAGGTGGTCAAGGTTCAATTAGTCAAGGTTGATTAACTTATAGTTAAACTAATCCAGATGACCCTTATTTTATACCACCAGAAGTATTTAATTGTTTAAGAAAAATTAAATAATATCCAAATATTAAAGGTTTTAAATTAAAAGATATAGAACCACAAAAAAATAATTGATTTAATAAATTTATTTCAAATTGTGGTGAAGATAGTCCATTAAATGCATATATACCATATAATAATATAAAATCATTAGATTTTAGAACTAAAATTACTATTAGTCATCCACAAAATTTATTAAGACCAATAGTTAATATTGATACTACTCGTATTAAAACAGATATTGATAATTCATTGTGAGAAGTTGATAAAGATAATCCTAATTTTATTAAACCAAAAGATGATAAAGGTATTGATGTTAATGGTAAAAGAATAATTGATGTTGGAACTCCTACATTTTTAAGTGATGCTAGTACTAAAGAATATGTTGATAGAAAAATAGATGAAGAATGTGGATATTTAGATACTATTAAACAAAATAAATTAACAGCAGGTAAAAATATTACTATTGATGATGATATTATTAGTGATAATGGTGGTAGTGGTGAATCATTATGAATAATAGACCCTAATTCTCCTAATATTATTCAACCTAAAGAAAAAAGAATTATTACTTCAAATAATACTAGAATTGTTGATATAGGAGACCCTACACAACCACAAGATGCTGTAAATAAAAGATATGTTGATAATAAAATACAACAAATTCCAAGTATTTTACAATGAAAAGAAGTTGGAACAAAAGTTAATATAAATCACATTAAATATATTTTTAAAACAAATACTAAATATAAAATTTTTCATAATTTTGAAAGTCAAACAAGTATTAAAAAATTTGCTTTTATTTGTAAAGAATTTTTATATGGTGAGTTAAATACTGAGGTTCAAACTTTGGATTGAGATAATATTAATGGTATAATAATGCTTTCTTTACAAATGCAGAAGGATACAATCGCTATTGTTAGTGACCTTATAAGATATGGTCAACTTTTAAAATTAGAAGAATTACAGTAATAATATTATGAATAAAGAATTTACTTATTTACATGAAATTAGTTATTGATTATTAAATAAAAGTGATTTTACTCATAGTGAATATAATTCAAGTGGAAGTAGATATTCAAGTAAAACATATAGTATTGCTGAAGAATTAGCAATATTAATTGCTATTTCAATTAAAAATAATAAATCAATTGCTATATATTGTTTTAGAAAATTAAATAAATATATTAATGATTTAGTTAAAGAAATATATAATGCTTTATTAATAATTGGATTAAATGATTATAAAGATTTTAGTCTAAAATATCCAAATAAACAAGCAGATTTTCGTTTTAAAGGTAGTAAATCATTTATTAGAGTTATGGGTGTATATAGTAATTCAAATGATAGAATACCTTTAAAAGAACTTTCTCGTAGTGAAATAAAAGGTTTTGATTTAGCAATTGAATGATGTGAAGAAGCAAATGAATTTAGTCAACAAGAATTTCAAGCAATTACATTTGCATTAGGTAATGCTAAAAAAAGAATAAAAATAAAAAGTTGTAATCCAGATAATATTTATCAATATTTTATTGAATATATGAATAATATTGTTCCATTTAATTTAGAAATTATGAAAAAAAATAATGAACAAATTAATTCAGTATTTGATAATAATATATTTAAATTATTTCATTATTCAAATTGAAAAGTAAATGCTCATAATTTAACATTAGATATGATTAATGATTTAGAAGAATTAAAAGTATTAGACCCTATTAAAGCACAAAGTTGATATTATGGAGTTCATAGTATTCTTACTGGTGCTATATTTGCAAGATATTTAGATAAAGTAGGAACTAAATTAGATTTTCAAGTAGAAAGATTAACTGGTGGATTAGATATTGGTATGGCAACAAGTTCAAGTGGTCATCCTACTGCTGGAAGTTTATGATTTATTGGTGAAAATGAAAATAGTAGAAGAGCGCATAAAGAAAGTGAATTTTATCATAGTAATGTTACTATGCAATATAAATATACTGATACTTTAGCAAATGATATTATTAATTATTATTTAAATGAAATTAAACGTTATATAGCAATGGTATTTGGTTTTATTTGTTATGTTGATTATGGTAATGGTGGATTAGTATTTATTGATGTTTTAAAAAGTTGAGTTAAAAAACGTAATATAACATGATTAAAATTTATAGCAGTAGATAAATCAATTTTATATTTAAATGATAGAATTGATTTTACAAAAATTTGTATGCTTAAAAATATTATTATTTTTAATTGAGAAAAATGTCCAGAAATTAAAAGACAATATAGTTTAATGCAATGATTAGATAAAAAGAAATTAGATAGTAATAATAATACTCCTAAAATGTTAGATTTACATGATGATACTTGAGATAGTGATATGTATGCTTTAATGCATGAAATGAAATGATTAATTAATGGTATTAATAATAAATTATTAATTAATAAAAATAAATTTAATGGTGATGAATTATGATAAATACAATGGAATATTTAAGTTGTGATAAAAGTAATTGATATATTGATATACCTATGATTATTGCTCAAAAATCAACTAAATTATGATTAGGTAAAGGTTTTTTATTTAATTCAAGTAAAAAAGAAATATTAGATTATTTAAATGAAATGAATTTAAAAAATAAATGATTAAAAAAATTTTATAAATTTGGTTTACAAAATAGTTTAATGGGTAAAGTATTTATTATGATTATAGTTAATGAAGATAATAGTAAATCACTTAAAATATTACCTAATAGTTTTTGTGGTAGAGTTGCTAAATATAATGAACAATAACAATCAGCAGAACTTTATTTTATTAATGAACAAGCAGATAGTGCAACTTTAACATGAGTAACAATACAAAATGGAAAAGTTAAATATTAAACATATAAAGATAATAATAAAGATATTATTTTAGGTTCTACAAGAACAAAATTAAAACCAAATATTATTCCATTAAAAATTTATGAAATTAAAAATCCATTTAATTATATACCTATTTTTGAAATAACAAATTTAACAATAATAAATTTATATGGTAATTAAACTACTTTAAATGCTTATCAAGATTGTACACCAGTATGAGATTTTATTTGAGATTTAAATCGTGTAATTAGACAAAAAAGATTAGAAAGAGAATTAAACGTTACTACTTTATTTGCTGCATTAGATAATGAAACAGTTAAAGAAATGCAAGAAAATGGTAATATTGCAGAAAATCCTAAAAAAGATATGTTTGTTAATGTTGGTAGTGCTGGATATGATAAAAATGGTAATGGCGGTATGCAAATTATTCAAGGTGACCCTAAATTTAATGAATATTGATTAGATTATAATGGTACTGCTAAAGCAATATTTAATGGTGCTGGTTATGATTATGATGAACATGGTAATGATGTTTATACTAATAAAACACAAAGTATGTTTAATAATAAATATGATATGGAAACTACAGAAATAAAAATAGCATTTTATAGTGCTTATTTTTATCGTATATTTTATTTATTACTTATTAGTGAAAATTTATGAAATGGTATTGGAGAAAGACCTTATAGTTTTAAATTTATTCCAATTGCTATGACTGACCAAATAGTACAAGACCAAATTATTAATTCAAGATTAAATAATGGCACAATGACAATAATTAAAGCAATTGGTGAATATGATAATATTGACCAATTAATGGCTGAAAATAAATTAGAAAATATTATTAATGAAAATCAAAAATTAAATAAAGATTTAGGAGATAATGAAAATAAGCAGACATCAACAAATACAATTAATGAAACACGCTCACATGAGATTAAAGATGCAACAAATAATGATTAAAAAACAATCACATTGAAAAATATTTTCATTTATTATAAATAATGGTGCAATACCTTTAACTGAAACTGGTTATAAACCAATTAATAGTAAAATAAGTGATTTTGGTCAATATGAATTAATATTAACTGGTAATACTCCAGTTGTATGTATTTGAAAAAATAGTACAAAAATATATCAAAAAAATAAAGGTAAAATTGACCCAGTAACTCATAAAGTTACAGGTCAAAATGAATTTTATACAAAACAATATAAAATTGGTGATTATTGAAATGCTTATTTAATTGATGATACAAGTGGTGTTGATTTTAGTAATTTACCAAATAATCAAATATTTAAAACAGTACAAACTAAAAGACAATATAATTTAGTAATGTTTAAAGAACATATTACAATTGATGATTATTTACAATTTTTTTGTGTATTTAATGATGAAAATGAAAATATTGGTGGTAATAGTGGTAAAAATCAAGATAGACAATTATTATATATTTCAAATGTAAAAAATTATTATAGTCCTTATAATGGTGCATTTAGTATGCAAGTTTTAACTTTTAGTATTTTAAATGATAGAGTAGTTGCAAGTGGTCAAAATACACTTGATTTTGTACAATATGCAAGCCCGGGTAGTGGTTATGCTTTTCCTACTATTCAAAAAGGAAAAGTAACATTAAATCGTACTTTAATGAAAGATATAGGAGTAAGATATAGTCATAGACAAAGTTATGGATTAGAATTATTATCAAGTTGTTATTATTATGGAAGACCAATAATACAAGGTCAAGAACCAATACAACAAAATAATGAAGAAATATTTGAAAGTAAAGTATTTGCTTCAAGAAGATTATTTATTGCTGGTAATAATGAAAAATATACAACTAATATTAAAAATAATGGTGGTTTACTTGCTGGTATAAATGATAAAATAACAACAAGTAGTCATCCAGAAACAACATTTTATAATATTATGGATGCTAAACCTACTGGATTTACTAATTTTAAAAATTTTACAGAATGATTAAAAACTTCATTAAATTTTCAAGATAATTTATTTGTAACAAAAGATTTTAAAGGTATGCTTTCTTTTGATAAAGATAAAGCAAGATTAAGTAATGGTACATCAGTAGTAGAAGCAAAATTCTTTTGAGATAGTGAATGAAATATAAATAATTTAACGGGTAATTATAATGTTGATATGAGTAGTAATTTTAAATATAAAGACCCAGATACACATTTAATTATAGGAAGTCCAACTGTTGATTATAGTAAAATATCACAAAAATATATGTCAGCAATATTAAATTTTAATAGTGTTGTATTTTCTCCGTTAATACAAATGCCTTATGATAGTAATCAATGATTACCTTTTGCATTAAGTGATATTCCTTTAATTGGTAAATTATTAAATTCTTTAACATTAGGTATATGAAGTAGTTGAGTTATTACTCAAAATATTCAACAATATAAAAAAATGTTATATTTTAATGTTTTTATGAGTGCATTTTTTACAAGTAATTTAGAAAGTATTATTGGTAATGGTGGTTTAATTCCATTAAATGTATTTACAAATAATAATGATTTTACTATTGGTAAATTATTAGGTGCTAATGTTTCAACAACTGCTATGACAATGAAATTAAGTGATAGAATAAGTGTTTATCCATAAAACCCTACTACTGGTAAGAAATTAGAAATTAAAGAACAAATATCAACTGTTGATTTATCACAAAAGAAAAATAATAAAGTTTATATTTTAGCAGAAGATACTGAGTTTTTAGATATTGCTTCACCATTTACAAATGAAGATACTGAATGTCAATGAAATCCTACAAGTAATGGTGTAATTGATGGTTCAAATTATGCTTATATTATTGATACAATTGTAACTCAATCATTACATCAAGGTGAAGAAAGACATACATTTTATAGTGATAATCCTTTTACTTATCAAGGTGATTATAATGAAATAGCAGTTGCACAATTTCGTTATAATAATATGGGTTATTTAACTGGTAATGCTTTTAATTGAACAACTTTGTATAAATTAAATCATGATGAATATTCAGAAAGTGAAGAAACTACTTTTAGTTATCCAGCAAAAATATTACCACCAAGTCCTCAAAATATAGCAAAACAAATTGTAATAATTCCAAAAAATCCAAGTATAGAAGTTAATATACCACAAACAGTTATATTTACTCATACACAAGATAAATTAATATGAGATTATAATTCATGAGTAGAAAATATAGTTCCTAAAATCAAACCATTAGAAATAAATATTAATTTTAAAGATTATTTAGACCCTACATTATTAATTAATACTTTTAATGATTTAAAGAGATATTATAAAAGCATAGATGTATATTTAAGTTATGAATATGAAACAGAAGAATGATTTAATCTTGAATTAAGTATTTGTTCTACAACAGAAAACTTTAACCCATCTAAATCTCAAACTTTTGTTTTTTCAAGATAATTAAAAGAATTAGCAATATACAATCAACCATTAAAGTTAAAACATTATGAAGATAATAAAATAACATATCAATGATATCATCAAGGATTATATGCTGGATACTGAGGTAACGGTAAAATAGGATTAGAAATTAATAGAAATGAATATAATTTATATAGTATCGAAAATACTTATATGCAATCTAAAATTGATGATTATATTGTTGCACAAAGCATTGAAAATAAAAAAGATACAATGTTAGGATTTTTTGATTTTTATGATAAAGAATTTAATTTAATTGTCCAATTATTTCCGAATATCATGCAATTAGATATTGAGCTTTTTAGTGAAAAAGATATTTTAAGACCAATAACACAATATATAAGATATTATAAATACTATAAATTAACTATTTCAAAAATAATATTTAATCCTAGATAATGTGCTATAATAAAAACCATTAATGATAAGTAGGTGAATAATTTCATGAAAAAATTAATTAGAATTTTAACAACAATAATTTTATCAAGTACATCTAGTGCTAGTATAATTGCTTGTAATAATAATCCAGATGTTTTACCACAAAAATATGATATATTTTTTAGTGAAATTAAAGAAATTAATGTTGAAACATTTGACAAAAAAACCTTTTATTTTCTTTAAAATTGATAAAAAAAATATTATTGGTAAAACTTCTATACCGGATGATATAAATTCTCTTTATGAAAAAGCAAAATATGTTTATTTTGTTGTAAATAATAATAGTAATTTAAAACAAATTTTAAATGTATATAAACTTAATGAAAACTCTACAGAAAAAGAAATAAAAGATAAATTATCTAATACTGTTATTAAAAATGCTAATATTAATGTTTCTAAAAATGGTTATCCTTATTTTAATATTATTGTAAATTCTTTTTCAGGAAAAATATAAAATAATATTTTTTGAGGCTTTTTAATAATCTGTGTATCTTTGTTTTACAAATTTAATAGTTTAGATTAATTCTATCTTCAAATTTTATCATAAAATGAGCAATTGCTGTATTTCAATTTTGAATGGGCATTGTTCATTTTTTTGTTATATTTTCAATTGCTAAGTAAAATATTTTGAAAACTGCCATATCATTTGGAAAAACTTTTTTATTTCTAATAACTTTTCGTAATTGACTATTAACAGATTCAATAGCATTTGTTGTATAAATCACTCTTTTGATTTCTGCAGGATAACTAATAAAAATCATTAAATTATCTCAATTTTTATATCACGATTTAGCAATTTGAGGATATTGTTTATTTCATTTACTTTCAAAAGTTTCTAAAGCTTGCATTGCTTGTTCTTCACTACATGCACTATAAATTGGTTTTAAATCTGTAACTAGTGATTTTCTATGTTTGTATGAAACATATTTTAAACTATTTCTAATTTGATGAACTATGCATAATTGATGTTCGGTTTTAGGATAAACTGATTGTATTGCTTCTGACATTCCTGTTAAATTGTCACTACAAGCAATAAGAATATCATTTAAGCCTCGATTTTTCATTTATGTGAAATTAGATAATCAAAAATTAGAACCTTCATTTTCGCTAATTCATAAAACTAAAACATCTTTTTTACCTTCTAAATCAACTCCTAATGCTATATAAACTGATTTGTTAATAATGCGTTTATCTTGTCGTACTTTAACTACTATACAATCAAAATAAACAATCGGATAAACACTTTCTAATGGCCGATTTTGTCATGCTTTAACATCATCAATAACATCATCAGTAATTTGACTAATAACACTTTCACTAATATCAGCACCATGATATAACTCTTGTAACTGCATTCTAATATCTGATAAAGTAATGCCTTTGGCATATAATGAAAGAACTTGTTGATCAAAACCATCAAATCTTCTTTGTCTTTTTGCAATTATTACTGGCTCAAAATTACTATTACGATCTCGTGGTACATTAATCTCAATTTTACCTTGTTGGGTTATTAATTTTTTTGAATTTATACCATTGCGAGCATTATCACTATTATTATGTTGATTTTTTTCATATCCTAAATAATTTTACATTTCAGAATTCAACATTTTTTCAACTAATCTTTTTGTTAATTCTTTATATAAACCTCCCTCTTTAAATACGGTTGTTAAATCTTCAGTATTTTCTAATAATAAATCTACTGCTTTTGATATTGGATCATTATTATTAATATTTTGTTTTTTAGACATACCTAACTCACTCTTTCTAGTTATTTAATTTTATTTACTAGAATTAATTAAACATAGTTATTTTTGTAAGTTACACAGATTACTAAACATTACCTATTTTTCCACAATCTTAAATAATGTATAATATAAAAGTACTTAATTAAGTAAGTATAATTAATTCTGTATATGATTAGGTTGGCACCTAATTAAAAAGTTACCATATAGGTAACTTTTTTTATTTATATTTTTATAAACTTGTTACATTATTTGTAACAAAATTTGTTTTATTATCAATTGGTAAATGTTGTTCATGATTAATAAAATTGGTAATATTTTTGTTTCATTTTAATGTGTTTTGTAATTCATTGTTTTCTTCTAAATCATCTATAACAGATATTTCTCTTTTCTTTCTATTCTTTTCTACTTTATCATTACTTCATCCTATGAAATGTAAATGATATTTTTCACCTATATTATTTGTTACAAAAGCACTACCATGACCATCAAGTTCAATATTAACTATTGGAAAATTTAGATTATCAAATCTACTAATATCTGGGTTATCTTTAAATACTTGATCACCATTTACAAAATAAACACCATTTTCAGTACCAATATATATTGCTTTGTTAACTACATGATCTTTATCATCAGTATGAGTTACTACTTTTACAATATTTACTTTAAAATTATCTTTATCAATTTTTGTGTGACCTCATCCAAACAAATTTAAACGAAATAGTTTTCTTGCATTGTTAATAACGTAAGCACTACCTTTGTGGTCTAAAATTATATCTTTTATTGGAAAATTTAAATTATCAAATCTTTCAGTATATGGATCATCATTATACACTTTATCACTATTTATAAAATAAACACCGTTTTCAGTACCAATATACAATGCTCCTTTAACAATATGACTACCTTCATCATGTTCTTCATTCATACATTTGATAATATTTACTTTATTTCCAGTATTGATAGTTCCCGTTTTTCTAATACCTCATCTATTATCAAAACCATAATATTTAGTAAAAGTGTAAATTATTCCCATATTATTTGTTACATAAGCGTTTCCGTTATTATCTAATATAATATTTTCTACCGGAAAGTTTAATTCTTCAATTTTATCAATTCTTTCTCCATGAATTAAATATACTCCATTATCTGTACCAATATAAATATCTCCTGCTTTTAAATTTAAACCTTTACCACCAACTTTTTCATCTAAAATTTTTATTGTAGTTATTTTTCCTTGAATTTTATCAATTTGTGGTTTTAAATCACAAAATTTTTCATGTCAATAAGTATTTTTTATTTCTCTTTTTCCTCTACGACAATTTACATCTCGTCCATTATTTCTTAATCTAAAATTAATATAGCCAAGTAAAACTTGAACTGACGGTGAATTTAATTCTTTTGTAAGGTCTAACATTGTGAAACCATTTCAGTATCGATTATTAATATTATCAACAGATTCTATTAGTCTTTGTTGAAGACGATTATTTCTTGATCTTTGACTTCAACTAACTAAAATTCTATAAATTTCACTTCTTCGGTTAAATTCTAAATTTTCATCTTTATTAACTAAATGTGTTACAATACGGGCATAAATATCTGGAAATCTTATTGCTTCTGCAGTCATAAAAACAACTTGTCCCAAAGATCTGGCTAAGTTTCCTAAACTATGCTCTTCAGAAACATTAATATCATTAGTTAATACTATAAAAGCATTAACAATACTATTTCAATTAATATTGTTATTTTGAGTTGGAATCATATCTATATAATCTGGACTAATTCCAGTTAACTGTCTATTTTGCATTCCATCAATGTTTATTAAATGTGGAACTGTTCCATCTTGAACAGCTCTAGGTTGCATATTTGGATTAATATTCTCAAAATTAAAATGATAATAAGTAGACATTTCTCCTATATGATAACCTCTTTCAGTAACTATAAAACCTTGAATATATAAATTATCGGTTCTTAAAACTAATTCTAAATTATTTTCAATACTTTGTGTATTTTGTTGTCATCTAATTACAATTGGAAGCCGAAAATAACCATAATTTTGAGTATTTAAAGTAAATATTCTATTAATTTCTCCTCAATTTGTATTTTCGGTATTATCAAAAAAAACTCTTAATATATTATTATTTACTAATGAGTGAAGAACTGATTGAAAACTATTTCTATATTGTTGGCGATTATTACTATCAATAGTTAATTGTTCAGTTAATTGAAAAATTGCTCTTCGATTTGGATTAGGTTGTCTTTTATGTCTGTTTCTATTTTTTTTATGACGATGTTTATGTGTACTTGTTTCTAGTTCTGTTTGATAAATTGGATTAATATTTTGATTTGTTTCATTTAAACTATATGGTTGATAATTATTACTTGATTTTGTAAAATTAATTTCTTGATTTATTGATTTTAAACTGGTATTTTTACTAACTCAATCTTTAATCTTTTTATTATCAATTGACTTAGCATTAATACCTTGTGTTTTATCATTAAATAATGGTGCAGATAATACTCACAATTTAAATTAATAACTTGGATTAAAATATTTCATAATTTTATACCTCTTTATTTTAAACATAAAAAACCAATTTACTTTTTTAAATAAAGCAATGAGTTAAAAACTTATATTAAGTTTTATAAATTTTTTATACACCATTATTTTTTTTATACTTATTTAAACTTTTTTATAATATTCTTTAATTTCTTTTGCTTTATTTTTAAATTGTTTTTTATGAAAATAACACATATTAAAAAATTGTTCTGTACTATTTTCTATATCTAAAGTTTTTAAAGTAACTAATACATGACTATTACAATCTTTAACAATACTTTTTCTTGTTTTTGTTTTTGCATTAATTATTTACTCCTTATTTAAATAATATCAACTAATTAATAAACTATCTGCTTCATCATGATTATTAATATTAATATTTCATTCATATTTTTCATTTAAATAAAAACATATATCTTCACTTATTTTTTTATTTCAATTTTTTAAAGAAATATTAGTAATATTATTATCTATATATCATTTCTTTCATGAAGAAGGACTTATTAACATATTTTTTGTTAATAATTTATTAAATCTTCCTGCAATAAAACCACGTAAACGTTCTTGAGTTTAATAACCAATACTATTTTTTGAATGAAAAGTACCACGTTCCATTAATAAATCATATTCATTCATATCAATTAAATAACTTATTTGTTTTTGTATTTTTTCTCAATCATAATTATAATTTTTAAAACTATAACTATTTATTCATATTGGTTTTTTATTTTCTCATAATGTAAATCCAGTATTTTTTTATTGATGGGTCAATTGAAAGTAAATAATTATTCATAATTTCTATATTCACTTTTATTATTATTTTTTAAATTCTTAAATATTTCACGAATTTCTTTAAATTTATCAAATAATACTTTTAAATAATTTTCACCCATTAATATTAAAAAATCTTTATTATTACTTGGATTTAATCTTTCCATATCTTCTCTTATACATTCATCAAATAAAACTGTATTTGTAATCATATATTTTTCAAAATAATCTAATTGTTTTTCACTTGGTTCTCATTTTTCATTAGACATTTTTATATTATTACTATAACTTTGTTGTTTATTATTATTTGTAATTAAATTAACATTATCATTATCTGGGTCAAGTTCATCTTCACTTAATAAAAGTAAATTCATTAAAAAATATCTATAAGCATAAGTTTCTGCACTACCTTTTGCTTTTGCTATATCTGTATTTTTAGCACAAGCAAGTATATCAAAATATTTTAATTCTTTATCATTATCTAAATCTATAATTGTATATCTTTTAAAATAAGTTATTTCTACTTCTTTAGTATCTAAATAATTTAGGCTTTTATCCCTTTATGTACTATTTTTAAATTTTATCACATAAATGGAGATAAAAGCCTTATTAATATTTTCTTCATTAACACCTTCATTGAAATGAGGAACAATAATACCATTATTAATTATTTTACTAAAATCAGTAGTAACTGCTGCATCAATAATATTGTTATTAATATTCAAGTTTTTAAACTTATTAATAGCGTTTGTTATTGCTGCAAACATATCATATTTAATAATATTTTTTTTATTTTTATTTAATTCTTCAATAAAACCATCTAACATTTTATTAAAATTAGTAGTTAAATTTAAAATACGTTCCTTATCTTTTTCTTTATTTTTAAATAAAGGGATAATACTAATATTAGGCACATTACATAATAAAATATGTTGAGCACCTTTATTTATCAATTTAGTTAAAGCATTTTTTATTAACTCAACTGCTTTATTAATAATTTCTTCTTGGTCCTTTAATAATGATTGTTTAAAAGCATATAAAATATCATTACCACCAAAGTCAACTAAAATTATATCATTAATATTAATATGATGCTGACTAATTAAAGCATCTACTTGATGAGTAATATCAAAATGATTAATAACAAAGTTTTCTACTGTTAATTCTTTTTTCTACTAGCTAAAGTTCCACTAACTGCATAATTATTACCAATTTGCTCATCAGCAAATAAAAAAAGGTCAAATCTTCAAGCAGAAGTTAAATTTATATGCAAATAATCGGCAATAATTTTTGCTGCCACAGGACCATTAGAAAAAGAATTTTTATAAAATGGTGGCAACATTTTAACTATTTTAGGTATTTTTAAATGCTTAAAAAGAGCTGTAAAACCACTTACTAATGCTCCTGTGTCTGATAAACTATCTCCCAGAACATAAAAGTTACCTTTTATTTTTTCATTATTATTCATAACTTCTCCTTCTAACATAAACTTAAACTGAAAATATCTTAACATAATTGATTTAACTTGTCATAGTACAAAAAATAATTATGCTAAAAGCGGAAATTATTATATTTAAATAATAGAATTTCCTCTTTGTTTATAATTTTTAATAATATTAATAGTAATTAATGTTGACATTAAACAAGTAATACAACTAATAATATTTAAAACAACAGCAACAATAGTAATTTGATATGAAAAAACTTTATTATCATTAAATTGAGGTAAAAGCACAATAACACTAATAATTTCGCAACTTGTTCCAATAATACCTAAACAAAAACTAATAAAATCAAGCGAAATACTAAATTGATCTTTTCGATATAATTTCATATTTTGTTTTATCAAAGTTTTCTTTAATCTAATTAAACGGAACATTAAGAAAAAAGATAGAAAAGCTAAAGTAAAACTAGTAATATCAAAAAAAGATGCAACAACAGTTATTCAAAGTGATGCTTTATCATTATCTCAAAAAGGTTGTAATGCTAAAATACTTAAAATTCCCAAACAAATACCTATTAGACCAGTTCCAAAACTTATTAAGTCCATTTTAAGAATTTTTTTATTAAACTTTAAAAAATATACTCTTTTTTCCAAAGTGACAAATCCTTTCGTGTCTATATATATAAATAAAATTTTATCATATAAATGGATATATTTTCTCCAGTTTTAGATTACAAATAAATAAAAAGAATAACTATAATTGTGTTATTAATCTATTGTTTGTTGAAATTTCAATATTTTGTACATTAATTGAATTTATTTCCTTAACAAGAGAGACAATATTTTCTTTAAATAAATTAAGTCTTTGTCTTTTTTTCTAATTTTTATTTCAACTTTATTTAAACTTTTTTTAATATTACAAATTTTTAATCCAATTTTATAAAGTTGCTCTTTTTGATTATTTAAAACAACTTTTTCACATTCTATTCTATTAACTAATCTTATTTCAAAATTATAATAACCAAAAGTTAAAAACTTAACTAATTTACTTTTAAATTTAAAAATCTTACTTGTTTTCTGTTTTTGAAAAACTTCTAATTTTTTAAGACTATTATTATGAAAATTTAAAATAATTTCTTGTTGATTATTAATTTTATATAATTTTTTTTCAATTCTCATTTTTTACTACTTAATTTACAATTTAATTCTATTTTTAATGCTGTAATTTTATCAATAAGTTTATTCTTTTCCTTCTGATTTTGTTCTTTTCATATTAAAGTAAATTCAAGTAATTCAAACTCTAGTTCTTTATCTCATGGGAAAAAATTTTCTTTTTCAAACTTAAAAAAAAGAAATTCAAGTTTTTTTCTTTCATCAGTAAATACTTCATCTTTTACTTTCACTAAAAATTTTTGCATTCATTGATACTGTTTTTCCGTTATTTTTATTTTTTTTAAAAAAAATCTTTTTCAAAAAAAATAAATCAATACTCTAAGTATTGTATATTAGAAGAAGTACTAAAAAAATCTTTTAACTTTATTATATTACTTTTAACATTTTGTATAGTTGAATTTATAAGTACTTCTTTTAAATTTGGTACTACTTCTAAAGACATTTTATTTCTCCACTTCTTTTGTTAAAATTCAAGAATACTACAGAAAATATTTTAATTATTTTCTATTCAAATCGCGATTAATAACTGCTTTTAAATATTGTCCAGTATAAGACTTAGGATTTGTTATTACTTGTTCTGGTGTTCCTGTAGCAATGATTTCACCACCAAATTTACCACCCTCAGGTCCTAGATCAATAATGTAATCAGCAACTTTAATAACTTCTAAGTTATGTTCAATTACAACAACAGTATCACCATGATTAACGATTTTATTTAAAACTTCAATTAACCTTTTAATATCATCAACGTGTAAACCAGTAGTTGGTTCATCTAAAATATACATAGTTTTGCCAGTAGCACGTTTTTGTAATTCTTTAGCTAGTTTCACTCTTTGTGCTTCACCACCAGATAATTCAGTAGCGGGTTGCCCTAATTTTACGTATCCTAATCCTACTTCTTGTATCATTGCTAATTTTTTATGGATTTTTGGATGATTAGCAAAAAAAGTTAATGCTAAATCAACAGGCAGTTCTAGTACATCATAAATATTTTTACCTTTATATTTAACTTGTATTGTTTCACTATTATAACGTTTTCCTTCACAAATTTCGCAAGTTACATAAACATCTGGTAAAAAATGCATCGCAATTTTAATAACACCATCGCCAGAACAACGTTCACATCTTCCTCCTGGTACATTAAATGAAAATCTACCTTTAGCATATCCTCTAATTTTTGCTTCTGGTGTTTGTGTAAATAAATCACGAATATCATCAAAAACTGAAGTATAAGTAGCGGAATTACTCCTTGGTGTTCTGCCAATTGGTTCTTGCGAAATAGCAACAATTTTATCAATAAATTCAATCCCTTTTATTGCTTTATGTTTTCCTGGTCGTTGTCCCTTTAAACCCAAATACTTTTGAATACTAGTATATAAAATATCATTAACAAGCGTTGATTTACCACTTCCTGAAACACCAGTAACACAAATAAATTTACCTAAAGGTAATTTAACATTTATTTTACGTAAATTATTAGCTTGTGCTTCTTGAATTTCAATAACTTTACCATTACCACTTCTTCTTGATTTAGGTAACACAATAAATTTTTCACCATTTAAATATTGTCCAGTAATTGAATTAAGATTATTAGCAACTTGCTGTGGTGTACCTTCAGCAATTACTTCACCACCATAAATTCCGGCTTTTGGACCAATATCAATTAATCAATCTGCTGCTCACATTGTATCTTCATCGTGTTCTACTACTAATAATGTATTATCAAGATCTCGCATTTGTTTTAAAGTTTCAATTAACTTAACATTATCACGTTGATGTAAACCAATTGAAGGTTCATCAAGAACATACAATACTCCCGTTAATTGCGAACCAATTTGAGTTGCTAATCGAATTCGTTGTGATTCACCACCAGATAAAGTTTGTGCCATTCGCGATAAGTTTAAATAACCTAAACCAACATTAGTTAAAAAACTTAAACGATTAATGATTTCTACTAATATTAATTTAGCAATTTCTTGTTGATAAGGTAATAATTTAATATTTAACATAAATGTTAAACTTTCTTCGATGTCTAAATTAGTATACTGACTAATATTCATTTCTTTATTATTTTCATCTTTAATTTTAACTGCCAATGCAAATTCATTTAATCTTGTTCCTTGACAAGTTAAACAAGTGCGTTCACTCATAAATTTACGATAATAATCACGGGCAAAATCACTAGTTGTTTCTAAAAAACGTCTTTCAATTAAAGTGGCAATGCCTTCAATATAATCATGATTAGGATATTTACGACCATTTGCCGAAGTAATACTGAAAGTAATGGCTTCATCACTACCGCGCATAATATAATTAAGTTGTGTTTTTGTTAAATTTTTTAATGGATGATTCAAATCAATTAAATAATGATAACAAAGAACTTTTAATTTTTGTCATTCTAAATTACTAGTACCAACTAAGTTTTTATAATACTCAATGCCACCATCATTAATTGATAATTTTAAATCTGGCATTAATAATTCTTCGTCAACTTCTAATTTTACTCCCAAGCCTTTACAATCAAAACACGCTCCACTTGGTGCATTAAAAGAAAATAAACGCGGTTCTAAACTGGGAATTGAAAATCCACAAATTTTACAAGCATATTTTTGAGAAAATAATCACGTTTCATTTGTTTGCGATAAAATAACCTTTGCTAAACTATTACTATGATTTAAAGCAACTTCTAAAGCATCATGAATTCGTGAAATAGTATTATCATCATTGGTAAATTTAATACGATCAATAACAATATCAATATCATGACGTAATGATTTATTCAATTCAATTGGTTCATCTAAACTATATATTTTATTATTAATTTTAACTCGCAAAAAATTTTCTTGTTTTAATTTTGCTAATAAATCTTGATGACTACCTTTTTTAGCATTAATAACTGGTGCTAAAATTTCAATATTAGTATTATCTTCTAACGTTTTAATTTTATTAACCATTTCTTTTAAAGTTTGTGTGCTAATTGGACCATGACCCTTATTACAATAAGGAATTCCAATTCGTGCATAAAGTAAACGCAAATAATCATAAATTTCAGTAACAGTACCAACAGTACTGCGAGGATTATTACTTGTAGTTTTTTGATCAATAGAAATTGCTGGTGCTAAACCATCAATAGCATCAACATCAGGTTTTTCGCTGTTTCCTAAAAATTGACGAGCATAGGCTGAAAGTGATTCAACATATCTTCGCCTTCCTTCTGCATAAATTGTATTAAAAGCTAATGATGATTTACCACTTCCTGAGACACCAGTAATAACTACTAACTTATACTTTGGAATTTTAATATTAACATTTTTTAAATTATGTTCACGTGCACCTTTAACAGTAATATATTTTTGATTATCTGTCATTTATTCCTCCACTTATATGCTTTTTCTAATTAATTATATACTATATATAATTAACTTTAATATCAATTATAATTAGTTTAAAATATTATCTAAATCAATATTTAAAATTTTAAAATTATTTATTGCAAAAGAAAGTATATAAAAACTTAAATTACAAAAAAAATGAACAATATATATTCAAAAATGAAATACAGCAATTGCTCATTTTATAATAAAATTTAAAAAATAGAATTAATTATTACTAAAAAATGTTATATTCCAATATTTTTTTCTAATAAAAAATAATTGGAATAATTTTATTTACTTAAATTATATAAATTTATCCATTAACTTTATTTATATTATTTTTGGCTTTTATCCCTTTATGTACTATTTTTAAATTTTATCACATAAATGGAGATAAAAGCCTATCTAGGAAATTATCCCCACATGTATCTAAATCAAACACAAAATTATAGTTTCAAAACTAGGTATCTTATTGAATTTATATGCAGCTTCATTTGCATATAAATGAATATTGTGTTTTGAAACTTTTATGTGTGTTCGGAAAGTTCGTCGGATGTGTTTTCATGCAGATTCAATCTGGTTTGTGTTTACACCTGTTGATGACACATACCCAACTTCATGATTTACGATTTCATGTTTGTGATATAAGTTTTTGAAACTTCCATATCTCTTCCAAGAATCCGTAAATAGACAACACCCAGTAGAAATGTGTTTCAATGCAAATCATAAAAGGTTTTTCTCATCTGCTTTTTTCAATACTTTCACAATTAGTTTGTTGCTGGTTTTCTCATAAACTCCAACAATCAAGGTTTTATTCAACAAGAAAGATCCTTTTTTTTTTAAAACCTACATGTGAAAGATACATTTCATTCATCTGTGCTGTGCCATCATCAATGAACCCTACATCTTGATTCCAAATTCTAGTTCTGATTTCATGACCCATTCTTCAAGTTGTTTTATATGTCACACCCAATTCCCTTGCAACATCTGTTGATGGTATACCATGTTTGGTGTTTATTCATCTAAAGATGAGATAAAACCAAGATGTCAAAGATGTTTGTGACTTGTGAAAAATGGTGTCATGAAGAATAATAAGATGTTTGATGACATTTCAAACATCTTATTCTTCTCAAATCAGAAACATTCAAACTAGAAGAAGCACACCTGATACATTTCATTACTTTCAACTTCGCTATATATTTCTAACAATCATTTTCATTTTGAAATATGCTATTGAATTCATTTCAATTCATTTTTTCTTCCACACTAGTAAATGTGGGGATAATTTCCATATTTTTTTTCTTTCTTTTTTATTAACTTTAACTACTACTATTTTCTCCTTGATATTGTCAAAGTTCAGCAAATATTCCAGCAGCTAAATTATTCTCGGTATTAGAGATGCCTTTTTCAGTATCAGCAGTTGTTTTAGTTCGCAAAAGATTATTATAACTACCTAAGAATGGTACATATTTAGAACCTAATGATCCTGAAGTTCTTTCATTAATAAAAACTAGTTTTGCTGAAGCAGGAGTGGTTCATACCTGACCATTATTTAAAAATGTATGATTATGCTTTCCAACACTTCCTGATGTTTGTCCTTCTTTATCACTATGAACTATTGTTAAACCTTTAGCAAGATCTACTTTTACTCAACCTTCTGGCATTTTTGATCCAACAGGCATTCATTTATATTCACCAGGAATTCATTGTCCTTTACTTTCATCTGATTTTTTATTTTTTTCTTGACAATCTTTTAATTGTTCTTCCAATTCTTCTCTTTTTGCTTTACATTCTTTTAACTGTGCTTCTAGTTCTTCTCTTTTTTCTTTACATTCTTTTAAATCTTCTTCTAATTTTTTAACTTTATCTTCAAAACTTTCTAATTTTTTATTTTTTTCTCTACATGCTTTTAATTGTTCTTCCGATTCATCAATTTTATCTTCTAGTTCTTTAATTTTTTTGATTTATCTAATGATTCTTTTACTGATTTTGCATAAAGACTACTTATTTCTTCTAATTAATTAGCTGTTTCTTGTAATTTTTTATTTAATTTTTCCATTTTTGCTTGACAGTCGCTATCATCAACATTAACAGTAGTAACACTTTCTCAACTATCTTCTTCTACTGTCTTATTTTTTTCATTTATCATTTTTAAGTATCCTCCTTTTTATTAAAATTCTCGTATACTATTTTTATTAATAATGAAAATTATTGAAAATATTATTTTGTTTCAATTTTAAATAAATCTCACTTAAAGTTTAAAAATGAAAAAATTACTATACAATAAACTTTCCTAGAAAGCAATTATTAATAAAATTAAATATTAAAAATTATTATTAAAATTGAAAAACAATTAAGTTATAAAAAATTATTAATTTAATTATTTTAAAATAATTAAATTAACATACATTAATATTTTAAACATTTGATAAGATAGCGTAAAATAATTAGTAGTTTAGAAAAGGCTTAAAAATGACAGTAATCAACACATCTGTGAATCAAAAAATTTTATTAACTGTTTATAAAAGATTTTGTTATTCTTTTAGCAAAATTTTATTAGTTATTCTATTATTTATTTTTGTTTATTTTTATTCAAAAAAATATCAAAAACAATTTTTAGAATTTTGCTTTTCTTATCAAAAAGAAGGTAAATTTAAAATAAATAACGAACAAACAGTTGATATTAATAGTTTTAATTATCATCAATATGATTGTCAAATTAAAAATCTTAATAAATATGACTATCCAATTGATTGAAAAAAAGAAAATTATCAAGAATTTACCATTAAAAATGATAATAATCAAAACATTAGTTGTCTAAATGTCATTCAAAAAAAGAAAAGTGATAAATGAGTTATTGGTTTTCATGGTTGAACAGAAAATTAATATTTAGTATTAAGATTAGTCTCATGATTTTATGAAGAAGGATAAAATATTTTAACTTTTGATAGTGTTGCTCACGGTAAAACTGATGGCCAATATAGTGACATTGGTCTTACTTGTGCTGAAAATATTAACTGTTTAATTAATTGAATAAAAGATAATTATCAAGTTAGCAGTATTGGTTTAATTGGTAATAGTATGGGTGCATCAACAATTAATTATTATTTAGGAAATTATCCCCACATGTACTAGTGTATAGGAAAAAATGAATTGAAATGAATTCAATAGCATATTTCAAAATGAAAACGATTGTTTGAAATATATAGCGAAGTTGAAAGTAATGAAATGTATCAGGTGTGCTTCTTCTAGTTTGAATGTTTCTGATTTGAGAAGAATAAGATGTTTGAAATGTCATCAAACATTTAGTATTCTTCATGACACCATTTTTCACAAGTCACAAACACCTTTGACATCTTGGTTTTATCTCATCTTTAGATGAATAAACACAAAGCATGGTATACCATCAACAGATGTTGCAAGGGAATTGGGTGTGACATATAAAACAGCTTGAAGAATGGGTCATGAAATCAGAACTAGAATTTGGAATCAAGATGCAGGGTTCATTGATGATGGCACAGCACAGATGGATGAAATGTATCTTTCACATGTAGGTTTTATTCAACAAGGATCTTCCTTGTTGAATAAAACCTTGATTGTTGGAGTTTATGAGAAAACCAGCAACAAACTAATTGTGAAAGTATTGAAAAAAGCAGATGAGAAAAACCTTTTATGATTTGCATTGAAACACATTTCTACTGGGTGTTGTCTATTTACGGATTCTTGGAAGGGATATGGAAGTTTCAAAAACTTCTATCACAAACATGAAATCGTAAATCATGAAGTTGGATATGTGTCATCAACAGGTGTAAACACAAACCAGATTGAATCTGCATGAAAACACATCCGACGAACTTTTCGAACACAAATAAAAGTTTTAAAACACAATATTCATTTATATGCAAAAGAAGCTGCATATAAATTCAATAAGATACCTAGTTTTGAAACTATAATTTTGTGTTTGATTTAGATACATGTGGGGATAATTTCCTAGATAGGCTTTTATCTCCATTTATGTGATAAAATTTAAAAATAGTACATAAAGGGATAAAAGCCATTATTTATTTAATTATAAAGTAACCAATTTAATTAACTGGGCAATTACTGATTGTGGATTCTCTAATCTACTTGTTCAATTTCGTTATGTCGTGCAATATCGCTATAAAAAAACTTGATGATTAATTAGTAATGGTTTAACAAAAAGATATCAAAAATTTAAAAATACAAATATTTTAGAATATGATTTATTAAAAAAAGAAAAACAGGTTTTCAAGTTCCTACTTTATTAATTAACGGTAAAAAAGATAATTTTGTCCCATTTTTCATGGCTAATGTCATTCATAATTATCAAGTTAAACTCCATTATAAAAATTATGATTATTTATTTTTGGAAAATATTGGTCATATTGAAACCTTACCAAATGCTTATCAAACTTACATTAATAAAATAAAAAGTTTTATCAATACATACGAAATAAAAAAATAGAGATAGGAAAAAGACATGAAATTAAAAAAGAAGTATTCGTTTTGAGTAATATTAATGATGGCAATTTCTGCCACAGTTGGATCATCAGTACTAATTTCATTTGGACAAGTAGCATTTCAAAGTGGATTTAATCCGATTTTAATGATATGTGCCTGAATTTTAGGCGGTATTTTAATTTTGCCAGAAATGTTATTACTAGCAGAAACTGCTATTTCTTTTCCGGGAAATGGAAGTGCTTATTATTGATTAAAAAAAGCAAATTGAATGGCTTGTTCGTTTTGATTGGGATGGATTTTAGTTTTAATGGTTAGTGCTACTGCCGTTGCTTCTGCTACTTTAGCATTAGGTAATATTATCGGTACTTTAGCTCATATTACTAACCAATGGTTGATAAAATTATTTGGAATTTTAATTTTATTTGTATTAACTATAGTCCAAATATTTATTAAAAATAGTTCTGGAAAAACACAAATTATTTTTACAATTTTAAAAGGATTACCAATTACTTTTGTTTTATTTATTGCTATGATTTATGGCAATACAGATAGTTTTAATAGTGAACTAGTTCAAAAAGATTTATCAAAAATTTTTCTCGCAACTTATGTTTTATTACCAGCTACAACAATGACACTATTTGCCTATTCAGGAATTGAAGCAATAACTTATGTTACTGAAGAAGTAGAAAATCCAAGAAAAAATGTACTTTGAGCTTTAATTGTTGCAACTGGACTAATTATTTTTTTATATTTAATACTATTAATTGCTTTGTTAACTATTAATGAACAATTTTCATGATTAGATAAAAATGATGGATTTAGTAACGTTTGATATTATGCTATTATCAATAATCCTAATATTCCTCATGTTTTAGCTTATATTTTTTCAGGACTAGCAATTTTATTATTTGTTGGTTCACTAAATGCATTTCTACTTTATCAATCACGTTTAATTTTTAAAATGAGTGAAGAAAAAGATTTGTTTAAATTTTTTCAAAAAACAACTAAAAGAACTAATATGCCATGAGCTGCTATGCTACTATTAATATTTGTTGCTTTAATTTATATTTTATGAAATCAATTGTATGAAGTAACTAATTACTTTATTATTGCTATTAGTTTTTTAAAATTAATTGTTAATTCAGTCATTATCTTTTTAAGGCGCAAACATCCAGACTACCAAAAGATTTTTAATAATTTTTGATTTTATTTTTTCATTATTATTGGTTATTTAGGAGCAATAATTGCTATTGTTGGATCATTTTTAGCAATGTATTATTATGGTACACAAAATAATAATATGTGAGCATTATGAAATTCACTAATTTTAATTGCTGTTATGTTAGTAGGATATCCTGTTTACTATATTAAAAATTATGTAGTTAAAATTGTTAACAATTTTAAAAATCAAAAAAAGATAATCAATCATAAAAAATAATCTTATACCTTATTTACTTTCTTGTGCTAATAAAAAATTTTTTAATATGGGCAACATAAAGATAATTAACAATATTCTTATTTTTATTAACAACACGATGACAAGGAACAATAATTGCTAATGGATTTTTACTTAAAGCCGAACCCACTGCCCTACTTGCTTTTGGATAACCTATTTTTTGCGCTAATTCTTGATAAGTTAAAGTTGTCCCAAATTGAATAGTACAAGTTTTACTCCATACTAATTCTTGAAAAGGAGTTCCTTTTAAAGCTATTGGTAAGTTAAAATCACTTAATTTTTTATCAAAATACATTGCTAGTTGTTTTAAACAATTAAATACCACTATATTACTACTATTCTTAGCAACTTGACGAGTATTAACGAAACTAACTTTTACTACTTGTTCTGCAACTACTATGATTTCAATTAAACCTATTTTAGTAGTTAAATAACCATATTTTTTGATATTTTTTATTACCCCTTTATTTTATTTAAACTATTACTTTCTTTTACAAGTTTTTGTAATATTTTAGGCTTTTATCCCTTTATGTACTATTTTTAAATTTTATCACATAAATGGAGATAAAAGCCTATCTAGGAAATTATCCCCACATGTATCTAAATCAAACACAAAATTATAGTTTCAAAACTAGGTATCTTATTGAATTTATATGCAGCTTCTTTTGCATATAAATGAATATTGTGTTTTGAAACTTTTATGTGTGTTCGAAAAGTTCGTCGGATGTGTTTTCATGCAGATTCAATCTGGTTTGTGTTTACACTTGTTGATGACACATACCCAACTTCATGATTTACGATTTCATGTTTGTGATAGAAGTTTTTGAAACTTCCATATCCCTTCCAAGAATCCATAAATAGACAACACCCAGTAGAAATGTGTTTCAATGCAAATCATAAAAGGTTTTTCTCATCTGCTTTTTTCAATACTTTCACAATTAGTTTGTTGCTGGTTTTCTCATAAACTCCAACAATCAAGGTTTTAAAAAACAAGGATCTTCCTTGTTTTTTAAAACCTACATGTGAAAGATACATTTCATCCATCTGTGCTGTGCCATCATCAATGAACCCTGCATCTTGATTCCAAATTCTAGTTCTGATTTCATGATTCATTCTTCAAGCTGTTTTATATGTCACACCCAATTCCCTTGCAACATCTGTTGATGGTATACCATGCTTTGTGTTTATTCATCTAAAGATGAGATAAAACCAAGATGTCAAAGGTGTTTGTGACTTGTGAAAAATGGTGTCATGAAGAATACTAAATGTTTGATGATATTTCAAACATCTCATTCTTATCAAATCAGAAACATTCAAACTAGAAGAAGCACACCTGATACATTTCATTACTTTCAACTTCGCTATATATTTCAAACAATCGTTTTCATTTTGAAATATGCTATTGAATTCATTTCAATTCATTTTTTCCTATACACTAGTACATGTGGGGATAATTTCCATATTTTATTATCAGAATTTTTGTTTTAACAAATCTGAATTTTCAATAATCTTTTCAATACATCAATCTCATCACTTTATATTTTGTAATTTTTGAACTATTTTTTTAGAAAAACGATATTTTATAATTTTAGCAAGATTACCACCAACAATAGCATAATGAGGCACATTTTTTATAACTACACTTTTAGCTGCAATTACTGCCCCATTACCAATAGTTACCCCTCTTAAGAGTCACATCATGACCAATTCAAACATCATTTTCTATCACTGTTGGTGATTTAATCGGAAATTTATCTAATTTATCTTTTTCTGTAACTTCTGATAAATTTAATGATTTATAAAATAATGGTAAAGTAAATGTTGAAACTGCACAATAATTATGATTGCCACCATTCATTATAAATAAAACACCTTGTGCAATTGAACAAAATTTACCAATAATTAATTCATCATTTATCATATTTGGAAAATGATAAATTATATTTTTATTTTCAAAATCAATAACTGCTTGATCATCATTAAAATCATGATAATAAGTATAATCACCAATAAAAATTTTAGGTTTAGTAATATAATTTTTTATTAAAAATATTGTTGGTATATGAGGATTAATTTTAGTATTTGGACTTATCAAAATACCTTTTTGTGCTTTATCGGTCAACTTATTTTACTCCTTTATTTTTCACTTTCAATACTCAAAATTAAATCACGAAGTGAAGCTGCCTTTTCAAAATTTAAATCTTTAGCTGCTTGTAACATTTCAACTCTTAAATCAGCAATTATCTTTGTTTTAGCAGTTATTTTTGTTTTACCTTTACTTGAATTTAAAATTTTTAAATCAACATCTAATTCTCTAGTACTTATGATTTCACTCAACGGTTTTTTAACAGTAACTGGTACTATATTATGTTTTTTATTATAAGCAAGTTGAATTTCTCTTCTTCTTTGCGTTTCTTCAATTGCTTGTGTCATTGCCTCTGTCTTAATATCTCCATATAGTATAACATGACCATTAACATTTCGTGCTGCGCGACCAATAGTTTGGATTAATGATTTAGTATTACGTAAAAAACCAGATTTATCAGCATCCAAAATACAGATTAATGACACTTCTGGTACGTCTAATCCTTCACGTAATAAATTAATACCAACAATAACATCAAAAACACCTTTTCTTAAATCTAACAAAACTTTAGTACGTTCTAATGTTTTTAATTCATTATGAATATAAGCAACTTTAATTTTTTGTTCTTGTAAAAAATTTGATAATTCTTCTGCCATTCTAATTGTTAAAGTAGTAATAAATACTCTTTCATTTTTTTTTGTTCGTAATTTTATTTGATTAATAATATCTTCTATTTGATTTTTAGTTGGTTTAATTTCAATTGTTGGATCTAATAAACCTGTGGGACGAATAATTTGTTGAACTGGTACATTAAAGGGCTCAACTTCATTTTTAATTAATGCTAATTCATAATCAGCAGGAGTTGCTGAAGTATAAATAACTTGCTTTAACTTATTAGAAAATTCATTAAAATTTAAAGGACGATTATCCAAAGCACTAGGTAAACGAAAGCCATATTTTACTAATGTTTCTTTTCTGCTACGATCAGTATTATACATTCCTCTAATTTGCGGTAATGTCATATGAGATTCATCAATAATTGTTAAAAAATCATCTGGAAAAAAATCAATTAAAGTATATGGTGCTGAACCCACTTCTCTATTTTCTAAATGACGAGAATAGTTTTCAATACCACTACAAATACCAAATTCTTTTAAGGATTCTAGATCATGTTCTGTTCTTTGTTCTAATCTTTGCGCTTCTACTAACATATTATTTTTTCTTAGTTGTGCTAATGTTATTTTTAACTCTTCAGTAATTTTAATAATTGCCTGATCAACACGATTTTTACTAGTAATATAATTTTGCGCAGGAAAAATTGTAATAAAGGGAAAACGCTCTAAAACATTAGCGCCTAATGTATCAATACGTGCTATTTCTTCAATTTCATCACCAAATAAACTAATTCTTAAATAAAATTGATCATTTCAAGATGGAGCTAACTTTATTAAATCACCTTTTGCACTAAAACTACCCGGTTCTAATGTAATATCATTACGTACATATCCATTTTTAATTAGTCTTAATAATAAATCTTTTCTATTAATTTTTTGTCCTTTTCTCAATTCAAAAAAGTTATCTTTATATGCTGTTGGTTCTTGTTCACCATAAATTGCTGCTACTGATGCCACAACAATAACATCTTTACTAATAGATAAACCATTTAAAGCACTTAATCTTAACATTTCAATTTCTTGATTTTGTTTAGAATTTTTATCAATATAAGTATCGGTTTTTGGTAAATATGCCTCAGGTTGATAAAAATCAAAATATGAGACAAAATATTCAACGCGATTTTCAGGAAAAAAAGTTTTCAATTCTCCATATAATTGCATAGCTAATGTTTTATTATGTACTAAAATTAAAGTTGGTTTTTGCACTTGCGCAATAACATTGGCCATTGTAAAAGTTTTACCCGTACCAGTGGCTCCCAATAATACTTGGTATTTAATATTATTTTTAATAGCTACTACTAATTTTCTAATTGCTTCGGGTTGATTACCTGTTGGTTTATAAGGTGCTTTTAATTTAAACATAACTTTATATTCCTTTAAAACTTCTATATACAATACCATATTATTTTAAATAAAATAATAATAAAAATTTTATATAATCAAGTAATAGGGTCTTTGCCCCTCGTTGCTTGGCAACTCACCCCAGCGGGGCTAAACCCCGCGGCCAACTAACCAAGGTTCTGGTTGGCACCGACGAATAATATAGGTTTATTCTATTTTAACATTTTTCTTATTTTTCTTAGAATGTTTATTTCTATAATAACAAGTACGGCATACAATATTTTCAGTTTCTTTCTTTTCAGTTTGTAATATATTATCCAACTTATCTAATCCTACTGTTCTAATATCATCAACAATAAAATCTAATGCTTGTGACTTGGAATGGCAACCTTTTTTAGGACTGTTTTTTGGTAGACATTTGTGCTTGGTGTTTTATGGAGGTTAAGTAGTTTAGAGTGTTGTGGATTCTTATGTTGTTGTATCAATTGATACAATCAAATAATTCTAATTTTAATTGGATTAATGATGTAAAATTTTTATCATTATTAAACTCTGTTTTGAAAGTTTTGAAAGTTGCTTCAGCAACAGCGTTATCATAAGGACAACCTTTTTTGCTTAAAGAGTGGGTAATATTAAAGGCTAATAAAACTATTGATAAACTTTTATTATTAAATTCATTACCGCGATCGCTATGAAATATTTCAATATTTTTTAAACAACGATTTGAGCACATAAATGCTTGATATACTAATGATGCATCTTTTTTAGTACCTACACTATGTCCAATAATTTCGCGATTGTACAGGTCCATTAATAAGCAAATATAGTTTCATTTATCATTAACTTGAACATAAGTTAAATCACTAACAATAACTTCATTTTTAAGCCTATTATTAAAGTCTCTATTAACAAGATTAGTAATTTGACTATCATTGACTTTATTATGATAATTTTTTTATGATAATTTAGTGTAATTTGATATTAAATTATGTTTATTCATAATTTTTTTAATTTTTCGTCTTGATAAATTAATTTTCTTTTCTTTTAGAACAACTTTTAATCTTCTTGTTCCATAAGCTTCTTTATTTTCTTTAAAAGCACTAATAACAGATTCATAATACATATTATTTTGAATTTTATCTTCTTTTTTCTTGAAATTAAAATAATATGTTGATTTAGAGATTTTTAAAAAACGAGACATTGTGCTAATTTTATATTTAACTTTATTTTTAGTAATAATTTCTATTTTCTGCCTATTATTAGTGCTGCTTGCTTTAAAATATCATTTTCCATTCTTAATTGTTTTAATTCTTTTCTTAATTTAATTAATTCATTTTCTTCAATAGAACGGTTATCTTTGGTTTTAAAACTGCCTGAATTAGTAAATTGCTTAATTCAATTATAAGTAGCTGCTCTTGTAACATTGTACTCTTTAGCAAGACAAGACACTGACTTACCACTTTGATATAAAGTTACTATTTGTTTTTTAAATTCATCTGAATATGAATTAATATTGGCCATAATTATAATTACTTTCTTTTAACTAATTTGTTCACTTGTCTACGTAATTAGTGTCCAATAAAGTGTAACCCATCCAGAACCCTGCATCTTGATTCCAAATTCTAGTTCTGATTTCATGACCCATTCTTCAAGCTGTTTTATATGTCACAACCAATTCCCTTGCAACATCTGTTGATGGAATTCCATGTTTGGTGTTTATTCATCTAAAGATGAGATAAAACCAAGATGTCAAAGGTGTTTGTGACTTGTGAAAAATGGTGTCATGAAGAATACTAAATGTTTGATGACATTTCAAACATCTTATTCTTCTCAAATCAGAAACATTCAAACTAGAAGAAGCACACCTGATACATTTCATTACTTTCAACTTCGCTATATATTTCAAACAATCGTTTTCATTTTGAAATATGCTATTGAATTCATTTCAATTCATTTTTTCCTCCACACTAGTACATGCGGGGATAATTTCCTCTAAATAATTAAAAATTACTAATAGTTCACATCATAATAATATTTATTAAAATGGTTAGTAAGTAGTAACAAACACCCCTATATATGATATTATTTTTATAAAGATTGGTAATTGTTTTAAAAATATTAAAATTAAACAAATTAAAAATAGTAATAATAAAATTGGTATCTTATTAGGCACTCTAATTTTATTGTTATTAATAACTTTTAGTTTATTAAAACTACTACCAATTGGTAAATTTTTAGACGATTTTATATTCTTTTTTTTATTTGGATGAAGCAAATATTTAAGGCTTTTATCCCTTTATGTACTATTTTTAAATTTTATCACACAAATGGAGATAAAAGCCTATCTAGGAAATTATCCCCACATGTATCTAAATCAAACACAAAATTATAGTTTCAAAACTAGGTATCTTATTGAATTTATATGCAGCTTCTTTTGCATATAAATGAATATTATGTTTTGAAACTTTTATGTGTGTTCGGAAAGTTCGTCGGATGTGTTTTCATGAAAATTCAATCTGGTTTGTGTTTACACCTGTTGATGACACATACCCAACTTCATGATTTACGATTTCATATTTGTGATAGAAGTTTTTGAAACTTCCATATCCCTTCCAAGAATCCATAAACAAACAACACCCAGTAGAAATGTGTTTCAATGCAAATCATAAAAAGTTTTTCTCATCTGCTTTTTTCAATACTTTCACAATTAGTTTGTTGCTGGTTTTCTCATAAACTCCAACAATCAAGGTTTTATTCAACAAGGATTTTCCTTGTTGAATAAAACCTACATGTGAAAGATACATTTCATCCATCTGTGCTGTGCCATCATCAATGAACCCTGCATCTTGATTCCAAATTCTAGTTCTTATTTCATGACCCATTCTTCAAGCTGTTTTATATGTCACACCCAATTCCCTTGCAACATCTGTTGATAGTATACCATGCTTTGTGTTTATTCATCTAAAGATGAGATAAAACCAAGATGTCAAAGGTGTTTGTGACTTGTGAAAAATGGTGTCATGAAGAATACTAAATGTTTGATGACATTTCAAACATCTTATTCTTCTCAAATCAGAAACATTCAAACTAGAAGAAGCACACCTGATACATTTCATTACTTTCAACTTCGCTATATATTTCAAACAATCGTTTTCATTTTGAAATATGCTATTGAATTCATTTCAATTCATTTTTTCCTCCACACTAGTACATGCGGAGATAATTTCCTAATTTAATTAATGATTATTATCAATCTTGATGAAATTCAACTATTTTTAATAAATATCACGGATTTTTCAAATCACCTATTTCCTTTAATAATTGAAATATTGATAGTTTCTTTCCTTCTTATCTTGTTGGTGGATTAATCGGTAATACTATACTAGAATTTTTAGGTTACACAACTTTTTTTGTTAATTTTATATTAAATATATTAATGATTATTATTTGTTTTAGTTGATTATTTTTTAACCGTCTCTTAATTTTATTTATCACTATTTCAAATCATATCAAAGAAACAATTTTAGATTTTAAAGTTAAGCGAAAAGATCAAAAAATTAATAAATTAGAAAAAGCAAAAGAAAAACAAAAAAACTTACTTTGGCACAAAATAATACTATCAAAATCAATAATCTAAAAAAAGAACTAAAAAGAAATAAATAACAAGCAAAAAACAATAATAAGCAATCTAAATTAGAAACTAAACAATTTACAAAATAAAATTTAGCAAACAATAAAGTAAAAAACGAAAAAATAAACTTTGACATAGAAACCAATAAGGAATTATTACAAGAAAATAACAAAATTAATAATCAAAAATCTGAAAATAATGAAACAAAAATTAAAGAGCAAAACAAAATTATTAATCAAATTGAAAAACAAAATAACAATCAAGAAAAAACAAAAGTTTTTCTTCCTGAACAAACTATAATTAATCAAAAATATATTTTACCAACATTAAAATTAACTAAAAAATCAGATAATCTAATAAAAAAGCAAGAAGAAAATGAAAAATATGTTTTAGAAAATAAAGAAAAAATTAATCAGTTATTTAAAAAATTTTCTGTTCAAGGAAAAGTCAATGATTTTACTATTGGTACAACAGTAACAAAATACGATGTTTCAATCACTTCAGGAATGAAAATTAACAAAATTACTAACTTAGAAGAAGAACTAAAACTAGTTTTAGCAAATAATAATATTAGAATCGAAGCATCAATAGCTGGTAAATCAATGATTGGAATTGAAGTTAGTAATAAAAATATTGTTCCAATTAATATGCAAGAACAATTTGAAAATATAAGCGAAAAATATAAAAATAAAAAATTAATAATTAGTATTGGTAGAAATACTACTGGTGATTACATCTTTCATTCATTAAAAGAAATGCCCGACTTATTAATTGCTGGTAGTACTGGTTCAGGAAAATTCCTTTTTATTAATGATTTACTAATTTCTTTGCTCTTACAATACAAACCTCATGAAATAAAACTAATATTAATCGATCCTAAATGAGTATAATTAGCAATTTATAATGATATCCCACATTTAATTATTCCAGTAATTAATGAAGTAAACAAAACACCAGCAGCATTACAAGTAGTAATTTTAGAAATGATGCGTCGATACCAACTATTTGCAAAAAATGGAAATCGTGATATTGAAAGTTATAATGAAAAAATAAGTCAAGAAATTGATAAATTACCTTATTATATTATTGTTATTGATGAATTAGCAGATTTAATGGTACAAGCAAGCAAGCAAATTGAAGAAGGAATCATGCGAATTACACAAATGGGTCGAGCGGCAGGAATTCATTTAGTAATAGCAACACAAAGACCATCATTAGATGTAATTACTCGCGTAATTAAAAATAATATTCCAACAAGAATTGCTTTTAAACTTGCATCTTGAATTGATTCAAAAACAATCCTTGATACTGCTGGAGCAGAAAAATTATTAGGTAAAGGCGATATGTTATTTTTATCTCCAGGACAAAATAATATCAATCGCTTACAATTACCATGAATTAGTGATGAAGATGTTTCAGAATTAATAAAGTTTAGTAAATAACAATCTTCGGTTAAATATGATAATAATTTTATTGAAAAAATAAAAGAAATTAAAGATTCAAAAAAATAAAATAAGTTTTCTGTTAATTAACAGAAAACTTATTTTCATATTCCAAATGTAAAATAATTATTTTATTATTGAGGTAATTTTATATCTTCATAAATGGGAAATTTATTTAAAAGTATATCAACTTTTTTTCTTAATTCATGTAAACCATCATCATTAATACCCTTAGGTAATTTTCAAGCACTAATAATAATCTTTCCTAATTCAATAAACTGCTCTTCTTTAAAACCTCTCGTTGTCATTGCTGGACTACCAAAACGAACACCACTAGTAATAACAGTTGGTAAAGGATCAAAGGGAACACCATTCTTATTAGCAACAATATTAATCTTTTCTAAAATATCAACAGCTTCTTTACCATTTAAACCGTTAATATTAGTAACATTAACAGTTAATAAATGATTATCAGTTCCACCCGCCACTACATGAAATTTTGCATCAAGAAAAGTTTTTGCTAATGCTTGCGCATTTTTAATTACTTGCATTTGATAAGTTTTAAATTCTGGTGTTAATGCTTCATAAAAAGCTTGTGCTTTTGCTGCAATAATATGTTCCAATGGTCCACCTTGATTACCAGGAAATACCGCACTATCAATTTTCTTTTTTAATTCTTCAGTGCAAAGAATAGCACCACCACGTGGTCCTCTTAATGTTTTATGAGTTGTTGTTGTTGTAATATCAGCATAACAAATAGGATTTTGATGTAATCCAGCAGCAATTAATCCAGCAATATGCGCCATATCAACCATTAAATATGCTCCAACAGTATCGGCAATTTTACGAAACTTTGATCAATCAATAAGTCTTGAATAAGCACTAGCTCCTGCTACAATAATTTTTGGTTTACATTCTTTAGCAATTTTTAAAATTTCATCATAATCTAAATATTCACCCTTTTTACTTACACCATAATTAACACCGTGATAAATTTTACCAGAAAAATTAATTTTATAACCATGAGTTAAATGACCACCGGCATCAAGTTCCATACCAAGAATAGTATCACCTGGACGTAATATAGCAGCATATGCTTCAGCATTAGCTTGACTACCAGAATGAGGTTGTACATTAGCATGAAAATTACCTTTTTTACATTGACCTGGTTTATGATTACAATTAAATAATTGTTTAAAACGCTCTATTGCCAAATTTTCAATTTTATCAACATTTTCGCAACCATTATAATATCTTCTCCCTGGATAACCTTCTGCATACTTATTAGTTAATATTGTTCCAGCAAGTGTAAGTACAGCTGGTGATACATAGTTTTCTGAAGCTATTAATTCAATATGATTTTGTTGACGTTGTCATTCATCTTTCACAATTTTTTTTAATTCTGGGTCAAGACCTTTATTAAAAGATTTATCCATTTTTAAACATCCTCTCTTTAATAATTTAATAGTAAAATTATTTTAGTTTTGCAACTCTTAATTGATGTCTTTTTTCATCACTTGTTTTAGTATTTAAAAATAATTTCACAAGTTCTACTGCTTTATAATCAGAAATAATTCTAGCACCTAGTGCTAAAACATTAGCGTCATTATGAATCCTTGCCAATCTTACTGTTTCTTCCTCATAGCAAAGAGCACAACGAACACCATTAATACGATTGGTAGCAATGCTAATACCAATACCAGTACCACAAATTACAATACCAAAATCTGCTTTTTTACTAACAATAGAATTTGCAACATTAAAACCAAAATTAGGATAATCAACAGGTTCACTGCTATTTGTTCCTAAATCTAAAATTTGATAGCCTTCTGTATGTAAAAATTTAATAATTGGTTGTTTAAATTCATAAGCGGTATGATCATTACCAATAGCAACTACTAAACCATTAGTTTTCAACTTTATCACTTCCTTAGTTTAAATATTAGTTTTATTATACCTATTAATTTTAAAATTAATATATTTTCTTTTTAAAATAATTTTTATTACAAAAAGAAAAATATTTTTTTCCTATAATAATCAATTTTAATCATTATTTCTATTAATAAATATGTTAAAATACTGCTAAAAGAAAGGTGAGATTCTTATTATGAAAATTAAAAAAATGATTGGAAATAAGTATGCATTAATTATTGAAAAAGATGAAATGATTATTAAAAATTTAGAGCAATTTGCTATTAAAGAAAACATAGGAATGGCACAATTCCAAATGATTGGTGCTATTACTAATGTCACTTTAGGCTACATTCCTAAAAAAAGTACTGATTATGTAAAAAAAATTTTCTTGAACAATATGAATTGTTATCAACAATTGGAACAATCATTTAAGATGAAAAAGATAGAAATAAAACAATTATTCATTGTCATACTACTTTTGGTGATGATAATTTTAACGTAATTGGTGGTCATATGTTAGACGCGAAAGTTGCTATTAAGGCCGAAATTTTAAGTAATGAAAAAATATCACAAGTTATTGATAATAAAAGTAATTTTCATATTTGAAATTTATTTTAATTTAAGGAAAATTATTTAAAAATGGTCATACTAGTAATAATATGGCCATTTTTTTAAGATTTTCCTAATGAACCAAATTCTGTTAATAATTCTTTAGATTTAAGTTTAATTGCTTCCATTCCTGGCTTAAAAATTTTTCTAGGATCAAACCCTTTATCTTCATTAAGTTTTCCTTCCGTAACATATTTTTCAATAGCTGCGGCGAATACTTCTTGTAATTCAGTATTAACATTAATTTTACTAATTCCTAAATTAATAGCTTTTTTAACCTGATCTTTTGGAATTCCAGAACCACCATGTAATACCATTGGCTTATTTGAAGCTACTGATAAATTTTTTAACACATCAAAATTTAAACCATCTCAATTTTTAGGATACTTTCCATGAATATTATTTATTCCGGCTGCTAAAAAGTCAATTCCTAAAGCTGCTAATGATTTACAATCTTCCTCACTAGCAACCTCACCACTACCAATAACTCCATCTTCTTCACCACCAATAGTACCTGCTTCTGCTTCAACAGATGCATTTTTTTTCTTAGCATAAGTAACTACTTCTTTGGTACCTTTTATATTTTCATTAAAATCTAAATGAGAACCATCAAACATAACTGAACTAAAACCAGCATCTAATGCTTTCTTACAAGAATCTACTGATTGACCATGATCTAAATGTAATGCCACTGGAATAGTAATATTTAAATCATTCAATAACGCTAAAGTCATACTAACAACTGTGTTAAATCCACCCATGTATTTAATAGCACCTTCTGAAACACCTAAAATAACAGATGATTTAGTTTCTTGTGCAACTTCAAGAATAGATCTTGTTCATTCTAAATTATTAATATTAAAGTGAGCAACGGCATATTTACCTGCTTTTGCTTTATCAATCATATTTTTTGCACTAACAAATTTATTCATTTCTTTTCCTTCTTTCTTAAAATATTATAACCTTATATTATATATTTTCATAAAAAATCTAGTTGCATATATATTTTGAGATTATACAATTTATAACAATTTTAAAATTAAATTTTCTTACTTTATCATTATTTTTTAATAATACTTTTAATTAATCCTAAAAATAAAGGATTTGGTTTATTAATTCTTGATGTGAACTCAGGATGAAACTGACTTGCAATAAAGAATGGATGTACTTCTTTTGGCAACTCAATCACTTCTACCAAATCTTCTTTATTATATATACCACTAAAAATTAATCCATTTTTTGCAAGTAATGTTTTATAACTATTATTAAATTCATAACGATGACGATGACGTTCAATAATAATAGTTTGTTTATAAAGAGATTTTGCTAATGAATCATTAATTAAAGTGGTTGGATAATTACCCAATCTTAAAGTTCCTCCAATTTGATCATTTTTATTTTTACCACGTAATAAATCAAAAATAGGATTTTTAGTTTTTTTATTAAATTCAGTAGAAGTAGCATCTTGTAAATTACATACATTACGAGCATATTCAATACAAGCTAACTGCATACCTAAACATAATCCCAAGAAAGGAACTTTATTAACTCGAGTATAATTAATTGCATTGATTTTGCCTTCAACACCACGATTACCAAAGCCACCAGGAACAATTATTGCTTGGAAAGGAGAAAGCATAAAATTAATGTTTTTACTATCTAAACTTTCGGCGTTAATAATTTTATAATTAACTTTAGTATTAAGACTATAACCTGCAATTTTCAATGATTCAATTACTGATAAGTAAGCATCACTTAAATTCGAATACTTTGCCACAATACCAACAGTAACTTCTTGATTAATATTATCTAACTTTTTAAAAATTGCATGTAATTCTGACATATCTGGTTTAGTTTTATTTAACTTTAATAATTCTGAAACTACTTCATCAATTTTTTGTTGTTCTAAAGATAATGGCACTTTATAAATATTATCACAATCAGGAATTGCTAAAACATGACTGCGTTTAATATTACAAAATAAAGATAATTTATCAAAAATATGATCAGGTGGCATAGTTTCACTACGACAAACCAAAATATCAGGTTGAATACCTAATGATAATATTTCTTTTACTGAATGTTGACTGGGTTTTGTTTTAAATTCACCAACCGAATGTAAATAAGGAATTAATGTAGTGTGAATAACAATAACATTTTCATGACCTTTTTCGTTTTTAACTTGTCTAATGGCTTCAATAAAAGCTAATGATTCAATATCACCAACTGTTCCACCAATTTCGGTAATAATAACATCAGCCTTACTATTAATTGCGGAATTAAAAATATGTTTTTTAATTTCATCAGTAACATGAGGTACAACTTGTACAGTTTTCCCTTCATAAAAACCATCACGTTCCTTTTTTAAAACAGTTTGGTATACTTTTCCGGCAGTAATATTGGAATCTTTAGTCAGATTTTCATCAATAAAACGTTCATAATGACCTAAATCTAAATCAGTTTCAGCACCATCACTAGTTACATATACTTCACCGTGTTGATAAGGACTCATAGTACCTGGGTCAACATTAATATAAGGGTCAAATTTTTGCATAAAAATCTTAATATTTTTTTGCTTTAATATACGCCCAAGCGATGCTGCTGTAATTCCTTTACCTAAAGATGATACAACACCACCAGTAATAAATATATACTTTGAATTCATTAGTTTTCTCCTAAATATTAATTAATAATATCATTATTATTCATCATCATAACTATCTTCTAATGGTTTAATACTAATGGTATCTAAATCATCATCTTCATCTTCTACGCCTTCACTTAAATCTATAGTTTCATCATTATCTGTAACTGTTTCAGTACTATCAATTTCGTCTTTTGTATTACTTGGAATTTCTACTCTTGTCATATGTTCTTTAATTTCCTCTAATGAGACTTCATTACGTGGATATCAAAGTTTATCATTTTTTAAGAAAAAATTGGTATTTAAAATAATTCCAGTATAAAGTTCACCAGCAATTTTTTCTTCATCTTCTTTAGAAACATTACATTGTTTTTTAACATGTGTTCAAATTTCATTAAAACTGCTTTTTTTCTTTTTGCATAAAAAACTATATGCTACTTCTACTAATGTTTGTTTGTTTTGCATTTCTTAATCACCTTCTAAATTGTATATTATAAATAATAAAAAATATATTTTTTACATCTTTTTAGGCGCATCCACACCAATTAAATTTAAAGCATTGGCCATTATTTGTTTTATTGCTAAAACTAATGTTAATCGTTGAATTGTTAATTGTTGATCTTCACTAATAACTTTATGTTTATTATAATAAGAATGAAATAACTTAGCTAATTTCTGAATATAATTTGTAAGTAAATGCGGTTGATGCTGTTTTTCAATTTTTTGCAAAATAATTATATATTCATCTAATGTAATCAATAATTCTTTTTCCTTTTGTTCTGTTAATAAATTAATACTATTTGCAATTTCAAATTTTGGATAATTCTCTATAATTTGATTTATACGTGCATGAACATATTGAGCATAATAAACAGGATTTTCGTTAGATTGTTGTTTAGCAAGTGCTAAATCAATATCAAGATGTGATTCAACTGATCTTGATACTAAAAAATAACGTAAAGCATCCTTTCCAATTAAATCTATCATATGTCTTAAAGTTATTGATGTTCCTGCTCTTTTTGACATTTTTTGTTCTTTGCCATTATAAATAACCTTTACCATTTGCATACATAAAATATCAAGTTTAGTGGCATCATTATTAATGATATATAATCCTGCTTTAATTCGTGGAATATAGCCATAATGATCTGCTCCTCAAATATTAATTAACACATCACTACGTTGAAATTTAATATAATGATAAGCCAAGTCAGGAAGCATATATGTATAAGTTTTGTCTTTCTTAACAATTACACGATCTTTATCATCTTCAAATAAAGTAGTTTTTAAAAAAATAGCACCACCAAGTTGATAAGTATTGCCTTGCATTTCAAATTGTTTGATTAAATTAGAAATAATATTTTCTTTATATAAAAATGATTCAGAAAATCAAATATTAATTTTAACTTTAAATTTTTTTAAATCTTTTTTAATTTCTGAAAGCATATAATTAATACCAAATTCTTTAAAAATTAAAGAAGAGGTTTCATCAAAAGGTTTATTTGCAAATTTATTACCATTTAATTTCAAAAATGATTGTGCAGCAGTTAAAATTTCAGAACCACGATAACTTTCTTTTGGTAATTCAACAGCATTGCCAGAAAGATTTTGATAATTTATGAAAATTGAATTGGCCAAAACATTAATTTGATTACCAGCATCATTAATATAGTATTCTCTAACTATATTATATCCTCTATGTTCTAATATATTAGCTAAACTATCACCAATAGCCGCATTTCTTGCATGTCCTAAATGTAAAAGTCCGGTTGGATTAGCACTAATAAATTCAATATTATAAGTAATATTTTTTTTATTAGATTGACCATATAATGATTTCTCATTAATAATTTTCATTAATAACAAACTAAATACTTCAACATTAATATTAATATTAATAAAACCAGGAGTAATATAATCAATTTTTTTAATTAATGGGTGTTTCTGATGAATATTTTTAACTATAATTTCAGCAATGTCTAATGGTTTTTGTTTATATTTTTTTGCTAATATCATTGCTATTGATGTAGAATAATCACCTAAGTCATTATTTTTATTAATTTCAATAACAACTTGATTCAATTCTATTTCATAATTTGCAAATGCTACTGCATCAAGAATAATAGTAGTGAGTTCATTAATAACATAACTGTACACAGTTCAGACCCCTTTCAATATCTAAAATATTATACTCATAAATTTAATTTATATCATATAAAAAAATAAAAATAAATACTTTTTTATAAAAGTTGCTCAATTGTATCATTAACATACTGTATAAATCCAATTCTGATTAAAAATTCCAAAATAGAAACATCATTGTAATTTAAATCAATTAATTCTTGATAGTTACCAAAAATTTGATTATCCATTACATTTCTTAATTTATCATTAATTTTTTTTGGATCATCTTCGATCTTAATTCCTGAAACTTTAACTAATTCTAAATCAATTTTTTTTTGAATTTTAACTTTAGTATTATCATCTTTATATAATTCTATTAATTTTAAATATAATTCTTGTAATAAACTTAAAGCCTTGACAAAATTACTTAGTAATTCTTGTTCATTAATTATATACGAATTTAAATTATGAAAATAATTATGATTTATCTCAGCTTCATATCTTGCTGCTTGACCACCAGGATTAATTTGTTCAAAATAGCGCAAACGTTCTCTTAAATTTAATAATATTTTACTCATTTCCTCACTTTCAACTCTTGTAGTACTAATTAATTTAATCAATCGTATTAAATTATGAAAATTAAATTTTTTCTTACTAGCTGAAGGTTCAACTTGAATATATTTTCTTAAACAATGCTTTAGTTTTAATTCTAACGATTGATATACTGAAAAAAGAGTAATATGAAAATTATCATATCCAATCCCTTTTTTAATATTTAAAATAGCGTTAACTGCATACATATTAGCGCGATCATTATCATTACCCAAAATATTAGTTAAATGCAAAGTTCTTGGAAACTTATTAATCATTGTAAGTAATGTTTCTTTAAATTTAATTTTTAACGTATTATCTTTAAATTTAATTTGATTTATTTTAACTGATTTTAAATCATTATATTCATTACCTATTATAAGGTAAGCAAAAATAGAAAAATAAACTATTACTTTTTCTTTAAAATTTATTCAAGTAAAATTTAAAGTTTTAATAGCATTTTCAATTTTTTCTTTATTAATTAATACGCCCAATATCACTATTAATTCTTGCGTTGCTAAGTGATACTCATATGAATTTAAGTAAAAATCTCCTGGCGTTAAATCTAAAATATTTGGATACTCAAAAACTTTATTAATTGATTTTAAAATTTTCATAATTACCTCATTTTATAACACTTTTAAATTTCTATTTCTTTTTTAAAAAATAAATTGTATTTGGTGCTTTAATTGGATCTTGCAAAATTTGTGAGATTTTTTCTAAAGTAATATACTCTTCGTTTTTTGTTTTAATAATAATTGGATCTTTTTTAAAATAATAAAGTACATTTTTTAAATCTTGTTTAACCCCAATAACATTAGTGTTATTTTGACTTGTTAATAATAACAATTCATTTTCTCAGTTAAAACAAAATAAAATTACTTTTGATATTTTTACTAACTCATTATCTTTTTCAAAATTAATAATATCTTGCATTAATTTAATTAAAGTAGCATCTGTTCAATTTAAATATGTTTGTATTTCAACGCTTTTTCCCTCAAAAATAGCAATAAAATCATGAATATTGACTTTAAATGAATAAGTTTTATCAAAATATAATTGAGTTATTCTTGAAAATAATTTTTGTAAATTAAGATCAAAAAGAATTCCACTTTTATGATAATAAACTTGAGAATACATATGGAACCTTGTGATTAAATAATTTTCAATAGCAGAAATTGCTTTGTATGAAAAAACTAAACCCTCTTTAATATCAATTATCATATTTGTAATAATTCAATCAATATCAATACTTCCATAACCAACTCCTGTAAAATATCCATCACGCATTAAATAATCAATACGATCACAATCTAATTGCGATGATACCAATTGAATTTGATATTTAGGATAATTTTTATAATCCTTCTTAAGGATACCAATAATAGCATTAATATTAATATTAAATTGTTTTAAAATCATGTTAATTTCAGTACTATTATCATTAATAATAGCACAAGTATAATCTTCATGAGTAAAATTTTCTTTTTTATTAACATTAATGTTTATGACTTTTTCAAAAGTGTGTGAAAAAGGACCGTGTCCTAAATCATGTAATAAACCAGCAATTTTAATGTTTATTTTTTCCTCTTTAGTTAATAAAGAAGAACTTTCAACTTCACTAAGAACACGATTTAATATATGATAAACACCGATACTATGAACATATCTAGTATGAGTTGCATTAGGAAAAGCAATTTGCACACCACCAAGTTGATTAATTCATCTTAATCTTTGAAATTCTTTACAAGATATTAACGCCTGAATAACGGGTTCGCTGATATTAATATTTTTGTGTATAGCGTCACGAATAAAAGTTACTTTATAATTATTGCTTGACATAAATTTTAACCTCTCATTAATATCTTATAAATTTTAGGTATTATTAATTTTTTATTTTAATAGTAACATAATATAAAATTTTTCTTCTATTTTAATAATTATTTTGAGTAAAAAGAACAATTTTATAATTTTTATTTATAACAAAAGTAAATATTATATTTTCTATATAAGTAATAATAATTATTTTTTTTAATATTTAAAATTTAATTTCACATTATTAATAATGGTATCATAACCTAATAGTTTAATGGTGCTAACTAAATCAAGTCCATGCATTTGTCCTGTCGTAATAATTCTAATTGGCATAAATAATAATTTGCCGTTAACATTAGTTTCTTTTTTAACTTCATTAATAATGTTTTTAATATTATCACTAGTTCAATTTTTACAATCAATAATCTTTTTAATAAATGTTGTACAAACTAAGTTACATTCATTATCATTCAAAAAAGTCTTTGCTTGTATATCTACCTTAAAATTATTTTTAAAAAATAAACTTACCAATTCATTAATTTGACTACCATATTCTAACTGTGATTGATAAATTAATAATACTTCTTTTCATCATTCAATAGTTTTGCTATTTCAATTATATTTTTCTTTAATAAAAGGTGTTACTAAAGCTAAGTATTGTTCAACATTTAATCTTTTAATATAATAATTATTCATTCACACTAATTTTTCTTGATCAAACATGCTTGGTGCTTTACTTAAATATTTTGGGGTAAATAATTTAATTAATTGTTCTTTAGTATAAATTTCTTTTTCTTCATGCGAACTTCATCCTAATAAAGCAATAAAATTAAAAATTGCTTCTGGTAAATATCCTTCTTTACGATATTGATGAATAAATTGGATAATGCTACCATCACGTTTTGATAATTTTTTACGTTTATTATTAACAATTAATGTTAAGTGGGCAAAAATTGGCATTTTCCAATTAAAATAATCATAAATAACTAATTGTTTTGGTGTATTTGACAAATGTTCTTCACCACGAAAAACATGACTTATTTCCATTAAATGATCATCAATAACAACAGCGAAATTATAAGTGGCCACTCCATTTGATTTAATAATAATATAATCTCCTAAGTCTACTGAATTAAATTCAACATTACCACGAACTAAATCTTTAATTTTATAACTTTTATTAGTGGTAATTTTAACTCTAATAGCATATGAAATTTTATTTTGTAAATTTTCTTCAATTACAGACTGCTCTAATTTTGAACATGTTCCATCATACTGGAAAGCTAAAATATTTTTATCTGCTTGTTTCTTACGCATTTCTTCTAGATATTGAGGTGTACAAAAACAATAATATGCTTTTTTTTCTTTTATTAGTATTAATGCATGTTGAATATATATATTTAAACGTTCAGTTTGTTTATAAGGACCATATTTACCTGATAAATCAATAGTTTCATCAGGAATTATTCCCATTCAACGTAAATTATCTAATTGTGAACTAATTCCATCTTCAATATTACGTTCTAAATCAGTATCTTCAATTCTAACTATAAAATCTCCTTTGTTATTTTTTGCAAATAAATAATTAAATAATGCTGTTCTAGCACCACCAATATGTAAATACCCAGTAGGACTAGGTGCATATCGTACACGAATTTTCATTTTTTCACCATCTTTATTAAATTTAAGATTTTTTAATCTTACTAACTTTTTTTCTACTTTATTATTCTTTTTTTTAGAATTTAATTTTTTTTTATTATTTTTAGAGGATTTTATTATTTTTTTACGATTAGTTTATTGTAATTTTTCATTTACTTCTTCATCAAGAAAAATTGTAATAGTCTGTGTATCATTTGGATCAAATTCATTAGAACTTGGTAATGGTTGTTTTAATTCTGGTTCAAATTCAATTGCTTGTTCAATACGTTGACGATAAAAGTCATATGTTTGAACATTAATTAAATTTAATTTAAGTAATAAAATAACTGCTGCAACAAGTAATGCAAAATAAAAACCAAAAATTGATCAAACAATTGTTGAAGAAATTCAATTTCGATAATAAAAACTTGGTGTTTCAATTGTTCCACCCTTATTAGGTATTATTTGTGCACTATCATTACTTCATTCACAATAAAGCAATTGACCAGAAAAACTTATTAAAAATCCAACAACAAAAATTATAAAGTTTACAACTAAAAATACAAATTTAAAACGAGGAGATTTTTCAAGAAAAACTCTTTCCGTAAAAATACAACTTATCAACCCAAAACTACTTACAATCAAACCTATTACTGGTAAATAATAAACTGCAGTATAACTTGAAGGATTAAAACTTGGTGAAGTTTCTGCAATTTCAAAACCATAATAATATAAATCTTTTAAAACTGTATTTTTTGACAAAGCAATTAAAAAAAATAATTCATAAATAATAAATGTGCTTAATAATAAATAAAAACTAATAAACCACCAATTACGAATTCTCATAAATCTGCCCCCCTTATTTAATATTCAAAGTTTTTTTTACTAAATTTCTTTTCTTGTTTTTTAATTTTTTTTAATTCTTGTTTTCTAATTCGTCTTTGTTTTTTTTTAATACTTCTAGTGGTATAAATTTCATAATCTGAGTTCATAAATGTAAACTTTCTACGCATAATTCAAAAAAATAGTTGTGTAATCAAAATTAAAAAAAGACTAAAAATAATAAATATTATTGCAATAATTGGATTAATTCAATGATAATTTTCATTATATAATATTCCAGATTGTGAAATATAAGTTAATTGTGCTTCTGAACTTAACATTACACTAAGAATTAATAATCAAAAAGCAGTATAAAACATTCTACTGCTATACTTTGAAGAGACAATACTTACTCTAGGAGCAAATATTAATAAAATCATACTTACAGTAATTGCAATTAAACAAACAATTGGTGAATAAAATAAATTAAAAATAGGATAATTAAAATCAGTAAGTTTTACATTATATAATTTATATTTTGATACATTAATAGCAGCAAATAATGAAAAAATAAAAACTGATAAAAAAAGAACTATTGATATTGTCAAATAAACAAAATATGCATTTTTAGTCTTTTGTTCATATGGAATAAAACATGTTTCTTTGTTTTTAATATTATCTAAATCTTTAATTTTCATTATTTTCACCTACTTTATTTTTCATTAGGCAATTCTTCAACTACTAAAATTAAAATAATCGCTGCTACTACTTCACATATTCATACAATTAATGATATTAATGAAAAAAATAATAATACTGGTATTGATCAAAAAAATAGACTACCGCTTAATATTAATGTTGATAATATTAATGTTGAAATAGCAGTAATTCTAAATGAAGATTTCTTTTTAAGTTTCTTTGCTGGTATCATAAAACAAATAATACTGACTAAAATTGCAATTCCAACATATGATAATGATAAAGCTAATTGTAGTTTACTAAATTCAAACCCCATTTTTTGCTCAACAAATGCATTAACTATTAATAGTATTAAAAAAGCAATACTACCAATAATTTGCACAATTGGTGATCAAAAAAGTAAACCTCTTGAAACTTTTATTTTATTAAGAACATCAAACTTTTTAGTTTTTTTATTTGGAACATAATTGTTTTCTTGAATGTCAGAATCAGGATTTTGTAAATTACTTTTTAACATAATATTTTTTTTCCTTTCTTGCTAGTATATTTTCAAATTAATTATAGCAAAACTATAACCTTTTTATAATTAATATTATCTTAAAACTAAACATTAAAAAGGAAATGACAAATATCACCATCTTCAACTATATAATTTTTACCTTCAACTCTCATTTTTCCCTTTTCCTGAACATTTTTTTCACTACCCAATAATTCTATATCTTGATAATTATAAACTTTAAGCCTAATAAAACCTTTCATGAAATCTGTATGAATGATAGCAGCACACTCTGGTGCTTTCATTCCTTTAATAAAAGTTCAAGCATGAACTTCTTTGCGTCCAACAGTAAAATAAGTACCTAAATTTAATAGTTTATAAGTTGCTAATACAATTTGATCAATTCCTGATTCAAAAATATTTAACTCTTTAAATATTTCTTTTTTTTCTTCTGCTTCTAATTCAGAAAGTTCACATTCTGTCTTAGCACAAACAACAATTACAGTAATATTTTTTTTGCTCATATATTGTTGTAATTGTTCAACATATTTATTGGTTTTAGTTATTAAATCTTTTTCATTAATATTAGCAATAACAATTATTGGTTTAGCAGTTAAAAAATTATAAGGTTTAATCATTAGTAATTCTTCTGAACTTAACTTTTGATTGCGAATAGCAATACCATTGTTTAATTCATTATTAATTTTTTCTAATAAAGCTACCTCAGTAATACCTTGTTTATCTCTAGTTATTTGCGATTTTTTACGAACTTTTTCTTTTCGTTTACTTATTACTTCTTGATCAGCTAACATTAATTCCGATTCAATAATTTCAAAATCATTAATTGGATCAATTTTATTTTCAACATGAGTAACATTAATATCATCAAAACAACGAATAACTTCGCATATTGCATCAACCGTTCTAATATTGGCAAGAAATTGATTACCTAATCCTTCATCTTTACTAGCGCCTTTGACAAGTCCAGCAATATCATGTAATTCTAAAATTGTTGGTACAACTTTTTGTGGATTAAAAATTTTTATTAAATTTAAAATTCTTGAATCATTGACTGGAACGCTACCAATATTTGGTTTTATAGTAGCGAAAGGATAATTTTCAATTAATACTTGTGAATTGGTTATGGCTTTAAATAATGTTGATTTACCTACATTAGGTAAACCAACGATACCAGCAGTTAACATATAATATACACCCGTTTCTTTTACTTATATGATTACATCGTATCATATAAATTATAAAGAAAAATATAAAATTAATTATCAATTAAGAAAAATTTAATTTTGGAATTGATTTGGATGGTAATGGTACAGTATTTACTAAATTATTAGATTCATTAATAGTATTACCAGCAAGTTCTTCATCATCGCTTTCATCATCAAAAAGATTTGTGCTAACTGGTTTAGGAGTAATCTGACCAGAACAAATGCCACTATCACTAGATGCTGTTCTAGTAAGACAATGATTAAATTCTTGACGAGATGATTCAGTACTGCTTTCTAAATCACTATACTGTGCAAAACTATAACTATTAAGTTCTCTTAATATTTTATCGATATCAATAATAGAATAATCATTTTCTTCAAATTCAGAAGAAAGTGAACTTATCGCAATATTAGTACTATTTGAACCTGATAATTTAGGTTTTTTTTCAATTATTCATTCATCTCAAGGCTCAGATGTTGGTAATACTTCTGGTATACTTTGTGTTTGACAAGGTATATTTATTTCTTCTATTAATCTTTTATTATCATTTAAATTTGCAATTAAAGTTCCAAATTTTTTTGTATTATTTTCTTTAACTGTCTTAATAGCTATTTTTGTTTTTTTTCATGTTCAAGATATTTTATTTATTATTTTTTGTCATCAACTAAGTTTTTTAAATTTTGTTTTTGATAATTATACTAAAGATTTTTTACAATCTTCAATGTCAATGTCTTTAATATTATTAATTTTATTTAAAGACATTGTTTTATAATCATCAAAATTATCATAACCATTATATATTTTTAACTTATTTTTAATAATTTGATAGTTTTTATCTCAATACAAATATTTTTTCATATCTGAAGGTGTATCTTCGATAACTAGATCATAATATCTAATAAAAGTTATATAATCATTATAAAACCATGAATTTTCTACTTTTTGGTCACTTAATTTAAAAATTTTATATTTAATGTTAATTACTTGTTTATTAAGTTGTTCAATATCTAATTTTAATTTTTCTATTACTCGTTTATTTTGAAATTGAACATTTAAATTTGTATGATTACTTAATGTTTCCCATTCTTCTTTTTTAATTTGTAAAAGATTAATAATATTAGGAAATTATCCCCGCATGTACTAGTGTGGAGGAAAAAATGAATTGAAATGAATTCAATAGCATAAAACGATTGTTTGAAATATATAGCGAAGTTGAAAGTAATGAAATGTATCAGGTGTTTTTCTTCTAGTTTGAATGTTTCTGATTTGAGAATAATAAGATGTTTTATATGTCACAAACACCTTTGACATCTTGGTTTTATCTCATCTTTAGATGAATAAACACAAAGCATGGTATACCATCAACAGATGTTGCAAGGGAATTGGGTGTGACATATAAAACAGCTTGAAGAATGGGTCATGAAATCAGAACTAGAATTTGGAATCAAGATGCAGGGTTCATTGATGATGGCACAGAACAGATAGATGAAATTTATCTTTCACATGTAGGTTTTATTCAACAAGGATCTTCCTTGGTGAATAAAACCTTGATTGTTGGAGTTTATGAGAAAACCAGCAACAAACTAATTGTGAAAGTATTGAAAAAAGCAGATGAGAAAAAACTTTTATGATTTGCATTGAAACACATTTCTACTGGGTGTTGTCTATTTACGGATTATTAAAAGGGATATGGAAGTTTCAAAAACTTCTATCACAAACATGAAATCGTAAATCATGAAGTTGGGTATGTGTCATCAACAGGTGTAAACACAAACCAGATTGAATCTGCATGAAAACACATCCGACGAACTTTCCGAACACACATAAAAGTTTCAAAACACAATATTCATTTATATTCAAATGAAGCTGCATATAAATTCAATAAGATACCTAGTTTTGAAACTATAATTTTGTGTTTGATTTAGATACATGTGGGGATAATTTCCTAGATAGGCTTTTATCTCCATTTATGTGATAAATTTTAAAATAGTACATAAAGGGATAAAATCCTAATATTATTGTGTAAGTTATTTAAATCATTAACTGCGGTTCTGATCTTACTATCAACTATTACTACTTAATTTCTTATCTTGCTAACTTCTTCTTTTATGGCTGCTAATCTTTTTTGGGCGGTTGTCAAAGGACATATGAGATTAACCCTTAGAATTATGAGTAACATTAACAATATAACTGCAAATTCTATGATTTGTTATTTTAAATTGTACCATAAATTTTAAAAAAATTAAAAAATATAATTACAAAATTACATTTAAACAACACAAAAATTATAATCTTAAAATTAGGTTTTAAAAATATTAAATTTTAACTTATTAAGTACTATTAAGATAACTTCTAGCATTTAAATAATTTGCTTTTGCAATTAACATATTATTTAATGTTTGATAATTATATATTTTTGCTCCATTAGTTAAAGATTTTAAAAAATGATAAACATCACTTTCAGCACTACAACCAATATTTAAACTAGCATTTTGATTAATTATTCCTTGTTCATTATTTTTAAAATAATTATAAGTTTTTTTAGTAACTTTATTATGATTATTTTCTAAAATAGTAATTAATTCATTATAATTACCATTTGAAAAAGTAGTTGTTACATCTAAATACTTTGTTCAATCAAGTGCTTTCTTTTGATGTTTACCACGAACATTAACAAAAGATTTTCATAAATAACTATAAGCATGATATTTATCTAAAATATAATAACAACCCAATCAACTAGCCATTGCTCTAATTCATAATGCACCATCACCAGCAACTACTAAATTATAATTATTATATTCTCAATTAATAGCAAATATATTTAATTTAATATCATAATGATTATTAATAGTTTGCATTGTAAAATTATGTAATTCTTCTTGTTTTGGTGCATTATTAGTTTTAAATAACATAAATGAAGTTATTTTCTTTTCTAATTTATTTCTATATGAATAAATTTCTTTTCTTACTAAATTAAAAGTTAAAAGTCTACAACAATATTGCTGTTTTAAAACATTTTCATCTCAACAAGTTATATAAGCATCATCTGCACATATATTTAATTTTTGATTATGTAATACTTTAAATTTTTCTTCTGGTATTCATTTTTCAATTTTTGATTCTTTAAAAATTCTTGAAATAAGATTTTTAGAAAAAGAAGTATATTTAAATTATGATTGAATATTAAAATAACCTTTTTTACTTATTAAATTTTCAATTAAATTATCTAATATATCAAAATATAAATCATTAGTAATTCTTGCTCTTTTTTTAATACCAAATTCTTCATAAATTGGATAATAATGTTTTTTATTAATTGTATCTCAATAAACTCTTTGTCTAAAAGTATCCATTTCAATTGGAGTATTTACTGTTCTATTAAATGTTCAAGCAACTTTATATTGATTTTTATCTCTATTTAGAAAAAATATTCATCATAATCATAGATTTTTTGAAAATATTTTGCTAAAATATTAGTGATTTCTGATTTTAGAAATTATTTAAAACTAAACATTTTTTTAACAAATTTCTATTTATTTTTTAACTTCAAAATTGTATCAAATTTATTAAAATATTAGTTGAAAAATGTTTATTTTTAGAATATAATATTAAAAAACGATAAAATAAACTGCAAATTCTATTTACGTTTAAAAGATAAATTTTATTAGTTATCTTTTTTTTTAATAAAATAATGTACAATAAAAAAAATATAAATAGAAAATAAAAATAACAGTAAAAATGGATTTAGGATTATGGATATCTTTTGCAATAATAGAGCAGTAATTTGAATTTTATTAATACGCTATGGAATTAGACATTGTCTTAAAAATAATGCTATGGGAGTGTTTATTTTATTCGTTAAATTAAACATATTTGGTTTAGTTTTAGGTTGGGGTATTTTATGAAATAATAAAAATTTTAGTAATAAAAAAGAAGAAGAAAAAATAAAAGAATTAGGAATTTTTAATATTTTAAATGATGAACAGAAAAAAAGTTTGTGGAATTTGTTTTAAAGTTAAAGATAATCCTGAAACTATATGTACTAATTGTTTAAAAAAATTTGAAAAATAGCACTATAAATGCTATTTTTTGTTATAATTATATTATAAAAATTAAATAAAAAAGTATATGAAGTAATTAATAAAGTTAATAATTTATTTTTGTGAAGTTTAACTTAAAGATTATATTAATTATAGAATAAATTTTTTTTAAAGTATATGAAAGTAGATTTTTATGTGCAAGACGAAAAAATAAAAATAAGAACAATTTTTAATGATGCTACAAAATTAAGAGAAGCATTAGAAAATTATTTTATTCATTGTAATGAATTTAAAGAAGTTCCTACAAAATTAGTAATGTTAATTTATTTAGATATAACTGAAAGTACTATTAGGTCTTGAAAACAAAAAAAGAGAAATACTTTTTTACAACAAATTAATTGAGCGCATTCTCAAATTTAACAATTAAATTTACAAATATATTTAACTTCAAGTGCTGGTACTTCATCATGATATTTAGAAAGAGCATTTGTTAATAAATATCATTTATCAACAAAAATTGATAAAAAAAAGTAGTGATAAGATTGCCCCTATAGCAATTAGTTTAGAAAATAAAGGCAAGAATAAATGTTAAGTAATTTTGGTTATTTATTAGATATTGCTAAAAGAATGTATTTAAAACAACCTTTAAATATTACTAAAATTAAACAATTAGGTAGTCGTAAATCTGGTAAAACATTTAGTGATATTGAATTTCTTGGTATTTTATTAATGTTAGATAATATTAATATTCATGCTTATTTAATTCGTAATATGTCAAAACAATTAAATGATAGTTGACAATAATTAAAACAAATTATTAAAGCAAAATATCCTAGTATTAATTTTATTATTAGTGAAACTAAAAAAAACTATTGAATTTAATGGTAGTAAAATAACTTGTAAATATTTACATTCACAAGATAATAGTAATGTTAAATTAACTGGATTAGCAAGTAATTATTTATATGATTATGTAATTATATGAAGTGATGAAAGATATGAAATTACTGAAAATGATTATCAAGATTTAAAAGACGCTATTCGTGGTGCAAATCAATTATTAGAAATTGAAAGTTATAATCCTTGAAGTATTTTAAATGAATTTATTAAAAAAACTATAAATGCTTGTCCTCAAAATGAAAAACAAATTATTAATGAATATGAACAATTTACTATTATTGATAATACTATTTATCATTATCAAAATTGAAAATTAAATACTCATTTAAAAGATAGTGATAAACAACAATTATTAGAAATAGAAAAATTAGACCCAATATCTGCAAGAGTAAGAATTCATGGTTTAGTAGGTTATGAATCTGGTGGAATATATTCACATTTAATTCATAAGATATCACGTTTATTACAACCAAGTTATAGATTTAGTGCTGGATTAGATTATGGGTTTAAAGATGATGCTTTAGCATGTTTATTAATAGGTTTTGATTATAATTTTAAATTTGTTAATGTTATTGATTCATTAAAAATAGAAAATAAATTAGTACCTTATGATAATAAACAATTAGCAAGATTAGTAGTTGAGTTTTATATTAAATTAGCAAAAGAAAATAATTTGTTATCTGAATATGGTTTAACTGTATATTGTGATTTTAGTAATTATACATTTATTGAAATGTTAAATGATACAGCAATTAAATATCAAGTTAATTCATGGCTATATTTTAAAGATTGTGTCAAGTTAAGACTTGAGTTTAGAATAGGTAAAATGTGGCTTTAATGGCTTCAGAACGTTTAAATATTAGTATGAATGCACAAGCATTATTAGATGAATTTAGATTGGCATGAGACCCTAAAAGTATTAAACAGATACCATTAGCGGGTAATGACCATTTAAGAGATGCATTTGATTATGCAATTGAGCCGTATATTAGAAATTTAAGTGCAAATATAAATCCTTATTTTGAAAGGAAGTAACATATGAATAATAATGAAACATTAATATCTAGTAATTCTAATAATACTGAATTATTATCATCTGAATGATGTATGCTTAATTTAACAGAAATGATTGCTAATCATGCTTCAAAACTACTATGGGTTAATGGTTATACATTAACAAGTGAACATGAAGAATATAAAAGAGCAATTTAAAAATTAAAAGAATGAAATAATTTAGATTCATTATTTTATCAAGATTGTAATATTAAATATGATTATGGTTATAGTGTTGTTCAAATTGATAGAAGTAAAACTGGTAGAATATCATTAAATTTTGCTCAACCATATGCTCAATCAAGAGTTGCAAGAGTATTAGAAGCTGAACAAGGTGCTAGTACTTGGTCAAGATACAATATGATGACCAAAGTATTTATGTTAAGATAACATATACTCCAAATCAAATAATTAGATATTTTACTAGCGATACTGTTACTTTAGATGGTTTACAAGAAAAAGTAAGTAAAGAATTACAATTATCTTTAATAGATAATCATAATTTAGGAATTATTCAAGTTAAATTCATGCAAAATTTACCTAAAAAGAATTTCTTTGGTGGAGTTATTGGTGATTATTATCCAGATACAACAGCAATTAAAGGTTTACAAAAATTATTAAATCATAATTTTATTCAATATGGTAAAAAAAATCGGCTTCTTATTCATAATTTAAATCATTGAGTTAAACCTTTAAATTTACGTTTTGAATTTAATTGAAGAAATTGATAAACCTTTAAGTTTTTATATTCAAGGTTTTATGTTTTATTTTAATTATGAGGCTTTTTCTACATTTACTGGTGATTTTGCTTTTAGTTTTTTAGATATTACTGCTCAAGAAATTAATGCAATGACTAAAAGTGATGACCCTAATACTCAAGCATCTGGTGGTGAACTTAAAAAATTAACTGGAGATATGATTTTACAAACAAATTTAAGAAGTTTAGGAAGTACTAGTGGTACACCACCAATTCCCACAATAATGGGTGCGCCAGTTTTAGATAAATATGCAGAATTTATTCAATTTATTATTGATAAAGCATATGAAGGCAGTGGATATAGTCCAGTAAATGATACTACAAGTCAAAAAACTGAAGCAGAAGTATTAATTACTAATTCAAGAGATATGGAAACTACAAGAATTAAAAGAACTTTAAATCAAAGTGATTGAAATGAAATATTTCAAAGATGTTTTATATTAATGGGATTAGATGGCGATAAATCTAAATGAACATTTGAAATTAAAGAAAATACTATTACAGATAGATTAAAATCACTTGAAATTGATGAAGCAGAATTAAGATTAGGAATTACTAATATTAAAAGAATTATTGTTAAGCGTTATGGTGTTAGTGAAGAAGAAGCACAACAAATTATTGATGAAAATAGAAAATATCAAAAAGAAGAAATTGAATTTAATAATACTTTTTTAGGAGAAACTAAAAATGATAACGAAAATAAATCATCAATTAATTAAAACAGTTTGAAAATCAACTGGGGAAATTGAAAAAGATTTTACACAAAATAAAGATTTACAATTTCGTGTATGTCCTTTTACTATTATTTTAGGTGCTATAAATTCAATAGAAACTGGCTATAAACCACCAACTAGTATTTCTAATGATTATACTTCATTTAGTAAAATCTTTACTGGAAGAGAAGCAATACAAGCAGTATGAGACCATTCTCATTATCCTATTCAAAATAAAGATAATCCAGATGAAGCATATAAACAATTACAAATTGGTGATGTATTTTATGGAAATATTTTAAGTGACCAATTAGGTATTACTTATTCAGCAACTACCAATGATAATAGTTTCATTCAAGAACAAGCAATTAAAAATGTAGTTATTAATATTCCAAATGAAAAACAAGAATTTTAGTTTTATTAATAATATTGTTTCAAATTTATATAAGTTATATATGATTCCAGAAATTAATAAAGTTATAAATACTGATAAATCAATTAAAGTTGATAGACAATGATATATTCTTGAAGTTGCTAGTAAAACTTATAATAATAAAAATAAAGAATTAGCATATATTCAATGTACTTTTAGTTCATTAAATGATAAATTAGCACATAGTGGATTAGCAATTAATCAATATGTACAATTAGGTGCCCTTGCTGACCCAGTTGCATTACCAGCATTAGATGAAAATAATAATATTATTTTAGATAGTAATTATTTAACACCATTACCAGTTACTCATTGTCAAATATTTTTTTATGGTTCAGTAAAAGAGGAAGAGATATTGATAATAATCCTATTAATACTAAACAACATAAATATCGACAATTTCCAAGTAAATTATTATTTCCTTGAGAATATCAATGTTCAACTTATGACCCAGTAAGTTTTCAAGCATTAACAGAAACTAATTATGTTTTAACTGTTCAAGGACAATCAACTATGGATGGTTATACAGAATGAAGAAAAGAAGTACTACCATTATATGATGATGGTGCAACTCAACATTATGAAAGTCATTTACTTACTAATTTAGAAAAAACTAAAAATACTAATAAAGTTGATGTTTCAAATAGATTAGTAAATTATTGAGATAATAATTTTTTAAATGGTGCTGAAATTGAAGATTATAATTATGCAACTGCTGGTAATCCATATTTTCAATATTATAATAAAAATAATAAAAAATTTATTGGTAATACTCATTATAATATGAATAATAATAAATTTAAGCAATTAAATACTATAAATGCATTACATTATTTTATTTATAATCCTATTAGCGAAATACATTTAAAAGTTAGAGAAACTATTAAAATTAATCTTAATACTATACCATTATTTGGTTCATTTATGAATGCTTTTGTTGGTAGTTTAGATATTGGTGCAAAGTTAAGTAGTAACTTGTTAATTCCACAATTTAATTATATAAATGGTTTAATATCTGCTGAATTTTATACTTTTTATACAACATTATTATATTCAACACTACCTAGTGGTAATCCTATACCACTTGATATGTTTAGAAATGATACACCAGATTCAATTCAATCAGCATTGGGTTCAGCAAGTCATATGACATCATTTACATTTAATTTAACTGATAAATTATCAATGGCAAGGTTTGATATTAATAATCAATCATTTAATGATATACTGTACAAGAAACAGTAAATTTAGCCCAATTAGATATTAAAAATAAAAATTTAGTTAATTTATTAGCAAAAGATGATATTGATACATCATTATTACAACCACCAGATTTTACTAATACAAATATAATAAAATGAGCAATTGATATGATTGATATTAAAGTTGTAGGTAAAAGTAATTTTAAAATAACATTATAGTATGCCTGATAATAGAAATGGTGCTGTTAATGATAATTTTAGTATTTGAAGTGGTACTTATCAAACAGTTGGTAAAGCAAGTAATAATAGTAGATTAATTCAAAATACATTTATTTTAGCAAATAATACTTTTAAATTTAACCAACCATTTAATTATCCACAATCAATTCATCCAGCACGAATAATAGAGAGAGCGCATTCTATATTTATTGATTTAAGTAATCAAAATAAATATGGAATTAATAATAATATTTCTGAACCATTATCAAGTAAAGATATACATTACTATAGAATGAAACCAAATTGAAGAGAAAATCAAGAAATCGGTAAATTTTTAAACTATATACATATTAATGTTAAAGATTATGGATATGAAAATATTGATAAATTTAAAGATGATTATGAAATTATCACATTTAATTTTAATTTTAATATGAATGCAATATATTCAAATAAATATTTAGGATTAGGTAATGTTTAGTAATCTGTGTAACTTACAAAAATAACTATGTTTAATTAATTCTAGTAAATAAAATTAAATAACTAGAAAGAGTGAGTTACGTATGTCTAAAAAACAAAATATTAATAATAATGATCCAATATCAAAAGCAGTAGATTTATTATTAGAAAATACTGAGGATTTAACAACCGTATTTAAAGAGGGAGGTTTATATAAAGAATTAACAAAAAGATTAGTTGAAAAAATGTTGAATTCTGAAATGCAAAATTATTTAGGATATGAAAAAAATGAACATAATAATAGTGATAATGCTCGCAATGGTATAAATTCAAAAAAATTAATAACCCAACAAGGTAAAATTGAGATTAATGTACCACGAGATCGTAATAGTAATTTTGAGCCAGTAATAGTTGCAAAAAGACAAAGAAGATTTGATGGTTTTGATCAACAAGTTCTTTCATTATATGCCAAAGGCATGACTTTATCAGATATTAGAATGCAGTTACAAGAGTTATATCATGGTGCTGATATTAGTGAAAGTGTTATTAGTCAAATTACTTATGATGTTATTGATGATGTTAAAGCATGACAAAATCGGCCATTAGAAAGTGTTTATCCGATTGTTTATTTTGATTGTATAGTAGTTAAAGTACGACAAGATAAACGAATTATTAACAAATCAGTTTATATAGCACTAGGAGTTGATTTAGAAGGTAAAAAAAATTTTTTAGGTTTATGAATTAGTGAAAATGAAGGTTCTAATTTTTGATTATCTAATTTCACAGAAATGAAAAATCGAGGCTTAAATGATATTCTTATTGCTTGTAGTGACAATTTAACAGGAATGTCAGAAGCAATACAATCAGTTTATCCTAAAACCGAACATCAATTATGCATAGTTCATCAAATTAGAAATAGTTTAAAATATGTTTCATACAAACATAGAAAATCACTAGTTACAGATTTAAAACCAATTTATAGTGCATGTAGTGAAGAACAAGCAATGCAAGCTTTAGAAAATTTTGAAAGTAAATGAAATAAACAATATCCTCAAATTGCTAAATCGTGATATAAAAATTGAGATAATTTAATGGTTTTTATTAGTTATCCTGCAGAAATCAAAAGAGTGATTTATACAACAAATGATATTGAATCTGTTAATAGTCAATTACGAAAAGTTATTATAAATAAAAAAGTTTTTCCAAATGATATGGCAGTTTTCAAAATATTTTACTTAGCAATTGAAAATATAACAAAAAAATGAACAACGCCCATTCAAAATTGAAATACAGCAATTGCTCATTTTATGATAAAATTTGAAGATAGAATTAATCTAAACTAGTAACTTTGTAAAACAAAGATACACAGATTATTAAAAAGCCTCTAGGATTAAATTATACTAATTCTAAAAACTGATTTACACCTATTATTATTAAAGGCTTTTATCCCTTTATGTACTATTTTTAAATTTTATCACATAAATGGAGATAAAAGCCTATCTAGGAAATTATCCCCGCATGTATCTAAATCAAACACAAAATTATAGTTTCAAAACTAGGTATCTTATTGAATTTATATGCAGTTTCTTTTGCATATAAATGAATATTGTGTTTTGAAGCTTTTATGTGTGTTCGGAAAGTTCGTCGGATGTGTTTTCATGCAGATTCAATCTGGTTTGTGTTTACACCTGTTGATGACACATACCCAACTTCATTATTTACGATTTCATGTTTGTGATAGAAGTTTTTGAAACTTCCATATTCTTTCCAAGAATCCGTAAATAGACAACACCAAGTAGAAATGTGTTTCAATGCAAATCATAAAAGGTTTTTCTCATCTGCTTTTTTCAATACTTTCACAATTAGTTTGTTGCTGGTTTTCTCATAAACTCCAACAATCAAGGTTTTATTCAGCAAGGATCTTCCTTGTTTTTTAAAACCTACATGTGAAATATACATTTCATCCATTTGTGCTGTGCCATCATCAATGAACCCTGCATCTTTATTCCAAATTATAGTTATGATTTCATGACCCATTCTTCAAGCTGTTTTATATGTCACACCCAATTCTTTTGCAACATCTGTTGATGGTATACCATGATTTGTGTTTATTCATCTAAAGATGAGATAAAACCAAGATGTCAAAGGTGTTTGTGACTTGTGAAAAATGGTGTCATGAAGAATACTAAATGTTTGATGACATTTCAAACATCTCGTTCTTATCAAATCAGAAACATTCAAACTAGAAGAAGCACACCTGATACATTTCATTACTTTCAACTTCGCTATATATTTCAAACAATCGTTTTCATTTTGAAATATGCTATTGAATTCATTTCAATTCATTTTTTCCTCCACACTAGTACATGTGGGGATAATTTCCTTATTAAATTAAATGATATTGGTAATATTGCTGATAGTGAAGGTTTAAATGCAAGTTTTCAAGATTATAACTCCATTACTTGTAGGATTTCATTGACAATCTTTATCTTCATTTGTAAATGGTGAAGCAATATCTAAAAATTCAGTATCTTCTGCTAAAATATAAACTTTATTATTTTTCTTTTGTGATAAATCAACTGTACTTATTTGTTCTTTTATAGTTAATTTCTGACCAGTAGTAGGGTCTCATGGATAAACACTTACTCTATCACTTAATTTCATAGTCATAGCAGTTGTTGAAACATTAGCACCTAATAATTTACCAATAGTAAAATCATTATCATTTGTAAAAGCATTTAAGGGAATTAAACCACCATTACCAATAATACTTTATAAATTAATTGTAAAAAATGCTGACATAAAACCATTAAAATATAACATTTTTTTATATTGTTGAACATTTTGAGTAATAACTCAACTACTTCAAATACCTAATGTTAAAGCATTTAATAATTTACCAATTAAAGGAATATCACTTAAAGCAAAAGGTAATCATTGATTTGAATCATAAGGCATTTGTATTAAAGGACTAAATACAACTGAATTAAAATTTAATATTGTTGACATATATTTTTGTGTTATTTTACTATAATCAACAGTTGGACTTCCTATAATTAAATGTGTATCTGGGTCTTTATATTTAAAATTACTACTCATATCAACATTATAATTACCCGTTAAATTATTTATATTTCATTCACTATCTCAAAATAATTTAGCTTCTCCTACTGATGTACCATTACTTAATCTTGCTTTATCTTTATCAAAAGAAAGCATACCTTTAAAATCTTTTGTTACAAATAAATTATCTTGAAAATTTAATGAAGTTTTTAATCATTCTGTAAAATTTTTAAAATTAGTAAATCCAGTAGGTTTAGCATCCATAATATTATAAAATGTTGTTTCTGGATGACTACTTGTTGTTATTTTATCATTTATACCAGCAAGTAAACCACCATTATTTTTAATATTAGTTGTATATTTTTCATTATTACCAGCAATAAATAATCTTCTTGAAGCAAATACTTTACTTTCAAATATTTCTTCATTATTTTGTTGTATTGGTTCTTGACCTTGTATTATTGGTCTTCCATAATAATAACAACTTGATAATAATTCTAATCCATAACTTTGTCTATGACTATATCTTACTCCTATATCTTTCATTAAAGTACGATTTAATGTTACTTTTCCTTTTTGAATAGTAGGAAAAGCATAACCACTACCCGGGCTTGCATATTGTACAAAATCAAGTGTATTTTGACCACTACTAATTACTCTATCATTTAAACTACTAAAAGTTAAAACTTGCATACTAAATGCAGCATTATAAGGACTATAATAATTTGTTACATTTGAAATATATAATAATTGTCTATCTTGATTTTTTCCGCTATTACCACCAATATTTTCATTTTCATCATTAAATAAAACAAAAAAATGTAAATAATCATCAATTGTAATATGTTCTTCAAACATTACTAAAGTATATTGTCTTTTAGTTTGTACTGTTTTAAATATTTGATTATTTGGTAAATTACTAAAATCAACACCACTTGTATCATCAATTAAATAAGCATTTCAATAATCACCAATTTTATATTGTTTTGTATAAAATTCATCTTGACCACTAGGTTTATGAGTTATAGGGTCAATAATTCCTTTGTTTTTTTGATATATTTTTGTACTATTTTTTCAAATACAAACAACTGGAGTATTACCAGTTAAAATTAATTCATATTGTCCAAAATCACTTATTTTACTATTAATTGGTTTATAACCAGTTTCACAGTTAAAGGTATAGTACCATTATTTATAATAAATGAAAATATTTTTCAATAACTACATCTCTTTATTAATTGTTGAGTTTGCTTTAATTCTAGATGTGCTTGTTTCATTAATTAAATTTTCATTGCGTTGCTCATTATCATTTGTGTTTTCTCCAATTTCATTATTTATTTTTTTAGTTTCTTTAATAATATGTTTTAATTTATTTTCAGCCATTAAATGGTCAATATTATCATATTCACCAATTGCTTCTTCTTGTGACATTGTGCCATTATTTAATCTTGAATTAATAATTTGGTCTTGTACAATTTGGTGAGTCATAGCAATTGGAATAAATTTAAAACTATAAGGTCTTTCTCTAATTCCATTTCAATAATTTTGACCACTTTCTTTTTTTGAATAAGTAACTAAAATATCAAGTATTCTATAAATATAAGGAGTATAATGTGCAATTTTTGTTTCTGTAGTTTCCATATCATATTTATTATTAAAAATACTTTGAGTTTTATTAGTATAAACATCACTACCATGTTCATCATAATCATAACCAGCACCTTTAAATATTAATTTAGCAGTATTATTAATATCTAATCAATAATTATCAAATTTAGGGTCACCTTGAATAATAACCATACTTGAATTACCATTTTTATTATAAATTTCTACACCAACATCAATAAGAAAATCATCAGCAAATTCACTAATATCAATTTCATTATTTTTTAATTTTAATATTTGTTCTGGTTTTAATTTACCTAATGCTCTAGTTCTATTTAATACTCTTTCTTTTTGTTTTTGTGTAAATGCTTTATTAACATCATGAATTAATTTATAAACATTTTGACAATCTGGATAAGTATTTAATTGTGTTGAATTACCATATAAATTTAAATACGGTAAATTAGTTATTTCTACAATTGGTAAATAATCAAATGAATTTTTTAATTCATATTCTTCAATTTGGTTCAATATCTGGTTTCATTTTAGTTTTTGTAGAACCTAAAATAATTTCTTTTGAACCACTAAATACTTCAACTTTTACTTTTCCATTTTGCATTGTTACTCAAGTTAATTTTGCACTATCACTTTGTTCTTGTTGAAAAAATAATTCTGTTGATTGTTCTTGCTCATTAAATTTAGCAACTCTATACATAAAACTTGGTGTTGGAACAAGTAATGCTAATTCATTATTTTTAGTTAACATTCACATTAAAAATGATTTTCCTAATAAACTTTCTTGTAAACCAAATTTATATAATCTTTCAAATCATTTATCTTTATCTTTTAATTTATTTAAAAAATCTAATAAATTTTTATCTTTACTTTGAAATAATAAACCTTTACCTAATCATAATTTAGTTGATTTTTGAGCAATAATCATAGGTATATCTAAAAATCATTCTACTTTATCAAAAGTATCTAAATATTAATATGGATTATTATTTATCATTTTTATCACTCCTTATTAAATAAATTAAATTTATTTTTATTAATTAATAATTCATTATTTATTTGTTCAATTAATCATTTCATATCATTCATTAATGCATAACAATCACTATCTCAAGTATCATCATGTAAATCTAACATTTGTGGTTCATTATTAATATTATCTAATTTAGTTTTAGATAATCATTGAATTAAATTATATTGAAGTTTAGTATTAGGACAACGTTCTCAATTATAACTAAGAAATTGTTTTATTAATCCAGTAGTAGTAAAATCTATTCTATCTTTTAAAAACATTATTGATTTATCAACTGGTTCAAAATTTAATAATTTCATATTTTTTTTATTTTTTTCTACATTTAAAACATCAATAAATGCTTGAACACCATTACCATAATCAACATAACAAGTAAAACCAGAAAACATAACATGATATTTTTGTGCTTCATGTAAATAATAATCAATAATACTATTTGCTAATTCATAAGTATTTTTAAATTGCATAGTATTATTACTATGATAAAATTCACTTAATTTATGTGCTTTAGTTTTACTTTGATTTAAACATCATAAACTTCCTGCTGTAGGATGACCGTTTGGACTTGTAGCATAACCAATATCTAAACCTGCTCTAAAATAATATGGTTGAAATTCTAATTTAGTATTAACTTTATCTAAAAATCTTGCAAAAATAGCACCAGTTAAAATACTAGGTACACCATAATATCAACTTTGTGCTTTAATAGGGTCTAATACTTTTAATTCTTCTAAATCATTAATCATATCTAATGTCAAATTATGAGCATTTACTTTTCAATTTGAATAATGAAATAATTTAAAAATATTATTATCAAAGACTGATTTAATTTGTTCATTATTTTTTTTCATAATTTCTAAATTAAATGGAACAATATTATTCATATATTCAATAAAATATTGATAAATATTATCTGGATTACAACTTTTTATTTTTATTCTTTTTTTAGCATTACCTAATGCAAATGTAATTGCTTGAAATTCTTGTTGACTAAATTAATTTGCTTCTTCACATCATTTAATTGCTAAATCAAAACCTTTTATTTCACTACGAGAAAGTTCTTTTAAAGGTATTCTATCATTTGAATTACTATATACACCCATAACTCTAATAAATGATTTACTACCTTTAAAACGAAAATCTGCTTGTTTATTTGGATATTTTAGACTAAAATCTTTATAATCATTTAATCCAATTATTAATAAAGCATTATATATTTCTTTAACTAAATCATTAATATCTTTATTTAATTTCCTAAAACAATATATAGCAATTGATTTATTAACTTTAATTGAAATTGCAATTAATATTGCTAATTCTTCTACAATACTATATGTTTTACTTGAATATCTACTTCCACTTAAATTATATTCACTATGAGTAAAATCACTTTTATTTAATAATCAATAACTAATTTCATGTAAATAAGTAAATTCTTTATTCATAATATTATTCCTGTAATTCTTCTAATTTTCATACATTACCTTTTAAATTACCTTTTCCAGTATAAATAGTAATCAATTTTGCATGTTGAACTGATAAAATTACTATATTAGCACTATCATTAATGGTTTGTATTTGTACACCAGCAATTTTTTATGGATGGGTTACGCTTTATTGGACACTAATTACGTAGACAAGTGAACAAAGGACTATTTGGTGGTACTGGTACAACTTTCTCACTTGAAAAAATATTAATTTGACTAAATGAAACCTCCGGTGGAATAGTTAAATTTGTAGTTCCATGAATATCAAAAAATACAGTTAAATGTCTTAAATTTGGAACACGAACCGGCATAGTAACAAAATTATACAAATCTTGCATATAAACATCATTACCAATTTTTCCTTTAAAAACATATTTTGTATCACCAACATAATCTAAAAAACTAAAAGCAAAATCACCAGTAAATGTAGAAAAAGCCTCATAATTAAAATAAAACATAAAACCTTGAATATAAAAACTTAAAGGTTTATCAATTTCTTCAATTAAATTCAAAACGTAAATTTAAAGGTTTAACTCAATGATTTAAATTATGAATAAGAAGCCGATTTTTTTTACCATATTGAATAAAATTATGATTGAACATAATACGGGAAATATCATCTAACTGATATCTCCTAAAAGAATAAACACCAGTTCCAGTATTAAGTGTTGTCTTTTTAACACCTACAACATCACTTTGATATTCAAAATCCAAATCATTATCTACACCACCTATAATTTCACCACTAACTAATTTTAAATCCGGTTGGTCAATGTCAAAATAAGCAGAATTTCATGGAATTGTTGCTCAATCATTAAAATCATTATACTTAACGTGTTTAATCATTTATTTTTTAATATCATAATTAACAACATTAGGGTCATTTGAAACAATTAAAGAAGTTGGTGCTTGAACAGAAGTATTTACAACAAAAAATAATTTAGCAAACTTAAATCACATAATTATTTACCAAAAAAACATCTTAAAACTCACCATAAACCATAAAATATAATAAATCCAATAAAAAACTGTGGCCCATAAACTACTAAATTTCATAAAATAGTAGTAAATTGGTCAACTGGACTTCCTATAAACATAGTTCAGTAATCAACTATACATTTATGAATTTGATTATAAATATCTCAAACACTCATATTTAACACCTACCCAAATAATGACCTAAAAATAAATTTAATACTACGATAAACAAAATTAAAAAATACACCTAATACCAATCAAAAAGTCAAATTAAACAAAATATAAACTTCATCAGTAATATTTGATTGATTTAAAAATATTGAAATATCTTTATTAGAAAATATAAAAATTAAATGCAATATACTATTTACAAAATCACTCATAACTAATTACCAACTCCTCAACCACTAGATGTTCCAGTAAATTTGTTACCACCATCACCACCTTTAAATTTACCTTGTTTTTTATTTTTTTTTTAATTTATCAATACGTTTACTATGAACCTTAGCAATTTTTTTACCAACAAATTTTGAACTGCCTTTAATATTTCTATAACTTTGCTTTACATTCCCAGATGTAGAAACTGGCTGAATATCAATATTTAAAAACTGACATTGCAAACTTTATTAAAAGAATAAAAACAACAAAAGTTCCCAAATTAAAACCTAAATCTGCTATTGGCAAATTTCAAAATTTCATAAAAATTTGTCCAAATAGTTCTAAAACTTTTGAAATAAAAGCAACACCCATAATAAACTACTACTATATTATTTTTAATAATTTTAAAATTAATGAAAAAGTAAAAAGCACTAAAATAATTGCTAACAATGGTGCTGGCATTGAAACTATTTGCTGTGAACTATCACCAAAAATAAAACTTTTAATAACCAAAGACAAATTATGTAAACCAGAAAAATCAGTAATATAACTTTGCAAAATATTTTGCACAATATTATTTAAAGAAGGTAAAAGTTTACCTAATAAAGGAAAAACAAAAATTATTGCAAAAAATAATTTAATCATAACTATTACCTCCTAAAAACAACTTTAATTTTTTCTATCTAAATCCACGAATAATATGTCCAATAAATTCTTTAATAAATACTAAAACCATCATAAATATTGGAATTAAAACCGGTCAATTTGTCATTATTGAATCACCAGCAAATACTCAGTTAAAAACATAACTAAAAGATTCTAATAATTTTTGGCCAATACCTCCAATCATTTCTATTAAAGCACTTAATCCTTTTGGCATACTAATCACCTCCCTCCTCTAACTCTTTTCTTGCTCTTTCTTTACGCTTTTGTTCTTTACAATATCAACAATCTGGGTCAACTACATTGTGTTTTCTATGTTTAAATTTTCAAACTAACTTTTTAATAGTACCTTTAAAAGCCGAAGAAGTACCAAGCACAGCAATTATCACAACTATTCACTTAACGATTATTTTTTACCCCCTAATAAAAAATCATCATAATTCATATTTTCACTTAATTTTTGGTCAAAATTTCTTTTTGCTTTTTTCTTATGCAATTTTTGTCTTGGCATATTTTTTCATTTATCTTTTTTCATAAAATTAATTCACTCCTTATAAAATAAATGTTATTATAGTTTTATTTTGTTCATTATTTCTTAAATTTTCATTATTAATTTCTAATAATTTACTTTGAAATTCTAATGTTTGTTTTAATTCTTTTACTTTATTATTTAAATTTTGAAATTTTCTTTCTAATTTTTGTTTTTGATTTTCTTTCAACTTTTAAATCATTCTTTTTAATAAATTTATTTTCTTTTCTCTTAAAAAATCAATTTGTTATTTTATTTTTAATATTATTTCATGGAATACCAATATAACCCACAACAATACCAATTAAGATAGATACTGGTTTAGTTGAAACAATTCCTAAAAATATAATGCTAGGAATTAATCCTAAAAATATACTAAATGTAATACATCCAGTTAATGCCATAAATTTTAAAATTCATCACATATATATTTTCACTTTAAACACCACCTAGTGTATAAGCATAAGAATAATCTCGATTTAAACTTGCTCTATCTAAATTAATCTCTGACATACTATCATCATTTAAATCAACATCAACCACCATACCGTCATCTGTACTTTGATAATCATTAACACTGCCATTAATTAATCTTGCTCTTTCATCAGTAAATACTTCTTGTAATTCTGTATTATTATGTGTATATCCTAACGGTAACAATAAAGTATTTATAATCTCACTTGCTCCCGCAATAATCGTAGGAATAGCAAAATAATTACTAAAATCATTATTAATACCCATAGCAATACCACTACTAATCAAAAATCCACCAGTAGCCATATTTGCTATCTTTCTTATATTTTGAAATCTATTAGGTATTAATTTAGTTAAACCACTAATAACATTTGCTATACCAAAACTATTTAAAGATATATAAGTATCTCAATCTACAAAAGGATTATCAACTACTGGCTTAGGTGTTGGTATTGGATTAGGAATTGGGGGTTCAGTAGGGCAAGGTGGTCAAAAACATGGTTCATCTCTTAATAAAGAAACTGACTTATCTACATAATGAACAAACTTAGCATAATTAATTAAATCAATTGTTCCTAAACCTAAAAATATCTTTTTATAACTATTAATAACTTTATTTCTAGTAGTTAGTCTTTGATTAATATTCCATATATCAATTCCTAACTTTTTACTAAATAACAAAGAATTAATAGAACCTAATACTGGGTCTTTTAAATATTGACCATAATATGCACTAACTCCAACCATAGCACTTAATGGACTTATTCCAGTTCTTAATATTTTAGTTAAAGTATAATTACTAGTTTGTTATAACTCATTAGGCATAAATAAAACTCCTTACTTTATATACTAATAAGAAGCTTATTTATGAACGAAATTATCCCCACATGTACTAGTGTGGAGGAAAAAATGAATTGAAATGAATTCAATAGCATATTTCAAAATGAAAACGATTGTTTGAAATATATAGCGAAGTTGAAAGTAATGAAATGTATCAGGTGTGCTTCTTCTAGTTTTAATGTTTCTGATTTGAGAAGAATAAGATGTTTGAAATGTCATCAAACATTTAGTATTCTTCATGACACCATTTTTCACAAGTCACAAACACCTTTGACATCTTGGTTTTATCTCATCTTTAGATGAATAAACACAAAGCATGGTATACTATCAACAGATGTTGCAAGGGAATTGGGTGTGACATATAAAACAGCTTGAAGAATGGGTCATGAAATCAGAACTAGAATTTGGAATCAAGATGCAGGGTTCATTGATGATGGCACAGCACAGATGGATGAAATGTATCTTTCACATGTAGGTTTTATTCAACAAGGAAGATCCTTGTTGAATAAAACCTTGATTATTGGAATTTATCAAAAAAAACCAATAATTTAATTGTAAAAGTATTGAAAAACGCAAATAGTAAAAATCTTTTGCAGTTTGCAAGAAACCACATTTCTACTGGGTGTTGTTTGTTTACGGATTCTTGGAAGGGATATGGAAGTTTCAAAAACTTCTATCACAAACATGAAATCGTAAATCATGAAGTTGGGTATGTGTCATCAACAGGTGTAAACACAAACCAGATTGAATCTGCATGAAAACACATCCGACGAACTTTTCGAACACACATAAAAGTTTCAAAACACAATATTCATTTATATGCAAAAGAAGTTGCATATAAATTCAATAAGATACCTAGTTTTGAAACTATAATTTTGTGTTTGATTTAGATACATGTGGGGATAATTTCCTAGATAGGATTTTATCTCCATTTATGTGATAAAATTTAAAAATAGTACATAAAGGGATAAAAGCCTTTATGAATTATAATCTAATCCATTAGGGCTTAATGAAATATATATAATCCATATATAAGCCCCTTATTCAATTTTTACTTATTTCTTTTATTCTCTTTTCTTATTCGTTCCATTTCATTAGCAACTCTATAACACATTTCACAACCATATACTCGCTCATAAGTCCAATCACTACACTTATGTCTCATAATTTAACTTACTTTCTTGTTGTCTCATTGATTTATTTAAAGCAATATCTAATATACAATTTGGACAATAATATTTTCTAGTATATAAGTTTTGTAAAACTCTTTTAGGACAAATAACTTGGTCACAAAGTTTACACATATAAATCGCTAAATGAAATGCTTGTTCACATGAACGATTATCATTTTTAGCCATAATTTAAAATTAACTCCTAACATATTAATAATTATTTAAAATTACCCTTTTAATAAATAAATATTTTCAATTAGAAAATTTTTTAATATTACCGCTTAAATCAAGTTCAAGTGAATAAAAATTACCAACTTTTAAATCAACAATAGATAAACAATTATTAAAATCACTAGCAAATTCCGGATTATATCATTTATCACGTGTTTGACCAGTTGGCACGCTTCTTTGTTTATTTATTTCTACAAACTTCAAAACATCAAACTTTAATGTTTGACCTTTATTATTTTTATCGGTAATAATAGGCCCTTTTTCAATATTAACTAACTGTACTTTAAACATAAAAAAACTTAACCTCCTTAGCAAACGGTTAATTAAAACCAAGTTAAGATGTGGGTAAAACCATCTTAGTTATAAATATACAGATTGGAATGGCAACCTTTTTTAGGACTGTTTTTTGGTAGACATTTGTGCTTGGTGTTTTATGGGGGTTCAGTAGTTTAGAGTGCTGTGGATTCTTATGTTGTTGTATCAATTGATATAATCAAATAATTCTAATTTTAATTGGATTAATGATGTAAAATTTTTATCATTAATAAACTCTGTTTTGAAAGTTTTGAAAGTTGCTTCAGCAACAGCCTTATCATAATGACAACCTTTTTTGCTTAAAGAGCGGGTAATATTGAAGGCTAATAAAAGTTTATCAATAGTTTTATTATTAAATTCATTACCGCGATCGCTATGAAATATTTGAATATTTTTTAAACAACGATTTGAGCACATAAATGCTTGATATAATAATGATGCATCTTTTTTAGTACCTACACTATGTCCAATAATTTCGCGATTGTACAGGTCGATTAATAATCAAATATAGTTTCATTTACCATTAAATTGAACATAAGTTAAATCACTAACAATAACTTCATTTTTAAGCATATTATTAAAGTCTCTATTAACAAGATTAGTAATTTGACTATCATTGACTTTATTATGATAATTTTTGTATGATAATTTAGTGTATTTTGATATTAAATTATGTTTATTCATAATTTTTTTAATTTTTCGTCTTGATAAATTAATTTTCTTTTCTTTTAGAAAAACTTTTAATCTTCTTGTTCCATAAGTTTCTTTATTTTCTTTAAAAGCACTAATAACAACTTCATCATACATATTATTTTGAATTTTATCTTCTTTTTTCTTGAAATTAAAATAATATGTTGATTTAGAGATTTTTAAAAAATGAGACATTGTACGAATTTTATATTTAACTTTATTTTTAGTAATAATTTCTATTTTCTGCCTATTATTAGTGCTGCTTGCTTTAAAATATCATTTTCCGTTCTTAATTGTTTTAATTCTTTTCTTAATTTAATTAAAAATTTTATCTCTTTATGTACTATTTTTAAATTTTATCACATAAATGGAGATAAAATTCTATCTAGGAAATTATCCCCACATGTATCTAAATCAAACACAAAATTATAGTTTCAAAACTAGGTATCTTATTGAATTTATATGCAAAAGAAGCTGTATATAAATGAATATTGTGTTTTGAAACTTTTATGTGTGTTCGGAAAGTTCGTCGGATGTGTTTTCATGCAGATTCAATCTGGTTTGTGTTTACACCTGTTGATGACACATACCCAACTTCATGATTTACGATTTCATGTTTGTGATAGAAGTTTTTGAAAATTCTATATCCCTTCCAAGAATCCGTAAATAGACAACACCCAGTAGAAATGTGTTTCAATGCAAATCATAAAAGGTTTTTCTCATCTGCTTTTTTCAATACTTTCAAAATTAGTTTGTTGCTGGTTTTCTCATAAACTCCAACAATCAAGTTTTTATTCAACAAGGATCTTCCTTGTTTTTTAAAACCTACATGTGAAAGATACATTTCATCTATCTGTGCTGTGCCATCATCAATGAACCCTGCATCTTGATTCCAAATTCTAGTTCTGATTTCATGACCCATTCTTCAAACTGTTTTATATGTCACACCCAATTCCCTTGCAACATCTGTTGATGGTATACCATGCTTTGTGTTTATTCATCTAAAGATGAAATAAAACCAAGATGTCAAAGGTGTTTGTGACTTGTGAAAAATGGTGTCATGAAGAATACTAAATGTTTGATGACATTTCAAACATCTTATTCTTCTAAAATCAGAAACATTCAAAATAGAAGAAGCACACCTGATACATTTTATTACTTTCAACTTCGCTATATATTTCAAACAATCGTTTTCATGTTGAAATATGCTATTGAATTCATTTCAATTCATTTTTTCCTCCACACTAGTACATGTGGGGATAATTTCCTTAATTAATTCATTTTCATCAACAAAACGGTTATCTTTGGTTTTAAAACTGCCTGAATTAGTAAATTGCTTAATTCAATTATAAGTAGCTGCTCTTGTAACATTGTACTCTTTAGCAAGACAAGACACTGACTTACCACTTTGATATAAAGTTACTATTTGTTTTTTTAATTCATTTGAATATGAATTAATATTGGCCATAATTATAATTCCTTTTTTTTAACTAATTTGTTCACTTGTCTACGTAATTAGTGTCCAATAAAGTGTAACCCATCCAGATATTTATATATATTTCAAGTAAAAACAAAAAATGCCAAAATAAAGTAAGGTCTGCTAAGGTAACTTTAAATTATTTTGACAATAACAATTATATATATATATATATATACAAGTAAAAATATAAAAAAATAGTTTTTTTTCTAGTGCAAAACTCTTTTCTTAAAATCTATTATCTCAACTTTATTACCAAAAACTTTATCTACCCAAGTCAAAACATCTTTATCTTTTTGAATTAAATAACCTATTTCACTAGTCCGTAAATAATGTTTATGCGATAAAGCACTTAAATATACATATTTTTCATAATCTTCATAATCTTTAAAATAATCATTTACAACAGTACTTTCGATAATAACCCCAATCATAACAGTTTCACCACTACTATCTCTTTGAGATTTAAAATAAAATACATTTGTAGCATTAAAACTTGCATTAATTATATCTTGAATTCTCATCTTTTTAATACCACGAACTACAATAGGATTTTTACAATTACGACTAAAAGCATATGATTTTATACCTATATCTGCTTGATTTAAAGATTTAACATCATCTAACGCTTTTGTAACATATTTTCCCAAATATTTAATTACAAATTCATTTGTACCTTTCTTAACAACAATTAAATTAATACCTTGTTTCTCAGCATGTGGTCATCAATCAATTATCATACTATAAGGTATTTTGCGATTAAATAATATATGAAAATGAACTGCTCCACGAGTTTGATATTCATAAACATAAAAATGTTTTAATTCACCTAAATATTTAGAAAGTTTAGGGTCATTTCATCATTTCTTTAATTTAAGAAAAAATAAGCGAATATCTTTTTTTGCTTTTCTAATATCTTGCATATTATCTTTATAAGTTAAAGTAAGAAAACTTAACATTTGACTATCATAAAAATTATGTAATGCTTTTTGTATCAAATTAGTTTTAGTACGAGAAGTATTATTTCTTAATTTCTGTTTATTACAAACATAAGATTTACCCCTAATATTTCCAAAATTATTTAAAAAAGAAATAGGCAAAACAACGTTTTTAACATAACAAGCATAAAAAAATCTTTTTGATATAAAAATCTTGTTGAGTATCCATATAAAAAATCTTTAGCAACACTATTATAAAAATAGCAAATTTTATATTTTAATAACAAACAAATCTTAAAATAAAAAAATTATAAAAGCAAACACAAAACAAAAATGATACTTAATTTAATAAATAACATTATAACATCAAATATAATGATAAAAACTTTTACAATAGTATATAATTATAAATAAGTAAGGCTTAAAAATAAATATAACTTTTAGGAGGAAAATATGGAAAAGAAACTTTTAACTTATCCTCATGATATATCAAAAAAATTATTAATCATACTAAGTATAAGTAAAATTGCAATTGGTTTGTCTATCTTATTTGTTTTTATTACAAACTTAATTATCTATATTAATTCAGGATTAATATTTCCTTTTAGAGAAATAACATAAAATAAATTTACAAAATAAAAAATGAGTATAAATGTTTTAAAGCATTTATACTCATTTTAAATTTATATTGATTTTAAAAATTCTAAAATTCGATTTAATTCTTTGTGATTACTATAATTGATGATTAGTTGTTTTTTATTGATTTTTACTTTAGTATCTAAAGTTCTTGATAAAGTATTTTCTAATGCTACTAAATGAAGATCTGACTTTTTATTAACATTTTGTTTTTGATTTAAACTTAATTGTTGCATCTTAATAACATCTTCAACCTTACGAACACTTCATTGTTCACTATATGCCCTTTTAGCAATAGTTACCATTAAATTAAGATTAGTACCTAAACTTAATAATGGTTTAACATGACCCATTGTTAATTCATTGCGTTGAAGCATTTGTAAAATCTCTACTGGCAATTGCAAAATTCGTAAAGTATTAGCAATGTGACTACGTGATTTATTAACTTTTTGTGAGAGTTGTTCTTGAGTTCATTTCATTTTACTAATTAAAGTTTGATATGCCTGTGCTTCTTCAAAAGCATTCAAATCAACACGTTGAATATTTTCAATCAAAGCAAATTCCATTAATTGTTGATCTGTTACTTCAATAGTTACTGCAGAGATCTCTGTTAAACCTGCTAATTTTGCAGCTTTAGTTCTACGTTCACCAGCAACTAATTGAAAAACACCATCTGTTATCGTTTTTTTAACAATAATTGGTTGAATTAAACCATGAACTTTAATTGAATCACTTAGTTCTTTAATTTCTTGTTCATTAAATACTAAACGTGGTTGATATGGATTAGGAATAATTTTAGCAAGAGAAATAGTTTGTGAAAAAGTTTTAGCAATTTCTGGTGAACTTTCAATGTTAGTTATCAAATCATTTAAACCTTCACCAAAAATTGATGCTAAGCCTTTAGCAGAAATACGATTTTTTTTATCATTAGACATTATTTAACACCTCATTCACTAAACTTTGATAAGCAATAGCACCACTGCAACGTGGCCGATAACTAAAAATATTTTTACCATGACTTGGTGCTTCACTTAGGGTTACATTTCTTGGAATATAATTTTTATAAACTTTTTCTCTAAAATTTTTTTGAATTTCTTTGATAACTTCAACAGAAGAAGTTGTTCTAATATTAACCATAGTTAATAAAATGCCTTCAATTTCTAAATTGGGATTAAATAATTGTTGTACTAAACGAATAGTAGATAATAATTGTACCAAACCAACTAATGCATAAAACTCAGCTTGTAACGGAATAATAACTGAATTAGCTGAACCTAAAGCATTACGATTAACTAATCCTAAACTAGGCGGACAGTCAATAATAATAAAATCATATACTTCCTTTACGGGTTCTAATTTTTCTAATAAAATATTTCTTTTATTACGAGATTGCTCTAATAAAAATATTTCGGCTCCCGCCAAAGAAATGGTCGATGGTAATAAATCTACTCCTTGACAAACTTCAGTTTTAATGACTTTTTCCAATGGAACATCATGTACTAAAAAATCATATATATCTTGTTCAACTTTATCAGCAGCAAAACCCATTGAAATAGTAGCACTACCTTGTGGATCCAAATCAATAAGTAACACTTTTTTATTTTTTATACCTAAACCTGCAGCAAGATTAGTAGCAGTAGTTGTTTTTCCAACTCCACCTTTTTGATTAGCAATTGCAATAATTTTGCCCATAATAATTACCTTTCTAAATTAATAGACTAATATTTTATCCTACTAATTAAGTTTAACACTAATTTTAATTAATATTATTTACAAAGGTTTACTTTTAATTTGTTGATAAGGTCTTGGATATTTTAAAGCACATAATTTATATTTTTGAAAATGAAGGATTGTTCTTTGACCATAGTTGTTTGGTAATTGAACAGTAAATTGATTAATTAACTTTGCACCCATTGTGTTAATACTATTTTGTGCCAACGCAAGTTCTTCTTCAACTTTAAGACCCTTATAGGCAATAAATAATCCTTCAACTTTTACTAATCCTAAACATAATTCACTTAAAATATTTAGCGGTGCTAATGCTCTTGCTGTTACAATATCAAATGTTTCACGATATTGATGAGCAAATGCTTCTGCTCTTTGATTAATTATATAAACGTTTTCTAAGTTTAATTCAGTAATTACTGTTTTTAGAAATTGACATTTCTTTGTATTTGATTCAATAATAGTTAATTGTAATTTGGGAAAAAAAATTTTTAAAATTATTCCTGGTATACCAGCACCACTACCAACATCACAAATATTTTGATCATCCAAAGTGATGTTATTACTAATTAAAAGAGCATCATAGAAATGTTTATAATAAACTTCTACTTCTTCAATAATTGTTGTTAAGTTATATTTTTTATTTTCAGCAATTAAAATTTTATAATACCGACTTAATTGTTGTTCCATTATTGGTGTTAAAGTTAAATTAGTTAAACCTATAGTTCAATCTTTATTCATTGCTTACTCCTAAATCAATCTTTTAATAAAATACTTTATTTAAAGTAGACTATAAATATAATGCTTTAAATAATTAAATATAATTTAATTATAATTTTATATTTAATTATAATGTTTTTTTTATTATATGCTTGAAATTTTATCACATAACTACTATCATTCAAAATTTAATGTTATTTTTAATTAATAATTAATTAAATAATTTAAAATGCTTAAAATATCATTTTCGTTGTATTTTCTTTAAACTCAAATATAATTAACACATATAATAATTATTATTAAAAAAATTATAAAAGTTTTTTTTAACTCATTGCTTAATTTAAAGTAAATGAGTTTTTATGTTTTAATTGATACCATTGAAAGGAAAAATAAAAAAATGAAAATTTTACTTAATTTTTCAAACGAACTAACAAAATCTATTAATAATAGTTCATTAAATACAATTATAGAAATTAACAATTGAACAAATACTATCAAAGAATATAAAAATAAACTTGACCAAATATATCAAAATTTTCTAAAATCACAAGAATTATCAAAGGCTTTATTTAATAAATGAATAAATATATATAAACCATATTTCATAAATAGAATGAAAAGAGAAATACTATTTATTAAAACAAATGAAGAAAAAATAAATATAAATCTACAAAATATAAATAAATTGAATAAACACGAAATTGAAATACTCACAAAAAAAGAAGTTCAAAGATAGAAAACTGTAGAAATAGTAATTTTAACACCAAGACAAATACACACTGGAATGGAAACTGGATGGGTTACACTTTATTGGACACTAATTACGTAGACAAGTGAACAAATTAGTTAAAAGAAAGAAATTATAATTATGGCCAATATTAACTCATATTCAGATGAATTTAAAAAACAAATAGTAGTTTTATATCAAAGTGGTAAGTCAGTGTCTTGTCTTGCTAAAGAGTACAATGTTACAAGAGCAGCTACTTATAATTGAATTAAGCAATTTACTAATTCAGGCAGTTTTAAAACCAAAGATAACCGTTCTGTTGAAGAAAATGAATTAATTAAATTAAGAAAAGAATTAAAACAATTAAGAATGGAAAATGATATTTTAAAGCAAGCAGCACTAATAATAGGCAGAAAATAGAAATTATTACTAAAAATAAAGTTAAATATAAAATTCGTACAATGTGTCGTTTTTTAAAAATCTCTAAATCAACATATTATTTTAATTTCAAGAAAAAAAAGATAAAATTCAAAATAATATGTATGATGAAGCTGTTATTAGTGCTTTTAAAGAAAATAAAGAAACTTATGGAACAAGAAGATTAAAAGTTGTTCTAAAAGAAAAGAAAATTAATTTATCAAGACGAAAAATTAAAAAAATTATGAATAAACATAATTTAATATCAAAATACACTAAATTATCATACAAAAATTATCATAATAAAGTCAATGATAGTCAAATTACTAATCTTGTTAATAGAGACTTTAATAATAGGCTTAAAAATGAAGTTATTGTTAGTGATTTAACTTATGTTCAAGTTAATGGTAAATGAAAATATATTTGCTTATTAATCAACCTGTACAATCGCGAAATTATTGAACATAGTGTAGGTACTAAAAAAGATGCATCATTAGTATATCAAGCATTTATGTGCTCAAATCGTTGTTTAAAAAATATTCAAATATTTCATAGCGATCGCGGTAATGAATTTAATAATAAAACTATTGATAAAATTTTATTAGCCTTCAATATTACCCGCTCTTTAAGCAAAAAAAGGTTGTCCTTATGATAACGCTGTTGCTGAAGCAACTTTCAAAACTTTCAAAACAGAATTTATTAATGATAAAAATTTTACATCATTAATCCAATTAAAATTAGAATTATTTGCTTATATCAATTGATACAACAACATAAGAATCCACAGCACTCTAAACTACTTAACCCCCATAAAACACCAAGCACAAATGTCTACCAAAAAACAGTCCTAAAAAAAGTTGCCATTCCAGTTCTGTTCAGCCAATTTCTCAAAACTGTCATTTAAGTTTTTTACCATAATTTAAATTTCCCCTTTTTTCATTGTTTAATAAATTTATTATACACAATAAAAATAAAAAATGAATTTATTAAAAACATTTAAAATATTATATTTATTAAACTGATAAAGGTTTTAAAACATTGTTAGCATATAATTTATTGTCATTTTCTACTTGCTTTAACATAAGGTTGCGCTCAACTTTTTACCAATTCTGTATTAGGGCGAAAAATCATTAATGATACTAATGCTATTAAATATGGAAACATACCTCATAATCAACTTGGAATATTATTACTAATAACTATAAATGTTTGTGAAGCATTTATATACTGATATAAAAAAGAAAAAATAAAACAAATAATAGAAGTTAAAAAAAATCTACTGTGTGCCATCATTCATAAAGCAATTGCCAAAAAACCAATACCAGCAAAATTATTACTATAAATAAAAGTACTTGGAAGTACATAAACAAATAAAGCACCTGAAAAAAAAGCTAAAGAACTAGAAAATAGCGAAATATAAAATCGAGAACGACGAACATGAATATAATTTAAAGCTACTGCGGTTGGATTCTCACCAATTCCTCTAATGTATAATCCAAGCTTAGTCAAAAATAAAATAGCTGCAAAAATATAAATTGCTAAAAAGGTTACCAAAATTGCAATTCAAGAAAATTGATAAATATAAATACTTGCTAATGCATAATTTATTTCTCCAGTAAATGTTAATGGTAAAATTACTGCTAATCCATAACCAAAGTAATTAATAACCATTGATACTAAAAATTGATTAGTTCTAAATAATAAGGTTGCTAAACTATGAATTAAGCCAAATACAATTCCAATGATAATAGTGATAAAAAATGCCAAAATTGCAAATCCACCACCCAAATTATTTTTTAATTGTGAAACAATTATACAATATATGGCAGCACCAGTACACATAATACCATCAAAACCAAAATTAACAATTCCTGCTCTATTATTTAAAATTCCACCTGTACATAACAACAATAATGGACAAGCAAATAATAATGTATTAACTAAAATTGTTGAAAATGAGAGTAACATAATTATTTTTTTCTCCTTTTCCTTTTAAATATTTTATTTTTTTTAAAAATTTTTGAAGATTTTGATTCAACATTAACAATTTTAACATTTTGTTGTTCATTCTTAATTAATTTTTTTTCATATTAACTTCTTTTTTAGTCTTATTAAATATTCTTTAATAGCAATAGAATGAGTTAAGTAATGCCAAATAAAAGGATAAATACCAATAATGTAAATGGTTATTGATAATACTATTATTGCAATTTCTGGATTTTTCAAATACATAAAAGCATTATTTTCAATAGGACTAATAAATAAACTCATAAAAAATGATGAAAATAAAATAACTCCTGGCGTATATCCCGCTAAAGCAGCTACTACTACCGCATAAAATCCTTCTTGAATTGGAGCAGAAAGCGAAGGTAAATTATTATTAACTCCTAAAAAATAAAGATAACCAGCAATTCCTGCTATCGCTCCTGAAATTGGTAAAATTATTAAACCCTGATATTGGGTATTTAATCTGGCATATTTTGCAGCAACGGGGTTTTTAGCAATTGCATTTAATTTAAAACCAAGAGTGCGATTATTAAAAATAATAATTGCGATTAATAAGACAATAATAGCAATAATAATACCAGCAGAAAATGAATTACTAATGCTAAAAGGTCCACTAATTAATGAAAATCTAAGATTAGTAATTTGTGTTGGAATTTTTAAGCTATGATAAACATTACTGGTTATTAAACCTTTATATCCTTCTCAAGCAATAAAATTAAATAAAATAGTGCTAATAATTTCATGAATTTTAAAATAATTTTTTAAAATTGCAACAATTAAACCAACTAAAGCACCAATTAAAACTGCAATTAATAAAAGAAAAGGAGTAATTCATTGACTATGACCAACACTTTTATAAATAGCTACTGCCAATACATATGTTATCATAGCACTAAATAACATTTGACCACTAACTCCAAAGTTATAAATACGATACTTAAAAGTAATAGCTACTGCTAATCCTGTTAATATTAATACACTATATGTTTCAATTAAATTACTAAAACTTACTAAATTAGTTAAAGGATTAATAAAAATAGTTTTCCAAAATGATAATGGATTAACTTGTAAACATAATATTAATAAACTAACAAAAAATAGAGTTATTAGTAATAATAATGCACCCACTAATCAAAAATTTCATTTTTTAATATTTTCCAACATCTTTTAACCCAACCTTGACCTAATATTTTCCGTTTTTTTTATTAATTCAACTAGTAATTTTGACAAATGGTCTTTTCAAATAATTAATTGTTCTGATTATTTTTTTCTTTTTCAAACTTCACTTTGTTTGTGGCAATTGATACATTTTATCAGTTTTAACAATTATTTCATTTGTAATAGGATAATCATTCCATAGTGCTGGATTGTTCATTATTTCAACTTTAACATTTTTATTTTCCAATTTACAAACAAATTGTTTGTGATAAATAAATGCTACTCGTTGACACAATAATTGTAATAAGTACGGATCAGTATCAATAATTAAAATACTTGAACCACTTTCGCGTAACTCTATTATCTTTTTAATAATTAATAACGAAGAATTTTCATCTAAATCAGAAAATGGATTAGATAAAATTAATAATTATGGTTGCTCTTCAATACTTCTTGCTAATACAAATTTCTGTATTTCTCCTTTTGATAATTTATTAATTTTAATAAAAATATTATTATCGTTAAATATTTGATATTTTTTAATAATTTCTCGTACCTTTTTATTAACAACGGCTGTTTTGACAACTCCGGATTTAGTTACATATTTTTCTTTATTATAATTTAAAAAGGTAAAATTTTCAAATAAAGTGGCATCAGGAATTATAGCAGTATTACTATAATTTCCAGATATTCAATCAATTCCTAAATTACTAATTTCTTGCGGTTTAAAATAAGTTACTTCTTGTTCTTGAAAAAAAATGCGTCCTGTTTGCGTTTTAATCATACGTACTATACTTTCAAGTAAAACCTCGCTATAAAGGTTTTCATAATCATAAATACCATATATTTCACCAGGGCGAATTGCAAATTCAATTTTATGAAAATTTGAAATATTAGGTTTATTCAAAGAAAGATTATCAATATAAAGCATTGGTACTGAATTTATCGATTTTTGTTTTTTATAATTAAAAATCTTACCTCAATAATTAGTTGTAAACAATTTAGTATTTTCTTCTAATTTCATTACTTTTTTTTACCAATATTTAAGTTTTCAATTCAAGATACTCGGTTAGCAACTATTTTAGCAAATTCTTCATCTCTAGTTGTGAAAAGGACCGTTATTTCTTCATTACGAAATGTTTTAAAAATAATTCAAAACTCTACTTTTTGACTATCAGATAAACCAACATTTGGTTCATCTAACAACAATATTTTAGGTTCTTTGAATAAAGCACGAAGTAAAGATAATTTTTTTAATTCTTCAATCGCAATTGTTGATAATCTCTTATTTAAATTAAGCTTAATTTTATATTTTTCCATTAAATTATTAATTTTAAATTCAGCTTCTTTTCAATTAGGAAAAATTTTGGCAATAGTTGGTTCATTACCAAGTATAATATTTTGTTTAACAGTAAGATTGTCTAAGAAAAAATCATCTTGACCAGCATAAGCCATTCTAAAATAAAGCATTTCACTAGGATCACGAGGAAAATAACATCCTTTTCTTAAACTATTAATAACAATTTTTCCTTTAGAAGGTTGTTCAAAACCAGCAAGCATTTTAATTAATGTTGATTTACCAACGCTATTATTACCAAAAATGGCATGAATTTCTTGTGTTATTTCTAAATTAACATTTTCAAATATAACACGAGTATCATAATATTTACTAATTTTTTGTAACTTCAATATTGTTTTTTCCATAATTATATATCTCCATACTGATTAGTAAAATCAATGTTATTAACACCATAAGTTTTGATTTTACTTTCTGAAGCACTAGGTATAATTTTAAAATTAGGATTAATCTCTTCTTTAAATGTTTCATCAATAATTTTCAAATCAGGCATAAAACCAAAAACTAAATAATTAATATTATCATAAACATAGTCATTATTATTAATAATATTCGATCCAACAAAACTAATAGTTTTACTATAGGTTGGACGTGAATATATTAACCTAGCAGTATAGGCAATAATACTGTTATATCAATAATTAGTATTAATAATAAAATTAACACCATGTGTCTCATATAATGATTGGGCAATCTGACCAACACCGGCAACACTATCAGCACTATAAATATTACTTGTTACAAAACTATCATGAGGATTAGCATAAATAATTTTATATGTAATTTTTGGGTTATCAATACCATTAATTATCTCAGCAAATTGATTCAAAATAGTTTGATCATAATCAATGCCAATATTATTAATAATACCAATTCTAACTATCAATTTACCGTTGTCATCAACATCAAAGTTATAATTTTTATTTATTATTCTATCCTGAACATTTTGTTGAAAATGTTCAGAAATTTTACTGCCATAATTTAAATGGCTACTAGTTACGTTATAAATATTATATCTAATATCATAAATATTATTAGTGACTTTAACCGTATCAGCAATAATATTATTAAAAAAATAAAATTTAACATTCTGAAATTGTTATAATAATCTAATTAAGTTTTTAGTAGAATAACTACTAGTTTCACTATGATGTGGAATATACTTTTGAAAACTAGGATTTAAAATATAAACTTTTTTGATATTATATGTAGATAAAAAGTTTCTCAACATTAATGCATAATAATTATCATCTTGAGAACTAAACAATGTTACTACATGATCTTTACCATAAAAAGTTTGTAACTTTTGATAAACAAGTCGGTCATAAATGTTTTGATTTTGTGCTTGTTGATAACTTGTTATTAATAAAACTGTTGGTTGTAAATTTCAAGTACAAGCATAAATACTACTACTAATAGTAGTTATTGTTGGCAAAATTATAGTAAATAATAGAAAACGTCGAAACATAAAAACCACCTACTAATAATACTTATTTATAATTATACAAGAAATCTTAGATTAATATCAAACAATCAATTTATTGCAAATTAATTAAACAGTTTATTAAAAAAGAAAAAAGAATATAAATAAAAAGGATTTATGACAATTAATTTTATTAATAGTAATATTTGGTTTGTTATTATTTTCAAAGTTATTTTCTTTTGTTATTTCTAAAATGTAATGATGAGGAATTTTAATTTTATTTTTAGTCCCATTTACGTTCTTATTTATATCTTTTGCTAGATCATTTATTTGAAAATCTAATTTTTCAATGATTTTAAAAAACAAAAAAATAAATCATTTACTATTAACTTTAACTTATTTATATAAATTTTACATACTTTAAATTTATTTTTAATAAAAACTTAATTAATTGTAAAATACATAAAATTTGATAATATACAATTGTTATATACTATACATAAATTTTAACCAATTACTTTTATAGGAATGGAATGGCAACTGTGAACAAATTATATGGGATTTTATGGTAATTTTTGATTTAAACCATTAGCTTTATCAAGTATTGATTTTAATGTTCAAAAAAATACTTTATTTAGTTATCCTGATTTTACTTTTCATTTAAATAGCTAATATAAAATTGATGTTAATAATACTACAAGCATACAAAATAATTTGATTGTTATTTTATTTTACGGTGTGTTGTGTATTGTTTTATTTTTCTTATCATTTTGTTTTTTCTTAAAAAAAGAATATTGGATAAGTTAGTTAGGAGAGTATTTATGTCAACAAATGATAAAAATAAAATTTTAATTAATGTTCAAAACTATAGTAAAAAATTTAAGAAATTTCACATGAATAATATTAGATTTACTGTATTTGAAGGAACTATTCATGATTTAGTTGGCCGTTCAGGAAGTGGTAAATCAGTACTGTTGAAATCAATTATTGGTGCTATTCCAAAAAGTAATTACGAAGGATTAATTACCATTAATGGCTATAAAGCGGGAACAACTTTTTCAAAAAATAGTTTAGGCTATTCTTTGAATATAGAAAATTTTCCTCAGGGATTAAGTGCTTATAATTTTTTGAAATTTTTAGGTAAAACAACAATAATTTCAAAAAGTAAATTTAGAAAGATTATTAAAAATTTTTGGTTTATGAGAATCACGTAATAAATCTTTAAATTCATTTTCTTCAGGAATGAAAAATAAAATTATGTTAATTGTTGCCCTAGCACATGATCCAAACCTAGTTATTTTAGATGAACCAGGAGCTAATTTAGATTCAGAATCAAGAAAATTTTTTACTTCTGTTTTACAAGATTTAAAAAAAGAATGACAAATATTTTATTAACAACTCATATGATTGATGAAAAAAAAGATATTATTGATAATTTTAATATTATTGAATATGGTAAATTAATTTATACTGGGCCAATTGATAAATTTGGAGTTGGTAAATTTTTTGTTTTAAAAACAAGCAATAATCTTGTAGCATCATCACTTTTAAGTTTATATAATTTTCAATTTAAATATAATAAAGATACTGATAGTATTTTAATTAAATTGTAATTCTTGTTTTGTTTTTTTAGTTTTTTGATATCTTTTTTGGTCATATTTTTTCTTTTTTGCTTTTACCTCAAATTTTTGCTCATATTTTTGCTTTTTTGTCTTCACTTCTGGCTTTTGAGCATATTCTTTCATTTTTTCTTTATTTTTTTTATATCACTCTTGATTATATTTTCTCTTTCTTGCTTTCACTTCAGGTCTTTGAGTATATTCTTTTTTTCTTTTTTTGATATCACTTTTTCTTATACTATTTTTGTTTTTCATTATTCATAAATTTATCACCCCTTAAATCTGGGTCATTGTTTCAGATTTACGATTTTTATTATTGTTTATTTTTTTTGGTCATCACAAATTAAAATCTTCTTTAAACTTTAAAATGCAAGTAAAATATTTAATATATAAAATTAGCGAACTTAATTAAAAAATCGCTAATTTATTAAATATTTAAATTTGGATATTTGCGCTTTAAAAAAAATAATAAAACTTGAATATCAGCAGGACTAACACCAGAAATTCTTGTAGCATGACCAATTGTTAATGGTCTAACACGCTTTAATTTTTCTCTAGCTTCACCAGTAATACTTTCTACTAAATCATAATCAATATCACTAGGAATTTGTTTTTTTTCTAAACTATTAGTTTGTTGCGCCATTTTTAGTTGTTGATTAATATACCCCGAATATTTAATTGTAATTTCTAATTCCATTAATTCATGATATTGTAAATCATTTATTAAAGGTAACTGTGAAGTAAACATTGATAATTTGACACGTGGACGTTTTAATAATTCATAAGCAATAATATGATTATTTGGAATTGAACCTAAATTATTATTAATAATATACTTAGCAACTTCTGAATTGGGACTAATTTTAATAGTTTTTAATTTTTCAACAATATTAGACATTAATGTTTGTTGAATATTAAATTGTGATCAACGTTGTTCACTAACTAAGCCAACTTGATAACCATATTTAATTAATCTTGTTTGAGCATTATCGTTTCGTAATAATAAACGATTTTCAGCTAAAGAAGTTAATAAACGATAAGGTTCAACTGTTCCTTTTGTTACTAAATCATCAATTAAAACTCCGATATATGCTTCATCACGCTTTAAAATTAATGGTTTTTCTTTTTTTATTTTTAAATGTGCGTTAATTCCGGCCATTAAACCTTGACAAGCTGCTTCTTCATAACCACTAGTACCATTAATTTGACCAGCACTAAATAAGTTTTTAATTAATTTAGTTTCCAATGTTGGTCATAATTGTGTTGGTTCAAAAGCATCATATTCAATAGCATATGCTCATTTTAATACTTCACAATTTTCTAATCCAGGTAATGTTCTCAACATTTTATCTTGCACATCAATTGGCATCGATGTTGAAAAACCTTGGACATAAATTGAATCCAAAGCAAGTGATTCTGGTTCTAAGAAAATTTGATGACGAGGCTTATCAGCAAAACGTACTACTTTATCCTCAATACTTGGACAATAACGTGGTCCAGTACCTTGTGCTTCACCATTATACATTGGTGATTTATCTAAATTATTATTAATAATGGTATGAGTTTTATCATTTGTATAAAGTAAATAGCAAGGTAATTGTTTTGCTAATGGTAAAAAAAATTTAGTTTCATGTGAAAACGCTAAAGGTAAATCACTACCTAGTTCAATATTAGTTTTGTCAAAATCAATACTATTTTTTTTAATACGAGGTGGTGTCCCTGTTTTTAAACGTATCATATTAAAGCCTACAATTTTTAATTGTTCAGAAATACCATTACTTGTTCTTTGACCATCTGGTCCTTCTGATTTTTTATTATGACCTTGTAAAGTTAAAGCTGTCATATAAGTGCCAGTAGTTAAAATCACAATTTCACTTGTAATTTTTTCGCCATTCTCTAAAATAACACCCTTAGCAGTGTTTTCTTCAATTATTAATGATTGTACCATAACTTCTAAAATTGTTAAATTTTCTTGTTTATTTATTGCATTTTGCATATATTGTGAATAAGCAATTTTATCAGATTGAGCACGAATAGTTCAAACTGCTGGACCACGTGAATGATTTAATAGTTTCATTTGCAAAGCAGTAGCATCTGCTGCTTTAGCCATTTCGCCACCAAGTGCATCAATTTCACGAACCACAACTCCTTTGGCGGGTCCACCAATAGAAGGATTACATGGCATTAATGCAATTTTAGTTTTATCAAGAGTAATAATAGCGGTTTTATGACCTGCTCGGGCAGAAGATAATGCCGCTTCAACACCAGCATGACCAGCACCAATTACAATAATTTCATAGTCATATTTCATTGATTTCACCTCCATTTCATAAAATATTACATATCAAAATTAATAACATCAAAAATAAGAAATTTTATTTTTAATTTCTTTAGTAATTTTATCATAAAAAAGCAAAATATTCATGTACTTTTTAGACTTTTATTAAATAAAATTGAATTTTAGTTAATAATCTTCTCGATTATAATTCATTATATTTTATACAAGATATAAATATTATTCAAAGAATTAGTGTTGCACCTAAAAATAGCAACTGTTTTAATTAATAATCATTAATACTAATTAAAAACCAGTAATTACTTACTTTTAAGTATTTTATTTATTAGCACAAGATGTGTTTTTATTGAAAAGACACTTTTGTCATTAACATTAGTGACTGTATCCAATGGTGATAAAACATATGCAACATCTATTTCTTTTTCCATAACTGTAACCTCTTTTGTATACAATTTGACTTAAATAATTTATCTTAATATCTCTACATAAGTATAATTATAATGTTAATTTTTAAATTTGCAAATTTTTATTTACTATACCTTTAAACTTAAAAAGTATTTTTATATATAAAAATACATCTTATATTAATTAAGATAAAGAATCACCAAATAATCTCCCCGTTTTAATATTAAGATTATTACATAAATTTTTTAAATGGTAATGTTTACTGAAATGTATATTAATTAATTTATGTAAAGTGGTAACATCTGCCAATGGATCATGATGATCAAATTTAATTTGATTACTATGAGCAAAAGCACTTAAACGGTTATTAGAATAATCATATGTTCTTCTAAATAGATTAACTGAACAAATGTAAAAAAAATTAGGACATTTTAAATCATAATGGTTAATTAATGATCTTAAGATATTAATGTTAAAGTTAGCATGATGAGCAATAACAACAGTATTTTCAGTAAAAAAAGCAACGATGTCTACTCATAATTCTTTAAAATTTGACATTAAAGATACACTTTCACTTGTAATTCCATGAAAATGAGAAAAAGTAAATTCTTCAGGATGTGGTTTAATTAACGAACTATAAGTTTTGACAATTTTACCTTGTGTTACTTTTATCATAATTAATTGACAAGCACTTGTTTTATTCGAATTTGCAATTTCAAAATCAATAAAAACATAATTAGTATTATCAATCCCTCAATCATGAACACTAAATTTTTTCTTACTATTTAATTTTGATTGTTTTCTTTTTAATAACATTTTTTTAGCAAAAAGATTTTTACTATCTTTACTTTTATACTGTTTAAAAGGTGTAATTATTTCTTGTTTTCCTTCTATATTACCTTTTGATTAAGAATTATCATCTGTTTCAAAATCATCATTTGTCTTCTTGAATTTTACACTTTTAAAAAACATATTAATGGCAATAGCACCTTTCTATCTAAATTTTCATAAATTAATATTAGTTATTCCTTTGATAAATTATAACATTGATAAGTTAGAGTAACTATATTTTTACTTATAAAACTTCATTTTTTGCAAAATTCATTAATTAATTATCATTCTTTAACAACTAACTTAATATAATTTATAAAAATAATATTATGAATAAAATATTATATTGTTGACAATAAAAAAATATTATAATGAACATGAAGGTGAAGAATTATATCTAGTAATTAATGGTTCACTATCATTTACTTCATTTTGAAAATTATTAATTTTTTTTAACTTTTTAGCTATTTTAACTTGTTTATTAAGTTCTTTTTCTTCTAATTTTTGATTTTTTGCTTTTAAATTTTTTAATTTATTTTCTGCGTCTTGCAGTTTATCTTCTCTTTTTTTAATTTTATTTTTACTTTTTACAATTTTATCACTAAGTGTTCCTAATAAAGGACTATTTTTTTTATTAAGTTTTCTTTGACGTTGTGTATCTTTAAGATTCATTCGTACTAGTTTATCTTTTTGTAGTTTAGTTATTACCTTATAAATCTTGACAATTATTGCAGCAGCAATTGCTCCTCCAATAACTATTGGTACAACATAAAGTAAAAAGTCTAATCCTTCAAATAAATCACTAAAAAATGATTCTATCCCTTGTCAACCTTTTTCAAAAAAATTTCCTATGTCTTTTGTAAAATTCTCAAATCCTTTTGAAATATCTTCTCAAATGCCACTAATATCTGAGTCAATATCTTCTACACCCGAACCAATATCTGATATAACACCTTCTACACCTTTACCAATATCATTTCCAATATCTTCTATACCTTTAGCAATATCATCTAATCATCCAAACATAATTTTTCTACCTGTCCTTTAATCTAAACTTGGTCTTAATGTTGTTTTATCACTATTATTTATATTTGCTTCTAAACTATTAGCACCTAATACTATTTTATTATTAAACTGATTAATATTGGGATTTAATTTAGACAACGGTTCTCTATTAGATTTATTATTTAGTTTTTCTAAATGATCATCTAACATTTTTAATTCAATTTTTAATTTTTTGTTTTCTACTTCTTTTTCAAGCAGTCCCACTTCAAATGTTTTTCTTTCATAATCATATTGTGTTTTTTGACTTGCTAATTTTGATTTGAAACATTCCATTTGTTCTTCTTTAAATATTTCATTTTTTTGTTTATTTTCTTTTTTTGCTTTATTAGTTTCTAGTTTTTTATCAGCAATAGAAGCGACAACAGCAGTTGATGCTGTTGCTGCTAGTGCTCCTATTACAGGAGCACCTGTTAATAGTAATCCTCCACCAACTGCAACAGGTCCTATAATAGGCATATTTTTTTAAATTGTTTTTCAACATTAGTTGCAATTTTCTTTAGTGATGGTATTCTACTAGACTTCTTTACTTTTTTATTATCATTAATTTCTTGTTCAGATGATGAAGACACATTTGAATTCAATCTTTTAAAATCAGGCATTTTTATTTCTCTCTTTCTAATCTATAAAATATTTTTTAAAGTCTTGCTACTGATTCAGTACGTAAAAGAGGTGTTGCATTAGTTTCTAAATTATTAACAACTGATAACATATCATTATTAAAATTATTAATGTTTGGATTTAATTCAGATAATGGTTGTCTATTAGAACGATTATTTAGATTTTCTTGTTCTTCTCTTTTTTGATTTTTTTAACTTTCTTTTTTGTTTTATTATTTCTTATTTTTTTTCAATAGCAGTATTTGCAACAACAGAAGAACCTGTTGCTGCACTACCACCTGTTAATATTATTGTTGTTGCAACAATGGGAGGAACTATAAAAATTAAGTTTTTTTTAACTGTTTTACCAACATTTTTTGTAACATCTTTATCTTTCTTGGGAGATTCTGGTTTCATATTATTTTCTAGTTCACTATTATTAATTTCTAACTCAGATAAAGGTAAATTAGATTTTTTTTCTTTTTTGTTATTAGGCATTTTTATTTCTCTCTTTCTAATCTATAAAATAAAATATGTTTATTTAACTAAATAATTTAATAAAAAAACTAATATAAATAAATAATAAAATCTATATTAGTAATGAACATTTATTAAATTAATAACAATATAACATATTTTTTGTTGAATATCAGAATCATACATATATGACTATTAAATGGTGAAAACAATAGTTAATAATTATTAATAATGTGTGAAAATAATTTCTTTTATAAAAAAAAGTAACACAAAGTTACTGTTAATTAATTTTTATTTATTTTAATTTAAAAACATAAAATTACAAATTTTTGTTGAATATTAATTATAAAATTCCATTTTAAATAAATAACTAAATGGCATTTAAAAATTTCCGATAAATAACAAAATTTTCAAAATCTTTATTGTCAATCTTTATTTTAGGTTTTCTTATTGATTTATTTATACCGCTATTTTTCCCTTGATTAAAAATCTTTAAATACTTTTGATTTTCTTTTGTTATTTCTAAAACTAAAATTTTTGATAATAATGTTCTATTTTTCATCTTATCTTTATAACTATCTAAATTTTCCTTATTTTGTAAAATATTTCAAAATTTACTTAACTGATAATTATATTCTTTATCATAAATTGGATTATGAAATAAAGTTATTAATCATATTTTTCCATATTTTTTTATAGCATCTGTGACTGTTTTGCCGTCATTACCTAAAATAGCATTTGAATTTAATGAATGAGTTTTTAAATCTCCATAAAATGAATTTAAAATTCATAAATCAAAAATTTCAGAATTATTTTTAATATTTAAATATTTAAATATTTTTTCCGAAATATTATTTTTAATTAAAAAATCATAAAATAAATACTCAAAATAAAACCCAATTCATTCTGGTTGAAATTTATCTTTAAAATTATTACTAATCATTTCTCCATAACATAATTTTCCATATCATGTTTGTACAGTATTAAGTTTTTCTTCTACAAAGTTCTCTAAAATTTTTATGGGATAATTTTTATATACAAATTTACCAGTAATAATAAAATCTAATAACTCACCTATTTCCTGAAATAAATAAATGGTATTATTTTTTCTATCAGTTTTTTTAAAATTACCAAATTTTAAACTTTCTACTAAATCAATAGTATTGACATATGCTATTGAAGAATTATTTCACTTTCTAACATCAATTTTATTTAACTTTGGAAAAATAAAAGTTAAATTATTATCATAATAATAAATTCCAATAATATATAACTTTCCTAACTTAAAATCTTTTAATTCTTCTTCATTTAAATCAATTTGAATTCTTTTTATATGTTTATGATGTGGATTTCCTACATAGGTTAAATTTTTAAAATATATATTTATAGTTTCGTTTTTATAATAAATACTAAAATATTTATTTTTAAGATTAATTGAAATGTCATTAAATTTATTTATATCTTTATTAAGAATATTGAGTATATCTAACTTTGACTTTAAAACATTATCATAGTTCATAACTACAATACCATTCTTAGTCGCTTGTTCTATTTTCATCATAAAACTTCAATAAACCTTTCAAAATTATTTTGGCTACAGTTATAGTTATTGTATTACCTAATTGCTTTCTAGAAATATTATCATTATCTATTAACTTAAAGTCTTTAGGAAAACCCTGAAATGATTTAATTTCATCTGGAGTAATATATCTCTTATATTTTCCAATAATTTGAGGGTGATTCATTGCTACAAGAGTAGATAATACATCAGATTTTTTTACTCTTACTCCCGAAGGTCTAAATTGAATAATTCCTTCTCAAATTGAATTAATATTTTCACCTGCTTGTCATTCAAATTTTTTATGTGAAGAATTTTTAATTCAATTTAAATTATCATATTTTTTTAGCCAATTAATAATAAACAATTTATTTCTTTCATATAAATTTAAATTTTTTATAATAATCTTTTGTTTTCAATCTGGAAAAGTTGCTAAAGTCATTTTATAAAAATTATACTTACTAAATATATCTGTTCAAATTGGAAATCCAATAATTTTAATATCAATATTTTTATAAAATTCATCTCACATATTTAATAAATTTAATTGATACTCTTCTAAATAATATTTATCATCAACTTTTGTTTTATATATAAAATCTCAAATACTAAGGTTTAACTTTGATTTATTTGCTATATCCAAAATATATTTACCTAAATTTTTATCAGAGTTTATAAAATCTTTTCTAATGCCTGGAATATATATTCTTTTTCTATACATTGGTATTCCTAAATCTAAACTATCAATAATTAATGGGTTTTCTGGTATTAAATAACCCAATTTTTCTAACTCACTGGTTATTACTTTAAAAGTGCTACCATTATCATGTGTAACTAAACTACTAACATTTTCTAAAATAATAAATTTAGGTTTTTTTGTTATTAAAATTCTAACTACTTCAAAAAATAAAGTTCCTCTATTATCATTAAAACCTTTTTGAAAACCACCTTTTGAAAAAGGTTGACAGGGAAAACCAGCACATAATAAATCAAAATCAGGAATCTTATTTTCATCAATTTCTCTAATATCACTGAGAATACTTATCGGATTAAAATTATCTATATAAACTTTTTTACAATATGGATCTATATCACATGCTAAAACTAATTCTGATGATCAGTCTTGTAAAGCTAAATGAAAACCACCAATGCCAGAAAATAAATCTATAAATTTTATAGTTTTCATAATTTCCACCTACTAAGAATTTTATATTGTTTTAAATAATATAACAATTTAATAATTGTAATTATTTTAAAAAAAAACTCTATAAAGCTACTCTTTAAATAATATTAAAATATTATTTAAAATACTCACTACGAATAATACTAAATATTTTACAATCACTGACTTTACCATCTTTAATAAAATTACTACAGGAAAATCCTTCAAACTTCATACCAACACTTTCCATCGTTTTCGCTGAAGCAATGTTCTCTTTAACACAACTGCCTTCAATTCTAATACTATCAGTATTTTCAAATCCGTACTTAATAGCAGTTAACAATGCCTCTTTGGCATAACCTTTACCCCCTTCTTTTGGATTAAAAGCATAACCTATTTCCAAACATTTAGTGTGAGCAAAATATCTAATAAAACCACAAGTACCAATCATCGTATTAGTTTTATCATTTTTTAATTGCACTGCTCACATTAAAGAACTTAATTGTTTATATTCTTGTAATAAAGAATTAATAAAACCAATACTATCATTAATACTTTTATGAGCTTTTCACGGTACATATTTTGTCATATTTTCATTCTTTGCATAATTAAATAATGCTTGTGCATCATTTAAAGTAATAGGACGTAGTTTTAAACGTTGACTTTCTAAAACTGGGATAGCAGGTAAATGATCAATATCATTCATAATTTTCTCCTTTAAATATTTTTAAACATATTTATTATATATTTTCATAATTTTTTCAACACTTGGCAATAGTTTATTAACCTGACTAACACTATAAGTAACTTCCATATTTCTAGCAACACCATGCGATACAAAAAAAGTATTTAAATAATATGTACCATAATAATATTTAATTGCTTTTAAACTTCCACCAGCTGTTAAGCCTGTAGCAACAAAACGGACATTTTCATCTTTTACTAAATCTTTAGTAAAATAATATTTATTATATGATAATTTATATTTTTTAATAGCAATATCTTCAATATTAACACGAATCTTAGTATCTTCATCAGTATGTCATATTGTTTGATAGGAAATTAACTTAGTTTTAATATTGCCACCAGCACTTAATGCTAATGCTGCCATTAATGCTCCTTCAGGAGCACCACCAATACCATAAACAAAATCTGCTTCCTTGTTAATAACATCAATAGCAGCAAGCACATCACCATCACCAATTAAACGAACAATAATACCTAAATCATGCAACTTTTCAATTATTTTTTGATGTCTTGGTTTATCTAAAATAATACCAATTAAATCATTATGTTTTTTCATTTTTTGCATAGTTTTAATATTAGTAATAAAATCATCTTCATTGTTAATAGCATCTTGTAAATCGGGTCCAACAAATAATTTTTTCATATACATTTCTGGTAACTTTAAAATAGTATTGGGTGTTGCTGCTGCTAAACAAGCAATACTACCAGCAATATTATAAGCAGCAGGATAAGTACCTTCTACTGGATCAACTGCTAAATCATAAGTTAAAGTTTTTCCTTTTCCTAGTTCTTGATTAACAAATAACATTGGGGCTTGATCTAACTCACCTTCACCAACGATAATACGACATTTAATAGGGACATTATCTAACATAATTGTCATTGCTTCAACAGCAGCAAAGTCAACAGCGTTCTTATCTTTACGACCAATAAATTTATAAGCAGCAATTGTTGCCATTTCTACTGCTCTAATTAAATACATATCCTTATTCATATTTTTCTCCATAATTAAAATGTTCATTGTTAATTATATGATAATTTTTAACAAAAAACTTAATTATTAAATCTCTTTTTTATTACTTTTAAATATTAACGCTATTGATACTTAGTTTTACAAAAAATTTATGCACAAAATTTTGAATTTAAAAAACAATGCCTAAAAAATATGAAAAACTTTAATAATTTCCAAAAGTTATTTCATGAAAAATTATTTTAAAGTTTTATAATTTAAAATAAAGATTTTGACAGATTAAATAGATTAAATCTAGTAAGAAAATAAAAAAGAATTAATTAGTTAAGTATTATTTTTCACTGCAAGTGTAAACTTTGATACTTTTTTTATTATTTTATGATAAGATATATAAAGATTTATATTAATTTATATTGATTTATAAATCATTCAATTTTATTAAAAATTATTGCACAGGATGTTTTATAAATGAATATTTCATATAATTTTTATGTTAAAAAAAATTTTTTATGCTTGTTATGTTAAAAATGTTGTTTTACCTATTGATATGTTAAAAAATGAAAGAAATAAGTTAGGTATAAAGAATATTGGTAATATTACTAAATTAAGAAATAATAATGTTCGTACTAAGTCTAAATTAATTCAAAAAGCATTACATAATTTTTATAATGCAAGGATTTTAAGTTTTTTAACTTTAACTTATCACAAAAATGAAACTGATATTAGAAAAGCAAAACATGATTTACAATTATTTTTTAAACGTTTAAAAAAGTTGATGAAATGACCCTAAACGTTCTAAACATTTAGGTGAATTAAGATATTTTTATGTTTATGAATATCAAAAACGTGGTGCAGTTCATTTTCACATATTATTTAATCGTAAAATACCATATAGTATGATTACTACATGATGAACACATGCGGGTAATAATAAAGGTATTGATTTAAAGGTTGTACATAAAGGAACAAATGAATTTGTTGTTAAATATTTAAGTAAATATGTAACAAAAGTACAAGAAAATAATAAATCATTAAATCAAAAAGATGTTGGTGTTCAAGCATATTCTTTTAGTAGAAATTGTAGAAATCCGCTTGTAGTTCGTGTTACTAAGACTTTAAGTTTACAAGAATTAGTACAAGCATGTGAAAAAGCAAAAGAATTTTATTTATTTAAAAGTAAACCAGATGAGCAAGGTAATACTCAATTAATTGGTGGAAGTTATGATTATGTTGCTAATAGTGATTATTTTAAAGATTTTAATTATTATGTAAGTTTAGAAAGTTTGCGATTTAGGTATTGATTAAAAAATAAATTTAATAAGGAAATTATCCCCACATGTACTAGTGTGGAGGAAAAAATGAATTGAAATGAATTCAATAGCATATTTCAAAATGAAAACGATTGTTTGAAATATATAGCGAAGTTGAAAGTAATGAAATGTATCAGGTGTGCTTCTTCTAGTTTGAATGTTTCTGATTTAAGAAGAATAAGATGTTTGAAATGTCATCAAACATTTAGTATTCTTCATGACACCCATTTTTCACAAGTCACAAACACCTTTGACATCTTGGTTTTATCTCATCTTTAGATGAATAAACACCAAACATGGAATTCCATCAACAGATGTTGCAAAAGAATTGGGAGTGACTTTGAAAACTGCCTGAAGAATGGGTCATGAAATCAGAACTAGAATTTGGAATCAAGATGCAGGGTTCATTGATGATGGAACAGCACAGATGGATGAAATGTATCTTTCACATGTAGGTTTTAAAAAACAAGGAAGATCCTTGGTGAATAAAACCTTGATTGTTGGAGTTTATGAGAAAACCAGCAACAAACTAATTGTGAAAGTATTGAAAAAAGCAGATGAGAAAAACCTTTTATGATTTGCATTGAAACACATTTCTACTGGGTGTTGTCTATTTACGGATTCTTGGAAGGGATATGGAAGTTTCAAAAAATTCTATCACAAACATGAAATCGTAAATCATGAAGTTGGGTATGTGTCATCAACAGGTGTAAACACAAACCAGATTGAATCTGCATGAAAACACATCCGACGAACTTTTCGAACACACATAAAAGTTTCAAAACACAATATTCATTTATATGCAAAAGAAGCTGCATATAAATTCAATAAGATACCTAGTTTTGAAACTATAATTTTGTGTTTGATTTAGATACATGTGGGGATAATTTCCTAGATAGGGTTTTATCTCCATTTATGTGATAAAATTTAAAAATAGTACATAAAGGGAGAAAAGCCTTTAATAAAAATGATGTTTTAGATTTTCTTTATAAAGTTTTTTTTGATAAAAGTAAAATTAAAAAAGTATTTTTACAAAAAAGAATTTTACATTAATTATATTTTTAATATTTTTTGTAATATTTGTATTTTTTTGTGTTTTTGTTATACTTTATTTGTAGTAAGTATTATTGTTGTCCGTGCAAGGAATGATAATGCTTACTTTTTGTTTGTATATTTATTGATATTTTGATGAATTATGTTATTATATATTTATAAGTAAATATGTTTTAGATTAGTTTTTAAATAGTATTTAACTTATTTGAATTGGTAACAATTCCTTGCACGGGATAGTTAAATATTAATATTAAAAACTTTTTATTTATTAAATTAATTGGGAGCATACCGATGTTGTCAATAATATTTAAATTTGTCTTAAAATTATGAATTTAGACGAGAATAATTTTTAATTCAATATGCAATTGTATGTTAATCTTAACACTTACTAAATATTAGTCAACAATAATACTTAATTTTATAATTCAAAAATTCTTATTAAGGTTTACGTTAATAAGTTTTAATTTATTTTTAGTTATTTTTAAATTCAAGTAGTTAATTTATAATAATTGGATGGCAGTATTTATTTGATAGCATTTAAAATTAACCATTTTTGTATACATATCAATGTTATAAGTTCTATCACCAATCATATGCTTTAAAATTTGTTTAATATGAGTTTCAGTAAAGCAAACAATATTTTCGACTAATGCTTGGTTTAATACACCATCTTTTGCATTAATAAAATAACCAACTTTTATTTTTTTATATTGCAAAGTTAATGACTGTAAAGAATCAATTAATTCATAATATTGACCTTTTTCAGGGCGTATTTCGTTAATAGTTAGATTTAGTAAAAACGTAAATGAGAGATAAAACTCTCATTTTTAATTGTTTAACAATTATAATTAATTATTTTATTAAACCAGCACTTTATTAAAGTAATTAATTATTACATAAATTAATAAAAATTATTTAGGCTATTGTGCTGGAATTAACCAATAGTAATTTTTGTGTTGCTCTTTTAAAATTTCAGAAATTTTGGTTCCCTTCCCCTAGAACCCCTACCCTCCAAGGCTTTGCTACTTACAGTAGCATAAGCCTTACGTATAGTAAGTAGTAGAAGTATTAGTTAGTAGTATATAATCCTTTTATCACCTACAGTGATAAAAGGATTATACGTAGAAAGGAATTTATATGACAACTGTTAATTTTGACATTAAAAGTAAAGTTGGAGAATCATATAAAAATGAAAAAAATAAAGGTGGTATATTATTAGAAATTGGTGAATATGAAACATGATTTCCTAAACAATATACTACTATTGATGAAAAAAATAAAAAAAATAGCATTAAAAATATTTGAAAATTTTGATTATAAATTAGGTGAAAAATGAGTACAAGAAAATATTGAAAGAAATATTGAAAGTATTAAAGGTAGTGATATTTTAAAATATATAAAAAATATTCCAGATATTACTACTAATGAAAATGAATTAATATCTTGTACATTTTATGAACAATATAATGGTTATTATATTTTTACAGATAAGAAAAATCAAAAATGTTTTGAATATAACGTTACATGAGAACAAGATAATAATGGTTTTAAGATAAATAATCCCTATAAATATAATGATAAAGTTAAAAATTATATTGTTAAACCCATAAAAGATATAAATACTCATAATGAAAAAATATTTTATTTAAAAGGAAATTAATATGTTATTAAATATTGAAAAAATAGAATTAATTAAAAATTTATGTAATGAAAAATTACTTAAAAATAAAAAATATATTGAAATACAAGAAATATTAAAAATTATAGAAAGAGAGAATTAATTATGTTGAATTTAAAAGAAGATAAAAGAATATATATAAAATATCAAGAAGAAAAAATATTTGGTTCATGTGATATTTGTAATAAAAATTCATCATTTGCAAATAGAACTTGTAATAAATGTTTTTATAAATTAATGAGTAATAATGATGAAATGTAATATACATAATGAAAAATATATATGATTTTCTGAATTACATGAAATTGAAAATACATATTATTGTAATAAATGTATTAATGACATGATTGAAGAAGATATGTATTTAACATCAAATAATTGAGATTACTTATATGAATATTATATTAATGAATTACAATTAGAAAATTTTAAAGGAGTGTAAAAATAATGAAAAATAAAAGTTTTCAAGAAATAAAAAATAATTATCAACAATTTTTTCAAGATATTGAAAATGGTAAATATGTTGAAAGAATTAAAGAATTATTTATGAAAGAAGAAAGTAGTGAATAAATATGGTAGCAGCAGCACTTAAAAAACATGAAGATAAATTATTAATTAAAAATTTAAAAATTCGTCTTACTAAAAATGACCATTATGAATTAAAAACATATTGTTATGAAAGAAATATAACTATGAATGATTTTGTTAGGTATTTAATTAAAAATGCAATTAAACAATCAAAAAAATAATTTAATTTTTAAAAAAGAAACACATCAATATTTTATTCAAAATAAAGAATTAATATCAGTAAGTAAAATATTAGATTATTATTTAGGTAATTCATATTGTAAATGTAATAACTGTAAATATTGTTTTAATATTTATAATGCAAGAATTCGAGGTAATGCAGTTCATAAAGTAGCAAAATTATATTTTAAAAATATAACTATTAAAAATATAAATAATCAAATTAAAAATATTATTAAAGATTTATTTCCAGAAAATTATTTAAATTATTGTTATATATTATTAGAATATTTACCTTCAAAATTTATTGATAATGCTTAATATATTATTGAACAAGCATTTAATTATGATATTGTTGCAGGAACTCCAGATTTAATATTTAAAAATGAAAAATTAAATTTATATACAATAATTGATTTTAAAACTTATAAAGTTTTAAGTAAAGAATTATTAGAAAAATCAAAATTACAAATAATAGCATATTATTGATTATTAAAAAATAATAATTATGAATTATCAAATATACATTTTATATGTTGAGTTAAAGAAAATGAAATTGAATTAATAAAAATAGAAATAACTAATGAATTATTAATTGAATGAGAAAAAGCAATTTGAACATGAAAGGAAATGAAATAAATGAATGATTTAAATAAAAATAATCAAAATGTTTTAAATGTTAAAGAAGTACAAAGATTTAAAAGTAATGTATTAGCAGTAAAAAATCAATTAGGTTTAGCAGATTCAAGTTTAAGAACAGTATTAGAAGCATGTTATCAAGCAACATTATTACAATTACCATTAGAAAAGAATTTTGGTTATTGTTGAATAGTACCTTTTAATCTTAAATATAAAGATGAAAAAGGTGATTGAGTAGTTTTTAAAGAAGCACAGTTTCAAATGGGATATAAATTTTATATTCAATTAGCACAAAGAAGTCAACAATATAAAAGAATTAATGTAATTGAAATTAAAAATAATGAATTGGAAAAAATTGATTATTTAAAAGATGAAATAAAATTTAAATTTATTGAAAATCCAATTGAAAGATTAAAAGCAAAAACAATAGGTTATTGTGCTTATTTTAAATTAAAAAATGGTTATGAAAAAACTATTTATTGAAGTAAAGAACAAGTAGAAGAAAATTTTAATAATTATTCAAAAACTTATTCAAAAAATAAAGAATTTACAATTGCTAGTTTTGATGATATGGCAAGTAAAACAGTATTAACTCAATTATTAAGAAAACGAGGAATTATGAGTACTGAAATGAAAATTGCATATGAAAATGACCAAGCAATTATTACTGAAACAGAAAAAATATATATTGATAATCCAAATACTAATAATGTAATTGAAAATAATACAAATTTTCAACAATTAGAAGAAAATATAAATAAATTAAGTGAAATGACATTTAAAAATGAATAAATGTAAGTATTGTAATAAAAGAATTTGATTAACAAATTATTGATGTATGAATTGTTTAAAAATATTAGTTATTAATATAAATAAAAATAAGGAGAAAAAATATGAATAAAGAAATTAAGGAAGTTAAATGTTATAAAGACAAATCACTTTATAAAGATATAGAAAAATGATTTATTGATTGTTTAGGTTGTAAATTTGGTATCAGTATCTCTTGTTTATGTGATTTACATTTAATGTGTAATGCTTGTTGTGAAAATTGTTTTGGTGAGTATAATGACTAATTATTTACTTTCAATTGACCCAATTATTAAAAATACTGGATTTACTTTATGAGAAAATAAAAATCCAATATGAATAACTAGTTATAGTTTTAAAAAATATGAAAGAGTAGATTTTTATTTTGAATTAGATTTTTTAATAAAAAACAAAATTTGAATTTCTACTTTTGATGAAATTAATTTAATTATTGAACGTGGTACTTTTCATAGTAAAAATGGTATTGGTTATGAAACTCAAGAACATTTAAGAGGTTTTATTGCTGGACAATTTAATAAATTATTAACAAAAAATATGTTAATAAGTCCTAGTGAATGAAAAAAATGATATGTAAAAATATTTTGATATGCAAAAGATAAAACATGAGATAAAGAATTATCAATAAAATTAGCAAATCAAGTAATTCAAGAACAAGGTTGAAATATAACAATATCAAATCATGATGAAGCTGATAGTTTATTAATTGGTTGATATTATTTAAATAAGGAAAATAAATAATGTTTATAGTAACTGGATGACAATATGATTATTATGAAAATAATATAAGATGTGAAGAATATAGTAAAATTCAACCACATAAAGATTTTAATAATAATAGAGTTTATTGTGAAAATCATTGAAAAATAGTTAATAAAATAAATCAAGAAAGAAAAGAATTTGCTATAAAACAATATAAACAAAAATTAATTGATTATTTAAAGTTATGTATTGATATGGATGATAAAAGATTACAAACTAAACTTTATAATGAAAATCATATAAAAGGTTCAATAAAAAAAACTGCTTTAATATTAGAATTAATAAAGAATGGAGTATTTAATAATGACTAAACAAGATATTTTAGAAATAATAGATAAATTAAAATAATTAAAAAATTTAGATGGAATAACTATTAATATAAATATTGATGATATTAATATTGAAAATAATTAAGGAGAATTTTATTAATTAAATGTTGTGAATGTTTTAGAAGAGCTTCAATTAAATTAACTAATCGTATTATAAAAAGTAATATAAATAAAAATGATGATTTAACATTTGAAATTTATTATTGTTCAAAACATTTAATTAAACAAATTAAGGAAGTAAAAAATGAAACATATAATTAAATGTATGGCTAAAAATTGTAATATTAAAATTGAAATTGAATTAAAACGTACTTGATATTTAAATGATAATAATAAAAGAATTTATACATATGTAAGAGAAAATAAATTATCTTTTTGTAGTTTTCATACAAAACAATTTAATAATTCTTTAAATGAAATGAAAGAAAATATATCAAAAGAAAATATACAAAAAATATTAAAAGAAAATATTAATAATAATGTAAATAAAGAATTAAATAAATATAAGGAGTAAATAATTAATTGATGAGAAATATTAACTATAGTATCAGTATCAGTAATTTTATTTTTAATGATAATTTCAACAATTACTAATATTATAACTAAAATAATTACTGAATGATAATATAACTAAATTATCTATATTTAATATAGAAAATATGATATAATTTTAATATATTAGTATGGTATTCATTTGAAATAATAATGAACTAAGTACATTAGTGTTGCCTTACTAATATTTTTTTTATTATAAATTTCTATCATCATGATCTGGATTAATTTCTAAAAGATAAAATATATATTTTTCTAAAACTCCATAAGCACGCATACCTTTCTTTTCTCTATAAATATCATATATAATCTTTAAAGATGAATTATATTTTTCTTCTAAATAAAAGATATATTTGTGATGTTTTTTTATCATATTTTTATCATTTATTCTATTTTCTTTTTTAATACCAGAATAACTTTTAAATTGTTTTATAGTCATTTTAGAATAATCACTAATAATTTTATTAAAAATTTTTTTATAATGAGATGTGTCTAATTTTTTTTCAATTAAAGTAAATCTAAAATTAAATAACAAATGTTCATTATCTCATATATTTAACGATGGTGTATTATTTAATTTCTGGAACATCTTTTTTAAATCATTTCTTAATTAATTTATTATCAATAATTTGTGAATGAGGAGTTTTTAATCATGGTTCTGTATCATGTGAAGCACTAACTAACTTCATTGTAGAAAATTGACTTAAATGATTTAATATTTTTTCAAATATTTTTTTATCGTATTTAGGACTATCAAATTCTTGAAATCTATTAATATCTACTTCATTAGAACCACAATCTTTTAAAAAATTATATAATGGTTTAATTACTGGTCCATATGTTCATGCTTCAAAATTAATATTAATTATTTCTTTATTTGTTTCTTTTCAATAATATCCATAAAGAAAAAACAAGATTTTTTGTAATCTTAAATTACTGATTTTTTCTTTAACTTCTGGTGGTATAAATTCATTATCTTGTTCTTTATCATAAAAATTTATTATTTATTTACATAATCCTTTTATTTTATTAATTTCCATATTTTTCGCCTACTTATTTATTCTTGCATTTTAATACTAACATATTTAAAAAAATGATTAAAATAATATATAAAAATATAAAAAAAAGTTATCAATTAAGGTAACTTTTTAATTAGGTGCCAACCTAATTTATTTAGAACTAATATTAATTTGAAAAAATTTTGATATTATCATCATTATATACTTACATAAGTAAGTAATTTGATTATATATTAATATTCTAAAATTTAAAAGTATTTTTTAAAATAAAAAGTTACTAAAACAGTAACTTTTTATCTAAATCTAACTATGAGATGAGTATACATATAATTTATAACTTACCTTTCTCTATAACCCTTGGTAAGTATTTTTATATTATACATTAATATTTAAGATTGTGGGGAAATATTATTTTGTTTAGATTTGCTTTTGAAAATATCTAAAAATTTAAAATTTGGATTTTCTTTTTTAAATATTTTATTTGCTCAAAATAAACCAATAATATTTAATGAAATAAACATAAAAAATATACCAATTTTTTTTTGTCTATGACATAAATCATGACCTTTACATGTAATTAATAATAAAAATACTAATCCAAACATTACTGAAAGTATTATTACATCTGCTAATCATAGTTCAATCATATTTAAACTTCTCCATATCATAATATTTTAAATTATTATAATTATATACTATTTTTATCTTGCATTTCAAATTATTTTATAAATACTTGCTACTTCTTGATTTGTATATATTTTAGCATAAGAATTTTCACCAAAATCTATAATAGTTTCAACATGGCCTTTACAGGGTGTAACAAAAATATTAATTTTTCAATTTAAATTATCTTTTGAATTACTTAATATATCAAATCCAATCGGATTATTATTATTAAATTTTGATTCAATACCAGCAATTACTGTGAATTCATAAGTTACTAAATTATATTGTGATTTATTACCTTGATAATAAGCATAAGCATATCCAGAAGAATGATTACCAATTTTACCTTTTTCAAAATGTTTCTTTTTATCAATATTAGGTATTGACTTTGAAAATATTAAATCATTTAAATTAATTTCAGTTGAACTTGTTAATTATTTTGCTGGATTAAAACTTTCTTTAGTATCATAAACACCACCATGTGTATCACTTACAGAATTTATATTATAATTAAAATAAATAGTTACTTATTTGTAAAATCTTTTTAAATCATTAAAAGTATTAATTAATAATGTTGGGTCTAGTTTTGATTTAATATCAATATCTATATTTTTTGAAACTGGACTATTATTATTAAATCATTCATTAGTATTATCAATAATAGAATTGTTAGTTGTGGAAACTAATGGTATATCTTTATAAGATAATTCTACTTTTAAATTCGGAATAATAATTATTGATTTTGCTATATTTTGTGGACTTGGTGGTAATATTTTTGCAGGATATGAAAATGTTGTTTCTTCAGTTTCTTCATATTCATCATGATTTAATTTATATAAAGTTGTTCAATTAAAAGCATTTCCAGTTAAAGCACCCATATTATTATAACGAAATTGTGCAACTGATATTTCATTATAATCACCTTGATAAGTAAAAGGATTATCACTATAAAATGTATGTCTTTCTTCTCCTTGATGAAGTGATTGAGTTACAATTGTATCAATAATATAAGCATAATTTGAACCATCAATAACTCCATTACTTGTAGGATTTCATTGACAATTAGTATCTTCATTTGTAAATGGTGAAGCAATATCTAAAAACTCAGTATCTTCTGCTAAAATATAAACTTTATTATTTTTCTTTTGTGATAAATCAACAGTTGATATTTGTTCTTTAATTTCTAATTTCTTACCAGTAGTAGGGTTTCATGGATAAACACTTATTCTATCACTTAATTTCATTGTCATAGCAGTTGTTGAAACATTAGCACCTAATAATTTACCAATAGTAAAATCATTATTATTTGTAAATACATTTAATGGAATTAAACCACCATTACCAATAATACTTTCTAAATTACTTGTAAAAAATGCACTCATAAAACCATTAAAATATAACATTTTTTTATATTGTTGAATATTTTGAGTAATAACTCAACTACTTCATATACCTAATGTTAAAGAATTTAATAATTTACCAATTAAAGGAATATCACTTAATGCAAAAGGTAATCATTGATTACTATCATAAGGCATTTGTATTAATGGAGAAAATACAACACTATTAAAATTTAATATTGCTGACATATATTTTTGTGTTATTTTACTATAATCTACAGTTGGACTTCCTATAATTAAATGAGTATCTGGGTCTTTATATTTAAAATTACTTGACATATCAACATTATAATTACCCGTTAAATTATTTATATTTCATTCACTATCTCAAAATAATTTAGATTCTCTTACTTATGTACCATTACTTAATCTTGCTTTATCTTTATCAAAAGAAAGCATACCTTTAAAATCTTTTGTTACAAATAAATTATCTTGAAAATTTAATGAAGTTTTTAATCATTCTGTAAAATTTTTAAAATTAGTAAATCCAGTTGGTTTAGCGTCCATAATATTATAAAATGTAGTTTCAGGATGACTACTTGTTGTTATTTTATCATTTATTCCAGAAAGTAAACCACCATTACTTTTATTATCAGTTGTACATAAATTATTATTACCAGCAATAAATAATCTTCTTGAAGCAAATATTTTACTTTCAAATATTTCTTCATTTCCTTGTTTTATAGGTTCTTGACCTTGAATTATTGGTCTACCATAATAATAACAACTTGTTAATAATTCTAATCCATAACTTTGTCTATGACTATAACGTACACCAATATCACGCATTAAAGTACGATTTAACGTTACTTTTCCTTGTTGAATAGTAGGGAAAGCATAACCACTACCAGGACTTGCATATTGTACAAAATCAAGTGTATTTTGACCACTTGCAACTACTCTATCATTTAAACTACTAAAAGTTAATACTTGCATACTAAATGCACCATTATAAGGACTATAATAATTTGTTACATTTGAAATAAATAATAATTGTCTATCTTGATTTTTACCACTATTACCACCAATATTTTCATTTTCATCATTAAATACACAAAAGAATTGTAAATAATCATCAATTGTAATATGTTCTTCAAACATTACTAAAGTATATTGTCTTTTAGTTTGTACTGTTTTAAATATTTGATTATTTGGTAAACCACTAAAATCAACACCACTTGTATCATCAATTAAATAAGCATTTCAATAATCACCAATTTTATATTGTTTTGTATAATATTGGTCTTGACCACTAGATTTATGAGTTACTGGGTCAATTTTACCTTTATTTTTTTGATATATTTTTGTACTATTTTTTCAAATACATACAACTGGAGTATTACCAGTTAATATTAATTCATATTGTCCAAAATCACTTATTTTACTATTAATAGGTTTATAACCAGTTTCAGTTAAAGGAATTGCACCATTATTAATAACAAATGGAAATATTTTTCAATAACTACATCTTTTAATCAGAAGTTGTTGTTTTTTCAATTGTAGATGAAGATGTTTCATTAATTGAATTTGTTGATGTCTGTTCATTTTTATTTTCTCCTAATAATTTTATTTTTTCATCTTCTTTATCTTCTTTATCTTCTTTATTTACTTCTTTTAAGATATTTTTTGCTTGTAATAAATTAACATTTCTTAATTTACCAATTGCTTCTTTTTTACTCATTAATCCATAAGTTAATTGAAATTCAATTAATTCTTTTTCTTGTAATTGGTCAGTCATAGCAATAGGTATAAAATCAAAACTATAAGTTCTTTCACCAATCATATTTCAATGACCATAATAATACATTCACATATCCATTAAACGTAATATATAAGGTTTATAATGTGCTATTTTATATTCTGTAGTTTCCATATCAAATTTATTATTAAACATTGATTGAGTTTTATTTGTATATTGTTGACCATTATAATCTTCAATATCATATCCAGCACCATTAAATATTTGTTTAATAATACCATTATAATCAAGTCAATATTCACTAAATTTAGGATTACCTTGAATAAAATTAATTCCACCATTACCAGTTTTATCATATGGAGTACTACTAACATTCATAAAAAAATCTTCTACATATTCACCAATATCAGATTTACCAGTCATTAATTCAAGTAATTGTTCATTTGATAATTGACCAAATGCTCGTGTTTGATTTAATATTCTTTCTTTTTTTTTGTTTAATATTATGATTTAAATATTAAATTAATTGATATACTGGCATACAATCAGGATAACCATTTAATGTAGTACTTTGACCAAATAATAAAGGATTTGGTAAATTTGTTATTTCTACAATTGGTAAAAACCAAATGGATTTTTTAATGTATAACTTGTTTTTGCTAAATTTTCTGGTTTTGTTTTTGATTTTGTTGTACCTAAAATTGTCTCTTCACCAACATTATTAAATATTTCAACATGTACTATTTTTGGTGTAATTGTAATTCATGTTAAAGTTTGATTATCTGCTTGATTATTTGTAAAAAATAATTCTGCTGATTGTTCTTGTTCATTAATTTTTGCAACTATTGACATAAATGTTGGAGTTGGTACAACTAATGTTAATTCACCAGTTTTAGTAATCATTCATAATAAAATACATCTACCTAATAAACTATTTTGAATACCAAATTTTTCTAATTTTTCAAATATTTTATCTTTATAATAAAAATTATTTCAATTATCTAATAATTTTTTATCTTTACTTTGTAATAATATTCCTTTACCTAATCATAATCTTGTTGATTTTTGAGCAATAATTATAGGTATATCTAAATATCAATTTTGTTTATTTTCTAAATAAAAATTAATATTATACAAATCCATTTAAAACACCTCTTTTCTTTGTAATTAATAATTCATTACCAATTGCATTAATTAAATCTTTCATATCATTCATTAATGCAAAACAATCACTATCTCATGTATCATCATGTAAATCAAGCATTTGAGGTTCCATATTTGAACTTAATGATTTTTTAGTATTATCTAATCATTGAATTAATGAATATTGTTTTTTAGTATAAGGGCAATTATTTCAATCATAACTTAATATATTTTTAATTAATCCAGCAGTTGGAAAATCAATTCTATCTCTTAAATAAAATATTTCTTTATTAACTGGTTGAAATATTAATCAATAAATATTTCTATCTTTTCTTTGTTTTTCTAAAATATCAATAAATGCTTGACCACCATTACCATAATCAACATTTACATATAATTTTTTAATTATTAATTGTGTATATTTTTGACCTTGAATTAAATAATAATCAATAATAATATTTGCTAATTCATAACTATTTTTAAATTGCATTGTTACATTACTATGATAAAATTCACTTAATTTATGTGCTTTAGTTTTACTTTGATTTAAACATCATAAACTTCCTGCTGTAGGATGACCGTTTGGACTTGTAGCATAACCAATATCTAAACCTGCTCTAAAATAATATGGTTGAAATTCTAATTTAGTATTAACTTTATCTAAAAATCTTGCAAAAATAGCACCAGTTAAAATACTAGGTACACCATAATATCAACTTTGTGCTTTAATTGGGTAAAGTATTTTTAATTATTCTAAATCATTAATTTTATCTTGTAATAAATTATGTTCATTAATTTTTCAATCTGAATAATGAAATAATTTAAAAATATTATTTTCAAATATTGATTTAATTTGTTCATTATTAATTTTCATTATTTCTAAATTAAAAGGTACTCTATTATTAATATATTCAATAAAATATTGATAAATATTATCTGGATTACAACTTCTAATTTTAATTATTTTTTTAGCATTACCTAATGCAAATGTAATTGCTTGAAATTCAGCTTGACTAAATTCATTTGCTTCTTCACATCATTCAATTGCTAAATCAAAACCTTTTATTTCACTTCTAGAAAGCCCTTTTAAAGGTATTCTATCATTACTATTACTATATACACCCATAACTCTAATAAATGATTTTGAACCTTTAAAACGAAAATCTGCTTGTTTATTTGGATATTTTAAAATAAAATCTTTATAATCAAAACCAATATTAATTAAAGCTTCATTAATTTCTTTAGTTAATTAATTAATATCTTTATTTAATTTTCTAAAACAATATATAGCAATTAATTTATTAATTTTAATTGAAATTGCAATTAACATTGCTAATTCTTCTGCAATACTATATGTTTTACTTGAATATCTACTTCCACTTAAATTATATTCACTATGAGTAAAATCACTTTTATTTAATAATCAATAACTAATTTCATGTAAATAAGTAAATTCTTTATTCATAATATTATCCTTGTAATTATTCTAATTTTAAAAGTTGACCATATCTTGTAGGGTCACTAACAATAGCAATTGTATCATTTTGCATTTGTAAAGAAACCATTATTCTATCATTAACTTTATCTCAATATAATGTTTGAACATCAGTATTCAACTCACCATATAAAAATTCTTTAGACATAAAAGCAAATTTTTTAATACTTGATTGACTTTCAAAATTATAATAAATTTTATATTTAGTATTTGATTTAAAAGTATATTTAATATGATTTATATTTATTTTTGTTCCTACTTCTTTTCACTTCTCTTTATTTATCATATTTTGTTCATTATTTGTTAATCTAGTTAATAAATCATCAACTCTTAATGCTAATTCATTAATAGCAGTAACAATATTTTTATCAGTAGTTTCTAAATTAGAAATTTCAGTACCAATGGTATTTAAAACAAAAGCATATTGAAATTGATTTTTATCAATTTTATCTTTTAATTTTTTATCTACTTCTTCTTTTTTATAATAATCAGTTAAATCAGTTTTACCACCAGTAGCACTAATAACATCATTTTCAATTTTAATATTTTCACCTGCAGTTAATTTATCTTGTTTTAATAACAATTTATTATCAGTTTCTTCTTTTTTATAATAATTATCTAAATTAGGTATTTTATTATCAACATATTCTTTAGTTGTAGCATCACTTAAAAAGGTAGGTGTACCAACATCAATAATTATTTTACCATTAACATCAATACCTTTATCATCTTTTGGTTGAATAAAATTAGGATTATCTTTATCAACTTCTCATAATGAATTATCAATATCATTTTTAATACCACGTGTATCAATATCAATTATTACTCCGTTAATATTTTTTTGATGTATTTTTTTAATTTCAACTCTTGGGTCACTTGAATTTAAAAGTTTACTATTTACATATTATTCAAGTATATTTTCATTATCACCATTACCCATAAAAGTATTAGATTTATAAGGTGCTACTGGTAAAGAAAATCCTTTAAATGTTAAATAATGTTTAATTTTTCTTAAAAAAATAAATACTTCTGGAACAATAAAATAAGGGTCATCTGGATTATTTTCACTATAAGTAATACCACCTTGACTAATACTTGCTTGTCCTCTTAAATAATTAACATCTTTTGTTAATAAAAAATTAACATAATATGCAGTTGCAGTTTGTATTTCATCAGTAAAATCTGTAGATGTAATTTCTGGTCATTTAGGTGAAATAGTAAAACCACTTAAATAATCAATATTATTACTTGCTATTGAAATTGCTTTAAATATTTCACTATCTGGTGTTGTTATTTCATCAAATTCTAATTTATTAAAACCATTTCAAGATTTAAATTCTTGTATTGTTATAAACATTAATGGGTCTTTAATAGCCATAATAATTTACTCCTTAATGTAAAATAAAGGGTATTTAAACCCTTTAAATTTTAAATTTAGTTGCTTTTTTCTTATCTTTTTCACTAAGTTCTTTATTTTTAGATTTTTGTGCTAATACAAAATTATCTACTTGTTCTTTATCAACATTAAAACTATCAAGTAATTTAGCAACTGATGTTGTTTCTAATTGTAATTGAGAATTTATTTGTTTAATATTTTCAATAATAAATTCAATTTCTTTATCTCTTTTTAATTCTTTTGCTAAATTTGATTGTTTTGATTTTTTAATAAATTTTGATAATAAAAGTAAAACAATAGTAACTATTACTCCACTCGCTAATGCTCCACTTAATACTGCGGATATTAATTCTTTTGATAAATTCATTTTTTATTCCTCTAATTGTATTTTATTTGAATGTTGTTTACATAATTGACATTCTTTTTTATGTTTTTTAATTTGTTTATATTGATATATTAAATATGGACTTGTAATAATAATGGGTATAGTTATTAATACATATTTAATTAATTTTCCATAATTACCTAATTTAGTTATAAGATTTAATCCAATATGACCAAACATAGGAAATAAAGTTAATATTAAATGGTCAGGTCAAGTAAAATTATATTGACTTATATAACTTCCAATTCCCATTTCTATTGGTATTTTAGGTATTAATCAAGGTGTACTAGTAAAAAATATAGTTATTAATAAACCAATAATATGACTAGTTATTTTTAAAATATTTGATATTAAAATTTTAATTTTATCAATATGAGTACTATTTTTATTAAATCAAATTTTATTTAATCTTTTATATTCTTTATTATCTTTTGATATTGGATTAATAGTATTTCATATACCAATTGGTTTAATTGGTTTTGTTAACTCTATATCCATATAATCACCTACTTTCATGTTTTATAAAAATTAGAATTTCTTTTAATTTTTATATATTTATTTGTATGTAAAGAATTTTTTAATAATTGCTTTCTTTCATATCTTCATTGATTACTTCCTATTTCATTTTTAGATAAAGTTTTATATTCTTTTAATTTAAAAAAACCTTTTTCTAATCTATTAATAAAATTCATAGTTTTTTGTACATTAATATTATTTGGATAAATTACTTTAGTATCTTGTGAACCATAATATTTACCTATTTTTGCTAATTCACTTTTAACATATTTTCTTAATTGAATTGGTAATCATTTTCTATTTCAAAATTTTCAAAATATTGTTCCTGAACCACTACCATTTTTACCTTTAGCTTGTGTCATTAATATTCATATTTCTTTTGGAAATGCTGGATAAGTATAAGGACCATATCATATTTGTCTTTTATAATTATCACTTTGAAATAATGCTGTTAATGTTCCAATTTTTGAATTTTTATTATCAATAGTAAATTTTACTATTTTAAATCATGAACTTGATAATACTTCTCATGCATTTTCTGGAATTTCTTCTTCGTTTTCTTTAAATAAATTATCAACTTTATTTACATAATTTTTAACAGTTTTAATTTCTGTTGGTATAATTGATTTTTTAATACTATTTATTGGATTTTTAAATTTATTAATTTCATTTTGTAATAATGATAATTCAGTTGGTTTTAATACACTTATTAATTTTTTAAGTATATTTGGATTTGCAAATGAATAAGGTTGATGTATTTCTTTTTCACTAACATTTTCACTTTCAAATATTGCTTTTAATGATTGATTTTTATAATAAGTTCTTAAAATATTTATTAATGCTAATTTAATATAATTACTTGCTAAAGCATAATAAATAAATTCAATAATTAAAGGTAACATTATAATCTGTTAATAGGTACTATAGTTTATTTATAAGGATTATTAGAATCAAAAATAATATTACTACTACCCATACTTAAATTATCAATACTTTCATTTGAACCATAATTTTGTCTTTGTCTTTCATATTCTTGTTCAGTATTATTAATTAAATTAGCATGTTCATTACTAAATGTAGTTTCTTGCATTTCAGTATTAATATGATTAGTTTCCGTAGGTAATAAATTATGAATAATTTCAGTTGCTCCTGCTACTATTGTCGGAATAGCATAAGCATTATTAAAATCATTATTTATTCCCATAGCAACTCCACTACTTATTAATGCTCCGCCAGTAATCATATTGGCAATTTTTGTAACATTTTCAAATCTATTAGGTATTAATTCAGTAAATCCTGCAATTAAATTAGCAATACCATAACTATTTAAAGATAAATATGTATCTCAATCCATTAAATTATTATAATTATCATTTAAATTTTCAAATAATATTAATGATTCTGTTGGTCATGGTGGAGTTTCTGTAGTTGTTGTATTTGGAGTAATAGGATTGATTTTTTCAGTAAATTTACTATAATTTGCTAAACCAATTGTTCCTAATCCTAATAATATTTTTTTAGAACTATTTAATAATTTAGTTTTAGTACTAGGCATTTGATTTAAATTTCAAATATCAATTCCTAATTTTTTACTAAATAATAAAGCATTAATACTTCCTAATACTGGATTACCTATTAATTGCCCATAATAAGCACTTGTACCAATCATTGATGATAAAGAACTTATTCCGGTTCTTATTAATTTTATTAATGTATAATTATTCAATTGTGTATTCTCAACATTTGGCATTATTATTTTCTCCTTTTAATAATTGATTAGATTTTTGTTTTATTTCAATTAATACTCTACATTTACAATTAATATTATCTCCAACTAATAATGCTGTATTTGCATGAACATTACTTAATACAAAATAATAATTTCTTAAATTAGGATATTCATCTAATAAAATTGCTCTTAAATCATTACTATCAGTTATATCTTTTGGATTTGGTGAATTAATAATAATTTTTGTTTTATTATTTACATAATTATAAATATATTCCATAATTATTTATTCTCTTTTTCTTTTTTAATTTCTGGTTCTTTTAACTGATTATTTTTGATTATTTCTGGTTTAGTTTTAATGTCTTTTTTAGGAATTACTATTGTTGTAGATTTAATATCATTTATAATTTCTTTTTTTACTTCTTCTTTAATTTCTTTTTTATTTTGTAATTTTTCATTTTCTTTTTTTAAATTTGTTATTTTTTCTAATAATTTTTGATTTTCTAAATTAATATTATTTTCTTCTTTTATTAATTTTAATCTACTACCATTTTTTTCATATTTTAATGTTATAGAACCTATATATAAATTATCATTAACTTTAGCAGTCATTGTAGCATTAGTTTCAGTAATATTACTATAATCAGCATGTCCTATTGTATAACCTATATTTTTTTATTAACTGCATTATCTAATTCAGGAGTTGTTGGTTTTGTTCCTGCAATAGTAATTTTTCCTAAATCTAAATAAAAAATTAAATTTTCTAAATCAATTTTTGTATCATCAAAATCTGCTAATTTATAAGTAGCATTTGTTTTTTGTTCTGATGTATCTTTTGTATATTCTTTATTTTGTGCTTCTGTTATTTCTGCTACTGTAGGCATATTAGCTTGAATAATATATTGTAAATGACCTCTAATCATTGTTGGAAGAGCATATAATGCTTTACCAATTCATTTTAAATTACCAGTATTATTATCAAGCATTTGTCTAATACTTTGAAATGAACTTGTCATTGCTACTGCATTTTTATGAATAAATCCTGCTAACATTTTTCTTAAATCAAATGTTTTTTGTAAATGTAATCCTGTTTCAGTACCATGTTTAAATTCTTGTTCTAAATAAAAACTTTTAAATAAATCAGTACCAAAAATACTATCTTTATATAATTTACCTGTTGTAATAGTATCAGCAGCAATTGAACTATAATTTAATTTTTGAAATACTTTAGTAAATTGTAAATAACTATTAAATCCAATACCTGCTAATATATCTGTTGAATTAACTCCAACTTCAGTATTAGTTATTTTTTGAATTAATCTATTATTTCTTTCTCCTATTGTATAAAATGCTTAATATGCAGTATCTTGATTTAAATTTAATAAATTAATAGGTAATACTTGTGATTTTGAAATACAATAATCTTTAATACCAGTTAAAATATTGCTTCTAAACAATATAAATAACCTTTTATCATACTTGAACTTCATTCTGCTAATAATGTTGGTCTTACATTTGGGTCACTTGATAAAAATCTTTCCATATCAAAATATTCAACTGCTCAATTAATAGTTAATTTTTGGTCAAGTATTACTGTTGTTGTTTTTGCACTTGTTCATTGTCTTGTAATACCAGTTACAGGGTCATAATCACTACCTCAAACAATACGTTCAGCAATTCTATAAATTGCCATTCCTACACCATTTAAAGTTTCAATTTGTTGAGCAACTGCACTTGTTCTAAAATACATTGTTGTATTTTCATTATTTAATACACCACGAACTTGTGCTTCAATTACACTTAAAATTGCTTTTTCACTGTCAGAATTTCCACCAGTAATTAAATCCTTTGGTATTTGTGGCAAAGCCATATTTATTCTCCTTACTTAGGAATATCAGAGAATGCTTTTTTTGTATATTCTAATATTTCATTTTTATCTATTAAACATTTAGTTTTTGCTTTAGTATCTAAATTAACTTTTTGATTTGTATTACAAATATTATCTAAATTTAATAAATCTAAAGTATTAAAATATTTTATTTCTTCTTTAGGTTTTTCTACTTCTTTTTTTATTATTTCTGTATTTGAAATATTAGATTTATTATTAAAAATCTCTATATATTCTTGTTTAATTTTTTCTAATGCTTCAGTTTTTGAAATATCTTTATAATCATTTAATAATGATTTAGCAATTTTAATTTGTTTATCATTTAAACCATTAAATAATTCTTTTTCTTGATATTCATTTACTTTTGCTTCATATTCTTTTATTTTTGTTTCATATTCACTTAATTTAGGTTCAATATCTTTTTTACTTTCAGCATATACTACATTTCTATGTTGTTTTAGTAAACTTTCAACATCATCTAAACTATAATTCTCTTTTTTATCAAAAGTAAAATTACTCATACTTTTAATCTCCCTTTATTAAATTTTATTATATTAATAGGTCACTTTTATATATGTTATTTAACATATTCACTTTATGTAATTATATCATTTTACATTTATAATATTTCAATACTTTTTTTATAAAGTTATTATAATCAAATCATAAATTAAGAAGGAGATTATTATTATGAATTTTCTTATTAATGAACTTAATTATGATGAACTTGATATTACAATTAAAAATAATGGTATTAATTATGTAACAAATATATGACAAGGATATGATGATTTTTGATATCAAAATATATATGATAAAAGTAAACATAAGTATGTTAAAACTGCTCCAAGAAGTCCAAATACTAAATATGGTAAAGTAAATGATTTTTATCGTAGATGTTATTTAATATTAGAAACTAATGAATATTATTATCCTTTAGATGATTATATAAAAATTAAAAAAAGAAAAAGAACACTTACAAGTTTAGAACATACAATAATAAAAAATTCAGGTAATGGTAAAAGACAATCTGATGTACAAGATACTATCAAAAATAGTGATTTTTCAAAAACATATATTAATAATGTAATGAAAAATGCAATAATAAATGTTGAAGAAATAAAAGAGAAAAAAGTATTATTACCAACTGAAAAATTATTTATAAATATGGATGATTGTTTTATATCTTCATTATTTAATAATAAAAAACAAAAAAATCGTATTCTTACAATTAGTGCAAATAAAGGTAAAGATTTAGAAAAATCTACTAAAAGTAGAAATGTTTTAAAAGATAAAAAAATTACTTATATGAAAACTAAAAATGGTCAAAGAATTAAAAGACAATAATTAATTGATAAAATTTATGAATTTCTTGATTTACAATATATTTATAGTAAAATTAGTTTAGTATTTATTGGTAATGGTGCACCTTGAATTAAAACTACTGCTAAAAAAGAAAATATTCCTTATGTAATTGATAGACATCATGCATTTAAATCACTTAAAAATAGAAAAGTAGATAATAAAAAATTAACAAATGCATATGATTTATTTGTTAATGGTGAATATTATCAATTATTAGATTTTTTAAAAGAAAATAAAGTTGATGAGCAAATATATAAATATTTTAAAAATAATAAAGATGGTGTTATAAATCAAAAAGAAAATTGAAATCAAGGAGTTTTTGCTGAAAGTGATGTATCACATTTAGTTAAATCTTTAAAAGGATATGGTGCTAAGATTTTTAATGATAAAGTAATTAATAATATTCTTATAATTAATTCAGCAAGAATTAATAAATTAAATCTTTTACTTTAATATTTTAAAAATTAATAAATCTAAACCTAAATAGTTAGGAATTTTTGTTTTATAAAAGTTAATAAAATTTATATTAAGACTTGACATTAACCCTAAATAGAGTTATAATTTAAGTAACAATTAATAATTTATTTTGTCTTTTATTTAAAGAAAATTAAATTATAACCATTAACTTTACTCACCCCCTTTTCAAATAAATTCATTGCGTTTTGATAGTGTAATTTAGCAATTTGATTTTTTTCTTCCTGACATTATACCAAGAAATAAAACATGAAAAGCATGGAATTTATCTAAAATAAATTTAGCATTTAAAATTGTAGCAGAAGTTTTAATTCATTTTGCACTATCTCCACAAACTAATAAATTTGCTTGGTCAAAATTTTCAAAATATAAATTACCATATTTTTCAATTAATTTGGCAGTTTTTTCAGCACCAATTTCTGTTTTTGATACTCTTATTTTGCATACTGCTCTTTTATTAATTAATCTTCCATTTTTCTTTTTACCAGTACAAAATATTATTAATCTCATAGAACATTTTTTACAATTTTTAGTATTCTGTTTTTCATTAAACTTAAATTTTCTATGACCATCATCAAACTTTATATATAAAGTTTGATTTGGTTGCAATAATATTTTAGGGATATTTGCTTTTGGTAATTCAAATTTTTGATATGTTCTACAAACTGTACTAGTACCTATTAAATCTTCAATAAAAGTATTACAAACATCACGATATTTTTTATCATCAGCAAAATATTTTAAAGGCTTTTATCCCTTTATGTACTATTTTTAAATTTTATCACATAAATGGAGATAAAAGCCTATCTAGGAAATTATCCCCACATGTATCTAAATCAAACACAAAATTATAGTTTCAAAACTAGGTATCTTATTGAATTTATATGCAGCTTCATTTGCATATAAATGAATATTATGTTTTAAAACTTTTATGTGTGTTCGGAAAGTTCATCGGATGTGTTTTCATGCAGATTCAATCTGGTTTGTGTTTACACCTGTTGATGACACATACCCAACTTCATGATTTACGATTTCATGTTTGTGATAGAAGTTTTTGAAACTTCCATATCCCTTCCAATAATCCGTAAATAGACAACACCCAGTAGAAATGTGTTTCAATGCAAATCATAAAAGATTTTTCTCATCTGCTTTTTTCAATACTTTCACAATTATTTTGTTGCTGGTTTTATCATAAACTCCAACAATCAAGGTTTTATTCAACAAGGAAGATCCTTGTTTTTTAAAACCTACATGTGAAAGATAAATTTCATCCATCTGTGCTGTGCCATCATCAATGAACCCTGCATCTTTATTCCAAATTCTAGTTATGATTTCATGACACCATTTTTCAAACTGTTTTATATGTCACACCCAATTCCCTTGCAACATCTATTGATAGTATACCATGCTTTGTGTTTATTCATCTAAAGATGAGATAAAACCAAGATGTCAAAGGTGTTTGTGACTTGTGAAAAATGGTGTCATGAAGAATAATAAATGTTTGATGATATTTCAAACATCTTATTCTTCTCAAATCAGAAACATTCAAACTAGAAGAAGCACACCTGGTACATTTCATTACTTTCAACTTCGCTATATATTTCAAACAATCGTTTTCATTTTGAAATATGCTATTGAATTCATTTCAATTCATTTTTTCCTCCACACTAGTACATGTGGGGATAATTTCCTTATTAAATTTCTTTCCTTATTAATTTTAAATTCCAGATAATTAAATTATCTGGAAAATATGCATTATTTATAAGTTTAAAACTTTTGATTATATATTATTTGTAAATGCTATCTTTTGTTCAGAAAGTACTAGACCAACTGATACTTCTTGGTTTATTGATTCAACATCTGCTATTTGTAATACATTATTAGAATTTCATATCAAACAATCTGAATTTATTGAATTTAATGTTATATCTAAAATATTAGATATTTTTTTTACCATTTTATATACAAAATCATTTTCTTTAAGACATTCACTAGTTTGTTGAGATTCATAATCACTTATTTTTATATTTTGCTGTTTTTTATTTAAATCAAGAAATTCATTAAATTCAAAAAATAAATGTTTTAACTCTTGTAATTGATCTTTTTGTTGATAAATTTTTTCATATAATAAATCTAAATTTTTAATATAATTTTTAATATTATTATTTTGTACTCTAACTTTTATAAACATAAATTTATAATCTTTTTTATTTTTTTGTTCAAAATTATTAACTATTTTTTTACATATTTTTTGATTTAAATTATATTTTTTTTGATAATCATACATTAATGGAATAAACTTTTTAGGAATTTTAATTAATGTTGTAAAATCAATTAAAAACAAAAGATTTTGCGAACTATCATTTTCATTAGTACATAATAAAGCAAATTTTTTGTTTTCATTAAAAAGAAAATTCTTTTTACTGTTTTTTGCCATTTTATTTTGTAATTTTTTAAAAATCATTTGTTCTTCTTCATTACAATCTTCAAATAATAGTAATGGATTAAAATAAAGATTTTTTGCTATTTTTTGATTCTTACCTTCATTTAAACTATCATCTTTAATAAAAATTAGATAAGAATATGGACCTTTATATTCTTGTAAAAAATTATAATAATTAAGAGTCATTTTTACTATTGATCCTGATTCTAATTTTAATTCTTCAAAATCAAATAATTTGCATTTACCATTATTTTCATTATTGATATCAATAGTGATATCACTAGAAGTTGATGGTTGTAATTCTTGTTGAGCATTACTTTCTTTATAGTTATTAAACTGTTTTATACTTTTTAAAAGTTCACCAGATTTATTATTTAGTAATAATGATAAACTTAAAATCTTCTTTTATTTTTTCATGAAAAGTTTTAAATTCATTAAATAAATTAATAATATCATTACTCTTTTTGGTTATATTCAATTTATTTTCAGTAAAACAACTATTCATTTTATTATTAATTTCACTTAATTTATTCCTTATTTCTTTTATATTTTTTTCAATTTTATCTTTAATTTTTTTTATATCAATTTCTAACTTTAATTGTTCTTGCGTTAATACTATTATTTCTTTTTCTTGGCTTTTAATACTAATTTCATTTTCTGAAATTTCTTTTTTTCAATTTGAAATTTCTGTTTCTAAAATATGAACTCTTTCTTTTGCATTTTTAACTTTATTATTATAATCGATTCATAATGCATCTCAATGCTTTTGTATGTTTGCATCACTTGAATTAACTTCAATTAAAGCTGATACTACTTCAACATATTTTATTTTTGTTCTCATAGTAGCTTGGAAATCTTCAATATTTTTTTGAGTTTCTTGAAAAGTATCTTTATCTATCTTTGTGCTTTTTTCTTTAAACTCTTCTTTATCTTTTTGCAAAGCTTTAATTTCTTTTCTTATTTTTTTTAATTCTTTTTGATCTTTTGCTATTTTTTCATCCAATGTTTGATTTCTAAGTTGATTATTAGTCCTACTTTTTGTTAAATCTTCAATATTACTTTTTAAGTTTTTTAAATCATCTTCTTTATAAGATAAATCTTTTTCATATTTACTATTTTCTAATTCTTCTTCTGATAAAATATCTTGATATCTTTGTTTATAATTACGTTGTTCCTCAACACTTTCATTTATGAAAAATGTGAATTCTTTTTTAAAAATTTCTAAATTTTCTTTAAATTTTCTAATCTTATTTTCAATATCACCTATTGAAACATTTGTTGTCGCTATCTCTAGAATAATTTTAAACCTCTCTTTCTTTTCTTTCAAAAATAAAAAACCACTTGCTTTAAAACTAAAGCAAGTGGTTTTTTATTTTTGTAATTACATTTTATAGAAATTATAATTATAGTTAAGGAATATACTTACTTATACTATTGAATATAATAAAGAAATTTTTATCTTTGATTCTTATTATTTTTAATGTTAAAATTATTCAAATTAAATATGTAAAATGCTTTTTATATATAAAATTATTAATAAGCAAAGTACGAAAAATTTATAGATTACATTTTATAAATAAAATAATATAAAATAATATTAGAAGGATATGAGCAAACAGATAGGGTTGATTTTTATGAACGCAAAAGAATTAATTGCAAGAGTATCAGATAAAACTAAATTTAATATTCAAGATATTGAAATAGTTTTTAATTGTGTAATTGAAGAAATTAAAAATATTAACCAACTAGGTAGAGTAATTACTATTCCTAATTTTGGTACTTTTAAAATCAAAAAAGTAAAACCCTGTTTACGACGAAATAGTAAAAATAATGGACAACACGTAGTTAGCAAATACAAATATATTAAATTTATACCTTATAAAAAATACAAGAAATATATTCGTTGTAAACCAAAACCAACAATATTAAATAACATCGACTATTAAAGTGTATGACCTAAAATGTGAGGAAAACTAATGAAACAAAGTAGTATTAATAGAATAAAATTAAGACAAAAAGTTAATATAAATTCAATTGAAATGTTTAAAGCATGCTTGCAATATAATTCTCAATTTCAACCGAAAGTTAAAATTGAATTAGCAAAATGGCCAATGTATTTTGCATATTGAGAATACCTAGAAAAACATGAAAATATAATTCCTTTTTCAATTAAAACATCAATTGACAATTTAACATTATACGGTAATCTTTTAAAAAGTCCCCTTAAAAATGAAAATAATAATAAAACAATAATTTTATTACACGGAATAACTAATACAAAATTTTGAATATTTAAACAAGCTTTCATTTTTTTAAGTGCTGGCTACAACGTTATTTGATATGATGCTCGTAACCATGGTGAAAGTGATGCATCACCAACAACTTTTGGTTTAAAAGAATCACAAGATTTACAAGACATTATTGAATACTGTTGTAAAACATATAAACAAGAAACTACTGCTTTAGGATTATATGGTTTTTCATTAGGTGGCGCAACAGTAGTAATGTGAAGCAATTTATATGCAAAACATAAAATTAATCAAAAAGTAAAATTCATTATTTCTGATTGTACATTTAGTCGCTTAGATCGTACGTATAGTGAAAAACTATACAATTATGCTTTCTTACCTACTAATTTAATGCTGAAATTAAGTCGTAAAAAAGCACAAAAAACATTTGGTGTCGATGGTTTACAAGAAATACAACCAATTAAATATTTAAAACTAATACCTGATATGCCAATATTATTTCTTCATGGTCAAAATGATCACTTTATTAACTACACTAATGCTAATGAATTATTTCAAGAAAAAATTCGATATGAAATACCAAAAAAAAGTTCATTATACAATATCCTTGATGCTAACCACGGTCAAAGTTTTTTAATTGGTGATTTAGACCACACAGTTGTTAATGAATATAATTTAGTAACTGATAAAGGTATTAGTGACACTACTTTAGAATTTGTTCAAAAATGAATCAATACTTAAGATAAACACTATTAATTGATATTTTTATTAAAAAAATATTATAATTAATGAGAGTGGAGCGATGATAAAAATGAAAATTAAAGTTATTATTATTGGTGCTGACGCGACTGGGATGGGAGTTGCTAGTAAATTATTACGTAGTGAAAAAAATAGTGATAAAAATTTTGATATCCATGTTTATCAAGAAAAAAACTATATTTCACTTGATGCTTGTGGTATTTCTTATTATATTGCTAATGAATTTAAAGATAAAAAAACTTTTAAATGATCGTACAAAAAAAGATTTTTCAGAAAAAACTAATAATAAAAATAAAATTAAAATTCATTTAAATCAAAATGTTATTAAAGTCGATACAGCAAAACAAGAAATTCATGTCAAAAAAACAACAAACGATAAAACTAAAGCAAAAGTTGTATCTTATCATGCCTTAGTTATTGCAACAGGAGCCAAACCAAAAATTCCGCCACCTTTTAGTCATGGTATTTTGCCACATAATGTTTATAATGTTTTTACTAAAGATGCCACTATTTTACTAAACTATCAAGTTGAAGAACTAATGATGACTCATAATAATGTTAATGATTTGCGTTTAAGAAGTGTAAGTGATAAAAAAAATGGAAAAACAATAACTTGTGACTTAGTAATACTAGCAGTTGGTTTTGAACCAAATACGAATTTTTTACAAAATAGCAATATTGAATTAAATAAAAATAAAGCAATTATTATTAACGAATTCTGTCAAATTCCTTCTAAAGAAAATGTTACAAAAAATTTTTCAAATATGTATAGTGGTGGTGATTGTGCACAAATATATAGTCAATTTGATAAATCATCAATATATGTTCCCTTGGCAACTAATGCTAATAAAATGGCACGTATTATTGCTGATAATATTAAAAACCCAGAACATAAATATCCAGGAACTTTAGGATCAAGTATTTTACGTGTTGGTAATTTAGAAATAACAAAAACTGGTAGTTTTGATACGATTTATAAAAATAAAATTGGTAGTGTTTATATTAAAGATTATGATCTACCAAGATACTTAAAACAATCTCGTCCTTTATACTTGAAACTATTTTATGATAAAACAAATTTACAATTACTGGAAGCACAAATGGCAGGCTATAATCATGCCACATTAAGAATTAATGCTCTTGCTACTGCCATTTGAAATAAAATGGACATCCGTGATTTACAAAATTTATATTTAGTTTATTCACCTCTTTTTGCTCGTACTAGTGATATTATTCATATAGCAAGTAGAAAAGTAACATCGTCATAACCTATAAAAAATAAAAAGAATGAGGTAGCAACTATGACAACTCTTAGTAATGACAATATTAACTTATTAAGAGACTTTGTTGGTATTTCACACTGACAAAGTCTAATCGGGATAATTGTCTTTTTTAGTATTATCCTAGCACTTTCTATTTTTATTAAAAAAACTAAACCTAAATTTCCAATTCGTATTTTTACTGGAATGAGATTAGGACTAATTTTTGGTATTACTATCCAAGCTATTACTGGTTTTAATAGTCATAACATTACTTATCCTAACTTACCTGGAACACCAATAAAACCTAATCCTGACTATATACCCTAAGTTGCAGAAATTGTACACTGAATTGAATTATTAAAAACTATTTTTATTATTGGTATTACTACGTTAACTATTCCATTAGTATTTTTAGCTATTGCTAGAATTACTAGTAAAAAAAATAGTAACTCAAAAACAATAACTAAAGTTTCAGGAGTTGGTATTACTATTTTATTAATAAATGTGGCTACTGCTTTTACTATTGCCTTTGGACTAGGAATTGCTTTTAAAATTGGCCAAGGTTTTAATTTAACTGATGGTGGTAGTTACGATAAAACTACTGCCAAAACAATTCCCGAAATTATCATTAGTTACGTTCCTAGCAGCTTAATTGGTGTTTTTACTCAAACATTAATTATTCCAATCATTGTCCTTGGTGCTTTAATTGGATTTGCAATTAAAAAACTAACTAAGCATAATGAAGAACGAATGGACAAAGCAAGCAGCACTTTAGAAACAATGTGAAAAATTATTATTTCAATATTAATGATGTTTATTAAAATTATGCCATTTGCTGTTATGAGTATGCTAGCAATAGCAATTATTAATTAACCAATTGTTGCAATTGCTAATATTGGCATTATTATTGGAGTCGCTTATTTAGCACTACTTATTACTTTCTTATGACATTTATTATCATTATATTTATTTGGTATTAATCCTTATCGTTGATTATTAAAAGCACAGAAACCAATTATTGCTGGTTTTACAACTCAGTCTTCTAATGCCGCTTTACCAATTGCTATGAATACCTTAAAAGAAGATTTAAAAGTGAAAGAAGAGGGTAGTGATACAGTAATGGCGCTTTCAACAACAATAGGTTTAAGTGGCTGTGCTGGAGTGCAAGCTGGTATTATTTTATCTTTCTTATGATTTAGTGTTATCTTTCCTGGTAATTTCCCCAACTGAACAATTGCTATTTTATTTATTAATGGCTTAATTGTAACATTAGTTGCTTCATTAGTAATTGTGGGAGTACCAGGAACTGCTGCTGCTGTAACAGTTGGTGATTTAGGTGGTCTTGGTTTTGGTAGCTATTATGATTCTGTTTATGGTATTATTGGTGCTTTAGATGGTTTATTTGATATGGGCAGAACTGCAGTTAATATTTATGGTGGTTTACAAGCTACTGTTATTGCTTCTCGCAATCAAGAATTAATTGAAGATGAAAAAATTTTATTAAAAAAACCATTTTAGGGGTTTACACATTTTAACAAAGAAAGTTGGAGCCAAATTGTTAATTAGATCTGAAAAAAATGATAAGATTCAAGCATTAAAAAAAGATAGTAAAGTTAAAATTGAAGCATTAAAAAAAGTAAAAAATAGTGAGAATGATATTAAATTTTTAAAAGAGCAGTTAAAAAAAGATATTAAAACAATTAAAAGTGGTAAAGATATCTAATTTCCAATTATTATCTAAATAAATTTTTAGTAATCTATTTCATAAAGATATCACAAAACTAAATATATAGTAGAAATTAAGTAAGGAAAATAACTAATTTTTTGATATGGACTAATAAAAATTAATTGATGCGCTAATACATTTCTACCTTCAATAATACCTTTCATTAAAGGACTCTTATCAAATCTTAATGTATAATCATTATCATTTGATTAAAATCATTTTTTTCTTTATACATACCTTCTAATTGACTTAGTAAGATATTCATTTTTTTGAATTTTCTTTAAACTATCTGTAACATTTGCAATTGCCTGCTGTTTATCTGATGTTACTGGTTTAGTTTTCTCTGCAAAATAATTTTGCATATAAATATCTGAAATATTTGTTTGTTTAGTTATATCAATAATTATTGAACTTTGATAACTTTTATCATTAAAACTACTAATTATTTTTACACTTATTTTAGAAATTTTTTGTCATTCTTATTTATTGCCGTGAATAATATTATATAATGGTATTTAAGTTTTATTTTATATAATTTATATGAAGGTAAATGAATTTAAAGGAGAAAAATAAAATGAAAAATTTATTAAAATTATTATCAATTTTAGCAATATCAACACCAATACCATTAACTGTAGTTGCTTGCGATACACCAGACTCAAAAAAAGATACAAAAATTGATATTTCAACAAAAATTCCTAATAATATAAATTTAGGTACATTAAAATTTAAAAAAATATAAAATCTGAATTTTTAAATAAATTACAAGCAAAATTAGTAGCAATGTCAGGTTTAAAAACTATTACAAGTGATGACTATGATGTTTATATAAAAATTTAGGAAAAATATTTTTACTTTAAAGATTTATACTTTATTGATATTTTTAAACCAAATGATTTTTTAACTTTAAATTTAAATATTAAAATTGTTGCTAAAAATGGAGCCAAATTTAAAGAAAAAAAATAATATTACAATTAGTTATTGCTTATTACAATGATGAACTGATTTAAACGAAATTACTAATATTGATAGTCCAAGTCAAATTGAGGCTATTTACCCAAATGCTGTTACAAAAGAAGAAATAGAAAATGCATTAGATTCAATCATCAATAATTCTGTACAAAAAATATGTTATGGCGATATTGTCATCAAAAACCTTGATTATGTATATGATATAGATGAAGATTGTATTAATAGAATTACTACTATTGATTTATTAATTACTAGTAAGATAGTCAAAGTTAAAATTACTGCTCAATGAAATTCAATTGATTTTGTTGGAATGACTAATTTAATATCTGTCACTTTACCAAAAACTATTAAAATTATTAACTAATGTAAATTTTAAATCAAACATGAAAGAAGTCTATTGAAAATACACAAAATTTAATAACATATAGTTGCTATCCAATATATAATTTTAACCCATTACTTTTATGCCAAAGTAAATGGGTTAATTGTTTAAAAATGGTAATTAAAATAGAAGAAATTAAACAACATATTTAGTTTAATTTCAAAAATAAAATTTCCATTATATTAGAGTGTTTTATAATTAAATTATAAAATAAAATCAAATTTTTTTTCAAAAACTATTATGCTGTTAATAAAAAAGGCTTTTATCCCTTTATGTACTATTTTTAAATTTTATCACATAAATGCTGAGAAAAGCCTATCTAGGAAATTATCCCCGCATGTATCTAAATCAAACACAAAATTATAGTTTCAAAACTAGGTATCTTATTGAATTTATATGCAGTTTCTTTTGCATATAAATGAATATTGTGTTTTGAAAGTTTTATGTGTGTTCGAAAAGTTCATCGGATGTGTTTTCATGCAGATTCAATCTGGTTTGTGTTTACACCTGTTGATGACACATACCCAACTTCATTATTTACGATTTCATGTTTGTGATAGAAGTTTTTGAAACTTCCATATTCTTTCCAAGAATCCGTAAATAGACAACACCCAATAGAAATGTGTTTCAATGCAAATCATAAAAGGTTTTTCTCATCTGCTTTTTTCAATACTTTAACAATTAGTTTGTTGCTGGTTTTCTCATAAACTCCAACAATCAAGGTTTTATTCAACAAGGATCTTCCTTGTTTTTTAAAACCTACATGTGAAAGATACATTTCATTCATCTGTGCTGTGCCATCATCAATGAACCCTGCATCTTGATTCCAAATTCTAGTTCTGATTTCATGATTCATTCTTCAAGCTGTTTTATATGTCACACCCAATTCCCTTGCAACATCTGTTGATGGAATTCCATGTTTGGTGTTTATTCATCTAAAGATGAGATAAAACCAAGATGTCAAAGGTGTTTGTGACTTGTGAAAAATGGTGTCATGAAGAATACTAAATGTTTGATGACATTTCAAACATCTTATTCTTCTCAAATCAGAAACATTCAAACTAGAAGAAGCACACCTGATACATTTCATTACTTTCAACTTCGCTATATATTTCAAACAATCGTTTTCATTTTGAAATATGCTATTGAATTCATTTCAATTCATTTTTTCCTCCACACTAGTACATGCGGGGATAATTTTCATTAAAAAATCAGGAGTTGCAACAAATTCAAAATCATTGTATTTAGTATAACATTTAAATAATGAATTAACATAATTATTTCGTTTTTTCATTTCTAATTCTCATTTACATAAAAGTAAATTAAAATAGTTACGTTCCAAGTCTAAAAATGGTTGCATTGCCATATTTGTATTTTTTTTATTTAAACAATGATCATACATTAGTAGTTCTTTACGCAATGCAGTTAAACTCATATCTGGTGTATAACTAAATAATTCATACGGAATAATTATCATTATTAATTTTCCATTCTATATTATTTAACTTTTACTTTATTTTGTTCTTTTTTAATTAATTTATTAACTAAAAGTCTAATTCCTTTATACACTTCTAATAATCACATTGGTATTGCTGATAAAGCAATACAAAGTAATCAATCAACTGCCCGAAAACCAGCAACAATACCAAAAGCATTGCTAACAACAGGTGTAAAAATAATAAAAGTATTAATAGCAAAAGCACTAATCGCCGCAACTCAAATATATTTATTTTTTCAAGTAATCTTATTAAAAATACTTGTATTAGCACCTGAAACAAAAGAAAATACATAAAAAACAGGAGCATTAGTCATTATAACAAAAACAAAACCTTCACTATCATTTTCACGTAAAATTTGAGTTAAAAAATGAAAAGCTAATAGTAATAAGGTACTTAATATTATACTAACAATACCAATAAATCCTCAACTACCAGTAAGAATTCTATCATTCCGTTTCGTTGGTATTCTAAGCATTAAATCAGGGTTATTAGGTCCCATTGACATTGGAATTGCAATAACAGATTCAACAATTAAATTAATTCATAAAATTTGAATTGGTTGCAATAATTCATTTCATCCAAAAATAGCACCAATAACAATTGAAAATACTTGGGCCATATTAGTAATTAAAATAAAAATAACAATTCTTTTAATTTTACTGTAAATATTGCGTCCTTCTTCAATAGCATCAACAATAGTAGCGAAATTATCATCAGTTAATACTATTTGTGAAGATTCTTTAGCAACATCGGTTCCCGTAATACCCATCGCTACTCCAATATCTGCCGCTTTTAAACTAGGAGCATCATTAACACCATCACCAGTCATCGAAACAATCTTATTATGACTCTGTAATGCTTTAACAATCTTAACTTTATGTTCAGGAGAAACACGAGCAAAAACTCGATATTGATTAATATTAGCATTAAATGATTCTTCTGGAATATCATCAATCGTATTACCACTAAGTGCTTGTGTTTTATTTTCAATCAAACCTAATTCTTGACCAATAGCAACAGCAGTATTTAAATGATCACCAGTAATCATAATTGTATCAATACCTGCTTTTTTAGTTTTAACTAAAGAATCTTTAACTTCGTTTCTTGGTGGATCAATCATTCCAACTAATCCTAAAAAAGTTAATTTACTTTCAATTTCACTAATATTACTATAATCTTTCGTATTATTAACAGTTTTATAACTTGCTCCCAAAACACGTAATGCTGAATTTGACATTTCTTCCATACTTGCAATTATTTCTTTTTTAATTTGTGCAGTTAATACTACCCTTTCGTTATTAATAAGCGCATGAGTACAAATATTAATCATATTATCAACAGCACCTTTAACAAAAACATAAGTTTCTTTATCATATTCATTAATTGTTGACATTAATTTACGATTGGAATCAAAAGGTATTTCATGAACTCGAGTATGTTTATCACTAAGTGCCTTTGTTGGAAACTTTAATGTTTCTGATCAATTAATAAGTGCTGCTTCCGTTGGATCACCAATAGTTTTATTTTTACTAACTTCACTATTATTACATAATACTAAACAATCTAAAAATAATTGTTCTTGCTTAGTTTTCTTTTTAAAGTCATTACTATCATTAACTGATTTTGTTAAATAATATTTTTTAACAGTCATTTTATTTTGTGTTAAAGTTCCGGTTTTATCAGAACAAATAATATCAACTTGACCTAATGTTTCAACAGCAGGTAAATGTTTAACAATAGCATGTTTTTTTGCCATTCTTGAACTTCCCAGTGATAATGAAACGGTAACAATAACTTGCAAACCTTCAGGTATTACTGCTATTGTTAAAGCAATTCCAAAAATTAAAGCATTAATAGCAGGTACTTTAATTAATAAAAATTGTAATAAAAACATAGCTAAACCTAATAATAAAGCAAAAACCGAAATTATTCTAATTAAAAAAGACATTTGTCGCGTTAATGGTGATTTAGGTTCTTTTTCTTTTTGTAATAACTTAGTTATTTTTCCAATTTCAGAAGTTTTTGCTGTTGCATAAACTAAACCAAGACCACTACCTGTAGCAATAGAAGTAGACATAAAAGCAAGATTAGTTCTTTCACTAATTGATAATTTTTCTTCAGTTAATGCTTCAGTAGTTTTACTAATTAAGGTTGATTCACCAGTTAAAAGTGATTCATTAGTACGTAAATTATAAGACTGAATAATACGCAGATCAGCAGGTACAAACATTCCTGCATCTAAATAAACCAAATCACCTACCACTAAATCTTTAGCATCAATATCGTATTTATTACCATTACGAATTACTACTGCTTGTGAAGAAACTAATTTATTTAAAGGATCCAAAGAAGCTGCAGCTTTTACTTCTTGATAAGTAGCCAAAGTAGCATCAACAATTACAATTAAAAAAACAACTAATGCTTCTTGTCATTGACCAATAACAGTAGCAATAATTGCTAATGCAATTAATACTAAAACAAATAGTTCAATAAAATGTGCTAAAACTATTTTTCAAATTGGTTTTTTTTTCGTAACTGGTAATTGATTAGGTCCTGTTTCTATTAACAATTGAGCTGCGGCTTCTTCAGTTAAACCTGTAACAAAATTAGTATTTAATTTTTTTGCTAATTCCTTAGTTGAATCATTTCAAATCACAATTATTTAACCCCCTTTTTAAATTTAATCCATCATAATTCTTTTTCAAAATTTTTTATCATTAGATTGTGGCCCTAAAGCAGTTTTTGGTAATTTTTGAATTTTTAACATCTCTTCTTCTGTTAGTTGAAAAAACCCAATATCGGGATTACTAATAATTCGCTCTGGATTAGTTGATTTAGGAATAACTACTTGACCCAATTGTCAAACTCATCTTAAAGCAATGTGACTAGTAGTAACCTTGTATTTATTTGCTAATTATTGTAATAATGGTATTTCATCTGCTCTACCACCTAGCATTGTTCTTCATGAAGTAACAGCAATATTATTCTCGTAACAAAAATCTATTGTGTTTTTTTGATTAAAACCAGAATGTGTTTCAATTTTATTAATTGCTGATTTTATTTTTATTTTTTTAAAAAAATCTTTCAATTGTGAACTATTAAAATTTGAAACACCAATTGCCCTAACTTTACCATATTCATAAAATTCTTCTAATGCTCTTCAACATTCAAAACTTTGTTTAGTTGGTCAATGAATTAAACATAAATCTAAATAATCTAGTTTTAAACGAGTCAGGATACCACGCAAAGCATCTTTAGTAAGTTCATATTCATCATTGTCATTTCAAATTTTAGAAGTAATAAATAAATCTTCCCTTTTAACTTCTGGATTTTCTGCTAAAAAATCTTTAATTGCATTACCAATTATCTCCTCTTTTTTATAATATTCTGCAGTATCAATATGACGATAACCATTTTGCAAAGCACAAATTACTGAATTATAAATAGATTTACTATCAACCATTAAATATGTACCTAATCCAAATTGAGGAATTTTGACACCATTATTTAAAGTTATCGTTTTTTGTAAAATTTGTTCTTTTGTAAGTTTTAACATTTGTCTAATATCCTTTCAAACAAAATATTAATTATAACCCGCTGTAAAACCTTTTTTTAATAAATTTTTGTTCTTTAATCTGATTAATAATAGCAAATGCAGCATCACCATAACTAATTTCACTTTTTCCTTCTTTATTAACAATTAAGTGATTGTTACCAATTTTAAATTTGCCTAAAGTTGGTAATTCTGGGTCATAGTATAAAGAAGGGCTAAAATATGTTCAATTAATGTCAATGCTACGATAAGTAACTAATGCTTGAACTTGTTGTTGTGCATGCTCTTTTCATGCTTCAGGAAATGCAATTGTTTCTACTAATATTTCATTCTTATCATTTAACAAACTACCAACACCACCAACAATTAATAACCTTTTAATATTTTGACATTCATGCATGATAGTAATTAAGTTTTTAGCAACTTGCTGATGAATATTTTGGGGATTATCAATAGTAGGGCCGTAAGCACTAATTAAAATATCAACATGATTAACAACCGCTTTAATACTACTTTTATTAGTAAGATCAGCTTTTTTAATGGTCAATCGATTATCATTATTAAGAATTGGCATTTTAATAGGATTTCTAGTAATGGCAACAACTTGATATCCCTGTTTTAAAGCTTCTTTAGTTAAGGCAAGTCCTGATTTTCCTGATGCTCCAATAATTCCAATTTTCATAGTTAGTACTCCTTTTTCAAACTTAATTTTAACGAAGAGTCAACAATATACTATAGTAATTATAACATAAGTACACCTTATATTAGGTATTAGTTTGGGTGTTAGTAAATCATAAAATTATGATTTTAATTTATAATATTGCTACTTTTACTTATAATTTTACAATTATATATAATAATTTAATTACAAAAATATTTTTAAAAAAGATAAAAAAATGATATTATTAATAATAATTTATTAAATGTTCATTACTAATATAGATATTTTTATCTATATTAGTTTTTTTAATTTTATTAAATTATTTTAAAAAAAATAAAGATAAATATTGAAATTTAAAATTTACTATATGTTTATTTTTAAAATAAAGTCTTTATTCAAAAAACAAAAAGATGAAGGAGAAAATATGTTATTTAAAGAAAATACAGAAAATTCAAATGTTACATTTTGTATTAAAAATCCTACTGTAAAATATGAATTTCAATTACATCAAGATAATAACCCATTAGAAATTGAAACACTAGAAAAAGTAACAGTAACTTGTCATCGCGGTGATTATATTATTACAGGAGTTATTGGTGAACATTGAGTTGTTAACCAAAAAAAATTAAAACTACTTATATTCCGGTTATTAATAATATAAGTAAGGGGGAAGCTTGAGCAAATCCCGATTCTAAAATAAAAATAGTTAATCTTAATAAAGATAACAAAAGCAGAGAATTATCACTACCTTGGGGTCCAAATGGTACTAAAAAAGAAGTAAAATATACTAAAGAAGATGTTTTAATTTGAGATAAAGATGGATATTGATATCTTTGCAAAAAATCAGTGTTTGAAAATACTTATTTAATTAGTCAATCTAAAACAGAACTTGAAGAACAATTTCAAAATTTACTTAAATTAACAAATAATAATGATAATTTAGAAACTCAAGATGTAAGTTCAAATAGTGAAACAAGATTGAATGTTAATGAAATTAATAATTTAATGCCTTTATCAACAAATACAACAATATATAATTCACAAATACCAAAAAATTTAAACTAAAAAAATAAAATGTAATAAAAAATATTAATTATTTAAATTAATATTTGGAAATTATCCCCGCATGTACTAGTGTGGAGGAAAAAATGAATTGAAATGAATTCAATAGCATATTTCAAAATGAAAACGATTGTTTGAAATATATAGCGAAGTTGAAAGTAATGAAATGATCAGGTGTGCTTCTTCTAGTTTGAATGTTTCTGATTTAAGAAGAATAAGATGTTTGAAATGTCATCAAACATTTAGTATTCTTCATGACACCATTTTTCACAAGTCACAAACATCTTTTCCATCTTAGTTTTATTTCATCTTTAGATGAATAAACACAAAGCATGGTATACCATCAACAGATGTTGCAAGGGAATTGGGTGTGACATATAAAACAGCTTGAAGAATGAATCATGAAATCAGAACTAGAATTTGGAATCAAGATGCAGGGTTCATTGATGATGGCACAGCACAGATGGATGAAATGTATCTTTCAAATGTAGGTTTTAAAAAACAAGGAAGATCCTTGGTGAATAAAACCTTGATTGTTGGAGTTTATGAGAAAACCAGCAACAAACTAATTGTGAAAGTATTGAAAAAAGCAGATGAGAAAAACCTTTTATGATTTGCATTGAAACACATTTCTACTGGGTGTTGTTTGTTTACGGATTCTTGGAAGGGATATGGAAGTTTCAAAAACTTCTATCACAAACATGAAATCGTAAATCATGAAGTTGGGTATGTGTCATCAACAGGTGTAAACACAAACCAGATTGAATCTGCATGAAAACACATCCGACGAACTTTTCGAACACACATAAAAGTTTCAAAACATAATATTCATTTATATGCAAAAGAAGCTGCATATAAATTCAATAAGATACCTAGTTTTGAAACTATAATTTTGTGTTTGATTTATATACATGTGGGGATAATTTCCTAGATAGGCTTTTATTTTCTTAATATTTATCACAAAAAGTATAAAGTAATGATAAGATTGCAGCGCCAATTAAAACATCATTTTGATTATGATTTGCTACTTGCGTAGTAAAACTAGGTAATAAACAAATATTATTAAAAAAATATTGATCAATAATACTTCCAATATTATTATTTGTTAATGAAAATCGTTCTTTTAATATTTTACAATAATCATTATTATTTTTAATTAGTATTGAAGTTTTTTTAGTAGCACCAACATCAAGATGTAAACCTTTTTTATATAAAGGTAAATTTAAAAATTGATCATTATTTCAAATATCATATAAATCAAAAATTTTATGTTTTTGAAAAAAATAACTAACTTTATTTTTGAATTTACTTTCATCATTATGATAACTCAAATAGTTTTTTAACATTAATATTTCAGTTCTGGCACCAAGTAAAATCAAAGATTTAATGTTATATTTTAATAACTTATTAGTTTAAAATTTAAAAAACTGTTGTTGATGTTTAACAAGTTTTAAATCTTCATTTAAAATATTTGGTTGTGGAATAACAGTTTTAACGAATAAATGTAACTTTTTATTTTGGAAATTACTAACACTTAAATCTTTTTTTTATTAATAATTAAGGCTTTTATCTCTTTATATACTATTTTTAAATTTTATCACATAAATGGAGATAAAAGCCTATCTACGGACTTCTCCTCACATTTTTAAATCAAACATAGCATTACAGTTTCAAAACTAGGTATCTTGTTGAATTTATATGCAGCCTCTTTAGCATATAAATGAACATGATGTTTTGCAACTTTGATATTTGTTTTAAATGCTCTTCTTATATGTTTTCAAACTGATTCAATTTGGTTGGTATTTACACCATTTTTTGAAACATAGCCATCTTGATGGTTAACTGTTTCATGGTTAGTAAAAACTGATTTAAAATCGCAATATCCTTTTCAAGAATCAGTATATACAAGACATTTTGAAGAAATGTGGTTTCTTGCAAAATGCAAAAGATTTTTACTCTTTGCGTTTTTCAATACTTTTACAATTAAATTATTGGTTGTTTTTTGATAAATTCCAATAATCAAGGTTTTATTCAACAAGGATCTTCCTTGTTTTTTAAAAACCATATGTGAAAGATACATTTCATCAATTTGTACTGTACCTTCAACAATAAATTGAGGTTCTTGTTTTGCAATACGTGTTCTGATTTCATGACCCATTCTTCAGGCATTTTTCAAAGTCACTCCCAATTCCCTTGCAACATCTGTTGATGGTATACCATGCTTTGTGTTTATTCATCTAAAGATGAAATAAAACCAAGATGTCAAAGGTGTTTGTGACTTGTGAAAAATAGTGTCATGAAGAATACTAAATGTTTGATGACATTTCAAACATCTTATTCTTTTTAAATCAGAAGTATTCAAATTAAAACTAAAACACCTGATACATTTGTTTTCTTTCAAATTTGCTATATATGCAAGACATTGCTGTTCAGTTTGAAAAGCATTGATGAATTCATTTCAATTCATTTTTTCCTCCACACTAGTACATGTGGGGAGAAGTCCGATAATTAATAATGCAATTGAAAAATTTTTTTCAAAATCATGAGCATACGAATTGTTCTTTTTTTTATGTAATAAATTACGAAAAGTCTCAAAATCAAAAATAAGAATTGGATATTCAATCTTATCTAAAAATTTACCAATAAAATTAATATTTAATTCAATATCTAAGTTATTTATTTTTAATTTTTCCATTGCAATACATTTTCTAATACATTTATTTGATAAGCGTACTGATTTCACTAACTTCATTTTTAATAATTTTAGTTTTTGATGGATAACCATAACCAGCAGAAACTAAAATTGTAACATGATACTTATTAGGTTCAATAATCTTATTTGATTCTAAGTAAGTTAATAATTGTTGTTCATTAAAACCACCTAATACAACATTATCAATTTCATGAGCAGTTAATAATAATAAAAGGTTTTGTAATAAAATAAAAGTTTGACATTGTGCCCAATGATTTATTTGTGTTTTTTTGTCATGATCAAAGAAATTATTAAATGTAGATTTATAAATTTCGTATTGTGGTTTTGTTAAATTACGTCTTTTCATAACAGTATCAACAAATCATTGATTACTAGTATTGAAATTTTCACCACTATAACTTAATAAAATAAATAAATGTGAACAAGCACTAACTTGTTGTTGATTATTTATGATTGGTTGCAATTGTGCTTTAATTTTAGAAGTACTAATAACTAAAATTTTTCATGGTTCTAAACCATATGAAGATGGGGTATGACGCACATAGTTAAGAATATCGTTAATTTTACTATCACTAATAACTTTACTAGGATCATAATTACGAATTGATTTACGATTTAAAATTAGACTTTCCAGTTCTTTAACATAAGGCATTGATTTGTCATCTCTTTTCTATAAATTAATTTTACTACTAAAATATTTTTAATCAAAAATCTTTATTCTCAAAAGAGAATAAAGATTTTTGATTTAATGTGATTATTCAATAACCTCAGTAACTTGTCCGGCTCCAATAGTTCTTCCGCCTTCACGGATTGAGAATTGAGTACCTTTCTCAAGGGCAACTGGGTGAATTAATTCAACAGTAATAGTAACGTTATCACCTGGCATAATTAATTCCGATTTTTCACCTTTATTAATAAAGTTTCCCATACTTCCTGTAACATCAGTTGTACGGAAATAAAATTGTGGTCGATATCCCGGATTAAATGAAGTATGACGTCCACCTTCTTCTTTAGTTAGAATATAAACTTCACCTTTAAATTTAGTATGTGGAGTAACTGATCCTGGTTTAGCAATAACTTGTCCACGTTGAATATCTTCACGTTTAACTCCACGTAATAATACTCCAACGTTATCACCAGCTTGTGCTTCATCTAATAATTTTCTGAACATTTCAATACCAGTAACAACAACTTTTTTAAGACCTTTGTTAATACCAATAATATCAATTTCATCATTAACTTTTAAAGTTCCACGTTCAATTCTTCCAGTAGCTACTGTTCCACGTCCAGTAATAGTGAAAACATCTTCAACAGCTAATAATACTGGTTTATCAACTTCTCTTTTTGGTGTTGGGATTCATTCATCCATTGCTGTTAATAATTCTTTAATTTTTGCTTCTCATTCTTTTTTACCATCTAATGCCCCTCTTGCAGAACCACGAATAATTGGTGTATCATCACCTTCAAATTCATACTTAGTTAGTAATTCACGAATTTCTATTTCAACAAGTTCTAATACGTCATCGTCTACACTTTCCATATCACACTTATTTAAGAATACAACAATTTTTTTAACTCCAACTTGACGTGCCAATAGAATGTGTTCACGTGTTTGTGGCATTGGACCATCAGTTGCAGAAACAACTAACACTGAACCATCCATTTGAGCTGCACCTGTAATCATATTTTTAATGTAGTCAGCGTGACCTGGACAGTCAACGTGTGCATAGTGACGAGTTGGTGTTTCATATTCAACGTGAGCTGTATTAATAGTAATACCACGTGCTTTTTCTTCTGGAGCAGCATCGATAGAAGCATAGTCCTTAAACATACCTTTATATCCATCTGCTTCATGTTTTGAACAATAACTAGTAATTGCAGCAGTTAATGTTGTTTTTCCGTGGTCAACGTGACCAATTGTTCCAACATTAACGTGCGGTTTTGTACGTTCAAATTTTTGTTTTGGGCCTGTTGATACAGGCTTTGATTTTTTTACTTCTTTTTCTGCCATTTTTGTTTCCTCCTTGGAAATAATTAATACTTATTTTTATTTAATTAAATTAAACACTAAGATAATTTTAAAGTAAAGTTATTATACTTTCAATTAAATTATTTTATTTTTTAGTAATTCTTCCTTTTTGATATTTACCAGCAACTGCTTCAGCAACTGATTTTGGTGCTTCTTCATAGTGTGAAAAAGACATTGTATATGTTCCGCGTCCTTGGGTCATTGAACGTAATTGAGTAGCATAACCAAACATTTCAGATAAAGGCACTTTAGCTTTAACAACTTTACTATTACCACGCATTTCATCTGCTTCGATAGTACCTCTTTTACCAGAAATTTTACCAACAATAGAACCATAATATTCATCTGGAATAATAACTTCAACATTCATAATTGGTTCTAATAATACTGGTTTTAATAAATCTTTATTATATTGTAAAGATTTAGAAGCTGCAATATTAAAAGCACGTTCTGAAGAGTCAACAGGGTGGAATGAACCATCATATAATGTTGCTTTAACGTCAATAACTGGATATCCTGCAATTAAACCATTAGCTAATGATTCAATTAATCCTTCTTGTACTGGTTTAATGTATTCACGTGGCACTTTACCACCAACAATTTTATCAACAAACTCGAATCCTTTATCTGGATTTGGTTCAAATTTAATAATAACATGTCCATATTGGCCGCGACCACCTGATTGATGAATATATTTACCCTCAGCGCGCTCACAAACTGCTTTAATTGTTTCACGATAAGCAACTTGTGGATTTCCAATGTTAGTTGCTACTTTAAATTCACGTTTTAAACGATCAGTTAAGATGTCTAAATGCAGTTCTCCCATTCCTGAAATAATTGTCTGTCCTGTTTCTTTGTCTGATGAAACACGGAATGTTGGATCTTCTTCTGCAAGTTTTTGTAAACCTAAACTCATTTTTTCTTGATCAGCTTTTGTTTTAGGTTCAAGCGCTAATGAAATAACTGGTTCTGGAAATACCATTTTTTCTAAAATAACTTCATGTTTTTCATCACATAATGTATCACCAGTAGTTGTATCTTTTAAACCAACAATAGCAGCAATGTCACCAGCATAAACCTTTTTAATTTCGGAACGACTATTGGCATGCATTTGTAAAATTCGACCAACACGCTCTTTTTTTTCTTTAGTTGAGTTTAATACATAACTACCAGATTCTAATGTTCCCGAATATACTCTAAAAAAAGTTAATCTTCCAACAAAAGGGTCAGTCATGATCTTAAATGCTAACGCTGAGAAAGGTTTTTCATCACTAGAATGAAGTTCTACTTCTTTTGATGAAACAGGTAATATTCCTTTAATTGCAGGTACATCTAATGGTGAAGGCAAGTAATCAATAACTGCATCTAACATTAATTTAACACCTTTATTTTTAAAGGCACTACCACATAATACTGGGAAAAACTCAGCAGCAATTGTTGCTTTACGAATTACTGTCTTAATTTCAGCAACAGTTACTTCTCCTTCAGCATATTTCATAAAGAAATCCTCATCAAAGTGAGAAAGTGCTTCTAATAATTCCTCACGTCTACTTGCAATAACATCTTTAAGTTCTTCAGGAATTGCAATTTCTTTATAATCCTCATTTGGTTTACCATCAAAATGGTATGCTTTCATCTCAATTATATCAATAATTCCATCAAAAGCATCTTCTGCGCCAATTGGTCATTGAATTGAATGAGCATTAGCACCAAGACGATCTTTTAATGTTTGAATTGAATGAGCAAAGTCAGCCCCAATTTTATCCATTTTATTTGCAAAAACAATTCTTGGTACATTATACCTAGTTGCTTGATTTCAAACAGTTTCGGTTTGTGGTTCAACTCCAGTTTGCGCGTCTAATACGGCAACTGCTCCGTCTAAAACTCTTAATGACCGTTCAACTTCAACAGTAAAATCAACGTGACCCGGAGTATCAATAATATTTATTCGATTATTTCTTCAAACAGCAGTTGTTGCAGCTGAAGTAATAGTAATACCACGTTCTTGTTCTTGTTCCATTCAGTCCATAGTTGCGGCACCTTCATGTACTTCACCAATTTTATGAATTTTACCAGTATGATATAAAACTCTTTCTGTTGTTGTAGTTTTACCGGCATCAATATGAGCCATAATTCCAATATTTCTAGTATTTGCTAGTGAATATTCTCGACCTGATTTTTCTGCCATTTTCTCTCTCCTTTATTATCATTTATAGTGAGCAAAGGCTTTATTAGCTTCAGCCATACGATGAATTTCATCACGTTTTTTAATTGATGAACCATTACCAGTAGCAGCATCCATAATCTCAGCTGCAAGTTTATCTTGCATACTATTACCATATCTTGCTTGTGAATAAGAAACTAATCAACGAATTGCTAAAGTTATCTTACGAGTAGCACTAACTTCAATAGGAACTTGATAGTTTGCACCACCAATTCTTCGAGTTTTAATTTCTAATTGTGGTGTAATATTAGCAATTGCCTTTTCAAATACTTCTAATGGTACTTGTTGGGTTTTTTCTCCAACAATTTTAAAAGAATTATAAACAATTTTTTGAGCTACACTTTTTTTACCATCAATCATAATGGCGTTAATTAATTGAGTAACAATTTTTGAATAATAAATTGGATCAGCAACTAATTCTCTTTTAATAGCTTGATTTTTACGCATTTAGTTTTACCTCCTTATTTCTTATCTTTTGGTTTTTTAGTTCCGTATTTAGAACGAGCTTGATTACGATTTACTACTCCGGCAGTATCAGAATACCCACGAATAACATGGTATCTAACTCCAGGTAAGTCTTTAACTCTTCCACCACGGATTCCAACAATAGCATGTTCTTGCAAATTATGACCTTCTCCAGAAATATAAGCAGTAACTTCCATACCGTTAGTTAAACGAGCACGAACAATTTTTCTTAAAGCTGAGTTAGGTTTTTTTGGTGTTCTTGTAGTAACTACAAGTGCTACACCTTTTTTTTGCGGACTGCTAATTGAAGAAGTTGTTTTTGTTAATGAATTATATGAAACATTTAACGCTGGTGATTTAGATTTGTATTTTTTATCTGTACGTCCTTTACGTAATAGTTGGTTCATTGTTGGCATTAATCGTTAGCCTCCTTTATGATTTTAAAGAATTAATTATATACACAATTCCTAGTGTATCAAAATTTAGTCCAATAAGTATAATACCAGTTTTTAATAGTAATAGTCAAATAAATTTTGAAAAATAATTAGAAAAAAATGACACAATTTAAATTGTGTCATTTTAAAATAATATATATTAATTATTTATGCAATAGTATCTGTAAATGTAAATGTTCCTGAAATTTTATCACCTTGTGCTGTAACTGTAAATTTAACTTCACCAGCAACTTGTTTATCTTCTTTTTTCTTATCATTAGTTAAAGTAAAATCAGTACCTACACTAACATCTAATTTAGTTGTTTTTTTTAATCGCTGCTGCAACTGCATCAGTAATCTCTTTATTAGTATTTAATTCATCAAAAGTTTTTTCACTATCTACTGCTGTTTTAAGATCATCAACTTTAACATCTTTAATATCTTGCTTAGCAACTTGGTCACCACAAGCTACAACTGAAGTAGTAGCTACTGTTGTTAGACTTAATGCACCCATAAGTCTTAATAAATTTTTCATTTGCATATCTTAGTACCTCCGAAATAGTTATTTACTTATTTTTTTAATTTTAACATACAAGAAAATTAATGTAAAGATTTTTTAACTTTGCACTTATTAATTAACATATAAATTTATATATTCAAATCTTATTTTTTTACTAGTCTTTAATTTTCATTAAATAAGGTTTTTTTAAAAAATATTATATAATAATAAGTATCATTTAAGCCATGTTTTTATAGCATACTTATGGTAATTGGTGAAGAAAGGGTTGAAAATTTTATGCAAAAAAGTCAGATAGCACGAGCTGTACAAAAAAAATTAGAATTATCAGAAAAAGAATACAAAGAAGTGTTAGAATTTATCTTAGATAAAATTGCTACTGCTTTAATTAAAGGAGAAAAAGTAACACTACGTAGCTTTGGAACTTTTACTATTAAATACCGCAAAGCTCGACCGGGAGTAAATCCACAAAATTCAGAACCGATGGCTATTCCTAGAAAGCGAGTAGTTAAATTTAATTCTTGTAAAGCATTAAAAAAGAGAGTTAATGAAGGTAAATAAATATTTTATTTTAGGAATGACTTCAATCAAATATAGATTGTATATTCATTCCTTTTAATTTGTAAAATTAACAACCTTTTTTAATCTTAAATAATTAAAAAAAATACTCTGTTTTAAATGAGTATTTTTTTATTTTCTTCATATATTAATATTAAGATATATTTTTATTAAGTACTTTTTTTTCTGTTAAATTAGATATTTGCGTTTTTTTATCTTTAGTTGTATGAATAAATGGTTTAGATTTTCAAAATGTATAAATTAAAAATGGTAATAATATAAAAGCAGCAAATAAATCAATAAAGCCAAGAAATAAATAAAAATAAAAACCATTATGAGAAACATGTGCAACATAATATCCTAAACTTAAACAAACAATTGGCATTATAATTGTTCGTTGTAAACTAGCAAATAATGACAATTTACCACGATTAATTGATTGATAGAAAATAACAGCAACATAATGTAGTGTAGCTAATGGATAAAAAGCAAACTGCATAATAATATAAACTTTAAAAAATCTTGCCATTTCTAAATCTACGCCAAAGAAATGCATCATATATTGCCCCGCTATTACTACTAATAATACTGAAGCAATTAGCAACAATAAAAGTAATAAAGTTAAACGTCACATCAATTGTCAAACACGACTAAAGTCCTTTGAACCATAAACATAGCCAATTAATGTTCTCGCTCCCTGCGTAATTCCAATAATAGGTGCATTAATTAAAATTAACCAAGGCATAATACCACCATATAATTGAACAAAAACCGGAATACCAGTACTTCCTCCACCATGATAGTCTGGAGGTGGCAATGTATTTAAAATTTTAGTAGTAACCATTGCTAAAATACTTTGGGCAATATTTTGTAATAAAGAAGTTGCACCAATTAATAAAATGCCCGTTACTATTACTCATTTAAGTTTTAAGTGTGCTACTTTAAATCTTAAATTATCGGCACTATATCAAATAATACCTATTGAAAATAAATTAATGATTGCTCAAGCAATAATAGTTGCATATGCAGTGCCTTCCATTCCTAATTTACCAGGAATAACAAAAATAAAATCTAAAGATATATTTACTAAACAAGCCGCAACATTAATTAAAATTGTTCATAACATCATTCCTTCACTACGTAATAATGAAACTAAAAAATAAGCAAAAAAAAGTAATGGTGTAGCAAGAATTAAAATTTGCGAAAATCTAACTGCTTCTTTAATTATTATTTCCCTAATTATTGGATTACTTCCGGCATCACTTCCAACTTGAAATTCAATAATACTATGACAACTAAAATACATAATGATCATAAGAACAATAGAAACTAAAAAAGATAATAAAAATCCATTTCCTAAATATTCTGACATTTGTTCTCGTTTATTTTGACCATATGCAATCGAAAACTTAATACCTGTTCCAGTTGCAACCATTAAAGCAAAGGAAACCATAATTGAAGAAGGAACAGCAGCATAAGCAGTAGCAATATTAATAATTTTTAATGCTTGTTCAGCAGTTATCATTATTCCTGAATTTTGATAATTATTATAACGATCAATAATACTTTGTCCACCTCATTGTGTAGCAATTCATTTATCAAAAATTTGATAAGTAGAAAAAATAATTACAGCAATTAAAGGTGGTGTGACCATAATAAAGATTGCTTTTCATGGATTTGCCGTGCTAAAAATAGCTTGTATTTTCAACTTTTTTATTGAATTTCTTTCTGTTCGTTTATTGAGAGTAACTTTAGCAAGATTTTCTTTTTCCATAATATTATCCTTTCTAACAAAATTAATCTAATTAATATTATATTTTATAAAAGCTCATAACTAAAATATCTATTGCTGTCACAAATAAAAAACATGTTTAGTATTTTAAAAAATGTTAGAAGAAAAAAATTAAAAGGCTTTTCTCCCTTTATATACTATTTTTAAATTTTATCACATAAATGGAGATAAAAGCCTATCTACGGACTTCTCCTCACATTTTTAAATCAAACATAGCATTACAGTTTCAAAACTAGATATCTTGTTGAATTTATATGCAGCCTCTTTAGCATATAAATGAACATGATGTTTTGCAACTTTGATATGTGTTTTAAATGCTCTTCTTATATGTTTTCAAACTGATTCAATTTGGTTGGTATTTACACCATTTTTTGAAACATAGCCATCTTGATGGTTAACTGTTTCATGGTTAGTAAAAACTGATTTAAAATCGCAATATCCTTTTCAAGAATCAGTATATACAAGACATTTTAAAGAAATGTGGTTTCTTGCAAACTGCAAAAGATTTTTACTCTTTGCGTTTTTCAATACTTTTACAATTAAATTATTGGTTGTTTTTTGATAAATTCCAATAATCAAGGTTTTATTCACCAAGGATCTTCCTTGTTGAATAAAACCTACATGTGAAAGATACATTTCATCCATCTGTGCTGTGCCATCATTAATGAACCCTGCATCTTGATTCCAAATTCTAGTTCTTATTTCATGACCCATTCTTCAAGTTGTTTTATATGTCACACCCAATTCCCTTGCAACATCTGTTGATGGTATACCATGCTTTGTGTTTATTCATCTAAAGATGAGATAAAACCAAGATGTCAAAGGTGTTTGTGACTTGTGAAAAATGGTGTCATGAAGAATACTAAATGTTTGATGACATTTCAAACATCTAATTCTTTTTAAATCAGAAGTATTCAAATTAAAACTAAAACACATAATATATTTGTTTTCTTTCAAATTTGCTATATATGCAAGACATTGCTGTTCAGTTTGAAAAGCATTGATGAATTCATTCAGTGTCATTGTTTCCTCCACAAGTACATGTGGGGAGAAGTCCGAATTAAAATATAAATTTTTATAAAAAATATAATTACATTATAACCTAATAATAAATAAATATTTAAAAATAATCTCTTTAATTTATTTTTAGGCTTTTATCCCTTTATGTACTATTTTAAAATTTATCACATAAATGGAGATAAAAGCCTATTTAGGAAATTATCCCCACATGTATCTAAATCAAACACAAAATTATAGTTTCAAAACTAGGTATCTTATTGAATTTATATGCAGCTTCTTTTGCATATAAATGAATATTGTGTTTTGAAACTTTTATGTGTGTTCGAAAAGTTCGTCGGATGTGTTTTCATGCAGATTCAATCTGGTTTGTGTTTACACCTGTTGATGACACATACCCAACTTCATGATTTACGATTTCATGTTTGTGATAGAAGTTTTTGAAACTTCCATATCCCTTCCAATAATCCGTAAATAGACAACACCCAGTAGAAATGTGTTTCAATGCAAATCATAAAAGATTTTTCTCATCTGCTTTTTTCAATACTTTCACAATTATTTTGTTGCTGGTTTTATCATAAACTCCAACAATCAAGGTTTTATTCAACAAGGAAGATCCTTGTTTTTTAAAACCTACATGTGAAAGATAAATTTCATCCATCTGTGCTGTGCCATCATCAATGAACCCTGCATCTTTATTCCAAATTCTAGTTCTGATTTCATGACACCATTTTTCAAGCTGTTTTATATGTCACACCCAATTCCCTTGCAACATCTATTGATAGTATACCATGCTTTGTGTTTATTCATCTAAAGATAAGATAAAACCAAGATGTCAAAGGTGTTTGTGACTTGTGAAAAATAGTGTCATGAATAATACTAAATGTTTGATGACATTTCAAACATCTTATTCTTCTCAAATCAGAAACATTCAAACTAGAAGAAGCACACCTGGTACATTTCATTACTTTCAACTTCGCTATATATTTCAAACAATCGTTTTCATTTTGAAATATGCTATTGAATTCATTTCAATTCATTTTTTCCTCCACACTAGTACATGTGGGGATAATTTCCTATTTTTATTTAAAAATTATCATTAATTCCAATTGAAAAAACAATTGGTATTTTATTAGTTTTTCACTTAGTTCCTGTATGAAAATCAGGAGTAATAATAACATAAACCGTACCAACTTGTTGATAATAGTTATTAATTACATGTTTAGCAAATTTATCACTAAAATAGTGAATAGTAAAATTACCAGTTAAAGGACCACTCTTCAATTGATTAGAAGTATTAATAACATTCTTATTAATTTGTTAATATGTTAAATTAGGATTAACAATAATTGGATCCATTCCTGATAAATCCTTAATTGTGTTTAAATCAGAACGCTTATCTGTTAAAGTTACTTTCAAAATGTCTGTTGTTCCTGCTCAATAATGATCATTAACATCTGCTGTAATTTTAACTTAAATATCACCAGCAACCTGTTCTTCATCATCTGCTGCTACTTTTCCTTCTTCATCACTAAAATAATTAACAGTAAAAACAACTGCTAACTTATTTTTTCAAATAAAGATGGTTGATTATAAAATGAGGAAAATCGCTAATAATTAAAAGATAATAATTATTTTATTATAAGAGAAAAAGATTAATTATAATAATTTAATGAATAATTGCTTTCTTTTTTTTCTATAGCAAATACTTTAAATTTAAATATTTTTACATACTGTCTTGATAAAAAGCAAAAAAGAAAATTAAAATTGACATCTTAAAAAATGAGTAAATTATAGTAACAAAAAAATTATTATTTACAAATTCCACTGCTCTTCTAGCAACATTTAATCCAAATATTAAGCGTAATAATAAACCTGTCATAAATTCAACACTAATTACTTTATTAAAAGCAATATGGAAAAATAAAATAAAAGTAGTACCATGAAATAAAAAGAATAAAATTTTATTATAATTAATATTTAACATAATAAAAGGAATAAATAAAAATAAAACTTGCAAAATTTCCATAATATCTCAATAAATTAAAGGAAAATAAAATATCATTCGACAACTAATAATAACAATAAATAAAGAAAAACTAAGTAATGAATAAAACACATTATCTTTTATCTTTTCTCAATTTATTCATCACTGAAAATTAAGACCAACTAAAAAAGCTAATAACCCAGGTATCATTTGTAAAAATCCACCCTCACGAAATGATACATAAAATAAATCTCAATTAAAGTTATCATATCAATATAACTTACTAGTAAGTTGCAAGTTAATACTAAATATTAAAACTATTATTAAAAAAATACTAGTAATAACTAAAGTTATTATTTTAACAATATTTCAACTTTTATTACTTAAAGAAAAATGGTTAGTAACAACTTTCACTAATGTGCTACCACCAATAATAATTCATATCATTCATTTACCATAATCAAAAAATAATAATTTAAATCATAATCCTATCATATAACCTGTTGTTACATATCCTTCTTTAAAAGCAAAAAAATCTAAATACATAAAACTTGTAATTAAAGATAAAATCATAATAACTAGTATTAATTTACTATAGTCTTTTCAACTAAAATTATTATTGGCACTTAAAAAACCAAATGATATCAATATAACAAATAACATTGGTGAGCAAAAATAAGCATTAAAAGCATGTAAACTACCACCAATATTTAAAGTAACATTTTGTACATTATTTCAAACAATAAAAATAGTAGCAAGCACAATAAGTAATCTAATGCCATTATTTCGAAAGTTAATTTGTTTAAAATTGATAATATCCATTACTTAAACTCCTCACTATGATCATACATATTTGTCATATCAAAAAAAGGTGTTAAAATTGGCTGACCATCTCAAATTATTGGTCGTGAATTAATATCTAATAATCAAGCAATAGTAGTTGGAATATCATAAATTTTAATTTTATCTGGAATAATTCCGTATTTTGGAATAAAATTTCCTGCAAAAAGCAAAGGAATTTTTTGTTCAGCATCAGAATAATGACCATTATATTGTGAAACACCTCCATGATCAGAACTAATAATTAATAAGGTATCTTCTCACATTTCTAAATCTTTTAAATTTTCAATAATACCTCCAATATATTTATCAGTCTGACTAATTGCTTGATAATATTCTTCACTATTTCATTCACGTGAATGACCTGCTAAATCAGGATTAACATAATAAAAAAATGAAAATAAAGGTTTATTAATTAATACATTTTTCGTATTTTCAAAATTTTGTTTATCATTTTCTGTTGGGCAATAATTACCATTATTACTAATTAAAGTTTTTATATTTTCTTGCCCTTTGGGCTGAAAATTAGCAATCATTTCACCTTCACTAGCATAACCAAATAATTTTTTTGAAGGACCATACTTATCAATAATAGAACTAAAAATACTTATTTGATCAGCTTTTACTTCAGCATGAACAGTATGATGAACATTCCACAAATCTTGATCAACAACACCATGCTTAATAGGATCTGTAGCAAACATAACACTTGCTCAATTTGCAGCAGAAGAAGTTGGTAAAACATAACTTGCTTCCAATGTATACGCACCATAACTACATGTTTAGGTTTTTTTGCTTTAGGAACAAATTGATTAGTTGGTTCATTTGTTAAATAATCGTTACTATGTGGTACATAATTTAAAATTGGATCGCGATAACTATCGTAACTAATATTTCTCGTAATCCAAACTACTACTCACACAATATTTATTAGTAAAAAAACAATTATTTTTTTAGAATTAAACATCATAATACACCCTTTTTAATGAAATAATGATTATTAAATTTTACTATAAATAAATTTATGAATTAATTATATATTAAATTCTTGACTTTCATCATCCTCTAACTAATAAACTAACTCCAAGAACAAAACATATTGGTACAATAATGATTAAAAAAATAATTGCAAAATAAACTTGTTCAAAAGGATGAGAAACATAAGTATTTTTAGCCGCTTCTATATCTAGTTGAACTCAATTATAAAACAAATTAATAATACCATAGTGTTTTAAACTTCAAAAACCGTTACCAAGAAAATTATTATAGTGATCATTAAAAATAACTGTTCCAAATAGTATTAAACTAATTATTAGAAAAAACAAAGTTAAAATACATAAGAATAATCCTAGTTTTTGCTTTCAATCCCAAGATGAAACTTTTTTATATTGTACATTTTTATTCATATTTAACACTTACTAAACACTAAGAATATAATCAACGTTTAAAATAACCCAATATTAAAGATAAAACACTAACACCAAGAAAGATAGCAGTTAAAATTACTGTAAATACAATTCCGACAACTACTTGCGCAAGAGGATAAGTTAAAAGTTTATCACTAGTAGCATCTGTTCACATTTGATCATAGCCAGCTTTGCTTAAAAAACTATCAAGTCCTCATACAGAAATAGCATGAAAGCCATTTCCGGCATATTGTGAACTTCCTCCACTTGGGGATTTAAAATTGGCTGTTGCAATTAAAATTAGTCCTAATGCTAAACAGAGCAAACTAATTACCAGTGAGGCAAAGCCAATTTTTATTCCTCAATTTTGTTTCTTAAAAAGATTTATAAGATTTTTCATTAAGGTTTCTCCTTTACTACCTAATTATTTTATTGTTTTACCAAAATAATGTATTAATTGGTATTATCACAATAAATAAATTATAGCGTAAAATTTTTTTAAATATTAAAAAAATTATGAATAAAAACATAAAAAAATCATTAGTAAAAGTACTAATGATTTTTTCTATATTATTATATTATTCTTCAATTAATACTTTAATACCAGGGCCCATTGCTGTAGTAATACTTATATTTTTAATATAAGCACCCTTAACTGCTGCGGGTTTAACTTTTCTTAAAGTGTTAAGAATTGCTAAATAATTATCTTTTAACCCTTCTTGTGCAAATGATACTTTACCAATAATAACATGAATATTACCTTGTTTATCAACACGATATTCAACTTTACCTTTACGAATATCAGCTATTGCTTTTTGAACATCCATTGTTACTGTTCCTAGTTTTGCTGTAGGCATTAACCCTTTTGGTCCTAATACTCTACCAATTTTTCCTAATTCACCCATCATTTCGGGTGTTGCAATAATAACATCAAAATCAAATCAACCTTTTTGAATTTTTTCAATCATTTCTTTACCACCAACAAAATCAGTTTGACTTTCCATTGCCTCTTTTTGTTTAGTAGTAGTTATTACTAAAACACGTTGTGTTTTTCCGGTCCCTGCTGGTAAAACAATAGAACCACGTAACATTTGATCAGCATGTCTTGGATCAACATTTAAACGAAATGCTGCTTCAACTGTTGCATCAAATTTTAATGATGAAGTTTGTTTAGCTAATTCTAAAGCACGATCAATTGGATAAACTTTAGTGTTATCAACTAATTTTGCAACTGCAAGATATCTTTTACTTCTATTCACATTAAACACCTTGCTTTCCATCTTCAACAGTAATACCCATATTCTTGGCTGTTCCTGCAACAATTTTAATTGCATCTTCTAAAGAATAAGCATTTAAATCAGGTAATTTAATTTGAGCAATTTCTGTGATTTGAGCAATAGTAAGTGTTCCTACTTTTGTTAATTTAGCATTTGATGAACCTTTTTCAAGTTTCAATGTTCTTTTTAAAAGAAATGTTGTTGGTGCAGTTTTTATTTTAAAGTCAAAAGTTTTATCTTTATATGCTGTAATAAAAACTGGAATTGGAACTGGATTAACATCATCTTTTTGATCTTTGGTTTTATCGTTAAATTCTCTACAAAAACGTGGCATATCAATACCGAATGATGCTAAACTAGCACCTGGTTTGGCACTACCAGCTGGTAATTGAATAATACCTTCACGATTAATATTTTTTTTATATGCCATGAGCAACTCCTCCTAAATGGATTCTCACTGTGGTCCAAACGAATAAATCTTCCACAAGTTTAAACATAATTAAAGTACTATTTATATATATAAATAGTACTTTACAAATAATAACATCATTATAATTAGTAGTCAAATATATTTTAATTTTATTGGAAATTATCCCCACATGTACTAGTGTGGAGGAAAAAATGAATTGAAATGAATTCAATAGCATATTTCAAAATGAAAACGATTGTTTGAAATATATAGCGAAGTTGAAAGTAATGAAATGTACCAGGTGTGCTTCTTCTAGTTTGAATGTTTCTGATTTGAGAAGAATAAGATGTTTGAAATATCATCAAACATTTATTATTCTTCATGACACCATTTTTCACAAGTCACAAACACCTTTGACATCTTGGTTTTATCTCATCTTTAGATGAATAAACACAAAGCATGGTATACTATCAATAGATGTTGCAAGGGAATTGGGTGTGACATATAAAACAGTTTGAAAAATGGTGTCATGAAATCATAACTAGAATTTGGAATAAAGATGCAGGGTTCATTGATGATGGCACAGCACAGATGGATGAAATTTATCTTTCACATGTAGGTTTTAAAAAACAAGGATCTTCCTTGTTGAATAAAACCTTGATTGTTGGAGTTTATGATAAAACCAGCAACAAAATAATTGTGAAAGTATTGAAAAAAGCAGATGAGAAAAATCTTTTATGATTTGCATTGAAACACATTTCTACTGGGTGTTGTCTATTTACGGATTATTGGAAGGGATATGGAAGTTTCAAAAACTTCTATCACAAACATGAAATCGTAAATCATGAAGTTGGGTATGTGTCATCAACAGGTGTAAACACAAACCAGATTGAATCTGCATGAAAACACATCCGACGAACTTTTCGAACACACATAAAAGTTTCAAAACACAATATTCATTTATATGCAAAAGAAGCTGCATATAAATTCAATAAGATACCTAGTTTTGAAACTATAATTTTGTGTTTGATTTAGATACATGTGGGGATAATTTCCTAGATAGGCTTTTATCTTCATTTATGTGATAAAATTTAAAAATAGTACATAAAGGGATAAAAGCCATTTTATTTTACATAAAAATTAAATAATTTAAACTAAACTTTAATTTTTTTACAACTATCATATTCTACTTTAATTTCGGTTTGACGACCAAACATATCAACAGAAACTGTTGCAACACCCTTATCTTCATCTAATTTAATAACTTGTCCTTCTCGGCCTTGTAAAGCACCAGAAGTAATATGAACAAAATCATTTAACTCAAAATCACGAATATTTTTTTTTGTCTCTTTAACTTTAGGTTGTGATGAATTTTTAGAATTACGATATAACATTTCATTAACTTCTTTAGTAGAAAGCGGAGTCGGTGGTACACCTTTACCACTAGAACCAATAAAACCATTAATCCCTGTTGTATTACGAATATCATATCAAGTATCTTCGGTTAAAATCATATGAATAAAAATATAACCAGGAAAAATATTTTTTTCAGTTATTTTTTTATCTTTATCTGGTATTGCTTCTTTAACAACCCTAACTTGAAAAATATTATCTTTTAAATTTAATTTTTTTTCAATTTTATTTTTCAAATCAGCAGCAACTTTATCTTCATGACCTTTGTTACAATTAACAATATATCATTGTGCTTGCTCAATTCTATGTTTATGTGTTTCTTTTAATGATGTAGTTTTCACTAAAGGGGTTTCTTTTTTTATTATTTCGCTCATTTTTTGGCATCTCCATTTTTTACATTATTTTTAATAAAGGTAATACAAATAGTAATAACTGCTCAATTCCATAAAAGAATAGTGCTAAAACAGCAATAAATAATACTGTTGTAATAAATTTATTATTTAATTGTTTTCTTGGTGTTCAACGAGTTCTTCTGATTTCTCTTGATAAGTATAAGAAAAAATATTTATGATAAGTTCTCGCTTCTTTTTTATAATAAAAACGTTCTTCAGGCGTACGATTTTTACGTTCTTTTTCTCAAATTTCGCTAATATTAACCTTTTTATTTTTATCGGCTGTTCGTGGATCAAAACTTGGTTTTCCTTCAGAAGTTCTTTTTGTTCTTAAAGGTTTAATTTTACGTAAAATATTAAATTTACTTTTTAAAAGAGCCAATTTTTCAGGATTAATTTTTGGTTTTTCTTTTGATTTGTCTTCTGCACTCATGAAAATTTCTCCTAACGTGATTCTTTATGTAAAGTATGTTTTTGACAATGTTCACAATATTTTTTTAGTTCCATACGCTCTTTATATTTAATCTTATTTTTGTATGTATGATAATTACGATTTAAACACACAGTACAAATTAAAATTATTTTTTTGTTCATTAAATTCACCTAGAAAATTTAACCATTTTTAATTATATTATTATTTAAAATAAGTGTCAATTTTAAAATATTTTTATTTTAAAAACAAAGTTAAATTTTTAATCTTTCTTTAAAATTTATCATTTCTAAAATAATTGTACAAGAAAAAATAAAATAATAAATAAAAAATAATTTTAATTAACTATTAATACTTCCTAAAAGTGGTTGTCTTTCATTGGGTTCTATGATAACTTCTGACATATCATTATTTGCATTTGTAACAAATTCCGGCTCAAACTCATAATCAGGAATTTTTAACTTTATTCTTTCTTGTTGACTATTATCTTCAATCTCTGTTACTAATTCTACCTTTTTATTTTAGGGAGTATAATTATCTATTCATTCTTTAAACATTGTTAATGTTGGTCTTCAATCTTTTATTTTTCCGAGTTTAACAAAACTAGGAATTGTTTTATCTGAATGTCTCATTTCGAATTTATCTCAATTATTTTTTTCTAAATACTCATATATTTCCTTTAAATCTTTATTATTCAAAATACCTTTATATAAAGAAAAACTTTTTGTAATGTGTTTTTTTCTTTCATTAATAATTTTAATAATAATTTCTTCTTTACTATTTGAAGTATTAGATTTACTCATTGTAGAAAAATATGTATGAATAACATCCATCATTGCTGAAATTGACATTAAATTTCCTCCCACAATATTACCATTTGTAAAATTAATGCCTGCAGTTGCAAAAGTAGTAAGTGATTTTAAGTATTCAATAGTTTTTGTTACTTTTTGAATTTTATATAAATCAAAACCTGATATTCCACTAATCACTTTAACTAATCCATTTGTACCAGTAAATAATTTATTTAATGCAATAGAAATCATTTCTGGAGTTAATTCATTACTTACAGCATCTTCTGTTAATTGTTCAGCAATTTCAGAATAAAGTCTTTCATTATTTGGTGGTAAAGTAGGAAAAGTGGGTAAATTTGGCTCGGTAGTTGTACTACCACCAGTTTCATTTAAATTATACGCTTGTCAAATAACTCAACCACCAAATGCAGCATATAATATATCAGCTACTCCACTTTTAATTAATTGGTAACGTTTTTCAATATTACTATCCCTAGTAACAGACTTAAGTCCTGCTATTGTTAGTAGAACTACTGTTGTCGTATTACTTCAATTTTGTGCACTTAATGCTCCTGCTCTAACTGGACCATGAAGATTATTCAACGCTTTTTGTACTTCTTTTCATGTTTCTTCTTTATTTATTTTTATTTTATTTATTCCTTTCATAGTTAAAGTAGTTTTAAATTAAATTTTTAATTTTATTGATAAGATGATACATAATTATTCATTAATAATATTACTAATCGTTCACTTACTAATATTTATTGAGAAAGATGGTCCAATATCAAAAGCACGAGATATAGAACTACTTCTAAGTTGTTGATATATAGTGTTTTCATCATGTCACATAAATATATAAATAACTAATCCTTGTGATTTATGACCTGCAGGTGGCTGATTTACTACTCGTCAAACTGGTAATTGATTATCTTTGTCTTGAATTTTTTTGGTATTAAAGTTTAGTTCATTACTTTTAATTGTTGTTGTATTATCCATAACACTATAAGTTATACTGTCTGTCGAATTAGCAAAAATTGTTGGATATAAAAACATAAAATTATTTCATGAATCAGCATAATCACTTCATTTTAAAAGCGTAGTTATTTCTGGATTATAATCTATTAGTTTTCCTCCATCTTTTGGAAAACTATGACTTAATGTTAAATTATTATTAGTATCCAAATTTTTGCTATCATATTGTAAATATCCAACGATAATAATGTTACCAGTACTGTCAACTAAATATCTAATACTTATCTTTTTACTATTATTTTGAATTGAAAAATTATTAATAACAGATTCTAAATTTGGACTATCAATTATATTATTCTAAATATTTTCAGAAATTTTTTATGCAGTGCTCTCATTATTTTTTAAACTACTTTTAGTAATAAATTGTTTAACAAAGTCAAGACAAATTCCCCTACTATTTTTTGAATGAGATTGAGCAATATAATATAATACCAATGTTTCACTTAAATTATCATAGTTCTTAATTGCATAAATAATACCTTTTGTTCCAGTTAATGATATATGAGTATTAGCACCACCAAATTCACGAATAAAAGCAAAATTACTTTTAGACTTTTTATTTGAAATATAAGCTGTTATTGATATTTTGCTCAAGTTTTGTTTTTGAAAAATTTGCAAATCATTAGTACTTATTAATTGTTCTTATTTATAATTAATAGCAGCAATTTCTTTATCAAACTCATTAATAACATCTTTATTTATCTTTTCAGGGTTATAAGTTAATTTAAAATTCTCAATATAAATATCTTTTACATAAGGTTCTAAACTTGGATTATCAATGGAAATTATCCCCGCATGTATCTAAATCAAACACAAAATTATAGTTTCAAAACTAGGTATCTTATTGAATTTATATGCAGCTTCTTTTGCATATAAATGAATATTGTGTTTTGAAACTTTTATGTGTGTTCGGAAAGTTCGTCGGATGTGTTTTCATGCAGATTCAATCTGGTTTGTGTTTACACCTGTTGATGACACATACCCAACTTCATGATTTACGATTTCATGTTTATGATAGAAGTTTTTGAAACTTCCATATCCCTTCCAAGAATCCGTAAATAGACAAAACCCAGTAGAAATGTGTTTCAATGCAAATCATAAAAGGTTTTTCTCATCTGATTTTTTCAATACTTTCACAATTAGTTTGTTGCTGGTTTTCTCATAAACTCCAACAATCAAGGTTTTATTCAGCAAGGATCTTCCTTGTTTTTTAAAACCTACATATGAAAGATAAATTTCATCCATCTGTGCTGTGCCATCATCAATGAACCCTGCATCTTGATTCCAAATTCTAGTTCTGATTTCATGACTCATTCTTCAAACTGTTTTATATGTCACACCCAATTCCCTTGCAACATCTGTTGATGGTATACCATGCTTTGTGTTTATTCATCTAAAGATGAAATAAAACCAAGATGTCAAAGGTGTTTGTGACTTGTGAAAAATGGTGTCATGAAGAATACTAAATGTTTGATGACATTTCAAACATCTTATTCTTCTCAAATCAGAAACATTCAAACTAGAAGAAGCACACCTGATACATTTCATTACTTTCAACTTCGCTATATATTTCAAACAATCGTTTTCATTTTGAAATATGCTATTGAATTCATTTCAATTCATTTTTTCCTCCAAACTAGTACATGTGGGGATAATTTCCTAGATAGGCTTTTATCTCCATTTATGTGATAAAATTTAAAAATAGTACATAAAGGGATAAAAGCCTTATTATTTTTAATATTAACGTCCAAGGATTGAAGCATTTTATATTCTTTATCATCATCATATTTAATAATGATACCAATGTTTTTTAAATGATGATATTTATCATTTTGTTCAAAAAAACTAACAAGTTCAATATTATTTATCTTTTTTATGATATCAAAATTAATTGTCTTTTGAAAATTAATTTGATAGTTATCGCCATCAATATTAATTCCTATATTCATTTCTAAATTAATGTCATTAGTAGGAGAAAAATTATTAATATCATTAATAACTTCTTGAAATAATAGTGAAATAAGTGAAATAGAATTATCTTTAAAAGTAATTGGATATATTACACCACTAGGAAGAACATTTGGATATAATTCAATAGAATTTAAATCTTTAACATTAAAATTGTTATTTTTAAAAGTTTTTTTCATTTGGTTCTTTATTTTGACATTGAATATTTATTGAAAACTCGATAGTATCTTGCAATTGATTTTTACCAACAATTGTTACTATTATAGATTTTGGTTTTTGATAATTTCCAGTAATCCATTACTAGTAATAATATAATCTTGATCATTAAAATCTTGATGTCATTTTTGCTTACCAAACTCATTTATTTTTTTACTAACAAGGAAAGCAATATGATTATCAATATCCACTTTGCTAACATTAGTATTATCTTCAATGGTTATTAATTGATTAATTACACTTTCATCATTTTCCAATACTGTTTTAATAACAGATAATGATTTTTCTTTATTAATTTCTTCTAAAAATTTCTCTTCAATAATTTTATTAACTTGAGATTCTATTTCATTTTTAGTTCCTTTTGTAGCATCTGACATTACTACTGTTTGTGATGGAATTGTAATTCTATTGTCTAAATCAAAAATATTAAATTTTTCCGGAATAACATCATTTTCAAAACTAAAATTGAAATTTAAGTCACAAGGAAACAAACCATAATTACTACCAAATTGATTAACACTCATTTCAATTTTAAACTGTTTTATTTTTTCTTTATAAGATGGTATTTTTATTGAAAAATTATTTTTAAGTGCATTTTCATCATTAATTTTAATATTAATAGTTGTATTTACTGGTAAATGTAAAAAAAATTATTAGGAATATTTATTTTATTTGTTTGTAACACATTATCAATCTTTTTTAATAAATTACTAAGATAAAAATTTTTTAGTTTTTTATCAGTAGATATTAAACTAATATTATTTAATTTATCCTTGTAATCTATCAAATTATTTTTGGCTTTTATCCCTTTATGTACTATTTTTAAATTTTATCACATAAATGGAGATAAAACCCTATCTAGGAAATTATCACCACATGTATCTAAATCAAACACAAAATTATAGTTTCAAAACTAGGTATCTTATTGAATTTATATGCAGCTTCATTTGCATATAAATGAATATTGTGTTTTGAAACTTTTATGTGTGTTCGAAAAGTTCGTGGGATGTGTTTTCATGCAGATTCAATCTGGTTTGTGTTTACACCTGTTGATGACACATACCCAACTTCATGATTTACGATTTCATGTTTGTGATAGAAGTTTTTGAAACTTCCATATCCCTTCCAATAATCCGTAAATAGACAACACCCAGTAGAAATGTGTTTCAATGCAAATCATAAAAGGTTTTTCTCATCTGCTTTTTTCAATACTTTCACAATTAGTTTGTTGCTGGTTTTCTCATAAACTCCAACAATCAAGGTTTTATTCAGCAAGGATCTTCCTTGTTTTTTAAAACCTACATGTGAAAGATACATTTCATCCATCTGTGCTGTGCCATCATCAATGAACCCTGCATCTTGATTCCAAATTCTAGTTCTGATTTCATGACTCATTCTTCAAACTGTTTTATATGTCACACCCAATTCCATTGCAACATCTGTTGATGGTATAACATGATTTGTGTTTATTCATCTAAAGATGAGATAAAACCAAGATGTCAAAGGTGTTTGTGACTTGTGAAAAATGGTGTCATGAAGAATACTAAATGTTTGATGACATTTCAAACATCTTATTCTTCTCAAATCAGAAACATTCAAACTAGAAGAAGCACACCTGATACATTTCATTACTTTCAACTTCGCTATATATTTCAAACAATCGTTTTCATTTTGAAATATGCTATTGAATTCATTTCAATTCATTTTTTCCTCCACACTAGTACATGTGGTGATAATTTTCTTGTTTTTTTATTTGTTGGACAATTATTCTTATAATAATCTTCTCAAGTTTTATCTTGATTAGGATTTCAGTTGTTGGAATTATTATTATTTATGGCACTATTTCATTGATTATTTGCAATTATTGAAATCATAGTAGTAATAATTAAAACAACCACAACAAATAACAAAGAAAAAATTTTAAATCAATGTTTTTTTTCTTGCTTAAAATTAGGTTTTTGCTTATAATTTGATTTTTCATTTTGATTAATGCCAATTTTATACATTATTTCCACCACCAAAAATCGATAATAAAACACAAAAAAAACTTTATAATGATTAAAAAATCACTACAAAGCAACAGCTAAATTATATAAATAATAAATATAAAAATAAAACTTATAAATTAATTTTTAATTTTAAAATTAAAAAAATAAAATTAAAATATAAATTTTATTGTTGTCTTAATTCTATCATAGTAATTTTTATTAAATATATTTTTTGTAACTATTTTTTAATTTTAATTTTACTCGTGTTCAAGCATTATCAACTTGCTTATAGCTTAAATTTAATTTTTTCATAATTTGATGAACATTATATCCTCTTCGCTTTAATTTTAAAACTTCATTTTCATTAGTAGTAAAATTTGCAATACTAATAACTTATTCCAAAAATGAAGTATATTCACAATCATTTTTTTGATATAAATAATCATTATATTTTAAGGCACAATTAATAATTTTATGATTATTATTTAAAAAACAAGAAAATGTAGGTAAATACTCCTCATTTTACTTCATAATATAAAAAATTTTGAAATGACTTGTTTTTTCTTTCTTGAAATTTAAAAATTGCCTTTAAAAAAATAAAATAAAAAGTTGATTTTAAATTATTTGTTTCCAAAGGAATAGCAAAAAACTTTTTAATAATATTTCGTAAAAAAAATCATTTTTCAATTCATATTTTTTATATAAAAAATTAAAAGCAAATTCATTGTTTTCAATACAATACAAATAAATCAATTCATTATCATTCATAATTAAATCCTCCTAAATATTTCAAATAACAAACTAATTATGAATTACTGATCAACTAATTATTTAAATTTATGATATATTAGTATTAAATTTTGAAATTCTTAATATTACATATTTAATCCATAATCACCTTTAATAGTTCTTTGACTCACTATTGATGATGAATCTAACAAATTTATCTTATCTTTAAAGATTTCTACTTCTGTTTGTGGTATGTAATACTTAAATATTTCTCTTCTAGTTTCATTAGCCACTTTGTCAATTTCCTGTTCTTGATTTTGATTTAAATTTTATGATAAACTAAAAAAATCTTTTAAAAACATTTTATTTTCAATAGTTAACTGATCATAATTTTTAATTGTCAAAGCAATTTCTTTTTGTAATAGTAAACAAGCGTGATTTCATGCTGAATTTCCTGAGTTATCTTTATAATCAACATCAATTGGTCATTTATTAATTAAATAAGTTACTAATTTTTGTAAATCATTTATTACCGCTATATGTAGTAATGAATAATTTAGTTCATCAAATACTAAACTATTAATAACTTCATTTTGTCAAAAAATTTCAATATTTGAATTATTTTTTTCATTTAATTTTTTAATTTCATTTTGCAAATATTCTAATGAATCTATTACTGATTCTTCTTTTTCTAATCAATTATCATCATCCACTTTATAATATAGATTATTTTTTTATAACAATTTCCTTTAAAAATCATTATTTCATTTTTAAATTTTAGAAATTCTTTAAATGTTTTTATTATTAAATTTTTATTTTTAATAGAGCAAGTTAAAGCAGTAAAACCACCTTGATTTTTATGATAAACATGAGCTTTTTATAATAATAAAATATTAAAAATTTCAATTCTTCCATTTTCAGCAGCTAACATTAAAGACGTATTACCATCTTGAACTTCATAATTAACAGCAGCACCACTTGCCAATAAAACTTTAAGTGCTTCCAAATCACCAACTTCAACTGTTTCAATTAACAGTTAATTTACTAGTTGCATACTATTCACATTTTCTTTTCAAAAAATAAAAATCACTTATTTTTTAAAAATATATCATAAAAATAATTATTTTTGTAATTTTTTGACATTACATATTTGATTAATTTAAAGAATAATAAACTACTTATGTTATTATCAACTTTATGTTAATAGTTACTTTAACAAATAAATTTTATAATAATATATAATATTTATAAAACTTAATAATAAGTTTTTTTAACTCATTACTTTCATAAAAAGTAAATGATTTTTTTTATTTTTAAAGGAAAATGTGAAACAGATGTATTTAAATATTTTAAAAAACTTATTTAAACGTAGAAAAAATCATTATTTAAGTAATAACAGTACAGATATTGAAAATAACGAGTTTTTTTCTTCTACAATGAAAAAAAATGTTATCAAAATTAAAAAAATTAAATGAATAAAAAGATAAAGAATTAGAAAAATTAACTAATGAAAATAATAACACTCCCAAAATAATATTACTTTCTTCAAATATTTTAGAACTAAGATCAAAAATTTGAACTTTGGAAGAAATGTTAGAAAAGAAAATAACAACAAAAATAGAACAACTAGAAAAAAGTAAAAAAACAAATGTATTAATAATAAAATAAATAAGATAAATTCTGACTATACAAATATTAAAAACAATTGTAAAGAATTAGAAAACCATTTAATTGATCAAATAAATATATGCAAAAATTTAAAAGAAAAAAAATGAAAATATTCAGAACCAAATCTAATAAATAAAGAAAAAACATTTACACCTAAAATATAAAATTATCTTTTTAAAAAAAATATAGGTTCTTAAAATTTACGATAATTTTAACGTTTCAACGTAAATATAGTTTGCAATAATACCACAAGCAACGCTAGCATTAAATGATTCTATTTTTGGACTTATTGGTATTTGAACAATATAATCGGTATGTTTTAATAACTTTGGACTTATCCCTTCACCTTCATTACCAATAATTAATGCTAAGTTGCTACTACAATCAATAGTAAAATAATTAATTGCTTTTGCTGTTTTAGCAGCAGCCAAAATTCAAAATTTATATTTTTCTTGTAAATTATTAATTGCGGAAGTTAAATTATTAACTTGACAAACTGGAATAATACTTAGAGAACCGGCTGCAGCCTTTGCAACTGCACCATTTATTTCAGATTGATTACGATTTAAAACAATTACACCATCAAAGTCATTACCCGCTGCAATTCTTAACATTGAACCAAAATTATGTGGATCAGAAATACGATCTAAAATTAAAATTCTTAAAAATTTAGATGTTGAATCAATATTAATTAATTTATCAAAAGAAAAATATTGATAGTCTTTAACATTAGCAGCAATATTTTGATGTTTAGTAGTACCTAATAAATTATTCATTGCTTGTAAACTAATAATTTCATAAGGAATATTTACACTTTTTAAATCTTTTTTCAATTCTTGGTACTTATCTTGAACTAAAAAAACTTTTTGAATTTTTATTAATGATGATGTTGATAATGCAGCAATAATAGGGTGATAACCATAAATATATTGTAATGCCATAATTTTGCTCCTTTAAATAATATTCAAATCTTTTAATTCTTGACGAATTTTATCAGCTTCTTGGTATTGTTTTTCCTTTTTTAGTTGTTCTCATATTTTAATTTTATTTTTAATTTTTTCAGAATAATTACCAACTTTAAAATCAAATCCTAATATTTTTAAAGCAAAAATAAAAGTATAAAAAATTTCTTGAAATTCTTCATTAAAATTTTTTTTAATAAGTGCTTCATTTAATTTTTTAATCATATTTTCAATTAAAGTAATATTATTAGTTGTATCAATATTATTTGATAAATTTTTAATAATTTGTTGATAATAAATTGAATGATGATTATTATTACATATTATATTGTTAATAAATATTTGATATGTTCATTGTTTTAAAACATTTTCATATTTTTTTGTTGACACTAATCCATTTTCAATTGTTTCTTTATTAAAATCAATTGGTTGTTGATGATCACGATTTAATATTAAATATCGCAATACATTTGGATGATATTGCTGACAAAATTCTTTAACCAAAATAAAATTATTTAAAGATTTTGACATTTTTTCATTAGCAATATTAACATGACCATTATGTCATCAAATATTTGACATTTTTTTATTATTAGTTGCAACAAATTGAGCTCGTTCATTTTCATGATGAGGAAATTTTAAATCAACACCACCACCATGTAAATCAATAGTTTGACCATTAAATAAATCCTCAACAAAACAAGCACACTCAGTATGTCAACCAGGTCTTCCTTTCCCTCACGGACTATTTCAACTAATACCTATTGTTGTTGATTTTCACAAAGCAAAATCTAGATTATTTTCTTTAGCAACTAAATTTTTAATTCTAAAATTTGGAATTAAATCTTCAATATTTTTATGTGCCAAACTTCCATAATCTTTTAACTTATTAACTTTAAAATAAACATCACCAGCAGTAACATATGCATAATCTTTAATAATTAATTTATTAATAAATTCAATAATCTTTGAAATATATTCACTTACTTTTGGTAATTTTGTAGGAGAAATAATATTTAATTTTTCTAAGTCTTCATAATATGCTAACGTATATTTTTCAGTAACTTGTTGTTCTGTTATTTTTAAATCCGCAGCTTTCTTAATAATTTTATCATCAATATCAGTAATATTATGAACATAATTTATTTTATAATTTTGATCAATTAATAAACGATGTAAAACATCAAAAACAAGTACACCACGAATATTGCCAACATGAATATAGTTATAAACAGTAGGACCACATAAATACATATTAACTTGCTTTTTATTAGGGGCAAGCAATTGCAATCTTTGTGAAAAACTATCATAAATTTTAATCATTTAATTAACCCTTCTTAATAAAGTTTAGTTTTCATATACTCTATTATACTGTAAAGAATATCAATCTGTAACAAAATAATTTTTTAAATTTAAAATTCTCTTTAACAAAGAGAATCATTAATAATTAAAAAAGTATTAATTATTTGAAATTTCATAATTTTTGATAGATATCATTTTTATTTTTTTATTTTTTTTCAGTTATATATAAATTTCTTTTATTAGTAGAAGTTATTGTTCCTATATAAATAGTATCATTAATATTTGTTAAACTTCAAACTGCATTATTAGTATTCTCTCAACCAAGCATCAATCCAAAACTTTTATCAGCTTTACTTTTATATATTTTTCCTTCACCATTATTATTTTTTATTCCTACATAAAGTGTACTATCAACATTTGTTAAACTTCAAATTGCACCATTATCTTGTTTTCAATTACTCATTAATTCAAATTTGCCATCACTATTACTTTTATATAAATTTCCTTTACCAAAAATTGATGTCCCCACATAAAGCACACCATTAATATTTGTTAGAGCATGAACTTCACCATTAGTATCTTCTCAATTAGAAACTTTTTTAAAATTAGTATTAGTAATAGTACAAGATAAAGTAACTTCATTTTTATAGTTACCTTTACCATTAATAATAATTTCTGTATTACTAATAATTTGTTTAATATAAAAGTCATCTTCAGTTAGAACAATTGCTTTATTATTTTTGTCTTTAATAATTTTTAAAATTTCAGATTTATTTGGTTTATCTAATTGACCAATATAAATAATATGGATGGGTTACACTTTATTGGACACTAATTACGTAGACAAGTGAACAAATTAGTTAAAAGAAAGGAGTTATAATTATGGCCAATATTAACTCATATTCAGATGAATTTAAAAAACAAATAGTAATTTTATATCAAAGTGGTAAGTCAGTGTCTTGTCTTGCTAAAGAGTACAATGTTACAAGAGCAGCTACTTATAATTGAATTAAGCAATTTACTAATTCAGGCAGTTTTAAAACCAAAGATAACCGTTCTGTTGAAGAAAATGAATTAATTAAATTAAGAAAAGAATTAAAACAATTAAGAATGGAAAATGATATTTTAAAGCAAGCAGCACTAATAATAGGCAGAAAATAGAAATTATTATCAAAAATAAACTTAAATATAAAATTCGTACAATGTGTCGTTTTTTAAAAATCTCTAAATCAACATATTATTTTAATTTCAAGAAAAAAAATAAAAATTCAAAATAATATTCATGATGAAACTGTTATTAGTGCTTTTAAAGAAAATAAAGAAACTTATGGAACAAGAAGATTAAAAGTTGTTCTAAAAGAAAAAAAATTAATTTATCAAGACGAAAAATTAAAAAAATTATGAATAAACATAATTTAATATCAAAATACACTAAATTATCATACAAAAATTATCATAATAAAGTCAATGATAGTCAAATTACTAATCTTGTTAATAGAGACTTTAATAATAGACTTAAAAATGAAGTTATTGTTAGTGATTTAACTTATGTTCAAGTTAATGGTAAATGAAACTATATTTGCTTATTAATCGACCTGTACAATCGCGAAATTATTGAACATAGTGTAGTACTAAAAAAGATGCATCATTAGTATATCAAGCATTTATGTGCTCAAATCGTTGTTTAAAAAATATTCAAATATTTCATAGCGATTGCGGTAATGAATTTAATAACAAAACTATTGATAAAATTTTATTAGCCTTCAATATTACCCGCTCTTTAAGCAAAAAAAGTTGTCCTTATGATAACGCTGTTGCTGAAGCAACTTTCAAAACTTTCAAAACAGAGTTTAATAATGATAAAAATTTTACATCATTAATCCAATTAAAATTAGAATTATTTGATTATATCAATTGATACAACAACATAAAAATCCACAGCACTCTAAACTACTTAACCCCCATAAAACACCAAGCACAAATGTCTACCAAAAAACAGTCCTAAAAAAAGTTGCTATTCCAATACCTAATTCCTTTTCGGTAATAATCATATTTAAATCAGTTCTTGTATCTGTAATTTCTATATTTACATTTATAGTTTTTTCACCAGTAAAGTTTTGTGAGTTTTCTTTAGCACTTACTTTAGTATTTAATATCTCTTGTACAATATCACTTTCTTGTAAAGAGCTACCATCATATTTAGTAATATCAACATCACTTATTTCTAAATTGCTAAATCCTGATTGTAACTTTAATTGAGAAATCAATACTATTTTAAAATCATTAACTTTATCAATAGAATCAATTTTTATACTAACATTAGCTGTTGTAGTTAAACTATTTAAATAAGTTTTTCTAACCGGTGCAATCCTTTCTCCACCACAAGTGACGACACTTATACTTGTTACTCTAATTAAAGTCACTATTGCTAGGCTACTTAGTAATTTCTTCATATATCTTTACCACCTAATCTTTAATATTTTAATATACTCATTTTACATGATTTCTATATCAATAAAAATAAACATGCTATTAATTTAATATGTTCTCAATAAAAAGATAATTTTAAAAATGTTACAAAAAATATCAGAAATTTTAATTAAATAATTATTTTTTTGTTTATTCTTCAGGTACTCTATTATATTGTAAAGATTCCGGATCTGTAGCAAAATAATATTTTTTAAATTGATTTTCTAAATTTAAAGTTTTCTTTAATGCAGAATAACAAGTAACAATTAAAAAAACATTAACCGTTAAATCAATAGGATATTTTATAACTCTTAATGGAAAATACATTAATCATAAAGGTGGTAATCCAGGAAATAATATTTTTAATGCAATAGGATCAGTACCAGTAATAATTAATGAAGTAATAGCATAAGCAATTGGCAAATATCAATAAAATGTCTTTTTACTATAATAAATTTTACTAAAATTTAATACTAAATAGTAAGGTAATATACATAATAAAATACTAGTAAAAGTAAAAAATAAACATGGTGGTGCATCACCAGTACTAAATAATAAACCTAAAAAATCACTGGCAATACCACTAAGAAAACCTAATATTCCACCACAAAAGAAACCTATTAAAACTAATATAAAATTACCCAATTTAATTTCAAAATATTTAGAAAATGATAAACTTTTTAACATTAAAGCACCTGTTGTATTTAAAGAAACAACTAATGCTAACATTATTCCACTTAAGCAAATAAATTTTATTTGCTTTATCTTTTTTTGATTATCTTTATAATCAAAAACTGTGATCAATAAAAAAATAATTAAAATTAACACTCCACCAATTATATTCAATAACAATACATTCATTTAATTACCACCTTTTTGTATCATAATTATTTTCTTTGTTCTTAAATAATTATAAACATCTGCTAAAAAATAACAAGAACCCGTAATTAAAATTATTTTATGAGGGCTACATTTAATCATTTTTTGATAATCAAAAAATTCACCAGTAATACTATTTAAATTACTATTACTACAAATAATAATATTATCTGAGACTTTTTTTAAACAACTAATTAATTTTTGTGGATATTTATTTTTTAAACAAGAAAATATAATTTGTTGAGGAATAATTTTATTAATTTTTAGCGTTTTAATTAATGATTTAATACCATCAATATTATGAGCAGCATCAAAATAAATAGTTTTATCATTAATTTGATATTTCTCAAATCGTAATCTAATATTAGTATCATTAATGATTTTTAAAGCTTGTTTAATATTAATTTCTAAAAATGTTTTTGAAATTACTGTTAAAACTAATTCTTTATTTTCTTGATAGTATGGTTGATTGATTAATCTTAGAGAATATATAGGTTTATAACCTTCCATATTGATTTGCTTTTTTAATTTATTATTTAAATTACCTGAAATAAAAAGATTTTTTGTCGTTGGTTTTACTATTCTCAATTTTTGATGTAATATTTCAGATGTAGTTTTACCAAGTCTATCTTGATGATCTTTACCAATTGAAGTGATAATAGCATATGTTGCATCAATGATATTTGTAGGATCAATTTTTCCACCAATCCCAACTTCAATTATTGCTCATTGCACATTTTGTTCTTGAAAATAAATTAATGCAATTAAAGTTAAAATACCAAAAAAACCTAATTGATAATATTCAATATCATCAAAAATCAAGTCTCTAATACGAACTAAATCTTGATTACTAATCATTCTATCATTAACAATAATTCGTTCATTAACAAACTCAATATGGGGAGAAGTAAACATACCAATTTTTTGTTTTAAGGTTTGTGATAATATAGCAAAAATTAAACGCGATACTGAACTTTTACCGTTTGTTCCAGTTACATGAATATACTTAATATTATTGTTTAAATACTTTGGAGTAATAATTTTTAATTTTTTTAAACAATCTTTATTTGAATATTTAGATATTTTTTTAAAAAATTTTTCATTCATATTTTTAAAATCCTTTATTTAATAATTATTATTATCAATATTAATTAAAGGATTAACAGTTCTTCAAGTCACATAAATTATAATTGAATTAATTATAATTTTAAGAGGCGCTTGCACAATTCTCATAATTGCTGTCACTCCATAATCCTTGGCATTAGGATCAAATAAAGTCATATCAGCATAGGAGGCTATAAGCACTGTTGTTACATACTCGGCTACTACCGCTAATAAAATAATTGGTAAAATTTCTTTAATTCTATAAATTTCTTTTTTCAATAAATAATAAAATAAAACACTATAAATACTTAATAGGCCAATAATGCCACCACCACCCATAATACTAGCCAGAACATATTTATTAACAATAATTCCTGACATAGAATATGATGATTGCTTACCTGAAATAACAATATACATGCCACCACCAGCAAAGAAAATAATAAAAAAATTAATTAAAGCAAAAATAACTCATGGATAATCTTTTAGTTTTACTTTAAATATTCCAGCAATTCCTGCCAAAAAACCAGTGAAAATAATACAAAACATATAATAAATGCTAATATATGAAGGAACAAATAACATTACTAAAATATCTGTTACTGCAGCACAAATAATACCTATAATTGGACCAAACATATAACCGGTTATTTTAATCATTAAACCCTCAAAAACAATTCTAATTGGTGGTAATACTGTAATGGGTATCGTAATAGAAACAATAATAGTTGCCACAACTGATACCGAAGATAACATTGTTATATAAGCAATATTTTTAGTAGTAAAACGAACACCTTTATATTTATCTTTACGAAATCATTTTCAAAAACTATTCATTAAAATATATGCTAACATTATGCTACTTAAAGTAATAATTAAATAAATAGCTGTAAATCTACTAAATAAATTTAAGGTATTTAAATCATATCGTTGAGAAAATATGTGATTAAATATTAAATTATTGGGCATTTAAATAACCACCATTCCCGAAATATTATTTAAAACTATATTAATTTTAACAAATATATCATAATATTGTTTGCTTAAATACATATAATAAAATTAGTATTTTTTTATTTTTATCACTTAATGGGAGTTTTATTTTTTGAAATCAATCAATTATTAGTTTTGCTAAATGGTCTTGAATTAAAAAAACCATTATAAGCACTTAAAGGTGAAGGATGTGCACTCTCAATAATAAAATGTTTTTCTGTGTCAATTAACATTTTTTTATTTCTTGCATTTTTACCTCATAAAATAAAAACAAGATTAGTACAGTTTAAATTTAAAAATGATAAAACATGATCAGTAAAAGTTACTCATTGATATTGTAAATGACTATTAGGTTGACTTTGTCTAACAGTTAAAGTTGTATTTAAAAGCAAAACTCCCTGTTTAGCTCAAGTTGTTAAATTACCATCATTATCTTTTTCAATATTTAAATCATTTTTTAGTTCTTGAAAAATGTTTTTTAAACTTGGTGGTAATGGAGTATTTGTTTTAACACTAAATGCTAAGCCATGAGCTTGATTTGGCTGATGATAAGGATCTTGACCTAATATTATTACTTTAACCTTTGATAAAGGAGTTATTTTAAAAACTTGAAATATTTCTTCTCATTGAGGATAACAAAGATAAGTCTGATATTCTTTTTTAATATCTTCTAATAATTTAGTAAAATATTTTTTTTTATATTCTTCTTGAAAAAATTCTAATCATGAGGAATCAACAAATAAAGTTTTATTATACATTTCTTTCACCTACTACTTATGATAACTTTGATTATTAAGTATTTGTAATGAACGATATATTTGCTCTAATAAAACAACATAACATAATTGATGAGGTAATGTTATTTTACCAAAGGAAATATTAATTAAATTAATATTGTCTTTTAATATTTGTGCGACACCATTACTACCACCAATAATAAAACCAATTTTACCTTGTTGATAAATTTGATTTTTATTAATCATCTGTGATAATTGTTCGCTACTTATTAATTGTCCTGATAAATCTAATAAAAATCATTGATAATCATTATTCTTTGATATGTATTCAGCAATTTTATTAGTTTCAATTTTAATATTACTAGGAATTGAATTTAATTTAGACTCGATAATATTTTTTGTTTCAATATTATTTCGTTTTTTAATTCGTTCTAAATAATCTTTGGCAGCTGATTTTCAATATGTTTGTGACAACTGACCAATACAAACAATTTTAATATTTATCATTATGATTCTGAAAAAGTCATGTTATTTATTCTTTCATGAACCACTTTATCTGGGTTACGAAAATCAACATCACCCAAAACTTTATCAATAGTATTTGGATTAATAACAACTATTTCTTTTTTATTTTTATCAACTCATAAACTAAAAATTACATCAATTTGAATATTAAAATTAATTTTAAAAGTCTTATTCATTTTTGAATCTTTCATTATAAAGAATAAGTGAATTCAACCTTTTTTAATAATGGTTTTATTTTTATCATCTTTAAAGTCAGTAATTTTTGGTGAAACAATACTAGTTTTAGCAACTTTTGAAGGATTTTCTGCTTCTGTTGCTGTTTCATATGTAACATATCAATAACCATAATATTGCTGTTTAGATATATCATTATCAGTTAAACCAAAAACTAAAAAACTTCCATTTGCATCTTTACAACTAAATGGTTCATTCATTACTTTATTTGGATCATTATTAACATTATAATTAATACTCTCATAATTACCTGATTTATATTGATCACTATTATAAAAATCCCTAGCAGCATCTGTAACTTCTAATGCATTACGATCAATTCTAATTTTGTCTGCTGCTAGTTGCATAAATGCAGTAAGTGGTTTATATAAAAGTTTAGTATCATATTCATAGTATTTATTATAAACATAATCAACTAACGGATCACCATCTTTGTTTGATGGCTCGTTTTTAAAATTTGTTTCAATGTTTGAACCATCTCCAGTACCACAAGCCACAATAGTACTCACAGAAGAAGAAAGTAAACTAAGTGTTGAAAATAAAGTGATTAATTTACGCATTTGATTGTTATTCTCCTTAAACTAAATAATAATTAAATATTCACTAAGAATTGTAACTTATTTTTTTATAAAAAGCAAAAGGAAATTCATATAGGTAAAAATACATTTTTTAAAATTAAAATATTAATGTTTATTTTAATATTTTAATAAAATTATTATTATCATAAAAGGAATTAAATTTTTATCGTTGATAATTGCTTTTGCAAATATATTTCATCTTTAAAAAATCAGATTTATTAATTTTTTGTTGAAATTTCATTGCTTCTTCATATGTTGGTAATTTGTCTTTATTTTATTCTAAAATTTCTTCATCTAAAATATCGTTAGTATTTTTCATTAAAAAAATTAAAGACTTCCAAATGATTATTTCAAACAACTAACATTAAAGCATTATATCCATATTCATTTACTTGATAAAGATTTCATTATTATCTATTAAATACTTGACTATCTCTAAATCATTATTTTTGATAGTTAACATCAAAATAGTGAAACCATCTTTAATTACATAATTTATACTAACACCATTCCTAACTAATAATTTAACTTTTTCTAAGTTATTATTCATAATGGCTTGTATTATTTTTTAATTTTTCTTATTAATAAATACTCTTTTTTCCTAATTTATTTTTTTCTCTTTCTGTAAATTAAACTTGATACAATAATAAATTTAATCTTATTAGTTTAAATTGTATTTAATATTTCTGCTTTTGTTTCCAAAGGTAATTGAGATTCTATTAAGCCCGTATTCTCTCATTTTTGTTTGCTTGCATTTTTTGATTCTTCTGATAAAGGTTGCTGTAACTCTGGAATTTCAGTACTTATTAATTTTCATAATTCATTTAAAGATGTTAATTTTATTTCTTCTTCATTTAATTTATTTTTAATTTTTTGTTCTTCTTTTTTTAAATTTTTTTTATTTAAACTATTTTTTAAATTATCACAATTTTCAGTATTTTTTTTAATTTCCATTGCAAAAAAATCTCTAATATTTTCCAATGTTGTAGATAAATATTTTACTTCATCTTCATGTAATTCCTTTATTGAAATTAATTTTTTTTCTAAATAATTTATTTGAAATTCTAGTTTTTCAATGGTTTTATTTTGTTCTTCAATTTTTTGATATTGTCAACTAGGTTTCTCATTTTCTTGATTTATTTCGGTTTGGATTTCAATACTTACTAGTTTTGATTGATTAATTGTTCTTAAAGACTCCTGAATTTTTTCCTTTTTTTCTCTAATTGCAATTTCTATTATTTCTTTTTCTTTTAATTTAAAATTAATTTCTAAAGTTGTGAAATCATCTTTAAATTCATTTTCTATTATTTCTTTTTCTTCTCTTATGTTTTCTAAATTATTTTGAATGTTAAAATTTTCATTAAATTTTTTAATGCTGACAGCATTTTCTTCTCAATAATTTTCAATAATCTTAATAAATTCTATATTTTCTAATTTATTAACTTCTTTTAAGAAATTAATAAATATTTTTTGATCTTTACTAATATTTTTAATTCATTTTTCTTTTATTTTTTTAAGTTCAAACATCATCGTATGTTTATTTTGCTTAAAAAAATCCTCAATTTTATTAATTTTATCCTCAATTTTTTTTATTTTTTTATCATTAATACTTAACTCAGTATCATGTCTTGTAATATTATCTTGTAACTCCGCAATATAATCATTCTTTTTCTTAATATCACTATTCTTTTTTTTAATCACTACATCTATTTCTTTTAAATATTGTTTTTTTCCTTTTTTATCATCTGAAATATTTGGAATAAATATTTGATTTTCAGTATTATTTTTATTTTCTTCTAAATCTTGCAAGTAAGTAATTTTTTTAATTTTTATATTTTTCTTTCGTTTTTCTAAATTTTCAATTTGCTTTCTTTTTTCTGCTATCTCTTTCTGATGCATTCTAATTTGTTCTTTTTTTTCTTCTAATTCTTTTTTAAATAATTCTATACTTTCTTTCGCTTTATCTTTAGTTTTAATAATTTCTTCTTGTTCACTTATTAATTCTTTTTCTCGATCATTATATTTTTCAAATATATCATTGTATATTCTTTCCTCATTTTTAATAATTTTTTTAATATATCGGTTAAATATGTCATCTATTAATTCAAAGAAAAATACAAAATTTTTATCAAATTTACTTTTTAAATCTTTATCTTCATTTAAAATTAATTTATATTCATCTCCACTTTTCATTCTAAATGCTCAAAAAGATAAAATTAATTGAGTCATAACTTCTTCTTTAAAAAGATTTTCAAAAATTTTCTCTTTTTTATTTTCTAATTCCTCATTTTTTTGATATAGCGTACGAATTTCTTTATCAATTTTTATTTTTAATTCTCGTGTTTTTTTTAAAAACTCTTTTTTATTTTCAAAAATATTTAAATTTATTGTTTTTAAAAAAATAATATCATTACTTATTGTTTCACTTAAAAAATTAAAAAGATTAAAATAATCTGTAATTTCAGTAAACTCAGTACTATTTTTACTACCCTTATTAATTTTATTTTGTTCAATTAATGTTTTATTTTTCTCCAAGAATAATAATTCTTCATTTTGTTCTTTAATTTTACTATCAATTTCTATTAAAAAATAATCTAATTGTCTAATTAATTTTAAATTTTCTTTTTTTTCTCAAAAATAAGAAAAAAAAATATATTTTAAATCATTTCTTAATTCTTTAATTAATTTATCTAAATCAGTTTTTTTATTTTCTTTTAATTGAGTTAATGGTGCTGATGTACTTGGGTTTTCAAAATCAGTATCTTCTGAATTAGAAAAAAAGTTATCTTTTTCATTGTATTCTTTAAAAAAATTCTTAAAAGTTTCAACAACTTCGTCTAAATTTTCATCAGTTAAAGGATAATTTCTAAATTTTTTTATTAATTCATTAAATCAAGGCATAAATCTTATTCTCCTAAATTTTATTTATAAAATAAAAAAACCAATTGTTTTATTTAAAAACAATTGGTTTGAAAACTTATATTTTTCAATCTTTTGTGTTAATAACAATAAAACGCTCCTTATTCTAAAGAACTATCTTGATTATAACTAATTAATTTATCTTTTTTTTGAAAAAAGATAAATTACTATTATATGTTTATATAATAAAAATTTATCACAAAAATTATTTTTCAGTTCTAGGTTTCATATGCGGAAATAATAATACATCTTTAATACTATTTTGGCCAGTTATTAACATGACCAAACGATCAATACCAATTCCCAATCCACCTGTTGGTGGCATACCATACTCCAATGCTTCAACAAAGTCTAAATCCATAGTTGCTGCTTCATCATTACCGCTATTTTTTTCTTTTACTTGCTCTTCAAAACGATTATATTGTTGCAAAGAATCATTTAGTTCCGAATAAGCATTTGCATATTCTCTACCAGCAATAAATAATTCAAAACGATCAGTAAACTCTTTACTATTTTTATTTAATTTAGCAAGTAGTGAAATTTCAATTGGATAATCAAAAATAAAAGTAGGTTGAATTAAAGTTTCTTCAACAAAAGATTCAAAAAATAAATTAATAATATGACCAGTACTATTATAATGATCTGGAATATGAAGTTTATAACTTTTTGCAAGTTTTAATATAAGTTTAAATGTTTTGTTTTTTTCAATATTTCTAATATTATCATCTTCAATATTATGATATTTTAAAATCATATCACTAATTTCTTGAAAAATTTTAGTAAACTCTTCATCTTTGATCATAGCTTTTTTAATTGAATCAATCATACTAATTTTTGTTCATGATTTTTCAAAATTTAATATATTTTCATCATATTCTAATATTAATTTATTATGCACTATATTAATTAAATGTTTTATACAAGACTCTGTTAAATCCATCATATATTTCATATCTTGATAGGCAACATAAATTTCAATAGTTGTAAATTCTGGATTATGTTTTTTACTCATACCTTCATTACGAAATAATCTACCAATTTCATAAACTTTTTCAAAACCACCAACTATTAATTTTTTTAAATGTAATTCAGTAGCAATCCGTAAATATAAATCGGTTTTTAATGTATTATGATGAGTGATAAAAGGTTTAGCAGCAGCACCACCATATACTTCTTGTAAAATAGGTGTTTCAACTTCTAAATAACCTTTATTATTTAAAAAACTTCTTAATTCATTAATAATTTGTGTACGTTGTAAAAATGTCTTTTTAGTTTCTTGATTAATAATTAAATCTACATATCTTCGTCGATAACGTTCTTCAATATCTGTTAAACCATGAAATTTATCTGGTAAAGGTCTAAGTGCTTTTGATAACATTACAATATCATAGATTTGAACTGTTAGTTCTCCTTTATTGGTTTTCATAACCTTACCTTTAATACCAAAAAAATCGCCTAAATCTGCATATTCTGCAAATCATTCAAATTTTTTTTGATTAATATATTCTGGTTTTAAATAAATTTGAAATTTACCTGTTTGATCTTGCAAATGAGCAAAAATTGAACCCTTTCCCATTTCTCTTTTTGTCATTAATCTACCCGCCATTTTAATTTGATGATTAGGTAAATTAGCAACAAATTTTGCTAACTCTTCTTTATTTTTATTTCTAAATTCACTATTTAAAGTTTCACAATTATAATTTCTTTCTCAATTACGCCCATAAATATCATAATTTTGTTTATATAAATCTTGTATTTTTTGATATCTTAATGCTTCTTGCTCTGTCAAAATACGTCCATTAATTTCAAGTTTAGTTTCTTTCATTGTTTTCATCCTTTGTATTTAAAATAAGTATTTAAAATAAAAAAATTAAATTAAATAAGATTGTTTAGGTTTATACATAATGATATCAATTTTCAATACCAAATTCTACTGTCAACAATTAATTTTAAATTTTATAATAAAGCCCTTATATTTATAATAAGGGTTAAAATTTAATTTAAATATTTCTACTAATAGATATCTATAAAAATTAAAGACAATTTACCTTCTAAATATTAATTTTGTATAAAACATGTTTTGCTAAAATGTTACTTTTATTTATTTTTGGATGATAAAATTTTTTTATTTTTTTCATACCTATTCGTTTCATTACATTTTCTGATTTAATATTTAATATACTAGTAAAACTATAAATTTCAGTCAATTTTAAATTTTTTTTGCATATTTTAAACATTCTTTAGCTGCTTCTGTTGCTATTCCTTGACCTCAAACACTTTTTTTAAAACGCCAACCAATTTCAATGCATGGTCTCTAAAATCATCAAGGAAATCAAATTCGCTAAAGCCAATAAAGCCAATAAATTTATTGTCTTTTTTAAATTCAACAGCATAAAAACCAAATCCATTATTATTTAAATTATGGAAATTATCCCCGCATGTACTAGTGTGGAGGAAAAAATGAATTGAAATGAATTCAATAGCATATTTCAAAATGAAAACGATTGTTTGAAATATATAGCGAAGTTGAAAGTAATGAAATTTATCAGGTGTGCTTCTTCTAGTTTGAATGTTTCTGATTTAAGAAAAATAAGATGTTTGAAATGTCATCAAACATTTAGTATTCTTCATGACACCATTTTTCACAAGTCACAAACACCTTTGACATCTTGGTTTTATCTCATCTTTAGATGAATAAACACCAAACATGGAATTCCATCAACAGATGTTGCAAGGGAATTGGGTGTGACATATAAAACAGCTTGAAGAATGAATCATGAAATCAGAACTAGAATTTGGAATCAAGATGCAGGGTTCATTGATGATGGCACAGCACAGATGAATGAAATGTATCTTTCACATGTAGGTTTTATTCAACAAGGAAGATCCTTGTTGAATAAAACCTTGATTGTTGGAGTTTATGAGAAAATCAGCAACAAACTAATTGTGAAAGTATTGAAAAAAGCAGATGAGAAAAACCTTTTATGATTTGCATTGAAACACATTTCTACTGGGTGTTGTCTATTTACGGATTCTTGGAAAGAATATGGAAGTTTCAAAAACTTCTATCACAAACATGAAATCGTAAATAATGAAGTTAGGTATGTGTCATCAACAGGTGTAAACACAAACCAGATTGAATCTGCATGAAAACACATCCGACGAACTTTTCGAACACACATAAAAGTTTCAAAACACAATATTCATTTATATGCAAAAGAAACTGCATATAAATTCAAAAAGATACCTAGTTTTGAAACTATAATTTTGTGTTTGATTTAGATACATGTGGGGATAATTTCCTAGATAGGCTTTTATCTCCGTTTATGTGATAAAATTTAAAAATAGTACATAAAGGGATAAAAGCCAAAATTATTTTTAATTTTCGAAAAATATTTTTCTGTATCATCTTTTGATAATGTACTAGAAAAATATTTCATGACATCTTTATCAGAATTTAATAAAAAAAGTTCATCTAAATCACTATCTTCTCAATATCTAATTTTTAATCTAGGGGTTTCAAAAAATATCATTTTTTTACTCCTTTATTATGATATTTTTTCTATTAACAATTTTTTAGTTTATTTAATAGGGCGTATCAAGTTAATGGTTAGATTTAATAAGAACTTAAATGAGAGATAACACTCTCATTTTTTAATTGTTAAACAATTATAATTAATTATTTTATTAAACCAGCACTTTATTAAAGTAATTAATTATTACATAACTAAATAAAAAAATTATTTAGACTATTGTGCTGGAATATTACAATAGTAATTTTTGTGTTGCTCTTTTACAATTTGATATTTTTTTGGTTCCCTTCCCCTAGAACCCCTAACCTCCAAGGCTTTGCTACTTACAGTAGCAAAGCCTTACGTATAGTAGATAAGTAGTTAGTAGTATATAAGCCTTTTTTATCACTGTAGGTGATAAAAAAGGCTTATAAATAGAAAGGATACGTAATGATTAATGTTAATTTAGATATTAAAAATAAAATTAAAGAAACAACTAAAGGTATGTTATTAGAAATTGGTGAATATGAAACATGATTTCCTATTAAAGATACTATTATTGATGAAAAAAATAAAAAAATAGCATTAAAAATAATTGAAGATTTTTATTATAAATTAGGTAAAAAATTAATTACAAAAGATATTGAAAGTGTTAAAGGTAGTGATATTTTAAAATATATTAAAAATATTCCAAATATTACTAGAAATGAAAATGAATTAATATCTTGTGAATTTTATGAACAATATAATGGTTATTATATTTTTAAAAATGATAAAAATCAAGAATTTTTTAAATATAACATTACATGAGAACAAGGCATGAAAAGTTTTAAAATAAATAATCCATATAACGATAATGATTTAGCAATAAATTATATTGTTATGCCAATGAAAGATATATAAACTCATAATAATAAAATATTTTATTTAAAGTATTAAAGGAAATTAATATGTTATTAAATGTTGAAAAAATAGAATTAATTAAAAATTTATGTAATGAAAAATTACTTAAAAATCAAAAATATATTGAAATAGATGAAATATTAAAAATTATAGAAAGGGATTAATAATTATGGAATGTAGATAATATAGAATTAAAGGTTCATGTGATATTTGTCATAAAAATTAATCATATGGAAATAGAACTTGTAATAAATGTTTTTATAAATTAATTGGTAAAAATAATGAAATGTAATATTCATAATGAAAAATATATATGATTTAGTGAATTAGAAAATACATATTATTGTAATAAATGTATAAATAACATGATTGAAGAAGATATGTATTTAACATCAAATAATTGAGATTACTTATATGAATATTATATTAATGAATTACAATTAGAAAATTTTAAAGGAGTGTAAAAATGAATCAATTAGAATTACAAAATGCAATGAAATTAATAGAAAAATTTGAATAATTACAAGAAGAATTTAATAGTAAATATGAAGATTTAGAAATTAACATTAATGTTGATGGTGATTTAAAAATTAGTTGTGATTATTTTAATTATAAAAATGTAAATCAATTAGAACAAGTAATTATTGATTATAAAAGAATTATTAAAGGTTAAAGAGAAAGTAGTGAATAAATATGGTAGCAGCACCTAAAAAGAAACCAGAAGATTTAATGATTAAGCAAATTATTATTCATTTAAGATTTACTGAAAAAGATTATAAAAAATTAAAAGAAATTTGTGAAGAAAAAAATATGAAAATTAATGGATTTATAAGAAGTTTAATTAAAAAAGCAATAAATAAATAAATAAATAAATAAATAGAAAGAGTGATTATAATGAATAATTTATATAAAAAAATACTTAAATTATAGTTAGAAATTGGTAGTACACCTAAAAATGGTTTTAATAAATTTGGAAATTATAAATATTGATTATTAAGTGATATTTTTAATAAATTTAAATTATTATGTAAAGAATTAAATATTGTTATTACACATGAATATATATTAACAACAGATAGAAAAATAAATTATTTAGATACTAAAGAAGTAGAAATAACTTATTTTAAAAGATATACAATTATAGATTTAGATAATGATAAAGAATTAAAATATTTTGATATACTTGCTTGTGCTAAAAATACAGATATAGCAAAAGCAAAAGGTAGTGCAGAAACTTATGCTTATAGATATTTTTTAATGAATTTACTTTTATTAAGTGAAGATGAACTTGACCCAGATAATGATAATGTTAATTTAATTACAAATAATAATAAACAACAAAGTTATAGTAATAATATAAAAGTGTCTAATGAAAAATGAGAACCAAGTGAAAAACAATTAGATTATTTTGAAAAATATATGATTACAAATACAGTTTTATTTGATGAATGTATAAGAGAAGATATGGAAAGATTAAATCCAAGTAATAATAAAGATTTTTTAATATTAATGGGTGAAAATTATTTAAAAGTATTATTTGATAAATTTAAAGAAATTCGTGAAATATTTAAGAATTTAAAAAATAATAATAAAAGTGAATATAGAAATTATGAATAATTATTTACTTTCAATTGACCCATCAATAAAAAATACTGGATTTACATTATGAGAAAATAAAAAACCAATATGAATAAATAGTTATAGTTTTAAAAATTATAATTATGATTGAGAAAAAATACAAAAACAAATAAGTTATTTAATTGATATGAATAAATATGATTTATTAATGGAACGTGGTACTTTTCATTCAAAAAATGGTATTGGTTATGAAACTCAAGAACATTTACGTGAATTTATTGCAGGAACATTTAATAAATTATTAACAAAAGATATGTTAATAAGTCCAAGTGAATGAAAGAAATGATATGAACATTATGACCCACCAATTTTTTGATTAAGACCTTGAGATAAAGAATTAAGTATATATGTTGCTGAAGAAATTATTAAAGAAAATAAATGAAATATAACAGTTAATAATCATGATGAAACAGATAGTTTATTAATTGGTTGATATTATTTAAATAAGGAGAATAAATAATGGAATTAAAATTTGATATGGATATTTTTACAAAAAATGCAATTATTGAATAATCAGAAAATTTAAAAAAATTAAAACAATTAAACATATCAATTAATTTATGTAATTGTAAAAAGGATAATAATTAATGCAAAAACAAAAAAAAGAAAAAGTATTACTTAAATGTATTGTTAAAGATTGTAATAGTAAAGTATTAGTTATTTTAAAAACTTTAGATATAGAAAGTAGTATAGAACAATTTTTTAATATGTGTTTTTTTCAGAAAAAACAATTTAAAAATAAAGTTAAAGAAATAAAAGAATATTATAAAAAAGTTTAAACAAGTATAAAAAAAATAATGGTGTAGAATAAAATTATAAAACTTAATATAAGTTTTTAACTCATTACTTTATTTTAAAGTATATGAGCTTTTTTTTAAAATAAAGAGAAAAGAGGTATAAAATTATGAAATATTTTAATCCAAGTTATTGATTTAAATTATGATTATTAACTGCACCATTATTTAATGATAAAACACAAGGTATTAATGCTAAGTCAATTGATAATAAAAAGATTAAAGATTGAGCTAACAACAATACCACTAGTTTAGAATCAATAAATGAATTAAACAGTTTTACAAATATAAGTAATTATCAAGTATATAATTTAAATGAAACAAATCAAAATATTAATCCAATTTATCAAACAGATTTAGAAACAAGTAAACATAAACATCGACATAAAAAAAGAAAAAGAATTAAAAAACAAGTTACACCAAATCCAAGACCATCTAAATAAATTTTTAAATTAAATGAAAAATTAATTATTAATGAAAATAATCGAATAGAATATCAAACTAGTTTTCAAACTATTATTAATGAATTAGTTGATAGAGGAGTATTAACAAGAATTAGAGATCTAAATGTATTAGTTAATGCTGATTTTATTTTTGAAGATAATACTATTTTGGCTTTAAATCCTGAATCAAATTATGGTTATTTTAGATTACCAGTTGCAATTCGATGACAACAAAATACACAAAGTATTGAAAATAATTTAGAATTAGTTTTAAGAACAGATAATTTATATCTTCAAGGATTTATAGTTAATAATAATTATTATCATTTTGATTTTAGAAATATCAATATGAATATGCAACCACAAGCTGTTAGAGATGGTTCAATTCCTCTTTTAGAACGAATTGAAGGAATACAAAATAATACAGTGTTAAATGGAATTAGTCCAGATTACAGGGATATGATACGTGAAAACGATGAAAATATTTATTGAAGTAATATTTTTGGTTCTTTTTTTCAATTGATAAATCGTATGAATTATAATTTTAATGAGCAAGGAATTTTGATAGAAGGTGCTTTAGGGAATTTAGCTAGATCTTTGGGTGATGTAATTTTAGTTACTGCAGAATCATTAAGATTTTGATCACTTCATACTCATATTATTCAACAATTAGTTAATAATAATCAATATATTACTTTAGGACGTAATAATCGCAATCCTATTTACAATACATTAGTTAATTGAAGTGAAGAATCTCGTACTCAATCTCTTATAATAGATTTACTTTCAACTCCAAATGATAGAAGACCTAATCCAAATTCAAATCAAGAATCAAGAAATATATTGACTGAATTTGGCTATTTAAGAAGAAGAGACGATGAAAATTTTGTAAATTTCTTATCAAGAATATTAATTTTGCCAATAAATCAACTTACAAATATTCTGGCACATAGCAATATTAGAATTATATTATCTTATTTTATTAAACCAAATTTAAATAATTGTAATAGAAGACAAGCAAGACAAATAACAAATAATAATTATTGACATGAAAAATTTTGTGATTTAAAACCACAAATTGATAAAATTCAAGGAAAAATAACTACAATAAAAATTTTAGATGAAAAAGTTGGTGGTAAAGGTTTAAATTTAAAAGCAGGAGATATTTATATTGGTACAGATAATGGAGTATATTTAATTCATGGAGAAAGAATTGATAAAATTGAAGAATTAAACTTTCCGGTAGAAAATATTATATTAGATAATAATGGAAACGCTTATGTAACAAATAATATGGGAATAATTTACACTTTTACTAAATATTATGGTTTTGATAATAGATGAGGTATTAGAAAAACGGGAACTATCAATACTGGAAATAAAGTAAATATTATCAAATGTATGAATGAAGAACCTGATGAAGGTAGTCATATTGTTAAAGGAGCATTGTATATTGGTACTGAAAACGGTGTTTATTTTATAAATAGTGATAAAGTGTATAATGATAATCCATATACTGAAAGATTTGATAATTTAAATTTTCCAATAAAAGATATAATTTTAGACCACAAAGGTAGTGCTTACGTTATTAACAATGCAAGAAAACTATTTCGTTTAAATTTGTTTGGATGAGGTCACACAAAAATTGATAAAGATAATTTTAAAGTAAATATTGTAAAAGTAGTAAATCATACTGATGATAAAGATCATGTAGTTAACAAAGCAATATATATTGGTACTGAAAATGGTGTTTATTTTGTAAATGGTGATCAAGTATTTAAAGATAACCCAGATATTAGTAGATTTGATAATCTAAATTTTCCAATAGTTAATATTGAACTTGATGGTCATGGTAGTGCTTTTGTAACAAATAATATAGGTGAAAAATATCATTTACATTTCATAGGATGAAGTAATGATAAAGTAGAAAAGAATAGAAAGAAAAGAGAAATATCTGTTATAGATGATTTAGAAGAAAACAATGAATTACAAAACACATTAAAATGAAACAAAAATATTACCAATTTTATTAATCATGAACAACATTTACCAATTGATAATAAAACAAATTTTGTTACAAATAATGTAACAAGTTTATAAAAATATAAATAAAAAAAGTTACCTATATGGTAACTTTTTAATTAGGTGCCAACCTAATCATATACAGAATGAATTATACTTACTTAAGTAAGTACTTTTATATTATACATTATTTAAGATTGTGGAAAAATATTATTTTATATTTTTCCTGAAAAAGAATTTACAATAATATTAAAATAAGGAGAACCATTTTTAGAAACATTAATATTAGAATTTTTAATAACAGTATTAGATAATTTATCTTTTATTTCTTTTTCTGTAGAGTTTTCATTAAGTTTATATACATTTAAAATTTGTTTTAAATTACTATTATTATTTACAAAAAAATTGTATCTTTTTTATTTTCAATGCTTTGTGCAACAATATAATAATCAATTTTAGATTGCATATAAGTATTTTCAATACTATATAAATTATATTAATTTCTATTAATTTCTAATCCTATTTTACCGTTACCTCAGTATCCAGCATATAATCCTTGATGATATCCTTGATATGTTATTTTATTATCTTCATAATGTTTTAACTTTAATGGTTGATTGTATATTGCTAATTCTTTTAATTCTCTTGAAAAAACAAAAGTTTGAGATTTAGATGGGTTAAAGTTTTCTGTTGTAGAACAACTACTTAATTCAAGATTAAATCATTCTTCTGTTTCATATTCATAACTTAAATATACATCTATGCTTTTATAATATCTCTTTAAATCATTAAAAGTATTAATTAATAATGTAGGGTCTAAATAATCTTTAAAATTAATATTTATTTCTAATGGTTTGATTTTAGGAAGTATATTTTCTACTCATGAATTATAATCTCATATTAATTTATCTTGTGTATGAGTAAATATAACTGTTTGTGGTATATTAACTTCTATACTTGGATTTTTTGGAATTATTACAATTTGTTTTGCTATATTTTGAGGACTTGGTGGTAATATTTTTGCTGGATAACTAAAAGTAGTTTCTTCACTTTCTGAATATTCATCATGATTTAATTTATACAAAGTTGTTCAATTAAAAGCATTACCAGTTAAATAAACCATATTATTATAACGAAATTGTGCAACTGCTATTTCATTATAATCACCTTGATAAGTAAAAGGATTATCACTATAAAATGTATGTCTTTCTTCACCTTGATGTAATGATTGAGTTACAATTGTATCAATAATATAAGCATAATTTGAACCATCAATTACACTATTACTTGTAGGATTTCATTGACATTCAGTATCTTCATTTGTAAATGGTGAAGCAATATCTAAAAACTCAGTATCTTCTGCTAAAATATAAACTTTATTATTTTTATTTTGTGATAAATCAACTGTTGATATTTGTTCTTTTGCTTCTAATTTATGACCAGTAGTAGGGTCTCATGGATATACTGATACTCTATCACTTAATTTCGTTGTCATAGCGGTTGTTGAAACATTTGCACCTAATAATTTACCAATAGTAAAATCATTATCATTTGTAAATGCATTTAAAGGAATTAATCCACCATTACCAATAATACTTTCTAAATTACTTGTAAAAAATGCACTCATAAAACCATTAAAACATAACATTTTTTTATATTGTTGAACATTTTGAGTAATAACTCAACTACTTAAAATACCTAATGTTAAAGCATTTAATAATTTACCAATTAAAGGAATATCACTTAAAGCAAATGGTAATCATTGATTACTATCATAAGGCATTTGAATTAAAAGACTAAATACAACTGAATTAAAATTCAATATAGCAGACATATATTTTTGACTTATTTTACTATAATCTACAGTTGGACTTCCTATAATTAAATGAGTATTTGGGTCTTTATATTTAAAATTACTACTCATATCTACATTATAATTACCAGAGATATTATTTATATTTCACTCTGAATCTCAAAAGAATTTATCATTACCAATTGCTGTTCCATTACTTTTTGTTGCTTTATCTTTATCAAAAGAAAGCATACCTTTAAAATCTTTTGTTACAAATAAATTATCTTGAAAATTTAATGAAGTTTTTAATCATTCTTTAAAATCTTTAAAATTTGTAAATCCAGTAGGTTTTGCATCCATAATATTATAAAATGTAGTTTCTGGATGACTACTTGTTGTTATTTTATCATTTATACCAGCAAGTAAACCACCATTATTTTTAATATCAGTTGTAGATTTTTCATTATTACCAGCAATAAATAATCTTCTTTAAGCAAATACTTTACTTTCAAATATTTCTTCAGTTCATTGTTGAATAGGTTCTTGTCCTTGAATTATTGGTCTTCCATAATAATAACAACTTGATAATAATTCTAATTCATATGATTGTCTATGACTATATCTTACTCCAATATCACGCATTAAAGTACGATTTAAGGTTACTTTTCCTTCTTGAATAGTAGGAAAAGCATAACTACTACCCTACTTGCATATTGTACAAAATCAATTGTATTTTGACCACTTGCAACTACTCTATCATTTAAACTACTAAAAGTTAATACTTGCATACTAAATGCACCATTATAAGTACTATAATAATTTGTTACATTTGAAATATATAATAATTGTCTATCTTGATTTTTATCAACTATTACCACCAATATTTTCATTTTCATCATTAAATACAACAAAAAATTGTAAATAATCATCAATTGTAATATGTTCTTCAAACATTACTAAAGTATATTGTCTTTTAGTTTGAACTGTTTTAAATATTTGATTATTTGGTAAATTACTAAAATCAACACCACTTGTATCATCAATTAAATAAGCATTTCAATAATCACCTATTTTATATTGTTTTGTATAATATCGGTCTTGACCAGTAACTTTATGTGTTTCTTCATTAATTTTACCTTTATTTTTTTGATATATTTTTGTACTATTTTTTCAAATACATACAACTGGAGTATTACCAGTTAATATTAATTCATATTGACCAAAATCACTTATTTTACTATTAATTGGTTTATAACCAGTTTCAGTTAAAGGAATTGCACCATTATTTATAACAAATGGAAATATTTTTCAATGACTTTGTCTTTTAATTAATATTTGTTGCATCTTTAATCTCATGTGAGCGTGTTTCATTAATTGTATTTGTTGATGTCTGTTCATTATTATTACCTCCTAAATCTTTATTTAATTTTTGATTTTCATTAATAATATCTTCTGATTTATTTTCAGCCATAAGTTGGTCAATATTATCATATTCACCAATTGCTTAAATTATTGTCATTGTGCCATTATTTAATCTTGAATTAATAATTTGGTCTTGTACTGTTTGGTCAGTCATAGCAATTGGAATAAATTTAAAACTATAAGGTCTTTCTCCAATACCATTTCATAAATTTTCACTAATAAGTAATAAATAAAATATACGATAAAAATAAGCACTATAAAATGCTATTTTTATTTCTGTAGTTTCCATATCATATTTATTATTAAACATACTTTGTGTTTTATTAGTATAAACATCATTACCATGTTCATCATAATCATAACCAGCACCATTAAATATTGCTTTAGCAGTACCATTATAATCTAATCAATATTCATTAAATTTAGGGTCACCTTGAATAATTTGCATACCGCCATTACCATTTTTATCATATCCAGCACTACCAACATTAACAAACATATCTTTTTTAGGATTTTCTGCAATATTACCATTTTCTTGCATTTCTTTAACTGTTTCATTATCTAATGCAGCAAATAAAGTAGTAACGTTTAATTCTCTTTCTAATCTTTTTTGTCTAATTACACGATTTAAATCTCAAATAAAATCTCATACTGGTGTACAATCTGGATAAGCATTTAAAGTAGTTGCATTACCATATAAATTTATTATTGGTAAATTTGTTATTTCAAAAATAGGTATATAATTAAATGGATTTTTAATTTCATAAATTTTTAATGGAATAATATTTGGTTTTAATTTTGTTATTGTAGAACCTAAAATAATATCTTTATATGTTTCATATTTAACTTTTCCATTTTGTATTGTTACTCATGTTAAAGTTGCACTATCTGCTTGTTCATTAATAAAATAAAATTCTGATGCTTGTTCTTGTTCATTATATTTAGCAACTCTACCACAAAAACTATTAGGTAATATTTTAAGTGATTTACTATTATCTTCATTAACTATAATCATAACAAATACTTTACCCATTAAACTATTTTGTAAACCAAATTTATAAAATTTTTCTAATCATTTATCTTTTAAATTCATTTCATTTAAATAATCTAATATTTCTTTTCTACTTGAATTAAATAAAAAAACCTTTACCTAATCATAATTTAGTTGATTTTTGAGCAATAATCATAGGTATATCAATATATCAATTACTTTTATCACAACTTAAATATTCCATTGTATTTATCATAATTAATCACCATTAAATTTATTTTTATTAATTAATAATTTATTATTAATACCATTAATTAATCATTTCATTTCATGCATTAAAGCATACATATCACTATCTCAAGTATCATCATGTAAATCTAACATTTTAGGAGTATTATTATTACTATCTAATTTCTTTTTATCTAATCATTGCATTAAACTATATTGTCTTTTAGTAGACATTTTTCTCAATTAAAACTAATAATATTTTTAAGCATACAAATTGTTGTAAAATCAATTCTATCATTTAAATATAAAATTGATTTATCTACTGCTATAAATTTTAATCATGTTATATTACGTTTTTTAACTCAACTTTTTAAAACATCAATAAATACTAATCCACCATTACCATAATCAACATAACAAATAAAACCAAATAACATTGCTATATAACGTTTACTTTCATTTAAATAATAATTAATAATATCATTTGCTAAAGTATCAGTATCTTTATATTGCATAGTAACATTACTATGATAAAATTCACTTTCTTTATGCGCTCTTCTACTATTTTCATTTTCACCAATAAATCATAAACTTCCAGCAGTAGGATGACCACTTGAACTTGTTGCCATACCAATATCTAATCCACCAGTTAATCTTTCTACTTGAAAATCTAATTTAGTATTTACTTTATCTAAATATCTTGCAAATATAGCACCTTGTAAAACACTAGGTACACCATAATATCAACTTTGTGCTTTATAGGGTCTAATACTTTTAATTCTTCTAAATCATTAATCATATCTAATGTTAAATTATGAGCATTTACTTTTCAATTTGAATAATGAAATAATTTAAATATATTATTATCAAATACTGAATTAATTTGTTCATTATTAGTTTTCATAATTTCTAAATTAAAAGGTACTATTTTATTAATATATTCAATAAAATATTGATAAATATTATCTGGATTACAACTTCTAATTTTAATTATTTTTTTAGCATTACCTAATGCAAATGTAATTGCTTGAAATTCAGCTTGACTAAATTCATTTGCTTCTTCACATCATTCAATTGCTAAATCAAAACCTTTTATTTCACTTCTAGAAATCCCTTTTAAAGGTATTCTATATTACTATTACTATATACACCCATAACTCTAATAAATGATTTTGAACCTTTAAAACGAAAATCTGCTTGTTTATTTGGATATTTTAGACTAAAATCTTTATAATCATTTAATCCAATTGTTATTAAAGCATTATATATTTCTTTAACTAAATCATTAATATCTTTATTTAATTTTCTAAAACAATATATAGCAATTGATTTATTATTTTTAATTGAAATAGCAAATAATATTGCTAATTCTTCAGCAATACTATATGTTTTACTTGAATATCTACTTCCACTTAAATTATATTCACTATGAGTAAAATCACTTTTATTTAATAATCAATAACTAATTTCATGTAAATAAGTAAATTCTTTATTCATAATATTATTCCTGTAATTCTTCTAATTTTAAAAGTTGACCATATCTTATAGGGTCACTAACAATAGCGATTGTATCCTTCTTCATTTGTAAAGAAAGCATTATTCTACCATTAATATTATCTCAATCCAAAGTTTGAACCTCAGTATTTAACTCACCATATAAAAATTCTTTACAAATAAAAGCAAATTTTTTAATACTTGTTTGACTTTCAAAATTATAATAAATTTTATATTTAGTATTTGTTTTAAAAATATATTTAATGTGATTTATATTAACTTTTGTTCAAACTTCTTTTCATTGTGGAATAGTTGGAATTGGTTGTATTTTATTATCAACATATCTTTTATTTACAGCATCTTGTGGTTGTGTAGGGTCTCCTATATCAACAATTCTAGTATTATTTGAAGTAATAATTCTTTTTTATTTAGGTTGAATAATATTAGGAGAATTAGGGTCCATTATTCATAATGATTCACCACTACCACCATTAGCACTAATAATATCATCATCAATAGTAATATTTTTACCTGCTGTTAATTTATTTTGTTTAATAGTATCTAAATATCAACATTCTTCATCTATTTTTCTATCAACATATTCTTTAGTACTAGCATCACTTAAAAATGTAGAAGTTCCAACATCAATTATTCTTTTACCATTAACATCAATACCTTTATCATCTTTTGGTTTAATAAAATTAGGATTATCTTTATCAACTTCTCATAATGAATTATCAATATCTGTTTTAATAACAGTAGTATCAATATTAACTATTGGTCTTAATAAATTTTGTGGATGACTAATAGTAATTTTAGTTCTAAAATCTAATGATTTTATATTATTATATGGTATATATGCATTTAATGGACTATCTTCACCACAATTTGAAATAAATTTATTAAATCAATTATTTTTTTGTGGTTCTATATCTTTTAATTTAAAACCTTTAATATTTGGATATTCTTTAATTTTTCTTAAACAATTAAATACTTCTGGTGGTATAAAATAAGGGTCATCTGGATTAGTTTCACTATAAGTTAATCCATCTTGACTAATTGAACCTTGACCACGTAAATAATCTACATCTTTAGTTAATAAAAATCTAACATAATGAGTAGTTGCTGTTTGAATATTATCAGTAAAATCAGTTGGTGTTATTTCTGGTCATTTTTTTGAAATAGTAAAACCACTTAAATAATCAATATTACTACTTGCTACAGATATTGCAAATCAAATTTCATTATCTGGAGTAGTAACTTTATCAAATAATAAATCATTAAAATATTTAGATGATTTAAATTCTTGAACTGTTATAAATAAAATTGGGTCTTTAATAGCCATAATAATTTACTACTTAATGTAAAATAAAGGGTATTTAAAGGGTTTAAATACCCTTTAAATTTTAAATTTAGTTGATTTTTGTTTATCTTTTTCAGTTAATTATTTCTTTTTAGATTTTTGTAATAAAACAAAATTATCTACTTGTTCTTTATCTACATTAAAACTATCAAGTAATTTTGCAGTTGATGTAGTTTCTAATTGTAAATGAGTATTTAATTGTTTAATATTTTCTGTAATAAATTCTAATTCTTTATTACGTTTTAATTCTTTTGCTAAATTTGATTGTTTTGATTTTTTAATTGATTTGCCAAATAATAGAAATGCTAAAGTAATACATATTCCGCTAGCAACTGCTCCTACTATTACTGCTGATATTAATTCTATTGAAAAATTCATTTTTTATTCCTCAAATTGGATTTTATTTGAATGTTGTTTACATAAATGACATTCTTTTTTATGTTTTTTAATTTATTTATATTGATATATTAAATAAGGACTTGTAATAATAATTGGTATAGTTATTAATAAATATTTAATTAATTTTCCATAATTACCTAATTTAGTTACTAAATTTAATCCAATATGACCAAACATAGGAAATAAAGTTAATATTAAATGGTCTGGTCAAGTAAAATTATATTGATTAGTATAATTACCTATTCCCAGTGATATTGGTATTTTAGTTATTAATCAAGGTGTTATTGTAAAAAATAATTTTATTAACATACCAATAATAGGTAATGTTTAGTAATCTGTGTAACTTACAAAAATAACTATGTTTAATTAATTCTAGTAAATAAAATTAAATAACTAGAAATAGTGAGTTACGTATGTCTAAAAAACAAAATATTAATAATAATGATCCAATATCAAAAGCAGTAGATTTATTATTAGAAAATACTGAGGATTTAACAACCGTATTTAAAGAGGGAGGTTTATATAAAGAATTAACAAAAAGATTAGTTGAAAAAATGTTGAATTCTGAAATGCAAAATTATTTAGGATATGAAAAAAATCAACATAATAATAGTGATAATGCTCGCAATGGTATAAATTCAAAAAAATTAATAACCCAACAAGGTAAAATTGAGATTAATGTAACACGAGATCGTAATAGTAATTTTGAGCCAGTAATAGTTGCAAAAAGACAAAGAAGATTTGATGGTTTTGATCAACAAGTTCTTTCATTATATGTCAAAGGCATGACTTTATCAGATATTATAATGCAGTTACAAGAGTTATATCATGGTGCTGATATTAGTGAAAGTGTTATTAGTCAAATTACTGATGATGTTATTGATGATGTTAAAGCATGACAAAATCGGCCATTAGAAAGTGTTTATCAGATTGTTTATTTTGATTGTATAGTAGTTAAAGTACGACAAGATAAACGCATTATTAACAAATCAGTTTATATAGCATTAGGAGTTGATTTAGAAGGTAAAAAAGATTTTTTAGGTTTATGAATTAGTGAAAATGAAGGTTCTAAGTTTTGATTATCTAATTTCACAAAAATGAAAAATCGAGGCTTAAATGATATTCTTATTGCTTGTAGTGACAATTTAACAGGAATGTCAGAAGCAATACAATCAGTTTATCCTAAAACCGAACATCAATTATGCATAGTTCATCAAATTAGAAATAGTTTAAAATATGTTTCATACAAACATAGAAAATCACTAGTTACAGATTTAAAACCAATTTATAGTGCATGTAGTGAAGAACAAGCAATGCAAGATTTAGAAACTTTTGAAAGTAAATGAAATAAACAATATCCTCAAATTGCTAAATCGTGATATAAAAATTGAGATAATTTAATGGTTTTTATTAGTTATCATGCAGAAATCAAAAGAGTGATTTATACAACAAATGCTATTGAATCTGTTAATAGTCAATTACGAAAAGTTATTAGAAATAAAAAAGTTTTTCCAAATGATATGGCAGTTTTTAAAATATTTTACTTAGCAATTGAAAATATAACAAAAAAAATGAACAATGCTCATTCAAAATTGAAATACAGCAATTGCTCATTTTATGATAAAATTTGAAGATAGAATTAATATAAACTAGTAACTTTGTAAAACAAAGATACACAGATTATTAAAAAGCCTCCTTTAATATGACTAGTTATTTTTAAAATATTTGATATTAAAATTTTTATTTTATCTATATGAGTACTATTTTTATTAAATCAAATTTTATTTAATCTTTTATATTCTTTATTATCTTTACTTAATGGATTAATAGTATTTCATATACCAATTGGTTTAATTGGTGTATCTAATTCAATAATAATTACCACCTACTTTCATGTTTTATAGAAATTAGAATTTCTTTTAATTTTTATATATTTATTTGTATGTAAAGATTTTTTTAATAATTGTTTTCTTTCATATCTTCATTGATTACTTCCTATTTCATTTTTAGATAAAGTTTTATATTCTTTTAATTTAAAAAATTCCTTTTCTAATCTATTAATAAAATTCATAGTTTTTTGTACATTAATATTATTTGGATAAATTACACTAGTATCTTGTGAACCATAATATTTACCTTTTTTTGCTAATTCACTTTTAACATATTTTCTTAATTCACTTGGTAATCATTTTCTATTTCAAAATTTTCAAAATATAGTTCCAGCACCAGTACCATTTTTACCTTTTGCTTGTGTCATTAATATTCATATTTCTTGTGGAAATGCTGGATAAGTATAAGGACCATATCATATTTGTTTTTTATCATTATCACTTTGAAATAATGTTGTTAAAGTTCCAATTTTTAAATTTTTATTATCAACAATAAATCTTCCTTTTTTAAATCATGAACTTGATAATACTTCTCATTCATTATCTGGTATTTCTTCTTCATTTTCTTTAAATAAATTATTAAATTTATTTACATAATTTTTAACTGTTCTAATTTCTGTTGGCATAATAGATTTTTTAAAACTATTTATTGGATTTTTAAATTTATTAATTTCATGTTGAAGTATACTTAATTCACTTGGTTTTAATATACTTATTAATTTTTTAAGTATATTTGGATTTAAAAATGAATAAGGTTGATGTATTTCATTTTCATTAACATTTTCACTATCAAATACTGATTTTAATGATTGATTTTTATAATAATTTTTTAAAGCATTTATTAATGCTAATTTAATATCATTACTTGCTAATGCATAATATATTCATTAAATAATTAAAGGAAACATTATAAACTCATATGATTATAATCTCAAGTTAATGAACCATTATCATCATTTAATGGTACTTCGCTCATATTATCACTACCATATTGACTATTTGTTTCACTATTAATTGAAAATCTATTATCATTGATTAACTGTGCTGTTTAATTTGTAAAACTTTTTTCTTGCATTTCTACATCAAATTTTCTTTCCATAGGTAATAAATTATGAATAATTTCACTTGCACCAGCAACAATAGTTGGAATGGCATAAGCATTATTAAAATCATTATTAATACCCATAGCAACTCCAGAAGATATTAAACAACCACCAGTTGCCATATTTGCTATTTTACGTATAGTTTCAAATCTATTTGGAATTAATTCTAGAATTCCATTAATAAGATTTGAAATACCATAAGTATTTAAACTAATATAAGTATCTCAATCCATAAAAGATTGTTTATCATTATTACTAAATAATAAATCTGGTGGAAAAGGGTCTACTGTTGTTGTAGTAATTGGATTTTCTGTTGGATTGGGATTAATAGAAGAGTTAGTAAATTTACTATAATTTGCTAAACCAATTGTTCCTAAACCTAATAATATTTTTTTAGAACTATTAATTGAACCTAATACTGGATTTGCAATTACTTGCCCATAATAAGCACTTGTACCTATCATTGCACAAATTGGACTTATACCGGCTCTAATTAATTTTAATAAAGTATAGTTATTCAATGGTGTAGTCTCAGCATGTTGTGGCATTTTTAATTTCTCCTTTTAATAATTGATTAGTTTTTTTAATTTGAATTCTAACTGTTCCTTGACAATGAATATTATCTCCAACACATATAGCAAAATTATCATGTACATTACTTACTATAAAATAATCATTTCTTAATTTAGGATATTCATCTAATAAAATTGCTCTAATATCATTACTTGTAGTTAAATCTTCTGGTTTAGGTGAATAAATAATAATATGTGCTTTTTCATCAAAATATTTATAAATATATTCCATAATTATTTTTTAGTAAATTCTAATTTTACTGTTCCATAATAATCATTTTTATTACCAGAAATAGTAGCACTTGTTGATGTAATATTATTAAATGTTGCTTTACCTTTTTCATAACCATTATTACCAATATTTACTATTACAGTTTCTAATTCATCATTAGTAGGAGTAGTGCCTGCCATAGTAATTTTTCCTAAATTTTTATAATAAATTACATCTTGTAAATTTAAAATATTCATATTATCATAATCAGTACTTTGATATGTTGCATTAATATTAGTTGCATCAACTTTATAATTTTTTGCTCTCGATTCTTTAATTTCATATATTTTAGGCATTTTTTCTTGAATTATATACATTAAATTAGGTCTTATTGCTGCTGGTAATGAATATAATGCTTTACCAATAATACGAATATTATCTGTAGCATTATCTAATTTATTTCTTACTTTTGTAAACGAAATAGGAATACCTCACATATAGCGGTTATAAACTACTCCAAATAAATCTAATAATTTATAATCTTTTTCTAAATGCATACCAGAAACAGTATCATGAATAAAATCTTGTTCTAAATAAAAACTTTAATAAAATTCCATTCCCATAATTTGATTTGTATATCTTTTACCAGTTGCTAAAGTATTTGCTACAATTTGTCCATAATTTAATAATGTAAATGCTTTTGCTAAATTAAAACTACTATCGATACCACAAGCACCAGTTAAATCTGCTTTATTAATACCAACTGTAATATCATCTACTTTTTTAATTAATTTATTATTTTTTTCTCCAATTGTATAATAAGAATTTAATGCTTGTTCTTTAGTCATATTATTTAAGGAAATTATCCCCAAATGTACTAGTGTGGAGGAAAAAATGAATTGAAATGAATTCAATAGCATATTTCAAAATGAAAACGATTGTTTGAAATATATAGCGAAGTTGAAAGTAATGAAATGTATCAGGTGTGCTTCTTCTAGTTTGAATGTTTCTGATTTGAGAAGAATAAGATGTTTGAAATGTCATCAAACATTTAGTATTCTTCATGACACCATTTTTCACAAGTCACAAACACCTTTGACATCTTGGTTTTATCTCATCTTTAGATGAATAAACACCAAACATGGAATTCCATCAACAGATGTTGCAAGGGAATTGGGTGTGACATATAAAACAGCTTGAAGAATGAGTCATGAAATCAGAACTAGAATTTGGAATCAAGATGCAGGGTTCATTGATGATGGCACAGCACAGATGAATGAAATGTATCTTTCACATGTAGGTTTTAAAAAACAAGGAAGATCCTTGTTGAATAAAACCTTGATTGTTGGAGTTTATGAGAAAACCAGCAACAAACTAATTGTGAAAGTATTGAAAAAAAGCAGATGAGAAAAAACTTTTATGATTTGCATTGAAACACATTTCTACTGGGTGTTGTCTGTTTACGGATTCTTGGAAGGGATATGGAAGTTTCAAAAACTTCTATCACAAACATGAAATCGTAAATCATGAAGTTGGGTATGTGTCATCAACAGGTGTAAACACAAACCAGATTGAATCTGCATGAAAACACATCCGACGAACTTTCCGAACACACATAAAAGTTTCAAAACACAATATTCATTTATATGCAAAAGAATCTGCATATAAATTCAATAAGATACCTAGTTTTGAAACTATAATTTTGTGTTTGATTTAGATACATGTGGGGATAATTTCCTAGATAGGCTTTTATCTCCATTTATGTGATAAAATTTAAAAATAGTACATAAAGGGATAAAAGCCTTATTTAACTTTAAAGGTAATACTAATGATTTAGCAATTGCATAATCTTTTGTACCTTGTAAAAATATTAATTCAAAATTTTCTCTTAAATTTCTCATAAATGAACTTGTTCAATTTGAAACAATTTGTGTTGCTACATTTGCTGGTGAAGTCATAAATCTTTCAATATCAAATTCTGGAATATTAAAATAAATTGTTAATTCTTTATCAATAATTAATGTTGTTGTTTTAACTATTCCTTTTTGTCTTTTAGTACCAGTAAATTCATCTCATATTGAACCTCATAATACACGAACAGTTGCTCTATAAATTGCCATTGCTACACCACTAATATTTGCTATTTGGTCAGCAGTAACAGTATTTCTCATAAATAAAGTACTTAATTCAGCAGTTAATTCACCACGAACTTGTGCTTCAAGTACACTTAAAACAGGATTTTCAGTAGGAGAATTACCACCAATAATAAATGCTTTAGGTATTTGTGGAATTGCCATTTTATCCTCTTTCTATTTAATAGATTGAAATGCATTTCCTCTTGCTAAATTTACAAATTTTTCTAATTCATTAACATCAGTAATACCTGTAGTTTTTGCTTTTTCATTTAATTTCCTTTCTAATTCTTCTGGATTAATACTATTTGTATGTAAATCTAAAAGAGTTTTAGGATTAAAATCATTTGAATTAAGTTTATTTTCTTGTTTAATAGGTTCTATTTTATCAATTAAAAAATCTTTATAATCTTCATTTATTTTATTAAATGCTTCTTGTTTAGATAAAGATTTATAATTATCAATACTAATTAAATTTTTAATTAAATTTACTTTTTTAGTATCTTTAATATTAAAAAATAATTGTTGCTCTTCAAAACTATTAATTTTATTTTCATATTCTTTTATTTTTGTTTCATATTCACTTAATTTAGGTTCTAATTCTTTTTTAAGAAATTCATCTTTTGCTTGAGCATATACAACATTTCTTTGTTGTTTTAAAGTTTCTTGTAATTATTCAAAAGTATAAGTTTCTTTTTTTTCTTTAACTTCAAAATTAGACATAAAAATACTCCCTTTTTTAATAATCGCTTTTTTGATAATCCCTTGTAACTTATGTTAAAAATAACATAATCGCTTTATTATATTATATCATTTTTATCGTTTAAAATAAAGGAAAAAAACCTATATTTATTATAGGTTTTTAATCATTATTTTATATTTTTCTTGGTTCACAAAGATTAATAATTATATTACTTTTTGAGTTATTTTCTTCTAAATTATTTTGTAAATCATCAAATTCTTCTGGATGACATTTTCTTAAATATTCTCATTGATATTTTGGGTCTTTCATAGCATTTCGTAATAAATAATTAGCATTTTTTTGACATGCTTTATCATAATCTTTCAAGAAATTTTGTTGTCATTTTGTCTGGTAGCGTCGGCAATCAAATATATATTTTCTATCAATTCCTAATGCTAAATTTAAACCAGTTTTTGTCATTCTTGTTGGAACATTTTTATTATCTCTAAAATATTCATTTATCTTTTCTTTATAATTTCCTAATTATTTTCTTTTTGCTGGCATATTATCATCTTATTTTAAAACATATATATTTAATTATATAATTTTACAATTATCATATTTCCAAACTTTATTTCTAAAATTACTATAATCAAAATCATAAATTAAGAAAGGAAATAATATTATGAATTTTCTTAACAATGAACTTAATTATGATGAACTTGATAATCAAATTAAAAATAATGGTTTAAATTATTTTACAAATCTATTAAAAGCATATGATGATTTTTGACATCAAAATATATATGATAAAACTAAGCATAAATATGTTAAAACTGCTCCAAGAAGTCCAAATACTCAATATGGTAAAATAAATAATTTTTATCGTAGATGTTATTTAATATTAGAAACTAATTAATATTATTATCCTTTAGATGATTATATAAAAATTAAAAAAAGAAAAAGAACACTTACAAGTTTAGAGCATACAATAATAAAAAATTCAGGCAATGGTAAAAGACAATCTGATGTACAAGATACTATAAAAAATACTAATTTTTCTAAAACATATATGACTAATTTAATAAAAAATGCAGTAATAGGTATTGAAGAAATAAAAGAAAAAAAGTAGTTTTACCAAATGAAAAATTATTTGTAAATATGGATGATTGTTTTATAAGTTCTTTATTTGATAATAAAAAACAAAAAAATCGTATTCGTACAATTAGTGCAAATAAAGGTAAAGATTTAGAAAAATCTACTAAAAGTAGAAATGTTTTAAAAGATAAAAAAATTACTTATATGAAAACTAAAAATAGTCAAAGAATTAAAAGACAAGAATTAATTGATAAAATTTATGAATTTCTTGATTTACAATATATTTATTCTAAAAGTAGTTTAGTATTTATTGGTGATGGTGCGCCTTGAATTAAAACTACTGCTAAAAATGAAAATATTCCTTATGTAATTGATAGACATCATGCATTTAAAGCACTTAAAAAAGGATTTATTATTAATAGAAAAGTAAATAATAAAAAATTAACAAATGCATATGAATTATTTGTTAATGGTGAATATTATCAATTATTAGATTTTTTAAAAGAAAATAAAGTTGATGAGCAAATATATAAATATTTTAAAAATAATAAAGAAGGAGTTATAAATCAAAAAGAAAATTGAAATCAAGGAGTTTGTGCTGAAAGCGATGTATCACATTTAGTTAAATCTTTAAAAGGATATGGTGCTAAAATTTATAATGATAAAGTACTTGATAATATGCTTATAATTAATTCAGCAAGAATTAATAAATTAAATCTTTTACTTTAATATTTTAAAAATTAATAAATTTAAACCTAAATAGTTAGGAATTTTTAGTTTAGATAATTGTAAAATAAGAGGCTTTTTAATAATCTGTGTATATTTGTTTTACAAATTTACTAGTTTAGATTAATTCTATCTTCAAATTTTATCATAAAATGAGCAATTGCTGTATTTCAATTTTGAATGAGCATTGTTCATTTTTTTGTTATATTTTCAATTGCTAAGTAAAATATTTTGAAAACTACCATATCATTTGGAAAAACTTTTTTATTTCTAATAACTTTTCGTAATTGACTATTAACAGATTCAATAGCATTTGTTGTATAAATCACTCTTTTGATTTCTGCAGGATAACTAATAAAAACCATTAAATTATCTCAATTTTTATATCACGATTTAGCAATTTGAGGATATTGTTTATTTCATTTACTTTCAAAAGTTTCTAAAACTTGCATTGCTTCTTCTTCACTACATGCACTATAAATTGGTTTTAAATCTGTAACTAGTGATTTTTTATGTTTGTATGAAACATATTTTAAACTATTTCTAATTTGATGAACTATGCATAATTGATGTTCGGTTTTAGGATAAACTGATTGTATTGCTTCTGACATTCCTGTTAAATTGTCACTACAAGCAATAAGAATATCATTTAAGCCTCGATTTTTCATTTTTGTGAAATTAGATAATCAAAACTTAGAACCTTCATTTTCACTAATTAATAAACCTAAAAAATCTTTTTTACCTTCTAAAGCAACTCCTAATGCTATATAAACTGATTTGTTAATAATGCGTTTATCTTGTCGTACTTTAACTACTATACAATCAAAATAAACAATCGGATAAACACTTTCTAATGGCCGATTTTGTCATGCTTTAACATCATCAATAACATCATCAGTAATTTGAATAATAACACTTTCACTAATATCAGCACCATGATATAACTCTTGTAACTGCATTCTAATATCTGATAAAGTCATGCCTTTGGCATATAATGAAAGAACTTGTTGATCAAAACCATCAAATATTCTTTGTCTTTTTGCAACTATTACTGGCTCAAAATTACTATTACGATCTCGTGGTACATTAATCTCAATTTTACCTTGTTGGGTTATTAATTTTTTTGAATTTATACCATTGCGAGCATTATCACTATTATTATGTTCATTTTTTTCATATCCTAAATAATTTTGCATTTCAGAATTCAACATTTTTTCAACTAATCTTTTTGTTAATTCTTTATATAAACCTCCCTCTTTAAATACGGTTGTTAAATCTTCATTATTTTCTAATAATAAATCTACTGCTTTTGATATTGGATCATTATTATTAATATTTTGTTTTTTAGACATACGTAACTCACTCTTTCTAGTTATTTAATTTTATTTACTAGAATTAATTAAACATAGTTATTTTTGTAAGTTACACAGATTACTAAACATTACCTAAAATTAATAACTTAAAACACTTTATTATAAATGTAAAAAGGTATATAATATAACAAACAATTAATAATTTAATGTTGTCTTTTATTTAAAGAAAATTAAATTATAACTATTAACTTTACTCAACCTTAATATTAACTTCAATTTATTTCACTTGGTTTCATTGGTTTTTCATTATTCTTTACACTAATAATTTTACCATTTTTAACATTAATAACAGTATTTGCAACATATTGGAAGTTAGGATTATGAGTAACCATAATAATTGATGTTTTATATTCTCGATTAACATCCAATAAAATCTCTAATACCTTACGCCCCATTTCCTCATCAAGTGCTCCTGTTGGCTCATCACAAAATAAAATTGTCGGATTTTTTGCTAGTGCTCTACCGATTGATACTCTTTGTTGTTGTCCACCTGATAATTGACTTGGAAATTTATTCATATGTTCATCCATTTCAATAACTTTAAAAATATCATCAATACTCATATTTTTATTTTTAGCAAGGTTTTCGCCAACTTCAGCATTTTCACGAGCAGTTAAGTTAGTTAATAAATTGTATTGTTGAAAAATAAAACCAACATTATCTCGTCTAAATTTAGTTAAATGACTATCTTTTAATAAAGATAAATTGTATCCCGCCACAAAAACATCACCAGTATTAGCTTTATTCAATCCCGAAATAATATTTAATAATGTTGTCTTACCACTTCCTGATGGTCCTAAGATAACAACAAAATCACCTAATTTAATTTTTAAATTAACTCTTTTTAATACTTCATATTCTAAGTCTCCAGTTAAGTAAGATTTTTTAACATCAAATAATTCAATAACATTAGTTTGAGTATCAGGAGTATTATTAGTCATTGATATAATTTTACCTGCTAAAATTTCTTTTGAATGAGTTTTTGTTAATTTTTTAATTGCTTTTTGATTATCTTTAAAAGCTTGCAATTTGGCTTTATTAACTTCTATTTCTTCCTTTGATTCTGGTTTATCATGAGATTTATGAGTTACTGGTGGTATTGCACCTTCATTTTTAGATACTGACTTCTTTGTAAAAATAGATTCTAACTTAGTTTTAGTTACTTGTTTACTTCCAATGTCTTTATCATCTTTTTTAATTTCCTTATTATCTTTTTTCATAATCATTTCTCCTTTTTAATTCCATGCTTTTATAAATAACACACTCATTTTATCAATTACTTTACCTTATTTATATAGAAATGCTTAAAAAATATTTTAACTTCCTTGTAATAAAGCTGTTACTGGTTTGTATTTAATTAAATATAACCCAACAGCATAGCCAATAACCATTATTAAAATACCATTCCAAAGCAAGATAAAATTGTAACTAGATTAGCAGCCAAATTAAAAACAACGCCTGCTTTAGTTGCAATAATTAAAGTAATAATATTCCACACAACATAAGAAATAATAGTACCTAAAATAAAAGCAACCAATAAAGTAATAATATAGGAGCCAATAATCAATCTGTTAATTTCATTTACACGATAACCCAAAGATTTCATCATTGCAATAATTAATAAATTATTATCTAAAATCATATTAACGATAATTACCAATACAAAAGCTACAGCAAATAATATTAAAATTTTTGTAATATTTATAATTGTTCTAATTCCATCAAATATTTCAACTAATAATCTTTTAAATAAATCATTAATAAAATACCTTTTATTAATAGGTTCTAAATTTTTTGCTAATATTTGTTCTTTAGTATATTCTGCAGATGGTTGCAAAATATTTATATAATTTAATGGAAAAATATTGCTCTCTTTAGATAATCAATGATTAAAAGAATCTGATATTGGTTTTGGATCTTCTGACGGGGAAGGTTTTATTAATCCAATAGATGTTCGTAAATCATCAAGATTAATATAAACATTCGAATTGTCTAAATTATTTTCAATAATTCCTTTAACTTGATAAATTACTGGAATTGTATAATTATATCAACTTGCTAACATTAAAAAGTGATCATCAATTTTATAATCATTTAAAATTGATAATGTTTTTGAAATAACTGCTGGTAAAATATAAGCTGTAGTTGTTATATTTTGTCTTTGATTATCAGTATAAGTAACTTTTTGTGCTTGTAAATTATGAGAATTATTAAAAATAGGATCAATATCACGATTTTTTGCTTCTTTAAAGTTAAATCAATTTTTTCAAACTAAATCTTGATATGGATCATTATAAAGTCCTGTTGCTTTATTTTTTTTTTGCGAGCATGCGACCTTGATTATGTTCTTTTCGTTCATTAGGAGGTCTTAAATTTATTTCAATAGTTGGATAATACTTATTATTATAAATATTTAAACCTAAACTAATACCAGGCAACGGGTTTATTTCTGGATTAACACCTTTATTTGTTGAAATATAATTAAATATTTGATGAATATTTTGACAAATAATTTCCATTAATGGTTCAGGTATTATCTTTTTTGGATTAATAAAATCTTCACAATCAGATTTGGTCTTAGTTTTTTGATAAAGGATATTAATTTCTTCACTATTCATAAAATAATTTTTAAAGTTATTATTAATAATAATACTTTCAATTTTTTTAGCTTTATTATCATTATCAATATGAAAATCATCAGCTATTCATTGATGATATTTATTAGTACCAGTTTCTTTATCTTTCGCAATATCTTTTTCTGAAACTCAATCAAAAACATGCTTATCAATTTTTAAATCAGAATCATTACTATATGTATACATTGATGAAGTTGATGTATTTAATTTAACATCTTTATTGTAATATCCATATAAATTATTTATTTTATTATCAAATAAATCAGTAGCTGAACTTTGAAATAGTAATAAAAAACTAACAAAAATAAAAGTAAAAAATACTAAAAATAGTTTTCCAACCGATTTTAGAGTGAAAGCAATTGCCAAACGTTTTTTAAATGGTCAATAGCGAAAGGGATATTTTAAAACTGAAATTAGTTTAGAACTTGAATTACTTGGTCTATCATAAATTAATAATAATGGACTAACGCGTAATTTTGTTTCCGATTGCATATAACTAATTACTATAAAAATAATAGGAATAATTATTAAACTTACAATAAATACTATCCAACTAAAAAATAGTATTGGTAATGGCATAAAAAACCCAATGTTATTTAACGAATTAAATCATATTTGTAACCCTAGACCAATACCTAAACCAATAATAATAGAAATGAATGTTATCAAAAATATAAAAATTACAAAACTAATAGCAATTTAAAAATTACTATAACCAAGGGCTTTTAATAATCCTATCTGTGGTTTTTGTAAATCAATTTCTTTTCTAACATATGACATAATGATAAAAATAATAACTAATAATACTACAAGAGTAATTGCTGTAAACATTATATTTTTCATTTTAAAGCTCTCTAGAATTTGTCCTGATCGAATATCTTCGCTATCAATACTAATAATTGAACCAAAACTAAAACTAAAAGTTTTAATTAAAAGTTCTTCTAACTTACTAACAAAATAGTTATCGTTATTGTTAACTTTTAATAAAAATATATTATTTAAATTAGTTCTAAATGTAGAATCTTTTATTAAATTATTAAACCATTGATTTGACATATAAACAGGACTTGTATTTTCAGATGTCGGATTAGGATTTGTTGCAGTACGACTACCAGTAATTCCCCAATAAGCATAACCAAAGCCAACAAATTTTAACTTTTCAACTTTATCAATAACTGTTATATAATGATTTAATTTAATATTATTAATACGTGCAAATTCAGGATTGATTACTATTTCTAATGGATTAATAGGCTTAATACCTTCGGAAATATAAACTTCATTAATATTATTTCTTTTTGGAGCAAAATCAAAAGATTCACTTTTTTCTGAAGTATAAAATCCATTTTCTAATTAATAATAAATTTTTTTAAGAGAACTAACGTTTTCGTAATTAAAAGTTTTAAAAAATGATTTAGCAAGTTCATAATGTTGCAAATTATAAATTTCATCATTTTTAACTTCGTTTTCTAAAATATCATTAAATAATATTCCTTGATAACTTAATCCTCAATTTAACAAATAATTTTCAAAATCTTTATTAATATCTACTCCCGAAGGAAGGATAGGAAAACTATTATTTCTAAGATTATTTTCTTTAATTTCATCTATCTGTTGATCAATTTCTCGTTCTTGTGGATGATCTTTAAATTGTTTTTTTGATAATTGTTTGGATTCTTGATGTTGCAGTAGCATTATCTTTATAATTATTTAATAATTGTAAATTAATACGATAGTCATATTTACCACTATTGTTTAATACTGTATAAAAACCTGATTCAACTCTTGATGCTGTACTATAAAGTGCAGAAAGAGTAGAAATTACAATAACTAATAGTATTATAATACCTAAATATTGTAATAATCTTTTCTTGATTACTCTTAAAACATTAACAAAAAAATTGCTCATTATAACTCCAATATTCTTATACAACTTAAAAACTGCTAATAGTATTATTTTATTATGATAAAATAATACTAATTATATTTTAACTATATTAAAAAATAAAAATTTTAATATTATTATTAAATTCTAAACTTATTTACTTAACTACTTTTTTTACGTTTTTCTAAAATTGCAATTTTATTAAGATCAGCAATACCAACATAAGGTAAGTTTCTCAATTTTTCATCATAATCAAGACCATATCCCACTAAAAAATGATCAGGAACTTCAAAGCCATATCAATCAGCTTCAATTTTAGCAACTCTTTTAGATTTCTTATCTAATAGAGTAATTATTTTTACCGATTTTGCTCCAAGTTCTTGTAAATGATCACGAATTTTAAATAACGAATTACCTGAATCAATAATATCTTCAACAATTAATAAATCACGACCCTTAACATTATTAATAACATTCATTCTTATTTTTGGTTTATTTACCGCTTTTGTTTGTCCTAAATATGACTCTACATACATAAAATCAACCAAACAATCAATCTTAAGGTTTAACATAAATTGTGATAAAAAAGGTAAACATCCTCTTAATATACCTAATAAAATAATGGGCTCTTTATTATCTTTATAATAACTATTAACTGATTTTGCAAGTTCAATAATTTTATTATTAATTACATCAGTACTTAATAATATTTTTTCTACTAATTCATGTTTTTCCAACATTGTTTTTTCTCCTTATTTCTTTTTATATTATATTTACCAAATAAAAAAAGAAAATAAAACAAAACTTACACATTATCGAAAATATTAAAATAGTAAGTTTTGTTTTTTTATTATAATAATTTAATTATTTATTCTTAGGAACAACTGATATTGTATCATCATCAGTCCCTGAATTATTATCTTCCTTTTTATCATTTGATTCATTATCCTCTTTGGAAGAATTTTTACTATTTTTTTGCATTTCTTTTTGCATTTCTATTACTTCAATTGGTAATTTATTATATTTATCAATATATTCTATTTGTTCAGCAGTAATTGTTTCTAAAGTCATTAATGACTTAGCAATTAATTCTAATGTATCTTTATGTTTTTTAATTGTTGCTACTGCTTCAATATAACAAACATCTAATAATTTTTTAATTTCTCCATCAATTTTAGATGCAATATCATCAGAAAACTTATTTGCTGCAAAAGGTGAATACTCATTACGTGGATTTTCAAATTGAACTAATCCTAATTCAGATGACATTCCATATTCAGTTATCATTTTTCTGGCAATATTTGTTGCTTTTTCTAAATCATCATGAGCACCAGTAGTAATATTTGCATTACCAAACATAATTTCTTCTGAAGCGCGACCACCTAAATAACCAGTAATAGTTGCTCTTAAATGTACTTTTGAATAAAACATAGTATCTTCTTTAGGAGTCATAATAGTATATCCACCTGCTTGTCCACGTGGTATTATTGTAACTTTTTGAACTTTAGAAGCATATTCTAGTTTTAAACCAATAAGAGCATGTCCAGCTTCGTGATATGATACTATTTTTTTATCCATATCAGTAATTACTCTTGAAGTTTTAGCAGGTCCACCAACAACTCTATCAATAGCTTCATCAATTTCTACTAAACCAATAACTGTTTTATTATGACGAACAGTTAACAACGTTGCTTCATTTAATACATTTTCTAATTGTGCACCACTAAATCCTGGCGTTCTCTCTGCTATTCTTTGAAAATTAACTTTTGGCGAAATATTTTTATTACGAGCATGTAATCGTAAAATTGCTTCACGTTCTTTAATATCAGGTCAACTTAAAGAAATTTGACGATCAAATCTACCTGGACGTAATAACGCTTCATCAAGTACATCAGCACGGTTAGTAGCAGCCATAATAATAACTCCCAAGTTAGTTTCAAATCCATCCATTTCAACTAATAATTGGTTTAAAGTTTGTTCATTAGTTGCAGTTGAAGCTGAGGCACGTTTTCTTCCTACTGCATCAATTTCATCAATAAAAATAATACAAGGAGCACTTTTTTTAGCAGTAGTAAACATTTCTCTAATTCTTGAAGCTCCAACTCCAACAAAAACTTCTTCAAATTCAGAACCAGAAATTGAAAAGAAAGGAACACCTGCTTCACCAGCAACTGCTTTTGCTAATAAAGTCTTACCAGTACCAGGCGGTCCTACAAGAAGAACTCCTTTTGGCACTCTTGCACCCATTTGTGCATATTTTTGTGGAAACTTTAAAAAATGAACAACTTCTTCTAATTCCAATTTTTCTTCTTTAATACCAGCAACATCAGTAAATCTAGTATCTGATGTTCTAATCTTAGCACGACTTTTTCCCATTGAAAAAGGACTCATGCCACCACCGGCACCCATTTTATTCATTTTAGAAAATAATCAAAATGAACCACCAACTAATACTAATATTGGAAACATACTAATTAAAAATGTTTTTCAAAAGGGAACTAATTCACTAATAATTTTGGGATTAATATCAAAGCCTTTACCATCTTTATCTTTTCTGAATAATTTTTCAATAACATCATGATAAAAACCACCTGTAGCAGTTCCAGAAACTGTCGCTTCAAATCTTTTTACCTTACCATTAATTCCTAAAAAACCTGTAATATAAGTATTATGATCAAAAAATTGAACTTGTACTCCATCAATTTTACTAACAGTGTCACTACTATTGCCAGGGAGTTTACCATATCTAAGTAGTGTTTCTAATTGAAATTGATTTAAAGTTAAAGCATTACCTCTTAAAAAATATCACAATAAAATTCCAACAAATACTAAAAAAGCAACGAATAGCGCAACAATCATTCAATTAATTTTAATTCGCGTTTGCATTATTTTTTCACCTACGTTTAATTTCTAATTTATTTTCTTAAATAATACCATAATATTTTAGCACATACAAATTAGGTTTCTCACTAATATTGTTTTTATTTACTGATAATTTTGGAATTGCCACTACTTTTCCGCTTGAATTTATGATTACTGGTCATATAAGACGTTCACGATATGGAATTTTATTATCAATAAATAAACGATTAATTTTTTTTGTACCAAATGGTGTCTCAATTTCTTCTTCACCATTATTAGTTCTAATTGTTAATGGAAAATCTGATTTATTAATATATAAAGTTTGAAATTCACCACCTGTTGGTTCAGTTTTAGAAATAGTAATTTCCTTAAAATTATAGTTATTTATTTTAGAAATTTTATAACTAAATTGTTTTGGTTCATTTTTTTCACTAATATATGCAAAATTATATTCTTTAATAACTCAAGTATTTTCAGAAATACAAATAGTAATATTTGGTTTACTAGATTTAGTTAAAACTCTAACTATTTCTTTAATTTTAGCCTTTTTTAAAGATAAAACTAATTTTTCATCATATTGGCTTAAAAATTCATAGATAATCATTTGTTGTAATTTAAATTCATATTTTTTAAACTCATTAATAGCAAGCACATCATCATTAATAATAGTATTATAAATTACTTCAAGTTCATCTTTCAGTAATTCTTGTTCACTATTTAATTCTTTAATTTCACTTAACATTAAATTAATATCAAAATCAGTAAGTTTATTAATTTGTTGTTGTCTAATTCGATTTCTTTCATAAATAATTAATTCATTTGTTTCATCAAATCCATATTTAATATGATACAAAGTTAAATAGTCAATAATATCTTCTTTTTTTAATTCTAACATTGGACGATAAACCGATAAAGATTTATATGTTGTTTTAAATTTTAATCCATAATAAGAAACTATTGCCTTGCGTTGTTTTTGAATAATATATGTTTCAAGTAAATCGTAAATATGATGTGCTACAACAAGATTATAAACTTGATATTTTTGAGCAATTTCATTAAAAAAATCATATCTAAGTACACGTGCTTGACTTTGAAAATTTTGTTTTTTATTGTATTCCTCTTCTTTAATATTTTTTACTTCTAAAGTTATTTTATTATTTGTACAATATTCTCGAACAATTTGCTCATCAACATTACTACTTCAACGTTTATGATAATTAACATGACAAACAATAATTTTAAACTCATTACGTACTAAATTATCTAATAAAAACATACTATCTGGACCACCTGATACAGCTAATAAGTAAGTTATTTTTTTATTAAGTTTATTTAATCAATTAATATTCATTTTAAACACCTAACCTTACACTTATATTAAGATTATTTATATCACTTTGCTATTTCATTAATATAAGTATTATTTTCATTATGACAAATCAATGGTGGCAAAACAATCATCCCTTCTTTCGCTAAAAATCCTGCTTCAATTAAAAAAACATTGGCAGCCTGATTAATTTTAGGATAAACTATTTGTAATTTTTTAGGTGTAATTTGATATTTTTTTAATAAAAGTAATGTTTCATTTATTCTTTCTACACTATTTATCATAACCAATCGCCCTTTGTCTTTTAATAATTTACTTGCACTAGCAATAATCTCCTCTAAATTAATATATACTTCATGTCTTGCTGGAATTTTTAAAGGTTGTGCTTTTACTTTGCTTTTATCTCATAAAGGAAAAAAAGGTGGATTGCATACAATTAAATCAACTTTTTCTTTTTCTCTTTGAGCATAAATTTTTATGTCTTCATGAACAATGACAATTCTTTTTTCTAAATCATTAAGTTTTATATTTTCTAAGGCAAGTTCAACAGCTGGCTCTTGAATTTCAATACCAATTACTTTTCCTTGAAATTTTGCCGATAAAATTATTGGAATAACAGCATTATTAGTTCCAAAATCAATTATTGTTTTAGTACTAGGTTTTATTTTAATAAAATTACTTAATAAAATAGTATCTAAAGAAACACAAAACATATCTTTTCTTTGAATAAGTTTAATTTTTTTATCATCTTGATTTAAAATTAAATTTTTTTTTGTACTTTCCATAATTTAATTATTACTTACCTTAATAAGAAAAGAATTTATTAATAAATTTAAGTTAACATTAAATTTTAATTTGGTAATTGTAAATGAAATTTGTTCTAAAATATAGGCTATATTTTTTAAATTACTATTTTTTCATAAATTAACTAAACTTTCAATAAAAAAATTATTAAAATCATAATTTTTAAATAAAAGAAAAGTTAATTTATTAAAAACTACTAAATTAAAAAATCTAAAAAAGTAAATAATTTCTTCTTTTAAACTAACTATTTTTTTATTCAAAAGTTGATTATTAACCTTTTTATCATTATCATTAATAATAAATTGTTTAATAATTTCAATATATTTTTTTAATTTAAGTTTACTACTTTCGTTTGTCAAAAAAATAGTATTTGAAAATATTTTTAATATTAATAATTGTTCATCATCATAATTGTTACTAACAAATATATCATTTTCTTTTGAACAATTTATCAATTGACAACGAGATTTAATAGTAGGGAGTATTTGATTAATATTAGTGGTAGTAAAAATTACATAAATATTTTTAGATAATTCTTCTAAAGTTTTAAGCATAACATTTAAAGCTGAAATTGAAGAAAATTCAATTTGATTTATTAAATAAATTTTATTAGTATCTTTTTCTAAATTAGTTTTAGAAAAATCATTAATAATTTCTAAAACAATATTTTTATTCATAATATTATTTTTACTAAAATCAAATTTTTTAAAATCAAAATAACTATTAGTTTTAATTTTAAAACAATTTTGACACATATTTTCTTCAGTACATTTTTTTAATTGATTATTATTTTTACAAATAATTTTTTTTATTAACTTATTACTAACATTTATATTTAATATTTTATTTTTCGAATACAATAAAATTACCTGTGGAATATTTTCCATTGCAAAAATAGAAAAATTTTCTGATTCTTCATTTTCAAATAAAATTACATTATTTTCCTTCATTAGATCCTCTAATTTTAATTTTTTTTTCTTTAAAACCTTTTTCTTCAACTAAATTTATGATTAGTTCATAAACACTATTAAAAACTTTTTTTTCTGATAAATTAGCATTTATTGTATGAACGCGATTTGGATTACTAATAGCAATTTTTTTATAACCATTATATACTTTTTGATGAAATTCTAATTTTTCTTCATCTAATCTATTTAATTTTTCACCTTTTCTTAATAAAATTCGTTGTAAACCTGTTTCTGGTTTAATATCAAATAAAACTGTCAAATCAGGTTGATAATCTTCAAAAATAAGTTTTTGAATAAGATTTATTTTATCAATATCTAAATTTCTAGCATAACCCTGATATGCTAAAGTTGAGTCAGAAAAACGATCAGAAATAATGATTTTATTACTGTTTTTATTTGGCAGAATTTTTTCAATTAAATGTTGTCTTCTAGCTGCAATATAAAGCAAAACTTCTGTTCATGGATCCATTAATGTATTTTCTTTATTTAAAATAACTTGTCTTATCTGTTCAGAAATTTCGCTACCACCTGGTTCTCTCGTAATAATAACATCAAAACCATCTTGTTTTAATTGTTCTTTAATCATTTTTAAAACTGTAGTTTTACCTGCACCTTCTGGCCCTTCAAAGGTAATAAATAACATTTTTCTACCTCTTTCTATACTAAAATTACTAAAATCTTCTAAAACTTACCAGTAATATTTTTTTCTTTTTCATCTATTTGTTTTAATGCTTTATTTAGTTCTGTTTGTAACATATCATTAATACTTGAATAATCATTCTCTGCTTCTTTTAATAATCCTTCAATATTAATTGAAACTAGTTTACGTCCACCTGTTATAATAATTTTAACCAAACCATCAATATCAGAAAAAGTAAATTCTTCTTTTTTAAATTTTGTTAACTTTCCTTGAATTGCTTGTGCTTGTGCTAACATTCTTTTCATATCCATATTTTTTTCACCTCATATTTTTATATTTCTTCAATTTCGGTAAATATTTTTTTAATAAAATTTAAAGTCGGATCTCTATCTATGTTGGTAAATGACTCAATTATAGGTTTTGATATTACAATATCTACTGGTTTTGGTAATATTTTTTTTGTTAGTAACTCTTGATATTTTTTTCTTGTTTCCTGTCATTGATTTTTATCAAGGGCATAAATCATATATTCATTTTCTAATAAAATATTTAAAAATTCTCTATGTTCTTTACTTAAAAAACTTTGATTTATTAAATCAGATTGAATAATGTTTTTGGTAATAATAATAATGCCATTAGTAGATGCTGCCACAATAATAGTATTTATATAAACTTTAGTTATGTTTCTAAATTTATTATCATTAATAAATTTAGAAATATTTTTTCACTTTTCACTAACTTCTTTTCTAATATTTTTATCAGCTTGTAAAATTAAATTAATGGCTTTATCAATTATCTCATCATTTTTTAAATTTTTCACAGTTGGTACATCAAAAATTTCTTTTTCTTTAATATTAGTATTTTCTTCTTTTACTAAAATTGAAGTTAATTCTTCATTATTTTTATCTATTTCGCTTTTTTTTAAAATTTTTGTTATTTCATCTTTACTATTTAAATTTATACTTTTATTTTCTATATTCATAATAGATATTTTTGCTTTTTCTAAATAATTTAATGAATATTTATTCTCAAAATTTTTAATTAAATTTAATATTTTTAGTATTAATATTGGTTTTAAATCATCAACATCTTCTTGAATTAAAATTTCATTAAATGAATTCAAAATTAAAAGTAAATCAGATTTTACTACTTCAGAAAAAATATTTACTTGTTGAATATTTATCATTTTAAGTAATTCTGTTTTTTTAGTAATAGCATAAATTAATATTTCTTCAAGAATGTAAATAAAATCAATAATATTTTTTTTATATTGAATAGTATATTCATCAAATAATATTAATTGTTTTATTACTTGCTCAATATTACAATTAAATGTATTAATTAAAAATAATATTTTATTTTTTGTTGATAAAACAAAAAATATTTTTTCAACATTTTTAAGTGTTATATTATTACCGTAATTAAATGTTTTTTCTAAATAATTTAAACCATCACGTAAAGAACCTTCGCTCAATATTGCTAATTCCTCTACTGCTTCAACCTCAAAATTAATTTTTTCTTTTGTTAAAACATCAATAAAATGTTTTTTAGTTTCATTTATATTAATTTTTTTAAATTCAAATCATAAACAACGCGAAATTATAGTTGGAATTACTTTATATGGTTCTGTTGTTGCTAAAATAAAAATAATATGTTGTGGTGGTTCTTCTAAGGTTTTTAATAATGCGTTAAAAGCAGAAGTTGTTAACATGTGAACTTCATCAATAATATAAACTTTATATTTAAAATTCATCGGTAATAAGTTAATATTATCCCTAATACTTCTTATTTGATCAACACCATTATTGGAAGCACCATCAATTTCTAAAATATCAATACAATTATTTGAACTAATGTTTATACAATTTTCACAAGTATTACATGCATCTCCGTCAATGTTATTTTGACAATTAATTGCTTTAGCAAATATTTTAGCCGTTGATGTTTTTCCTGTACCTTTTGAGCCTGAAAATAAATAAGCATGATTAAAACTATTATTTAAAATAGAATTTTTTAATATTGTTACAATATTATCCTGACTAATTATTTCTGAAAAAGAATTTGGTCGGTACTTTCTATAAAAAGATTTATGTTTCATTTAAATCACCTATATTTATCCTAACAATTTTTTATAAAATTTGTTATAAAAACAATTATTATAAATTACGAATTTCTCCAAAAAAACTTTGTAAAATTTCTTTACTATCTAAGTTTAAAGAATAAGTATATTCACTACGATGATTAAATCTTTTATCTAATGTTAAATTATAGAGTGATTCAACACATCCAAACTTACTATCTTTTAAAGCAAAAACAATATGTTTTATTCTTGTTTGTAACAAAGCACCTACACACATTAAACATGGTTCTAATGTTGTATAAATAGTACAATTTAACAAACGTCAATTATTAATTTTTTTACATGCTTTTTTTATTGCAATAATTTCAGCATGTTGAGTTGGATCTTTGTCTTTTTCCTTTTTGTTAAATCCTCTACCAATAATATTATCATTTTCATCAACAATAATTGCACCAATTGGAACATCACCATTAATAGCAGCTTTTTTAGCAAGCTTTAAGGCAATTTCCATGTAATTTTGTTTTTTCATTTAAAGAAACCTCTTTTTTTATTTTTCAAAATAAAACCACCGCACACAATCCTAATCCTTATGGCTGATACCTTTCGGTCCTGACCCGGTTCGAATGTAATTGTTGCAGTGGCATTATTAATTATAACAATTTTTTTATAAAAAATACATTTTTTTTAATTTATAATGTTTCACGTGAAACATTATAAATTAAATAGTTTTTAAATTATTCATATAAGGTTGTAAAACAATAGGTATATTTACAACATTATCTTCTTCAACATAAAAATTTTCTAAAATTGCTGCAACAACTCGATCAATAGCTAATCCTGATCCATTTAGTGTATGTGGAACTACTTTCTTATTATCTTGACTAACTCTAGTTTCCATTCTTCTTGCTTGAAAATCTTCACAATTAATACATGAAGAAACCTCACGATAACACATTTGAGAAGGTAATCATAATTCTAAATCATAAGTTTTAGCAGCACTAAAACCAATATCACCACTACATAAATTAATAACTCTATAAGGAATATCTAATTTTTGTAAAATTAATTCAGCATTTTTAGTTAACTCTTCAAGGGCATCATAAGATTTTTCAGGATCAACAATTTGAACTAATTCTACTTTATTAAATTGATGTAACCTAATTATTCCTCTTGTATCTCTACCAGCAGAACCAACTTCTGAACGAAAACATGGTGTATAAGCACACATTTTTATTGGTAATTTAGAAAAATTAATAATTTCATTGCGATAAATATTTGTTAAAGGAACTTCTGCTGTTGGAATTAAATACTGTTCATTATTTAATTGAAATAAATCATCTTTAAATTTAGGAAGTTGCCCTGTACCAAATAAGTTTTCTTTATTAATAATTAATGGTGGTAAAAATTCAGAATAACCATTTTTTAAATGAGAATCAATCATAAAATTCATTAATGCTCTAACTAATAAAGCACCTTTATTTTTATATATAATAAATCTAGTACCACTTAATTTAGTTGCTTTTGAAAAATCAATTATATTTAATTTTTCAGCAATTTCTCAGTGTGGTTTACTATTTTTTTTAATAATTTTCCCTCATTTTCTAACTTCTTGATTATTAGTTTCATCGTTTCCTTGTGGAACTGAAAAATGTGGTATATTAGGAATTACTAATTGTAATTCATATATTTTATCTTCTAAATCTACAATTTTTAAATTATTTTTTATAATTTTTTCTTTTAAAATAATCATATCATCTTTAATTTTTTTTATTTGATCATTTTTTTTATTTTTTAATAATTCACCAATTTGTTTAGATTGCTTATTTCTTGTTTCTTCTAATTTTTGATTTTTTGTTTTTAAAGTTCTTATTTCTAAATCTAAATTAAAAATTTTATTTATTTCATTTTTATAACTTTGGCCCCTTGTTTCTATTTTATTAATAGTTTTTTCCAAATTATTACGTATTTTTTCTATATCAATCATTTTAGCACCTCTTAAATTAATCAATAAAAATAGTTTTTTCTTTAGTGATTGGGATTGTTACAATTGAAGAAATTGCATCTTCTTCTGTTTTAAATCTAATTAATTTAACACCTATAGTATTTCTACTTGTAGTTCTTATATCTTCTAAAGAAAATCTAATAACTGTACCTTTTAAAGTCATAATTAATAAATCATTGCTATTATTAGTGTTATTTATTGAATTTATACCAATTAATTTTCCTGTTTTTTGAGCTAATTTCATTGAAATTACACCCTTACCACCACGATTTGCTAAACGATATTCTTCAAATAGTGATATTTTTCCATAACCTTTCTCACTAATAGAGACAACTAAATAACCATCTTTATTAGAACACATCCCAATTACATGAGTACCTTTTGTATCTATTCCTTTTACTCCGCTAGCTATTCTTGACATTACTCTAACTTGATTTTCATTGATTCTAACTGCTCGTCCATTAGCCACAGCAATAATTATTTCATTATTACCTGTAGTTTTCAGCACATCTACTAATTGATCATTTGAACGCAATTTAATAGCTATTTTACCATTTTGGTAAATAGATTTAAATTGATCTAAAGTTGAACGTTTAATAATTCCTTTTTTAGTAACAAAAAATAAATTAGCATTTATATCATAATCTTCTGATATAGCAATTATTGTTTTAATAGTCTCATTTTTTTCTGTTGCTATTAAATTAACAATTGGTGTTCCTTTAGCCGTTCTTGAATAATTTGGTACCTTATGAGCACGAATTCGATAAACTTTCCCTTTATTACTAAATATTAACAAATCAGAATGAGTTGAAGTAATTAAAACTTTATCAATATCATCAGTATTAATATCATTGCCACCAGCACCTTTAACACCAACTCCACCACGATGTTGAGTTCTATATGTGTCTAAAGGTAAACGTTTAATATAACCACTTTTTGAAAGAGTTATAACCACTTGTTCTTCTTTAATTAAAGCTTCATCAATAATTTCACCTTCATAATTTTCAATAATTTCAGTTCTTCTATCATCACCATAATTTTCTTTAATTGTTGTTAACTGAGAAATCATTAATTCTATTTGCTTAGAAGGTTCATTAATTAAAGTTCTTAATCGAATAATTTCTTCATTAATAAATGATAATTCATTATTTAATTTTTCTTGTTCTAAATCTGTTAAACGTTGCAGTTTCATTTCTAAAATTGCTTTAGCTTGTTTTTCAGAAAATTCAAATTTATTCTGTAAATTAGTTAATGCTTCTTCTGTTTTCTTTGATTCCTTAATTATTTTAATAATTTCATCAATATTTTGTAATGCTTTAACAAGACCAAAAATAATATGATACTGATGTTCATATTTTTTTAATTCAAAATTAGACTTATTAAGAATAATTTTAATTTGATGTTCAATATAAATTTCAATCATTTCTTTTAAATTCATTACTTTGGGTTGTTTATTATGTAATGCTAATAAATTTATTGTGAATGTTGTTTGTAATGAAGTAAATTTATATAGTTGATTTAAAATAAGTTCAGCATAATCAATATTTTTAATTTCTAATACTAATCTTATTCCTTCACGATTAGATTCATCTCGCAAATCAGTTATATAATTTACTTTTTTTTCTTGAACTGCTTTAACTATATTATTTATTAAATTAGTTTTATTAGTTTGATAAGGTATTTCTTCAACAATAATTGCAGGTTTATCATTTGATAATTTTTCAACTTTAGTTTTACTACGAACTGTTATTGTTGATCTTCCGTTTAAATAAGCATTTTTAAATGAATTTACACCTAAAATCATTGCACCTGTAGGAAAGTCAGGTCCTTTAACAATATCTAATATTTCCATAATATCACAATCAGGATTTTGAGCTACAAAAATAATTGCATCAACTATTTCTCTTAAGTTATGTGGTGGAATACTTGTTGCCATTCCAACAGCAATACCTGTTGTTCCATTAACTAATAAATTAGGAAAATAAGCTGGTAAAACACTAGGTTCTTTTTCAGCACCATCATAATTTTCAACAAAAGTAACTGTATTTTTATTTAAATCTTTAACCAACTCTCCTGCCATTTTACTCATTCTAACTTCAGTATATCTCATAGCAGCAGCACTATCACCATCAATTGAACCAAAATTACCTTGGCCATCAGCTAAAGGATAACGATAATTAAATTCTTGTGCCATTCTTACCATTGTTTCATAAACTGCAATATCACCATGAGGATGAAATTTTCCAATACATTCTCCAACAATACGTGCTGCTTTTTTATAAGGTTTATCATATGTCATACCTAAAATTGCTAAAGAATATAAAATTCGACGATGTACTGGTTTCAATCCATCTCTTGCATCTGGTAAAGCTCTTGAAACAATAACTGACATTGAATATTCTAAAAAACTAGTTCTCATTTCATCAGATATATTACGAACATATTTATTAGAAATAAATGTTTCATTTTTTTTAGTTATTTCACTCATATATAAACTCCTAATTTTATTTTATTAACTTTTAAGCATCAATGTTTTTTACATATTTAGCATTTTCTTGAATAAATTCTTTTCGTGGAAATACATCTTTCCCCATCAATATTGAAAAAGTTTCATCTGCTTCTGAAGCATCATCAATACTTACTTGTAATAAAATTCTATGTTGTGGATCCATAGTTGTTTCTCATAGTTGTGTGGCATTCATTTCTCCTAAACCTTTATAACGTTGAATGTTAAAATTAGTTCCATTAAAATTATCTTTAATTTCTTGCAATTCTTGATCATTATATGCATATTTAACAAATTTACCACTATAAAATTTGTATAAAGGAGGCTGAGCTATATATATATAACCAGCATCAATTAAAGGACGCATGTAACGATAAAAAAATGTTAATAATAATGTTTTAATATGTGAACCATCAACATCAGCATCAGTCATAATAATAATTTTATGATAACGTAATTTAGTAATATTAAATTCTTTACCAACACCACAGCCAAAGGAAATAATAAGATTATTTATTTCTTCGTCAGAAAAAACTTTTAAAAGTCGTGCTTTTTCAACATTAATTATTTTTCCTCTTAATGGTAAAATTGCTTGAATTTCTCTACTTCTTCCCAACTTTGCAGTTCCACCAGCTGACTCACCTTCGACAATAAAAACTTCTGTTTTAGTTGGAACTTTAGAAGAACAATCTGCTAATTTACCTGGTAAATTAGAAAATTGTAAAGGATTTTTTCTCGAAGTCATAATATTCTCACGTGCTTTTTTAGATGCTAAACGTGCACTTACTGATAAAATAACTTTGTTAATAATAATTTTTGCTTCAGAAGGATTTTCCAATAAAAATTTATTAATTATTTTTCCAGTTACATTAGAAACAATTTTTCTAACTTCAGAATTACCAAGTTTTGTTTTAGTTTGCCCTTCATATTGTGGATTAGGATGTTGAACTGAAATAATTGCTAAAATTCCTTCTTTAACATCATCAGCAGTAAATGTTTCATCATTATTTTTTAAAAGATTATTTTTTTTCGCATAAGAATTCAATTCTCTTGTTAATGCTAAACGAAAACCATCTTCATGTGTTCCACCTTCAGGTGTATTAATATTATTACAAAATGAAAATATTTGAGTTTCTTCACTTTCATTATATTGAAAAGCTATTTCTGTGTTTATACCATTTATTTCAAAATCTCCATAAATAATTTCATGTTTTAAAGGTTCAAATTTATTATTTAAAAAGGCAACATATTCTTTAATGCCCCCTTCATAACAAAAAGTTTCTTCTTTATTTTCGCGTTCATCAATAACTTGAATAGTTAAACCTTTATTTAAAAAAGCAAGTTGTCTTAACCTTGTTTTAATTATTATAAAACTAAAATTTACAGTTTCAGTAAAAATACTTTCATCAGGTTTAAATAAAACAGTTGTTCCTTTTTTATCACTTTGTCCAATAATTGCCAATGGTAATTCTGGTTTACCACCTTCAATATATTTTTGAAAAAAAATATTACCATCACGGGAAATAGTAACTTCCAAATACTTACTTAAAGCATTTACTACTGAAGCACCAACACCATGTAAACCACCTGATACTTTATAAGAACCATTATCAAATTTTCCACCAGCATGTAATGTAGTAAAAACCGTTTCTACTGTTGAAATATTAGTCTTTGGATGTATATCAGTAGGAATACCTCGACCATTATCTTTTACTAATATTTCATTATTTTTAGTAATAGTTACAGAAATTTTTGTACAAAAACCAGCAATAACTTCATCAACAGCATTATCAACTATTTCTCAAACTAAGTGATGTAATCCTCTTTCTGCAGTGGAACCAATATACATTCCAGGTCGTTTTCTAACTGCTTCTAGTCCTTCTAAAACTTGAATTGAGTTAGCATTATAATCATTTGGAGTCCTTGTGCTCACTATTTTCACTCTCTTTCATCATTAAATGTTTTCATTATTAAATTAATGAAAACATTTAAAATTTCAAAAATAAATTCAAAAAAAGATTTTTTATTTTTTAAAATAAGCATATTATTTTACATTTTATGTATAAATTATACATTTTTTTTGATTTAAAACAACATAATTTTTTTAAAAGAAAAATTAAAAAATTTTTATTCAAAAAATAATAAAGGCTTTTATACCTTTATGTACTATTTTTAAATTTTATCACATAAATGGAGATAAAAGCCTATCTAGGAAATTATCTCCACATGTATCTAAATCAAACACAAAATTATAGTTTCAAAACTAGGTATCTTATTGAATTTATATGCAGCTTCTTTTGCATATAAATGAATATTGTGTTTTGAAACTTTTATGTGTGTTCGGAAAGTTCGTCGGATGTGTTTTCATGCAGATTCAATCTGGTTTGTGTTTACACCTGTTGATGACACATACCCAACTTCATGATTTACGATTTCATGTTTGTGATAGAAGTTTTTGAAACTTCCATATCCCTTCCAAGAATCCATAAATAGACAACACCCAGTAGAAATGTGTTTCAATGCAAATCATAAAAGGTTTTTCTCATCTGCTTTTTTCAATACTTTCACAATTAGTTTGTTGCTGGTTTTCTCATAAACTCCAACAATCAAGGTTTTAAAAAACAAGGATCTTCCTTGTTTTTTAAAACCTACATGTGAAAGATACATTTCATTCATCTGTGCTGTGCCATCATCAATGAACCCTGCATCTTGATTCCAAATTCTAGTTCTGATTTCATGATTCATTCTTCAAGCTGTTTTATATGTCACACCCAATTCCCTTGCAACATCTGTTGATGGTATACCATACTATTTGCCATTTGTTGATGAAATCACATACCTGGATGAAATTCATCAAAATAAAAATATTTATTTAAATTACTTTCATTAACTCCAGAATTAAAAACTGGTTTATAATAATATTTTGTTTCTTTAGACATCATTTTACAAATTGTAGCACTAGTTTCAACAATTCCATCTGGAATTTTATTTTTAAAATTATTCATATCAGTTGCTAATTCTCTTTAAAGAAAAAAAGGTGTAATAATATTTTTATAAATTACTTTCATTTCTAATATCATTTTCTTTCATTGTTTTTGATATTCAATACATGTTTTACGTGCTATTTGTATTTTTTGTTGATTATTATGTAACATCTTTTTAATTTTTGGTGTTAATGTTAAGTCAGGAACATCACTAATAATAATTTTATTTGCACCATTTTTAATTAATAATTTTATTGCTTTTTTTCTTCATTTATTACATTATTAATTTTACTGTTAATAATAATAGGATCTGTTTTATTCATTAAATTACCAATATCATTAGCTCCCATTTCTATTCAAATAACATCTTTTTTTTGTAAAGAATGTTGTAATAACAACATTTGTGTTTGATGAGACAAATCAAAAGTTTTAATAATATCTAAATTATTATCACTGCTATTAGCAACTTCTCCTCCATAAGCATAATTATTACCCAAACTTTGAAATGTTTTACCATTGATGTTAAATAATCACCCAGGTTTAAAATTAATATTTAATTTTTCAGCAATTAATTGTGAAGCTACTTTATTACTACTTCAACAATTATTATAATATGGTTTATCTAATTGAAAATGTTTAAATTTACTATTATTATTTTCTAAATATTGATTTTGTGCAAATGTTCCTGCACCAGTATCTGATAAACTATCCCCTAAAACATAAAATTCACTAATAGTATCTTGCTTATTTTTACAAGCAATTATATTTAAATTAGTAAAAATTAAAATAGTAAACATACTTAACAATTGTAATTTTTACTTCATTATTTTTTACCTTTTCTTAGTTTATTAATTAAAAATAACTATTTTATTTAGTTATATCATATTATTTTTCTCCAATTGGTAAAACTAGTTGTAATAACCCAGTTTCTTCTTTACTATCAATAATTGTATAATTTTTTGGTCAAGAAATTTTTAAATTTACTTTTTTACATTTATTAAACGATTTTAAAGCATTAATAATTAATTTTGAATTAAAAACTACTTTTATTTCTTTTTTTAAACTTTTAGATTTTATAATATGAAATTTTTAAAATTGTTCAATTACTTCACCTATACTATCATTATTAGATAAACAATTAATTTTAAAATCATTTTTTTCTACATTGATTCAAAATTGAATCATAGGTGAAGTATCTTTTTTTGCTAAAATTCTCTAACGTTATTAATTTCAATAATATTTTTTTCTTTTTCTATAATATTTTTAATAATATCATCCGTATTTGGATAAGTACCCTCAATCATTCGTGTTTGAAATAAAAAAATTTCAATTTCAATAATTAAATTATAATCATTTTCAAAATAAAAATTTATATTTGAATTTAAATCACTAGTAATTTTATCAATTTCATTTAATAAATGAACTGGAATATTAAACTCTTTATTATTAAATTCTAATTTTTCTTCAAAAGAAAATCACTTTTTTGCTAAACAATATCCATCAGTTGCTGTAACAAATAACTTTTGATCATTAAATTTAAAATTAATTCCACTTAATGATTGTTTATTATTGTTTGTATTTGTTGCAAAATCAATTTGTTCATTTATATTTTGTAACAAACTTTTATTAAAAGATACTTTATTTTAATATTTTTGTTAAAGTTGATTTTTGGAAATTTTTCAATTGTCATTGTACTTAATTTAAAGATAAAATCTTTATAATCATTTTTAAAATTACTAATGATTAAATTATTAATTTTAAGTTCAAATAAAATTCATTCATCTTCTAGTTTACTAAAATTATCTATGATATTTTTAGTATTAATTAATAATGAACCGATGTTTAATATTTTTAAATATTTTTCATTATTAATTAGTTCATATTTTAATGATAAATTACCATTAGATGCAGTTAAAATTATTTTTTCTTTTTCAACTTCTAATAAAAAACAAGATAATTCTTCATAAGTATTATTAGAAATTGTTATTTTTATTATTTTTTTTATTATTTTGAATAATATAGAACTTTTGATTTCAATTTTCATAAATATCTCCCATTTTTAAACATTAATAATTATATATATATATATATATATATAATTATTAATTATTATTTATTTAATTATTAATAATATTATGATGTGGATTAATGTGAATAACTAATTTTAACTTATAAAATAAAAAAAAATAACAATCTTATATGTTAATAATTTATGATTAAAATAGTGGATTAATTGTGTTTTAAACATTCACGTGATAATCTTTCAATATTTTTTTTAAATTCATAATTAGTTTCAATATTTTTTTTAATTTTGTTATAAGCATTCATTACTGTTGTATGATCTTTACCTCCAAATTCAGAACCAATTTTTGTATATGATTCATTTAAAAGTGTTTTTATTAAATACATTGCTACATGGCGTGCTATTGTTATTGTTTTAACTCTAGAAGTACTAATCAATAATTTGATTGGAATATTATAATATTCAGATACAATTGTTTTAATTTTTTTAATAGTTAGTTTTTCTTTTAATGAAGTATTTGATGTTTTAAAAGCTTTCATAACGTCTTCAAGCACTATTAAATGATTAGGCTTTATATATAAAATGCTGTAAAAAATTAATCTATTTAATGCTCCTTCTAATTTTCTAACATCACTATTAAAATTTAAAGCAATAAAACTTAAAGATTCTTCAGTAAAAATGCTTGGATCATAATTTAAAGACTTAATTTTTTCTTTTAAAATAATTAATGAAGTTTCAAAATCTGGTGAATCAATACCAACACTTAAACCACTTTGAAATCTTGAAACATTTCTTTCTTCAAAACCATATAAATCATCAGGATGTTTATCTGATGTAATAACAATTTGTTTTTGTTTGTTAACAAAGCTATTAAATATATGAAAAAATATTTCATTTGTTTTACTACGATTAGCTAAAAATTGAATATCATCAACGAGAAGAACATCGTATTGATTAAATGAATCTTTAAATTTTTCAATATCATTAATATTTTGTTTAATAATTTCTGGTACCATACGGCCAAATTCTTCAGAAGATAAGTAAAGTACTTTTTTTTGATTATTATATTTTGTTAATATTTCATTTTCAATAGCATGAAGTAAATGTGTTTTTCCTAATCCAGAATTACCATAGATAAATAAGGGATTTCAATACCTACCAAGTTCTATGGTAATTGAAAATGCTGCTTGATAAGCATCGTTATTTGATTCTCCTTTAACAAAGTTATTAAATTGAAATTGTTTTTTAATTTGTTGCAATTTATTAAATTCAACAAAATCTTTTTCTACATATATTTTTTGTTTTTTTGCTTCATTGAGTTCTAAAAATTCAATTTGAAGATTTTGTTGAATAATTCTTTCTAAAATTTCTTTAACTTTAAATGTTATATTTTTAGTTAAAATTTCTTTTGCGAATAGTGAATCAACAATAATTAAACATTTATTTTCAAAAATATCATAAATATAAGTGTTTTTAATATAGTTATTAAAAACACTTGGATCAATCATTTCATCATATTGAAGAAAATTTCTAACTTTATTTCAAATGTTTTTAAAGTTTTCTCGTTTATTATCAGTGTTATTCATTTTAAAAACCTCTTTAATTA